>MERT01000002.1:4552-473710 GCA_001770705.1 Burkholderiales bacterium GWF1_66_17 | reverse complement strand
CCACAGCTGCACCGCGCGCCACTGCCCGAGCTACAACAGCTGCAGTTACTACCAGGCGCGGGCGAAGCTGGCGCAGTCGCAGGTGATCGTGGTGAACCACGACCTGCTGCTCTCCACGCTGGGCCTGCACGCGTTGCCCGCGCCCGAAGACTGCTACCTCGTGTTCGACGAAGCGCACCACCTGGGCGCGGTGGCGCAGGGCCAGTTCAGCGAGAGCATGGACCTGATGCGCAGCCAGTGGCTGGACCGCCTGCCGCGCGCGGTGGACGAGGTGGCCGGCGCGCTGCAGCACACGCCCGGTGTGGACGTGGCCTTGCTCGCGCGTGAGATGAAGAGCGCGCAGGGTGAGCTAGCGCGGCTGGCGATGGCGCGCATCGGCGCGCTGCCGGCGTGGGCCGCGCTCACCGGCCGCGCGCCCAGCCGCACGCCGGCGCGTGGCGGTTTCGACGCCGCGGGCGCGCCGGTGGTGGAGCGCTTCGAAGGCGGCGCGCTGCCGCCGGAGTGGATGGAAAGTGTGTCGTTGCTGCACAGTCGCGCCAGCGCCTTGCTGAAAGTGATGGAGGCGCTGGCCACCCAGCTCAAGGCCAACGCGCGCGACAACCCGGGCGACGCCGCGCGCTGCGCCCGGCTCTACAGCCGCCTGGGCGTGCTCGCGCCGCGCCTGCAGCACGCGCAGGCCACGGCCGAGCTCTGGCTGCAGGACCCGGCCGCGGGCCAGCCGCCGCTGGCCAAGTGGCTGGAGGCCGGCATCCAGCACGGGCTGGTCACGCTCACCGCCCACGCCTGCCCGCTGCAGCCCGGCAGCCTGCTGCGCCACCAGCTCTGGAACAAGGTGCGCGCGGCGGTGGTGACCTCGGCCTCGCTCGTCACCTGTGGCGGCTTCGACCATTTTCTGCACGAGTCCGGGCTGGCGTTTGACGACGCCGTGGTGGCGCGCGAAGTGCAGAGCCCGTTCGACCACGCGCGCCAGGGCCGCCTGGTCGTCGTGCAGACGCAGGCCGATCCAAAAGACGTCGAGGCCTACAGCCGCGAGATGCTCGACGCGCTGATGGACGACCTGGCCAGCGTGCAGCGCGGCGCACTGGTGCTGTTCACCTCCAAGGCGCTGATGCGGCGGGCGCAGGAACTGCTGGAGCGCGGCCTGCACCGCGAGCTGCGCGACAAGGTGCTGGCGCAGGGCGAGGCCTCGCGCACGCAGCTGTTGCGCCAACACGCCGAGCGCGTGGAAGCCGGTGGCGCGTCCATCCTGTTCGGCCTGCAGTCGTTCGGCGAGGGGCTCGACCTGCCGGGCGAGCTCTGCGAGTGGGTGTTCATCACCAAGCTGCCGTTTGCCTCGCCCAGCGACCCGGTGGGCCAGGCGCGTGCCGACTGGCTGAAGGCGCAAGGCCGCGATCCGTTCAGCGAGCTCGTGGTGCCCGCCACCGGCGCGCGCCTGCTGCAGTGGACCGGCAGGGCCTTGCGCAGCGAGACCGACGAAGCGGTGGTGATTTGCTACGATGCGCGGCTGCTGCGCCAGTCGTACGGGCGGCGCATGCTCAAGGGCCTGCCGCCGTACAAGCTGCAGCGGCGCGTGGGCGGTGTGCTGACCGACGTGAGTGCCTGAATCCGGTTAATGTTCAGCCCACCTTTCTGGGCTGAGCCTGTCGAAGCCTTCGTCCAACCCGTCCTCAGACCGAGACCCTGCCCATGATCTACGCCATCCTCAAGCTGCTCCACATCCTTGCCATCGTCGTGTGGATCGGCGGCATGGTCTTCGCCCACTTCTTCCTGCGCCCGGCCGCCTTGCAGCTGCCGCCGCCGCAACGCGTGCCGCTCATGCACGGCGTGATGCAGCGCTTCTTTGCCGCCGTGCTGGTGTCCATCGCCACCGTGCTCGTGTCGGGGCTGTGGATGATCGGCCGCCTGGCCAAGGAAACCGTGCAGGCGGGTCTGGCCTTCAACATGCCGCTGGACTGGACCATCATGGCCACGCTCGGCATCGTGATGATGGCCATCTTCGGCCACATCCGCTTTGCGCTGTTCAAGCGCCTGAGCAAGGCCGTGGCGGCGAGCGACTGGCCGGCCGGCGGCGCGGCGCTGGCTTCGATACGAACCTGGGTGGGCATCAACCTCGCCATCGGAGTGGTGATCATCGTGTTGACGCTGCTGATGGTCTGAACATTGCCGCCGGAGTCCACCATGCTCTCCCTCGAATTCCTCATCACCTCGCTCATCGTGGTGCTCATCCCCGGCACCGGGGTGATCTTCACCGTGTCCACCGCGCTGCTGCAGGGCCGAAAGGCCGCTGTGCTGGCCTCGGTGGGCTGCACGCTGGGCATCGTGCCGCATCTGCTGGCGACGATCTTCGGCCTGGCGGCGGTGATGCACACCAGCGCCCTCGCGTTCGAGGTGTTGCGTTACGCGGGCGTGGCCTACCTGTTTTACGTGGCCTGGGCAACCTGGAAGGACCGCAGCGCCTTCGCGGTGGACAGCCAGGCCGCGCAACGCTCGGGCCGCAGCATCGTGGTCAAGGCGCTGCTGCTGAACATCCTCAACCCCAAGCTGACGATCTTTTTCCTGGCCTTCCTGCCGCAGTTCGTGGACCCTGCCGCTGCATCGCCGCTGGGACAACTGTTGCTGCTGAGCGGCGTGTTCATGGCCATGACGTTCGCGGTGTTCGTGGTCTATGGCCTGCTGGCCCACGCCTTCCGCAAAGCGGTGATTGAATCGGCCCGCGTGCAGGCCTGGCTGCGCCGGGGCTTTGCCGCGGCCTTCGCCGGGCTGGGGGCCCAGCTGGCGCTGCAGGAACGCTGAGCGCTCACACGGGTTCGCCTTCAAACGTATAACTGCGTTGGTTCGCCTTGCCGTGCTTCAGCACTGTCTGCGGCTCCCGCCTTGTTCTACGCTTGAATGCGAACCCGTATCCGATCTTCAGGGCTTGCCGACCACGATCTCGCTGATCTGGATCACCGGCGCGATATCGGTGTAGTTCGGAATGTCGCCCATGATCTCTGTCGTGTGCGGTCCGAACGAGGTCTGGAAGTCTTCGACGCTGTCGAAGAACAGGTGGCCGCTGGCGGCGTAGGTGGGTGCCGAGCCCGGCGCGCCACCGGCCAGTCCTTTGTCCACCGTGTAGTACTTGAGCGGGGCACCGAGCCTGGCCTTCACCAGCGGCATGTGTTTGTCGCGGTAGTAGTCGTGGTTGAAGTGCGTACCGGGGGTGTTGGGGTACATCACGCTGACCTTGATCATGGTTTGTCTCCTGATGGGTGGTGGAAAAGCGGAAGCGAGCTGCATGGTGCACCTGCGTACCGTTTCCGGCAAGCACACCACCGCAGCGCAGCTACCCGGCGCGACCGCCCGGCGCTACCCGCCAGGGCGGTGGAATGTCGTTGCCCAGCAGGCGCTGCCACAACCAGGGCAGGGCGGTGCCCATGTCGGGGCGCAGCCCTTCGAGCGTGGGCGCATGGCCGCCGTTGGCCCGTGCCGCCGCGCTGCCGAGGTTGAAACGGAAGGTGTAGGCCGGCTCCTGGCCCATGCGCAGATCGGTCACGAAAAGGCGGCCCCCCGCTTCCGCGAGGCTGTAGAAGCCGTGGGTGAAGGCGGCCATGTGCGCCACCATGGGCTCGCGGCCGTGCGCGGCGATCAGTGCGGCGCCGCGATCGTGCGGGGTCCAGCGGATGGTGGGTTGGGCGTCCAGCAGCGAGTAGTGGCCCTCGAAATACTGCGTCGGCGTGGTGGCCACCAGGCGCCAGAGTACCGTGTTGAACGGCGCTGGGGTGACGAGCAGGCCCTCGGCCTCGATGCCCGCCTGTTGCAGCGACGTGCGGGCGATGCGCTCCACCTGCCACTGCGCGCCCACGCCCCAGGCCAGGTAGGCCGTGCTGAGGATCAGGCCCATCGCGTTCCAGCGCAGGCCGCGTGCGAGGTCTTTCATGCGCAGCGCCGCGACCGTGCCCACGATCAGCGGCAGGGTGTAGGCGAGGTCGATGATGAACACGCTGCCCACGCCGTAAGGATGGTTGGTGAACGGCAGCAGCAGCTGCGTGCCGTAGACGGTCATGGCGTCCAGCAGGGGGTGGGTGATGAGCACCAGCCAGAGCGCCAGCGTCCACCGCTTGAACAGAGCCATCTCACCATGCAGCCGCGCCACGGCCCAGGCCAGCAACGGCGAGAAGAGGGTGAGGAACAACAGCGCGTGGCTCTCGGCGCGGTGGCGCGTCATGTTGAGGATGGCGTCGCCGTGGTCGATGAAGGCGTCGAGGTCGGGCAGGGTGCCGGCGACAGTGCCCCACAGCGCGGCCTTCCACACAGCGGTGCGTCGGCCCATCACGGCCACGCCGACGGCGGAACCGAGCGCGATCTGGGTCAAAGAATCCATGCGGGGAGCTTAGTGGCTGGAGGGAAGCAGTCTGTGTTGAGGGGACATATCGCCGGAGAGCAATGCCCGAAACCCAGAACGCGGTGGAACCGGCTTCGCCGGGCCACTCGCGTTGTCCCCTGGGGGGCTGAGGGCCGCGGCTCCGAGCCTGCCTGCGCAGGCTTGGACTGCCCGAATAAGCATCGGCTCTGACGGTGCTGCGGCCTGCAAGGCACGCCGCAGGCGGCGCGGGGGGTTACGCCATCACCACGATGGGAAATTCGGCGCGAAGGCCGTCGGTGCCCGCAGCGAAGGAGCGGGTCAGGGCCGCCTGCCCTTGCTCCCCCAGCCGCCGCCACAAAAAGTCGCGCTGATTGCCGGGATCGCCCGCCACGTACATCTGTGTGGTCAGCAGCTCCTGGCGGTCGAGCTTGACCTTCACGTGGATGTGCGGCGTGCGGCCGCTGTAGGGCGCGGGCTTGAGGGTGCGGAAACGGTAGCGGCCGTCGCGGCCCACGGTGACCTGCCCGAAACCCTGGAAGGCCGGGTCGGCCTGGCCGCCGTCGCCCGGGTGGTGGTAGTGGCCGGCCTGGTCGCATTGCCAGATTTCGACCACGGCGCCCGCCACCGGCACGCCGCGCGTGTCGGTCACCACACCTTCGACCCAGGCCGGCTGGCCCTTGCCGTAGGCCACGCTGCCGCTGCGCAGCAAGTCGAAGTCGGTGTCGGCCGGCAGGGCCACCGGGTAGAACGGGCCCTCGGTCTGGCTGGGCGTGGGGCGCAGGACCGTTTGCGCGAGGGCGGGTGTGAGCCAGGCCGGGGCGGCGGTGGCGGCGATCAGGCCGACCCCGCGGGTGAGCAGGGCGCGGCGCGAGGGGGGGCGGTTCGACGGCATGGTGGGCTCCTGAACGGGGGGATGGTTTCCGTTCGGGCTGGGCCGGTGGTTGCCGCTGGCGCCAGGGCCATCAACGGCTCAGCCCGAACGGGCGTCGGGGCTGGGCTGCAGATTGAGCGACACGAAACGGAGGCTGTGGTCGTCCGGGTCGCCGGGGTTGTCCGTTTCTTGGAAGCCCAGATGGGCCGCAAGTTCCAGCATGCCGCGGTTGATGCGCAGCACCGTGCCCACCAGCCGCTGCGTGCCGCGCGCGCGCAGGTATTCAATCATCTTGTCCATGAGCCGGTGGCCCAGGCCCGAGCCTTTGAGGTCGGAGCGCACGATGACGCCGAACTCGGCGGTGTGGTTGTCCGGGTCCACGGTGGCGCGCACGGTGCCCAGGGTTTCTTCGCCATCGCCTTCGATGTGGCGCGTGGCGATGAAGGCCATTTCGCGCGCGTAGTCGATCTGCGTGAGCCGCGCGAGCTCGCTGTGTTCGATGCTGCGGCGGCTGTAGAACACGCGCAGGCGGATGTCTTCCGGGTGCAGCTTTTCCAGGAAGGCGCGGTGCTGCGGCTCGTCTTCCGGGCGGATCGGGCGCAACGTGACCGACTGGCCTTGCCAGTCCCAGGTCTCGATCAGCTCGGCCGGGTAGGGCCGGATGGCGAAGTTGGCTGCGCCGGCCGGTTGGCTCGCCGACACCCGCACGCGCGCATCGAGTGCGACCGCGCCCTCGTGGTTGGCGAGCAGCGGGTTGATGTCGAGCTCGGCGAGTTCGGGCACGTCGGCCAGCAGCTGCGATACGCTGACCAGCACCTGGGCAATGGCGTCGATGTCGGCGGCCGGTTCGTCGCGGTAGCCCTTGAGCAGCTTCGCGATGCGGGTGCGCTGGATCTGCGCCAGCGCCAGCGGCGTGTTGAGCGGTGGCAGCGACAGCGCGCGGTCGGCCAGCACCTCCACCGCCGTGCCACCGGCGCCGAACAGGATGACCGGACCGAAGACCGGATCGACGCTGGCGCCGATGATGAGTTCGTGCGCGTGCTTCTTGTGCACCATGGGCTGCACGGTGAAGCCCTGCACGTCGGCGTCGGGTCGCAGCTCGCTAACGCGCGCCAGCATGCTGGTGCAGACCTCGCGCAGCTCGCTGGCGCTGCCGATGTTGAGGCGCACGCCGCCGACGTCGCTCTTGTGGCTGATGGTGTGCGACAGGATTTTCACCACCACCGGGTAGCCCAGTGCGTCGGCGGCGGCCTGCGCTGCGTCCGCGCTCGCGCCGACCACGCGCGTGGGCACCACCGGCAGGCCAGCGGCACCGAGCAGGGCCTTGGCTTCGGGCTCGGTGAGCAGCTCGCGGCCATCGGCCAGCACGGCGCTCACGATGGCGCGGATGGCGGGCAGGTCGGGCGCGTGCGCGGCGCTGCGCGCCGGTGGCGTCTGCAACAGTTCTTCCTGGTGCAGGCGGTAGGTGCGCAGGAAGTTGAAAGCGCGCACCGCTTCTTCGGGCGTGTTGTAGTCGGGCACACCGGCTTGGCGAAAGGTCTGGCGCGCCTGAGCCACGGCGCCATCGCCCAGCCAGCAGCCCAGCACGCGCCGGGGCTCGGCCGTCACCTGCGGCAACATGGCCTGCGCGATCTCGCTGCTCGGCACGATGGCGGTCGGCGCGTGGATGAAGAGCACGGCGTTGGCCCGGTCGTGCGACAGCGCTTCGAGCGCGGCCACGTAGCGCTCGGCGGGCGCGTCGCCGATGATGTCCACCGGGTTGGCGTGCGACCAGTTGGCTGGCAGCACGGCGTCGAGCCGCGCGCGCAGGGCGTCGTCCAGCACGGCCAGCGGCACGCCTTCGGCCGCCGCGGCGTCGGCCGCCATCACGCCGGCACCACCGCCGTTGGTGAGCACGATGAGCGGGCCAGAAGGCCCATCGCGGAAGCGCGACAGGGTTTCCGCGGCGAGGAACAGATCGTGCAGGGTGTCCACGCGCAGCATGCCGGCGCGTGCGATGGCCGCGTCGAACACCGCGTCGGAGCCCGCGAGCGCACCGGTGTGTGAAGCGGCGGCGGCCTGGCCCGCGGTCGAACGCCCGGCCTTGACCACGATCACCGGTTTGTTGCGCGCGGCGGCGCGTGCGGCCGACATGAACTTGTGGCTCTCGTCCACGCTCTCGATGTAGAGCAGGATGGCGCGGGTTTTGGGATCGCTGCCGAGGTAGTCCAGCATGTCGCCGAAGTCCACGTCGGCGCGTTCGCCGAGCGACACGAAGTTCGAGAAGCCGATGCCGCGCGAGCCGGCCCAGTCGAGCATGGCGGTCACCAGTGCGCCCGACTGCGACACGAAAGCCAGATCGCCAGGCAGCGCACCGATGTGCGCGAAGCTGGCGTTCAGGCCCAGGTGCGGCACCAGCAGGCCGATGCAGTTGGGGCCGAGGATGCGCAGCGTGTGCACCTTGGCGGCGTCCAGCATGGCCTGCCTCGTGGCCTTGTCGAGCCCGGCGGTGACGACGATGGCCGCGCGTGTGCCGCGCTCGCCGAGCGCCTGGATCAGCGGCACCACGGTGGTCGCGGGTGTGCAGATCACGGCGAGGTCGGGCGCCTCGGGCAGGGCTGCCACATTGGCGTAGACCTTCACACCCTCGAGCGCCGCGTGTTTGGGGTTGACCGGGTAGAGCCGGCCGGGAAAGCTGCCGTGCAGGTTGCGCCAGACCGTGGCACCCACACTGGACGGGCGCTGCGATGCGCCGAACACCGCCACCGAGGCGGGGGCGAAGAGCGCGTCGAGGTGGCGGATGCTCATGAGGAGGTCTCGGTTTTGCCGTTCTTGTTCGAGGACATGAACGCGATCAGCGCCATGCGCATGGCTTCTTCGACCGACATGTCCACCGGCACCGTCCAGCTGCGCGGCACGAACACGGTGTAGCCGCCGATCATGTAGCCCATGGGCAGGTAGACGGCGACCTGGTCTTCCAGCTCGCCGATGCCCTTGGGCAGGCCTTTCATGCTCTGGCGCGTGACCAGGCCGACGATGCTCAGCTCGTGCCCGGGCATCTTGAGCAACACGACCTGCTGCGCGTCCTGCTCGTGCGGCGCGAAGTAGTCGGCGAAGTTCTTCAGCGACGAGTAGATGCTTTTCACCACCGGCAGGTTGGTGAACGGCAGTTCGATGTACGAGAGCAGCTTGCCGGTGGCACTCAGCGACATGAAAAAGCCCAGCGCCAGGATCACCGCCGCCCCGAGCGCAATGCCCAGCCCGGGCAGGTAAAAGTCACCGATGAACGGGCTCAGCAGCCACATGGCGGTGCGCTCGGTCCAGGTGACGAACAGCACCAGCAGGTACACCGTGATGGCGAGGGGCAGAAAGGTGATCAGGCCGCGAAAGAAGTACTGCGAGAGGCGCTTCATGGCGGGCTCGGGGGGGGCGGGTGGCGTCATGTTTCCAGCATAGCAGCCGGCATGCGGAACGGTGTGACGCCAGGCGGTTGCCCCGGGGCGTGGCTTGCAAAACCGGAAAGCAGCCCCATCTGCCTTTTTCTTGTGCCAAGCTGTTTCATGGCCACCGCCATGGCGTGACCCGCGCGCCGAAGCGCTTCATACTCCCGGAACTCCCAACCGCCCGATGGCTCTTTCCCTCATGAATGGATTTTCTGAATTTCTGGAGCGCGTGCTGCGTGGGCTTCTCAAGCTCGTGCTGGTACTCGCCGCCCTGGTGTTTGTGGTGAGCTTCCTGCTGGCGGCCCTCGTGGTGGTGGCGGGCGTGTCGCTGTGGTCGCTGATCACCGGGCGCAAGCCAGCCCCGGTGGTGATGTTCAGCCGCATGCGCGAACAGTCGCAGCGTTACACCCGCGGCGTCTGGCCCGGTCAGGCGGGCGCGCCAGCGGGCGATGTGGTCGATGTGCAGGCCACCGAGGTGCACGAGGCAGCGGCCGGCGGATCGCCAGACCCAGGCGGTGCGGCATCGCCGGGACCGGATCGCGTCTTGCGCTGAACGGTCAGCGGCAATGCGCCGCGGCCAGGATCAGTCGGCATCGGGTTCGGTTGCGGCTTTGCGCCGCGCCAGGGCCGCGTCGTAGAGCGCGTTGCGTGGCTGGCCGGTGATCTCGGCGCACAGGCGCACGGCGGTTTTCACCGGCAGCTCGGCCAGCAGCAGGTCGAGCGTGCGCAAGGCCGCGGCATCCAGGGCCGTTTCTTCGCCACTGGCGGCGGTTTGCGGGTGCACCATCAGCACGAATTCGCCGCGTGTGCGGTGCGCACCGGCCAGCAGCCAGGCCGGGAACTCCCGCGCCGGCAACTGCGCCACTTCTTCAAACTGCTTGGTCAGCTCGCGACCCACGGTGAGCGGACGTTCGCCCAGGCTGGCCAGCTCCCTGGCCAGTGCCTCGATGCGGTGCGGCGCTTCCAGCAGCACGCAGGCGCGCGGGTCGGCGCCGATCTGCTGCACCTCGCGCTGGCGCTCGGCCGCCTTGGGCGACAGAAAGCCGGCGAACACGAAGCGACCGTTCCAGCCACCCGCCTGGTGGGTGAAGCCCGCCACGCTGAGCAGCGCCGTGATGCTGCTGGCGCCGGGAATCGGCACGCAGCGAAGCCCGGCCGCGGTCACGGCCGCGGCCAGCCGGGCGCCGGGATCGCTCACGCCCGGCGTGCCCGCGTCGCTCACATAGGCTACGCGCTGGCCTTCTTGCAGGCGCTGCAGCACGGTCTGCGCGGCCTCGGTCTCGTTGTGCTCGTGCAGCGCCAGCAGCGGCTTGTGCAGGCCGTAACCCTGCAACAGGGCGGCGGTGTGGCGTTTGTCCTCGCAGGCAACGGTGTCGACCAGCGACAGCACCTGCAGCGCGCGCAGCCCGATGTCGGCCAGGTTGCCGATCGGCGTGGCGACCATGTAGAGCGCGCCCTGCGGATAATGCTGGTGAGCGGCTGCTTCACGCGCGGCGGCCAACAGGGATGGAGTGCTTGCAGACAATGTGGTTTTCCAGAAAACAGGGGCCATCGGGTGCGGCCGAAAGCGGCCCGACCGCCACCACCAAGCAGCGCGGTGACGCGGCCGAGGACGCCGCGCTGGAGCACCTGCAGCGCCAAGGCCTGCGCCTGGTGCAGCGCAACTTCAGGACGCCCGGGCGCGGCGGTGGCGAGGTCGATTTGATTATGCGCGACCGTGACGGCACGCTGGTGTTCGTCGAGGTGCGCCAGCGCGCCAGCGCCTCCCGCGGCGGGGCCGGTGGCAGCATCACGGCGCTCAAGCAGCGCCGCATCGTTTTCGCGGCGCGGCACTTTTTGCAGCGGCTCGGCTCAGAGCCCCCATGCCGCTTCGATGTGGTGCTGATCCAGGGGCGCACGGGTGCCCCGGAAGGCGACCGCGGCGCGCCGGTGCACATCGAATGGCTGCGTGCGGCATTTGATGCGACCGCAACTTTTTGATACCCCTCTCACCGCTATGATCCCCTCATGCTTTTGCAACGGATACAACAACAGTTCATCGACAGCGCCGATCTGAAGTACCAGTGTGCGCAGTCGCTCGCGCCGGTGGTGGAAGCGGCGATTGGCGCGGTGCTGGCCTGCGTGACCGGTGGGGGCAAGGTGCTGAGCTGCGGCAACGGGCCCTCGGCCGCGGCGGCCCAGCACTTTGCGGCCAGCTTTGTGGGTCGGTACGACCGCGAGCGCCCCGAGCTGGCGGCGTTCTCGCTGTCCGCCGACGCCGCGGTGCTGACCGGTATCGCCAACGATTTTGATGCCCGCGCGATCTTTTCCCGCCAGGTGCGGGCCCTGGGCCAGGCGGGGGACGTGCTGCTGGCGCTGTCCACCAGCGGCAATTCGGCCAACATGATCGCGGCCATCGAAGCGGCCCACGAGCGTGATATGTCGGTGGTGGCGCTCACGGGTGCGCGCGGCGGTCGCCTGGCCCAGCTGTTGCGCGACACCGATGTGCACGTGTGCGTGCCGCATGAGTTGCCGGCCCGGATTCTCGAAGTGCATCACCTGGTGCTGCACTGCATTTGCGACGGTGTGGATGCCCAGCTGCTGGGCCTGCCCGACACTTTGATCAACGAACAGGAGAACCTCGCATGAAACGTTTCCCGTCGACCGGCCGCCTGGCGGCCAGCATTCTGGGTGTGGCTGCACTGGCGGCCACCGTGTCTGCCTGCGCACCGCTGATGGTGGGTGGCGCCGCCATGACCGGCGCCGTCGTCGCCACCGACCGGCGCAGCTCGGGCGCCCAACTGGACGATCAAGGCATTGAACTGCGTGCCGCCAACCGCCTGCGTGATGCGATGGGCAGCCGCGCCCGCATCAGCGTGACCAGCTACAACCGCCGTGCGTTGCTGACCGGCGAGGTGGCCAACGAGCGCGACAAGGCCCTGGCGTACGAGATCGTCGCCAAGACGGACAACGTGGCGTCGGTGTTCAACGAACTGGACATCACCAACAGCCCCACGTTCAAGGAAAAGGCAGAAGACACGCTGCTGACCGGGCGTGTGAAGGCGGGCCTGGTGGACACCAAAAACCTCTCGACCAACTCCTTCAAGGTGGTGAGCGAACGCGGTTCGGTGTTCCTGATGGGGCGGGTGACCCAGCGCGAGGCCGATCAGGCCACGGAAGTGGCGCGCACGACCAAGGGCGCGCAACGCGTGGTCCGTCTGTTCGAGATCATCACTGAAGAAGAGCTGGCCAGGATGAAGTGACCCCCCCGCGCCGCAGGACGAGGCTCCCCCCGCCGCGCTGCGCGCGACCCCCCAAAGGGGGGGGCGGCACTGGCTGCCCGGCAAAGCCGGTTCCGCGGTGCCCTTGGACGGACTTCCCCTCAGTTCGCAGGGTTTCTCTCCGAAGCACGGGCTCCAATCTCAGGATGCGGTGGAACCGGCTTTGCCGGGCCACTCGCATCGCCCCCTGGGGGGTGACGGCGAAGCCGGCGCGGGGGGAGCCTCTACCTCAAGCGCTTGATCAGGCTGGACGTGTCCAGGCGGTTGCCACCCATGGCTTGTACGTCGGCATAGAACTGGTCCACCAGCGCGGTGACGGGTAGGCGCGCGCCGTTGCGCTTGGCCTCGTCCAGCACCAGCCCGAGGTCCTTGCGCATCCAGTCCACGGCGAAGCCGAAGTCGAATTGATCGGCCACCATGGTCTTGCCGCGGTTGTCGAGCTGCCAGCTTTGCGCGGCGCCCTTGCCGATCACGTCGAGCACTTGTTTCATGTCCAGTCCGGCCTTCTGGCCAAACGCGATGGCTTCGGCCAGGCCTTGCACCAGGCCCGCGATGCAGATCTGGTTGACCATCTTGGCGAGCTGGCCGGCTCCGCTGGTGCCCAGCAGCGTGAAGGCGCGCGAGAAGGCCATGGCCGCGGGCTGTGCCTTCTCGAACGCGGCGGCGTCCCCACCGCACATCACCGTCAGCAGGCCGTTCTGGGCACCCGCCTGACCACCCGAGACGGGGGCATCCACAAACGCGAGCCCCAGGTTTTTCGCGGCGCCATACAGCTCGCGGGCCACATCGGCTGAGGCGGTCGTGTGGTCCACCAACACCGCGCCCGGCGCCATGCCGGCAAAAGCGCCATCGGCCCCCAGCGTCACCGCACGCAGATCATCGTCGTTGCCCACGCAGGAAAACACGATGTCGGCACCCGTGGCCGCTTCGCGCGGCGTGGCCTTGGCCGAGCCGCCGAACTCAGCCACCCAGGCCTGCGCCTTGGCCGGCGAGCGGTTGTAGACCGTCACCGAGTGACCCGCACGGGCCAGATGCCCCGCCATGGGAAAACCCATGACACCCAAGCCGAGAAAAGCGACTTTCATCGGCGCAACAGATTCGTAAGTTTTTGAGGCGATAGAACTCATGAGGGGATGCCTTTAAGGAGGTGCCGAGAAATCGGTTCGGCCGGAGTGAGATGACCAACCCAGAACGCGGCGGAACCGGCTTCGCCGGGCCGCACCGCGTTGCCCCCTGGTGGGGGTGACGCGCCTTTGGGCGCGGCGCGGGGGTGAATCACACGATCGTCATGTGCTCCGTGCCCGCTGCCAGGTCCACCGTCTTGGCGCGCTGGCTGTTGAGCTTGATCTGCAAGCGCAGGTCGTTGAGCGAGTCGGCGTTGCGCAGGGCGTCTTCGAGCGTGATGAGGTTGGCCTCGAAGGCGTTGAACAGGGCCTGGTCAAAGGTCTGCATGCCCATCTGGTTGCTCTTCTTCATGATCTCCTTGATCTCGGCGACCTCGCCCTTGAAGATCAGATCAGAGATCAGCGGTGAGTTGAGCAGCACCTCCACCGCGGCAAAACGGCCCTTGTTGTCCTGGCGCGGCACCAAGCGTTGCGAGATCATGGCGCGCAGGTTGAGCGACAGGTCCATCAGCAGTTGCGGACGGCGCTCTTCGGGGAAGAAGTTGATGATCCGGTCCAGCGCCTGGTTGGCGCTGTTGGCGTGCAGGGTGGCCATGCACAGGTGACCGGTTTCCGAAAACTGGATTGCGTGTTCCATGGTTTCGCGGGTGCGGATCTCGCCCATGAGGATCACGTCGGGCGCCTGGCGCAGGGTGTTCTTGAGGGCGGCGTCCCAGCTGTCGGTGTCCAGTCCCACTTCGCGCTGCGTGACCACGCAGTTCTTGTGCGGGTGCACGAACTCGATCGGGTCTTCGATCGTGATGATGTGGCCAAAAGTGTTCTCGTTGCGCCAGTCCACCATGGCCGCCAGCGAGGTGGACTTGCCCGAACCCGTGGCGCCGACGAGGATGCACAGGCCGCGTTTGGACAGGCTGACATCTTTCATGACCTGGGGCAGACCGAGCTTGTCGATGGTGGGCAGGATGGCCGGGATGGTCCGCAACACCATGCCCACCTTGCCCTGCTGGATGAAGGCGCTGACCCGGAAGCGACCGATGGCGGGGGGCGAGATGGCGAAGTTGCATTCCTTGGAGCGTTCAAACTCGGCCGCCTGCTTGTCGTTCATGATGGCGCGTGCCAGCGACAGCGTGTGCACCGCATTGAGCGGCTGCGGCGACACCTTCACGACCTTGCCGTCCACCTTGATCGCGGGCGGAAAGTCGGCCGTGATGAACAGGTCGCTGCCAGACCGGCTCAACATGAGCTTGAGCAGGTCGTTGATGAACTTGGATGCCTGGTCGCGTTCCATGAGGGACTACCTTGTTTCAAAAACTTGGTCCACGCTCCGGAGAGCGGGGAATGTTGGAAGCTGGAACGCCAGCTCAGAACGCGGCGGAACCGGCTTTGCCGGGCCGGGAGCAAAGCCCCCTGGGGGGGATGCGGCCACACGCAGTGGGCAAGCAACGGGGGAGAGCATGTCTACCCTGGGAAATTTTCCGGAATCTTGGCCTTGCTCCGCGCTTCGGCCGCGCTGATGACGTTGCGCTTGACCAGTTCGGACAGGTTCTGGTCCAGTGTCTGCATGCCCACGCCGCTGCCGGTCTGGATGGCGGAATACATCTGGGCCACCTTGGCTTCGCGGATCAGGTTGCGGATGGCGCTGGTGCCGATCATGATTTCGTGGGCCGCCACTCGGCCGCTGCCGTCCTTGAGCTTGCACAGCGTCTGCGAAATCACCGCCACCAGCGATTCGGACAGCATGGCACGCACCATGTCTTTTTCTTCCGCCGGAAACACGTCGATGATGCGGTCGATGGTCTTGGCCGCGCTGGAGGTGTGCAGCGTGCCAAACACCAGGTGGCCGGTTTCCGCCGCGGTCATGGCCAGGCGGATGGTTTCCAGGTCGCGCATCTCGCCCACGAGGATGGCGTCCGGGTCTTCGCGCAGGGCCGAACGCAGGGCGTTGGCGAAGCTCAGGGTGTGGGGACCCACTTCACGCTGGTTGATCAGGCATTTCTTGGATTCGTGCACGAACTCGACCGGGTCTTCCACCGTCAGGATGTGGCCGTACTCGGTTTCGTTGAGGTGGTTGACCATGCCGGCCAGCGTGGTGGATTTGCCCGAGCCGGTGGGGCCGGTCACCAGGACCAGGCCGCGCGGGCGCAAGGCCAGGTCGCCAAAGATCTTGGGTGCGTTGAGCTGTTCCAGCGTCAGGATCTTGCTGGGAATGGTCCGGAACACCGCGCCCGCACCGCGGTTGTGGTTGAAAGCGTTGACGCGAAAACGCGACAGGCCTTCGATCTCGAACGAGAAGTCGCACTCCAGGAACTCCTCGTACTGCTTGCGCTGGCTGTCGTTCATGATGTCGTACACCATGCTGTGGACCATCTTGTGATCCAGCGGCTCGACGTTGATGCGTCGCACGTCACCGTGCACCCGTATCATGGGTGGGAGACCGGCTGAGAGGTGAAGATCGGATGCCTTGTTCTTGACGCTGAAAGCGAGCAGTTGGGTGATGTCCATCCCGGGTCCCGTGCAGTGTTGGTGTTACAGACTGATTATGACGACGATTGAAGACAATCTCCAACAGGTACGAGGCCGCATCGCCACAGCGTGTGCCCGGGCCGACCGGGATGTGACCGCCGTCACGCTGCTGGCGGTGTCCAAGACTTTTGGTCCGGATGCGGTGCTCCAGGCGCTGGCGGCGGGGCAGCGGGCCTTTGGCGAAAACTACATCCAGGAAGGGGTGGAGAAGATCCTGGCTCTGCGCGAAACCCGACCGGACGCCATGATCGAGTGGCACTGCATCGGCCCCATCCAGAGCAACAAGACACGCCTGGTGGCGGCGCATTTTGACTGGGTGCAGTCGGTGGACCGGCTCAAGATTGCCCAGCGCCTGAGCGAGCAGCGCCCCACCGGGATGGCGCCGCTGCAGGTGTGTCTGCAGGTGAATGTGGACGGCGGGCCGACCAAGTCGGGCGTGGCACCCGCCGAACTGCCAGCGCTGGCCGAAGCGGTGGCGTCCTTGCCCCAGCTGCGTTTGCGCGGGCTGATGTGCATTCCCGAGCCCGCGGCCGGTTTTGAAGCCCAGCGGGCGGTGTTCCTGCAGGCTTGCGCGCTGTTCGACGGGCTCAATGCCCGCGGCTTCGGGCTCGACACCCTGTCCATGGGCATGAGCGACGATCTGGAGGCCGCGGTGGCCGCCGGATCCACCCTGGTGCGTGTGGGGCGGGCGGTGTTTGGCAGCCGCCCCAAGGGTTGAGATTTACTTGGCGGGCGCTGGGGGCACCTTGATCGGTTTGACCGCGCCGCAGTCGGCAGCCAGCCATTTGCCCTGGCCTTCGACGGTCATGGTTTCCGGCTTGCCGTTGCGGGCCGACTGCATCACCATTTTCATCGTGTAGGCCTTGTCGCCGTTGAAGACGTAGGTGCCCTCGCCCGACGACGGCGGGTTGGTGCAGACGAACTTCGTCTTGAGCGCGCTGGCGCTGCGGGAGGTGATGGTGCTGGTGCAGTTCCCCTCGGTCTGGGAGGGCATCTCGGCGCGGGCCGCCATCTCGGGCGTGATACAGACCTTGAGGGAGAAGCCGCCACCCGGGGCCACGCCCATGCCGTTTTTTCCCATCATGGCTTCCATCTGTTTGCGCTGGGCCGGCGGCATGCTGGCCAGCTGCTTCTGCATCTCGGCCATGGCCTTGTCCATCTCGGGGTTGCCGCCCATCTTGCTCTGGACGGCCCACAGGCCGGGCGCCTGGGTTTGCGCGAAGGCGCTCGCGGAACACAGCAGCAGGCAGGACAGCAGACGGGAGGCTTTGGGCATGGTGGGGCTCCAGAAGTGGTTTGCTGGGCATTGTCGCCGGCCGATGGCGCTTGTCAAAGGGGCAAGCGGCTGCTGTTCTTCACCTCTTCCATCACCGCGTAGGTGCGCGTCTCGCGCACGCCGGGCAGTTGCCACAGCACGCTTCCGGCGAAGTCGCGGTAGGCGGCCATGTCGGCCATGCGGGTCTTGAGCAGGTAGTCGAAGCCGCCGGCCACCATGTGGCATTCCATGATCTCGTCGCGCACCTGCACGGCGGCCTTGAACTCGTTGAACACGTTGGGCGTGGTGCGGTCCAGCAGCACTTCCACGAACACCATCATCCCGCGGCCGAGCTTGAGCGGGTTCAACCGCGCCTCGTAGCCCAGGATGTAGCCGTCGCGCTGCAGGCGCTGGGTGCGCGCGAGCACGGCCGTGGGCGAGAGCGCCACGGCCTCGGCCAGCTTCAGGTTGGCGATGCGGCCGTCTTCCTGCAGCACCTTCAGGATGCGCAGGTCAATGCGGTCGAGTTCGTGGGTGGTTGCGGTCATGGGTAGTGAATTATCCGGTCAAAGCAAAAAAAACAGACAAAAATTCACCGGATGCATCGGCACCATCACGGGATTCACCAACCTCCCCGATTCCCGGAGACATCCATGCCCCGCACCACCGACCGCCTGCCTTCCCCCTACCGGCCCGAGACCGCCATCGTCGCCCAACGCTTGGCTGCCTTGCAGGGCGCGCTGGACTGGGCGGCGGCCGCCTCGGTGGCCGCGCCCTGGGTGCGCGCCGTGCGCGAGAACCCGCCGCCGTTCTGGGCGATGGAAAGCCTGCTCAAGGAGTACCCGATCTCCAGCGCCGAGGGCCTGGCCCTGATGCGCCTGGCCGAGGCGCTGCTGCGGGTGCCGGACGCCGAGACCGCCATCGCCTTGACGGCCGACCAGCTGGGCCGGGCGGACTTCGACGGTGCCGCCGACTCGACGCTGGCGCGCCTGTCGTCCACGGCGATTGCGATGTCCAAACACTTTCTGCCGGGCGCGGGCCAGGAGCCCGGCCTGATGGCCAAGCTCGGCGCCAAAACCGTGGTCGCGGCCACGCTGCGCGCGGTGCAGCTGCTGGGGCGCCAGTTCGTGCTGGGCCAGACGATCGAAGAGGGCATGAAGGAAGCCGCCTCGGCGCGCAAGAAGCTGGACCAGCTGCGTTTCAGTTTCGACATGCTGGGCGAGGGCGCACGCACCGACGCCGATGCGCTGCGCTACCTGGCGAGCTACGAGAACGCCATCGCCGCGATTGCGCGCACCGCCGACCCGAAACGCTCGCCCGCGCACAACGATGGCATCTCCATCAAGCTCAGCGCCCTGCACCCGCGCTTTGAGGCCGTGCAGCACGAGCGCGTGATGGAGGAACTGGTGCCCCGCGTGTGGACGCTCTGCCGCGCGGCGGCGGCGGCCAATCTCAACCTGACCATCGACGCCGAAGAGGTGGACCGGCTGGAGCTGTCGCTCGACGTGTTCGAGGCGCTGGCGCAGCTGGTGGCCGAGCACTGCCCGCAATGGTCCGGCCTGGGTCTGGCCATGCAGGCTTACCAGAGCCGCGCGGTGGAGCTGATCGAGCATGTGGCCGCGCTGGCGCGCCAGTACAAGATCCGGTTCATGTGCCGTCTGGTCAAGGGTGCTTACTGGGACGCCGAGATCAAGCGCGCACAGGAGCAGGGCCTGCCCACCTACCCGGTGTTCACCCACAAGCACCACACCGACGTGAGCTACCTGGCCTGCGCGCGCGCTCTGCTCGACGCACCCGACGCGATATTTCCGCAGTTCGCCACGCACAACGCCGGCACCATCTCCGCCATCCTGCAGATGGCTTCACGCCATGGCGTGCCGTTTGAACTGCAGCGCCTGCACGGCATGGGCGAAGGCATCTACCGAGAGGTGCTGAAGAACCCGCTGGTGGCCTGCCGCGTGTACGCCCCGGTGGGCGCACACCGCGACCTGCTGGCTTATCTGGTGCGCCGCCTGCTGGAGAACGGCGCCAACTCGTCCTTCGTGCACCAACTGGCCGACGAGTCGGTCGGCATGGACGAGCTGCTGATCTCGCCGCTGCGGCTGGAGCCGCAACCATCGCTGCCGCTGCCCGCCGATCTGTACGGGGCGAAGCGCGCCAACAGCCTGGGGCTGGACCTCGCGGTCGCCGCGATGCGCGAGCCCCTGCTGGCCGCGCTCGGCAACACCCCGGTGCCCGCGGTTCCGGAGGCCAGCACCGCTGAAACCGAGGCCGCGTGCGCGAAAGCCGTGGCCGCCTTCGCCGGCTGGAACCACACGCCGGTGACCGAGCGCGCGGCCACCTTGCGCCGTGCCGCCGATGCGCTGCAACAGCAACTGCCGCGCTTCTGCGCCCTGCTGGTGAAAGAGGCGCACAAGACCTGGGGCGACGCGGTGTCCGAGGTGCGCGAAGCGGTGGACTTCCTGCGCTTCTACGCCAACGACGCGGAACGCGTGATGGCTCCGACCACGTTGCCCGGCCCCACGGGCGAGAGCAACGTGCTGCGCCTCGAAGGCCGCGGCGCCTGGGTCTGCATCAGCCCCTGGAACTTCCCGCTCGCCATCTTCACGGGCCAGGTCGCCGCGGCGCTCGCCACCGGCAACACGGTGCTGGCCAAACCGGCCGAGCAGACCCCGGCGGTGGCGCTCGAAGCCGTGAAGCTGCTGCATGCCGCGGGTGTGCCGGCCAACGCGCTGCAGCTGCTGCATGGCCCGGGCGAGACCGTGGGTGCGTCGCTGGTGGCGCAGGCGGGCATCGCGGGCGTGGTGTTCACCGGCTCCACGCAGGTCGCCAAGATCATCCAGCGCGCGCTGGCCGCGAAAGATGGCGCCATCGTGCCGCTGATCGCCGAAACCGGCGGCATCAACGCCATGCTGGTCGACAGCACGGCCCTGCCCGAGCAGGTGGCCGACGCGGTGGTGCAGAGCGCCTTCCGCAGTGCCGGCCAGCGTTGCTCGGCGCTGCGCCTGCTGTGCCTGCACGAAGGCATTGCCGACCACGTGATCGAGATGATCCAGGGCGCGGCGAAAGAACTGGTGACCGGCAACCCGGCCGAGCTGGCGACCGACCTCGGCCCGGTGATCGATGCCGAGGCGTTTGAAGGTATCGGCCGTCACTTGACACGGTTGCACGCCGAGGCCACGCCGCTGCTGCCCGCCGCCGCGCCGGCCACCACGCTGCCCAACCTGATCCCGCCGCAGATGTTCGAGGTGAAAGCCATCGCCGACGTGAAGGCCGAAATTTTCGGCCCGGTGCTGCAGGTGGTGCGCTGGGGCGGCGACCCGATGGACGTGATCCGCCAGATCAACGCGCTGGGCTACGGCCTCACGCTGGGCATCCAGACCCGCATCGACAGCCGGGCCCAGGCGCTGGCCACGGCGGCGCGGGTGGGCAACGTTTACGTGAACCGCAACATGATCGGCGCCGTGGTGGGCGTGCAGCCCTTCGGTGGCGAGGGCCTGTCCGGCACCGGCCCGAAGGCGGGGGGGCCGAACTACCTGCAACGTTTCTGCGCCGAACAGACGCTGACCATCAACACCACCGCAGCGGGTGGCAACGTGGCCTTGTTTGCAGGACCGGCTCTCCACTGACCTTGATCCGACCGGGTGTCGCCCGCATGACCGCGGGCGACCTCTCGATAGCCACAATGCGCGCATGACCACCGTGCGCTCTCCCCTGCAGGCCCAGCTCGTGCAATGGCTCGTCGACCCCGGCGACACGGTGCGTGCCGGGGATCCGCTGGTGGTCCTTGAAGCCATGAAGATGGAGCACGAGCTGCGCGCCGAATCGGCCGGGCGGGTGGTCGAACGTTTCTTCAGTGAAGGCGAGAGGGTGGACGAGGGCGCCGGTCTGCTGCGCCTGGAGCCCATGGTGCAAGTGCAACCGGCTGCCGATGCGATCACACCCGAACCGGATAGGCTGCCGTCAGCCGCCCAACAGCGGACCGATCTGCAGCGGCTCGCCCAACGCACGGCGCAGACCCTTGACGCGGCCCGCCCCGAGGCCGTGGCCAGACGCCACGCGCTGGGCTTGCGCACGGCGCGCGAGAACATCGCCGACCTGTGCGACGACGGTAGTTTCATCGAATACGGTGCGCTCGCGGTGGCCGCGCAGCGCAGCCGCCGTTCGGAAGAAGACCTGATCGCAAACACGCCTGCCGACGGCATGGTGACCGGCATCGGTTCGGTCAATGGCCGGATCTTCGGTGCCGAGCCGTCGCGCACCGTGGTCATGGCCTACGACGCCACCGTGCTGGCCGGCACGCAGGGCATGCGCAACCACGCCAAGACCGACCGCCTGCTGGGCATCGCGCTGGCCCAGAAGCTGCCCGTGGTGCTGTTCGCCGAGGGCGGCGGCGGGCGGCCAGGCGACACCGACATGCCCATCGTGGCCGGCCTGCACGTAGGCACCTTCGCGGCCTTTGCGCGCCTGTCGGGTCAGGTACCGGTGGTGGGCATCGCGGCGGGCCGCTGTTTCGCGGGCAACGCGGCCCTGCTGGGTTGCAGCGACGTGATCATCGCCACCCGCCAGAGCAACATCGGCATGGGTGGACCGGCCATGGTGGAGGGCGGTGGCCTCGGCGTATTCCGGCCGGAGGACATCGGTCCGTCGGACGTGCAACACGCCAACGGCGTGATCGACCTGCTGGTGGACGACGAGGCGCAGGCGGTGGCCGCAGCACGCCACTATTTGTCGTTCTTCCAGGGGCGGGTGAAGGACTGGATCGCCCCCGACGCCCACGCCCTGCGCGACCTCGTGCCGGAGAACCGGCTGCGCGTCTACGACACCCGTGCGGTGATGGCCGGGCTGGTGGATCAGGGCAGCCTGCTGATGCTGCGCGATGGCTTTGGCATCGGCATCCACACCGCGCTGGCGCGCATCGAGGGCCGGCCGGTGGGGTTGATGGCCAACAACCCGTTGCACCTGGGCGGCGCCATTGACGCAGATGCGGCCGACAAGGCGGCGCGCTTCATGCAGCTGGGCAACGTACACAGCCTGCCCATCGTCAGCCTGGTCGACACGCCGGGCTTCATGGTCGGGCCGGCCATGGAAGCCCGTGCCCAGGTGCGGCATGTGAGCCGGCTCTTCGTAACCGCGGCCAACCTGCGGGTGCCGTTTTTCAGCGTGGTGCTGCGCAAAGGCTACGGCCTGGGCGCCATGGGCATGACTGCCGGGGGCTTTCATGCGCCCCTGTTCACGGTCGCCTGGCCCACCGGTGAATTCGGGGCCATGGGGCTGGAGGGTGCTGTGCGGCTGGGTTACCGCAAGGAGCTGGAGGCCTTGCCGGACGGGCCGCAGCGGCAGGCGCTGTTCGAGGAATTGCTGGCGCGTCAGGTGGCCAACGGTTCGGCCGTCCAGATGGCGACCACCCTGGAGGTCGATGCCGTGATCGACCCCGCAGACACCCGCCACTGGCTGGCGCAGGGGTTGGCGAGCGCGCGCACGGGAACCACCGCGCCCTCGCGCTTCATCGATACCTGGTGAGCAGGGAGCCGTCCGCCGCAGAAGGGGCGGACGCGTCGTTCAGGCGAGTTCGCCGAAACTGGTGGTCCGCACGCCAGCGCTGGCGCTCTGGGGCGCGGGCTGGTTGATGTTGACCCAGAACTCGCACACGTGCTTCATGGCGCTGAGGAACTGCGCGAACTCGGTGGGCTTGGCGATGTAGGCGTTGGTGCCGGCGTCGTAGGCCCGTTGCAGGTCACTGGGTTCGGTCGACGAGGTGAGCACCACCACCGGGATGTTGCGCAGGTGCTCGGAACTCTTGATTTCCTTCAGCACGCCGATGCCGTCCAGCAAGGGCATTTTCAGGTCCAGCAGGACCAGAATCGGGTTGCCGCCCGATCGATCGGTGAAACCGTCGCGGCGGTAGAGGTAGTCCAGCGCCTGCATGCCGTCGGAAACATGGGTGACACGCCCGTCCAGTCCGTGTCGCGCCAAGGCCAGCTTGGTCAGCTCGGCATCGTCCGGGTTGTCTTCGACGAGAAGAATGGCTTCGGCGTTCTTGTTCATGGTTCCAGGACGGAAGGGATGGAGTCGCGCCCGAAGTCTGTCGGACTGACCCCTTCAAACGGGAGCGAAAAATGAAACACGCTGCCTTCGCCCACTTGGCTTTCTGCCCAGATGCTACCACCGTGGCGCTCCAGAATGCGCCGCGTGAGCGCCAGACCAATACCGGTGCCTTCGAACTCGGAGGCGCGGTGCAGGCGCTGGAAAACGCCAAACAGCTTTCCCGCATATTGTGTATCGAAACCCACGCCGTTGTCACGCACGTCAAAGGTGTAACCCACGGCGGGATCCACGCTCCAGCTGATCTCGATGCGGGCCCGTTCGCGCGGGCGGGTGTATTTGAAGGCGTTGCCCAGCAGGTTGGCCCAGACCTCCCGCAGCAGCAGGGCGTCGCCCTGGACCACCGGCAGGTCGGGTGCCACCACCCAGTCGACCACGCGCCCACCGGTGTCGTGCGCGAGCTGGTTGACCACGGCGTCCACCAGCATGGCGAAGTCCACCGCGGTGAGGTTGACCGCCGAGCGCCCGAGACGGGAAAAGGCCAGCAGACCGTCGATGAGCTGGCTCATGTGGCGCGCTGAGTTGCCGATCGTGTTCAGGTAGCGCTGCGTGGTCTCATCGCCGCGTTCGCCCAGGTGCTCGTCCAGCAGGCTCACAAAACTGGAGATGTGGCGCAGCGGCGAACGCAGGTCGTGCGACACCGAATAGGAGAACGACTCCAGATCCTTGTTGGCGGCGAGCAGCTGCTCGGTGCGTTCGGCCACCCGGTTCTCCAGCTCGTCGTTGATGTTGCGCATCAGGTCGTCGAGCCGCTTGGCGTCGGTCATGTCGCGGTTGATCTTGGCGAAACCCCGCAGTTCACCACTGTCGTCGCGCAGGGCGATCAGGAGCGAATGCGAAAAATACCGCGATCCGTCCTTGCGCTCGTGCCAGCTGTGCAGTTCGTGCTGGCCGCGGGAGGCCGCCATGCGCAGCATCTGGTTGGCGCTGGCCAGGGCGTCATCGGGCCGGCCATTGCGGAACAGCAGGGCATAGTGCCGCCCGAGCATTTCGGACGGTGAGTAGCCTTCCATGCGCTGGGCACTGTCGGTCCAGTCGGTGATGCGGCCGTCGGCATCCAGGAAAAAGATGCAGTACTCGCGCAGGTTGTCCACCATCAGGCGGAAGCGCTGCTCGCTCTCCAGCAGCTCCATGGAGCGCTCGCGGATGCGCAGCTCCAGTTCGTCGTTCAGCTGGCTGACACGTTCCTCGACCCGCTTGCGCTCGGTGATGTCGATGATCTGCACAAACACGCCCTGCACCAGGCCTTCGTGGACGTCGGGCAGGTAGGTCGCGCGAACGAAGATCGGCTCGCCGCTGGCGGTCTGGCGCCAGGTTTCGAAGTGCTGTGTCTGACCCCCCAGCGCGGCCTGCATGCGCGGGCCGATCTCGGCCCAGACCTCGGGGGGCACACATTCGCTGACGTGCAGGCCCAGGATTTTTTCCGGGTCCATGCCGTAGATGCGCAGGTGTTCGACGTTCGCGAATCGAAAACGAAGCATCGCGTCCAGGTAGGCGATCAGGCCGGGTACGTGGTCGGTGATGGTCTGCAGGAAACGCTGGTTTTCGCGCAGCGCGATCTCGGCGGTCTTGCGGGGGGTGATGTCCACCACCGTGGTGTTGCTGCGCAAAAACTGGCCGCTGGCGTCACGCACCGCGGATGACGACAGCAGCGCATGAAAGTGCGTGCCATCGCGGCGCAGCATCTCGTACTCGGCCCCTTCCAGCTTGCCGTCCCGGATCAGGCGTTGCAGGCGGTCCTCCAGCAGCGGTGCCCGGCTGGGCAGGATGAAGTCGCGGAAGGTCTTGATGCCGACGACCTCTTCGCGCTCATAGCCCAGCCACTGAAGCTCCGTGTCGTTGATCGAGACATAGATGCCGTTGATGTCCAGCGAGTGGTAGCCGCAGGGCGCATGGTTGTACAGGCCTTGCGCCAGTTCCAGCGCTTCCTGGAGCTGCTGGTTGGTCCGCTTCACCTGGTCTTCGCTGGCCTTGCGCTCGGTGATGTCGTGCATCTGGATGAACAGGCCTTGCACCTCACCCTGTTGCCAGTACGGCGTGTATTCGATGCTGGCGTAGAAGCGGTGCCCATCGGGAAAAGACCGGTCGCCTTCAAACTGCTGGGTCTCGCCCCGCAAGGCCTTCGCCAGCTGCGGTTTGGCCGATTCGTAGTCCTGGGGCCGCGCGATCTGGCTCAGGTGCAGGCCCAGCAAGCGCTCGGGCCGGTCGGTCCGCCAGCGTGCGTAGCTGGCGTTGGCGAAGCGGCAGATCAGGTCGCGGTCAAAAAACGCCAGCTGGACCGGGATGCTGTTGGTGATGTTCTGCAGGAAGTCGCGTTGCGCCTGCAGGGCAGCATCCGCACGCTTGCGTTCGGTGATGTCGATCAGGGTGCTGTTGGTGCGCACAAACTGGCCCTGTTCGTCCCTCACCACGGTGCTGGAGGCCAGACCGACGAAGGCGCGGCCATCGGGCAGCCGCAAGGCCACTTCTTCGGGTTCGAGGTGACCGGTGCTTTCCAGCTGCTGCCGGCGCTCGTTCTGCTTGGCCAGTTGCGAAGGATCGACCAGGTCGCGGAAGCTCAGGCGGCCGACCACGTCCTCGCGGTCGCGGCCCAGCCAGTTCAACGCGGTCTGGTTGATCATCTGGATGGTGCCATCGCGGTCCAGCGAGTAGTAGCCACAGGGCGCCTGGTTGTACAGGGCCTGGGCTTCCTGCAGCGTCTGGCGCAGCCGCGCGTTGGCCTGGGCCAGTTCGTCGGTGCGTTCGCGCACACGGGTTTCCAGCTGCGCGTTGAGCTGGCGGATTTCTTCCTGCCGCAGGTGTTGCTCGGTGATGTCGCGCGAGACCACCAGCAGCATGGCGGGTTGGCCCTTCTCGTCGTTGATGGTCGAGACCATGGTGTCCCACCACTTGGGGGTTTGCTTGAAGGTCATGCCAAAGGCCACGAACCGGGAGCTTGTGCCCCGACCTGCGCTCTCGACAGCCGCGCGTGCGAGCACGGCGCTCTCTTCGCCCCACCACTGCGTCCAGTCGCTGCCGCGCACCTGTTCGAAATCGTCCACCTCGACCAGACGACACCCCTGGGCGGTCATCTGCATCACCCGACCCCGGAGGTCCAGCACTTTGGTGCAATCGGGACTGCTGGCGATGATCTGCCGGTTGAGTTCGTCCTTGATCCGGGCGTCGGCCTGCAGTTCGCGCAGCGAGGTGATGTCCTGCACGAAACCCAGTTGCCCGATGGGTTGACCGTTCGCGTCCTGCAAGGGTGCGTTGCGCACCAGCACGTGCGCGAAGTCCTGGCCAGGACGCAACAGGCGCAACTCGACACTGACGGGTTCCCGGTTCTGGGTGCCCGCGGTCCATTCGCGCCGGACCCGATCGATGTCGTCCGGATGCACCTGCTTGAGCCAGCCGAAATCCGGGAAGTCCTCGGCCTGCAAACCGAAGATGCGTTGCAGGGACTCGTCCACATGGGTGAGCACGCCGCCCGCGTCGATCCGGAAGATGCCGATCGGGAAGACGCCGGCCAGTGCCGCAAAAAGCGCCTCGTATTCCAGCTGTGCCGCCTGGGGGTTGTCGGGCCCGTTCAGGGCGCGCGCCGTGAGGTTCAGCGCCAGCGGCAGACTCGCCCGCCCGTTCCTGTGCTCACCCAGGTGTTGTGCATACGACTGGCGCAGGTGCTGGTTCTCCTGGCGCAGCGCCTCGATCTCCCG
The DNA here is from genome assembly GCA_001770705.1 of Burkholderiales bacterium GWF1_66_17. Classification (GTDB taxonomy): domain Bacteria; phylum Pseudomonadota; class Gammaproteobacteria; order Burkholderiales; family Burkholderiaceae_C; genus Hydrogenophaga. The sequence goes on along the minus strand of MERT01000002.1, from coordinate 447,116 downwards.
GAGCAGCTCCAGCTCGCGCTCCGACCGGGCCCCGTGGCCGGTCGCGGCAACGGCGTTGTGGCCGGTTTCGGGGAGGTGTGCACTCATCGCGCACTACTGTACCTGAGGCAGTGCTGCACGCACTGTGAGATTTGCCAGTCAGAAGCGTGGCAGTTCCGGGAATGAAAGCCGGCCGCCACGCACCAGCATCTTGCCGTTTTCGGCGCACCGCTGCAGCGTGGGAATGACCTTGCCGGGATTCAGTAATTCTTTGGTATCAAAAGCACGCTTCACGCCGAACATGAGCGCGTTCTCCTCGGGCGAAAACTGCACACACATGCTGTTGAGCTTTTCCACGCCGACGCCGTGTTCTCCGGTCACCGTGCCACCCATGGCGACGCTGGTCTCCAGAATGTCGGCGCCAAACAGCTCGCAGCGGTGCAGCTGGTCGGGGTCGTTGGCGTCGAACAGGATCAGCGGGTGCAGGTTGCCGTCCCCCGCGTGGAACACGTTGGCGCAGCGCAGGCCATACTTCTGTTCCATTTCGCCGATGGCGATCAGGATGTCGGCCAGGCGCTTGCGCGGGATGGTCGAGTCCATGCACATGTAGTCGGGGCTGATGCGCCCGCTGGCCGGGAACGCATTCTTGCGCCCGCTCCAGAAGCGCAGGCGTTCGGCTTCGTCCCTGCTGACCGCGATGGCAGTGGCGCCGTGATCGCGCAGCACATCGCTCATGCGGCCGATCTCTTCTTCGACTTCTTCGGGCGTGCCGTCGCTCTCGCACAGCAGGATGGCGGCGGCGTTCAGGTCGTAGCCGGCGTGCACGAAATCTTCCACCGCGGCGGTCATGGGCTTGTCCATCATCTCCAGCCCGGCCGGGATGATGCCGGCCGCGATCACCGCGGCCACGGCGTCGCCGGCTTTCTGGATGTCATCGAAGCTGGCCATGATGCAGCGCGCCAGCAGGGGTTTGGGCACCAGTTTGACGGTGACTTCGGTGGTGACGGCCAGCATGCCTTCGCTGCCGATCACCAGCGAGAGCAGGTCCAGGCCCGGGGTGTCGAGCGCTTCACCCCCGAAGCTGACGGGTTCGCCTTCGATGGTGAAGCCGCGCACCTGCAACACGTTGTGCACCGTCAGGCCGTATTTCAGGCAGTGCACGCCACCCGAGTTTTCGGCCACGTTGCCGCCGATCGTGCAGGCGATCTGGCTGCTCGGGTCGGGTGCGTAGTACAGCCCGTGAGGCGCGGCGGCGTCTGAAATGGCCAGGTTGCGCACACCGCCCTGGACCACCGCGGTGCGCGAGCGCGGATCGATGGACAGGATGCGGTTGAACTTGGCCAGCGACAGCGTGACCCCCAGCGCGTGGGGCATGGCGCCGCCCGAGAGCCCGGTGCCGGCGCCGCGAGCCACCACGGGCACTTCCAGCGCGTGGCAGGCCTTGAGCACAGCCGCCACCTGGGCTTCGGTTTCGGGCAAGGCGACCACCAGCGGGCGTTCCCGGTAGGCGGTCAGGCCGTCGCATTCGTAGGGCACGGTGTCTTCGGCCTGCCAGAGCAGGGCGTGCGCCGGCAGCAACGCCTGCAGGGTGAGCACCACCTCGGCCTGGCGGGCGGCGCGTTCGGCGCGGGTGACTTCGGCGGGGGCGGTGGGTGCGTTCATGCGCGCCAGTTTAGGACAGCGTGCCTCACCGTGGGTTGAAGAAACTTGCAAGAACCTGTGAGCCGGCGGTTTGACGCAGCTCAAACGCCGGGGTCTTGAAACCGCCGGGGTGTGCCGCTATGTACCGGCCATGGACGGCACAGTGACCGTCCAGTCCGGGTCCATCGACCCAGTCCATTGTCAAAGGAGCACATGCCATGAACCATCTGATCGCCCGTTCCGGACTGTTTGACGATTTCTTCAAGGACGTCGCACCGGGTTTTTACGTCCGTCCCCTGCACGGCGATTCCTTGCCGTCACCCTCGCAGATCAAGATCGATGTGAAGGAAACGCCGTCGGTCTACACCGTGGTGGCCGAGGTGCCGGGCGTGGCCAAAGAAGACATTCACGTCACCGTGGAAGGCGGTGTGGTGACCCTGCGCGCCGAGATCAAGCAGGAAGACAGCCAGAGCCAGGACGAGAAGGTGCTGCGCACCGAGCGCTACTACGGCGCGGTGGCCCGCAGCTTCCAGCTGGCGGCCGACATCGACAACGAGCGCGCCAAGGCGAAGTACGAAAACGGGGTGCTGACGCTGACGCTGCCGAAGAAGGTGGCGCTCGCAGGCCAGCGCTTGACTATCGAGTGATCAGCTCAGGCTCTTCTTGAGCCACTCGGCGAACGCCACGCACTCCCAGCGGTCCATCGTGCCGGTGCGCCAGCACAGGTAGTGCGCGTGCGGGCTGGGCACATGGCGTTCGTACAGCGGCACGAGCGTGCCGTGCTCCAGCCAGGGTGCGGCCAGCTTGATGCGCACCAGCGCCACGCCCATGCCGGCGGCGGCGCCGTCGCACATGAGGCCGATGTCGTTGAACTGGGAGCCGTCCACCGGCTCGGGCCAGTCGAGGTCGTGCGCGGCGAACCAGGTGCGCCAGGGCTCCAGCGGGCTGCGCAGCAGGGGCACGCCTTCCAGGTCTTCCGGTGCGTCGAACGGACCGTGCTCGCGTGCAAACGCCGGTGAGGCGAGCGGCGTGATGTCGTCCTTCATCAGGCAGACGTGTTCCACATCGGCGTAGCGGCCGGTGCCGAAGCGGATCATCAGGTCGGCGTCTTCGGCCACCACGTCCAGCAGCGGGATGCTGACCTGCAACGTGAGGTCGATCTCCGGGTAAGTCTCGCTGAACTGCTTCAGGCGCGGCAGCAGGATGGAGCGCGCGAACGTGGGCGTGACCGCCAGGCGCAGCTTGCGCCGCCCGGGCGTGACGGTGTTGCTGGGAAATTTCTGCAGGATCGCCAGACCCTCGCGCACATGCGCCAGGTATTCACTGCCCTCGGTCGTCAGTGAAAAATCGGCCCGGCCGAACAGCTTGGTGCCGAGGATCTGCTCCAGCTGCTTGATGCGGTGGCTCACCGCGCTGGGCGTGACGCACAGCTCCTCGCTGGTCTGCGTGACGCTGCGCAGGCGGGCGAGCGCCTCGAAGGTCAGCAGGCACTGAATCGGCGGAATGCGGATCGTCACTTGAAGACCACTGTTTTGTGCCCGTTCAGCAGCACGCGGTGTTCGCTGTGCCACTTCACGGCGCGCGCCAGCACCTGGCTTTCGGTGTCGCGACCCTGCGCGGTCAGGTCTTCCACGGTGTCGGTGTGGTCCACGCGGGCCACGTCCTGTTCGATGATCGGACCTTCATCGAGATCAGCGGTCACGTAGTGCGCCGTGGCCCCGATCAGCTTCACGCCACGGTCGTGCGCCTGGTAATAAGGCTTGGCGCCCTTGAAGCTGGGCAGGAAGCTGTGGTGGATGTTGATCGCCTTGCCCGAGAGTTCGCGGCAGAGGTCGTTGCTCAGGATCTGCATGTAGCGCGCCAGCACCACCAGTTCGGCGCCCTCGCTGCGCACGATGTCCAGCTGCTTCGCTTCGACCTGCGCCTTGGTCGCTGCGGTCACCGGGATGTGGTGGAAGGGCACGTTGTAGCCGGCGGCGAGCTGGTAGAAGTCGCGGTGGTTGCTCACGATGGCGCGGATGTCCAGCCGCAGCAGGCCGCTCTTCCAGCGGAACATCAGGTCGTTCAGGCAGTGGCCTTCCTTGCTGACGAAGATCACCGTGCGCATGGGTTCGGCCAGCGGGTGCAACTGGCACTGCATGCCAAAGGGCTCGGCGAACAGCTTCAGGTGCAAACGCAGGTCGTCCTGCGTGAGCTGGCTGCAGGTGAACTGCACCCGCATGAAAAACAGACCGGTGCCGTGGTCGTTGTACTGGGCGGCTTCTTCGATGTTGCCGCCGCGCTCCAGCAGGAAACCCGAGACGGCGTGCACGATGCCGGTGCGGTCCTGGCAGGACAGGGTGAGGACGTAGGTGTGGTTCATGGCGAACGCATTGTCGCAGGCCGCCCGGGGTGGGCCCGACCAGGGACACGGCAGTGGAGCCCCCAGGCTGGGCATTCCGGTGCCAGAATCCAGCCACTTGACCACCGACCGCGCCCTTCCTGCGCGACCCAGGAGATTCTCAACATGGCCTACAACGAGTTCCGCATGGACAACCAGTGGTTGCCCTTCACGCCCAACCGCAGCTTCCAGAAAGACCCGCGCATTTTCGTCGCTGCGGACGGCATGCACTTCACCACGCACGATGGCAAGCAGGTCATCGACGGCATCTCCAGCCTGTGGTGCGTGGGTGCGGGCCACAACCGCAAGCCCATCAACGAAGCGATCAAGAAGCAGCTCGACACGCTGGACTACGCCACCGCCTTCAGCGTGAGCAACGACAAGGCCTTCCGTGCCGCCGAGATGATCGCCGCCATGGCACCCGGCGACCTGAACAAGGTGCTGTTCTGCAACTCGGGTTCCGAGGCGGCCGACACCTCGCTGAAGGTGGCGCTGGCTTACCACCGCGCGCGGGGCGAAGGTCATCGCAACCTCTTCATCGGTCGCGAGCGCGGCTACCACGGCGTCAACTTCGGCGGCATGAGCGTGGGCGGCATCCCGGCCAACCGCAAGATGTACGGCTCGGCCCTGTTGCCGCGCGTGGACCACCTGCGTTTTATCCACGACCCGGTGAACCACGCCTACATCCACAACCAGGAGCCGGTCTGGAACGAAGACATCCTGCTGGAGCTGGAAAACCGCATCTTGCCGCTGCACGATGCCAGCAACGTGGCGGCGGTCATCGTCGAACCCATCGCCGGCAGCGCAGGCTGGTACATCCCGCCGCAGGGTTACCTCAAGCGCCTGCGCGAGATCTGCGACAAACACGGCATCCTGCTGATCTTTGACGAGGTCATCACCGGCTTCGGCCGCCTTGGCACGGCCTTCGCGTCCGACTACTACGGCGTGCAGCCCGACATGCTGAACTTCGCCAAGGCCGTCACCAACGGCGTGATCCCGATGGGCGGCGTGGTCTGCACCGACCGCATTTACGACGCCATGATGGGTGCGCACGGCAGCGCGCCGGACCACGCCATCGAGTTCTTCCACGGCTACACCTACTCGGGCCACCCGGTGGCCTGCGCCGCGGCCATCGCCACGCTGGACCTGTTCCGCGAAGAGCAGCTGTTTGAGCGCGCGGGCGAGATGGCGCCGGTGCTGGGCGACGCGATGCACAGCGCCTTGAAGGGCCTGCCCAACGTGATCAGCATCCGCAGCCTGGGGCTGGCGGCGGCGGTGGAGCTGTCTTCCATGCCCGGCCTGCCGGGCAAGCGGGCCTTCGACATCTTCATGGACTGCTACAAACACGGCGTGCTGGTGCGCAACGCGGGCGAAAACCTGGTGTTCGCGCCGCCGTATATTGTGGAAAAGTCGCACATCGATACCATGGTCAACGTGCTGGCCGACGCGATCAAGCGCCACGCCTGACGCCTTCTTTTCCACCACCCAAGGGAGCCCCGCATGGCCATCATGGATTTCCTGAACCGCCAGTTCATCGACGTCATCGAGTGGGTGGACGACTCGCGCGACACGCTGTCGTTCCGCTTTCCGGACGACGACAAGCAGATCAAGAACGAGGCCCAGCTCATCGTGCGCGAGAGCCAGGTGGCCCAGTTCGTCTACGTGGGGCAGTTCGCTGACACGCTGGGCCCCGGCAAGCACACGCTCAAGACCGAGAACATCCCCATCCTGGGTGACCTGCTGGGCTGGAAATACAAGTTCCAGACGCCGTTCAAGGCCGATGTCTATTACGTCACCACGCGCGTTTTCGCTGGCAACAAGTGGGGCACGGCCAACCCGGTGATGATGCGCGACGCCGACTTCGGCGTGGTGCGCATGCGCGCCTTCGGCACCTACGACTTCAAAATCGTCGACCCGGTGCTGTTCCTCAAGGAAGTCGCCGGCACCGACCACCAGTTCCGGCTCGACGAGTTCACCGACGTGATGCGCTCGCGCATCGTCAGCGTGTTCAGCGAAACCCTGGCCGCGGCCAAGGTGCCGGCGCTGGACGTGGCCACGCGTTACGGTGAGCTTGGTGCGGCCCTGCTGGAGCCGCTGAATACCGCGATGCGCAGCAAGTACGGTCTGGAAATGACCTCGTTCGTGGTCGAGAACGTGTCGGTACCGCCCGAGCTGGAGCAGGCCATCGACAAGCGCGGCGCGATGACCGCGATCGGCAACCTCAATGACTACGTCAAATACAACATGGGCAATGCGCTGGCCGAGGGCAAGGCCGGCACGGCCGGCATCGGCGCCGAACTGGCGGCCGGCCTGGCCATGGGGCAGTCCATGATGCAGGGCGGCATCGGCGCGGCAGCCGCGCCGTCCATGCCCGGCTTCGTTCCCGGGGCTGCGCCGGTTGCCACCGCGGCCGCCGTGCCCGAGCTGCTCACACCCGAGCAGGTGGCGCAGGCCTTGTCGGTGTCGGTGGCCGACGTGTTGCAGGAGCTCGAAGCCGGCAACCTCAAGGGCCGCAAGATCGGCAGCCAATGGCGCATCGGCCGTCCGGCGCTGGACACGTTCATGCAAGGTTGAACCGTCTGGCCCGCCGCTCCGACGCCGCACGACCCCGCCTGTGACCGGTCTTCCCGACACCCTCGCCGCAGCGCCCGAGGCCGAGCGCCGCGCGCAACAGAAATTCGTCTGCCCGGCCTGCGGCGGCGAGGCCCAGTGGCACCCGGGCAAACAGGCACTGCTCTGCGCCTACTGCGGCACCGAGTCGCCCTACCGCATCGAAGCGGCGGGCGATATCCTGGAACACGATCTGGTGGCCGCCCTCAAGGCCGTGCCGCAGAGCGCGCGCGGTCTGCAGCAGGCGCGCCGCCAGGTGCGTTGCCAGCACTGCCAGGCCATCAGCTTCTTCAGCGCCGAGCAGCAAGGTCGGCGCTGCGACTTCTGCGGCTCCACGGCCCTGCTGCCCTTCGACGAGGGGCTGGACGTGATCCGCCCGCAGAGCCTGCTGCCCTTCAAGGTGGCCGAACCCGACGCGCGCAACCGCCTGCGGCAGTGGTATGGCAGCCGCTTCTGGGCGCCGAATGCGCTGAAGCACCGCGCGTTGACCGACACCCTTCAAGGCGTCTACCTGCCTTACTGGACGTTTGATGCGCACGGTGCGGCTCACTACACCGCCGAGGCCGGCACCTATTACCGCGACAGCCAGAACAAGCAACAGGTGCGCTGGCGCCCGGTCAGCGGCCAGGTGGCCCACCGCTTCGACGACACCCTGGTCTGCGGTTCGCGCGGCGTGCATCCGGCGCTGATGCGCGCCATAGAACCCTTTCCCACCACCAGCGAGCTGCAAGCCTACGACGCCAGCTACCTCAGCGGCTGGACGGTCGAGCGCTACGCCCTCGACCTCGCGGGCGCCGCGCAGCAGGGGCGGGAGCGCATGCTGCAGGGCCTGCGCCAGCTCTGCGCGCAGGACATCGCCGCCGACACCCACCGCAACCTGCAACTGGACGCCCGCTTTGACGAGCAGACCTTCAAGCATGTGCTGCTGCCGGTCTGGCTGGTGAGCTACCAGTACGGCGCGAAGACCTTCCAGGCGGTGGTCAACGGCTATTCGGGGCAGGTGGCCGGCGAGTACCCCAAGAGCTGGGTCAAGATCGCGCTGGCGGTCTTGCTCGGACTGGTGTTGCTGGCGGTGTTCGCTTCTCTCGATCAGTAGTCGGGGGCATCAGCGACCCATGCTGCGCTTCATGTCGGCGCAGTAATCCCGCGGCGCGCGCGGCGGGCTGCGCCAGACCACGTCGGCGCCGGGCAGCGTCTGCCCCGCTGCTTCCTGGGCATCGGCCGCAGGCCGGGCCAGCGCCACCACGACCCGGTGCGCCAGGTCCGGCGGCAGGTGCACGGGCACGCCCAGGTCGCGCTGCACATGGCCGTTGCCTGCCACCAGCAACACGGTCTGCCCGGGCCGGATGGCGGCGGCGGCGGTGCGGGCCATGGTCTGGTCGCGGGCGATCTGGATGCGGGTCATGGGCGCTATCTGTGGCGTGGGCAACAGGTCGCAGTGGCCCTCGCGGATCGCCACGCGCTGGCGCTCCAGCGCCTCGTTGGGCAGCAGCCGGTCCAGTGATTCGTTGCCCATGGCCGCGCGCATGTCGGCGCGGGGCAGGTTGCCACCGAGCACGGGCACCCCGGCGCGCACCGCCGCCATCACCACCGGCGCGTAGGTGGACCAGGGCCAGCCGCCCTGATCGCCGCTCCAGCGCAAAGCCTCGCGCACCTGGGTTTCGCTGGCCTGGCTGGGCAGATCGGTGGTGTGTGTGCCTGCTTCCGACATCTCCAGCACCAGCGCGCTGAGCTGCCGGCGAGCCGCCAGCTGCTTCACCAGCTCGCGCTGCAGCGCCTGGTGTTCCGGGGCGTCGTGCTGTTCGCCCACCAGCAGCAGCGGTGTGGGCATCAGGCGGGTCAACAAGGCGCCGGCCTGCTGGCCGGGGTCCTCCGCCTCGGACACCGCGGTCGGTGTGGGCTGCGGCGGGGCTCCTGCCTCGCCCGCCAGCACGGCGCACCACAGGCCCAGACCGGCCCCGAACATGACAGCGCTTCGACAGTTCATGCATGGATACTACGGCCCCGGCCCGCCTGGGTCCGCGTCTTTTCTGGATACCCGAGTGATTTCCCCTTCCCGTTCCCGCCAGGCGTCCGCCTGGCTGCGCCCGATCCTGACCCTGCTGCTGGCCTATGGCGCAGCGCGTCTGTGCGTGTGGTGGCAGACCCCCATTCCCTGGATGATCGGGCCCCTGGTGGTGACGGCCCTGGTCTCGGTGCTGGGCGCGCCCACCGCGAGCTGGACGCCCTTGCGCAATGCCGGGCAGTGGGTGATCGGGGCGGCGCTGGGGCTGTACTTCACGCCGGAGGTCGGGGCGCTGGTGGCCGGGCTGTGGTGGGCGATCGCGCTCGGCATCGTCTGGGCCCTGGCGCTGGGTCTGGGTTTTGGTGTCTGGCTGCGGCGCGTGCATGCGCAGCACCTGCCGGGCCTGAGCGCTGCGCAGCTGTTTGGTACCACCTACTTCGCGGGCGCGATCGGTGGGGCCTCGGAAATGACCCTGATCGCCGAACGGCACGGCGCCCGCACCGACCTCGTGGCAGCCGCCCACAGCCTGCGCGTGCTGCTGGTGACGCTGAGCATCCCGTTTGCCATGCAGGCCTGGGGCGTCAGCGGGCTGGATCTGGCCACGCCCGGCGCTCGCGAGGTGCAGGTGCCGGGGCTGGGCTGGCTCGCACTGCTCAGCCTGGCGGGAGCCCTGGGCATGCGAAAGTTCGGGCGCGCCAATCCGTGGTTCATGGGCGCGTTGCTGGCGACCATGGCGTTGACGCTGTCGGGGGTGGTGCTGTCGGCGCTGCCGGGCTGGCTCACGGCCGCCGCGCAACTGGTCATCGGCGTCAGTCTGGGCGTGCGCTTCACACCGGCTTTTGTGCACACCGCGCCGCGCTGGCTGGCCTCGGTGGCGCTGGCCAGCGGGGTCATGATGGTGTTGTGCGCGGCATTCGCCTGGCTGCTGGCCCGGTTCACAGGGCTGCACCCGGCCACCCTGATTCTCGGTACTTCGCCCGGCGGCATCGCCGAGATGGCGATCACGGCCAAGGTGCTGCAGCTCGGGGTGCCGGTGGTGACGGCGTTTCAGGTCTGCCGCCTGGTGGCGGTGCTGGTGCTGGCCGAACCGGTGTTCCGCTGGTGGTCTGCCCGGAGGAGGGTGCGCTGAAGGGCGCTGGTGTTTCAGGGTGCCGGAGCGATACCCCGATGCATGAAACTGCGCCTCCCAGAGGCACCGCCGGGCTGGCTTTGCCAGACGGCCAGCGTCACCCCCCTGGAGGGGGGTGACGCGAAGCGTCGCGGGGGGTGTTGCCTTTCAGTGGCGGAACTGCCCCTGGCGCGTGACGATGGCCAGGTCCACCAGCGACAGGCCGATGTGGGCGCCATCGCGGTAGCTCACCTTCAGGCCTTCGACCTGCAGGTCGGCGTTTTTCAGGCCGGCCACGAAGCTGGCACGGGTGGGGTTGGGGCCGGCACGCTGCAGCGCTTCGACCAGGGCCCGGGCCGTCATGTAGCCCTCCAGGCTGCCGTAAGAGAGAGCCTTGCCCGGTTTGTGGGCCTTGAAGGCATCCTGGTAAGCCCGGGTGAGCGCGGATTTGCGTTCCCACGGGCTGGGCATCACCTGGGCGAAGATCATGCCGTGCCCCAGCTCACCCAGCTGCCCGGCCAGTTGGGTGGAGCCGGAGTTGACGCCGTAGAACTGCAGGCTCAGGTTCCGGGACTCCGCTTTGCGGATGAGTTTTTCGTAGATACCGATGCCGCCGTGGTTGAACACGACCTGCGCGCGGCTGGTGCCGAGCTGTTTCACCAGTGCGTCGATGCCGGCGTCGTCGATGTCCGACTTGAAGGCCAGGTCGGCCACCACCTCCAGCCCCAGGGGCTGGCTGAGCAGGCGCACGTTGTCCAGGTGCTGCTGGCCGGTTTCCGAGTCCGAGCGCAGGAAGGCCACGCGCTGCATGCCCAGGCTCTTGGCGTGCTGCAGCAAGGCGCGGAATTCTTCCTTGTGTTCGGCGCGCACGGGGAACACCAGCGGCTGGTGGGGCATGCGCAGGGTGGGCGAACCCGCCATGGGGCCGAAAAACGGCACCTTGAGTTCGGTGGTGGCCTTCATCACCGCGGTGGACGGGCCGCCTTCGATGGAGCCGAACACGAGAAAGACCTTGTCCTGGGTGATCAGCTGCCGCGCATTGGCTTCGGCCTGGGCTGATTTGTTGTCGTCGTCCAGCACCTTCACCACCACCTTGCGGCCGGCTACACCCCCCTGCTTGTTGACCAGCGAGAGGTAGGTTTCGACGCCGTCCAGCACCGCGGTGCCGTAGTCGTTCTTGCCGCCCTGCAGGGTGATGCTCTGTCCGATCAGCAGTTGCTGCGGACCCACGCCATCTTCCGCATGGGCACCTGGCCAGGCCATCAGAGCCATCAGACCGAAGGCGGGGATCCAGCGGGCGCCAGCTTGGTTCTTCATGGGGGATGCCTCCTGTGTTTCAGTTTACGCGGGTGGTCGCGCCGATGGCAGGTGGTGCCGGGCGCACGCTCCCAGGAATCGGGCCCGGTCGTGAAAAAGCCGACACAAGTGTCGGCTTTTACGGGAGACAGGTCGGGCACGGTTCAGTGCATGACCACCGGCATCTGGGCCAGTTCGGCGTAACCTTCCAGCGTGTCTTCCACCTCTTCTTGCGAGGGGGTGTTCTGCTGCCAGGCGGTGATCTGGATCTGGAACATTTCTGCCCAGGAGCCGTCGAGGTAAACCTCTTTGCCCGAGCGTTTGTCCACGATTTCAAAACCGTGGCGCGGGATCTGTGGACCATCCAGTGGCGGTGCCTCACCTTCTTCCATGGCGTTGGCCAGGATGTGAACCACGGCAAAGGCATCCGAGTCGTAGAGCATGTGCATGACTGAAAAGTCCTTTTAAAAGTGAAACTGGTGTTCCTATGAACCTTATATCGGCAATTGGCTAACCAACTGCAGGCTGGTTACAGAATTAGATGGGCACGGATCGCGAAGATTCAATATGCGTGTGTTTTTCGGCACAGTTCGGCCTTTAAGCCGGGCAGGACCCGGCCAGCCGGGCGGAATCACTGGGCCTGAACGGTGGGTTGCGCCATCGCTGGCAGCGTATCCAGCAGCTGGTCCACGAAATCGCCGTTGTGTTCCGTGATGCGCAGGCGCACCGGCAGGTAACCCACGGAGGGTGCTAGCCACACCTGCAGCGTCTTGTCGAACTCGCGCCGGGGTGAGCGGGTGAGCAGGCGGGCCGTCACGGTGCCGGCGGGCAATTCCAGCTCGGTCAGCGGACCGATCTGGAATGTCCAGTCTTCGGTGTAGCTGGCGTTGCTCACCGGCAGGCTCAACGCCTGGCCTTCGACATAGGCCGAAGGCTGGGCCTGAAGCATCAGCGCCAGCTGCAGGCTGACCGACAGCTGGTCCTGGGTGCCCGGCCGCAGGGCGGCGTCTGCCGAGTTCCGGCTGTACCGGATGCGCTTGGCCTCGTAGTCAAAATGCGCCGCTTTTTCCGTGCGGCTGCGGTCGCCAAAACGCTCGGGGGCCAGCCCTTGCGGTGTGACGTGGCCGACGCTGGTGTGGACCCGGCTGCCGAGCAGAAAGGCCTTCACGGTCGATTGCGCCTCGTAGCGCTCCGCCTCGAAATGCCAGGTCAACTCCCCCGACGCGTTGTAGTTCAGGCCCTTGTATTGACCTTTCACCTGGTAGTCCAGCTGGCCGTCGGCGGGCAGGTGGGCGGTCGAAACCCGGGGGCCGGGCGCCGTGGGCGGCGGCAGGGCGGGCGCGGATGGCGCTTGCGGGATGGCGTCCGGGGCGGCTGGCACGTCGACGGGCGGAGGCGGCGCCTCCGCGGTAGCCACCACTTCGGGCGTTTCGCTGACCATGGGGCTCTCTTCGGGCAGCGCCTCGGCCACGGCCGGTTCCTCGGGTGGTTCGGGCGCGGGCGCCGGTTCAACCACGGGCTCGGGCGGTGGGGCGGGTGGCGCTTTTTTCTTCTTGACCGGCGGAGGCGGCGGTTCCGGCGCGGGCGGCTTGGGCACGATCCAGCGCACCGTGCTGCTGGTCACCGGCAACACCGCGTCAGGGACGGGCGTTGCTGCGGCGACTTCGGTCGAAGCCTCGGGCGGTGCGGACAAGCCCGGCGTGGTGGGCTGTGGCGCTGCCTTGTTGCTCCACCAGATCGTCAACCCGTCGGTGAGCAGCAGCAGGTGCAGGGCCAGCACCAGACCGGTCAGGGCCAGCAGAACGGACCAGCGTGGTGCGGCTTCTGCGGGGCGCATGGCGGGTCGGGCCATCGGGGTTCAGGCGGCCTGGCGGTGGCCAAGGTCGGCGCTGAGCTGGAGCGCACAGCGCAGGAGCGCAGCGGCCGGCGCGCTGTCCCAGCGGGTGTCCAGCGTGGCCACCGAGCCCAGCACCACCAGACCCATGGCCAGGCGACCCTGGGCGTCGAACACCGGCGCGCAGAAGCCGCCCACACCGGGCAGCAGGCTGTGGACCACGCGGCCCAGGCCGTGCTGGCGGGTTTCGGCCAGGACGGCCTGCACGTCGTGCTGGTTCTGCGGCACGTCCACCAGCGGGAGGCCGGTGGGCGGCAGTTTTTTCATGCGCGCGAGTTCGTCGCGGATCATGGGCGCGATGCGCTGGCCGTCGCGCCCCTCCGGGCCTGTGAAGGTCGCGAAGCAGCGGCCGGTGGCCGACGTCAGCAGCGGCATCACGTCGCCCAGGCGCAGCGTCACCGGCACGGTTTGCGGTGCTTCCAGCCAGTGCACCATGGTCGGCCCCTGGTTGCCCCACACGGCAATCGCCAGTGTGTGGCCGGTATCGGCCAGCAGCTGGGGCAGGCGTTCGCGCGCCAGCTTCACGGCGTCGATGCGCGAGAGGCTGGCCAGACCCAGCCGCAGCGCGGCGGGGCCGAGGTCGTAACGCGTGCTCACCGGGTCCTGCATCACCAGGCCCATGCGCTGGAAGCTCACGAGGTAGCGGTGCGCCTTGGCGGCGCTCATGCCGGCGGCGGCGGCCAGGTCGCGCAACATCAGCGCACCGGGCGCATCGGACAGGGCGCTGAGCAACTCGAAACCCACTTCCACCGACTGGATACCCGCCCGGGGGTCGCCGTTTTCAGCGTGGTCGGCATCGGGTACGGTCGACGGGCTGGCGGGGCTGATTTGCTTGATCGGGTGTTTCGCGGCGGGCATGGTGTGTGGGCAGCGGGATCGGGTGGCGGTCAGCCGGCGGCCTGTGGGTCTTTTTGAGGCGGGCCAGCACCGGGATCGGGGCTTTGGTCTAGAATCCGATTTTTACGGATAGGTTAACTGATTTCACTATTCGTAATTTTCGATGCATCAACCGGGTGCGCCTCAGGCGCCGAACCGGGTAAAACCGAACCCTTCAACGCCCAGCGACAGCAGGAGACTTGCATGAAACTCGCCACTTACAAAGACGGCTCGCGCGACGGACAACTGGTGGTGGTCTCGCGCGACCTCTCGACCGCCCATTATGCGACGGGCATCGCCCACAAGCTGCAGCAGGCACTGGACGACTGGAACTTCCATGCGCCCCAGCTGCACGACCTCTACGTCACCCTCAACCAGGGCAAAGCGCGGCATGCTTTTCCGTTTGATCCGGCCCTGTGCATGGCGCCGCTGCCGCGCGCCTACCAGTGGGCCGACGGCTCGGCCTACCTCAACCACGTCGAGCTGGTGCGCGCCGCACGCAACAGCGAAGTGCCGTCCACCTTTTACAGCGACCCGCTGATGTACCAGGGCGGCAGCGACGATTTCATCGGCCCCTGCGACGACGTGGTCGTGCCCAGCGAAGACTTCGGCATCGACTTCGAGGCCGAGATCGCCGTAGTCACCGGCGACGTGCCCATGGGCTGCACGCCCGAGCAGGCGCTCGACGGCGTGCGCCTGCTGATGCTGGTGAACGACGTTTCTTTGCGCAACCTGATTCCGAACGAATTGGCCAAGGGCTTCGGCTTCTTCCAGAGCAAGCCCGCCAGCGCCTTCAGCCCCGTGGCCGTGACGCCCGATGAGCTGGGCGACGCCTGGCAGGGTGGCCGTGTCAACCTGACGCTGCAGAGCACCTGGAACGGCCGCAAGGTCGGCATGTGCGACGCCGGCCCGGAAATGACCTTCCATTTCGGCCAGCTCATCGCCCACATCGGCAAGACCCGCAACGTGCGCGCCGGCTCCATCGTGGGCAGCGGCACGGTCAGCAACAAGGGCATCGAAGTCGACGGCAAGAAGGACTGGCCCAAGGGCTACAGCTGCATCGCCGAAAAGCGCTGCATCGAAACCATCCTCGATGGCAAACCGAGCACCGAGTTCATGAAGTTCGGCGACACGATCCGCATCGAGATGAAGGGCAAAGACGGCCAGAGCATCTTCGGCGCCATCGACCAGAAGATCGCGCCGCTGGAAGCCTGATACCGATTTGCCTTCAAAGCGACAACTGCGTTGCTGAAGCCTTGCCGTGCTTCAGCACTGTCTGCGGCTTCGCGCCTTGTCCTCGCTTGGACGGCAGAACGGTATGAAGCGGTCAGGTCCGCACGCGCCCGTCGCCGGTGAGCATGGACAGTTCGACGTACTTCGAGGCCACGTGATTGCTGCCGCTGAAGGACACGTCGAAGCCGCCCATGGCGTAGTTGCGGATGCTCTCCAGCCCGCTGATCAGGCCGTCGCGGGTGGGTCGGCCGCCGCTCGCGCGGCGCATGCCTTCGGCGAACAGCTTGGCGGCCATGAACCCCTCCATGCTGGAGAAGTTGGGTTGCACCTTGTTGCCACCCTGCGCGATCAGCGCCAGGAATTCGCGCGTCACGGCGCTCGAGGCCTTGTAGGGCGAAGGCACCACCTGTGAAACCACCACGCCGGCGCCTTCCTTGCCCAGTTCGTCGGCCAGTGCCTGCGTGCCCACGAACGACACGTTGAAGAAGGTGCCCCCAAAGCCCGCCTTGCGCGCCGCCCTGATGTAGGCCGCGCACGAGGTGTAGGCGCTGATCTGCACCACCGCATCGGGCTGGGCCGCGTTGATGGTCTTCACCGCTTCGGCCACGTCGACCGTGTTGCGCTCCACCGTGGCCGTGGCCACCGGCTTGAGACCCAGCGCACCCAGGGCCAGCGTCACGCCGTCCAGACCGGCCTTGCCGTAGGCGTCGTTCTGGTGGAACACGGCGATCTTCTTCAGGCCCAGGTTGGTGAGCTGGCGCACGATCAATGCCGTCTCGTCGTTGTACGAGGCGCGCATGTGAAAGGCCATGCGGTTGAACGGCTGGCGCAGTCCCATGGCGCCGGTGAAAGGGGCAAAGAACGGTGTTTGCGCCTGTGTGGCGAGGGGCAGCGCGACCAGGCTGGTGGGCGTGCCGATGTAGCCAAAGAGGGCAAACACCTCATCGTCCAGCAGCTTGCGGGTGTTCTCCACGCAGCGAGCGGGTTCGTAGCCGTCGTCGAGCTGGCGCAGCTCGATCTGCGTCTGGTTCACACCGCCCTTCGCATTGAGCTGTTCGAAAAACAGCTTGGCGCCGGCATGGAACTGGATGCCCAGCTGGGCGGCGGCCCCGGTGAAGGCGGCCGACTGGCCCAGCACCACGCGGTTGCCCGACTGGGCTCGCAGGGTGGGCGCGCCCAGCACGGCGGCGCCAGCGATGAGACCGCTGAAAGCGCGTCGTGAGAGACCGGGGGGTGTGGTTGCGGTGGTCGTCATGTCGTCGCTGTTTGACTGGAGGTGGAGGGCCGGGATGGGCGGCGTGGCCGTGGTACGAGAGGGTTTCTGATGCTAGCCGGCTGGGGCAGGCCCTGAGGCATCGCCTGGACGGCCAAATGCACCGTTGGTCGGTCCGACGCCCGGACCGCGCACCCGCTCAGCTCGCGTACAGCTGGTCCAGTGAAGCAAAGCCCTTGACCTCGATCGGGTTGCCAAACGGGTCGCAGAAGAACATGGTCCATTGCTCGCCGGGCTGGCCTTCGAAGCGCAACTGGGGCTTGAGCACGAAATCCATGCCCGCCGCTTCCAGCCGGCGCGCCAGTGTCTGCCAATCGGGCAGCAGCATCACCAGACCGAAGTGCGGCATGGGCACCAGGTGGTCGCCGACGCGGCCGGTGCAGGTGGTCTTGAAGGGTTCGCCCAGGTGCAACGAAATCTGGTGGCTGAAAAAATCAAAATCCACCCAGGTGTCGGTGCTGCGCCCTTCGGCGCAGCCGAGCACGCCGCCATAGAAGCGGCGGGCTTCGTCCAGATCGGTGACGTGGAACGCGAGGTGGAACAGGCTGCGCGCGGGAAGGGTCTGGTGGCTTTGGGTCGGCATCCCGGCAGGATAACAAACCCCCCGCGAATATGCCGTGCAGACGCTGGCGTCGGGCTCAGCGCTGCGTGGGGTCGCCGGCGTTCAGGTCGTGCTTCAGGAAATACTGGCGCGCCATGGCCACCAACTGGCGGTCAGAGGGGTGGTCAGCGGAAACCACATCGACGATGGCGCTGGCGATGTCCTTGTCGTGGCGTTGGCAATGCGCGCGGAACTCGTCCTTGGCCTGTGCCGGGCCGGCGACCAGAATTTCGCGCACGCCCTGGAGCGCCTGTGCGACCTCGTGGTAAAAATTTTCGTCGGCCGAGTCGTGCCCGCCTTCGGGGGAGTGGCTGCCACCGGCCGCGGGGCCGCGACCGTGCATCAACTGGTGCGAACCCACATGGCCACCGGTGGCTTTGTGGTGCGAGCGGGACTTGATGCTCTCGGACTCGACATGTTCACGATCGAACATCAACACATGGGCCTCGCGGCGATCCATCCAGACAACAGCGTGAAAAGTGGGCATGGGAAAATCTCCGGAAAAAAGTGAAAGGGTCGTGGGGTCGGTGTGGTGGGTGTCAGGCCTGCTCGGCCTTCTCCTGGCAGGCGACGCATCGCAATGCGGTCGGGTTGGCGTGCAGCCGCGCGGCGGCGATGGCAACGCCGCAGTCGATGCACAAGCCGTAGCTGCCGTCGGCGATGCGTTTGAGTGCGTCGTCAATGGCCACCAGCTCGGCGGACTCGCGCTCTTCCAGTGCAAAGGCCAAGTCGCGCTCGGTCTCGGCAGTGGCCCTGTCGTCGCTCGCGGACTCGCGCGCTTCGGCGGCCGATTCGGCGCGGCCGACCTTGCCGCCCCGCTGGGCGCGCAACTGGGCCAGCACCTCGGTGCGCATCTGCTGCAGCTGGGTGGCATAGGTGTCGGAAATGTTCTGGCTCATGCTGACTCCTCTGGATTTTTGAGAGGGGGTTTCCGGAAGAATCTCCCAACCCCACGGACCCATCTTGCGCCTGCTCGCCGGGACGGGTGTTGACACACGTCAAGCGACCTTGGCCGCAAGAGGGCGAGCCGGGCAATCCCTCGGGTAAACACGGCGCAATCGATGGCGGTTTGGTGGGGCAAACGGGGCAGAATCGACCGGACACTGGCCCGGTTCTTCGGCGGGCACAACCCCCATTCAAGGAGACTCCCATGACCCCTGTGGACTACAGCCGCTACCAGACCCTGGCCATCACCCGCCGCGGCCCGCCCGTGGACGGCGTGCCCTCGGTGCTCGACATCCAGATGCGCGCCGACGGACCCGGCGGCAACGGCAAACTGCCCACCGCGGGCCACGAAGGCCATTGGGAACTGAGCGAGATCTGGCGCGACGTGGGGCGCGACGACAGCGTTCGCTGCGCCGTGCTGCGCGGCAGCGGCCTGGGTTTTTCGGGCGGCGGTGATCTGGCGCTGGTGCAGGACATGGCGACCGACTTCGATGTGCGCACGCGCGTCTGGAAAGAGGCCCGCGACCTGGTCTACAACGTCATAAACTGCGACAAGCCCATCGTCTCCGCCATGCACGGCCCGGCCGTGGGCGCGGGTCTGGTCGCCGGCCTGCTGGCTGATATTTCCATCGCCGCGAAGTCCGCAAAAATCGTCGATGGTCACACCCGCCTGGGCGTGGCCGCCGGGGATCATGCGGCCATCGTCTGGCCGTTGCTCTGCGGTTTGGCCAAGGCCAAGTACTACCTGATGCTGTGCGAGCCCATCAGCGGCGAAGAGGCCGAGCGCATCGGACTCGTGTCGCTCGCGATTGACGACGACGCCTTGCTCGACAAGGCCTATGAAGTGGCCGATCGCCTGGCCTCGGGCAGCCAGACCGCGATCCGCTGGACCAAGTACTCGCTCAACAACTGGCTGCGCCAGGCCGGCCCGGCGTTCGACACCTCGCTGGCCCTCGAATTCATGGGTTTTGCCGGACCCGATGTGCGCGAAGGTGTGGCATCCTTGCGGGAACGCCGCGCCCCACGCTACGGCGTGGACAGCTGAACCGGCGTGCACGCCACCCAGACACCCACAGGAGACTCCCATGAGCGACACATCGGGCAGCGGTTTTGGCAAATTCGTTCCGGGTTTCGAGTTCCTGCAAAACCTCGCGGGGCAGGCCGCCGGGGGTGTGGCGCAGGGTCTTGGCAACAGCATCCCGCAGATGCCCAACCTGGGCAACTGGGTGGCGCCCACCTTCAACGTGGAAGACCTCGAAAAACGCATCGAGGAGCTCAAGGCGGTGCACTTCTGGCTCGACCAGAACAGCAAGGCGCTCGCCGCCACCATCCAGGCGCTGGAAGTCCAGAAGATGACCCTGGCGACGCTGAAGAACATGAACTTCAGCCTGGGTGACGTGGCCAACGCGCTCAAGATCAAGGCGGCCGACACCATGGCCAGTTTCACCGGAGGCGCCCCCGCGGCAGTGCCCGCGCACACACAGTTCGCCGGTCTGGAAATCCCGCCCCGCACCTACGGCACACCGACGCCGCCGGCGGCTTCTGATGATGACGCCGAGGCGGAAGAGGACGAAGAAGAGATCGACGAGGACATCGAAGACGAGGAAGACGACGAACCCGCGCCGCCGCCGGTGTCACGGTCGCGCAAGACCCGAACGCAGCCCGCCGCCGCTCAACCCGCTGCGCCCGCCGGCGGCGTGGTCGACCCGATGCAGTGGTGGGGTGCGCTCTCGCAGCAGTTCCAGCACATCGCCACCAACGCCATGAAGGATGTGGCGAAGCAGACCGCGCTCGACACCACCCGCCAGGTGGCCAGTGGCCTGACCGAGCAGGCCGTGAAAACCGCCACCGGCGTGGCCGGCAAGGTCACGCGCGGCCTGACCGAAACCGTGGCCCGCAACGTGGGCACCGCGGCCGGCATGGGCAAGGCCGCGGCGCGCGCCGTTTCCGGCCGCAAGGCGCCTGCCCGGCCCGCCGCAAAAAAAGCCGCACCCCAAGCGGGCGCCAAAAAAGCGCCGACGCGCGCCGCCCGCCCGGCGCCCGCCGCTGCGCCCCGCGCCAACCCGGCCCAGCCGCTGGCCACCGGCAACTGGCCCATGCCAACCGCCTTTTTCCCGCTGAGCGGGCTCCAGCAGCCCACCGAAAAGCCGGCCGGAGCGCCCAAAGCTGCAGGAACACCCAAGGCCAAAGCCAAGACACCGGCCCGCAAGACGGGCACGCGCAAACCTGCTGCCGGCAAGCCGGCGCGCAGCACCGGCCGGCGCTGACGCTGCGCTGAACCCTCTGGCCCTGCCGAGGTCGTATGACCATGAAACCTTTTCCCTACGCCCACGCCACCCATCCCCAGTGGCGCATGGCCGCTGCGCTGGTGCTCGCCCAGTTGCGCGCGCAGCTCGCCCTGCCGGGCGCCGCGCGGGCGCCTTCGCTGGCACTGCTCTACATCACCGACCACTACGCCAGCGAGGCCGAAACCATCCTCGAACACCTCAGCGCCGAACTGCCCGAAGTGACCGACTGGGCCGGCACGGTGGGGGTGGGCATCGCGGCCAACAACGTCGAATACTTTGACGAGCCGGCGCTGGCCGTCATGTTGTGCGACCTCAGTCCCGACCAGTACCGCGTGTTCAGCGGCGTGGCGCCGCTGGCGGCCAGCGGGCGCGCGGCTGGGGTGGATGGTTTCGAGGCCCACACCGCTCTGGTGCACGCCGACGGCCACACCCCCGATCTGGCCGAGCTGATCACCGAGATGGCCGACCGCACCACCAGCGGCTACCTGTTTGGCGGTCTGGTGGGCAGCCGCAGCGACAGCGTGCAGTTCGCGTTCAGCAGCGCGGGCACCCTGCAGGGTCACGGCGCAGCCAGCGGCGTGTTTCATGGTGGCCTGAGCGGCGTGGCCTTCGGCCCGGGCGTTGATCTGATCTCGCGCGTCACGCAGGGGGCCCAGCCGGTGGACCGCGAACGCACGGTGACGGCCGCCGATGGCAACCTGGTGCTCTCGCTGGACCACGAGCCCGCGCTGGACGTGCTGCTGCGCGAACTCGGCATTTCGCTCGAACAGCCTGAAACAGCCATGCCGCGCCTGCGCGCCACGCTCGTGGGCCTCACGCCGCCGATCGCCGAGGCCGGTGTGCGATCACCGCAGCGGCGCGGCCAGTTCGGCCCCGAAGTCACGGTGCGCCACATCATCGGCCTGGACCCGGGGCGGCGCGGCGTGGCGATTGCCGACGTGGCGCCGGTGGGCAGCCGGCTGGCGTTTTGCGAGCGCAACGTGCAGGCAGCGCGCGCCGACCTGATCCGGGTGTGCGCCGAGGTGCGCGAGGAGCTGGAGCCCGAAGAGCTCAGCCTGCCCCTGGCCACGGCGCTGGAAACCCCGGAGGCCGATGCCGCACCACAACCCGCGCGACGCATCGCGGGCGCGGTGTACGTGAGCTGCGCCGGCCGCGGAGGGCCGCACTTTGGCAGCCCGAGCGCGGAGCTGCAGATCGTGCGGCGTGCGCTGGGCGATGTGCCCCTGGTCGGATTTTTTGCCGGCGGCGAGATCGCGCACCACCGGCTCTACGGCTACACCGGCGTGCTCACCGTATTCACCATGCCGACCTGAAGCAAGCGCGTCACGCGGGCACGGCCCGGGCGCGGCCTGCGCCGGGGCCGCGGGCCCGCTTCAGCAGGAACAGCACGATGCCGATGTTGAGCAGGTTGAAGCCGATGCCGTTGATGAAGGCGGCCTGGTAGGAGCCGGTCAGGTCGAAGATCGCGCCCGACATCCAGCCGCCCAGCGCCATGCCGAACAGCGTGGCCATCAGCACCGTGCCCACGCGCGCACCGGCCTGGGCGGGCGAGAAGTGTTCGCGCACGATCAGCGCGTAGCTCGGCACGATGCCGCCCTGGAACAGGCCGAACAGGCCCGAGATCAGGTACAGCGGCACCAGGCCGTCGAAGGGCAGGAACATCAGCAGCGCCACGCCCTGCAGCACCGAGCCCAGCAGCAGGGTGCGCAGGCCGCCGATGCGGTCCGAGATCCAGCCCGAGATCAGCCGGCTGGCGATACCCATGCCCAACATGACCGAGAGCATCTCCGCACCGCGCGCCGCGCCAAAACCCAGGTCGGTGCAGTAGGCCACGATGTGCACCTGCGGCATCGACATCGCCACGCAGCACGAAACACCCGCCACGCACAGCAGGGCCTGCAGCGTGCCGGGCGAGAGCCCGAGCGGTCGTTCGCCGTGCGGGGGTGCGCCGGGTTGCGTGGCGGTGACCGGCTGCGGTGCGGGCATGTCCGGCGGGCGCCGCCGCAGCACCAGCGCCAGCGGAAACATCACCAGCAGGCAGAACACGCCAATGCCGGTGTAGGCCTGGCGCCAGCCGCCGTTGTCGATGAAATGCTGGATCACCGGCGGCCAGACGGCGCCGGCCAGGTAATTGCCGCTCATGCAGATTGCCAGCGCGATCCCGCGGCGGCGGGTGAACCAGCGCGAGGTGTCGGCCACCAGCGGCGCAAACGTGGCCGAGGTGCCCAGCAGGCCGATCAGGATGCCCTGCGCCAGGCTGAACTGCCACAGGCTCTGGGCCGCGCCCGCGGCGATGAAACCCAGGCCCAGACCCACCGCGCCGCCGAGCACCGGCACCATCACACCGAAACGGTCGGACAGGCGGCCCATGAGGATGCCGCCCAGGCCAAAGCCCACCATGGTCAGCGTGTAGGGCAGCGAGGCGTCGCCGCGCGCGACGTCAAAGTCGGCCTGGATGCGCGGCAGCACCACCGTGACCGAATACATGCCCGCGCCGCCCAGCGTCATCAACGCCAGCGACACCACAAGCCGGAACCACGCGTAGGGCGATTCGGCGGTGGCGGCGGGCGGGGCCGGGTTCATGGGGCGGGGGAGGGGGCGCCGGGTTCGGCTGCGGGCTCGGTGGCGGGCGTGTCGACCGTGGTCTCGGGGTTTGTCGGGGCCGCCGGGGTGGCCGGGCGGCTCAGCCGGGCCCGTGCGCGCTCCAGCGTGCGGTTGGCGTCGAGCACGTGCAGGCCGTACATGTCGGCGAACTCGTTGAGCGTCTTGCCGCTGGCATCGAAGGCGCGCAGCAGGGCTTCTTCGCGCGCTTCGCGCGTTGCGGCCACGGTCAGTGCGTCGCTGGTCAGCTGGTTCACTTCATCGTCACGCCCGCGCACGCGCTCGGCGTATTCGTCGCGCGGCAGGCCCGAGGCTTCATAGGCCTGCAGGATGCGCTGGCGCAGCTTGGGACGCAGGTCTTCGCGGCTGCGCGCGCCACGGCGGCGGAACACTTCGATCAGCGCGTGGTGCACCTGTTCGGGCGTCAGGCTTTCCACCGGCTCACCGGCCAGGTTGTGACGCTGCAGGCCCGAGGCCACCACCGTCAGGTAGCGGGTCGAGCGCGCGTGCAGCGCCAGCGCGGCCTTGAGACTGTCTTTGTCCAGCGCCTCCGGGTGGGCCGCCAGCAGGTCTTCGAAGATGCCGCGCTTGAGCGGCAGCAGCGTCTCGCCAAACAGCGCGGGGTAGAGCGTGGCCAACTGGTCCAGCACCGGGTGCTGGCGCGCGGGTGCCGGGCCCGCGGGGCGCTCGGCGGCCGGGCGCTGCGGGCGGCGACCGCGGTTCGGACGCTGGCCGCGTGGTGCGGCGCCGGTGGGCTCAGGGGCGCTGGCTTCAGCGGGTGCCGCAGCGGTGTGGTCGGGCGTGTCGTTGGCGGGTGCGTTCATGGAGGCGTGCGGAGCAGGAAAAGAAGTGGGCCCATGTTCGGGCAAGGCCCGACATCATGCCAGCGCTGGCGGCCGCGCGTCTGTGGGGATACCCATCCCAGGCCTGTGACACAAAAAGTCCGGACCTCCAAGGCGCTGCGCAAGAGGGGGAGCCAACCCCAGGGCACCGCGGAACCGGCTTTGCCGGGCCGCCAGTGCCGCCCCCCGGGGGGGTGACGCGAAGCGGCGCGGGGGGTCACCTTCTAAGCTTGCCGAAAGCCTCGAACTCCCATCCCCGCATCGCCAGCACCAGCGTATAGCCCCCGCGGTCCTTCTCGGCCAGCTTCTGGTCGGTCTGGTGCTGCTGGGCAAAGTCCTGCGCCACGCGCTGCAGCCGCTCCACAAAGATCGGTGCGAGTGCGCGACTGATCGAGCCGTGCACCAGCAGCAGACCCTCGCCCGAGCCGTCAAAACCGCCGGCGAAATAGTCGAGCAGGGCGTGGTCGCGAAAGTAGTTCATCACCGGGCCGTGCGGTCGCCAGCGGAAGGTTTTGGCGAGCTTGAGGCGGTAGCGGTTGAGCGGGCGCAGCTCGATGATGCCGATGCGGTCGAGCTGCGCCAGGCAGCTCACGCACTCGGCCTCGCTGAGCCGGTAGGCCGCGGTGATCTGTTCCAGCGTCCACTGGCTGAGCACGCAGATCGCGACCAGCAGCAGCTTCTTGTCTGCCACCACGGCACGCTCCTGCTCGGCCGTCATCTCGCGCAGCAGCGGCTGGGCGTCGGCCACGCGGCGTGCGAGATCGGCGAAGTCCAGCTTGAGCGCGCGGCAGATCTCGTCCACGCGCGAGAGCGACATGTCGCCCTTGGCCAGCATGCGCTTCACGCTGGACTCCGCCATGCCCATGGCCCGCGCCAGATCGGCGTAGGTCATCTGCGCGGTCTTGAGTTCCTTCTTCAGGGCGGTGACCAGGTCCTGGGTGGTGCTCATGGGAAATGCCTTCGTGCGGATCGGGTATCGAATGCCGATACCTTGGGTTGGAAGTGGGGGCACTGTATCGGAAGTTGACCCGTTTTGGCACCCATCGGTCAGACACTGCGTCCCGGTCCCGCCCTTTGTCCTTGTGTTTCACCGGCCCATGCGCCACCGGAGTGCCGATATGTCTTTGTCCGCCCGATCTGTCACCCGCCGACCCACCAGCCTGTGTGTGCTGCGATCCATGCCCCTGGCGCCGGTCGGGCAGCGGCTGGTGTCCCTGGGCACCGCGCTGCTGGTGCTCTGGCTGCTGGCCGTGATCGCCGGGCCGGCCTGGCTGGCGCACAGCGGTCTGGCGCTCAACGCCCATGGACACGCCCCGCTGCATGCCCACGGCCATCCTTTCGTGGACGCCCGAAGGCTCTGGGGTGTGCCCAACTTCATGGACGTTTGGACCAATCTGGCGTTGGCGGTCGCGGGCCTGCTGGGCGGGTGGGTGCTGCTGCGTGGTGGCCCGTGGGCGCCGGGCACCCGGCTGGCCCTGGCCGTGTTTTTCGGCGGTCTGTTGGCCACGGGTTTCGGCTCCGCCTGGTACCACTGGGCCCCCGATGCCCACGGCCTGGTGCTCGACCGCATGGGCATGGCGGTCACCTTCGCCGGCGCGCTGGCGCTGGCGGTGGCCGAGCGCGTGGGGCAGAAACCCGCGGCGTGTGTGATGCGTCTGACGCTGGTGGTGGCGCTGCTCTCGGCCGCGATGCCGCTCACCCATGGCAATGTGTTGCCCTGGGCCGTGGTGCAGTTCGGCGGTATGGCGCTCATGGCCTGGCTCGCCCTGCACAAACCCAGGGCCGGCGCTCTGGGTGTGCGCCTCGGCGTGCTGATCGGCCTGTATGCGCTGGCCAAGCTGCTGGAGCTGGGTGACGAAGCCGTTTTCCACGCCACCGGCGACGTGGTGTCGGGTCACAGCCTCAAGCACCTGGTGGCCGGTCTGGCCGCCTGGCCGGTGCTGCGGGCCGTGCGGCAGAATGCGCGGGCAACGGGCCGCGGCGCGGCGCCCTCGGAACAATGATCACAAGGCATCTGGAGGAGATCCGCATGAGCAGTCCAGCCACCACGTCCGCCGGGGTCCCCACGGCACCCACCGACCATGCCAGCCCCGGCGCCCACGAGGGCGGGCAGTTCGCCCTGCTCACGCAGCGCCGTTTCGGCCCCTTCTTCTGGGTGCAGTTCTTCGGCGCCGGCAACGACAACGTCTTCAAGTTCGCCTTCACCGTGCTGGTCACCTACCAGCTGCAGGTGAGCTGGCTGCCGCCGGCCATGGCGGGGCTGGTGATCGGCGCGCTGTTCATCTTCCCGTACCTGATCTTCTCGGCCACCAGCGGCCAGCTGGCCGACAAGTACCCCAAGGAGGTGCTGATCCGTTTCGTGAAGAACCTCGAAATCGCCATCATGCTGCTGGCCGGCTGGGGCTTCATGCAGCAGAACGTGCCGGTGCTGCTGGGCTGCGTGTTCCTCATGGGTCTGCACAGCACGCTGTTTGGCCCGGTGAAGTTCGCCTACCTGCCGCAGCACCTGAGCGAGCGCGAGCTCACTGGCGGCAACGGCATGGTCGAGATGGGCACGTTTGTGGCCATCCTGCTCGGCAACGTGGCCGGCGGCCTGCTGATCGCCATGCCACTGGTGGGCCCGACCTACGTCGCCGTCGCCTGCCTGCTGCTCGCCGTGATTGGCCGCGCGCTGGCGCAGGCCGTGCCCGTGTCGCCCGCCACCGACCCGCAACTCCAGATCAACTGGAACCCCGTCACCGAAACCTGGCGCAACCTGAAGCTCGCGCACGGCAACACGGTTGTCTTCCGCTCGCTGCTCGGTATCAGCTGGATGTGGTTCTTCGGCGCCGTGTTCCTGAGCCAGTTCCCCAGCTTCGCGCGCGACGTGCTGCACGGTGACGAACAGGTGGCTTCGCTGCTGCTCGTGGTGTTCTCCATCGGCATCGGCATCGGCGCTCTGCTGTGCGAAATGCTGAGCCGCCGCCATGTGGAGATCGGCCTGGTACCGCTCGGTGCCATCGGCATGAGTGTGTTTTCCATCGACCTGTATTTCGCTTCTCACAGCCTGCCGCCGTCCACCATCGCGCTCACGCTCGGCCAGTTCATGGCCGAGGCCGCGCACTGGCGCGTGCTGGCCGATCTGGCCCTGCTCTCGCTCTTTGCTGGCATTTACAGCGTGCCCATGTACGCGTTGATCCAGATGCGCAGCCAGCCCACGCACCGCGCCCGCATCATCGCGGCCAACAACATCCTCAACGCGCTGTTCATGATCGGCAGCTCGGTGCTGGCGGGCGCGCTGCTCGGCGCCGGGGTGAGCATCCCGCAGCTGTTCGGGCTCGTGGGCCTGGCCAACGCGGTGGTCGCGTTCTACATCTTCATGCTCGTGCCCGAGTACCTGCTGCGCTTCGTGGCCTGGGCGGCCTCGCGCTTTGTCTACCGCTTCGACGTGAAGGGCGACCTGAACATCCCCACCGAAGGCGCCGCCGTGCTCGCCTGCAATCACGTGAGCTTTGTCGACGCGGTGCTGTTGATGGCCGCCAGCCCACGCCCCATCCGCTTCCTCATGGACCACCGCATCTTCAAGGTGCCGGTGCTCGGCTGGCTGTTCAGGCTGGCCAAGGCCATCCCCGTGGCGCCGCAGAAAGAAGACCCCGCCGCCTACGAAGCCGCGTTCGCTGCCGCCGCCCAGGTGCTGCGAGAAGGCGACCTGCTCGGCATCTTTCCCGAGGGCGGCATCACCCGCGACGGCACCCTGCAACCCTTCAAAGGCGGCATCGCCAAGATCCTCGCGCAGGCCCAGGCCGACGGCGTGCCGGTCAGCGTCATCCCCATGGCGCTCACCAACCTCTGGGGCTCGTACTTCAGCCGCGTTGAACTGGCGGGCGGCGAACCCACCGCCATGGTCAAGCCGTTCCGGCGCGGCGTGTTCAGCCGCGTGGGGCTGAATGTGGGGGAGGCGGTGCGTGCCGAGGCTGTGACGCCGGAGAGCCTGCGCGAACGCGTGGCTGGCCTTCTCGGCAACTGAGCCACGGTCGGCAGGTGGGCAACCGCCTCAATCCGGACGGAGCGCGACCACTTCGCCCGTGGCGCGCTTGATGTACACCGCCTCGCTGTTGGTGCGCGTTTCCAGGCAACTGGACGCAATGCGGCTCCATTCGGAGCAAAGCTGCCCCTGCTTGGCCGACCACTTGCCGCTGTCGCTGAACCCGGTGCCGGTGTTCAGGAAGGCGTAGCCGTTCTTCTTGTACTCCAGCCGCCAGGTGGCGCCGTCGGTCAACTTGGCGCGGTACACCTTGCCAGCCATGCGCTCCGTCAGTGCCTCGTCGCTGATCGGTGCGGTGTCGGCCGGGAACTCGGTGGGCATGGCGCTCTGGGCCATGGCCGACAGGGGTAAAAGCAACACAGACAACAGTGCACGCATGGGAACCTCCGGAGGGGCGGTCAAAGGGGGTCTCAGGGTACGTGCGGGGCAGGCAGGCATCAAGCGCTTGATGGCGCAGCACCTCATTGGCATACCCCAAATGGATGATGCCCGCCTTGGCCGGCGGCCTGCACAGCGGGCACCCGATTCAACCGGGCGTTGGGGGGTGATCGGCGCCACAGGTCTCCAGAACCACCCGGCGCAACCACATGTGTGCCGGGTCCGCCTGTTGCCGCGGGTGCCAGAACAGGGAGATGGAGAACGCCGGCACGGGAAATGGCAGCGCGAAGCTGTGCAGATCGCCGCGAAGGTTTTCGGTGTGGCGCTCGGGCACGCAGGCGATCAGGTCGGTGCCGCGTGCGAGCGCCAAGGCCGCCACGAAGCCGCTGGTGATGGTCACCACGTTGCGCGGCCGTCCGAGGGGTGCCAGTGCAGCGTCGACCGGGCCACCAACCACACCGCGCCTTGAGACGGCGATGTGGCGACCCTGGGCGAACTGCTCTGGCGTGATGGGCGCTTCGTGTTGCAGCGGATGCCCGTGGCGCACCACGCCGATCCAGCGGTCGCGGAACAGGGCCTGCGCGCGGATTTCCGGCCCCATCGTGGCGCCCACCACGCCGGTCTCCAGATCGACCGCCCCATCGCGCAGCGCCGTGCTGCTCTTGTCGGGTTTCTGCACAAAACACAGGCGCACATTCGGCGCCTCTTCAGCGACACGCTGGATCAGCGCTGCGCCGAAGTTTTCGACAAACCCCTCACTGCTGCGCAGCGTGAACGTCCTGGCCAGTTCGCTCAGCTTGAGGGCGTTCAGGGGGCGCATGACCGCCTCGATTTCCTGCACCAGAGGGCCGATGCGCTCGCGCAGTTCCAGCGCGCGGGGCGTGGGGACCAGGCCGCGTCCGGCCCTGACCAGCAGCGGGTCCCCTGTGGTTTCGCGCAGGCGGGCCAATGCACGGCTCATCGCCGAGGGGCTCAGCTTCAGCCGTTGGGCGGCGCGGGCGACGTTCTGTTCGGACAGCAGCACGTCCAGGGTCAACAGCAGGTTGAAGTCGAGCGGGGTCATGCCGGAAACATAGCACGCACGCCCCACACATGGCGTTGGCTGCACGGGTTGGTTGCGCGGCACGCGCCTTCCGCCAGCACGACCCGCTCTCTAGCATCGGGTGATCCTTTTTCCGGAGCCCGACATGTCTCTTCCTACCCCCCTCGAAGCGGCCCCCGCCACCGCCGCCACCCCCTCGGCACCGGCCCTGAACCGCGTGCTGTTCAGCCTGTCTCTGTCGATGTTGCTGTCATCTCTGGGCACCAGCATTGCCAACGTGGCCCTGCCCACCCTGGCGCAGGCGTTTTCCGCGTCGTTTCAGGCGGTGCAATGGGTGGTGCTGGCCTACCTGCTGACCATCACGGTGGTCATCGTGACGGTGGGCCGCCTGGGAGACCTCGTAGGCCGGCGTCGGCTCATGCTGTGGGGACTGGGGGTGTTCACGCTGGCGTCGCTCGCGGGCGGTGCCTCAACCACGCTTTGGCAGTTGATCGCCGCACGGGTGGTTCAGGGTCTGGGTGCCGCCACCATGATGGCGCTGAGCATGGCCCTGGTCAGCGAGCGCGTGCCCAAACACCAGGTGGGCAGCGCCATGGGGCTGCTGGGCACCGTGTCCGCGGTGGGCACCGCGCTCGGCCCCACCCTGGGCGGCCTGTTGATCGGCGTTTGCGGCTGGAACGCGGTGTTCTGGATCAACGTGCCGCTGGGCCTCATGGCGCTGGCGATGGCCTACCGCCACCTGCCGCCCGATCCAGTGGCCACCGCCGCCAAGCCCGTGCGCTTTGACCCCGTCGGCATGGTGCTGCTCGCCCTCAGCCTCGCGGCCTACTCGCTGGCCATGACGCTCGGGCGCGGCGCGTTCGGCCCCCTCAACGCGAGCCTGTTGCTCCTGGCCTTGCTGGGTCTGGGCGCCTTTGTCTTCGCCGAGACCCGGGTAACAGCGCCTTTGGTGCGGCTGGCGACGTTCCGCCACCCGGTGATGGCCACGGGCTTTGCGGCGAGCGCGCTGGTCACCACCGTGGTGATGGCCACCCTGGTGGTGGGGCCGTTCTACCTGGTGGGCGCGCTCCAGCTGGACGCGACACACATGGGGCTGGTGATGTCGGTCGGCCCGGCCGTGGCCGCCGTGTTCGGCGCGCCGGCTGGCCGCCTGGTGGACCGGGTGGGCTCGCAGCCGGTGGGCGTGGCGGGGCTGGTCACCATGTTCCTGGGCACCACCACGCTGCCGATCGCGGCCACCACCTGGGGCGCAGCCGGCTACGCGGGCGCGCTCGGCCTCATCACGGCGGGCTACGCCAGCTTCCAGTCGGCGAACAACACCGCGGTGATGGCCAGCGCCACAGCGGACCAACGCGGTGTGGTGTCGGGCCTGCTCAACCTGTCACGCAACCTGGGCCTGATCACCGGGGCATCGGCCATGGGGGCGGTGTTCGGCTTCGGTGCGTCGACAAACCTGGTGGCCACGGCGAGCGCGCAACAGCTGACGGCCGGCCTGCACCTCACGTTTCTCGTGGCGGCGGCATTGGTGGCATTGGGTGGTGTGCTCACCTGGCTGGGCGCTACCGCTTCGCGTCGCATCACACCGCGTGCAGAGGCCCAGGCTTGAACCGTGGACCGGGCGGTCGCCCGCCTGCCAACGAGCGCCCGATCCAGGTCGAGGGCGAACGATGCCTTTGACATGCGGTTCAGACGCTGTGGATCAAAAAGTATTGGATATCGATCCTGAAAGTTCGATTTTTCGATTCCAGTAGTCAAATCTGACCTCGGATACCTGCGCCCATCCCACCATCGCGCCATGTTCAACAACCCATCGAGGTTTCACATGGCCAGCAGCCCCCGTTCCCCCCTCATCGTGATGCGCGACACCCGTGCCTGGCAGCTCCAGGTCTGGGTGTCGTTTGGCCTCGCGGTGTTTCTCTGCGCCACCGGCCTGGCCTACCTGCCGGGGCAGGCGCTGGACCGCGCGTTCATGGTGATGGGCTATGTGTTCTGCCTGTCCACGGTGTTCGTGTTGTCCAAGGCGGTGCGCGACACGCAGAAGGCCAGCCTAACGGGTGAGGCCGAGACGCCGATGTGGCGCCTGGTGGTCTGGGGCGGTTTTGGTGTGGCGATGGGGCTCACGCTCTGGGGCCTGCTGCGCATGCAGATCGATGAGACCTACAAGGCTTACCTGGGCGTGAGCTGGCTGTACCTGGTGACGTCGGCGTTCACGCTGGCCAAGACGCTGCGCGACCGCCACGAGGCGGACCTGGCCGAGGCGCATGTCGCGGGCCGTCAGCAGGCACTGGCCGAGCGCTCGGTGGCTGCTGCTCAGGCGGTTGCCTGAAGCGGCTTCTCTTTCCCCCTCTTTGATTGACCCAGTTTCCTTTTCAGGAGCGATGACATGACACGTTCATTTTTGACCAAGACTTTTCTCGCCGCCAGCCTGGCGCTGGCTTTGGCCGCCGGCCCGGCCCGAGCCCAGAGCGAGGCTTCGCTGGTGCTCTCGGCTTTGCCGGTGGCGTCGGTGGTGGGTGTGGCGGGCAGCGCCGCGGCGGGTGCGGTGGCGGTGAGCGCGCTGCCGGTGGCGCTCACAGTGAGTGGCGCAGTGCTGGTGGTGAAGACGGTGGAGGTGTCGGCGCGTGGCACGGTGATCGTGCTGGAGCGGGCGTCCGACGGCGCGCGGGCCAGTGTGGAGCTGACGGGGCGCGCAGCCTCGGGCGTGGCGGCCAGCGTGGGCACGGCGGTGGCGGTGAGCGTGATCGGCACGGGCGTGCTGCTCTCGGCGGCGGGTGAGGTGTTGTGCTTCATCCCCAACGAGATAGGGCACGCTCTTCTCCACAACGAACGCATCACTTACTGATAGAGGGTCACCATGAACAAGACGTTTCAGGCGATTCCCACAGCGCTGGCCCTGGCCGCCGCGCTGCTGATGGCGCCCGTCGCGCACGCCGGCCGCTCCTGCGAACAGCGGCCGCTAACGCCCCGGACCCTGACGCAGGGCCTGGCGCTGGCGCTGCAGACGGCGCAGGCGCTGGACGCGGAGTTCGCCCGCAGCGGCGCACGCGTGGTGGTGCTGGGCCGCGCAGGGCAGGACCTGGGCAAGTACCAGTTGCGCTATTCGCACCTGGGCTGGGCGTACAAATCGGCCGAAGGCCCGTGGCGGGTGTTGCACAAGCTCAACCAGTGCGGCACATCCACCGGCTCGATCTACCGCCAGGGCCTGGGCGAGTTCTTTCTGGACGACCTCTGGCGGCACGAGGCGGTGTGGTCGGTGCCCGCGCCCGCGCTGCAGGCGCCGCTGCTCGCGCTGTTGACCGACCCGGCGCGCAGCCTGCGCCTGCATCAGCGCGACTACAACATGGTGGCCTACGCCTGGGGCACGCGCTACCAGCAGTCCAACCAGTGGGCGCTGGAGACCATGGCCATGGCGGCGGAGACCGGTGTCGCGAGCCGCGCACAGGCGCAGGCCTGGCTGGGCTTCAAGGGTTACCAGCCGAGCACGCTGCGCCTGGGCGCGCTGACCCGGCTGGGCGCGAGCGCCAGTTCGGCGCACATCCGCTTCGACGACCACCCGAACGCGAAGCGCTTCTCCGACCGCATCGAAACCGTGACGGTGGATTCGGTGCTCGACTGGCTGGCGCGCACCGGCCTGGGCTCGGCACCGCAGCGGATCGCGCTGTGAGCGGGGTCACAATGCCGTCCAACAACCTGTTTTCGAGGGAAAGAACATGAGCAAGACCCTGCGTCTGTCCGAAAAGTGGTTCCACCGCGGCCTGTGGCTGGTGGCGTTCCTGTTTGCCTGGTTCCTGACCGGGCTGGGCAGCACCATCGTGGGTGATCTGCCGCAGGTGGAGCAGACCCGCTCGCTGGAAGACTTCATGGACCCGCAGCGCACGCCCGCGCTCAAGGACTCCATCAAAACGGCCGAGCGTGCGGCCGAGGAAGCACAGGCCGAGCTGGAGCAGGCGCAGCTCAAGCTGCAGACGGCGCGCGCCGACAACCGCGCGGCACGCGAGACTTTCGACAACTGGCTGGCCACGCGCAGCGTGACGCAGCGTTCGGAACAGGACGACGAGGTGCTGGTGCGCACGCGCGAGCTGGACGGCCTGCGGCAGGCCGAACGCGCGGCGTTCTCGGCGGTCGAGCGGCAGCAGCAGGCGGCGCTGGACGCGCGCCAGGCGCAGGAACGCGCGCAGGCCGAGCTGCGCACTCTGCAGAACGATGCACGTGGCGCCTTTGTGGAGGCGCAGCGTGCGCAGGAGCTGCGCGTGTTCGGCTACCGGCTGGCGCTCACGCTGCCGCTGCTGGTGCTCGCGGGTTATCTGTTCAAGAGGCACCGCAAGGGCTCGTCGTGGCCCTTCGTCTGGGGCTTCATCTTCTTCGCGCTGTTCGCGTTCTTTGTGGAGCTGGTGCCCTACCTGCCGAGCTACGGTGGCTATGTGCGGTACATCGTCGGCATTGTGCTCACGGTGATCGGCGGGCGTTACGCGATCCAGGCGTTGCAGCGGTATCTGGAGCGGCAGAAGCAGGCCGAGGCGCAACCGGCCCAGACGCGCCAGCGAGAGATGGACTACGACCAGGCCCAGGCGCGCATGACGAAGAACATCTGCCCGGGCTGCGAGCGAACGGTGGACATGAAAGACGGAAAGACCGACTTCTGCCCGCACTGCGGTCTCTGCCTGTTTGACCGCTGCGGGCACTGCAGCACGCGCAAGAACGCGTTTGCGCGCTACTGCTTCTCGTGCGGTGCGTCGGCGAAGGAGCCGGTGGGTGAGCCAGGGAACGCTTCAGAGGTCCTTCTGCCGAAGGAGCCCGACAGCGCTGCAGCCGCCTGAAGTCAGTGCAGTGGCGGTGCCGGGCTTACTCGGCCGCTGCGCCGTCGAACTCGGGGTGGGCGCGGTTGAACTGGGCCACATCGCGGATGTTCTTCTGCACCGCGACCGCGCCGAACAGCGCCAGGAGGAAGGCCATCGCGTAGAAACCTTTTTCGCTGGCGGCCAGCGTCGCGTTCCACAGGCCCACCGTCAGCAGGATCACCGCGATGCCCAGCGACACCCAGCACAGGCTGTAGTAGATGCCGGTGACTGGGATGCCCTCGATGCGGTCGCGCACCGACTTCTGCAGCGACACGGCAGAAAACAGGCCGTACATCAGCAGCGTGAAGTAGTAGCCCTTTTCGTTGAGCTGCATCTCGGCGTTCCACAGGCCCATGAGGTAAACCACGGCCCCGACCAGCAAGGCGGCCCAGGAGGCTCCGATGAAGGCGCCGGTGGGGCGCTGGGCGACGTAGGCGGGAGCGGGCATGGGAATCCTCCAGGGTTGTTGTGGGTGGCCGGACTTTACCGGATGCCTGTCACTTTTTGTCGCTCCTCGCGCACCAGCCGCGCCATCGCCCACAAGCCCAGCGCCGGACCCATCGCCAGCCACGGCAGCAGGGTGCCCAGCTCGACGGTTTGAGACAACGAAACGAACAGCAGGATGCTCACAATGGAGATGCCGAAACCGATGCTGTTGGTGAGCGTGAGCACGCTGCCCACGGCCTGCGGTGGCGCGTTGCGCGCGGTGAGCGTGGAGAACTGCGGCGAGTCGCCCGAGACCGTGATGCCCCAGAGCACGAGCCACGCGTAGAACAGCAACGCGGGGGCATCGATGACAAACGGCGTGGCCAGGCAACACAGGCCGCTGGTGGCGAGCTGTGCCGAAGCCACGCGTGCGCTGCCCCAGCGCTGCGCCACCCAGCCGCCGCCAGCGCAGCCGATGACGCCCGCGCCCAGCACCCAGAACGCCGCCCACGACAGATTCGCACCCTGCAACCGGGTGGCCAGCACCAGCGGCACCATCACCCACACGGTGTAGAGCTCCCACATGTGGCCGAAGTAGCCGAGCACCGAGGCGCGCACGCGGCCGTCCGTCCAGAGCGCACCGAGCGCGCGCCACTGCAGCGTGGTCACGCGGGCATGGGCGTGCGGCGGGTCGCCGGTGCCAAAGAACAGCAACAGCCCACCCGCTGCCGCGAGCGCGGCCACGCCGAGCATGAGCGTGGGCCAGGGCAGGCTGCCGCTGAGCGCGCGCAACGCGTGGGCGCTGGCCGAGCCGAGCACCAGCGCGCCGATCAGCAGGCCCAGCGCCGCGCCGAGGCCCTTGGTGTACCACTGTGCCGCGATCTTCATGCCAACGGGGTAGATGCCGGCGAGGAAGACGCCGGTGAAAAAGCGCCAGACCAGTAGGGCTTCGTAGTGCGTGACCATGGCCCAGGCGCCCACGGTGCAGGCCGCACCCGCGAGCGCGCAGAACAGGAACACCTTGCGCGCCGAAAAACGGTCGGCGATGGCCAGCAAGGCAAACACCAGCGTTCCCACGATGAAACCAAATTGCAGCGCCGAGGTGAGCGGCCCCACGGCACTGGCCGGCCAGCCCAGCTCGCGCTGCAGATCGGGCATCACCGCGTTGACCGCGAACCAGAGGGACGTGCCAGCGAACTGCGCTGTCACCAGAACGGGCAGGATGTGGCGGGGAACTGGGGGCTGCGTCATGACGCGCAGCTTATCCGTGTGTGGCGTTGCTGTCGTGCCGCGCAGGCGTCAGACGCCGCGTGCCCGGTCGGCCTTGAACTGCGCGCGGAAGGCTTCGAAGCGTCCGGCATCCAGCGCTTCGCGCACCTCGCGCATGAGGTTCAGGTAGTAGTGCAGGTTGTGGATGGTGGCCAGCATGGGGCTGAGCATTTCGCCGCAGCGGTCCAGGTGGTGCAGGTAGGCGCGGCTGAAGCCGTCGCGCCCGCCGGCGTTCCAGCTCACGCCGCTCTTACCGGCGCAGGCGTAGCAGGTGCAGGTGCCGTCCAGCGGCTGGTGGTCGGTCTTGTGGCGGGCGTTGCGGATCTTCAGGTCACCGAAGCGGGTGAACAGCGTGCCGTTGCGCGCGTTGCGCGTGGGCATGACGCAGTCGAACATGTCCACACCGTCGGCCACGCCCTGCACCAGGTCTTCGGGCGTACCGACGCCCATCAGGTAGCGCGGCTTGTGCGCCGGCAGGCGGTGCGGCGTGTGCGCCATGATCTGAAGCATCTGTTCTTTGGGCTCGCCCACGCTCACGCCGCCCACGGCGTAGCCGGGGAAGTCCATCTCGACCAGCGCGTCCAGCGATTCCTGGCGCAGGTGCTCGAACATGCCGCCCTGCACGATGCCGAAGAGCGCGTTGGGGTTTTCGAGCCGCGCGAACTCATCCTTGGAGCGCACGGCCCAGCGGCGGCTCATCTCCATGCTCTTGCGCGCTTCGGCCTCGGTGGTCAGGTGGCCGTTGGTCTCGTAGGGCGTGCACTCGTCCAGCTGCATGACGATGTCGCTGTTGAGCCCGGTCTGGATCTGCATGCTGACCTCGGGCGACATGAAGAGCTTGTCGCCATTGACGGGCGAAGCGAAGTGCACGCCTTCTTCGGTGATCTTGCGCATGGCGCCGAGCGACCAGACCTGGAACCCGCCCGAGTCGGTGAGGATGGGTTTGTTCCATTTCTCGAAGCCGTGCAGGCCGCCGAAGCTGGCCATGACCTCGCGGCCGGGCCGCATCCAGAGGTGGAAGGTGTTGCCCAGGATGATCTGGGCGCCCATGTCTTCGAGGCTGGCGGGCATGACGCCCTTGACCGTGCCGTAGGTGCCCACGGGCATGAAGATGGGGGTTTCAACCACGCCGTGGTTGAGCGTGAGGCGGCCACGGCGCGCGTGGCCTTCGGTCTTGAGCAGTTCGAACTGGAGCATGTGGCGATTGTCGCCGAGTGCTCCTGCGGGGATCAGACCACTTCACCGGAGCAAGTGTCTTTCCCAGCGCACGCCGTGGAACCGGCTATGCCGGGCCACCAGCGTGGTCCCCCTTTCAGGGGGAAGCCGCGCAGCGGCGCAGGGGGTTACTTCAACCCCAGGATCCAGGCAACAAGCTTGCCGGCGTCGGCTTCAGAGATGGCCACCTTGTTGGGGGGCATGGCCAGACCGCTGACCTTGTCCTTCCAGTGGCTCTCGTAGGGGCTGGAGCCGGCGAGCACGGTGGTGGTCAATTGTTTCTGCGCGCCGGTCTGACCTTTGTATTTAGCGGCCACGTCGCGCCAGGCCGGGCCGATGGGCGGCAGGCCGTTCGGGCCTTTGGCGCCTGGCTCGATGTGGTGGCAGGTCATGCAGCCGCTGCCGGTGGCGAGTTTCAGGGCGGCGGCGTCGTCGCCTGCGGCGGCCCAGACAGGGGCAGCCAGCAGGGTGGCAGTGAGTGTGATCAGAAGGCGTTTCATGGGCCGTTTCTCCGGGTGCGTGAAGGGAATGCACTCAGGCTAGCAGGCGGAAATGCCACTAACTTGATCTTTGTCAATACGTCCGGGATGCGTCTCAAATCGAGACACGAAGGCCGATCCCGGCGACGAACGGGTGGTCAGCGCAGGAGCGCCACGCTGTCGCTGGCAGTGAACGGCGTGTGAGACGGGGTGGGGCGATCGTCGGAGCTGTCCCAACTCCAGGCCAGCAGCACCGCCAGACCGAGTGACAGGAAAAGGGCCACACCCAGACGCACCAACATTTCAATCACAAGACCACCTGCAGCAAGATTCTTCGAAGCCCACGATTGTGACGGCTGCTGGGGTGGGGTGCCGTGCATGCCCGCTGGGATCATGCGGTTTCCGGTGCGCCAAAGTGCGTCGCGACCAGCGCACGCAGCCACTGGTGGCCGGGATCGCGGTGCAGCTGGGCGTGCCAGAGCTGGGCGATGTGGCTGGCGGGCAGCTTGAGGGTGAGCGGGCGGGCGACGAGGCCAAAGGGCGCGGTCACGCGGTCGGCAAAGCGCTCGGGCACGGTCGCGATCAGATCGCTGCCGCCCAGCACATGGCCCAGCGCCACGTAGTGCGGCACCGTCAACCGCACCCTGCGCACCACGCCGAGCCGCTCCAGTGCCGCGTCCACCAGGCCGTGGCCGGTGCCGGTCGAGACCACGCGCACGTGGCTGGCCTGGCGGTACTGTGCGGCGGTGATCTGCGTCCGCGTGGCCAGCGGATGACCGGCGCGCATGAGGGCCACGTAGTGCTGGCGAAACAGCGTCTGCTGGAAAAATCCGGCCTGCAGTTGCGGCAGCAGGCCCAGCGCCAGATCAACCCGCCCACTGGCCATGTCGTCGCGCAGCGAGGCGTCGGCCACGGGCACGCATTGCAGGGTGACGCGCGGCGCCGCTTGCGCCAGCGCGTCCACCAGCACCGGCAGGAAATAGGTTTCACCGACGTCGGACATCGCCAGCGTGAAGCAGCGTTCGCTGGTGGCAGCCTCGAACGAGGCGCGCACGTTCAAGGCTTCGCGCAGCGTGTCCAGCGCCTGCGCCACCGGGCCGGCGAGCTGCAGGGCGTAGGGCGTGGGTTCCATGCCACCCGGCGTGCGCAGGAACAGTTCGTCGCCCAGCAGACCCCGCAGGCGGCGCAAGGCGTTGCTCACCGCGGGCTGGCTCAGGCCCAGCGCTTCGGCCACGCGCGAGACGCGGCGCTCGCGCAGCAGCCGGTGAAACACCACCAGCAGGTTGAGGTCGATCTCGTGCAGGTTCATGGGCGTTCATTATTTCGATGGTGAATAAAGGCTATCACGCCGTTTCGATTGCTGGATAGGGAGCGATTGGCGATCATGCGGGTGAATTCGACAAAAAACCGGAGACACGCCATGACCACCGAGGCCCCCATCGCCAGCCCGGATGCCCTGCACTGGGAGCTGGGCGGCACCAGCCGCATCCCTTTCGCCGTCTACACCGATCAGCAGCGCCACCAGCGCGAACTCGAACGTTTCTTTTACAAAGGCCACTGGTGTTACGTCGGCCTGGAGGCCGAGATCCCCAACGCGGGGGACTTCAAACGCAGCGTGGTCGGCGAGCGCTCGGTCATCATGACGCGCGCCGCCGACGGCGCAATCCATGTGGTGGAGAACGTCTGCGCGCACCGCGGCATGCGTTTCTGCCGCAAGCGCCACGGCAACCAGACCGAGTTCGTCTGCCCCTATCACCAGTGGAGCTACGCGCCCAACGGTGACCTGCAGGGCGTGCCGTTCCGCCGCGGCGTGCGGCAGGACGGCAAGGTCAACGGCGGGATGCCGGCCGACTTCAACCCCAAGGACCATGCGCTGACGACGCTGGAGGTGGCGGTGCGCGGCGGCGTGGTGTTCGCTTCGTTCGACCACGAAGTCGAGTCGCTCGAAGACTACCTGGGGCCGACCATCCTGCGGTACTTCGACCGCCTGTTCAACGGCCGAAAGCTCACCATCCTGGGCTACAACCGCCAGCGCATCCCCGGCAACTGGAAGCTGATGCAGGAGAACATCAAGGACCCGTACCACCCCGGCCTGCTGCACACCTGGTTCGTCACCTTCGGCCTCTGGCGCGCCGACAACAAGAGCGAGCTGCGCATGGATGCGCACCACCGTCACGCGGCCATGATCTCCACGCGCGGCAGCATGGGCCAGGCCAGCGGCCAGGCGGCGCAGGTGACGCAGGTGTCCAGCTTCAAGGCGGCGATGGAGCTGGAGGACAAACGTTTCCTGGACATCGTTCCCGAGCCCTGGTGGCAACTGGGTGAACAGATGCCTACAGCCGTGATGACGACCTTGTTTCCCAGCGTGATCTTCCAGCAGCAGGTCAACAGCGTGAGCACGCGCCACATCCAGCCCGACGGGAATGGCGCGTTCGACTTCGTCTGGACGCACTTCGGTTTCGAGGACGACACGGCCGAGATGACCGAGCGTCGCCTGCGCCAGGCCAACCTGTTCGGTCCGGCCGGCTTTGTGAGCGCCGACGACGGCGAAGTCATCGAGTTTTCGCAGCAGGCTTTCGAGAGCAAGCCGCAGCACCGCACATTGGCGGAGCTGGGCGGGCGCGAGGTGGGTGAGACCGATCACATGGTGACCGAGACGCTGATTCGCGGCATGTACGAGTACTGGCGGAAGGTGATGGAAGCCCCGGAGCCTTCCGTCGCGAAGGAGGTTTCGCCATGAGCGCGTTGGTCAAAGTGGATTTCGACACCTGGCAGGCGCTGCAGCAGCTCTACAGCGACTACGCCTCGGCCGTGGACAGCGGGCAGTGGGAACTCTGGCCCGAGTTCTTCACCACCGACGGCGTCTACAAGCTGCAGCCGCGTGAGAACCACGAGCGCGGCTTCCCGCTCTCAACGCTCGCCTTCGACAGCCAGGCCATGCTGCGCGACCGGGTGTACGGCATCCAGGAGACGCTGTTCCACGACCCGTATTACCAACGCCACGTGGTGAGCGCTCCCGTCGTGCGGCACATCGACGAACAGGGCCGGCTGCACTGCGAAGCCAACTACGCGGTGTTCCGCACCAAGCTCGACGGCGCGAGCAGCGTGTTCAACGTCGGGCGTTATCTGGACATCGTGGTCAACACACCGCAGGGCTTCAAGTTCGCTCAACGTCTCTGTGTGTACGACAGCGAAATGATCCCCAACTCCATCATCTACCCTATCTGAACAGGACGATCTTCATGAGCAACTGGACCGACGTGGCCGCCGAGGCCGATCTGTTTGAAGGCGCGGGCATTCCGGTGGCGCCGGGCGGGCACGACATCGCGCTGTTCGCGGTGGACGGCGAGGTGTTCGCCACAGACAACCTTTGTACCCACGGCCATGCCAGGTTGTGCGACGGCTTTGTGGAAGGGCACGAGATTGAGTGCCCCCATCACCAGGGCCGCTTCGATCTGCGCACCGGCGATGCCACCTTGGCGCCCTGCACCGAGCCCATCAAGGTCTGGCCGGTGAAGGTGGAGGGCGGGCGCGTGTTCCTGGATCTGGGCTGATGCCCCCATGCTCCGCCGCAGCTCGGGTCGTTCCCCCCGGGAGCAGCCTTTCTAGGGGCGGCCTGTCGCGGTGGTCGTTGACCGTTCCAGCAGCATCGCATCGCCGTAGCTGAAGAAGCGGTAGCCCTGCGCCACCGCGTGGCGGTACAGCGCCATCACGTGCTCGTGGCCGGCGAAGGCGCTGACCAGCATCATCAGCGTGCTCTTGGGCAGGTGGAAGTTGGTCACCAGCACGTCCACCACCTGGAACTGAAATCCCGGCGTGATGAAGATGTTGGTATCACCGCTCGTTTCGCCGGACCGCGCCCAGCTCTCCAGCGTGCGCACGCTGGTCGTGCCCACCGCCACCACGCGGCCGCCGCGTGCGCGGCAGTCGGCGATGGCCTGGACGGTTTCGGGCGGGATCGCGTAGCGCTCGTGGTGCATCACGTGGTCTTCGATGCGCTCGGTCTTCATCGGCGCGAAGGTGCCCGCGCCCACGTGCAGCGTCACATTCGCGCGCTGAACGCCGCGTGCTTCCAGCGCAGACAACACGCCTTCGTCAAAGTGCAGCGCGGCCGTGGGCGCGGCGACGGCGCCGGGCACGCGCGCGAACACGGTCTGGTAGCGGCGCTCGTCATCGGCGTCGTCCGTGTGCGTGATGTAGGGCGGCAGCGGCACGTGGCCGTGGCGCGCCATCAGTTCGTAGGGCGTTTCGCCCGTCGGGCCTTCCACGCGCAGGCGGAACAGCTGGCCCTGTTGATCGGGCCATCGACCGAGGAACACCGCGTCGAACCCGCCGTTCTTCAGCCCGCCAGCCAGGTGCAGCAAACCACCGGGCTGAGGCTTCTTGCTCACGCGGATGTGGGCCACCACTTCCTGCACCGAGCCGTCCAGCGCCTCGTGCGGCAGCAGCACGCGCTCGATCAGGATCTCGAACTTGCCGCCGCTGGCTTTCTCGCCGAACAGCCGGGCCTTGACCACCTGCGTGTCGTTGAACACCAGCAGGTCGCCGCTGCGCAGCAGGCCGGGCAGTTCGCGGAAGATGCGGTCCACCGGCTGGGCGCCCGTGCCGTCGAGCAGGCGCGAGGCGCTGCGTTCGGCGGCGGGGTGCTGCGCGATGAGTGCTTCGGGGAGTTGGAAATCGAAGTCGGCGACGGTGAATCCGTGGGCCGATGGAGATGTGGAAGCGGTCATGCTGCTTGAGGGCCGGACAAGGCCCGTTCCAAGT
The DNA here is from genome assembly GCA_001770705.1 of Burkholderiales bacterium GWF1_66_17. GTDB lineage: Bacteria > Pseudomonadota > Gammaproteobacteria > Burkholderiales > Burkholderiaceae_C > Hydrogenophaga. The sequence goes on along the minus strand of MERT01000002.1, from coordinate 405,109 downwards.
GGAAGTGGCCGGGAAGTGGCCAAAAGGGTGGATAAAAAGACAGGCAGAATTGTCCCATGCCCGACGCCCCGCCCACCCCACGCAAGGAACTCTCTGCGCCACAGAAAGCCCTGCATAAGCTGGGGCTCACGCGCGACATCGACCTGGCCCTTCACCTGCCGCTGCGCTACGAGGACGAAACCCGTGTGGTGCGTCTGAGCGATGCGCGCGAGGGACAGACGGTGCAGGTCGAAGGCACGGTGACACACCAGGAGATCACCCTACGCCCGCGCCGCCAGCTGCTGGTGACGCTGGACGACGGTTCCGACACCTGCACCCTGCGTTTCTTCAGCTTCTACCCCTCGCACCAGAAGGCGCTGGTGGTGGGCGCGCGTGTGCGGGTGCGCGGTGAAATCCGCGGTGGCTTCATGGGCCGCACCATGATGCACCCCGCCTTCCACGCGGCCGGCGGCGAGCTGCCCGACGCCCTCACCCCGGTCTACCCCACCAGCGCCCAGCTGCCGCAGGCCTACCTGCGCAAGGTGGTGGCCAGCGGGCTGGCGCGCGCCGACTTGTCGGAAACCATTCCGCCGGAACTGCTGGGCAGCCTGCAGCGTGTGGTGCACGGCACCTGGACCCTGCGCGACGCTCTGCGCTACCTGCACCACCCGGGACCTGATGTGTCGCTCGACGCGCTCGAAGACCGCAGCCACCCGGCCTGGCAACGCCTGAAGGCCGAAGAACTGCTCGCGCAGCAGCTCTCGCAGTTGACGGCGAAGCGCGAGCGCGATGCCCTGCGTGCGCCGGTGTTGCGCACGGCGTCGGGTGGGCTGCACGAACAGCTGCTGGCCGTGTTGCCGTTCGCGCTGACCGGTGCGCAGCGCCGCGTGGGGGAGGAGATTGCGCGCGACCTGGCCCGCCACGTGCCCATGCACCGCCTGCTGCAGGGCGACGTGGGTTCGGGCAAGACGGTGGTGGCCGCGCTGGCCGCGGCGATCGCCATCGACTCGGGCTGGCAGTGCGCGCTGATGGCGCCCACCGAGATTCTGGCCGAGCAGCATTTCGCCAAGCTCATTGGCTGGCTGGAGCCGCTGCTCGCGCCGCTGGGCAAACGCGTGGCCTGGCTCACCGGCAGCCAGAAGAAAAAGCAGCGCACCGAGATGCTGGCCCTGATCGCCAGCGGCGAGGCCGCGCTGGTGGTCGGTACGCACGCGGTGATCCAGGACCAGGTGGTGTTCCAGAACCTGGCGCTGGCCATCATCGACGAGCAGCACCGGTTTGGCGTGGCGCAGCGGCTGGCGCTCAGATCGAAGATGACCGAGGGCAACGACGGGCAGTCGCGCGAGCCGCACCTTCTGATGATGACGGCGACGCCGATCCCTCGGACCTTGGCCATGAGCTACTACGCCGACCTCGATGTCTCCACCATCGACGAACTGCCGCCCGGGCGCACGCCCATCGTCACCAAAGTCGTGTCCGACCAGCGCCGCCACGAGGTGATCGAACGCATCCGCGCGCAGGTGGCGCAGGGGCGGCAGGTGTATTGGGTGTGTCCGCTGATCGAAGAGAGCGAGGCGCTGGACCTGTCGAACGCCACCGAGACACACGCGGAACTCAGCGCGGCGCTCAACAGCTCCCACGCGCCTTTCCGGCGAGACGTGTCCCTGTCCAAGGCGCCCGAGGGTCCGGCTCTGCCGGTCCAAGGGCGCGTTCCCCCTCCCAGCGCCGAAGGCGCGCGAGAGAGGGGGGAAGCCGCGTCAGCGGCGCAGGGGGGTGCTCCTGTCCTGGTCGGCCTGCTGCACTCGCGCATGCCCGTGGCCGAGAAGAAGGCGGTGATGTCGCTCTTCACCAGCGGTCACATGGGCGTGCTGGTATCCACCACGGTGATCGAGGTGGGCGTCGACGTGCCCAACGCCTCGCTGATGGTGATCGAACACGCCGAACGTTTCGGCCTGAGCCAGCTGCACCAGCTGCGCGGCCGTGTGGGGCGCGGCGCGGCGGCGTCGGCCTGCGTGCTGCTCTACACGCCACCCGACGGCGGGCGCCTCGGCGAAACCGCGCGCGAACGGCTGAAGGCCATGGCCGAGACCAACGATGGTTTTGAAATTGCCCGCCGAGATCTCGAAATCCGCGGCCCGGGCGAATTTCTCGGTGCACGCCAGTCGGGGGCTGCGATGCTGCGGTTTGCCGATCTCGCCACCGATGGCCACCTGCTGGACTGGGCGAGAACGGCGGCGGCACAGATGCTGCAACAGCATCCCGGCGCCGCCGAAAAGCACATCGCCCGCTGGCTCGGCAGCAAAGCCGAATACCTGAAAGCCTGAGACGGTCGGCACGCGTCCGGCGGAAGTGCCTTCACCCAGGATGCGGTGGAACCGGCTTTGCCGGGTCACTCGCATCGTCCCCTGGGGGGTGACGCCGAAGGCGGCGCGGGGGGATCCCCTCCCCGCGGCGCGGGGGGAGCAAAATACCCACATGACGCTCACCGAACTCAAATACATCGTGGCCGTGGCGCGCGAGAAGCACTTCGGCAAGGCGGCCGAGGCCTGTTTTGTCTCGCAACCGACGCTCTCCGTGGCGATCAAGAAGCTCGAAGAAGAGCTGGAGCTCAAGATCTTCGAACGCAATGCGAGCGAAATCGCGGTCACGCCACTGGGCGAAGAGATCGTGCGCCAGGCGCAGACCGTGCTCGAACAGGCCGCCGGGATCAAGGAGATTGCCAAGCGTGGCAAGGACCCGCTGGCCGGCCCGCTGCGGCTGGGGGTGATCTACACCATCGGACCGTATCTGTTGCCGAATCTGGTGCGCCAGGTGATCGAGCGCACGCCGCAGATGCCCTTGATGCTGCTGGAGAACTTCACCACCAAACTGCTGGAGCAGTTGCGCCTGGGCGAGATCGATTGCGCCATCCTGGCCGAGCCGTTCCCGGACACCAACCTGGCCATCGCGCCGTTGTACGACGAGCCGTTCCTGGCGGCGGTGCCGGTCGGGCACCCGCTGGCGCAGCAGAAATGTGTCACCACCGAAGAGCTCAAGCGCGAGACCATGCTGCTGCTGGGCACGGGCCATTGTTTCCGCGACCATGTGCTGGAGGTCTGTCCCGAATTTGCCCGGTTTTCGAGTGACACCGAGGGCATCCGCAAGAGCTTCGAAGGCTCGTCGCTGGAAACCATCAAGCACATGGTGGCCGCCGGCATGGGCGTGACCCTGGTGCCGCGCCTGTCGGTGCCGAGCTCGGCGCTGGATGGGGCGCCCAACGCGGGCCAGGACTTCGGCGATTCGTCGTTCGTGCGTTACCTGCCGTTTGAGGGCGAGGCGCCGACCCGGCGCGTGGTGCTCGCCTGGCGGCGCAGCTTCACGCGTTACGAGGCGATCGCCGAGTTGCGCAATGCGGTGTACGCCTGCGAGTTGCCGGGCGTCAAAAGGCTGTCTTGAGTTGAGCTCCCCCCTGCGCCGCTTCGGATCTTCCCCCCAGGGGGACCACACCAGCAGCCCGGCGGAGTCGGTTCTGCGGTGTGCTGAATGACCCGGCGCGCCCACGCACTTGCTGTGTTTTTATCTTGATGTCGCGTCTGAACCTCTATCTTGATCTGATCCGCTGGAACCGCCCGGCGGGCTGGCTGTTGCTGCTGTGGCCTTCGCTGGGGGCCCTCTGGGTGGCGGCGGATGGCTTTCCCGGCTTGCACCTGCTGCTGGTCTTTGTGCTCGGCACCATCCTCATGCGCAGCGCCGGTTGCTGCGTCAACGACGTGGCCGACCGCGAGTTCGACAAACACGTCAAGCGCACCGCGCAGCGCCCGGTGACCAGCGGGCGTGTGGGCGTGAAAGAAGCGCTGGGCGTGGGCGCCGCGCTCGCTTTCATGGCCTTCCTGCTGGTGCTGACCACCAACGTCGCCACCATCGCCTGGTCGGTGCTGGGCCTGGTGCTGTCGCTGATCTATCCCTACGCCAAGCGGCACGTATCCATGCCGCAGGCGGTGCTGGGCGTGGCCTTCAGCTTCGGCATTCCCATGGCCTTTGCGGCGGTGAACGGCGGTCCGGCGTTTGAACTGTTCTCCGGCGCTGCGCCCTGGACCGCGCCGGGTTTCTGGGCGGGCGTCTGGCACAGCGTGCCGCCACTGGCCTGGGTGCTGATGGCGGGCAACCTGTTCTGGGTGCTGGCCTACGACACCGAATACGCCATGGTGGACCGCGACGACGACCTGCGCATCGGCATGAAGACCTCGGCCATCACGCTGGGCGACGCCGACGTGCCGGCCGTCACCGCGTTCTACCTGGTCTTCCTGGGCATCTGGACCGCAGCGCTGTGGTCCGTGGTGAACCCCTGGGTCTGGGGCGCCATGCTGGTGGTGGCGCTGGCCCAGGTGGCCTGGCATTTCCACCTGATCAAGGACCGCACCCGGGACGGCTGCTTCAAGGCCTTCCGCCTCAACCACTGGCTGGGTTTCACGGTGTTTGTGGGCGTGGTTCTCGGGGTCTGATCAGGCGCCGAATTCTTTACCCAGTTCAGCGGCCCGGGCCTGTGCTGCACGCAAGGCTTCCTCGAATTTGGCTTTCACACCGCTCGCCTCCATCGACGTGATCGCCGCGTAGGTGGTACCGCCCTTGGACGTGACGCGCTCGCGCAGTGTCTGCAGCGGCTCGCTGGAACGTTGTGCCAGGGTGGCCGCGCCGATGAAGGTGCCGATGGCGAGCTGCTGTGCCACCTCGGGCGCGAGGCCCATGCGGGCGCCGGCGTCGCGCATGGCTTCGAGGAAATAGAACACATAGGCCGGGCCGGAGCCCGAGAGGGCGGTCACCGCGTCGAGGTCCGACTCCACGTTCACCCACACCAGCTCGCCGGTGGTGCGGACCACGCGTTCGACCAGCGCACGGTCGGCGTCCGAGACGGCGGCGCGCGCCATCAGCCCGGTCATGCCCAGGCCGACGAGGGCGGGGGTGTTGGGCATGGCGCGCACGATGCGCTGCGTCTGCAGCCAGCCGGCCATGCTCTCGCTGGTGATGCCGGCGGCGACGCTCAGGTGCAGAGCGTCGCCCAGGAACGGCTGGCTGACGAGCGCCGCGTCCTTGAAGGTCTGTGGCTTCACCGCCCAGACCACGAGGTCCGAGGGCTTCAGCTCTGCGCTGGCGGCAGGCAGGATGGACATGCCCGGGAACTGCTGCGCCAGCTTCGCGCGCTGCTCGTCCCAGGGTTCGACCACCTGCAGGGCGGCGGTGGGGTGGCCCTGGCGGACCAGGCCGCCGATGATGGCGCTGGCCATGTTGCCGCCGCCGATGAAGGTGATGATGGGGTGGGTGGGTGCGTTCATGCCGCGATTGTCGCCCGAGGCTTCAAGCGGTCGTGGTCTGCCGCACGGCGTGTTCCCACTGCGCCATTTTTTCGGCCGCCCGTTCGCGCGACAGCGTGGGGTGGAAGGTTCGCTCGGCGCGCCACTGTTGGGACAGTTCGTCCAGCCCGGCGTACAGCCCGCTGTGCAGGCCGGCCAGGTAGGCCGCGCCCAGGGCGGTGGTTTCGATCACCGCCGGACGCACCACGGGAATGCCCAGCAGGTCGGCCTGGAACTGCATCAGCAGGTCGTTGACGCAGGCGCCACCGTCCACCCGCAGCTCGCTCACGGGCACGCCGCCGGCCGCGATCGCGTCGCGGCTCATCGCTTCGAGCAGGGCCGCGCTCTGGAACGCGATGCTCTCCAGCGCCGCGCGCGCGATGTGGGCCATGGTGGTGCCGCGCGTCAGACCGGTGATGCTGCCGCGTGCGTCGGCTTGCCAATAGGGCGCGCCCAATCCGGTGAAGGCGGGCACCAGCACCACGCCGCCCGCGTCGGGCACGCTCTCGGCCAGGGCCTGCACCTCGCTGCTGGACTCGATGGCGCGCAGCCCGTCGCGCAGCCACTGCACCACCGCACCGCCAATGAACACGCTGCCTTCCAGCGCGTACTGTGGTGCGCCGGGGGGCTGTGCAGTGGCGGTGGTGATCAGGCCGTTCTGGCTGGTCTGGAAACGCTCGCCGGTGTGCATGAGCATGAAGCAGCCGGTGCCGTAGGTGTTTTTCGCCATGCCGGCCGAGAAGCAGGCCTGGCCGAACAGGGCGCTTTGCTGGTCGCCGGCCACACCGCCGATCGCCAGCGGCGCGCCCAGCCATTCGGCCTGGATGTCGCCGAAGTGCGCGCTCGACGGCAGCGTTTCGGGCATCAGGCTGGGCGGGATGTCGAGCAGGGCCAGGAGCTCGTCGTCCCAGCGCTGGCTGTGCACGTTGAACAGCATGGTGCGCGAGGCGTTGCTGATGTCGGTGACGTGGCGCGCGCCGCCCGTGAGCTGCCAGATCAGCCAGCTGTCGACCGTGCCGAAGGCCAGCTCGCCGCGTTCGGCCTGCGCGCGCGCGCCAGGCACGTTGTCCAGCATCCACTGGAGTTTGGTGCCGGAGAAATAGGCGTCGATGCGCAGGCCGGTTTTCTGCAACACGGTGTCGCTCAGGCCACGCTCGCGCAGCTCGGCGCAGGCGGCTTCGGCACGCCGGTCCTGCCAGACGATGGCGTTGTACACCGGCGCGCCGGTGCGCCGGTTCCACAGCAACGTGGTTTCGCGCTGGTTGGTGATGCCCACGGCGCGGATGTCGCTCGCCTTCAGGCCGGCCTGGGCCAGCGCCTCGCGCGCGGTCTCCAGCTGCGTCGTCCAGAGGTCGCGCGGGTCGTGTTCCACCCAGCCCGGCTGGGGGTAGATCTGGCGGAACTCGCGCTGCGCCATGGCCACCACGTGGCCGTCGCGGTCGAACACGATGCTGCGCGAACTGGAAGTGCCCTGGTCCAGGGCGAGCAGGTAGGTCATGGCTTGTCTCGATAACTTTGTGTGAATCAGGCGGGGTCGTCCGAACGGTCGGCCACCACGCATTCGACGTGGCCCTGCGCCATCAGCTCGCCAAAAGGCGGGGGCGGCGGCGCGTCGGTGAACACCACGTCGATCTCGTCGAGCCGCGCCAGTTCCACCATGGCGGGCCGGTTGAACTTGCTGTGGTCGGCGGCGAGCCAGACCTCGCGCGACTGCTCGACGATGGTGCGCGCCACCTTCACTTCGCGGTAGTCGAAGTCGCGCAGCGTGCCGTCGGACTCGATGCCGCTGATGCCGATCAGGCCGATGTCTACCTTGAACTGGCGCATGAAGTCCACCGTGGCCTCACCCACGATGCCCTGGTCGGCGCCGCGCACCAGGCCGCCGGCCACGATCACCTCGCAGTCGGGGTTGGTGCTCAGCAGCGCGGCGATGTGCAGGTTGTTGGTGATCACCCGCAGGCCGCGGTGGCGCAGCAGTTCGTGGCCCACCGCCTCGATCGTGGTGCCGATGTTGAGGATCAGCGAACAGCCGTTGGGCACCCGCTGCGCGATGGCGCGCGCGATGGCGCGCTTGGCGTCGGACTGCATGGCCTGGCGCTGCCGGTAGGCGATGTTTTCGGTGGTCGATCCCGGCAGGCGCACGCCGCCGTGAAAGCGCGAGAGCAGGCCGGCCTCGGCCAGGCGCTGCACGTCGCGGCGCACGGTCTGCAGGGTCACGCCAAAACGTTCGGCCAGGGCTTCGATGGTCTGTGGGCCGCGGGTGCGCACGTCGTCGAGCAGCTGGGTGTGTCGGGGTGCGAGGTTCATACGGGGGGGATTCTGAAACAGGACAACCCGAACATAACGGAAATCATATTTTTGCCCTTAAGGGTAAATACCGAATAAAAAAGAACATAAACGAACAATAGAATCGCCGAAACGAAAACACCCGACCTGGGTGGCTGGCCTTCTTCTGGACCCGAAATGCAGCTCTCTCTGGAACACGTGGGGAAAACGGTCGGACCATCGGTCCACCTCTATCCCCAGAGCCTGACCCCGGTACCCGGCGCGGTCACGGTGTTGCTGGGTGCGACCCAGGCCGGCAAGACCAGTCTGATGCGCCTCATGGCCGGGCTGGACGTGCCCAGCACGGGCAGGGTGCTGGTGGACGGCATCGACGTCACCGGGGTGCCGGTGCGCGAACGCAATGTGGCCATGGTCTACCAGCAGTTCATCAACTACCCCTCGATGACGGTGGCCGACAACATCGCCTCGCCGCTGAAACTGCGCGGCCTGCCGCGCGCAGCTATCGACACCCAGGTGCGGCAGCTCGCCGAGCGCCTGCACATCGACATCTTTCTGGACCGCCTGCCGGCCGAGCTCTCCGGTGGCCAGCAGCAGCGCGTGGCGCTGGCCCGCGCGCTGGCCAAAAACGCGCCCCTGATGCTGCTGGACGAGCCACTGGTGAACCTGGACTACAAGCTGCGCGAAGAGTTGCGCGAGGAGCTGGGCCAGCTGTTCGCGGCCGGCGACTCCACCGTGGTCTACGCCACCACCGAGCCCGGCGAAGCGCTGCTGCTGGGCGGCTACACGGCGGTGATGGACGCGGGTGAGCTGCTGCAATACGGGCCGACCGCCGAGGTTTTTCATGTCCCCAAGTCGATCCGCGTGGCGCGTGCCTTCAGCGACCCGCCGATGAACCTGCTGGCGGCCGAGGCGGTGGACGGTGGCGTGCAGCTCAACGGCGGGCCCCGCCTGGCCGTGAACCTGCCCGAGCGCGCCACCCGCGCGCTGACGGTGGGTGTGCGTGCCAGCGCCCTGCGGGTGCATCCGCGCGAGGGCGATGTGACCCTGCCCGGCGCCGTGGAGCTGGCCGAGATCTCGGGCTCCGACACCTTTGTGCACGTGCACACCGGCGTGGGCGAGGTGGTGGCCCAGCTCACCGGCGTGCACGACTTTGAACTCGGCAGCCCCATCACCCTGCACCTGAACCCGGCGCAGGTTTATGTGTTCGACCAGTCGGGGGACCTGCTGGTCGCGCCCGAGCGCAAGGGAGCGCCTAAATGAGCCGGATTGATCTGGACCTCGCGCACTCGTACAAGCCGAACCCGCAAGAGGACGGCGACTACGCGCTGCTGCCGCTGAAGATGAGCTTCGAAGACGGCGGCGCCTACGCCTTGCTCGGCCCCTCGGGCTGCGGCAAGACGACCATGCTCAACATCATGTCCGGCCTGCTGGTGCCGTCGCACGGCAGCGTCAAGTTCGACGGCCAGGACATGACCCGCGCCACGCCGCAGCAGCGCAACATCGCCCAGGTGTTCCAGTTTCCGGTCATCTACGACACCATGACCGTGGCCGAGAACCTGGCGTTCCCGCTGAAGAACCGCAAGGTGCCAGCGCACCAGATCCAGGCCCGCGTGGGCCAGATCGCCGAGATGCTGGAGATGAGCCATCAGCTCGACATGCGCGCCGCCGGCCTCTCCGCCGACCAGAAACAGAAGATCTCGCTGGGCCGTGGCCTGGTGCGGCCCGATGTGTCGGCCGTGCTGTTCGACGAGCCGCTGACCGTGATCGATCCGCACCTGAAGTGGCAGCTGCGCCGCAAGCTCAAGCAGATCCACCACGAACTCAAGCTGACCCTGATCTACGTGACGCACGACCAGGTGGAGGCGCTGACCTTTGCCGACCAGGTGGTGGTGATGACGCGTGGCAAGGTGGTGCAGATGGGCACGCCCGAGGCCTTGTTCGAGCGGCCGGCCCACACCTTCGTGGGCCACTTCATCGGCTCGCCAGGCATGAACTTCCTGCCAGCGAACGTGGCCGAGGGCGCGCTCAGCGTGGGCGGCCTCGGCCTGAGCGCGGATCGCGAGCTGCCCGCGGGCGAGATCAAGCTGGGCATCCGGCCCGAATACCTGCGGCTGGTGCCGGTCGGCGCGATCGGCGCCTTGCCGGCCACCGTGCGCCAGGTGCAGGACATCGGCACCTACCTGCTGGTGACCTGCGACGTGGCGGGCCAGACCCTCAAGGCGCGGCTCGCGCCCGACGCCACGCCGCCCGCGGTGGGCGACCGCGTGGGGCTGCAGGTGCTGGGCGAACACACCTGCTATTACAAGAACGAGGAGCTCATGGCATGAGCGCAGCGCCGGGCCGCCCCAAGCCAGCTCGCACCGCAGTGCGCAGCACGAAGGAATCTCTATGAGCGTGACCACCAAACCCGTGAACCAGAAGGCCTGGTTCCTGATCCTGCCGGTCTTCATCTGCGTGGCCTTCTCGGCCATCCTGCCGCTGATGACGGTGGTGAACTACTCGGTGCAGGACATCATCTCGCCCGAGCGGCGCGTCTTCGTCGGCACCGAATGGTTCGCCGCCGTGATGCGCGACGAAGACCTGCACGCTGCGCTGTGGAACCAGCTGAAATTCTCGGGCGCCGTGCTGCTGGTGGAGATACCGCTGGGCATCGCGCTGGCGCTGTCCATGCCGGCTGCCGGCTGGAAGGCCTCGGCCACGCTGGTGATCGTGGCGCTGTCGTTGCTGATCCCGTGGAACGTGGTCGGCACCATCTGGCAGATCTTCGGCCGCGCCGACATCGGCCTGATGGGCGCCACGCTGCAGCGGCTGGGCGTCGAATACAGCTACACCGGCGACGCCTTGCACGCCTGGCTCACCGTGCTGCTGATGGACATCTGGCACTGGACGCCGCTGGTGGCCCTGCTGGCCTACGCCGGCCTGCGCAGCATCCCCGACGCGTACTACCAGGCCGCGCGCATTGATGGCGCCAGCAAGTTCGCGGTGTTCCGCTACATCCAGCTGCCCAAGATGCGCGGCGTGCTGATGATCGCCGTGCTGCTGCGCTTCATGGACTCTTTCATGATCTACACCGAGCCCTTCGTGCTCACCGGCGGCGGCCCCGGCAACGCCACGACCTTCCTCAGCCAGTACCTGACACAGAAGGCCGTGGGCCAGTTCGACCTGGGGCCGGCGGCGGCGTTTTCCCTGATCTATTTCCTCATCATCCTGCTGTTCTGCTTCGTGCTCTACAACTGGATGCAACGCCTGGGACAAACCGAAAAGGAGGGCGGCCATGACTGATCGCCGGTTCAAGAAACGCACGATCTTCCTGATCGCCTACCTGATCTTCGCCCTGTTGCCCATCTACTGGATGGTCAACATGAGCTTCAAGACCAACCAGGAAATCCTCTCCAGCTTCAGCCTGCTGCCGCAGGCCTTCACCTGGGACAACTACAAGACCATCTTCACCGACGAGTCCTGGTACTCGGGCTACATCAACAGCCTGATCTACGTGGCAATCAACACCACGATCTCCCTCACGGTGGCGCTGCCCGCGGCCTACGCCTTCAGTCGCTACAGCTTCCTGGGCGACAAGCACGTGTTCTTCTGGTTGCTGACCAACCGCATGACGCCGCCCGCGGTGTTCCTGCTGCCGTTCTTCCAGCTCTACACCACGGTCGGCCTGATGGACACCCACCTGGCCGTGGCGCTGGCGCACCTGCTGTTCAACGTGCCGCTGGCGGTGTGGATTCTCGAAGGCTTCATGTCGGGCATCCCGCGCGAGATTGATGAGACAGCGTACATCGACGGCTACAGCTTCCCGCGTTTCTTCATCACCATCTTCCTACCACTGATCAAGGCGGGGGTGGGCGTGGCGGCCTTCTTCTGCTTCATGTTCAGCTGGGTCGAGCTGCTGCTCGCTCGGACACTGACCAGCGTCAACGCCAAGCCCATCGTGGCGACCATGACGCGCACGGTCAGCGCCAGCGGCATGGACTGGGCCACGCTGGCCGCGGCGGGTGTGCTGACGATTGTTCCCGGCGCGATCGTGATCTGGTTCGTGCGCCATTACATAGCCAAAGGCTTCGCCATGGGGAGGGTGTGAGGATGGGTACCCCCCGCGCGCCTTCGGCGCTACCCCCCAGGGGGCGCCGCTGGCGGCCCGGCAAAGCCGGTTCCGCGGCGGCCTGGGTTGGCGGGGCTTGCGCTCTAACTTTTTTGGAGACTTCAAATGTTTGAGTGGATGGCTTGGACCACGCCCGTGGCCATATTTTTCACCTGCATCGTGCTGATGCTCGCCGGCATGACGGTGTGGGAACTCAAGTCGCCCACGACGATGCGCAAGGGCTTCCTGCCCATGGCCACCACGCGCGGTGACCGCCTGTTCATCGGGCTGCTCGGGGCGGCCTACATCAACCTCGCCTTCGTCGGCATGGCCGGGTGGATCACCGAGTGGCTGTCGCTGGAGCAGGAGCCCAGCATCTGGATCTCGTTCGTGGTGTCCATGGTCTGGCTGGTGTGGACCCTGCGCAAGGGCTGAGCCGCAGCCGGAACCGTTTTTCCTTTCCGTTGAATTCGGCCCATTGCTTCCCCGGGGCCGAGCCATTCAGCATCAACACCGGGGAAGCACGTTGCTAGAGGAGACATCATGAAATTTCGTCATACCGCAGTGGCCGTTGCGGCCATCGCGGCCCTGGGATGCAATCTGGCCTGGGCCGATGCGGCCGCGGCCAAAAAGTGGATCGACAGCGAGTTCCAGCCCTCCACCCTGAGCAAGGACCAGCAGGCCGCCGAGATGAAGTGGTTCATCGACGCCGCCGCCAAACTCAAGGCCAAGGGTGTGAACGAAATCTCGGTGGTGTCCGAGACCATCACCACGCACGAGTACGAGTCGAAGACGCTCGCCAAGGCCTTCACCGAAATCACCGGCATCACGGTCAAGCACGACCTGATCCAGGAAGGCGACGTGGTTGAAAAACTGCAGACCTCCATGCAGTCAGGCAAGTCGATCTACGACGGCTGGATCTCCGACTCCGACCTGATCGGTACGCACTACCGCTACGGCAAGATCATGAACCTGACCGACTACATGTCGGGCAAGGGCAAGGAATACACGAACCCCGGTCTGGATATCAAGGACTTCATCGGCACCAGCTTCACCACCGGCCCCGACAAGAAGCTCTACCAGCTGCCCGACCAGCAGTTCGCCAACCTGTACTGGTTCCGTGCCGACCTGTTTGCGCGCCAGGACCTGAAGGACAAGTTCAAGGCCAAGTACGGCTACGACCTGGGCGTGCCGCTCAACTGGTCGGCCTACGAAGACATCGCAGCCTTCTTCAGCGAAGACGTGAAGACCATCGACGGCAAGCCCATCTATGGTCACATGGACTACGGCAAGAAGGACCCGTCGCTGGGCTGGCGCTTCACGGACGCCTGGCTGTCGATGGCCGGCACCGCCGACATCGGCATCCCCAACGGCAAGCCGGTCGACGAATGGGGCATCCGCGCCTCGGCCGACGGCTGCACGCCGCTGGGTGCGAGCGTCTCGCGCGGTGGTGCCACCAACTCGCCGGCCGCCGTTTACGCGCTGACCAAGTACGTCGACTGGATGAAGAAGTACGCGCCGAAAGAAGCCAGCGGCATGACCTTCGGCGAAGCCGGCCCCGTGCCGGCCCAGGGCCAGATCGCCCAGCAGATCTTCTGGTACACCGCCTTCACCGCCGACATGACCAAGAAGGGTCTGCCGGTCGTGAACGCCGACGGCACGCCGAAGTGGCGCATGGCCCCCGGCCCGAACGGCCCGTACTGGAAGCAGGGCATGCAGAACGGCTACCAGGACGTGGGCTCGTGGACCTTCTTCGAGAAGCACGACGAGAACAAGACCGCCGCCGCCTGGCTCTACGCGCAGTTCGTGACAGCCAAGACCACCTCGCTCAAGAAGACCATCGTCGGCCTGACGCCCATTCGCGAGAGCGACATCCAGAGCAAGGCCATGACCGACATGGCGCCCAAGCTCGGTGGCCTGGTCGAGTTTTACCGCAGCCCGGCGCGCGTGGCCTGGACGCCCACCGGCACCAACGTGCCCGACTACCCCAAGCTGGCCCAGCTCTGGTGGCAGAACGTGGCCCAGGCCGTGACCGCCGAGAAAACGCCCCAGCAAGCCATGGACAACCTGGCCGAACAGATGGACCAGGTGATGGCCCGTCTGGAACGTGCCGGCATGGACCGCTGCGCGCCCAAGCTCAACAAGAAGGAAGACCCGAAGAAGTGGTTGAGCGACAAGGGTGCACCGTGGGCGAAGCTGGCCAACGAGAAACCCAAGGGTGAAACCATCGCTTACGACCAGTTGCTCAATGCCTGGAAGAACGGCAAGGTCCGCTGAGGACGCCTGAACGATCGAGTCGCAACCGCCCCTTGTGCCGAACCGGCGCAAGGGGCCATCCCAAACACCATGAAACGCGCAGAACTGCTCCAATCGCTGTCCGGTACCCCCCTGTTTGATCTGGCGGTGGTGGGCGGCGGCGCCACCGGCCTCGGGGTGGCGCTGGATGCCGCGCTGCGCGGTTTCTCCGTGGTGCTGCTGGAGTCGCACGACTTCGCCGGCGGCACCTCTTCCCGTTCCACCAAGCTGCTGCACGGCGGTGTGCGTTACCTGGCGCAGGGCAATGTGGCTCTGGTGCGCGAGGCGCTGGCCGAGCGGGCCACGGTGCTGCGCATCGCGCCCCACCTGGCGCAGCCGCTGCCCTTCGTCATGCCGTCCTATGGCTGGTGGCAGACCCCGTTCTATGGCGTGGGGCTCAAACTGTACGACCTGATGGCCGGGCGCGCCGGGCTGGGCCGCACCGCCTTCCTGAACCGCCGGCAGACCCTGGAGGCCTTGCCGGGGGTGAATCCCCTGGGGCTGCACGGCGGCGTGCAGTACTGGGACGGCCAGTTCGACGACGCCCGACTGGCCCTGGCCCTGGCGCGCACCGCCGAAGCCGCGGGCGCGCTGGTGTTGAACTACGCCCGGGTCACGGCGGTGCATCGTCTGGACGACGCCGGCCACCCGGTCTCCGAGCTCGATGTGAGCGATCGCTTTTCTGAAGAGCGCTACAAGGTGCGGGCCCGGTGCGTCGTCAATGCCACCGGCGTCTGGGTCGACGAACTGCGCGCACATTCCAGCGGCGCCACCGCCCAGGACGCACCCAAGCGCATGGTCAGCCCGAGCCAGGGCGTGCACGTGGTGGTGGACCGCGACTTCCTGCCGGGCGACCACGCGCTGCTGGTGCCCAAGACACGCGATGGCCGGGTGCTGTTTGCCGTGCCCTGGTTGGGCAAACTGGTGCTCGGCACCACCGACACGCCGCGCCAGGACCTGCCCCGCGAACCCGATGCCTTTGCCGAGGAGCTGGATTTCATCCTGAGCGAGGCCGGTCACGTGCTGAGCCGCCCGGTCACCCGGGCGGACATCCGCAGCATCTGGGTGGGCTTGCGACCGCTGGTGGCGCCCCCGGAAACCATCGAGGGAGGCACCAAGGTCCTGTCGCGCGAACACACCATCGTGGTGGACGCCAATGGACTGGTCACCGTCACGGGCGGTAAATGGACCACCTACCGGGCGATGGCCGAAGATGTGCTGGACCGCTGCTTCGCCAGCGGACTGCTGCCCGGGCGCCCTGGTGGCTTGAGCGAACACCACACGCTGCTGGGTGCCCCCGGGCCCGAAGCGCCGGCCACGGCGATCTGCGCCCCGCCAGGTCTGCACCTGTATGGAACGGAGAAGCAGCGGGTGCTGGACTGCCCGGGACACGACCGATCCCTAGGCATGGGACTGACCGAGGCCATGGTGCGTTACGCCGTACGCCATGAGCACGCCCACACCGTGGAAGATGTGCTGGCCCGACGCTGGCGGGTCCTGTTCCTCGACGCCCGGGCCGCGGCGGGCATGGCGCCCGATGTCGCGGCGATCCTGGCCCAGGAACAGGCCGCGGACCCGGCGCTCGACCGCTTTTTGTCGCTGTGCGACCACTATTTGCCGAGCCGTACCGCCGTTTTCGCGCAAAAGCCGGTTGACAAGCCAAAGGTGTAGTGCAATAATCTGCGGCTTCGCTGTAAAAAAGCGAAGTTATCCGCCCACCGACGCGGGTTGTGTCCAGTCTGCAGCAGGTCTGCAGGGTTGATGCAGCTGGCAACGACGGGCCCAAGACTGATCACTCCCGGCCGTGGTGGCTGGGGGGATTCAAGTTGGGACTTAAATCAAATGATTCAAACGCAATCTCGACTCGATGTTGCTGACAACACGGGCGCCAAGTCCGTGATGTGCATCAAAGTGCTGGGCGGCTCCAAGCGCCGCTACGCCAGCGTGGGTGATGTCATCAAGGTCAGCATCAAGGAAGCAGCGCCGCGTGGCCGCGTCAAAAAAGGCGAGGTGTACAACGCTGTGGTGGTTCGCACCGCCAAGGGCATCCGTCGTCAGGACGGCGCCTTGATCAAATTCGACGGCAACGCTGCGGTGTTGCTTAACGCCAAGCTGGAGCCTATCGGCACCCGCATCTTCGGACCGGTGACGCGCGAGCTGCGCACCGAGAAGTTCATGAAGATCGTGTCGCTGGCACCCGAGGTTCTCTGAGGAATCATCATGAACAAGATTCGTAGTGGCGATGAAGTCATCGTGATTGCCGGTCGCGACAAGGGCAAGCGCGGCAAGGTTGTGCTGCGCGCCGACGACAGCAAGCTGGTGGTCGAGGGCGTCAATATCGTGAAAAAGCATGCCAAGCCGAACCCCATGAAGGGCATCACCGGCGGCATCATCGAGAAAACCATGCCGATCCACCAGTCCAATGTGGCCATTTTCAATGGCGCCACGGGCAAGGCGGATCGTGTGGGCATCAAGCTCCTGGCTGACGGCAAGAAAATGCGCGTCTTCAAGTCCAGCGGCGAAGAAATCAAGGCGGCCTGAACATGACACGCTTGCAAGAAATCTACCGCGACAAGATCGCGCCTTCTTTGGTCGAAAAATTCGGCTACAAGTCGGTCATGGAAGTGCCCCGCATCACCAAGATCACGCTCAACATGGGTGTGAGCGAGGCGGTTGCCGACAAGAAGGTCATGGACAACGCCGTGGGCGACCTGACCAAGATCGCTGGCCAGAAGCCGGTGGTGACCAAGGCCCGCAAGGCCATCGCGGGTTTCAAGATCCGCGAGCAGCAGCCCATCGGTTGCATGGTGACCCTGCGCGGTGCCCGCATGTACGAATTCCTCGATCGTTTCGTCACCGTGGCGCTGCCCCGGGTGCGTGACTTCCGTGGTATTTCCGGCAAGGCGTTTGACGGCCGTGGTAACTACAACATCGGCGTCAAAGAGCAGATCATCTTCCCTGAGATCGAGTACGACAAGGTTGATGCCTTGCGCGGCCTCAACATCAGCATCACGACAACCGCCAAGAACGACGAAGAGTGCAAGGCTCTGCTGGTTGGTTTCCGTTTCCCGTTCAAGAACTGAGGTGGCGCGTGGCTAAACAAGCACTACTGCAACGTGAACTCAAGCGCGAAAAACTCGCGGCCAAGTTCGCCAAAAAATACGCTGAGCTGAAGTCGGTGTCGACCAGCGCAAAGCACTCTGACGAAGAGCGTGATGCAGCCCGTCTGGCGCTGCAAAAAATGCCTCGCAATGCGAACCCGACCCGTCAGCGCAACCGCTGCGAGATCACCGGACGTCCGCGTGGCACCTTCGCCCACTTCGGCCTGGCTCGCGCCAAGGTCCGTGAAATGGCGTTTGCCGGTGAAATCCCCGGCATCACCAAAGCCAGCTGGTAAGCCCTAGGAGAACCACAAATGAGCATGAGTGATCCTATCGCTGACATGTTGACCCGCATCCGCAACGCGCAGATGGTCGAAAAGGCCAGCGTAACGATGCCGGCCTCCAAGGTCAAAGCCGCGATTGCCCAAGTCCTGAAGGACGAGGGTTACATCGACGGATTCCAGGTCAAGAGCAATGACGGCAAGAGCGAACTCGAAATCGCTCTCAAGTACTACGCTGGCCGTCCGGTGATCGAGCGTATCGAGCGCGTGAGCCGTCCTGGCCTGCGTGTTTACCGCGGCCGAAACGCCATCCCCCAGGTCCAGAACGGTCTGGGTGTGGCCATCGTCACCACGCCGCAGGGCGTGATGACCGACCGCAAGGCGCGCGCTACCGGTGTCGGTGGTGAAGTCCTGTGTTACGTCGCCTGATGCGGGCATTGAGGAGCAACTGAATGTCACGTATTGGTAAACTGCCGGTCACCGTCCCAGCTGGGGTGGAAGTGGCCGTCAAAGACGACCTGATCAACGTCAAGGGTGCACTGGGTGCCCTGGCGCTGGCGCAAAACGCGCTGGTGAAAGTTGAAAACAACGCTGGCTCGCTGTCGTTCACCCCGGTGAACGAATCCCGCGAAGCCAATGCCATGTCCGGCACCATGCGTCAGCTGGTGAACAACATGGTCAATGGTGTGAGCAAGGGCTTCGAGAAGAAGCTCACCCTGCTTGGCGTGGGCTACAAGGCCCAGGCTCAGGGGACCAAGCTCAACCTCACCGTCGGCTACTCCCACCCTGTGGTGATGGACATGCCTGCTGGTATCAAGGTGGAAACCCCGACGCCGACCGAAATCCTGATCAAGGGTTCTGATCGTCAACGCGTGGGCCAGATCGCTTCCGAAGTGCGCGCTGTGCGCCCTCCCGAGCCCTACAAGGGCAAGGGCATCCGTTATGCGGATGAGAAGGTCGTGATCAAGGAAACCAAGAAGAAATAAGGATCAGGATCATGTTGACGAAAAAAGAGCAACGTCTCCGCCGGGCACGTCAGACGCGCATCCGCATTGCGCAGCAAGGCGCCGTCCGCCTGACCGTGAACCGCACCAACCTGCACATCTACGCCAACGTCATCTCCGACGACGGCGCCAAGGTGCTGGCCTCTGCCTCCACGGCCGAAGCCGAAGTGCGGGCCCAGATCGGTGGCGCTGGCAAGGGTGGCAACACCGCTGCTGCGCAACTGGTCGGCAAACGCATCGCTGAAAAGGCCAAGGCCGCTGGCATCGAGAAGGTGGCGTTTGACCGTTCCGGTTTTGCCTACCACGGCCGGGTGAAAGCCCTGGCAGACGCGGCCCGCGAAGCCGGTCTGCAGTTCTGATCAAACGGAATACACAAAATGGCTAAATTTACGGCTAATGTAAAAAACGAAGCGAGTGACGACGGTCTGCGCGAGAAGATGATCGCGATCAACCGCGTGACCAAAGTGGTCAAGGGCGGTCGCATTCTCGGCTTCGCAGCGCTCACCGTGGTTGGCGATGGCGATGGTCGCGTCGGCATGGGCAAAGGCAAGGCCAAAGAAGTTCCGGTGGCTGTGCAAAAGGCCATGGAAAAGGCCCGCCGCAACATGATCAAGGTGTCTTTGAAGAACGGTTCCCTGCACCATAGCGTGCACGGCGAACACGGCGCTTCCAACGTCATGATGCTGCCCGCTTCCAAGGGTACCGGCATCATCGCTGGCGGCCCGATGCGCGCTGTCTTCGAAGTGCTGGGCATCACCGACGTCGTGGCCAAGAGCCATGGCTCGAGCAACCCCTACAACTTGGTGCGCGCCACGCTGGACGCACTGAAGAACTCGACCACGCCCGCCGACGTGGCTGCCAAGCGCGGCAAGTCGGTCGAAGACATCCTGGGCTGATTGGAGCGATCATGACCACACAAAACACCGTCAAGGTCCAACTGGTGCGCAGCCCCATTGGTACCAAGCAATCCCACCGCGACACCGTGCGCGGCCTGGGCCTGCGCAAGCTCAACAGCACCAGCGAACTGCAGGATACGCCTGCCGTGCGCGGCATGATCAACAAGATCAGCTACCTGGTCAAGGTACTCTGAACCGGAGTCGCAAGACATGGAACTCAATAGCATCAAGCCCCAAGAAGGCGCCAAGCACGCCAAGCGTCGTGTCGGTCGTGGCATCGGCTCTGGCCTGGGTAAAACCGCTGGTCGTGGTCACAAGGGCCAGAAATCGCGTTCGGGTGGCTACCACAAGGTGGGCTTCGAAGGCGGTCAGATGCCTATGCAACGCCGTCTGCCCAAGCGTGGCTTCAAATCGGCCCTGCTTCAGTTCAACGCTGAAGTGACCCTGACAGACATCAGTGCGCTTGACGTGGCTGAAGTCGACATCCTGGTTTTGAAGCAGGCGGGCTTGGTGGCCAACCTGGCCAAGCGCGTCAAGGTCATCAAGACCGGTGAAATCACCCGTGCCGTGACCCTGAAGAACATCGGCGCTACCGCCGGTGCGAAGCAGGCGATCGAAGCCGCTGGCGGCTCGCTGGTCTGACCGGACACAAGCGAAGGCAAGCTGTGGCAACTGGATCCGCAACTCTGGCCAAAACAGGCAAGTTCGGCGACCTGCGTCGCCGACTGGTATTCCTGTTGCTGGCCTTGGTGGTTTACCGCATCGGGGCACACATTCCCGTGCCCGGGATCGACCCTGCGCAACTGGAGCAGTTGTTCAAAGGCCAGGCGGGCGGCATTCTGAGTCTGTTCAACATGTTCTCTGGCGGCGCCTTGTCACGGTTCACCGTGTTCGCGCTGGGGATCATGCCGTACATCTCCGCTTCCATCATCATGCAGCTCATGACGTACGTGGTTCCCACGTTTGAGCAGCTGAAGAAAGAAGGCGAAGCCGGTCGTCGCAAGATCACCTCGTACACCCGTTATGGCACCCTCGGGCTGGCCATCTTCCAGGCCATGGGCATTGCCCTGGCGTTGGAAGGGCAGCAGGGACTCGTGATCGATCCCGGCATGGCGTTCCGTCTGACGGCGGTGGTCAGTCTGGTCGCGGGCACGATGTTCCTGATGTGGCTGGGTGAGCAGATCACCGAGCGCGGTCTGGGCAATGGCATCTCGATCCTGATCTTCGCCGGCATTGCCGCCGGGCTGCCGAGCGCCATCGGTGGGCTGCTTGAACTGGTGCGCACCGGTGCGATGAACATCCTGGTGTCGCTTCTCATCATCGCCCTGGTGGTTCTGGTGACCTACTTTGTGGTGTTTGTCGAACGTGGTCAGCGCAAGATTCTTGTGAACTACGCTCGCCGCCAGGTAGGCAACAAGGTGTATGGCGGCCAGTCGTCCCACCTGCCGCTCAAGCTGAACATGGCTGGCGTGATTCCGCCGATCTTCGCATCGAGCATCATCCTTTTGCCCACGACCATCGTGAGCTGGGTGAGCACGGGTGACTCCACACGCTGGTTGCGCGACATTGCTTCGGCCTTGTCTCCAGGTCAGCCGATCTATGTGGGCCTGTACGCTGCTGCGATCATCTTTTTCTGCTTCTTCTACACCGCTCTGGTGTTCAACAGCCGCGAAACGGCGGACAACCTGAAGAAGAGCGGCGCATTCATTCCGGGCATTCGTCCGGGTGACCAGACCGCGCGCTACATCGACAAGATTCTGTTGCGACTGACTTTTGTCGGTGCGATTTACATCACTGCGGTGTGTCTGTTGCCCGAATTTCTGATTTTGAAATACAACGTGCCGTTCTATTTTGGCGGCACCTCTCTACTGATCATTGTGGTGGTCACCATGGACTTCATGGCCCAGGTGCAAAACTACATGATGTCGCAGCAATATGAATCGCTGCTGAAAAAGGCCAACTTCAAGACCTCCGTCGGCAACTGATTCAGTCGTATGTCCAAGGACGATGTGATCGAGATGCAGGGCGAGGTGATTGAAAACCTGCCCAACGCAACTTTCAGGGTCAAGTTGGAAAACGGCCATGTGGTCTTGGGGCATATCTCAGGGAAGATGCGGATGCATTACATCCGCATCCTGCCAGGGGACAAGGTCAAAGTGGAGCTCACGCCCTACGACTTGACCCGGGCGCGGATTGTTTTTCGATCGAAGTAACGAGCGGTTGTTTTGAGAATTTTTGGAATATCTAGGAGAAAACTATGAGAGTTTCAGCTTCGGTCAAGAAAATGTGCCGCAACTGTAAGATCATCAAGCGTCACGGGATTGTGCGGGTCATCTGCACCGACCCCCGTCACAAGCAGCGTCAAGGCTGATCGGTTCGTTTAGAGGAACATCATGGCTCGTATTGCAGGCATCAACATTCCGCCGCACAAGCACGCCGAAATCGGCTTGACGGCAATTTTTGGCATTGGCCGTACCCGCGCTCGCAAGATTTGCGAAGCTTGCGGTATCGACTACGCCAAGAAAATCAAGGACCTGACCGACGCAGAACTCGAAAAAGTTCGCGACCAGGTTGGCGTTTTCACGATCGAAGGCGATCTGCGCCGCGAAACGACCATGAACATCAAGCGTTTGATGGACATTGGTTGCTACCGTGGTTTCCGCCATCGCCGTGGCCTGCCAGTGCGTGGTCAGCGCACCAAGACCAATGCCCGCACCCGCAAGGGACCGCGCAAGGCAGCCCAGTCGCTGAAGAAATAAACGGTTTGAAGGACCCTCATGGCTAAGTCACCCAACAGCGCCGCATCCGCACGCGTTCGCAAGAAAGTCCGCAAGAACATTGCCGACGGCATTGCCCACGTGCACGCTTCGTTCAACAACACCATCATCACCATCACCGATCGTCAGGGCAATGCTTTGTCCTGGGCTTCGTCGGGTGGTCAGGGTTTCAAAGGCTCGCGCAAGTCGACGCCCTTTGCCGCCCAGGTGGCTTCCGAGGTGGCTGGTCGTGCTGCCATCGAGCAGGGCATCAAGAACCTGGACGTCGAGATCAAGGGCCCAGGTCCTGGTCGCGAATCTTCGGTTCGTGCTCTGGGTGCCCTCGGCATCCGCATCAACTCGATCGCCGACGTGACGCCCGTGCCTCACAACGGCTGCCGCCCGCAGAAGCGTCGTCGTATCTGACGCCGTACCGCTGAGCGCGGTATACTCAAAAGCTTTTCTCAGCGCCACCGCAGTCTCTGCGGTGGCATTTTTTGCTAAGCCCACCGCCATCCCATGCAGGGAATGGCTCCCGCAATGGCATCTTCGCGATGCCGGTTGTGGCAGATAACTCAAGGAACCCAACGTGGCACGTTACCTCGGCCCCAAGGCCAAACTTTCCCGCCGTGAAGGCTCTGACCTGTTGCTCAAGAGCGCCCGCCGCTCCATCAGCGACAAGGCCAAGTTCGACTCCAAGCCCGGCCAGCACGGTCGCACCTCGGGTCAGCGCACCTCCGATTTCGGCCTGCAGCTGCGCGAGAAGCAAAAGGTCAAGCGCACTTACGGTGTGCTGGAGCGCCAGTTCCGCCGCTACTTCGCGGAAGCCGATCGCCGCCGTGGCAACACCGGCGCCAACCTGTTGTTCCTGCTCGAAGCACGTCTCGACAACGTGGTCTTCCGCATGGGCTTTGCCTCGACCCGTGCTGAAGCGCGCCAGATCGTGTCGCACAAGGCGATCACCGTCAACGGCCAGTCGGTCAACATCCCTTCGTACTCGGTGAAGGCCGGTGATGTCATCGCCGTGCGCGAGAAGTCGAAGAAGCAGGCCCGCGTGATCGAAGCGCTGGAACTGGCCAAGCAGATCGGTTTCCCGGCCTGGGTCGACGTGTCCGTCGACAAGGCTGAAGGCGTGTTCAAGAAGTCGCCCGACCGCGACGAGTTCGCCTCCGACGTCAACGAATCGCTGATCGTCGAACTGTATTCCCGTTAATTTCGTTCCCGGTCACTGCTTCATGGCAGCGGCCGGGCCATGCTCCGTCTGCCTTATCGGTGTAACGAGCCGAGGGTACTGAAGGAAGTCTGAATGCTGAACAATCTGCTCAAGCCCAAAACCATCAACGTCGAGCAAATTTCGACCAATCGCGCCAAAGTGACCCTGGAGCCCTTTGAGCGTGGCTACGGACACACGCTGGGCAACGCGCTGCGTCGCGTGCTGCTGTCTTCCATGACGGGCCACGCGCCCACCGAAGTCACCATCGCGGGCGTGGTGCACGAGTACTCTTCCATTGATGGCGTGCAGGAAGACGTCGTCAACATGTTGCTGAATCTCAAGGGCGTGGTTTTCAAACTCCACAACCGCGACGAAGTGACCCTGAGCCTGCGCAAGGATGGCGAAGGCCTGGTCACCGCGGCTGACATCCAGACGCCGCACGACGTCGAGATCGTCAACCCCGGTCACGTCATTGCCACCCTGTCGGCCGGCGCCAAGCTGGACATGCAGATCAAGGTCGAAAAAGGCCGCGGTTATGTGCCGGGTAGCCTGCGTCGCAACGACGACCAGTCGCGTTCGCTGGGCCGTATTGTGCTCGACGCTTCGTTCTCGCCCGTGAGGCGCGTGAGCTACACCGTCGAAAGCGCCCGCGTTGAGCAGCGTACCGACCTCGACAAGCTGGTTCTGGAAATTGAAACCAACGGTTCCATCGGTCCGGAAGAAGCCGTTCGTGCTTCGGCCAAGATCCTGGTGGAACAGCTGGCGGTGTTCGCTCAGCTCGAAGGCGTGGAACTGTCGGCATTCGACGCCCCTGCCCAGCGCAGCTCGCAGCAGTTTGATCCGATCCTGCTGCGTCCGGTGGACGAGCTTGAACTCACCGTGCGTTCGGCCAACTGCCTCAAGGCAGAGAACATCTATTACATCGGTGACCTGATCCAGCGCACCGAGAACGAGCTGCTCAAGACCCCCAACCTGGGTCGCAAGTCGCTCAACGAAATCAAGGAAGTGCTCGCTTCGCGCGGTCTGACCTTGGGTATGAAGCTTGAAAACTGGCCGCCGGCTGGTCTCGACAAACACTGAACTCGTCGATCAACGTCTGACGAACTCCCAGTACCTGACACGGCTGGGGGCAAAACACTGAAAGGAAATGACCATGCGTCACGGACACGGACTTCGCAAACTCAACCGCACCAGCGAGCACCGCCTCGCCATGCTGCGCAACATGATGAACTCGCTGCTCACGCACGAAGTCATCAAGACCACGGTGCCCAAGGCCAAAGAGCTGCGTCGCGTGGTTGAACCCATGATCACCCTGGCCAAAGTGGCCACTGTGGCCAACCGCCGCCTGGCGTTTGACCGTCTGCGCGACCGCGATGTGGTCGTCAAGCTGTTCAACGAACTCGGCCCGCGCTTTGCAGCACGTCCCGGCGGCTATACCCGCATTCTCAAGATGGGGTACCGCGTGGGTGACAATGCACCCATGGCTTTGGTCGAACTGGTGGACCGCGCAGAAGATGCCGCTCCAGCGGCAGACGACGCCAAAGCGTGATAGAATACAAGGCTTGACGCGGAGTGGAGCAGCCTGGTAGCTCGTTGGGCTCATAACCCAAAGGTCGCAAGTTCAAATCTTGCCTCCGCAACCAATAAAATCAAGCACTTAGCTTGTCAAAAAGCCCACGGAAACGTGGGCTTTTTTGTTTGTGTCGAGGTTTGTGACGAGGTCTGTGCCGTCACAGACAGGCTGAACTCGGTTTGTGACCTTTGGGTACTATCTAGGATCGCCTCAGTGGTCATGACCATTGGGTAGATTTCGGCCTACGTACAAGCAAACGACGGTGCGCGAAATGGCCCTGTCTTGTCAATCCGGTTGCCACCATGGGTGGTTTCGATTGAGTCTCAGATATGTTGCTACTCAGCTGTGAGACTGGGTGGCTCTGGATCAACCTCGACGCTCAAGTCCCGGCAGAAGTTTGAGTCACGCACGATGCACATCACCGATCTCACACATTTCCTCGACAAGTCTGGTGCAATTGGCCCAGTCAAGGGTCCGGCCCTCGCAATGGCGCAGTTTCTTGTCAACGTGGTCGCACATGCCTCGGACGCCACAGGAAACACCTTGGCCGCTCCGACCTGCTTCAAATGCAAGAAAAACGCGGTCGAGGCTGTACGTGCCCATGATGACGCCATAGTGTGGGCCTGCCCCGCTTGCCGCACGGAGGGACGAATTTCGAACTGGAAGGGCAGCCTATGGGATTTGAGCAACCGCACGCAGACCCCCAGTATCTAGTCCGAAGATCCCATGGGATTGTCCTCAAAACTGTTCCTGATCGCCGCTGACGACAATGTGCACGCGCTGTCCAACGCGGCCTTCATGCGAATGTTGCGTCGGGAATCCGACACCCGCATTCCCGAATTCGCTGGACAGCTTGTTCGCCAGGCCAGTATCGTGATTGCCTTGGAGAGACGAGAGCCAACAACGATAGTCCGTTGCACATTCTCCATTCTCGACATCGATCAGAAGGGTGTGCTCGATGTAGAGCGATGGGACGCACAGCAAATCGCCCTTGTGGCTGACCCGTTCGCATCAGAGCGACCGGTCCGCGGAGACATACCTCAAGTCATTGATGCTGCCCATCGTTTCATTGCTCGCGGCGGAGCTTGGGTGCCGGAACAAGCATTGCTGAATCGCATTGAGCAGGCAGCGCTGCAGAAGCTGGTTTGTCCTCGGGTGAAGGTGGTGCGTTGACCACCCGATCCCCCTGGGAGGTCACACCAAAATCAAGTTCAGCGTGCGGTAGAACTTACCTGGGACATCCTGTTGTAGGTCAGCTTCTTGGAGCCGCCACGAACTCACGCAGTTGGCCATGAACGACCCCTGGGACCACCAACTTGTGTGGCAGCTCAAGGCTGAACTGAGTCATTCGCGGTCCAATCCCCGAACGGCTGTACCCACGCACTCCAGTCATTGAACGCCTCTGGCCTTGACCGACAGCTTCACCTTAAGTACCGCTCACTCGGCTGCGGCGAAAGCACTGAACCATGAATCGGGCAGGTGGCTTTCGCTGCAAGCCAAGACCATACGCGAGCTGCGGCTGGAAAAGAAGGCAGAGCTCGACTGGGCTATGCGGGCCTACGTGCGCAACTGTTTTAACATGCAGCATCATTTACGCGGGTGAGTGTCGCAGCACGGATACTCACGCCTCAACCTAGGAGCGTGTTCCATGCCGATGGACTACAAGCAGTACCAAGAAGAGGTCACCGCTGATGTTGCAAAAATCATTGCTGACGCGAGTTGTCAGCCAATATTGTTTATCGGTTCTGGATTCACGAAGCGCTACGCCAAAGGTCCGAACTGGGAAGAACTGCTGGGTTTGCTGGCAAAGAACTGCCCGCTGATCGATAAGGAATTTGCGTACTACAAGCAAGCTCATGGGAACGACCTGACGAAAATCGGCACTGTCTTTTCGCAGCTTTATCACGAGTGGGCTTGGAACGCTGGCAAGAAGAACTTCCCTCAAGAATATTTTGCCGCGAACACGTCGAGCGACATCTTCATCAAGCATGCTGTCGCCGACATCCTCGCGACGCTTGGCCCTGATGCGAAAGGCTCGTACGGTTCGCCCGAACTGGACGCCGAAATCACCGCACTGAAGGCCATCAGCGCCCATGCCATCGTCACCACGAACTACGACGAGGTGATCGAGCCGCTGTTTCCCGACTATGAGCGGGTCATCAGCCAGCAGATTCTGCGCAAGCCCTTCCTCGCCATAGGCGAGATTTTCAAGATTCATGGCTGCCGCTCGGAGCCTGACACGATCGTCATCAACGAAGCTGATTACCAACGCTTCGAGGATGACCACAAGTACCTCAGCGCGAAGCTGCTGACGTACTTCATCGAGCACCCGCTGGTTTTCATCGGCTATCGGGCCAACGATCCGAATATCAAGAAGATCCTGTCCGACGTTGACCGCATGATCAGGGCTCAGGAATATGAGCTGGTGCCGAACATCTACATCCTCGAATGGGATGAGGCTCAAGACGAAAATTCCTACCCGCCGCGTGACAAGGTTCTGGCGGTCACCCCTGACCGCAATATCCGCATCAAGAGCATCACGGCGAAATCGTTCGAGTGGGTGTTCAGAGCGTTCGGTCAAGCTGGCAATCTTGAAAAGATCGACACCAAGCTGCTTCGAGCCTTGATGGCTCGTGCTGTGAGCCTGGTTCGTTCCGATATCCCGAAGAAACAAGTCGAGATCGACTTCAAGATGCTGGAACACGCGGTCGAGTCTGGCGAGAACTTCGCCAACCTGTTCGGCGTGACTTCGGTCGGTGACTCTTCGAAGATCAACCTCACGCACAGGTATGTGATCACGGAGGTCTACAAGTTGCTCGGCCTTAAGAGCTGGAAGAGCGTCAACGACCTCATCAAGCGAATCGAGGACGAGAAGGGCGTGAACATCAAGGGCTTCGACAACAAGTACCACGTGAACGTGAAGTTCGGCGTTGCCGAGACCAGCAAGTCGCACAAGTATTCCGACTCCTTCGTGGACCTCTTGAAGAAGGTCATCGCTGGCGGGGACTACAAGGTCGACACCGAGGAAATCAAGGTCGTGCCAGCCGCGAAATAGAGGTCCTTCGCTTGTAAAAATTTGTTGCTGCGATGGGGGCGGCGGCCTTTCTAATCCCCGATAGCGCAGATACGTGACGATACGCAAGATAGTTGCGATATCACGATATGGGGTCGAAACTCGTAAATCGTTGATTACACAGGTGAAATTCCGATTCCGTGTTGGCAGAATGCCGAACTCACATTATGAGTTGGACTTATTTTGCGACATCTCACTGCTCTGAGTTTGCTGGTTTGCACAACTACCGAGTGACTGGGAGATTCTAAGTTGTTGATTCGCAAGGGTAGAGTCTGGAAAATTGATCCCTGTTCCAAACTACTTTCGATCAGCCATGACAACAACTATCCCGCTCCCTACTGGCCTGTCGGTGCCGCCCGCACCGACGCCTGTGGTACCCGCTGTTCTTGCGTCGGTTAGCCCGCCACTGGCTACCGCCCCCACACCTGTCGCGCCTACGACCATGCTGCCGGTTCCGTTCGACGCGGCGGCACTAGCCGCAGCAGCCCTTGAACAGAAGAATAAGAAGCAGACCGCCAAGGTCAACTCGAAGGCGAAGCAGGCGTCCATCGACATTCGCAAGCTGCACTGGCCTGAGGTCAAAGACGAAGACCTCTGGCTGCTAGACGCTGCGACCAAGAAGCGTGGCGGTTTCTCCCAGGTGCCGCGCACGCTGGGCTTGATGATCAACATCGTTAACAACATCACGAAGCGCATGTACGGCAAGTCGGTGCCTGCGGGTAAGACGTACCTCGTGTTGTGGATGCATCACTTCAGCGAAGGTCTCGTGAAGATCCACAGCGAAGCAGATGCCGCATACGAAGCGGGTTACGACGGCCAGCGGAACATCACCACGTTCCGCACCCACATGAAGATCCTGCAGGAAATCGGATTCATCGACTTCCGCAAGGGTCCGAAGGGCCCGATGCAATACGTGCTGATGCGAAGCCCGTACAAGGTCCTGAAGAAGCTCCATGCCGAGAAGGACAAGCACGGCATGCAGTTAGTGTCGAACGAAGAGTACGCCGCCGTCATCGAGCGGGTGAACGACATCGGTTCTCGGGACGAACTGGAGGACTGACATGCAACGCAACCAAGTCGAAGAGTTCTACCGCGAGTTGGATGCCACCCGCGAAGATTTCGTCCGTCAGAAGCTCGCCACGAACGGCTACGCCGGATGGAAGGTCAAGCATGTGAAGCAGTGGCTGGATCGCAGGTCGGAGGCCGCGAAGACCAAACGCGAAGAGTCGGTTCGCTTCTGGACCATGGTGGTCGGCGTCACGGGCGTGATCGCACTCTTTGTGACGGGTGTCGGGGAGTTCCTCAAGGGCTAGCGATTCACCAACTGAAAACGCAACGCCGCCGTACGAATAGTGTTGTTTCTGGTGCGACGATGGCCAGTCGGGCACCCACTGTTTCCGATTTGGGTCGAGATTGCCTTTCGCTGCTCGTCCGATCGAGAGACTGGGTTTCGGTACCCAATTCGGCTTGGCAAAGATCCGAAACGGGTCGATACCTTCAGTTGCACCTCGAGCAGCAGACACTGAACGCTGGCTGAAGGACGTGTTGCAGTGGCGTTGCAGCCTTCGCTCCGACCGGCCAAATACAAGAGGCATTTCTTCCTCTGTTCGCTGCCGCCGGCCAACCAACTTATATGGCCGTGTTCTCTCGTTACGAGCTTGAGAAAAACATAGTGACCGTCTATTTCTCTCCTGGCGCTTCTGCCCTTGCAAGGATGTTCGGCGCCACGCCATGCGAAAAACCAAAGAAGGAAGGGCGCTTGTCATTGTTGGTCGGCGATCAACGCTGCCTCGAACTCTTTTATCCATCCTCGCAGTAGGACAAACTGTGGCTTCGCTCTGACCTGCCCTTGAAGTCGGTGGTCCCAAAGGTCGTTCATGGCCAGGACTGCCAGTTCGCGGTCAAGCCCGGCAGCGGTCCTTGGTCATGCACCAGATCGAAGGACCGGTGTCGACGACCATGACCATCGCGAGCTGACCTGGAGCAGGCATCTGGCACGACGCAGCAATGCTGTCATTCCGGTTGCAGTGGTTGTCAGGTTCTGCCGCGTCGTACCTCACGCCCGAGGTGAGTGGCTGTGCTCGACCTATTGTGTTGAAAAACTTGAGCGCCGCCCTCGGGGCCGTCACAACTGAAAAATCGACCTCATAGAAGGGCCCGGGATCGACGAGTTCACCTAAGGCAAGGGGTAAAACATCCCCGAAGATGTGATGAACACTTGCTCAGGGGAGTTTTTCAACACAATCGACCCGGAGCGCACGCTGACACAAGCGAGGGAAAGCGCCGGGAGCCTAGGTGTTCCACTCGGACTGGGATAGCAGGTAGAGGGTTTGGTCCCCTTTTGCTGGTCGGTGTGCCCCGATAATGTGGCATGCCTACGTACGTCAATTCCCGAATGCCTCCCCCAAAGTCCTGGGATGAGTTTGAGGTAATCGTATGCGCGGCTGCAAAGAATCGGTGGAAGAACGCCGACTTCACAATGCATGGTCGGCGGGGACAGCGCCAGAACGGCGTGGACGTATACGGCCTAGACGACAAAGGACGCTTGGTCGGCCTGCAATGCAAAAGCTCAGCCAGCGGCCTGACTGAAAATGTCATCAAAACGGAGATAGGTGCAGCCGAATCGTTCCGGCCTGCTTTGAAGCACCTCTACATCGCCACGACTGCAGAGACGGATAAGGTCCTTCAGGAATTAGCAAGGGACATATCTGCAGACCGCGTCAAACTAAATAAATTCGAGGTATCCATACTGTTTTGGCAAGATGTCTGGGATGACTTGACCCGTGATGAATCGAGGCTGCTCCAGCACTATCCGCAACTTCGGCAAGTTGCTATGGGGGCAGTTGGAGCACCGAGTAGATCGTTTATCCAGGAGTACCTTCAGAAGAACATAAGCGTTCTAGGCTACTTAGCGAGTGCGGATGAGAATCTTGCAGTCGAAATCGATAAAGATGCCTATGGATACATCGGTGATCTTGCGCATTCAATGTACTACTGGAGGCGACTTTGCTTCGATGTTGAGATGACGTCTACCTTGACGAAACTTCATGACTCGATCACTGCGATTTGGCAGATAATTTCAGATGAAAATTACATCCTTGCTGGTTGGCGTTGGAAATTTGACAATACACCAGACCTGAACCGGGATGTCCAAGCTGTTTTGAGAGTAAAGAAGACAGAAATCAAACCTCCCTTGGCAGATTTCGCGAAATACTTGAAAGTCCTTGAAGATATGGCGAAAAACTAACGTGATGTGCAGCCATTGAACGACGAATCAGTTTGGGGGCGCACGAGTGTGCAACTCGTCCTTGCTGGCATCTGGAGTTGACCGTTTCCGTGGACACACCAAACTTTGTGTTCAAGGTATGAAGACATAGAAAATGCTAGACAACAACTCAAGCTCAGCCAGTCCCAAACCTCTTTTTGATATGACGTCGTCTGAAGGAGTGAACGACTCTGAGCGAATATTGACAAAGCTGTGTCAGCGCTCATTCCTGCGCCTTTGGTCTCAGACGAACGTCTTCACCGACGAGGGTTTTAAGGAAGGCAAGGGTAGGACTAAAGAGCTCTGCGACGCGCTCGTCATCTTCGGGGATGACGTCATTATCTTTTCCGACAAACATGTCAAGTACCAAGCAGACCGTGAGCTGCATGTTGCGTGGCCCCGCTGGTACAGGCGCACTGTTCTGGACTCCTGCAAGCAGCTCTACGGTGCCAAGTCGTGGCTTATGCGCTTTCCCGAGCGAGCTTTCTTGGATGCGAAGTGCAGCCGCAAGCTGCCGATTGCAGTGCCATCCGGTCCAAATGTACGCTTCCATTTGGTTGCAGTCACTCGGGGCAGTCGGGACGCTGTGCTCGCTCACAACGGTGGTGACGGCCTTGGTTCGATCGCCCTGAACAGCGCACTCGAAGGGGACGCACACTTCACTGCGCCTTTCATGCTTGGACGTCCTGTGCCTGAAAGAGCATTCGTGCATGTCTTCGACGAGGTAAGCGTCGAGCTGGTCATGAAGGAGCTCGATACTGCGGTCGACTTTCTCGACTATCTCAGAGCTCGCGACGAGCTGCTCGGCAGGAGTGGCTGTCAGGTTATAGCTCCAGGCGAAGAGGAACTGCTCGCAGCCTACCTCCGCACGATGGACAGGACTGGCGCTCGGCATGTGTTCATCGATGTCGGTCCAGAGGATGGGTTGCCCGACCTTGCCATGTTCGACGGGTCGCAATACGAAGGGCTGTACCAGGACCCCGGGTATCTCCGCAAGAAGGAAGCCGACCGCATTAGCTACGAATGGGACGCGCTGATTGACCGTTTCCTCACATACGGCGACCCAAACATCCATGCTCGAGCGCTTGACCAGACATCGGCCGAGACCGAACAGGGCCTACGACTACTGGCGGCGGAATCGCGCTTCCAGCGGAGGCAGCTTGCTGAGAGTTTCATTGGCGCGCTAGAACGTGTTGAGCCCGGAATGCGGCTTGGTCGCGTCGTGAACAGGCAGGCGCCAGGTGAGACCGTGTTTGTGTTCCTCGTCATGCCCATGCGTGATGAGCGCGACTATGCTGACTATCGAGAACACCGAATGGCAGTCCTGCACGCATACGTTCGTACTGCGCGTCTGAAGGCTGCAGGTGGGACGACATTCGTAGGTATCGCCTTCGACAATCCGCACAAGAGCTACCGCGGTGGCTCTGAAGATCTCTTTGTGTTCAGTCAGGATACATGGACGAAGGATGAGCTCACTGAGCTTGAGACAATGCAACGGGACCTTGGGCTTTGGAGGGAGAACACGGTCGAGTGGCGCTGCCGGCAGGACGAGTACCCCCAAGCCTCACAGGCGAACCCCCAGCAGTTGCTGAAAACCGACGACTTGAAGTCCTCGCAAGTTCGAGTGAATAACGCTCGTAAGGTGGAGAAGCGTCGACAGAAAATGCAGCAACTTTCAAGGCGCCGGAACCGTGGAAGGAAGTAATGTTGGATCGAAACGAGTTGATGCGAATGCCTGTATCACAAATTCCGTCTGTTTGTTTGTTGTGACGCCGCCTTTGCGCTTGGCGGCGGCAAACAGTAGCCCGAGGCAAGAGAAGACTGCCTGGCCCCACATAGCTTTCATCACCCCGCTCACTGCGCTATTCGGTTTCATTGAACGCTTTTGAGTTGCGGACTGACTGCCCTCATCTGGTCTCGATGTAGAGCTCGTCACCTCGAAGACCAGCCGTCAGCCTGCATCGGGTGGAATGGCTGGTGTCGGCGTTCACCACGAACAGGAAGTTCCGGCCAAGAGCTGATGCTCACTCAGTCGGCTATGTCGGCTTTAGTAAGCAGAATGAATAAGAAGTCGAGATCAAGCACCCTTCACTGCGAAGGGGAAGTAGGGTTGACTCCTCGGATATCCAACTCGCGGATTTTGACGATTGCCCGTCTTCCGGTGCACTGCCATAGTTGCGCTGTCATGTGCCTCCTTTACGGTCAGAACTCGCGATCTCGGCGCGTTCTGCCCCCATAGTTCGGCCGCACCGAGCAATGCCGAGGTGTAGTAGCCGCCGGAAGCCTCCTCACCGGCTGTCTCAGAAATATCGCAGGAATAGATTTCAATGATCCCAGGCGGACAATCTTGCAGTTGACTGTCAAAAATTTGTCGACTATTATTTTCGGAAAACTGAATGGAATCCATCGTTGCCTTTGCGAGGAGTCTTTCATTGAGGGTCGTCTTATGCAACACTCGGCATGTATCAATAATTAGCGTATGCCGCTTCGCTCCCACTCTAAGTTTATTGACATCGATGTATACGTTCTTTGCTATTTCCAACTCGGTAGTTTTTTGAAAAACATTGTACCTTCCATGACCTCCGAATGCGACGAAGGAATAGTCAGCAAGCGACGCAAGCGCGATATGCGCATCAACTAGTGAAGAGGAGGGATCACTAAGAACGGTGACCTCGTGAGGTGCCCACGATCCGCCTCGCGCACTTAGTAGAAATGTTTGCATGTTGGCCGCATCGGCCTTGGCGCCGGGGAGTTCATTGCCCGATGCACAAATGATCACTGCCTGTCTCTTCATGTGGTTTCTCTTTCATTTACGTTCATGTTAAGTTTTTCCGAGTGAAATTTGGCGATCAACGACACGGCGGATCGCTCCGAAATGCCAGAAATCATTGCCAAGAGGATGACAGCGTACTGGGCTCTCTCCGCCTGTATAACAGCAGGGAAAAATATCCCAGAGTAAAAGGCAACAACTACAAAAGTGCCAGAAATAGCTCCTGCAAGAATTCTCGAAAATCCTTCAAGATCATGCAGTGACTTGCCCGACGCGCAGTCAACAGATAGGCGTCCAATTCTCAGAATCACTGAAAATAGTGCACCGAGTGCCCCGGCAAATGCAGCAAGAATAGTCCAGTAAAGTGCAGGGCCAAACGTAATTGAGATAACCTCTTTATTGATGGCAAAAATGACTGCAAGGATAGCACAAGGGCCAGCGGTCCATAAGCATGCACCAAGATACCAAAGCCGGGATTTCTCTTGGCTCCTGGCATCGATATAGACAGCTGCAGATGTGATCATCTTATTAGCTGTGTTGTAGTCATTTTCAAATGCGCAAACCAGCGCCTCGCCGAGAAGCGTTCGAAACTCATCAATTACGCGCTGGTCCAGCCCTACACATGGTCGTGCTTCCAGCACTGCAACATCACAATGCACAGTGTTGTACTTGCTCCGGTCGTACGCCGGATCAGACTCTTGCCTCTGATCGTAGGCGGCACTCGTCTCCCAATCCAAGCGATTCTCTTTCGCATCGATATGAACGATGTAGTTCTTAGTCCGGCGTACCAATTTACCAACTAAGTGATGCTTCCACCGATCCGGGTAGTCCCCCGGCGAGCTTTCTCCGCAAGGCTCAGCGTCTAACATCTTTCCTCCCAAAATATGCACAGATCTTTCCATTGTGTGCAACTGTAACCGGGCACAGGCCATGTAGCCAAGAATTGTCTAGACTGCAGTTGCCCCAAGATCAGCCATCGAGCAATCACCTTTGGTCTCGCAATATCTGTTGTGCGTCCGAATTCGTAGGTGTCGCATAAATTTTTTACGGGCTGCAACGGCTGCTCGGCGAGCATTCGTCTCCCAACGCAGAACTTCCACTTTGGGTCGGTACTGCCAGTCCAGGCGATGGTGAAGCGGCCGGTGGTGCAGCACCAGCCGGGTCGCAGAAGTTCTAAGACCGCAGTACCTCGTACAGCCGCCATTCGGGCCATCGCCGGTCGCCGTACTCAACAGCCGCGTCATGGCAGTAAGCGTGAGTACAACCGCCGCCGGCGACCGGCTCCAGTCGCTGCACTGCGGTTGTCGATGGCCAGGACCTCTCGGGCTGCTTGGGGAAGGTACCGCGGGCCCGAGTGATGGAAAGCGGACGATCAAGCGGCGCCAGCCCGATCACGGAAGCCCTATGACCGCAGTACCAGATATAGGCTCTGTCCGAGCCAGTGCCGGTCGCCGTGCCCATAAGCCACTTCGTGGCAGTCAGCTTGCGGCTGCTCTTTCCGACAGCTGCGCGGCATGCCAGTTTTCGATTTTCTGATGGCGACTGGGCACGAAGGGTTAACTGCTGCCGTCCGACGAGATAATCTCCGGCAATGAAGACCAGTCAGAGCCGCCAAGTTAAGAGGGCAAGTGCAGAGCAACTGAGTGACCAGCGCTACCAGGAACTGCTTCGAAGTGCCAGCACGTTTTTTGCAGCGGCCGAGGATGACGATGGCGCGCAGCGAGCTTCCGTGATCGATGACATCAAGAAGACCATGGCCCAGTACGGATTGACGGTTGATGACTTGATGTAAGCCAACGCCAGACGTTCGCTTGTTCCCCTCGGTCTCATCGCTGAGTTGCCTTACTCGGGTGACACATTCTCGACATCAGGCACGTGCTCCATCAGGTCTTCAACCTGGCATCCGAAGTACGCACAAAGTTTGTCGATTGTTTCCGTACCTGTGCCATATCCCCGTTGGTTCAGGATCTTGGACAGAGTCATCCTGTTGAGGCCTGTGCTGGCCGCAATCTCACTGATCGTGATCCGGCGAGCTTCGTTGAACTGCCGCCTCTCGATCATCTCCCCCAGCTTGAACCTGATCATGATGCGAGAAGGCGTCGAATGATAAAAATATTGATCAAATGACTTGAAAAGTCATCGAGGCTGCGTAAGATATGCAGCAAGTGATAAAAATATTCATCACTTGATTCGTTCATCATACAGGAGGCACGATGACAGAGCATACGTATCTGACGACTGAAGAACTTGCGGACAAGATCAAGTACGACCCGCGGACGATCAGGGAGCGTCTGAAGGACAGTGTCCTACTGGAGGGCGTGCACTATTTCCGCCCATTTGGCGGTCGAAAGATCCTTTTTCTTTGGGAAACCATTGAACGGGACATGAAGGTGCCGTCCGCTACCCAGCCAGTTGGCTTCAGTGGCATTCCCATGGCCAACGGAGCAATGGTTCATGGCTAAGGTTGTTGCCCGAAAGGAAACAGGAAAGCTCCAGATCGACTTCACTTACAAGGGCGTTCGGTGTCGTGAGCAGACAGCGCTGATGGATTCACCAGCCAACCGCAAACGGGTTCAGGCGGTGGTGGACAAAATGAGCGATGCGATCAAGGAAGGGCGATTTGTCTACGCGGACTTCTTCCCGGGCAGTGCAATGGCTGAAAGGTTTCGTTCTGATCGCAAAGCGCCTGATCGGGTACCAGAAAACGGCAGCGGCGCGGAAGAACCATCAATAGCCACAGGCCCCACCTTCAGTGAGTTCGCCGACCAGTGGGTCCAGGAGCACAGCATCGAATGGCGTCGTAGCCATATTCGCTCGCTGCTTTCAACGCTGGACGGCCGCATAAAGCCCTACTTCTCCAACAGGGTGATCACCAGCATCACCAAGGCCGACGTTCTTGCTTTTCGTGCGGCCCTCGCCAAGGAGCCGGGACGGGGTGGCAAAGCAGGTTTGTCGGCCAAGCGCATCAACGAAATCATGGGCACGCTCCGGCAAATCCTTGCCGAAGCCGCTGACCGGTTCGAGTTCACGTCACCGGCCCTGAACCTCAAGCGTTTGCGCGTCAAGAAATCCGATGTACAGCCGTTTTCGCTGGATCAGGTCCAGACCATCCTGGCCACCGTCAGACCAGACTTCAAGGACTACCTGCAGGTGCGCTTTCTCACGGGGATGCGCACCGGCGAAATCAATGGTCTGAAGTGGAAGTACATCGACTTTGAACACCGGTTGATCCTGGTGCGAGAAACCCACGTCCTGGGTGAAGACGACTACACCAAGACCGACGGCAGCCAGCGGGACATCCGCATGAGCCAGCCCGTGTTCGAAGCCATGCTTCGGCAGCAAAAGATCACGGGCACGGTGTCGGAGTACGTCTTCTGCAACCTGCTGGGGCAGCCTTTGGACAACACGAATTTCACCAAACGTGTCTGGTACCCGTTGTTGCGCCACCTGGACTTCGAACTGCGGCGCCCGTATCAGACCCGGCACACAGCGGCGACGTTGTGGCTGGCAGCGGGTGAGGCCCCCGAATGGATCGCTAGACAACTGGGCCACACCAGCACCGAAATGCTGTTCAAGACCTACAGCCGGTATGTGCCCAACATGACGCGCCAGGACGGATCGGCCATGGAGCGGTTGCTGGCGAGTCGCATCGGCACTGCACCACTGGCGCGCATCACGGAACAGGTCCTTGACGAGCATGGAAACACGCTCGAACAGGAATCCTTTGTCCCTGCATCAGAACAGCTTCCCAGCCCCGTGCCGAAGCCCCGCGGATACGCAGCCGCCCACCGCCGCTTGAAACCGCATGGATCGGATGGAGGGCAAGGTCCACCTCCGTGCGGAGGGAAGAGGACACCGAACCCGGCCATGCCCCGCGCCGGGTTCTAGGTCCACCCCAGTCCCCCAGCTTCTGAACCCTCTTGCCAACGCCACAGCATGGCGTGCAAGAGGGAAGGGCGGAGCTTTGCCCAGAGCAGCGGTCTGGAGAGCAGCAGGGCAGTTGCATGGTGGACACCACCGCGAGCGCTGACCCGACCCAGATTTGACATTGACGATAGCCATGCGAGCCTGAAGCCATGACCAGTTCGAACGTGAACGCGCCAGAGGATCCTCCTCCCTGATCCTGAAATTCCTCTTCAGACGCAGGAGGACTTGACCACCGCTGCAGCGTGACCTTGCAGCCGGTAGAAGTCTTCGCCCCTTGCCATTGCCACCCACAGCCAAACGCCCAACGAGCAGGGCAGGGCGAAGCCTTGCCTGAAGCCAGCCCATCGGCCCCATTCACTCACCCATTCACCTGTCATCCCAGAAAGCGAGCGATCACATGACCTCCAGCCCACGCCCACCCAGAACCACTGGATCCAAGGTGCCCCGGCGCCTGCTCAAGCCAGCCGCCCAGAAGAAACTGAACAAGAAGCCGGCCCGTCCTGGTCACCGGTTCAAGAAGGCCGTCCAGCCCGCCATTCCAGCGACTCACGCGCGGCGCATGGGCAGCGACACCGTGCAACGCCACCACCTGCAGGCCCAGGGCTTCCTCTACCTCGATCCGGCATACACCGATGGCTTCAGCCCCGATGTGATGCAGACCTTCTGGGGCGAAGTGAACCGATACGCCTGGACCATCTGCCTGCAAGCACCGCACGATGTCTTTGATCTGGTGATCGCACCCTCGGATCTCCTGCACAGCCTGCGGGTCGGACCGTCCTCTGCGGACTCGAACCCGCCACCGGCCGGCGAAGCCGAGGGTGCGCAGGCGCCAGACGTTGTGCTGCCCGACGCCGACGTGCTGCCAGACGCCCCGCCACTTCCCATCATGTGCTTCTCGGGCCTGGAGGGCATCGTGCTGCTGCCGGTGCACGAGGGGCTGTGGATTCTTCTGCACGGGCTGAACCCAGACGTCAACGCCGCGTTGCGCGCCCTTGCCGGACAGATGGCCACGCCCGACCTCGTGGGCAGTCTGCTGCCTCAGTGGATGGAACTCAGATGGACCGTTACGAACCGACCGGGTTCACCACCGGGTGAATGCATGGCGAGCAACGACGACTGCGTCATCAGCCTGCTGGCCCGCCCCGACCAGCAGGCCACGCCCCTCGAAGTGCGCCAGCGCTTCTTCGTCTGGATGACCCGCACCCAGCCGTACGGCTGACCGCGCCCACCTTTCCCCTCATCTCCGTTCGCCGACCGAT
Organism: Burkholderiales bacterium GWF1_66_17; assembly: GCA_001770705.1. Lineage (GTDB taxonomy): Bacteria > Pseudomonadota > Gammaproteobacteria > Burkholderiales > Burkholderiaceae_C > Hydrogenophaga. The sequence continues at coordinate 366,017 of MERT01000002.1, read as the reverse complement.
TCCCTTTCCAGTAAGAAACCGATGAACACACCCACCGACAACACCCCGCAACCCGAACCCCGTCCGCGCAAAAGAGCAGGAGGGGGAAAGGGGTCTGGCAACGCCGCGCAGACCGCCTGGGAGCAGGCCCACTGGAACCACAGCCGCGTGCCCAGCGCCAGCGAACTGCTGGCCATGGGCGAGCTGTTCCAGGGCCTGACGCCACACCGCATGAAACAGCGCCAACTGGCGATGCTGCGCGAACACGTGCTGCAGTACCGCATCCGTTGCGGTCATCTCGAGATCGACCGCTTCATGGAGTCGATCTTCGAGACCGACTTCAACCTGGAGTGTTACTTCAAGGTGCACGAAGCCCGCACCAGCCCTTTCCTCCATCCCTTGAGCCGGGGCTCGGGCAAGGTCACGCCGTTCGAGCTGGCCAGCCAGCTGGCCTGGCAATGCTCGATCGCGCCCGGCGTGCTGCTGGACGAAGCGCCGGTCATGCACGCTGCCGGCTTCTTCCACGCCTGTGGGCATTTCTGGTGCGCACACCCGCTGGAAGTGGCCAAACGCGGAACGCCACAGGTCAGCCTCAGCGAAGTCCGGCTGGCCCGGCGCCGGATGTTGCGAGTCGACCTGGATTTCCTGATCCGGCAGGTGCCCAAGGAGGGGCGCCTGCTCCGGTCGCTGCTGCTGGGTGCCGAGGCGGGCGACGGTGTCGACGCCGAGCAGCACGCCCGTTTGCTGACCGTGCTCCACCTGTGGGGCGAGCGCATCACCTTCCCGTGGTGGACGCTGGTTGACGGCTTGAAGAACTGAAACCCACGACCTGAAGGACATGAACATGAATGCAAACAACCCACTCACGCAGGAAGACGGCCGCAAGCGCTTCCGAGATCTCGCCGTGCGGATGGTCCTGACCGGCACAGGCGTGTACCGGACCGACCAGGATGACCTTGCAAGGGACACAGCGGGCATGGCTAGCGAACCCGCGGGCGCCTTGAATGTGATGCGCATGGCCTGCCTGGGTGACCCGCTTCAGCGGCCAGAGATCACCGTGCTCACCAACCCGATCAACCAAGGCCATGCAGGCACCCTGGTGGCGCCGCTGGGTGAAGGGCCGATCCCGAAGCTTCGCGCCAGCGCCAGGCGCTACATCGGTGTGTTTCACCGGAGCCACGGTGCCAAAACGAACTCGCGCACGTCAAAGGAGTGAAGGCCATGTACAAACTGATGCCCCAATCCCGCATGAGCTGGCACTACGAAGAAGCGCAGTTGCCCAGCTGTGAGCGTGGTTCGCGCCGCGCACCGGATAGAAAGCCGGTGCGCACAACCCGCCCGACGCCGTGTTACGTCTACCTGCTCGTGCACCGAATCTCACCGCGCTTCAAGATCGGTGTGAGCGTGGACCCGCAGGTGCGTGCACGCGGCCTGCCCGACGCCGAGCACATTGCTGAAGAGAGTTCGCTCAAGGCCCTGTTTTCGGACCGCCGGCGTGCGATGGAGATCGAGAAGAGCCTGCACAAGCTGCTGAGCGGTTTCCGGCTCCACATTCACGGGGAGGGGCCTGAACGCTGGGATGGTGGCACCGAATGGTTCTCGATCGATGGCCTGAGCCACGCGGTCAATCTGCTGTCACAGACCCCGCTGGGTGATGAACAGACCACGCTGGTGACGCTCACCACCCTGGCCGACGAAAGCTACACGAACGGCCCACGCCGACTCTGTCACCGTGAGGCCCAGACCCGGCGCTGGTTCGAGGCGACGCACGCCAATCTGCGGCAGATGAACGAGATCGTGAAGGCACTGCGCAAGCTCAACGACAACCTGGACATCGTCCTGCAGTCCGCACAGGCGGCTCAGCCGACCCCACCGGGCATTGCCGATGGGGGAGAGGAGGCCGGCGAACCCCGGGCGGCCCGGCCGGAGGTGGTCTACCTCTACGGCCTGGGCGACCTGTGGGAGAGCGAGATGCTGTCCAGCCGATTTCAGATGAGCGACTCGGCGTTCTGGATGTTCAGGACCGGGCGCTTGCGCCAGCACGGAGAGCAGCGGTCCTGGCTCACCCGCATCCACTTCGATCCCGACTCCCGTGGCACCCTGGCGCTGTGGGTGGAGGACCGCAAGGTGCTGAGAGCACTGCCCGGCGGGCCGCGCATGCTCGCCCTCTGGGATGGGCTGTGGGAGGGTTGACCGCAGGCATCAACAAGGGTCGGAGCTCTCGGCAAATCCAGCCCAAGTCCTGCGCGACGGCCCTGGGCTCCCTCACCAACCACAGTGAAAGATGGCAGGTTTCGATGACGCCGGGTATCACAGGTTCATCCTGTGTCAAGGCCAAAGGGGCACCCAACAGCCGACCAAAACCACCGGGCGAATGCCTTGACACGGCGGAAAAGCATGAGATTTTGGTGGTGATGAAACGCACAACCACCATCGACAACAGCTCGCGCCCTCCGTAGCGCGGCAGACATCGACCTGCCGAGGCAGGAGACCCCATTTCTCAACCACCCAATGCCAAAAGCCCAAGGAGCAGGGCCGGGCGGAGCTTTGCCTGATCAGACCAGCGAACTCTTCACGACCGCCGCGCCGTGGCCTTTGCAAGGCAATGTTTTCAACAACCGGAACGAAACCCTCATGAACCGCAAGACCAACCCAAACCCCAAGACCGTTGCAGCCGAGAAACCCAAAGGCAAGGCCTCAACCAGAGCTGCGGCCAAAACCAGGGCAGCGACGAATAAAGCAAGTTCACGCAAAACGAAGCAGGCCGATGCGCCGCATCACCAGGCCCAGCAGCGCCCGGCCTGTGTGAGCCGCACTGTGCAGCTGCACCAGTGCAATGGCATTTGCGTGGTCTTTCTCGATGCAGACAAGGCGATCACCGGCGACCCGCAATTCAAGGATCGATTTCGCAACGCGTTGCAGACCACAAACATTCGCCTGTGCTTCAGCACGGAAACCGACGCGTACGACTTTGAGCTCACGCCGTTCTACCTCGAGTCTCCCGACGCAGAGGAGGGCGGCGAGGGGCAGGCGCCCGTTGAAGCTGACAAGGGCAACGAAGGGGTTGTCTCCCGTTGACGCTTCTTCATCACTCGACCCACAGCAATCGCCCGTTTCACGCTCAAGGATTCCAGCATGCAAACCCCATCTGCACCCATTCAACCTCGCCCCAAATTCCGCCCACGGCGTCTCAGCCCCTATGTTGAAAGACGCCGTGACATGGCCAAGCTCGCCAACATGTCGGCCCCGCTGCAACCGAACATCGCTCGCTTCCCCAGCGGAACCGAGCCGCTGCGATTGCATCCTTATAGCGTCGAGCCCATGCGAGAAAACCTGCACTGTCTTGGCTGCTGCGCCACACCGCCAAACCTGGTAGATCCACAGAGACGTCCTGCCGACAGGGCATCGCGTGCAGTCATTGCTCTAAGGACTCACCTATGACAAACACACCATCTGAACCAACATCACCCATCCAGACCAACTATTTGCCCAACACCAAGCCACTCACAAGAAGTCGGCAGCGCGCCGGGCGCGAAGAGCTCGGTCCGTTGGACCGCCAGTCGCGTCGGCAAGTGCAAGCCTTGCAGAAGAAACTGGAGAACAACTCAAAACATTTGGTGCGCCTCGTTCAACTGCTGCTTCTTTTAGTGACCGTCCAGATCGTTGTTTGGGTGATGGGCGCGTAACGGGAACCGCAGTTCAAGTCGGCGGAGCCGATTGGCAACATGCCAAGAAAACCTTCGGGTCTTGGTGGAGCGACGGTTCGGTGATCGATGTGCACTTGGACCCGAGGGGGTAAGTGCCTAGCCACACAGTTGCAACCAGGGACAGGGACAGTCTATGGCCGGAACGACTGCTGCAGTTTTGGACTTCCATTCCATCTGATCAGAGGTCACTCATTTGGCGTGCTTTTTTCCTTGTTGGTTGCCGTGATGTGGATGGCCATCTCGGATGCTTCACGCGTGTATCCCATTTCTACGAGATCGGCGAGGCACTCAAGCTCGCTGGCCCAGGGCCTGGTCGGCTTCGATTTCCAGCGGGTGGCGTCCAAGGGAGCGCTGGTGACATGGACGGCCACGGCAATGCGTTGATCAGGCTTGGCCTTGTGGATCAACCCCGCGTCCAGGATCTTCGCTATACGAGAGGGGTCTCTGTCGACGCACAGGTCCAGGCGGGGCGCCGCCGTGATGTCAAGCTCTGGAAAATATTCAGAGGCGCCGATGACACCGCCGATGCGAACGGTTTGCGGAAGTTTGTCGGTATCTTGAAGGCGGGCAAGGCGCTTGACCATCTTTTCGGGTGTGTTCTGGCCGGTTGGATCTGTGAACAGGTGTACCTTGCGCTGCCGGGCATGTTCACGGGCCAGCTCCATCCATTCCCCTGAGATCAGATTGCGCAGCCGGACACCCCGCTCACCCGAGTCTTCCAACCATCCCAGCTCTGCAAGCTCCTTGAGCACTGCCGCCACGGTTGGATAGCTCACTCGGCAGGTCTCCTGCAGGTATTTGACCGTCACCGGGGAGGCATTCCAAAGACGCAACTGGACCAGGGCTGCAACGACGATCTGCCGTGGGGGGAGTTGGTGGGCGTAAACATCCTGGAGCTTCTTGGCAACCAGTTCTTCCAACCAGTCATAGAACCCGGTTGGCGCGTTCTCCATCGAACCGCCGAACGCGTTCACGTGGTGTCCCTGCGCCTCGCCCTTGCCGAGCAGGAAGTGAATGCGATTCGCGATGGCTGGGTGGATCACTTGCCGAAAACGCACCAGTTCCTCTTCCAGTCTCCCGGATGAGAGCCGCGTTTCAACGACAACGCACACGGCCTGGTTCTTCGAGGGCTCTTGTCCGATGAGGTAAGCGAGCGTCAGCAGGGCACCGCGAACGTCGCGCACGCTGTTAGTTTTCTTGACTTCAACATGTATGTGGCCTTTGGGGCCCTTCCAACAGCCATCCGCTTTTGTATCTAGCGCCTTTGGTTTTTGAAGTGCATTGTTCATGAAGTTGCAACTTTAACAATGAGGTGGCAACTAAACAATCAGGTGGCTGTCGGGGGACGGCACTCGCTGCACTCCGGCCGCTGCCACATCGACATCAGCTTCAGGCTGGATGCTGCCGGTGACCTGGCACGCCTGAATGTTGGCCGCCGCGGCTACCTGTCATACGAGGATGGAAGGTCCGAACGACCGCTTCAACTGCACCGGCCACTTAACTCAGGCCAGCCTGGCCGCGCTTCGAGAACGACTCGTCGTGCCCGAAGTAAGCGGTTGTGCCCGACCCTGAACTGCCGATTGACCAACCTTACCAAAAAGCAACCCGAAAGCCGCCGTTGATCCGAATCAACCAGCGACCGTGAAGACAGAACTCCATGGCCTCTTGTCGCTGGACAACGGGACTCTGCACGCCGGGTTGCCCAGGGTGACTTCGCTCGACCTCGCGTTCGACTCTCTATCTACACGGGTACCAGTACTAGTTCCGGGTCGTCAAGCCGTAAATTCTGAGCTATTCGAGCAACGTCAAACAACCACTGTTGGATAGCGCAGCGAGCTACATAAATCGCGTGATCCTTACCGACTTGGCATAGGGCCTGGCTGACACAGTAGATGCCGCTGTTTTGACATCAAAGTTATTCGTAAAACGTCTCAACACTAGACAAATAAGATATTTGACGTATCTTGTCTGGGGTCCTAATCTCTCGCCCATAACAAGCGGAGACATCGCTCGGACCATGACACAGGATTTCATACTCAAGACCTCTGGACTCACAAAAGAGTTCAAAGGCTTCGTTGCCGTCAACGACGTCAACCTCGGCATTCAGCGAGGCCACATTCATGCGCTTATCGGTCCCAATGGAGCGGGCAAGACCACTTGCTTCAATCTCCTGACCAAGTTCCTATCGCCCACCCGCGGAAGTATTCATTTCAACGGTTTCGAGATCACACGGGAAGAGCCCGCTCAGATTGCTCGGCGTGGGGTTATTCGCTCGTTTCAGATATCCGCGGTGTTCCCACATCTCACGGTGATGGAGAACGTGCGCATCGCCCTTCAGCGAAAACTCGGCGTCTCCTATCACTTCTGGCGCTCCCCGGTCATCCTGGATACGCTGAACGACCGTGCGATGGAACTGTTGGGTCACGTTGGCTTGGCAGGCTTTTCTGACATGGTCACTGCGGAAATGCCTTATGGGCGCAAACGAGCACTGGAAATCGCGACCACGCTTGCGTTGGATCCTGAACTGATGCTGTTGGACGAGCCGACCCAGGGCATGGGACATGAGGACGTCGAACGCGTGATGCAGTTGATCAAGAAGGTCGCTGTCAACCGAACCATTCTCATGGTTGAACACAACATGAAGGTGGTGTCCGGGATCAGCGATGCCATCACGGTGCTGGCACGTGGCAGTGTGCTCGCACAAGGAACCTATGCCGAGGTGTCCGCCGACCCGCTTGTGATTGAGGCCTATATGGGCAGCGCCGAGGCGGCACTCGGATCACAGGAAGGGCATTGAGCATGGTCAATGAATACCTGCGGATCACCGATCTGCACACTTTTTACGGCGAATCCCACATCCTGCACGGGCTTGACTTGAGGGTGAATCGGGGTGAGTGCGTGACCCTTTTGGGTCGCAATGGTGCGGGTCGAACTACCACGCTGCGATCGATCATGGGACTCACAGGCAAGCGCACCGGTTCGATCATGCTCAACGGCCGCGAGGTTATCGACATGGCGCCCCACCATATCGCCAGACTGGGGGTCGGATTTTGCCCCGAGGAGCGGGCGATCTATGCAAGTCTGTCCTGTGAAGAGAACCTGCTGTTACCACCCCGGGTGGGGAGCGGGGGCATGAGTCTGGACGAGATCTACGCGATGTTCCCCAATCTGTACGAGCGCCGCCACAGCCAGGGCACCCGCCTGTCCGGTGGGGAGCAGCAGATGCTGGCCATGGCGCGCATCCTGCGCACCGGCGCCCGGTTGTTGCTGCTGGACGAAATCTCGGAAGGCTTGGCACCCGTGATCGTACAAAAACTGGCCCAGGTCATCCGTGACCTCAAGGTCAAGGGCTACACGATTCTCCTCGTCGAGCAAAACTTCCGCTTTGCCGCACCACTGGCCGACCGCATGTATGTGGTCGAGCACGGACAGATTGCCGCAGAGATCCATCAGCACGAAATCAATGAGAAGCAACACGTGCTCCAGGACCTCCTGGGCGTCTGAGTTTGCGAAGGAGACATGATGACATCGCTATTTGGCATCCCGATACAAGCCCTGATGGGGCAGGTGATTTTGGGGCTCGTAAACGGTTCCTTCTACGCCATCCTGAGCCTGGGGCTCGCAGTGATTTTTGGCATGCTCAACATCATCAATTTTGCGCACGGCGCCTTGTTCATGATGGGCGCGTTCGTTGCATGGATGGGAATGGAGTACTTGGGCATCAGCTACTGGTGGTCCTTGCTCACGGCCCCTCTGTTGGTGGGGCTCTTCGGAATTGCGATTGAGCGCAGCCTACTTCAGTGGCTCTACAAGCTGGATCACCTCTATGGTCTGCTGTTGACCTTCGGCCTCGCACTGATCATCGAAGGTTTTTTCCGCCACTTGTACGGTGTATCAGGACAACCTTTTTCGGTACCAGATGAAATTGCAGGCGGCATCAACCTCGGTTTCATGTTCTTGCCCAAGTACCGGCTATGGGTGGTGGTGTCGTCCCTCACCGTGTGTTTCCTGACCTGGTTCGTGATTGAAAAGACCCGTCTGGGTGCCTATCTGCGCGCGGCCACTGAGAACCCGAAGATGACCCAAGCGTTCGGCATAAATGTGCCGGTCATGGTCATGCTGACCTACGGCTTCGGGGTTGGACTCGCAGGATTTGCTGGTGTGCTGGCTGCACCCACTGGACAGCTCAGCCCGCTGATGGGATCGAACCTGATCATCACCGTCTTCGCAGTCGTGGTCATTGGTGGCATGGGATCCATTCTGGGCGCGATTGTCACTGGCGTGAGTCTCGGTGTGGTCGAAGGACTCACTAAGGTTTTCTATCCGGAAGCGTCGGCCACCGTGGTCTTTGTGATCATGGCCATCGTGCTGATGTTTCGGCCATCAGGCCTATTTGGCAAAGAAAAGTGAGTCAAAGATGAACAGACGTTTCTTGGGTTACGGGGCCTTGTTATTGATCGGCATGGCGGCGCCTTTTCTCTTTTACCCAACAATGATCATGAAGGTGCTGTGCTTTGGCCTCTTCGCCTGTGCCTTCAATTTGCTGATCGGCTACACCGGCCTTCTGTCCTTTGGTCATGCTGTGTTTCTCGGCACGTCCGCTTATGTGGTTGGCTACAGCACCAAGTCCTGGGGTCTGCCTCCTGAGATAGCAATTCTGGTCGCAGTATTCGCCTCTGCAGGCTTGGGGTTCGTGTTCGGGTCGCTGGCCATCCGCCGCCAGGGCATCTACTTCGCCATGATCACTCTGGCGCTCTCGCAGATGATGTACTTCGTGTTCCTCCAAGCCCCGTTCACGGGCGGTGAAGATGGCATGCACGGCATTCCGCGGGGCAGACTCCTGGGTCTGGTTGACCTCTCCTCCGATGTCAATATGTACTACTTCGTCTTCGGGATCTTCGTGTTTGGCTTCTGGCTGATCCGTCGGATCATCCACTCGCCCTTCGGTGAAATTCTGAAAGCGATCCGGGAGAATGAAGCACGCGCCATCTCGTTGGGCTACGACGTGAATCGGTACAAGCTGATGGCCTTCGTGCTTTCGGCTGGACTGTCCGGTTTGGCTGGTGGGACCAAGGCCCTGGTATTCCAGTTCGCGACCCTGACCGACGCCCATTGGCACACCTCGGGTGAAGTGGTTCTGATGACTCTGTTGGGTGGACTCGGTACAGTCTTTGGGCCCTTAGTTGGCGCTGCCATTGTGGTCATCCTGCAGAACACACTCGCAGACAAAGTGGGCTCGATGATCACCGTGATCATTGGCAGCATCTTTGTACTTTGCGTCCTGCTTTTTCGCCGTGGCGTCGCTGGCGAACTGGCTGCCTTGTACAAAAACGTGGTCGGTGGTCGCGAGGGTAAACCCCAGCGGCCACGCGAGGGGTGGACCGGATCAGCTGTTACATCCACCACCACGGTGCCAACTCAGGCAAAACGCTGAGTCGTAGCCCATCCCAAAGTGGTTCGTCAGAACCCCTTCCGATTCCCTCCCCTAGCCAAACCCAGGCAATTCCGCCTCGGGTGCAGGCCTTCTGTGTTTTCAACCCACCCCGAAGGAGATAGACATGCTGAAAAAGTCCGGATTCAAACTGCTGGTACTGACGGCCCTGATGGCCACCCAAGCGGCGCAGGCCCAAATCACTGAGGGCGTCGTTCGCATTGGTGTGTTGAACGATCAGACTGGCGTCTATGCCGACCTGTCCGGCCCAGGTTCAATCTGGGCGGCAAGAAAGGCAGTAGCAGATTTTGGCCCCGAGAAACACGGCCTGAAGGTCGAGATCGTGTCCGCCGACCACCAAAACAAGCCCGATGTCGGAGCGAGCATCACGCGCCGCTGGCTGGATGCGGACAAAGTCGATGCCATCTTCGACGTCCCAACCTCGTCGGTGATTCTCGCCATCAACGAGATCGTCAAAGAAAAGAACAAGGTGCTGATCGTATCCGGAGGCGGTACGTCCGACCTGACCGGGAGGGCCTGCACGCCGAACTCTATCCACTGGTCCTACGATACCTGGGCCTTGGCCAATGGCACAGGGAAGGCCGTGGTCAAGACAGGTGGCGACAGCTGGTATTTCGTCACGGCCGACTATGCATTCGGCCACGCGCTTGAACGTGATACAGAGAGTGTCGTGGTTAAGAGCGGGGGCAAGGTACTCGGCAAAGTACGTCACCCATTCCCCGGCACTGATTTTTCTTCCTACCTGCTGCAGGCACAGGCGTCCAAGGCAAAGGTCATTGGCCTGGCAAATGCCGGTGGAGACACCATTGGTGCTGTGAAGCAGGCCTCGGAGTTTGGCATTACCGAGGGGGGACAGAAACTCGCTGGCTTGCTTGTCTTCATCAGCGACGTTCAGGCACTGGGCCTGAAGGCGGCCCAAGGACTGGTGCTGAGCGAATCCTGGTATTGGGACATGACCGAGGAAAACCGCAAGTTTGGCAAAGAGTTCGTAGCCGCCAACAAAGGCAAGTTCCCGACCATGGCGCAGGCCGGCGTCTATTCGTCGGTGATGCACTACCTCAAGTCGGTTGCCGCCCTGAAGGCTGACGGCGATGGCGCTGCCGTAGTGGCGCATATGAAAGCCACCCCCACCGAGGACAAACTTTTTGGTAAAGGCAGCATCCGGCAGGATGGTCGCAAGATTCACCCGCTCTATCTGTTTGAAGTGAAGAAGCCGTCTGAATCGCGCTATCCAGGCGACTTCTACAAGCAAGTCGCCACCATCCCGGCGAACGAAGCCTTCCGACCATTGACAGACGGCAACTGTCCGCTTGTCAAATAGGCACCAATCCCTTCGCCGCTACCCACGAAGGATTGCGGCAACCACGGTCTCCGCCGACCTGGCAGGACGAGTGGTCGGCGAAAGCCGACATCAGCACATTGCTCTGCGGGGATCCGCTGGGGCAGCAGTTCAGGAACAATGATGGAAATCACAGGAAGCATGCTCATTGGAGCCGTCTCGATCAAGGGAAAGAGCGGTGAGTTCAAGGCCTTTTCACCGACCTTGAACTTGGAAATCGACCCGGTGTTTGGTTGCGGTGAAGTGGGCGATGTGGACCGCGCCTGTAGGCTGGCGGCGGCGGCCTTCCCGATCTACCGGGCCACCACACCACATCAGCGAGCGCATTTTCTTGAAACGATCGCGCGCCACATCGAGGAACTCGGTGACTCGCTCACCGAGCGCGCTGCCCTGGAAACAGCCTTGCCCAAGGCGCGACTGGAAGGTGAACGTGGCCGCACCACGGGCCAATTGCGTCACTTTGCCCGGGTGGTTCGAATGGGCCACTGGCTGGGTGCCACGCTTGATTCGCCGCAGCCAGAGCGCACTCCACTTCCTCGGCCCGATCTGCGCAAGTGCCATGTAGCGCTGGGTCCAGTGGCCGTATTTGGAGCAAGCAATTTTCCCCTAGCTTTTTCCGTGGCTGGAGGTGACACAGCAGCGGCACTTGCCGCGGGCTGTCCTGTTGTAGTGAAGGCGCATGGTGCTCACCCCGGGACCTCGGAACTAGTGGGACGCGCTGTGCAAGCAGCGGTGGCCGAATGTGGTTTGCCAGAAGGAACTTTTTCGCTGATCCAAGGTGTCGGCAATGCGGTCGGCGAGGCACTGGTTGATCACCCGGCCATTTGCGCAGTGGGATTCACGGGGTCCCGCGCCGGCGGACTGGCGCTGTCCCGGCGGGCTGCCGCGCGCGATGTCCCAATCCCTGTTTACGCCGAAATGAGTAGCATCAACCCGGTGGTCCTGTTACCACAAGCCTTGTTAGCTCGTGCCGAGAGCATCGGCCAAGCATTTGCGGACTCCCTGATCATGGGCGTAGGCCAGTTCTGCACCAATCCAGGTATCGTCATCGCAATCACGGGACCTGAACTCGAGAATTTCGTGGATGCAACGGCCCAGTCTTTGCGCAACAAGGTGGCTGGCGTCATGCTGACGCCAGGAATCGCCGCTGCATATGCAGCGGGTGTAAAGCTCCTGGCTGAACACGAGCGTGTCGAGACGATCGCCATGGGTCAGGCGACTTCGGGCCGATGTGGCGCCAGGGCACATTTCTTTGCGACTGACGCGGACAGCTTTCTGAGTCATGCTGAGTTGAGAGACGAGATTTTCGGACCAAGTTCGCTGCTCGTTCGTTGTCGGGATGTGGACGAGATGGCGGATCTGCTGGGATGCCTGGAAGGCCAACTCACGGCTACCCTCCAGATGAACTCTGGAGATGTGTCACTAGCTCGACGCCTATTGCCATTGCTGGAAGACAAGGTGGGCCGAATTCTTGTCAACGGCTTTCCCACGGGGGTCGAGGTGAGCCACGCGATGGTGCATGGCGGTCCCTTTCCTGCTACCACTGACAGTCGATCTACCTCTGTCGGGAGCGCCGCGATAGATCGCTTTCTCCGCCCGGTGTGCTACCAAAACTTTCCCGTCGACCTGTTGCCCGCCGCGTTGTCCGATGTGAATGTGCTGGCCATTCCTCGTCTGGTCGATGGCAATTTCGTCTTGGCTAACTGAGCGGAAAGCGGCATCAAAGCCTGTGGGTAGTTGAGATGCTCGACGATCGATGCATCTCACAACACCGATTTCGCAGTCTCGACAAACGCCTTCATGAGAGGCGTGGGATTGCGTTGACTCCAGCCAAGAAGCACTTCGTAGGTAACGGGCTTGCCCTGGATGGGCTTGTATTTCACGAGATCGAAGTGGACCTTCTGCACCGAGGCCGGTACGAAGCCAATGCCGGCTCCAGAGCTGACCAGACCCAGCAGGGTGTAGACCTGCCCCACCTCCGAAGCCACCTTCGGAACGAAACCGGCTGAGGCACACATGCGCATGTGTGCGGCGCGAAAGTCCGGCGCCAAGTGTTCCATGTACATGATGAACTGTTCCTGGGCGCAGCTTTTCAGGGACACAGATTCCGCGCCGGCCAGAGCATGGTTGGAGGGGACCGCGAGCACAAAAGGCTCCTCCAGAATGGTTTCCCAGGTGACATCACTCATGTCGGGCACCGTGCGCAGAAATGCAATATCTATGTCACCGCGGCGCAAGGCCTCCGCCTGGCTGATCACCGGGAACCACCTCAGCTGAACTTCCACGGCTGGGAAGCGCTCACGGTAGGCCAGCAGTATTGGGGGCAGCAAGGTGTAGGACATGTGCTCGAAGAAACCCACCGTGATGCGTCCGATTTCTCCACGCTGCGCTCGCTGGGCCTGCACCACTGCGCCCTCGGTGGACCGCAGGATCTGCCGAGCCTGATCGAGAAAGACTCGACCCGCCTCGGTCAGTTCGACATGGCGCCTTGTGCGCAAGAGCAGAGTCACGCCGATCTCCTCCTCCAACTGGCGGATTTGCTGGCTAACCGGAGGCTGAGCCTTGTGCAGGCGCTCGGCTGCTTTTGTGAAGCTCAACTCCTCGGCAACAGCAACGAAATAGCGCAGGTGTCGCAGGTCCATATTGATACTTATTTCATCTAAAACAAGGACTAATTATATATTGGACATGCATTAAAGAGCTCCATACGATGCCCTCCAGAGAACCCACTGTCCGGCAACAAAACCACTCCGGACATTCCATAGAGCCCTCAGATTGGAGACAAAAGCATGGATAAAACCACGGTTGACAACGCGATCGCGCGCATGTGCCAACGCATAGATGCCACCTTGGCACAGCCACAGGAGGGGTTCCCTCACTATGGGAATCCTGAGGATGGCACTTGGGTGCGCAGCCCGGGTGCCGACTGGACTGGTGGATTCTGGGTCGGACAGCTCTGGCTTGCGGCACTTCACACTGGTCAAGCCCGATACCTTGAGGGCGCCAGACGCTGGTCCGCCCTGTTGGCTCCCCGTGTGTCGTCCAATTCGGTTTTCAAAGGCTTCCTTTTCTGGTACGGCGCACATTTGGGTGCGATCCTCCTGGCTGACAAGGAGGCGCAGGTACTGGCCTCGGCTGGTACCCGGAGCCTAGTCGATATGTACAACGCCCGGGCGCGACTTATACCGCTGGGGCTGGAGGCCGAGGAGGCCTCCAGCGTCGGTACTCACGAAGCCAACATTGATGCATTGCCTGGTACGGCAGCCCTGTTGCTGAGCCACGAGCCGACGTTGAACAGTGCTGAGATAGGTCGCCAGCACTTGCGCCAGCACATCGCCTTGTGCGTGCGCGACGACGGGTCGGTTTGCCAGTCGGCCACATTCCATCCTGAAAACGGTTCCCTAATCAGGCGCTACACGCACAAGGGCATTCACGACAGCAGCACTTGGGGACGCGCCCAAGCTTGGGCCATGCTCGGCTTGGCGCAGGCGCTCTCGCACGGTGAAAAAGCGTTCGAGGCCGATGCCGTTCGGGTCGCGGACTGGTGGTTGGCGCACGCGCCGGCGGACGGTGTGGCTTTCTGGGACTTCGACGACCCTTCCATACCTAACACCAACCGGGACACATCGGCCACGGCGATTGCCGCCGCCAGCCTGCTCAAGCTCGCTGCGTTGATCCCAGGCAGAGCAAAGGCGTATCGCCAGGCTGCAGAGACCGCTATCGAGCACCTCGCCGTGAACTACCTCACCCCGGTGTCGCCGATGGATCTGCGGCAGCCCGGCATCCTCACCGCCGGCTGCTTCAACAAGCGCAACGGCGTCGCGATGGAAAACGAATTGATCTGGGGCGACTACTTTCTTTTTGAAAGCCTGCTGGCGCTCGCTGGCACGATCGAGCCGACCCGGGCCTGAGTCCATCGCAATCTCAACTTTTCTTTACTCACGCTAGAGGCCACCATGTCTGATTTGAAATTTCCCCATGAAGGATCGGTATCCACTCTCATAGGCACCAGCACCAGCTATACCCGCACGCTGGGCGAATACGACATCTATGCGTTCGCCGGCATCAGCGGAGATAACCACCCAAACCACATGGACGAGGAGTACTGCAAACGAATGGGCTTTGGTGGTCGCATTGCACAGGGCGCCATGATGGTGGGCTTCATTGCGGGCGCAGTCACCAAATACCTCGATATGGTCAAACGACCGGCGGTGTCCTACGGCTATGACAACGTGCGCTTCACCAAGGCCGTGCGCATCGGCGATACCTTGACGGTCAACTACCGCATCGCACGAGCCGATGACGAAAAACGGCGGCTATGGGCGGAAGCCACGCTGATCAACCAGCGTGGTGAGACGGTCTGCGTGGGGACCCACATCATCCACTTTCAGGCCTAAGTCCAGCGACGTTGAGAGGACTGCCATGAAAAAAATTTGTACCGCAGCACAGGCGGTGGGTGACATCCGACCTGGCCAGAGCATCGCCAGTGTCGGGGTGATCGGCTGGCTGACGCCAGATGCGCTGTTTCAGGCGCTGGCCCATCGCTTTCGCGAAACCGGCACGCCGCGCGACCTGACCTTCTACTTTCCGGTCAGCGTCGGGGATGGCATGCACATACGTGGTATGGACCATGTGGCCATTGAGGGATTGATGAAGCGCATCGTCTCTGGAAATTTCATCAATGCCGTGAATCCAGCCACGGGGCAGCGGCCGGAGGTGATGCGGCTGATCAGGGAGAACCTAGTCGAGGCCTACTGTTGGCCAATAGGCGCCACCATGCACTGGCTACGGGAAGTTGCTAGGCGCAGCCCGGGCTACCTCACACAGATAGGCATCGGTTCTTATATCGATCCCCGGCAGCAAGGCGGCAAATACACGACCCGTGCCCAAGATGATCTGGTCAAGGTCAAGGAACTGGACGGCAAGGAATACCTGTTCTACCCGACTTGGCCTCTGGACGTGGCGTTCATTCGAGCTACAAGCGCCGACGAGCATGGCAACCTGAGCTTCGAGGACGAGCCCTTGGTGTCTTGCGCGCTGGCCATGGCCCTGGCTGTGAAGGCATCGGGCGGCACGGTCATTGCCCAGGTGCGAAAACTGGTCCCCCGCAATGCGCGGCCCGTGCATTCGGTGCGCATTCCTGGTGAACTGGTGGATCGTATCGTGGTCGAGCCCAACGCGATGATGACCACCGAGGTACGCCACGACGATACCTACCTCGGGGGACAACTGTTCAGCGGCCACAAGCCGAACCTGCTCGCGCCAGGGCCCGACAAAGTCATTGCCCGCCGTGCTGCACAGTACGTCCGAAAAGGAGAGGTCAGCATCTTCGGATTCGGTGCGTCCTCGGATGTGCCCGCCGTGATGTTGGAAGATGGCGCGTTTGAGGATGGAGGCCTGCACGACTACAGCTTCACCACCGAGCATGGCCCTTTTGGCGGTGTCGTTATGAGTGGCTGGCAGTTCTCGGCCAATAAATACCCGGAAGCCCTGATCGACGGCCCTGCTCAGTTCGACTTCATCAATGGTGGGAATTGCCCGATGGCTGTGCTGGCTTTCGCCCAGATCGACAGCTCCGGCAACATCAATGTCAGCCGGTTCGGCGCTGCCAATCCGGGACCCGGCGGTTTCATCGACATCGCCTACAACGCTCGTGAACTGATTTTCACGGGAACCTTCACCACCGCAGGACTGACGGCGGAGGCCTCTGCGGGGACCTTGTCTGTTGAGCGCGAAGGCAAGGTCCGCAAGTTCGTCGAGCAGGTCGATGAAATCACCTACCCGCTCGGACGCAACGTCAAAGAACGGGGTCAGAAGGCTTGGATCGTCACCGAACGCGCGGTCTTCTCGGTCGCCCCTGAGGGCCTCGTGCTGGAGGAGGTGGCGCCGGGCATTGACGTCCAGACACAGGTGCTTGACCTCATGGCGTTTCCGCCCGTCCGTGTGGCCACGCCCTTGCGACTGATGGATGCCCAACTCTTCCGCCCCTGACCACCGCATCGGTGGCGTCCTACCGGGCGCTACCAAATTCAACTGACTCAATACACAGACCCATATAGGAAACACATGGCCACCATCAACTATCTGACCACCGTACAACTTGATCATGGCGCCATCAAGCTTCTGGGTGCTGAGCTTCACCGGCTGAGCATCCGGCGCCCGCTGATCGTGACCGACAAAGGCATTCGCGCAGCAGGCATCCTGGGTAAGGTAATCGAGTCGCTGGGCGATACCGTTGCGTTCAGCATCTACGAAGACACCCCTCCGAACCCGACAGAAACGGCCGTGATTGCAGCAACGAAAATGTTCGTAGACAGCGAATGCGACGGCATCATCGCCATTGGAGGCGGTTCCTCAATCGACTTGGGCAAGGCGACCGCGCTCCTCGCCACGCACCCCGATCCTCTCCAGACCTATGCAGCCGTCGAGGGCGGTGCATCACGTATCTCCGAGCGTGTCGCCCCCCTGGTGGCTATACCCACGACAGCGGGAACCGGCAGCGAAGTGGGTCGCGGCAGCGTCATCGTCATGAATTCGGGCCGCAAGCTGGGTTTGCTCAGCCCTTTCCTGCTGCCCAAGGTGGCCATCTGCGACCCAGATCTGACACTGGGGCTGCCCCCCATGCTCACCGCCGCCACTGGCATGGATGCCATTGCCCACTGCATCGAGACTTTTCTGGCACCCGCCATCAACCCGCCAGCGGAGGCGATCGCTCTCGATGGTCTGCGCCGGGGTATGGACAACATCGAAAAGGCCACCCGTGACGGCTCGGACCGCGATGCCCGTTGGAACATGATGGTGGCAGCAATGGAGGGAGCGCTGGCCTTTCAGAAGGGCCTTGGCGCGGTGCACGCCTTGTCGCATCCCCTGGGTGCGGTTCCAGGCGTTTCGCTCCACCACGGCACGTTGAACGCGGTGTTGCTGCCCGCCGTTCTGCGCTTCAACAAAAGCGCCACTGAATCCAAGCAGGCCGCACTGGTCCAGGCAATGGGTTTGGAAGTCGGTGCCGATCCCGCCGAACACATCGAACTGCTCAACACGCGGATCGGCATGCCACGTGGTCTCGGCGCGATGGGGGTGCCACGTTCTGTGCTGGCCGACATTGCCGCTGCAGCCATGAAGGATCACTGCCATGCCACCAATCCGCGGGCGGCCACCGTGGACGACTACAGGCAGATGCTCGACGAATCTTACTAAGGACAAGAGACATGTACCAAGTCAGCGAGTATCACGAAACCATCCGTGAAGCGGTGCGCCGCTTTGCCGAACAGGAAATTGCACCGTCTTCCCACACACTGTGGGAAGACGAGGAGTTTCCCTACGAGATATGGCAAAAGGCGGGTGAGCTGGGCTACATCGGCCTTCCCTACCCAGAAGCCTACAACGGTGGCGGTGGCGACTGGCTCGGCTTTGCCATCGTATTGGAAGAGATTGCCCGTGTCGATTGCGCGGTGGCTGTCTCCATCATGGCCAACTCGACAGCGGCCAGTCTGCTCAACAACTTCGGAACCGAAGCGCAGAAACAGCGCTATCTGCGTCCCATCCTGGACGGAAGTCAGGTGGGGTGTATCGGTTTAACGGAGCCAAATGCAGGCTCTGATGCCGCCAACATCCAAACCCGGGCGGTTCTGACCGATGGGCAGTGGGTAATAAACGGTTCGAAGACTTTTATCAGCAACTCGGGTTCACGCATCACAGGCCCGCTGGTGATCGCAGCAGTCACGGGCACGCGCCCTGATGGGCGCAAAGAGCTGTCCAATTTCATTGTTCCGAACAATGCACCGGGCTTTAGCAACGGAAAGAAACTCAACAAAATTGGCTGGCGTGGATCCTCAACCTGCGAACTTTTTTTCGAAAACTGCACCATCCCAGCTGATCACTTGCTGGGTGAAGTCGGATCGGGGTTGAAGCAGACGCTGGCACAGGTCAGCACTGGGCGCATCCTGATCGGCATCCTGGGTTTGGGCATTCTGCAAGGCTCGCTTGAACGCTCCGTGAAATACATGAGCGAACGCACAGCCTTCGGCAAGCAGCTCAACCAGTTTCAGTCTCTGCAGTTCAAGGTGGCCGACATGGCCACAAACGCTCACGCTGCCAGACTCATGCTCTACGACGCTGCAGTTGCCAAGGACGAGGGACGTCCCAACGATCTGCAGGCTTCGATGGCCAAGCTCTTTGCCACCGAGAAAGCCATGGAAGCAGCTCACCAAGCGGTGCAGGTCCATGGGGGCAACGGCATCATGACCGAGTACCCGGTGTCGCGCGCATTTGGAGATGCAAAAGTCTTGGAGATCGTCGAGGGAACATCTGAAATTCAAAGGATGATCATTTCCCGGTCTGTCCTGCGCTGAACCTCCTCCGATCCGAACCCTACTCGATATGAAAGCACTAAACGGCACATCCGATGTGCTTGAGAAAACGGCGGTCAATTTTGTACCGCTGTCTCCCATCTCCTTCTTGTTGCGAACTGCTGAGGTCTATCCAGATCGCATCGCCATCATCTATGGGGACCGTCGGGTGACCTGGAAGGCGTTACTAGAGCGGAGCCGTCGTATCGCCTCGTCTCTAGCGGCTCTCGGAGTAGGTGTGGGGGATACGGTGGCTGTTGTGGCGGCCAACACGCCCGAAATGTTGGAGCTCCACTTCGGCGTTCCCATGTGTGGTGCTGTACTCAATACGCTAAACGTACGCCTCGATCCGGCCACCCTTGCTTTCATGCTCCAACATGGAGAAGCGAAGGTTCTGATAACGGATACGGAATACGCCGATGTGGTCGGCTCGGCGCTCGACCTTCTGAATGAAAAACCCATCGTGATCGACATCGTGGATCCAGCGTTCGATGGAGGACATCGTCTAGGACGAAATGACTTCGAGCAGCTCCTGGCCGACGGCGATCCGACATGGCAGGGGTACAAAATTGAGGATGAGTGGCAGTCGATTGCCCTCAACTACACGTCGGGGACCACCGGCAACCCGAAAGGAGTGGTGTATCACCACCGCGGCGCTTACCTAGTTTCTCTTTCAAACATGATTGACTGGGGTATGCCGAGGCATGCGGTGTTTCTCTGGACACTGCCGCTGTTTCATTGCAACGGGTGGGGATTTGCTTGGACGTTAGCCGCCAACGCTGGCACCAGCGTGTGTATGCGGAAGGTCGAGGTCTCCACCATCCTGTCGGCAATCCGAGAACATCGAGTCACCCACTACTGTGGGGCTCCAGTTGTTCATGCCATGCTGGCTTTTGCGCCGGACGAGGAAAAACGGGGTATCCGGCACGCCGTCTGCGGGCTGATTGGCGGCGCACCAGCTCCCGCACCGGTTATCGAAGCTTTACAGAAAATGGGAATCGAGATCACGCAAATCTATGGCCTGACCGAAGTCTTCGGTCCATCCGCGGTGTGTGCCGAACAGGATGAATGGAAATCGTTGGGGTTGCATGATCTGGTCAAACGCAAGAGCCGCCAAGGCGTTCGGTACACAGTCCAGGAAGGTATGGCCGTTCTGGACCCTATGACCATGCTGCCTGTTCCCATGGACGGAGAAACAGTCGGAGAAATCATGTTTCGGGGAAACATGACCATGAAAGGCTATCTGAAGAACCCCGAGGCAACCCAAGAGGCCTTTGAGGGTGGTTGGTTCCACTCGGGCGATTTGGCCGTGCTGTGTCCGGACGGCTACGTGCAAATCCGTGATCGCTCCAAAGACGTAATCATCTCGGGTGGTGAAAACATCAACTCTCTTGAGCTCGAAGAAGCTCTTTACACCCATCCTAGTGTGCGGCTCGCCGCAGTCGTAGCACAGCCTGATCCCCGATGGGGAGAGTCGCCCTGCGCATTCGTTGAACTTGTCGACGGAGTCACTACCAGCGAGACCGAACTGATAGAGCATTGCCGCACAAAGCTGGCTCGTTTCAAGGTTCCAAAAAAGGTTGTGATCGGACCATTGCCAAAAACTTCAACCGGGAAGATACAGAAGTTTCAGTTGCGGCAGCAATTGATGAGTTCCATTTTTTCTGACTAGGCTCAGACCTCAAATATTCTAGAACCCTGATGATGAAAATTCTTGTATCCGTCAAACGCGTGGTGGACTACAACGTCAAGGTGCGCGTCAAGGCCGACCAGTCCGGCATGGACCTGGCCAACGTCAAGATGAGCATGAACCCGTTTGACGAGATCGCGGTCGAAGAAGCCGTGCGCCTCAAAGAAAAGGGTGTCGTCACCGAAGTCATCGCCGTCTCCTGCGGCGTGACGCAATGCCAGGAAACCCTGCGCACCGCCATGGCCATCGGCACGGACCGCGCCATCCTGGTGGAAACGGCCGAAGAGCTGCAGCCGCTGGCCGTGGCCAAGCTGCTCAAAGCGCTGATGGACAAGGAACAGCCCGGCCTCGTGATCCTGGGCAAGCAGGCCATCGACGACGACTGCAACCAGACCGGCCAGATGCTGGCGGCCCTGGCCGACCTGCCCCAGGGTACGTTTGCCAACAAGGTCGAAGTGGTGGACGGCAAGGTCAACGTGACCCGCGAAGTGGATGGTGGCCTGGAAACCCTGAGCCTCACGCTGCCCGCCATCGTCACCACCGACCTGCGCCTGAACGAGCCGCGCTACGTGACGCTGCCCAACATCATGAAGGCCAAGAAGAAGCAGATGGACATCGTCAAGCCCGAAGACCTCGGGGTGGACGTCACGCCGCGCCTGAAGACCCTGAAGGTCAGCGAACCGCCCAAGCGCGGCGCTGGCATCAAGGTGGCCGATGTGGCCGCCCTGGTCGAGAAGCTGAAGAACGAAGCCAAAGTGATCTGAGGAACAACAACATGACCGCACTCGTCATTGCCGAACACGACAACGCCACCATCAAAGGCGCCACGCTCAACACCGTCACCGCCGCCGCCCAGTGTGGTGGCGAGGTGCACGTGCTCATCGCCGGCCACAACGCCGGGGCAGCTGCAGCCGCAGCCGCCCAGATCGCCGGCGTCAGCAAGGTGATCCACGCCGACGCCGAGTACCTGGCGCACGGCCTGGCCGAGAACATGGCCGCCCAGGTGCTGGCCATTGCGTCCAGCTACAGCCACCTCCTGTTCCCGGCCACCGCCAGCGGCAAGAACATCGCCCCGCGCGTCGCTGCCAAACTGGACGTTGGCCAGATCAGCGACATCACCAAGGTGATCGCCGCCGACACGTTTGAGCGCCCGATCTACGCCGGCAACGCGATTGCCACCGTGCAGAGCGCAGACGCCACCCATGTCATCACCGTGCGCACCACCGGGTTTGATCCCGCAGCCGCCAGCGGTGGCAGCGCCGCCGTGGAAACCCAGGCCGCGCAGGCCGACAGCGGCAAGAGCACCTTCCTGGGCAGCGAAATCGCCAAGAGCGACCGCCCCGAACTCACCGCTGCCAAGATCATCGTCAGCGGTGGACGGGCGCTGGGCAGCGCCGAGAAGTTCAACGAAGTCATGACCCCGCTGGCCGACAAGCTCGGTGCCGCGCTGGGCGCGAGCCGCGCCGCAGTGGACGCGGGCTACGCCCCGAACGACTGGCAGGTCGGCCAGACCGGCAAGATCGTCGCGCCGCAGCTGTACGTGGCTTGCGGCATCTCGGGGGCCATCCAGCACCTGGCCGGCATGAAGGATTCCAAGGTGATCGTGGCGATCAACAAGGACCCCGAGGCCCCGATCTTCTCGGTGGCCGACTACAGGCTGGAGGCTGATCTATTCTCCGCTGTGCCGGAGTTGGTGAAACAGTTGCCGTAGTCGGCCCTTGCATGGACGTCTACAGGAAAGCAAGGTGACCAGCATCAAGGCCAACAACGTCCTCCTGTTACCCCACCAGCCGTAGTGAGCCGGTGGGCTTCAGGCCTTGAGAGGTACAGGCGTTTCTTGAGCCGCTGTCAGAAGTCGTGGCGGATTCCAAGAGCAAACAGGCTGTATTTACGCGTGGTGACTCCTACGGCGTTCTTTGTGTCGCCGTTGATGTAGCCAGCGTAGGTGCGCGTGCGTTTGGACAGAGCATAGGTTGCCCCCAGCGAGAAGGCTTTGCCCTTGGCCGCAACACCACCGCCGACCGACTTGCTCGTGCTCTGACCGTAGCCTGCCGAGAGGTCGAAACTGCCAATAGGGATGCTCACGCCTAGTCCGAGTTCATTGTCCTTCCGGTTGTCTCCGGCCTTGACTTGCTGGTACAGCGCTGACACGCGTGCCATGCCGAAGTTGTAAGTGGCCGTCAGGGCCGTGAACTTGCGATCGTCGGCCAGGTTGGCAGAGTCTTCATCTTGGTGGGCCAGACCCAAATCCAGGCTTCCGGTGCGGTAGCGGACATCGATGGCGGAGATGTCAGGGGCAGTGGCGGAATCCTCATGAAGCGAGTGAGTCAGGCCAGCACTCAAGCCGTCAAAGTTGGGCGAGTCATAGCGAACTTGGTTGTTCGGGCGGCTGGTGAAGTTGCCCAAGCCAGCTCGGAAGGCTTCCTTGGTTGCGGTGAACTCCGAATCAAACACATTGTGGGTGTTTCCCAAGTCATAGATGTCCTTGTAGACGCTGTCCGTTTTGCCCAGCTTGAATGAGCCAAAGCCACCACTTAGGCCAACCCATGACTGCCGTGAAAACCCGGCGCCGCTGGATCCATCAACCACGCTGAGTGCGGTTTCGAGTTGAAAGTTGGCTTTCAGGCCACCACCCAAATCCTCGCTTCCTCGCATTCCCCAACGACTGGTGGTGAGGTTCCCGCTGTAGAGCTGCTTGGACGTGGATCCATTGAGCTTTGTCTCGCCTAAAGATGCGTCCAGTCGGCCATAGAGCGCGACGTTGGACTGTGCCATGGCCGTGCCAGTGGTTGCCAAGATGGCTAGAGCGATCAGGTTTCTATTCATGAGTAAGTCTCCTTGTAAGTGTCTTCGGAATCCATGTGGATCCGGCCTTGTGCACCATGCATAACGGCCTATGGATTGTAGGTAGAAGAGGCATTTTCATAAATTTTCTATCTAAGTAAAAACACCGATATTTTGACAAATATCATGGTAAACACCTAGAAATGTTGATGATTTTCACCTTGAATGTCCTGTGCGTGTCGCGATAAACTGCGGTCAATCGAAAAACTTTGTACCTAAGTAAATTCGAGAAACGTGACAAAACCACTGTGTAGGAGATGCGTGATGGAAACGGTTGAAGGCAATGAATTTCTGACCCGTGTGGGGCGTGGGACCCCGATGGGTGATTTGATGCGTCGGTACTGGCACCCGATTTGTGCTGCGGCCGACCTGGAGGGCAAATGGACGCGCCCAGTGCGACTCTTGGGGGAGAGCTTGGTGTTGTTTCGCAACCGCGAAGGTAGTCTGGGTCTGATCGCCGAGCAGTGTCCGCATCGTCGGGCTTCATTCGTGCATGGCATCCCTACCGCTGAGGGCATCCGGTGCCCATATCACGGGTGGGAGTTCAGTGTCGAGGGCAAGTGCTTGGAGCAGCCGAACGAAGTCGACAACTGTTCGTTCCGCGAGAAGGTCGCGATCGATGCGTACCCTGTGCAGGAGATGGGTGGTCTGCTCTTTGCCTACCTGGGCCCCAAGCCTGTGCCATTGCTGCCGCGGTTTGATGGCTTCGTGACCGAGGGCACCATCCGGATGTTGGGTCGTGTGGAGTTGCCTGTGAACTGGTTACAGGTGATGGAGAACTCACTTGACCCGATACACACCGAATGGTTGCACGGGCACCACTACGAGTTCCTGAAGGAGCAAGAGGGTGTCAAGGTGGCCATCAGCACCCATCACGTCAAGATCG
Organism: Burkholderiales bacterium GWF1_66_17; assembly: GCA_001770705.1. Lineage (GTDB taxonomy): Bacteria > Pseudomonadota > Gammaproteobacteria > Burkholderiales > Burkholderiaceae_C > Hydrogenophaga. The sequence continues at coordinate 341,772 of MERT01000002.1, read as the reverse complement.
ATTTCCGTGAGTTCGAGTTCGGCATCACCAAGCACCGTCTGCTGGAGGGGCATTCTGAAGATGGAGATGACTGGCGGGTGGGGCACCCTGTTGTGTTTCCCAACATCCTTGCTGTGGGCAACGGGGATGACAAGTCTCGCTATTACTCTTTCCAAATCAGGGTGCCGATGGATGACGAAAACACCTTGCATCTTTGGTACAACGCCTACGTGCCCCCGGTTGGTGTGGATGTGCCTCAGCGACTGCTGGGAAAAGTTCACACGTATGAAGTGCCGTACAAGGATGCGAGCGGGGAGTTCATCGTGGACAACGTGGACGGGCAGGACATGATGGCTTGGGTGACGCAGGGTGCGATTGCCGACCGCTCACAAGAAAACCTGGGGGCTTCCGACAAAGGTATTGCGACATATCGCCGAGTGCTGCGACGCGAATACAAGAAGATTGAGCAAGGTCAAGACCCCATCGGTGTCGTTCGCGACCCTCAGCGCAACGTTCGCATCGACCTTCCCAACGAGCGCAAGAAGCACCACAACAGCGATGGCTTCTCGAGTTTCATGCTCCGAACGCATGCGCGCTACTCGCCAATTGCACAGGACCTGGTGGCAATTTTTGAAGGAGAGAAGAAAGATCCGTCTGCAACCGCCGAACTCGAAGGTCAACATGGCTAACGCGACAGCATTGAAGCAACCGTTAAGCGCTGAGCAGGCTCGGCAGACGCTCATCAACGCTGGCTGCGTTCTGGAGGCGGCGGGTCAAGGGGATCTGACTCGGGGTCATGTGTCGGTGCGCGTTCCGGGCGACCCAACACATTTCTATATGAAGCCTCACAGCCATGGCTTTGACGAGATCACCCACGAGAACATCGTGATCTGCAACCTGGATGGGGAAAAGGTCGGCGGGGGAGGGCGCAAGCACAGCGAGGTCTACATCCACTCGGAGATCTACAAGGTCCGTCCGGATGTGATGAGTGTCATCCACACCCACCCCACTCATGCTGTGGCGTTCTCGGCCACCGGGAGGGCGTTACGGCCCATCAGTCAGCCCAGTGTGGCGTTCTTTGACGGACTTCCCGTGTTCACGGAAACCATCGAACTGATTCGGACGCAAGCGATGGGCGCTGGTGTGGCCAAGGCCCTTGGACCACACAAGGCCGTGCTGATGCGGAACCATGGTGTGGCCGTGGTTGGCGGCAGCGTCGAGGAATCGACGATCCTGGCCATCATGCTGGAGAACGCCTGCGAGATTCAGTTGCTGGCTGACGCGACTGGAACCGTAGGCGAGGTGTTCGACGATGCGTGTATCCAGCGCCTGTACGACACCATCACCAAGCAGGAGCAGTACACCATCAACTTCGACTACCTGTGCCGCCGCCATGCCGGCGCGCGGCGTTGACGTAGTCGGCGAGCGAAGCCAGTCCGGATGACCTGGCAGGCCGCAATGCTTGCTGGATCAGGGCACCCAAAGCGGTGTCGGTATTTACTGAAACTATCGAGCGGCCCAGGCCGCCATAACGAAGGAGACAAGCCATGCAAAACGTTCTGTTGAAAGCGCTCTCGCGAGCACTCGTGGTCCTGGGTCTGTGCGGCAGCGTGGCTCACGCCCAAGACCGAGTCAAGGAGCTGGCCGAATACCAGGGTGCAGATCGGCAGGTCAGGCTGATCGAAGCGGCCAAGAAAGAAAACGGCATCACGGTCTACCACGCGTATCCGGCCTTGAGCAATGTGATGACAGCCTTCACCAAAAAGTACGGGATCAAGACACGTGCTTGGCGAGCGGGTTCGGAGGCGGTGCTGCAGCGGCTGATCACGGAGGCACGAGGCAACCGCTTCGAGGTGGATATCGTACAGAACAACGCGCCGGAGAACGAGGCAGCGCATCGCGAGAAACTGCTGCAAGCGGTTCGTTCGCCATTGTTTGCTGACCTGATCCCACAGGCTGTGCCGGCGCACGGTGAATGGACAGGCATCACGCTGGACGTGTGGATTGCTGCATACAACACCAGCCGAGTCTCCGAAGAAGAGCTGCCAAAACGCTACGAGGATCTGCAAGACCCGAAGTGGAAGGGGCGCCTCGGAATCGAGGCGAACAATCACGGCTGGTTTGGGACGCTGATGGCCGAACTGGGTGAGGAACGAGGCCGTGAAATCTTCAAGAACATCGTGGCCACCAATGGCATTTCTGCCCGCAAGGGGCATTCTCTGCTGACCACGATGGTGGCTTCGGGTGAGGTGCCTCTGGCGCTGACCGTTTACAACTGGAATCCGGAGCAAATGAAGTCCAAGGGCGCGCCCATCAAGGGCTTGGCACTGAAGCCCGTCATCGCTCAGCCCAGCACTGTGGCACTCCTGAAGAATGCTCCAAACCCAGCCTCAGCCATCCTCTTCTATGACTTCATTATCAGCGAAGAGGGGCAGCGCATCTTGCAGGACTTCAGCTACGTAACCACCCACAAGCGCTTGCCGCACCCACTGCGCGATGCCTCACTCAAATACATCGATCCCGCCAAGGCGATCGACATGCAGACCGCATGGCTGTCCAACTTTGACGAGATGATCGTCAAGAAGGCAAAGTGAACGCAGCATGGGCACTTCAATGAATGCGCCAAGCCCTCTCCTGGAAAGGAGGTTCCACCGAAGCGGATGGATGAGGCACCTCAACACGCAGACCATGGTCATCGGGGCCTGCTTGTTGGCGGTGGCTTATCTGGCCCTCATGCCGCTGGGCTTCCTGTTCTGGCAGAGCTTTCTGACGCCGGATTCGGCCGATGCCGCCTCGCGCTTTACGTTGGACAACTACGCCACCGCGTATGGTTCTATCGAGACGTTGCACCTCATGGGCAATTCTTTGTTGTTCGCGAGCGGAACGGCTGCTTTTGCCTTTGCAGTGGGCGGCGCGCTGGCGTGGATGAACGAGCGAACGAATACCCCTTTCAAGCGGCTGTTCTTCGCGCTTTCGATCATTCCTTTGATCATCCCGGGGATCATGTTCACCATCTCATGGATTTTGTTGGGCAGCCCAAAAATCGGACTGATCAACATGCTGCTTCAGAACTGGTTCTCCACGGACCACGTGTTCGTGAACGTGTACTCGATGTGGGGAATGATCTGGGTCGAAGGCCTTCACTACTCGCCGATGGCTTTCCTGATGATGACAGCGGCCTTCCGGTCGATGGACCCTTCGCTGGAAGAGTCGGCATTGATGAGCGGCGCGAGCGTTCACCAGATCTTCTGGCGGGTGACGGTCAAGCTGACCTGGCCGGCGATTTTTGCATCGATGCTGATACTGTTCGTGCGAGCCATCGAATCCTTCGAGGTGCCCGCTCTGTTGGGCATCCCGGTGGGCACGCAAGTTCTTACCTCGGCGATTTACCAGGCGGTTCACCAGTATCCCAGCCAGGTCGGTTTGGCGTCGTCATACGGAACCACCCTGTTGCTGATCACCACGGCTGGTATCTACATGCAGTCCCGGCTCACAGGTAAAGGCAGCAAGTACGCAACGGTTACGGGTAAGGGCTTTCGCCCGCGCGTGGTGGACTTGGGTGCTTGGCGTTACATCACGGCCGCCGTGTTCATGCTGTACTTCGTGATGATCGTCCTGCTGCCGTTCCTGGTGCTGCTTTGGTCTTCTCTTCAGCGTTACTACAGCGTGCCATCCATGGACGCGCTGCGCAATGTCAGCTTGGATGCATACCGCTTTCTATGGGATCACCCCAGCATCGGCAACTCAGTATTGAATAGTCTCATTCTGGCGTTCGCCAGTGCCACGATCGTCATGTTGCTGACCTCGGTGATCTGCTGGATTGTGATCAAGACCAAGCTACCAGGTCGCTGGTTGCTGGACAACATCGCATCGTTGCCGCTGGTGTTTCCTGGCTTGGTACTGGGCCTGGCCGTGATGGTCTTCTACCTGAACTTCAACATCGGCGTGTATGGCACCTTGTGGATCATGTTGATCGTTTACGTGACCCGCTTCATGCCCTATGGCATGCGCTACAACGGCACGTCCATGTTGCAGATTCACAAGGAGCTGGAAGAGTCTGCCCAGATGAGCGGAGCGAGCTGGGGGACGATGTTCTGGCGCATCCTGTTGCCACTGCTCAAGCCGGGTCTTTTGTCTGGCTGGATCTACGTGTTCATTGTCTCGATTCGAGAACTCTCAGCCTCCATCCTGCTGTACAGCCCAGGCAACGAGGTGATCGCCATCGTGATCTGGGAGTTGTGGGAGAACGGTCAGTTTGTCGAATTGTCTGCATTGGGGGTCATGTTCATCCTCACGCTGCTGATCCTGGTCATGCTGGCCCAGTATGTGGGACGCCGTTTCGGCGTAAAAGAAATCTGATGTTTAAGAATCTGGAGACAACATGCTGCACGTAAGCAATCTCAACACGCAATACAAGGACAGCCACGGGCGTATCGTCAAGGCGGCCCAGGACATCTGCATCGATGTGCCTCGGGGAAAACTGTTCACCCTGTTGGGTCCCAGCGGATGTGGAAAAACCACGACCATGCGGTCGGTGGCGGGACTGGAGAGGCCGGTATCTGGTCGGATCACCGTCAACGGCCATCCGGTCTATTGCTCTGGTACCGGGGTGTTTGTCGCACCGAACAAGCGCAACTTCGGGATGGTTTTTCAGTCGTACGCGATTTGGCCCCACATGAATGTGTTCCAGAACGCCGCCTTTCCTTTGGAGGTCGGTAGCCGGAAGCTCAATAGACGCGAAATCGAGGAGCGTGTCATGCGAGTCCTGACGGTCGTGGGGCTCGAGAACTTCGCCGATCGTGAAGCCACTATGCTGTCCGGCGGGCAGCAGCAACGATTGGCGCTGGCCAGGGCGCTGGCCATGGAGCCCGAACTGCTACTGCTTGATGAGCCGCTGTCCAACCTCGACGCGAAACTGCGTGAGAGGATGCGCTTCGAGCTCAAGCGACTGCAGCGCGAGCTGGGGTTGACCACGATCTACGTGACCCACGATCAAAGTGAGGCGCTGGCGTTGTCGCACGAAATTGCGGTAATGAGCGAAGGGCGTATCCGCCAGATTGGTTCTCCACGGGATATCTACGAGCGGCCTGCCAACCGGTTCGTCGCCGATTTCGTGGGTCTGACCAACTTCGTGGACGCGTTCGTTGAGGCCAAGCTGGCACCGGAGTCCTATGAAGTCAGGACCGACATGGGGGTGCTGAAGGTGACTTCGTACGAAGAGCACGCCGTCGGGACCCGGGTGCTGCTTTCCGTGCGCCCTGAGGATGTCGAGCTCAGCGAGATTCGGCCGGTCGGTGACAACGTGCTCACGGGAACAGTTGACGCCAAGGTCTTCCTGGGTGAGTTCATCGACTTCCAGGTCAAGGTGGGCGATCACTCACTGCTTGCTCGTGTGCATCCTTCGCTCAAGACGCTGGTCGGTGAGTCTATCCAGGTGCGGATCAATCCCGAGAAGTGCATCTGTATTAAGCCGGATTGAGTACTTTTCGATTAAATCTATTCAATCTCTCACGCGGGCTGTTATGTCGAATCCAGTACAGAAGAACAATGAAAGTATCGCCGCCGACTGGCGCGGAGTCCTCACGGATGAACGTCTGGCTCACCTCATCAAGTCGGCCTTCCGCTGCACGTCCAGCAGTCTTTCGAGGCGGCTCAGACAGCATGACGTGCTGTATGGCCATTGGACCTTGTTGCGAATTCTCTGGCGCGGTGATGGGCTGACTCAACGTCAACTCAGTGAGCAGGCGGGTGTGACCGAGCCATCAACCATCAACGCATTGAAGGCGATGGAGGCACAGGGGTATGTGTTTCGGTTGAAGGTTCCCGGAAACAAGAAGAACATCCGCGTCTTCCTGACGCCCAAGGGCGTTGCGTTGCGTTCGGCCATCGTGATCTGCGCTGAAGAGGTCAACGATATTGCCATGCAAGGGGTGCCGAGCGAGGATCTTGCCACGACCCGGCGGACGCTGCTCGCGATCATTGACAACCTGACTCGCGACGCTGCACGGCAGGATGGTGAGGGCAGTGTCGCAGATGACGCTGGTGAGGTCGTGTGATGGCCCCCACGCTTCGAATGGGCATGGTCGGGATGGGCAACGCAGGGCTGGCGTTCATCTCCGCGATCCAGAACCACCCCGACTTCGAGTGGGTGGCTTTTGTCGAACCCCATGAGACTACCAAGGTTACCTACGAGACCCGTTGGGGTGTCAAGGGGTACACGGACCTCTCGGCCATGCTTGCGTCGGAGTTACTGGACGTGGTGTGCATTGCATCGCCCACCGAACACCATACGCGGCAGGCGCTGGAGGCGATCGCCGCGGGGCTGCATGTGCTGGTCGAAAAACCGATGGCTGTGACGCTGGAGGATGCCCGGACGATGGTGCGGGCCGCAAGTGACCATGGTGTGATCTTGCTGGTGGGACATTCCCACAGCTACGACATGCCGATCCTGAAGATGCGGGAGGTGGTGGCCTCGGGTCGCCTGGGCGCTGTTCGAATGGCCCACAACTGGTGTTTCACCGATTGGATCTATCGACCCAGGCGTCCCGACGAACTATCGGCGAGCAGCGGGGGCGGGGTGACCTTGCGTCAGGGATCGCACCAGTTCGACATTCTGCGCCTGGTTTGTGGCGGCCGTGTGCGCAGCGTACGGGCCCGGACCTATGACTGGGATCGAACGCGACCGGCGATCGGCGCGCACTGCGTATACCTTGACTTCGAAGATGGCGCAGTGGCCACGGCTGTCTACAACGGCTATGGCGGATTCCAGACGTCTGAGCTCGTTGAAGGCCTGTCGGAATGGGGGTTTCCACAACCGGCTCGCGGCTGGGACGTGAAGCGCCGAGGCCAGATCGCAAGCAACTCGCAGGACGAACTCAGGGCCAAGCAGGAACGCGCCGGGAAGGTGATCCCTGATCACGCGCCCTTTCACCCCTTCTTCGGCATCACGGTGGTGAGTTGCGAAGGGGGGGATATCCGGCAGTCTCCTCAAGGCCTGCGTCTTTACACCGCGGAAGGTGTCGAGGAGATCGTCTATGCAACCGACAGGAGTCCGCGTGAGCTGGTGCTCGACGAATTGGCAGGCGCGATCCATGGCCGTGTGGCGGCGGTGCATGACGGTGGCTGGGGCATGGCCAATCTGGAGATTTGCCTGGCCGCCATTTCTTCATCGGAACGGGCGACAGAGATCTTTTTGAACGAACAACGAGCGGTACCGCTATGAACGAAGAGGAACTGGTGAGCATGGAAGCAGTGGACGTGTCACCCGCGGACAACGATTGGATGAGTTTGAAGGTCGTGACCAAGCGGTGCATCGCCTCTGATGTCTATCTTTTTGAATTGTCGCGCGTGGGGTCGGGCGGACGGCTGCCCCATTCGGATCCAGGTGCACACATCACACTGCTGACGCCCAATGGATTGACCCGGCGCTACTCCCTGTGCAACAGGCCTGGCGAGATTGATGTCTACAGGATTGCCGTCAAGCGCGAGGAAAATGGCTTGGGGGGATCTAAAAGCTTGGTGGACAGGGTTCAGGTCGGTGACGTTGTCCAGGCGTCACCACCGTTGAACTACTTCCCTTTGGTGGATGCGGCTCCTTACTCACTGCTGATTGCGGGAGGGATTGGTATTACGCCCATTCTGTCCATGGCACGCGCGCTCCAGGCGCGAGCTGCTGCCTTCCAGATCATCTACCTGACTCAGAAGCCCGAGTCAGCCGCGTTCCGTGACCAGTTGTGTGCGCCCGACTTGGCTCCCCACGCGATCGTCCACCACAACTTTGCCGATCCGGCACGCAAGTTTGATCTGGCCACCGCACTGGCGGCATGTCCCGCCAATGGCCATATTTACTGCTGTGGTCCGCGCCGTTTGATGGACGCCGTGAAAGAACTGTCGCGTGGTCGACCCCACGGGACGGTTCACTTTGAGGATTTCGGCACCAGCGCGGTTTCGGCAGACCATCCGGACATACCTTTCCAGGTCAAGCTCGGGAGGTCCGGGTTGATGCTGGATGTGCCGTGCGGTCGCACCATTCTGGATGTTCTTCGGGACGCTCGGGTGCTGGTGCCCAGTTCGTGCGAAAGCGGGACTTGCGGGGCGTGTCGCACCCGTCTGCTCTCGGGTGTGGCCGATCACCGCGACTATGTGCTCGATGAAGACCAGCAGGGCAGCGAAATCATGATCTGTGTCTCGCGAGCCAAGAGCGCGGTGATTGAAATCGATCTCTGACCCAACGCCGCTTTTTCTTTCAATTTTCGGAATCGACCCATCTGCGAGACAGGGGGTAACCGTTCCAGGAACACTCATGTCCAAACTGCAGATATCCATTGCGATGGGGAACTACGACCGCACCCGGGCTCTTTTTGACGGGACAGTCCAGGTCGACGGTTGCGATCCCATCTATATGCTCCTGAATCCCGAGGAGATGTTTTTTCGCGCCATGCGCAACCTCGACTTCGATGTCACTGAGTTGTCCTTCTCCAGCTATTTGGTCAAGCATTCGGCGGGCGTCAGTCCATATGTCGCCATCCCAGTGTTCCTTTCGCGCGCTTTCCGACACACCTCGATTTATGTGCGCAAGGACCGCATTCGCAGACCCGAAGATCTTCGGGGCGCCCGTATCGGGATTCCTGAGTACCAGCTCACAGCCATCGTCTGGGCACGTTCCATACTCCAGGACGACTACGGCATTCGGCCTGAGGATGTGCAATGGATTCGAGGCGGCATCGACACGCCAGGTCGACCTGAAAAGATCAAACTCAATCTTCCGCCCGGGGTGAACGTAACCAACGCACCCGAGGGACAGACCATCTCTGATTTGCTGGATCGTGGTGACATTGATGCGTTCATTGCGCCCAGGCCACCTAGCGGCCCAGCGCTGCTCAACCCGCAGGTAGGTTGGCTGTTCGATGACCCGACCGCGGCGGCCAAGGAGTACTACACCCGTACGGGTATCTTTCCGATCATGCATGTGGTCGGGGTGCGTAGGGAACTCCTTGAGCGGCAACCGTGGCTGGCTTCTGCGCTCCTGAAGGCCTTCGGTGAGTCAAAGGCCAAGGCACTTGAATTGCTGGCAGACACCTCTGCTACCAAAATCACGCTGCCCTTCGTCGAGGAGCAGCTCAAGTCAGCACGCGAGCTGTTGGGGAATGACTTCTGGTCGTATGGGGTGTCGCCAAATCGACGGACCATCGAGGCATTCCTTCACCATCATCATAGCCAAGGCTTGTCGGCTCGAAAGGTTGAGATCGCCGAGTTGTTTCATTCGTCCACATATGAGACATACAGCATCTGACGACCAGCTACCGCATCTGGTCTTCCATGAATGATGGACTTCTGGGCGATGCGCCGGGAATTCTGGCCATCGGGACACTGATCGTTGGGCTGTCAGGGGTAGTTAAGGGGGCGATGGGTGTGGGCATGGGCATGATTGCAGTGCCCTTGTTGTCGTTGCTGGTTTCACCGTCCCAAGCCATTGGGCTGATGGTGATGCCCGTGCTGTTGTCCAATCTTTCGCAAGCGGCAGAGGGCGGTTCTCCACTCTACTGTTTGAAGCGGTTTCGCTGGTTGATCGCCTTGCAGCTGTTGGCCATGGTACTCACTGTTTGGTTGACGTCGCAGCTACTGCCCAATCAACTGGAGCTTGCTTTTGCCGGGGCGATCTTGATGTTGGTGTTACTCATGGCTTCGCGGCCCAACTTCGTGGTTCAGAACCACCAAGAGGGTTGGGTGGGTGGCTTTGCGGGTGTGATGGCAGGTGTCCTAGGGGGTATTTCATCATTGACCAGCCCAATCTTGATTTCCTATCTGATGGCATTGAAGCTGACGCGCGACGAGTTCATTCGGAGTATTAGCGTCATCTATCTCTTCGGATCGGTATCCATGTATGCCTCAATGTTGTGGTTCGGTCGGTTCGGATGGACGGAGGTTGCACTTTCCTGTTTTGCGGTTGTGCCGATGCTATTGGGCTTGTTCGTGGGTAAACGGATCCGTTCACGACTTAGCGAAGAAATGTTTCGTATGGCTTTGCTTTTGTTCTTGGGAACCCTGGCACTGACCTTGTTGTGTAAGTGAACTTGGTATGTCAAGCGGGGACTTCAGCGCGATGTTCTATACATGGCGTCCAAGTTCGGCGGCATGAAGGCGCTAAGACCCTGACCATTCCACCTGACTGGCTCAGGATGTCGAGGTGACTTTAGGTCGACTTTCGAATGCGAAGGAAAGCACACATCATTTGTGGCCAGGAGCTGCATCGACGGTCATGGCGACGAGGCGTAGGACCAGGGGCCGGACAAACACAACGCAGGTAAACGCAACAGGCATGGCGACAACGTAGGCACTTAGAACCCGCGAGAGGAAGCGACCATCAACACCTGTGTTGATCGCTGTCAGTACCAAGCACATCATGAACGCAATGATGGCCGCCATGTAAAAGGCAAATGCCAGGGCACTGAACTTGTTGGGGAGTTTGAGTCTTCGCATGCTTGTAGGAGTGAGAAGTTGAACGGAATCATGTGCGACACATGATTAGTTGACGTGGATGAGTGGTCTAGGGATTACCCTAGGAAAAATGCTTAGATATCGAAGTATAGTTGAGTTGTCGTGCAGCACAGCACGCAACCCTTTGGAGATGACCATGATTACCCGCGAAGAGAATGACCTTTTGTGCCGTGTTGAGAACAACGCTCCTATGGGGCAGTTGATGCGGCGTCACTGGGTGCCTATTTGTCTGATTGAAGAAGTGTCCGAGCCCGACGGGGCGCCCGTCAAAGCACGCATCCTGGGTGAAGATTTGGTGGTCTTTCGGAACACCGAGGGCCAAGTTGGAGTGATGGATGAGTACTGTCCCCATCGCAGAGCCTCGCTCGTATTTGGTCGAAATGAAGAAGGCGGCTTACGTTGTCTTTACCACGGGTGGAAGATGGACGTCAGTGGCAACGTGGTCGAAATGTCGTCGGAGCCTGAGGCTAGCGGCATGCTCGACAAGGTCAAGCACAAGGCCTATCACACCAAGGAGTGGGGCGGCTTTGTATGGGCGTATATGGGGACGGAGGAGACAGTTCCTACGTTTGAGCCGCCTCGTTGGGCCCCGACTGCGGAAACCCGTGTGAGTGTTGCCAAGGTGATCATTCCCGTGAATTGGGCGCAGATTCTCGAGGGCGCGATCGATTCAGCCCACAGCTCCAGTCTGCACAGCTCGGACATGGTTCCCGCACGTGTCGACGGTGCCAAGGCAACTGACAAGAATTGGCTCCGTCCGTCGACCGACAAGGCTCCTCGGATGCAGGTTCAGCGGGCTGGATATGGCTTCCGTTACGCAGCCGTACGCCGACCGATTTTTAATGCGCAGACTCATGACTACGTCCGTGCGACAGTTTTCGTGGCACCGTGGACCGTACTCATTCCTCCCAACAACTTGTACAACGTGGCCAACGTGAACGTTCCGGTGGACGATACCAACACATGTTTCTACTTCATTGGGTGGGGGCATCCTTCGCAGACGCCGGAGACTGCCACTTGGCGAAAATTCCTGGGCCAAACCGTGGGTGTCGACCTGGATCAGTACTACCGACCGTTGCGTAGCTATGAAAACCGCTATTGGCAAGATCGTCAGGCAATGAAGAGCGGGAACTTCACGGGCATCTCGGGGATTCCGAACCAAGACATGGCTATGTGGATCACCATGGGGAAAATTGCCGACAGAAGCCATGACCGACTGGGTGCGAGCGACATGGCGATCGTCGAGTTTCGTAAGCAGATGATCGAGGCAGTTCAGTCATTTCAGAAGACGGGAGATGCCATCGGGACTGGAAAGAACTTCATTCCTCAAGAGATCTGTTCGTTTCAAGGGGTCATTGCCAAGACGGTGGACTGGCGTACCCACGACGCTAAGTACATCTGGCTTGACGGCGTGGACAACCCGGAAATGGACCGCGCCTACGCCGTCCCAGCTTGAGACCCAATTCAATGGCAAAACTTCAGATATCTGTCGCCATGGGCGACTACGACAGAAACCGCGCTCTGTATGACGGACGTGTCCAGATCGACGGTTGTGACCCGGTGTACATGTTGCTGAACCCGGAGGAGATGTTCTTCCGGGCCATGCGCAGTCGTGACTTTGACATCACCGAGCTTTCCTTTTCCAGCTACCTGGTCAAACATGCAAAAGGCGACAGTCCGTACATCGCTGTTCCGGTATTCTTGTCCCGGGCGTTTCGCCATACATCGATCTATGTGCGTAAGGACAGGATCAAGAGGCCCGAGGACCTCAAAGGATGCCGGATTGGCGTGCCCGAGTATCAGCTGACAGCCATCGTGTGGGCGCGTTCGATCTTGCAGGATGACTATGGCGTGCGACCGGAAGACGTGACGTGGGTGAGGGGTGGCATCGATACCCCGGGTCGGCCAGAGAAAATCAAACTGGAGCTGCCCTCTGGGGTAAAGATTGAAGCCGCACCAGATGGAAGGACTATCTCCGACCTACTGGATAGCGGTGAAATTGATGCTTTCATAGCTCCACGGCCACCCAGTGGTGCTGCGTTGAGCAATCCGAATGTGGCTTGGCTGTTTGATGATCCTACGGCAGTTGCCAAGGACTACTACCGTCGCACCGGGATATTTCCCATCATGCACGTGGTGGGGATTCGCAAAGAGTTGGCCCAACAACACCGCTGGCTGCCAGCGGCGGTGTTCAAGGCGTTCAGTGAATCCAAGACGAAGGCATTGGAGCTCTTGGCGGACACCTCGGCGACCAAAGTCACCTTGCCATTCGTTGAAGAGCAACTCAAAGCTGCTCGTGAAACCCTAGGGCAGGACTTCTGGTCATATGGCGTGGGAACCAATCGCAAGACGATTGAAGCATTCCTCCACCATCACCACGCACAAGGATTGTCGTGCCGAAGGGTGTCGCTGGACGAACTATTTGATCCATCCACGTATGAGAGCTACAGCATCTGAAGGTGCCCGCTGAGTATTGCCTGGTTGTCGGCGATTCCCTTCAGCGTCGACTAGATATCCGCATCGGTGTGGGCATCGGTGCGTGTTTCTTCCTCAGTAGCCAAATTCTCGATCATCTGGACCAATGCGTTTCTGACCATGGAAAGAGATCTGTCGGGCAGACCCTCGACGCTGATTTGATTGACCTGCTCCGCTAAGGGCACGAGGTTACCCTCAAGCGCGCGCCCAGCGTTCGTAAGGTACACATGCATGTTCTTTCGATTGCCGGGAAGGTGTCTGCGTTCAATGAAACCCATGCGTTCCATGGCCTTCATGGCCGAAAAAGTGGTGGGCTCCATCACGCCAGCGAGGTCGCTCAACTCTTTTTGAGTGAGTCCATCTCGGATCCAAAGAATCCGCAAAAAAGTCCAGTGTCCAAAGGACACGCCAAACGGAATCAGTCGGTATTGGAGCGCCCGCATCTGAGCGCGAGCCACATCTCGTATGAGGTGGGCAAGTCGATCGTTGGGAACCGACTCGCGCCAGTGTTTAAGCAGTGTCTGGGTGTCTTTGGATTTTATGTTCATTGAATGGGCGTCAAGGCCGAATCACAGGCGCGGAGTCTTGATGCCCCAAAATGATAGCTTCTCCCGTATGACTGGATTCCAAGATCGCTAGACACACTTCCATGGTGGCTGTCGACCAGAAGGCCGAGTGCATGGGTGGAGCGCCATAGCGTGCCACAGACCACAACTCGTCGACCACTTCCGATCGGGGTACGGATGGGACCTTGATAGCATCGAGTCGAACGCCGTCGATATCGTGAACTTCCACGCCTGACGGAGTCAATCGGAGGTCCGCACGCTCGCAACTTGCGATAACGGGGCCGAAGTGTTGGAACGCTGAAGGACGTGTCCCGGTATCTGGCACGTAGTCATTGCCGCCAAAATTCCGTCTCGCTTTTTGGGTAGCTTCAGCCGCTTCGTCAAGAACCAATCGAAGTCTTTGCCTCGTCATCTGGTGGGTGTTCGGCGCCTTGGGCTTGCCCATCTCTCCGATCCAGCCCATTTGCGCGTCTGTATCGTAGTACCCGTAGCCGTTATAGGTGACGCTGGCGAATGCACCCGATTCAAAGTTGAGGATGGCGCTGTAGGCGCCTTCCGTCGGGCGATTCTGATCCCAGCGACCGGTACGGGCATACACCGAGGCCACGTCACCCCCCCCCAGCATGCGAACGATGTCAATCTGGTGCGCAGCCTGACTGAAAACAACCCCACCACCTTGTGAGGTGTCCAACTCCTCAGGACGCCGTGGTCGGTAAAGAAAATCAGTGAAATTCATTGCATGAACCATGCAGATTCGCCCATAGCGACCTGACTCAATCAGCCTTCGTGCATGCAATACGGGAGCATTGAAGCTGTGACTGTGCCCAACAATCAGGTGCGTACCCGCTTGTTTGCAAGCAAGCTGCATGCGGGAGCACTCTGCGAGTGACAAAGCCATGGGCTTCTCAACCAGTACGTGCTTGCCGTGCTTGGCCGCCAAACTCACATGCTCTTCATGCAGTTGATGCGGCGTTGCGATGTAGATCCATTCCACGTTTGGATCCGCGCAGAGTGACTCGGCAGAAACATGGGCCACTCCACCGAACTCGCGAGCAAAAGTCGATGTGACGGCCGCATTGGGATCAAAACCAGCGACAAGCTGAATACGGCGATCACCGCTCAAGGTCGGAACCATTAGCGTGAATGCCCTCCCCAAGCCCAGTACCCCCATTCTCACGGGTGTCATCTCTTTGCTCATAGATCCAACACCAAGGTTTCAGACTTCGCTCGGGAGACGCATACCATGATGTGGTCACATTGCTCTTCTGGCAGCAGAGCCAGGTCGCGGTGATCAGCTTCGCCCTGGAGCAGTTTGACTTTGCAGGACCCGCAGGTGCCGCTCTCACAAGAGCTAGGAACGCGGATCGAATGCTCGCGCAGTGTGTCAAGAATGCTCCTATTCGCAGGGACTTGAAACTTGAGCGCAGAGCGCGATAGCTCCACATTGAACGGTTTGTCGTCTGCATGTGGCTTTGTGTCTGCACCAAAGCTCTCAAAATGGACCGCGCTGCTCGGCCAGTGACCGGTCATGTCCTTGACCTCGTCCATCAAGCGCTTGGGACCACAGCAGTAGACGTGTGCCCCGGCGATGGGCTTCTCAAAAACTGTCCAGAGGTCAAAGGCCCTGGCCGGATCGCCATGGGTGTGGTGAACCACGACCTTGCCTGAAAATTCCGGTGACTTCAACTCGTTCAGGAAGGCTGCGGTCTCAGGCTCTCTGGCAAGGTAGTAGAGCTTGAAGCTGCGCAGGCCTTCCGCTTTGAGGCTGTGGATCATGGCCATCATCGGAGTGATCCCGATACCCCCTGCCACGAGGATGAAACTCTTTGCCTTGTCGTTCAGGCCGAAGAGGTTGCTCGGAGAACCCGTCAAGAGTGTGTCTCCGACGTTGACATCGTCGACCAAACTCAGTGAGCCGCCCCGGCCGTCTGTCTCGCGCTTAACCGCAATCTGGTAGCGCACCGACTCAGCGGGATCGTTGCACAGCGAGTAGTGCCTCATGGCCCCACTGGGGACTTGCACCGCAACATGTGCCCCCGCTTCGAACGGGGTCAGAGACGAGGCGTCTGGGGACCTTAGCTCGAACAGGACGACGTCCTTGGCGATGGCTTCTTTTCGGGTGACTCGTAGCGGGAGCATTGTCTCGTTGGCATTCATGATCAGTGTTTCTACCTAGCAATATTGAACGGTGCGTACCCTTGACAAAGATCAAGGATGACGGAAGAATCTATTATCTTAGGTTTCTAAGAAAAAACAAGCATCACCATTTTCTGCTTATGGAGAGCAGCTTTGTTGATGCGGTTTTGTGTTCCCACGTCAGACCTTCAAAATCGGAGACAAACCATGAAACGTCGCTTTTTGCCAGCCCTTGCTCTTTGCGCCATCTTCGCGCCCTACCTTTCCCTGGCTCAGGCACAGGACTATCCAAACAGACCCGTGTCGTTCATCGTCCCCTATTCGCCTGGGGGGTTGCCAGACACCGTTGCACGCATCGTTGCGCAAAAATTGACGGAGAGGATGAAGCAAGGAGTCGTCGTGGAAAACAAACCCGGTGGCAATGGAGTGGTTGCGCATCAGACCTTGATGTCGAGGCCAACTGATGGATACAGTTTCATCGTGTCTGATGGATCCATGCTGTCCATCACGCCTCAAATCAACAAGGCGGCGAAGTATGCCGTCGGGCAAGACCTCCAGGCGGTCTCTCTGATCGCTCGCTCCCCATTGTTCCTGGTGGCACACCCAAAGACGGGGATCAAAACACTGAAGGATTTCGTCGCACAGGTTAAGAAGAACCCTGGCGCATACACCTACGGGTCATCTGGAATCGGTAGTACTCACCACCTCACCATGGAGGCCATGAAGTCAGATCTGGGGTTGTTCCTGACGCATGTCCCATTCCGTGGTTCAAGTCAGTCCGTGCCGGCGCTGGTTGGAGGACAGGTCGACTTTCTGTTTGCTGCTTTGCCGTCGATGTTGGGGTTCATGAAGAACGGTCAGGTCACGATACTTGCAAGTAACGATGCCAAGCGCTCTGCGCTCGTCCCTGACGTTCCATCGATTGCTGAAGTCATCCCTCAATTCGACTTCTCCGTCACCGTTGGGGTGCTCGCGCGATCTGGCACACCTCCTGAGCTTATGAAACGTGTTTCGGAAGAAATCGCCCAAGTGGTGAAGATGCCGGATGTGATGGAGAAGTTGTTGGCAGCAGGAATCGAACCCGTAGGTGGGGGAGCTGATACCTACCGCAAAGCGATTGAGCTAGAAAACTCAGCCATGTCCAAGGCCGGCAAGCACGCCAGACTTAGCGCCGAGTGATGGCCGACATAGGGGTGTTGTTTCCAGTGACGCTGTGGGCAACCGGTTTTGCCATCATGGTAATCGGGGGCCTTGTCAAGGGCACCTTGGGTGTTGGCCTTCCACTGGTGGTCGTCCCCATGCTCTCGCTTTTTGTTCCGGCACCTCAGGCCATGGGGCTTCTCGTGATGCCGGTGCTGCTCTCAAACCTGTGGCAAACAATCGAGGGCGGGAATGTGACACGGGGCGTGCGGCGCTTTGGATGGTTGATCGTCATGCAGCTGGTGGTCACTGTGGGCACCGTGCACTTCACCAGGAATCTCTCGCTCCATGGTTTTAACGTGATGCTGGCGCTCGTGGTCATCTCGGCCGTCGTGATGATGGTGTTCGGGCATTCCTTCGAGGTTCATCCTTCCCGTGAACGATGGGCCGGACCTGCAGTGGGGGGCGTCGCAGGGTTCATGGCCGGGGTCTCCTCATTGACCGGTCCGATACTCATCACCTACCTGATGGCTTTGAGACTGCGTCGAGAAGAGTTCATTGGAGCGATCAGCATCATCTACCTGTTTGGAGCGATTCCCATGTATGGGGCCATGCTTTGGTATGGCCGGTTCGGGATCGATGAGGTTCTGCTGTCCTTCCTTACCCTTGTCCCCATGCTTGTGGGGCTGCAGATCGGCAGAGCGATCCGCCACCGACTGAGCGAGGTGATCTTCAGACGGTTGCTGCTCGGTCTTCTCACTGTGCTGTCGGTGCTGCTGATCGTAAAGTGAATCCGGTGGGGAATGCCAGTGTGGGGCACGATCAGAAGTTGAAAGGAGATAGAGATGGACGCAATGCACCTTGAGGGTGAGCCAATCAGTTGGAATGACGGGTTCCTGTTGGGGTACATCCCCATGGATCATGTACACCGGGAATTCGTGGACTGTGTCACCGCGTTGCAATGTGCGCCGGAAGACGGGCTGGTACCGGCTATGGATGCCTTGGTCAAGCACTGTGAGGCGCACTTTGCCGAGGAAAATCGTTGGATGCTTGAGACCGAATTTCCTGCCCGTGAATGTCATGTGAACGAGCACGCTGCTGTTCTGCAATCTGTGCACGAGGTGCGACAACTGCTGGTCGCCGGGAATGTGACCGTTTGTCGTCGACTAGGAGATGAGTTGGCGAACTGGTTTCCCGGTCATGCGGACTACCTCGACTCAGCGTTGGCGCACTGGATGTGCAAACGCACCTTGGGTGGGAAG
The DNA here is from genome assembly GCA_001770705.1 of Burkholderiales bacterium GWF1_66_17. Lineage (GTDB taxonomy): Bacteria > Pseudomonadota > Gammaproteobacteria > Burkholderiales > Burkholderiaceae_C > Hydrogenophaga. The sequence continues at coordinate 323,717 of MERT01000002.1, read as the reverse complement.
CCCGTGATTCTCCGGCGAAACCTGAAGAGTGCAGTGACGCCGCTTGACTGATCGTCAACACAAATATGGAAGCAACCCTAACAATGCAACAGAAATCCTTTGAAGAGCAAGTGCGAGTGGATGTGCAGCGGGCGTTGGAGGAGGACGTCGGTACGGGCGATCTGACGGCTGCGCTGGTACCTGCTGACCGCATGGCGTTGGCAACGATCATCTGCCGAGAGGCGGCGGTTATCTGTGGGCAACCATGGGTGGACGAGGTGTTGCGGCAGGTCGCTCCCGGCGCGCGCGCGCGTTGGCTCCTGCAGGATGGCGATCTATGCGAACCAGGACAGAAAGTCGTGGAGATTGAGGGCGCTGCACGAGAGTTGCTTACCGCCGAGCGCACGTGCCTCAATTGGCTTCAGACCCTCAGTGCGGTGGCCACCAAGACGGCAATGTATGTCGATGCGGTTGAAGGTACCGCTGCAAGCATTCTGGACACCAGAAAAACCGTTCCGGGGTTGCGCGTGGCGCAAAAGTATGCGGTTCGGTGTGGGGGTGGCAAGAATCACCGGATGGGATTGTTCGATGCGATCCTGATCAAAGAGAACCATATTGCAGCAGCTGGAAGTCTCTCTTCAGCGTTCAAGGCGGCACAAGCGTCCATCCTGCCGGTGACGTTCATACAAGTTGAGGTGGAAACTATTCGACAACTGGAAGAGGCTTTGGAGGTGGGCGTGGAGATGGTCCTGTTGGACAACATGTCATTGCCAAACATCCGCGATGCTGTGACGTTGGTTCATGGGCGTTGCAGCCTGGAGATTTCTGGCGGTGTCACTTTTGAGAATGTGCGTGCGTATGCTGAGACAGGGGTGGACCGGATCTCGGTGGGAGCCTTGATCAAAGACATCAAAGCTGTCGACTTTTCTATGCGATTTCTAGATAAGCCGGTCGAACGATGAGAAGATGATGATTTGAGCGGCTTATCACTTTAAGGCGAGGCAGATACCGGTTTGGCTCACGCAGTGGATGTCAATCTGCCCTTGTTCAAGGTGCCTGGCTGACGAAGGAGTCACTGAAAAAGCGTTGTTCCGGCAAGCCCCGCTGCTCGATACAGGCGCGCCGAAGTGCTGCCACCATGGCCGGCGCACCGCAGGCGTAGACGTCATGACCGCTCAGATCGGCCTGATCCGCGAGTACGGCTTCGTGAACGAGGCCGGTACGGCCTCGCCACGATATGTCATCGCCGACATCGCTGACGACAGGCACGTAGCGCAGATCGGGTAACTGGCCCTGCTGCCACCGGGCGATAACCTCCTGCGCATAGAGGCCTTCGTGCAGGCGCGACCCCCAGTACAGCGTCAGTGGGCGGCCGATCTTGCGGCGCACCATGTGGTCGATGATCGATTTGAGCGGGGCAAATCCGGTACCGCCCGCCACCATGACCAAGGGGCGCTCGCTGTCCTCGCGCAGCCAGAAATCGCCATGTGGCAATTCGAGCTGCAAGAAGTCGCCAGGTTTGAGGCCTGGCAAGACGTCCATGCTGAAGTGGCCACCGGGCACATGACGGATATGCAACTGCACGCCATCGCTCTCATGCGGCGCATTGGCCATGGAGTAAGAGCGGCGCTGGCCATCGGGCAGGACTACCTGCAGGTACTGACCGGCCAGGAACTTCGCACGCATGCCGGCGGCAAAGCGCAGTTGCAGCACGGTCACGTCGCTGGCCGCCTGCGTCACGCGGAACACCTTGGCTTGCAGGGTCTTGCGCGCATCCGGGTCGATGCGCTGCCAACTACGCGGCCGGATCAGCAAGTCGCTGGCAGCCTGTGCATGGCAGAACAGATGCTCGTTGGGCGCGTGAATGCCGGCCTCGGCGCTTCCGCCGGCGGAGCTTGGCACCAGTTGGCCTTCGAGCACCAGACCGCGGCAATTGCCGCATACGCCCTTGCGACACGAATAAGGCAGTTCAATACCGTTGCGTGTGGCGGCATCGAGAACAGTCTCGCCGTGCTCGCAGGAGAAGGCGACTTCGCTGCCTTCGATCTTGATCTGATTCGTCATTGAATGGTTCAGGTTGGGACCGGCACGGCAGCAAGCCGAGCGACGGTATTGATCATGGCCCTGGCATCGGCAATGCACCGGCCAGCGATATCCATAGCGCTGCCGTGACCCACGCTGGACAGAATCACGTCGGCACCGATTGACAAGGCGCTGGCCTGTTTGGGACTCAACAGCTTGATCGGGATATGGCCCTGGTCATGCAGCATGGCGACATACAAGTCGTGGCGGCGCTCCGCCAGCAGAGTGTCTGCCCCAATAGGGCCGTCTACCTGTAGGCCGACGGCGCGCAGGCGTTCGGCGGCCGGCTTGGTGATGCGCTCGTCCGCATCTCCGAACAGGCCGTTTTCACCTGCATGCGGATTGATGCCGAACAGACCGATGGTCGGCGCGTTCATGCCCAGGCGCTGCCTGGCGCGCATGCCGGCCAGAGCAGCCTGCACGACCAGTTCAGACGTCAGGCGGTCGAGAGCGTGCTGCACGCTCTCGTGCAGCGTCGCATGCACGATATGCAGGCCGCCGCCCACCAGCAACAAAAATACGCTGTCCTCGGGCTGGCCGCAGACACGTGCCACCAGCGAGGGGTAGCCCGAAAAAGAGATGCCTGCCAGATGCACGGCGGTTTCGTGGTGCGGGCCGGCCACCACCGCATCGAAATCGCCACGCCGGGTGGCGGTGATGGCAGAACTGGCAGCCGCGATCATGGCCGATCCAGCCTCAGCGCATACCCGTCCAGGCTGGAAGGTCCCGGTCGGCATGGCCGCCGTGGATACCACTGGCGTGGCGGCCAACAGGTCAGTCAGCCCAAGGCACTGCGCCGTCTGCTGAAGTACAACCTGTGGCCCGAACAGCGTCAGGCAAACATCGGGGCGTCCCGCATAGGCTGCGGCTGTCTTGAGCGCAATTTCCGGTCCGATGCCGTTGGGGTCACCCAGCGGCAATGCAATTCGAACAGCCTGTGAGATCACAGCGGGACGGCCAGCAGGGTATCGACGCGGCTGCTGTCGCACACCACAACACGGCTGCGCAGGAGCAGGGCATCGCCCGAAGCGTCGAACTCGTCGTGATAGACGCCGGTGAAGTAGAGGTCGGTGTGCCCATCGTGCATGATGCGGGCCACCATGAAGGGCGTTTCGCAACTGGCTGTTGCTGGCTGCTCGCCAGTGATGAAGGGCAGGCCGACGAGGTGGCGGTAGCTGTGCCGTTCGTAGACGTTGGCGTGGCGAAGTGCCGAAATTCTGTCCTGCAACATGGCGCGGTTGTTGGCCCAGATCAGGCCGGCGGCCAAGCCGTCGCGCTGGTTGTCGGCCGTGGTCACGGTGTATTGGCATTGAGGCAGAAAGAACTCTGGCCAGCTTTCCAGTTGGTTGGTGTCGATGCAGCGGATGTAGGCCGCCTGAAATGCCGCGATCCGCTCGCGCAGTGAAAGAGTGTTGTTCATGTCAGATGCTCCTAGATATCCATGAGGCGGCGATACAGCTTCCAAAAGCCGCGCACCGAGGCCTCGGTCACCCGCGACGGGCTCGAAGAGGTGCTGTCTCCGCCCATCTCGATAACTGCTTCGTCGTCGCCAGCGGTCGCTATGCCGCGTTGAACGAAGCCGCCGACGGCACCGTCTTCCATCGAGACAAAACCGGCTGGCCCGATCAGATTGGCCTGCTTGAGGCGCACTTCACGCTGAGCGGGCGTGTCGTCGGCATAACCGAGGTAGGTCCAGTTCAGGTCAGTTTCTTCCACCCCGCGCGGGAGCACCTGGCGGATGGCAAGGCAGTTCTGGATCTGCTGCAGCACAAAGCCTGGGAAAACCGAGAGGATCTGAAGCGTGATGCCATCCTCGAATTCCTTGAATCCGGTCAGCAAGGTCGGGTCGGCGAGCTTGTAACCCTCTTGGTCGGAGCGCAGACCCTGCTCCTGGTATTGCTTGCCGGCTTGGGCCTGCGGCGCGTCCACCATCGAATAGCTCACATGATGGCCACCCGATTCGCTCACGATCACCGCGCCACGTTGCGACAGGCGGTTGAGGCGGAAGGTGGTGAAGAAAAGATGCAGCAGGCTGGCGTGGTAGCTGTCCTTGACGTTCTCAAAGTAGAGCTTCCAGTTGTTCGGCAGCGCCTGCGTGAAGCGACCGATAACCTCCACCGGCTTGTTCAGCACACGTTCAATGCGCGCGCAAATTTCTGGGCCTAGGTAGTCCTCAATGCTGTCCACCTCGTCGCTGAAGCTGCCGAACACGAGGCCGCAGAAAACAGCAATACGCAGTTTGCGCGGGGAGTGCTTGTCCTTGCAGAAGGAGGGCGGCATGCCGCCGGCACCGTCGAGACCCGCTTCGAAGGCCACACCCTTGAGTGTGCCCTGCAGGTTGTAGGTCCAAGCGTGATAGACGCACTGGAAGTCCTTGGCCGTACCGGATTTCTCCAGGCAGATCAACGCACCGCGGTGGGAGCAGCGGTTCTCGAAGGCGTATATGTCGCCGTCCGTGTCGCGTGCCACAACAACGGGTGTTTGGCCGACAAATGTCGTGCGATAGCTGCCTGGCTCGGGAATCTCAGCTTCCAGGCAGAGGTAGTTCCAGGCAGGTCCTTCGTAGACGCGTTTCTGTTCCTGTTCGAGGATGTCTTGGCGCTGGTAGACGGCATACGGTACGCGGGTGTGTAGCCCCCGCACCCACGTGATGGGGTGAGTCTGATTCATGGTTGCTTCCTTGAGTTTGCGGGTAGATGTGTCGCCGGTCAGTCAACCGTGACGTTGGCATCCTTGATAACCTTGGCCCAGCGTGCGGCTTCTCCGCGAACGAATTGGCCCATCTGTTCTGAGGTATTGCCCACGGCTTCGGCGCCTTGCTCGGCAAAGCGCTGTTGCACTTCAGGCTGCTTGAGAATGTCGACCAGTGCGCTGTTGAGTTTCGTGACGACGGCAGCCGGAGTGCCGGGTGGTGCGACGACGGCAAACCAGGTCACGGCTTGCATGCCGGTGAAGCCGACTTCCGCAAAGGTTGGAACTTCTTTGACGATGGACGCGCGCTTGCTGTCTGCGACCGCCAGGATGCGAATCTTGCCGGCCTTGTACAGCGAGCTTGCGGAGCCGAGGTTGTCAAAGAAGACATCCACCTGGCCTCCAGCGAGATCGGTCAGTGCGGGTGCCGTGCCTTTGTAGGGAACGTGGACCATCTGTGTTCCGGTCAGGGACTGGAACAAGTTGGCTGTCAGGTGCGAGGTTGAGCCATTGCCCTGCGATGCATAGGAAACAGTGCCGGGATTGGCCTTGAGGTAGGCGATGAGCTCGGCCACATTCTTGACCGGTAGCCGGTTGCTGACCGCCAAGACGTTAGGTACAGCCGCCAGCACCGTGACCGGAACCCACTGGCTCGCATCGTAGGTCAGCTTTGCATACAGGCTGCGATTGATGGCGATGGGACCTGGTGGGGACACCAGCAATGTGTGCCCATCAGGCTCAGAGCGGGCAACCAACTCGGCACCGATGTTGCCGCCTGCACCGGGCTTGTTCTCCACGATCACGCCAGCCGGGAAACGGGCGCGCAGCTTTTCACTCAGGATGCGCGGCAGGACATCGGCCGTGCCACCTGCCGGGAACGGTACAACGAGACGTAGCAGCTTGCTGGGGAATTCGTTGGCTTGCGCGCAAGTCCAGGTGAAAGTGGCGGCTAGCGAGCAAATCCAGATCGTGAGTTTTTTCAAAAGTTTTCTCCTCGGGTGGTGGAAGTCCGGCCAAGCCAGACATGTCGTCAAAACGGGGCGTAGTGTGCGTTTGTTGCCCGAGGTTGATATAGTCAATATTGCGCATAGCGCAAAAACGACCAAATATCTTTGACGCTTGTCAATGTGATGCCAGTCCCATGGATGTAACTTCTTGCCCTCCGCCGACCCAAGAGAAAGACCTGATCGCTGGCCTCGCCAAGGGACTGAGCCTGATCGAAGCTTTCGACGATGAGCATGCGCGGCTGACCTCGTCTGAGGCGGCTCGTCGGGTCGGTATCAGCCCTGCGGCCGCGCGACGTTGTCTGCTGACACTGTGCCAAGGGGGTTACGCGCGGACCGATGGCAAACGCTTCTGGCTTGATCACGGAGTTCTGCGCTTGGCCTATGCGTATTCGACCTCGACCCGATTGCCTCGCTTGTTGCAGCCCACGCTGGATGCCTTGAGCGAGCGGACCCGAGAATCGGCTTCGGTGGTCGTGCTTCATGGGATGGAAGCAATGGTCGCGGCGCGCTCCACCGCGCGCAAGAGTTTGACGGTGGGTCTGGGCGTTGGCTCACGGTTGCCGCTGCACTGCTCAGCGACTGGACGCGTGCTATTGAGTTCAAAGTCGGGTGCCGACTTTGAATCACTTTTCAATGCCATGCCACTGTGTCGGCTGACGCCGCACACTCTCACAGACCCTGTGCGCCTTCGCAAGCTCCTTGAGTCTTGCTCGGACAATGGTTACGCCTTGAGCAACGAAGAAATTGAGGTTGGCGTGCGCTCGATTGCAGTGCCGCTCTACAACTTTGGGGGATCTGTGGTCGGAGCGCTGAGCCTTTCAAGCCGAGCAGACCGCATGACCGCCAGCGAAATGATTGAGCAATTGCTGCCGGCCATGCTGCGCAGTCAGAGCTGGGTTCGCTCGCGCCTGAGTTGAAAAAACGCGGCCTGCAGCTTGATCTTGAGTACGCGCGCGGCTACCAACCACATCGCCCGGAACTGGTTCATTGCGTTAGTGGGGCAACTTCGGTGCGGTGTATTTCAGCCGCCTGCAAAGCGAACGATGACAAATTGCGCTCAATGTCAGACACCTCGTTGACGATGCGCTGTGTTCGAGCGAAGAGCAGGTGACCTGGTTGTGTCAGAACAACTCCTCGTGCATGGCGCTCCATCAGAACGGTGCCAATGCGTTGCTCCAGACGCTGTATGCGCTTACTTAACGCAGGCTGGGCAATGCAAAGGGCTGCAGCCGCCTGAGAAATGCTGCCGCACTGTGCAACTGCAACAAAAGCACGAAAGTCATCGAAGATCAAAACTGTTTGCATGCATTATGTTGTTAGATGGCTAAGAATATTTGAGATGGTAGACCTCAGCACCGATCACTGGTAGTTCGGAGTAACCCTAGTCTTAGCAGTAGGCAAAGGCACCAACTGGAGTTGCCGTGAATCGCCCCGGCTTCGTGGAGGTGCTTAGCGGCAGCGACCTCTCGCGCAACACCATGGGCGCAAGAGTCGCGTGCGGGGCAAGGCGGTGCAGCCGGTCATCAATCTGATGCCATCTGTTGTTGGGCGCGCCCCGATTCTTCGACGACGAGATCGAAATCCAGGTGCTCAAGGGGGCCGGGTGCAGCGCCCAGACCAAGGGCAACATGTGGGCGTAGATGAACCGCCTACATGGTCCACCCAAGGAGAGCAAGTTTTCGGCGTTGTGATTTTTTGAAAGGTTTGCTGCCTTACATTCGGACTGTTTTTGCAGTCGATGCTGCTGCCCATGATGGCTGTTCGCCTACTCGTCCTCACGTAGCGTCGAGGCGGCTCAGCGTCAGTACTTCGACGCGCGCGAGGGCAGCCCCACGAGCAAGGGTGTAGTCAACTGAGCGCTTGCGTTCCTGAAAGTTGAAAACAACCACTTCCGGCAATCGACCATTGAGTTGCGCACGCGCAATCTCCTTGCGCGCTGTAGCTGGCAGGCGAGTGTGGCGCGAAGGTAGGGCGTCGGATCATGGTGACTCATATGGATTTGGACCCATCCGCACGAACCAGTTTGAACGAGTCAGTGTTGCCCAAGGGCTTCCGAAAGCAACTTGGCCTCGGCGAGAAGCAGTTCAGCAAAGAATCCAACACGGTGAGTATCGACCCTGGCACTGGGCCCGAATACTGCAAGTGATCCCATAACCTTGGTGTCGCCCGCAAAGAATGGCACGGCGACCGCGACTGCGCCCTGAATCAACTCATCCCTGCTGATGGCATAGCCTGCCTGCCGTATCTGAGCTAGACCGGCCAGATAAGCACGGGAGTCGCCAATATCGACTCCGTCCAGATACCTTTCCGGATGAGAAGCGAACGCCAGGATGGCTCGTCCGCTGGCCCCAAGCACAACGCTTTCGCTATAGCCAACGCCTCGCTTGAAGCTCAAAGGCTGCGCGCTCGGAAGCTCAGCAACGCACACACGATGTGCTCCCTGATGGACAAGCAGAGCAACGGTCTCACCCGTTTTCTCCCAAAGCCGTCTCATCATGGGCTGCGCTAACGCGGCTAAGTCCAGGCTTGATGTCCAAACATGTGCGAGATGCGCGACAGATGGGCCGAGTTGAAACCGCTGTGGGTCACCCGTTGCCAAGACGAAGCCCTTGTGCTCTAACGTGCGAAGCAATCGATACAGGGTTGGTCGGCTGAGGTCCACACGTTTGAGCAGTTCGCCTGCGGATAGCTGATGGTCACCCGGTGTGAACGCAAGGAGTATGTCCAGCGCGCGGTCCACTGCTCGGACTCCTTCTCCAGACTTGTCGATCAAGGACACATTTAACTCCACGCTGTTGAATATCCCTCAATGGTAGTCAACTATGTGTCCGCCTGATGGACTTGACAATCAAAAACTTGACATACATCAAGTTTAGACACACAATGGACAACCGTCTCACTAGACGGACAAACTCTTCCACCCTTTGAGATACTGGAGACCATAGGCATGAACAAGGAAATGTCAGAAATTCTTACGCGGACCAACCGAGGTACCGCCATGGGTAACCTCATGCGCCGCTATTGGGTGCCGGCACTGCTCGCCTCTGAGATTGCTGAGCCTGATGGCCCTCAGGTCCGTGTGCAACTGTTGGGAGAAAAACTCCTGGCGTTTCGGGATACAGATGGCAAAGCACGCCTCATTAGCGAGTTCTGCTCGCATCGCGGTGTCTCTCTGTACTTTGGACGTAACGAAGAAAATGGCATTCGATGCGCCTATCACGGGGTGAAGTTCGATGGGGACGGCAAATGTGTGGATGTGCCTTCATCGCAGCAAGCGTGCGCACGCATGCACATCACTGCCTACCCTTGTGTCGAGCGAGGTGGGATCGTCTGGACCTACATGGGCCCCGAAGACAAGAAGCCTGCGCCACCCGAATTGGAGTGGTGCACCTTGCCGGAAAGCCACGTCTTTGTATCCAAGCGTCTCCAGTTCTCGAACTACCTCCAAGCGATGGAGGGGGGTATTGACACCAGTCATGTGTCATTTGTCCACAGCCAAGAGGTCGATTCCGATCCGATGCACCAAGGCGTCAAGGCGCTGGACTACATCAAGGCTGATGGCAACGTGGTGTTTGACATTGAAAAGACGACATTCGGACTGACGCTCTTCGGGCGTCGCAATGGCGAGCCGGACTCCTTTTACTGGCGCGTGACCCAATGGCTCTTCCCGTGGTTCACCTTGATTCCACCCTTCGGTGAGCATTCATTGGCAGGCCATGTATGGGTGCCCATCGATGACCACAACTGCTGGGCTTGGAGTATCAACTTTCGCCCAGATCGCCCCTTGTCGACAGAAGAGCGTCAACAGATGGAAGAGGGCAAAGGAATTCACGTTGAATATGAAGCTCCGGGCAGTTATGTTCCCAAAGCAAACATGCAAAACGACTACCTGATGGATCGGGTTGCTCAGAAGGAAAACCGTGCTTACAGCGGCATCTTCGGCTTTGCAGCCCAGGATTTTTCGCTACAGGAGAGCATGGGCCCCATTCAGGACCATGAGGCAGAGAACCTGCTGCCGACGGACAAGGCCATTGTGATGGCCCGACGCATGCTCCAAGAAGCGGCATTAGGTCTTGCAGACGGTGCAGAGCCACCAGCCCTTGACTCGGCAGAGCAAAGAGTTCGTGCTGCCGGTGTCCTGTTGCCGCATGACGCAGATCCGATTGAATGGGCTAAGAGCAAATTGGCGGACGGCTTGAACCAGAAGGTTTACTCCATCTGAACGCCACGTAAACGATTAAATACCAATAGAGGAGACAAAATGAACACTATTCCACGTCGTGTTTTTACGGCGATTGCATTGACTTGTTTTGGATTTGCCAATGTGGCGCAGGCACAGGAATGGGCGCCCAGTAAGCCGGTTCGTATCATTGTCCCGATTACTGGGAGCACCAACGATGTACTTGCACGGTTGGTGGCACCCAAGTTGCAGGAAGTGCTCGGCCAGCCCGTCATCGTTGAGAACAAGCCTGGTGCGGGCGGCAACATTGGCGCAAACGAGGTGGTCAAGTCCGCGCCGGACGGTCACACCCTGCTGGTGGGCTACAACGGCCCACTGGCCATCAATGTCACCTTGTTCGACAAGATGCCCTTTGACCCCATCAAGGACCTGGCCCCTATCACGCTAGCGGTCAAGGCACCGCAGTATCTTGTTGTCAATCCGGCGAGCGGTATATCGAGCGTCAAGGACTTGGTTGATAAAGCCAAAGCAAGTCCAGGTAAGTACTCCTATGGCTCCATTGCGATGGGAAGTGCATCGCATTTGACAATGGAAATGTTGAAGTCTGCGGCGGGGTTTCGGATGACTCACATTCCATATCGAGGTGCTGGGCCAGCTGTGATTGATCTGATTGCTGGCAATGTTCAAGCGGGTTTCTTTGTGCCTGGAAACGTACAGCAGTTCGTGAAAGAGGGGCGGCTGAAACTGCTCGCGACCTCAGGCCACAAGCGTTTCCCAAGTACGCCGGATATCCCAACGCTCGACGAGGCGGGGTTCAAGGATTTCGAGGCAACTTCGTGGATCGGCTTTCTAGCACCAGGGGGCACACCATCCAATATTGTAGATCGATACAACCGAGAGATTGTCAAGATACTGAACAGCTCAGACGTCAAAAAGAAACTCCAAGAGATGGAGTTTGATGTGATTGCGTCAAGTCCCAAAGACTTTGGTAGTTGGATCAAGACAGAGATCAGCCGCTGGGGAAAAGTCATCAAAGAAACTGGTGCAAAAGCGGAGTAACAGATTGATGAGCAAACTCAGACTGGCCGGGAAGTCGGCATTGATCACCGGTGGCGGTGCGGGCATAGGAGCCGCGGCGGCACATTTGTTTTGTCAGGAGGGCGCATCGGTGATGTTGGTCGATGCCAACGAGCAAGCGCTTGCTCGCACCAAGCAAGGGATACAGGAATCCATGCCTCACGCACGGGTCTCATGCTTGGCAGCGGATGTCGCCGAGGAGGCTGCAGCGCTGCATGCGGTTCACCTTTGCGAAGAGCTTTTCGATGGGTTAGACATCTTGGTGAACAACGCGGCGATGCGCAACTACGCGGCCGCTGCCGATGCAACGCCAGCGGAATGGCTGGCGATAGTTGGAGTCAATCTGATTGGGGTATCAAGCTACTGCAAAGCAGCCTTACCTTCATTGCGTAGATCTGGCCACGGGAGCATCGTCAACGTATCGTCCTGTTACGCTGTCACGGGACGCAAGGGGATGGCCCTCTATGACGCGACCAAGGCAGCTCAGCTTGCATACACGCGGACGCTGGCCTTCGAAGAGTCCATGCACGGAGTTCGCGCAAATGCCGTGTGTCCAGGATCGACTTTGACCGACTTCCATATTGGACGGGCGGAAGGCAATGGCAAGAGCGTGGAACAGCTCAAAACTGAGCGCAAAGACTCTTCGCTGATTGGACGCTGGGCACAGCCGGAAGAGGTCGCATGGCCCATCTTATGGCTTTCGTCCAATGAAGCCTCCTTCATCACAGGTACCACCTTGATGGTGGACGGTGGACTTCACATCATGTGACCTGTGCGGGCTGCGTCTGCAACAGCCCGCACTGTCCTTTTCAATATGTCAAACGATTCTCTGCAAGCAATTGTCTATTGCCTGAAGTACGAGGCCGAAGGTGTTGTTGGTGTCGAGTTGCGCCCGGCGGATCCAGCAATGGTTTTTCCTGCCTTTGAACCCGGCGCACACATTGACCTAAAGCTCGGAAACGGCTTGGTGCGCAGCTACTCTCTGGTCAATCTCGGTAATGGTGATCAGCGGTATGTCATAGGAGTCTTGAAAGACCGCAATAGTCGTGGCGGCTCCCGGTTCGTGCATGAACAACTTCGCGTAGGTCAGGTTGTGACTGTTTCCGCGCCACGCAATCACTTCAAACTGAATGAGGACGCTCACCAAAGCGTCTTGGTCGCTGGCGGGATAGGTATCACGCCCATCTATTGCATGCTGCAACGATTGGTGGAGCTGGGGCGTAGTGTCGATTTGATCTACTGTGCTCGCAATCGAGCTAGCGCAGCCTTCTTGGCAGATATCGATGCGTTGGTCGCTAAGGCAGCTCTGAGTGGCGGAAAAACCATTGGGGTGCACTATCATTTTGACAGCGAACAAGGTGGCCCTCCTGATCTTTCCAGTTTGTTTGCTGCGCGCGATTCAGATACCCACTTTTACTGCTGCGGTCCAGGTCCGATGCTGGATGCATTTGTCGATGCCTGTGCAGGTCGTGATGAAGCATGCGTTCACCTGGAGCGATTTGCAGCGGGCAAAGTGGGGGGGTCGACTCCTCAGATGGGCTATGTTGTTGAGTTAAAGAAATCAAAGAAGACGGTGCTGGTATCCCCGGGTGCTTCGTTACTGGATGCCGTTCTTGATGCAGGACTCACGCCGAGCTTCAGCTGTCGGGAGGGCCTATGCGGTGCTTGTGAAACGAGGGTTTTGGAGGGCACCGTTGACCACCGCGATCAAATACTGACCAAGGCCGAACGAACTGCCAACAACACAATGATGATTTGTGTCTCAGGTTGCAGTTCAGGAACACTCGTGTTGGACCTCTAGTTCGGCAGACGGGATGCGTATGGTTTCGTGACACTCTTTGTCGAGTATCTAGTGTGCAACATCGCGCGCAAATACTTTGCTTTGTTTCGTCATGAAATTTCGCCCCCTGTAAACGTCTATCTCTATTCTGGTGTGTTCTATCGCAGGTGCGATTGCGGTGACATAGACAGAATCCCAAAAATAATTGTTTGAGGTACAAACCGTGGCCCTGGCCAGTCAGAAAGACTTTTTTTCGGGACTCATGTTCACCGCGGTGGGTGGGTCGTTTGCCTTGGGCGCCACGGAATACACCGTGGGCGAGGGTGCACGCATGGGACCGGGTTACTTCCCGCTCATGTTGGGCATCTTGCTGGCGATTCTTGGCACCATCATCACCGCCCAGTCGTTCATCAAGGGCCATCCGGGGGGTGACAAGGTTGGTGCTTTCGCCTGGCGCCCGCTGTTTTTCATTCTGGCTGCCAATCTGGCATTCGGCGCCTTGCTGGTGGGGTTGCCGTCCATTGGCTTCCCGGCCATGGGCCTGATCGTGGCGATTTATGCCCTGGTGTTCATTGCCAGCATGGCGCAGCCCGGCTGCAAATTGAAGTCGACATTCATCCTGGCAACGATCCTGGCTGCGGGCAGCTATGGCGCTTTTGTCAAACTCTTGAGCTTGCAGTTCCCGGTGTGGCCTGCGTTCCTGACGAACTGATCACAAGGCACCACCATGGAACTGTTTGACAACCTTGCTCTGGGTTTTGGCGTCGCCTTCACCTTCCAGAACCTGATCTACGCCTTTGTTGGCTGCCTGCTGGGAACGCTGATCGGTGTGCTGCCGGGCATCGGGCCACTCGCCACCATCGCCATGCTGCTGCCCGCCACCTACGGCCTGCCGCCCGTGGCGGCGCTCATCATGCTGGCAGGCATCTACTACGGCGCGCAATACGGCGGTTCGACCACCGCCATCCTGGTCAACCTGCCGGGCGAAGCATCGTCGGTGGTCACCGTCATTGACGGCTACCAGATGGCGCGCAAGGGCAGGGCAGGCCCGGCGCTGGCCGCTGCCGGTTTGGGCTCCTTCTTTGCCGGCTGCGTGGGCACCCTCATCTTGGCCGCTTTCGCGCCGCCGCTGACCGAGGTGGCGCTGGAGTTCGGCCCGGCCGAATACTTCTCGCTCATGATCGTGGGCCTCATCGGCGCCGTGGTGCTGGCCTCTGGTTCGCTGATCAAGGCACTGGCGATGATCTTGCTGGGCCTGTTGCTGGGCCTAGTGGGCACCGACGTGAACTCCGGCGTGGCGCGCTACAGCTTTGACATCCCCGAGCTCACCGACGGCATCAGCTTCCTCGCCATCGCCATGGGCGTGTTCGGCTACGGTGAAATCATCAGCAACCTGTCGCGCCCCGAAGAACACCGGGAAGTCTTCACCGGCAAGGTCGAAGGCATCATGCCCACCAAGGAAGACTTCAAGAACATGGTGCCCGCCGTGCTGCGTGGCACGGCGCTGGGTTCGGCCCTGGGCATCCTGCCCGGAGGCGGTGCGCTGCTGTCGGCGTTCACGGCCTACACCCTTGAAAAGAAGACCAAGCTGAAGCCGGGCGAAGTGCCGTTTGGCCAGGGCAACATCCGCGGCGTGGCCGCCCCCGAAGCGGCCAACAACGCCGGTTCGCAGACATCGTTCATTCCGCTGCTGACCCTGGGTATTCCGCCCAACGCCGTGATGGCGCTGATGGTCGGCGCCATGACCATCCACAACATCCAGCCCGGCCCGCAGGTCATGACCAGCAACCCCGAACTGTTCTGGGGCCTGATCGCTTCCATGTGGATCGGCAACTTGATGCTGGTGGTCCTGAACCTGCCGCTGATCGGCATCTGGATCAAGTTGCTGACGGTGCCATACCGCTGGCTGTTCCCGGCCATCGTGCTGTTCTGCGCCATCGGCGTGTATTCGACCAACAACAACAGCTTTGACATCTGGATGGTCGCCATCTTCGGCTTCATCGGCTACCTGTTCATCAAACTCGGCTGCGAGCCGGCACCTTTGCTGCTCGGCCTGATCCTGGGCCCGATGATGGAAGAGTACCTGCGCCGAGCCATGCTGATCTCGCGTGGTGACTGGTCGGTGTTCGTCACCCGGCCGCTGTCGGCCAGCCTGTTGGCTGTGGCCGCGGTGCTGCTGGTGGTGGTGTTGTTGCCTTCGATCAAGAAGAAACGCGAAGAGGCCTTTGTCGAGGACTGAGGATATATTGGAAATGCAGCATTTATTCTTTCAGAGGGATCACTTTGCTCGCAGCCAAGCAACGCCTGCTACCTCTCTTTCGAAGTCATCAAGCTTAGGCTTACCGCTAGTTCGACTCAAACACATCAGAACACCCCGCACACAGAGAACTGCAAAATTGAGTAATTGCTGTCATCACCGGGTTCAAAATCACCCCATGCATCCAGAAGGATGCCAACCTTCCACGAGAGTAGCAACATGGCCAATGCTTTGACAGACCCGAACTCCGACGGTGGTTCACCACTGACCAATTTTTCAAATTGTCACGAGGGAATCGTCTCACATCTGAAGACCTTCAGCGAGATTCCAGACTTGGTGAAAGTTGCAACTGAGGCTCGAAAAATTGCAGAAGAGACGGTGAAATTTTTCAAGGAGGCGGTGTTTGATCACCATTCAGAAGAAGAGAGGGATCTGTTCCCGGCTGTCTTGGCCAATGCGAGTGCGGGAGACGAACTCAATATCGTACAGATGATGGTCGACGGTCTGATTGCCGAGCATAGAGACATCGAGACTCTCTGGGCTCGTCTCGAGCCAGGACTTGTCAAACTTGCAAAGGGGCACATTGTCGATATTGATGAAAAATCGGTTCAAAAGTTGGTGGCGCAATACACCACACATGCAAAGCTGGAGGAAAGCGAGTTCTTGCCATTGGCTGAAAAAATTCTCGGCCGCAATGATTCCAATATGGCTGATCTCGGACTCTCATTGCATACAAGGCACGTGTTCCGTGCAGCTCGCCGTGGGATGCGCGGTTCCTGACACAGAAAATGCAAATGACTAGTCTGGGGCTGAAGCCCCATTGAGACCTGAATTGACTTGAAGCGGCCTTGTCTTGGATCACAGATCAAACAGCCAAGCGGTGGCGTAACCAGCCGCAAACCGTATGGACACGAGTCATAGACGAGAGTACCAAGTTCTTTGTTGATCTGGACAAGCACAAGGACAGCCTGTAGACGTACCAATCAAAAATGGAAGTTCGGGTGACAACATATGAATGGTGCATCGGTCCGCTCAGTGCGCACCTGGCGCGAGTTCAGGAACGGAAGCCTTGAAGTCCGGATGGGACCAAAGGTTAGGTCAGACGGTACTGGCCCCGCGTCATCTGCACGACCCTCCCAGCATTTTGTAGGCGGTGCAGGGAGGCTGCTATCGAGCCAATGGGAATTCCCGCCTCTGCAGCGATTTGCGCCTGCGACAGCGTGGTGTTCTTGAATACTTTGAGTAGGCGGCGCAATGCGGTCAGCACCCTGTCGTCGTTGGTACTGACACGACCACCTCGGCGTTTGACGGGCGCTGCCTCTGTAACGGGCTTCGCCGAAGGCTTCCGGCTTGGTTTTCGGCGCTCAACTGGCGCCACGACCTTCGCGTCTTCCACTCGATCGTAGGAGGCCTCAGTGGATCGACGGTGGGGTAAGGCTTCGATGATCTGCACGTCGTTCGCCTTGAGTTGCGTGGCCGACTGGTAGATCCCGCGGAGCTGTTCTTCCAGTCCTTGCATCTCCTGGAGCATACGTGCGACCAGTTTGAGTTGCCCGAAAGCGCTGTCCGCTATGGGTCCCAAAGGCTGCGAGCCCATCACGCTGATCAAGTGTTCGGTGTGGCTGGCCACTTCGGCTTTGAGCAGCTCCCGGCTGTCATGGATCGATTGGCCGGCTTTCTGAATCGATTGGAGGATGTGGGCGTTCAAGCTCATGGTGGGCTTCATCTGCCAGGCAGATGCAAATTGGTAGGGGTTCCGCAGTCTATGGCATCTAGTTTGGCGAGCGGTTGACTGTGTTACAGCACGCGCACCAAGAGAAGGCGTTTTGGTGTTCGAGTCGACCCTTGCGCAACCCGAAACTGTCCCGTCAACCATTCACGCCTTTGCATCGCATCGATCATGCGGGCAGAGCAGTTTGGGTACAAAGAACGGATCGGTGGAGAGCTTGAAGCCCTCGGTGCGATGGGCTGCAGCCCAAAGGTATGCGCGCGGTGAGCCCATGTTGACCGCCGCTGGTGGTCATGGCTGAGACTCAGATGCATATTGGCCTACGAGGGTACCCGAGCCATGAACATATCTTCCGTCCACGCCAATACCTGATCTTTGAGTCGTTGAACCAGGGGAGATTTGTCTTTGATCGACAAGAGGGTCGCTCTGTACTGAAAACTCCGCAAGGTGATGCCAACATCCACTGAAACAGTCACACCCACGGCAAGACCCAGGGCGGCGCATTGACAAAGAATGAAGAAGCTGTCCTGATCATGCACGGACAGCTGCAAGGTCTGAACACCGACATCGTTGTTCTTGAACAATTCGCAAGCGGATTCCACCTTCAGCAGTCGCGCCACCAACATGGATTTCTCGCGGTCCGTGGACAGAACATCCACCACAAGCTCGTGCGATTTCTCCCCTTTGACCGTGCAACTGCCGGCACTGTCGTCATCCGCGCCATTTGTGAGAACCTCGTGATCAAGCAGTATCGTGACGGGTGATCGCAGATGAGCAAGCAGCAGTTTTCTTGCATGCGTTGGGTTGTGCTCTTGCAACAGCACTTTCATGGCAGATTCCGAGGTGGTGACATGTTGACGAATGTTGTCGGCGAGCGGTTTGACCCGGGTCGAAATCTGGCGGGCAATATCGAGTTCTTCCGCAGCTGCGTGTGCCACATCCGGAGCATCAATTCGTCGTTGCCTTTCTTCTTTCCTAACGACGACCAGCTGCAACTGCGCGAGGCTGGCTGTTTCCACACCAACTGAAGTCAGATCTACCGGGTGGCAGTGAAGCGCACCAAGTGACTTTTCTGTTGAAGCCAGAAGTTCAAGTACCGTGGCCAGGGGGGTGATGTGGAGGGAGGTTGGTGTGTCGATGGAGGTTTGCATGATGAGGGCTTCGGTAGGTACAGGCCGTGAGTCAAAGGTGTTGAGAGCGGCGCGCATCGTGATGCAGTGACGGCCGAGGCGAGGGCAATCGAGAATGTTCATAGGTGGGCATTCTTCTGAGTAGAGAGGTGTCGAAAAGAAAGAAGCGCAAGACGCACCACCGAGGTGATTCGTGCGCTCATCACACGGTTGTCCTGCGCGGCCAAGGTGACGCGGACGGCAGGGCGGCGGCCCAACTTGGGATCTGGAATTAGCTGGAAGCGCAAATCTGATCGGCGAGCATTGTTCAAGTCCTGTGCATCGATGTGAGACTTGCCTTTGCGCACCTGCAGACGCAGAGAGTGAGGAATCTTTTCGACCACTTCTTGCCATCGTTCTGGGTCCTCAAAGACGTACACGTCCACCGACATATCGCGAAACATCGCTGCGAGGAGGAACTCGAGAGTCCTATGCGGCAACTGGTTCAGCCACACAAGGATTTCGGTCCCCAAAGGAGAAAGACACAGGTCGATGTCTCCGCTTTTTCCTCGCTTGCCAGGCTCATTTCTGGCACGCTTAACAGATGCCTTCAACTCATCGTCCGTGGGCACGAGGGGATCGAGAGCTGTTGCCTCGGACCAAGAGACGCCGACCTTCAGATGGCCAACTTCCGTTGAAATACCAAGCCCGCGCACACAGAGATACCGCACTTGATCGAGTTGATTTGCGGTTATGAGGATCTGTGGACCAGCGATGCCTTTGTCAATCGTCTGCTTCTTAACAGCCGCCCGGCTCTTTGACTCGGAAGTTTCTGGGGTAGGGCATGTGCAGCGGTCGATGCGCCCTTCAAGCCAGCTCCATCCGCAGAAAGTCTCGTCACTATTCTTGTTCCGTCGATCACGCTCGCTTCTGGACTTGGCCTGGCGTAAGGTCGAAGGCTTGATCTGAAGTTGTTCCAGCAGCAGCGGCGAAACTGGCTCATCCGGAATCTGGGCCAATGTTTGAGTCGAATGCACCAGCGGCCACCCAGCAAGGTAGTGGCCAATGGCAGAACTGATCCCTGACTGCCCTGCTGTAGACGTTGCTACCGCGAGCCGGTGCCACTCGGTTTGCAGCATAGTCCGCCAACTGCAAGCCTCACTTCGGCTCAGCCGGCCTCGAATGAGTTTGGTGGAGATTTCTTGCCATCCGGGCCAAGTCATCTCCTGCAGCGTCGAGGCCCGGACACTGTGTGGCCGCGCCCTGGTATCTCCCGTGACTGATTTCAGTGCTTCGTGCCAGTGATCTCGTGCTCGGTTGTCCCGCATGACATCATCTGATTGACCCGCTCCTCGCAATAGTAAATCGGCATTTGGCACAAACAGTTTGACTGTCTGCCGCGCCTGTTCCACTTGAAGGACCGCTTCACTGGGCAGCGGAATCACGCGCAGTGATGACTCGGTTTTGTGTACGTTGAATCCAACCCGCCGGATCACTAAGCCGCCTGCTTCTGTCAAGCAATCAAATGGAAGACTCGAAATTTCTCCCGCGCGAGCCGGAACACATGAACAGATCAGCGCGCGAGTTTGTGCGAGCTGTAACGTGGCCGGATCATCCCCAAGCCACTCTGTCATGCGCTCGGTTGCCATTTTCAAGTCCTCCCTCGAAAGGAGAACAGAAGATGCTGAGTCAAAAGGATGCGCCGTTTCCGTGGGTTCGTTCAGCCGCCGGAGCACGGCAGTCGGAACCCAGTGCTTTCGACGCATCAGACTGCGTACCAGGGCGCTGAGCGCATGCTTGGCGCGAGGGTGAAGCTCCTCATCAGAAATTCCTTCTGCTGTGCCACAGGCATTGCTGATCAGGTCGATGAACTCGACCCAGGTGTCCTCCTCCCACTCAAACGGATCATCCCATTGAGCCCAGGCCGTGTGGACCAACAGTGTTGAGTAGTACGTACTCAAGGACGAAATCTGGTAGCGACCAGGGTCGTGGTCACGAGTCCGGCAGAGCTCGTCCATGAGCCATTCCCGCATCCATACGCCTGCTGGCGTCCAGTTGACGTTAAGTGCCTGGATGCTTTCCATGCTCAGGATCGCGCGCTGGCGGCGCTCCCCCAGACGCAGATCCTGGTCGCTCATCCTGTTCAGGATGCCTGTCATCTCCACCAGGTCCGCTCCTCTGGACTTCCGGTTTGCCGATGAACGTTTTTCGCGGACACGTTGTGGATATGTCTGATGAGTTCTTGCAGACGGCATAGCAAGCCGCGAGATCGAATTTGGGTTCAGTGAGGGTGCGGGGACGGATGGGTCAGAAACTGCCAGAAGGGTCGGCTGCATCTCCATTCGACGGAAGGACCTTGAGCAACTGCAAAGTTCAATCCAGAAGGCGGATGAATTCGAGAACCAATGGCCAAGCCTGCTCGTCGCTATTGCTATCTCCACTTCTGCTATCAGCGTCGGTACTGTGCGGGGTCGCACAGGTACCTGTTCAAGCAACAACCAGGTGCTGGCCCGTACCGGCAGCCATGTCGGATGCACAAAATGTGTTCTGCTCCAGAGCAGTGCAGGGCAGGGATCCTTCGACCACCATGCAGAGTTGTCTTCGGCGTCGAGGGCCTTGAGCACCACTTCGGGATCAGGCACCAGGTCGACAAACATGAGGTGAAGGATGCTCAACACCGTTGGTGTGGCGCTGAGCTGCCCTTTGAGAAGTTCCGATCTCAAGTTCTGAGCGAGCTTCCATCCCGCTAGAACGCTTGAATCGATGGGTTGGAGGATCGTCCGAGGATCTGGAACGCCGGGTCTTTTGGATTTCCGATCTTCTCGATTCAACAGCATTCTTGACGCCACAGAGAATGACCTTGCGGTGCTGTCTATCGGGGTGTTGCCGAACCGTTCCTGAGCGACCATGTACATTGGTTCGTGAAGACGTCGGGCGGTTTCCAAAACCGATACATCGAAGAACGCATCGCCCACCCGAGTGATGTCACGTGCGTGTCCGGTGAGTGCACGAATCAACCAGCGATCGCACTTATGTTCATCTAGCGCTGTCACCCACACTGCCCTTCCAACGTTGTGCGGTGCACCGTCGAAATGCCTGCTCAGGATGCTGGCTACTGTCTTTGTGGATATGGATTCATAGCCATTGCGCTGATGCTCCAAAGTCCGGCAGAAAACCGGCATGTCCGCCTGGAACTCGATGAAGGCATTGCTTTCGGCCGGCCGGAAAATTGAGTGGCACTCGATTGCCGCAGAAAGGATCTGCTGGATGGCCGGTGTCCATGGGAGAAGGCGTGCGTGTGTTCGGTCCTTCTGTGTGGTGTCGTCTTTGTCGTGAACCACGCCCAGACCAAAGTCGGTGAACAGTGCCTGGGCCGTCAGTTGTTCGAGGCGTGTGCCCCTGTGCGCTGACTGGAGGACGAATGCAGCGCACAGGTGAGCGAGCCATTCGTTTCCGCACAGCAGCTTTTCTGTTGGATCATCAGTGGACAGGCATCGGCTTCTGTATTGATTGCATTGGGTGACCAGGCTCTGCCAGCCAGCCTGGCAGAGCTCCACTGAAAGAACGTGTTTGCAGCCAGCTCTTTGACCTTCATCGCATGGTCGCGTACACGGCCCAAATCCCAGGGCGTCGTATACGGTGTTGAGCTGGGTGTAGATGGTCCGATACGTTGGACAGAAATAGAAGAGAGCGGCTGGAGCAGTCATCGAAAAGCTCGCGCTCAGCAGGCCGGTGAGCATGTCGCTTCCGGTGGTTTTCAGAAGCGTGGACTGGAAAGAGCGGGCGTATCGCGCTCTGTAAGGCGGGTGCGGGGAGTTGGCCAGTGAGCGCAGGAATATGCGAAAGCCGTGCAGGTCGAAGCTGTCGGTTGCCTGTATGGCACGAATCAGGTCGCCAACAGATTCTGCTTTTCCAGATTGCTGATGCGCATCTTTAAGGACCTCATACAGGCAGAGAGGCATCGGTACGAGAACTGGCTCAATCTCGGCCTCAATTTCAGATGGTGTCGGAGACCCTGACCTTCGGTAGGTGCCGAAGTCCCAAGCCCAGGCGCCAACCGCAAGATCAATCCAGATGCTGTCTGCCTGCGGCTTCAAGTACATGTTCAGGACGAACTGATCGCTCGTGCATGTGATGAGGCTAAGCACCGCAAGAGTTGCGAATCCGACCTTGACTTTGTCTTCGCTCTTCATCAAAGGCACGAGCTTCTGCGTGATTCTGATCAGGTCACTCTGAATCAGATGGTCGCGATCATGTAGCCCGAGTTTTTCGTGGGCGCTGGTGTAGTCGGCAGCTGCAAGCCGGGCAGATATGCGGGTGGTGGTGGACTTCGTACGAGAGTCTGTTTCGGCATCCAACTCCACCTCGCTGGCGCCGGAATCAGAGTCGGAGATCTGGAATGGTCCGGACGCCCTCGAAATCGATATGTGCTTCGCTGAGTCCTTGGTGAAATTCGAATCCGTTTCATCGTCGGGATCGGCTGCATGTTCAACGCGCATCGGAGCAGCGATTGGCTCTTTCACTCCCTCACTCAGAATGTGGAGGAGATGAGTTAGGAACGGATACGTACGCACGGTCGGAACTGTGGAATCCAGTGCTGCCTGCACCTGCGCTGATGACCTCAAGTCAACATCCAGCAGACGTTGCCAATCCTTCGATCGCTTTCCTTTGTTGCTGCCCGCCAAGCGAAGAGTGTTAAAACCGGCCACCAATTCCCAAGGAATCACCCCATTCTTTTGCTGGTGAATGATCAGCGCTCGCCCGATCAGCGCTTGCAGGACACGCTCAGCTTCGGTGACCACCGACAGGTTCCAGCGTTGAATTTCGTAAAGTACCCCGGCACTGGGCTCAGCAGCCCGGAACAGAACCACTGGATCGTGTATTCCTCGATCGATGGATTGTTGAAGATCAATGTTGAGCTCGCGGACCAGACGAATCCAACTTCCGAAGGGTGCCTCCGGCCACGACTGACATGCCTTTTCAAGGCACTTCAGAATGATCGAAGTTGTCCTTGACGCACCCGACAATGAATCGGGCACTGCGGCGCCGCGCAGGATGGCTGCGCTTGACGCTGATCTAAAAATGCTTGTAGGAGTGACGCGTTCAGGCATGGCAAGTCAACTTGCAGGTGTCGCAAGTGGAAAAGAAAGCCAAGTGGAAATGCCGGACTCGACGAATTCGAGGCCGGGATTTGAACGCGTCAGTTCAAGCCGTCAGTGTGGACAGACGGGCGCCGGTGCAGGCATTTGTGTGAAGGCTGGGTTTGCGCCGTAAAACGCTGGTCGATCTAGCTACCGGATCCGATGATAGTCGAGAAAAGCATTCCGCCGGCAATCCAAACAGCGTACGCTGTAGCGACAGATTAGCCGCTGCCAGAACTTCCAGTCAGATCTCAATAGGCGATACCCAAAGGTCACAACACTGGGTCATGCGTCAGGCGCTGTGTGACGGCTAAAGCGGGCTACGTGGATGTTGTTTGGTGTTCGTCACGGAAAAAAATGATGGCCCTGAGTGCCGTTTCAGAGTGAGAGCGGGCTTGTGTGTACTTGATCGGCCTTCAGAACCAAACGAGCTACTCGCTTGGTTTGACGCCTCATAACCCAAAGTTGCCTCCGCAACCAATCCGGAACTGCCAGAGTTCCTCAACAAAGCCCGCTGAAGCGGGCTTTGTTGTTTCTGCTCGTGCCTTGTGTGGATCGCCGGTCGCCGGCGGAATCAGTCCGGCAGCACCGCGGTCACTTCGATCTCGATCTGGGCCCGCTCCTCCACCAGAGCGCTCACCTCCACGCAGGTCATGGCCGGGAAATTTTTGCCCATCACTTCGCGGTACACGGTGCCCAGTTCACGCAGCCGGGTGTTGTACTCCTCCCGGTCGATGATGTACCAGGTCATGCGCACCATGTGTTCGGGACCAGCGCCCGCGCAGGCAAGCACGGCATGAATGTTCATCAGCGCCTGGCGGGTCTGGGCGATGAAGTCGTCGGACTCGAACACCTGTTCGGCATTCCAGCCGATTTGCCCACCGACAAACACGAGCGTGCCGCGAGCCGCCACGCCGTTCGCGTATCCCTTGGGGGTGGCCCAGCCGGGCGGTTGCAGTCGTTTCATGGATGGGGGTTGAAGTCGTTGGGTTGATGGGATCTGGCGGTGCCTTGTTCAGGCACGGGCTTCAGCGGCAAGCTTGCGCAGCGCGAACCGCTGCAACTTGCCCGTTTCGGTGCGCGGGAGCTGCGACACAAAGAGCACGTCGCGGGGGTATTTGTAGGGTGCGAGTGTGTGCTTCACATGGTCTTGCAG
This sequence comes from Burkholderiales bacterium GWF1_66_17, assembly GCA_001770705.1. Taxonomy (GTDB): domain Bacteria; phylum Pseudomonadota; class Gammaproteobacteria; order Burkholderiales; family Burkholderiaceae_C; genus Hydrogenophaga. Next base: position 299,529 of record MERT01000002.1, on the reverse strand, counting down.
CACCTTGATTTGCGCGGCGTCGCCGGTCTCGCCGGGCTTGAGCACCACGTAGGCCACGATCACCATGCCGCGTTCGTCATCGGGGCGTCCGACCACGCCGCATTCGGCGACCGCGGGGTGTTGCAGCAAGGCAGCTTCGACTTCGGGGCCGGCCACGTTGTAGCCAGCGGTGATGATCATGTCGTCGGTGCGCGCTTGGTAGGTGAAATAGCCGTCGGCGTCCTGGCTGAATGCATCACCTGGGAAGTTCCAGCCGTCCTGCACGTACTGAGCCTGTCGCGCATCGTCGAGGTAGCGGCAACCGGTCGGCCCTTTGACCGCCAGCCGACCCACCTGTCCACGGGGTACTTCCTGACCGACCTCGTCCACGATCCGGGCTTCGTAGCCGGGCACGACCTGCCCAATGGCGCCCCGCTTGACGCTTTCGGGCGCAGAGGAAATGAAGATGTGGAACATCTCGGTGGCGCCGATGCCGTCCAGCATCTCCAGACCACTGGCTTCTTTCCACAGCTGCCGTGTGGCGTCGGGCAGGCCCTCGCCGGCGCTCACGCTGAGGCGCAACCGCCCCACGCCATGCTGGCGGGCGAACGCTGCCATCTGGCGGTAGAAGGTGGGCGCGGTGTAGCAGATGGTGGCACCCACCCGGTTCATCAGCACCACCATCGCCTCGGGCGTGTAGGGGATGCTGGGGAAATAGACCGACGCGCCCGCGTACATGGGGAACACCAGCAGGCCACCCAGGCCAAAGGTGAACGCCAGCGGGGGCGAGCCCATGACGATGTCGTCGGGTGTGGCACGCAAAACGTGGCGCGGCCAGGTCTCGCAGGCTGCGATCAGGTCGCGGTGGGTGTGCACGGCGGCCTTCGGGCTACCGGTGGTGCCCGAGGTGAAGGCCAGCAGGGCGATGTCATCGCTGCTCGTTGGGCAGGGCGGTGCGGCGTCGGCGGGCTGGTGGCGCGCCAGGGCTTCCAGTGAATCCGGCAGCACCACCGCCGCGTCGCCGGTGTTGAACACGCGCAAGGGCATGGTCGCGGTCGCGGGGTCGGCAGCGAGCGCGGTCCTGAGTTCGTCCTGCAGCTTCACATCGCACAGCGCGGCACTGGGCCGGGCCTTGGCGATGACGGCTTGCAGTTCCACCGCGCGCAACAGGGGCATCGTGGCCACGGCGATCAGGCCGGACTGAACCACGGCGAGCCAGGCCAGCGCCATGGCGATGGAGTTGCCACCCCGCAGCAGCACGCGGTTGCCGGGGATCAGTCCCAGATCGTGCGTCAGCACATGGGCCATCCGGTTCACTTCGGCACGGGCCTCGGCGTAGCTGAGCGTGCGTTCGTCGCTGCGAAACAGCGGTCGATGGGCATGCCCCTGGGCGAAGGCGCGGTCAAACAGGGTCTGTACCGCGTTGAGTTGCGCGGGCAACTGCAACTCGGGCAGGTCGTAGCGCAGCTCCGGCCACTGTTCGGGCGGGGGCAGGCGGTCGTGAACGAATCGATCAGTTTGTGCAGATGGCATGTGGGTCTCCTGTACTCAGTCTGCATGCGCGACCGGCGCGACATGCCCAAACCCGGGAATGCCGCTGAACCGGCTTGGTCGGGCCGCTGGCATTGCCCTCTTGAAGGGGGTGCGAGACGCGCGGCGGGGGTGTTTCATTTCAATGCGTTTTTGCCAAGGATGAGCAACTGCACCTCGCTCGCACCTTCGTAAATGCGCAGCGAACGGATGTCGCGGTAGAGGTGCTCGATGGTCTGACCCACCTGCACGCCGCGCCCGCCAAACATCTGCAAAGCCATGTCGATGACGCGCTGGGCGTTCTCGGTGGCGGTGAGCTTGGCGCTCGCCGCTGCCGCGGTGTAAGCCGGGGTGCCAGCACCCTGTGTTGCGCTGCAGTCGCGTTGCCAGGCCGCCCGGTAGGTCAACAGGGCGGCGGCGTCGATGAGCGCGCTCATCTCGCCGAGCTTCGCTTGCGTGAGCTGGAAGTCCCCCAGGGTCTGGCCGAACATCTTGCGCGTCTTGGCGTGTGTCACGGCTTCGGCAAACGCACGACGCGCCATGCCCAGCGCGGCGGCGGCCACCGAGGCGCGGAAGATGTCGAGCGTCCGCATGGCGAGCTTGAAGCCGCCACTGACGGTGCCCACCAATGCATCTGCACCGATTTGGCAGTCTGTGAAAGTGAGTGTGGCCAGCGGGTGCGGTGCCATCACCTGGATGTGCGCGCTGCTGTCCAGGCCCGGTGTGCCGGCGTCCACGATGAAGGCGCTGATGCCGCGCGCACCTGCGCCGGGGTCGGTCTTGGCAAACACCACATAGAAGTCGGCCATATCGCCGTTGCTGATCCAGGTTTTGCAGCCGTTGAGTGTCCAGCCGCTGCCGGTCTGCACCGCCTGCGTGGCCATGGCAGCCACGTCGGAGCCGGCTTCCGGCTCGCTGAGCGCGAACGCAGCGATCTTCTCGCCCGTGGCCACCGCGCTCAGGTAACGGGCCTGCTGCGCTGGCGTGCCGGCGAGCGTGATCGCGCCGCTGCCCAATCCCTGCATGGCGAAGGCAAAATCGGCCAGCGGGGAGTGGTAGGCCAGGGTCTCGCGCAGGATCACGAGCGCGCGCGAGTCCAGTTCGGGCAGGGCGCCGCCATGGGCCTCGGGCACGCAGTAGCGCAGCCAGCCGGCAGCGCCCAGTCGTTGCACCCATTCTTTGCAGGCGGCGCGGTCGTCGGACTCGTCCACCCTCTGCTCGCGCGTCCAGGCAACGAGCCCATTGGCCAGTGCGCGGTGGGCGTCGTCGAAGAAAGGCAGTTCGAGGTGTGCGGTCGGCGCCAGCGCGCCGTGTGGGTGGGGATGTTCGAAGGCGATCATCTCAGTCGCCCTCAAAAGCGGGGCGCTGCTTGGCCGCGAAGGCTTCGTAGGCGCGCCGGAAGTCCTGCGTCTGCATGCAGATGGCCTGGGCCTGGGCTTCGGCTTCGATGGCCTGGTCCAGCGTCATGGCCCACTCCTGGTGCAGCATGGTCTTGGTCATGCCGTGGGCGAAGGTGGGGCCTTGGGCGAGCTGGGCCGCGAGCTTGTGCGCCGCTGGCAGCAGCGCGGCGCTCTCGTGCAGTGCGTTGAAGAAGCCCCAGGCCTGGCCTTCGGTGGCCGACATGGCGCGGCCGGTGAACAGCAGCTCGCTCGCCCGGCCCTGGCCGATCATGCGCGGCAGCAGGGCGCAGGCGCCCATGTCGGCGCCGGCCAGGCCGACGCGGGTGAACAGGAAGGCCACGGTGGCGGAGGGCGTGCCCAGGCGCAGGTCCGAAGCCAGGGCCATCATCGCGCCGGCCCCCGCGCACACGCCGTCGAGCGCGGCCACGATGGGCTGCGGGCAGGCGCGCATGGCGCTCACCAGCGCGCCCGTCATGCGGGTGAAGGCCAGCAGCTCGGGCATGCTCATTTGGGTGAGCGGGCCGATGATCTCGTGCACGTCGCCGCCCGAGCAGAAGTTGTCGCCCGCGCCGGTGAGCACCACGGCCTTGATGTCGGTGGCGCGCTGCAGGGCCAGGAACCAGTCGCGCAGCTCGGCGTAGGAGTCAAACGTCAGCGGGTTCTTGCGCTCGGGGCGGTTGAGCGTGACGGTGGCCACGCCTTCGCTGACGCTGAGGGCAAAGTGTTGAGGCGTGGAGTCGGCCATGGCGCTGTACTGGCCACGCATGGGGTTGTGGTCTGGAATAGGGTGTTTCATTCTGCAAAAGCCTTTCCGGCGTGAGTGTCTGCACGAGACACACCACGGAACTGGCTTTGCCAGGCCGTGGGTGTGGTCCCCCCTTGGGGGGAAGACGCGAAGCGGCGCAGGGGGGTCATTCGCCCCCCTGGTTGATGTCGAGCTGGTGTTGTTTGACCTTGCCCAGCAGTTTGTGCAGGTTGTCGAGATCGCGGGCGCTCAGACCTTCAAAGGCCGCCACGATCCATTGTTCGTGTTGCCGGGCCATGTCGACAAACTGTTCGCGGCCGTGGTCGGTCAGTCGAACGCGAAAGGCGCGCCGGTCGCCATCGACGCCCATGCGTTCCACCAGACCTTCGGCCACCAGCTGGTCGGTGATGCCGGTGACGTTGCCCCCCGTGACCATGAGCCGGTGCGAGAGCTCCTTCATCTTCAGGCCCTCGGGGTGGCGTTCCAGTTGGGCCATGAGGTCGAAGCGCGGCAGGGTGGTGTCGAAGTTTTCTCGCAGGCCCGTGCGCACGCGTTTTTCGATCAGCTGCGAACAGGTCAGCAGCCGCAGCCACAGACGCAGTTCGTGCGCGTGTTCGCTGTGGGCGCGGGCTTCGAGATCGAGGGTGTCGGGGTTCATGCTCATGGGGCCTCGGCGGGGTCCGTTGTGGCGACGCTGCCTTGCAAGGCCTGCTGGCGTGCGACCTCGCGGTAGAGCTGGTCGCGCCCGCTTTCGTAGGGGCGCGGCCATTCAATGGCGCGGGTCTGCAGTTTGGCCGCTTCGTGCAGCGTCCAGGCCGGGTCGGCCAGGTGGGCCCGGGCCACGGCGCAGAGGTCGGCGCGGCCGGCGCCGATGATGCTGTTGGCGTGGTCGGCCTCGGTGATGGCGCCCACGGCCATGGTGAGGATGCCGGCTTCGTTGCGCACGCGGTCGGCGAACGGTGTCTGGTACATGCGGCCATAGACCGGTTTGGCCTGGCGCGTGGTCTGACCCGAAGACACGTCGATCACGTCGCAGCCGGCGGCCTTGAACAGCCGGGCCATGGCCACCGCGTCGTCGGGCGTGTTGCCGCCGGGTGCCCAGTCGTGTGCCGAGATCCGCACGCTCATGGGTTTGTCGGCCGGCCACACCGCGCGCATGGCGGCAAACACCTCCAGCGGGTAGCGGCAGCGGTTCTCCAGCGAGCCGCCGTAGTCGTCGGTGCGCTCATTGGTGAGCGGGCAGATGAAGGCCGAGAGCAGGTAGCCGTGGGCGCAGTGCAGTTCGAGCCAGTCGAAACCCGCGGCGGCGGCGCGCCGGGTGGACTCGACAAAGGCCGCCGTCACGGCGTCCATGTCGGCGCGGGTCATGGCGCTCGGTACCTGATTCTGCGGACCATACGGCACGGCGCTGGCCGAGAGCAGCGGCCAGTTGCCACTGGGCAGCGGTTCGTCGATCTGTTCCCAGCCGAGCTGGGTTGAACCCTTGGCACCGCTGTGGCCGAGCTGGAGGCCGATCTTTGCGCTGCTGCGGGTGTGCACGAAATCCGCGATGCGGGCGAAGGCCGCCTGTTGTTCGTCGTTCCACAGGCCGGGGCAACCCGGGGTGATGCGGCCTTCGGGCGTGGGGCTGGTCATCTCCACCATCACCAGTGCGGCGCCGCCCATGGCGCGTGCGCCCAAGTGCACCAGGTGGTAGTCGCCCGCCACGCCGTCGGTTGCACTGTACTGCGCCATGGGCGAGACGACGATGCGGTTCTTCAGCGTCAGCCCGCGCACGGTCAGCGGCAGCAGCATGGGTGGCGTGGGATGGCGGCCGACGGTGGCACCAGGCCGCGCCTGGTGCTCCAGCCAGGCCTCGTACCCTTCCAGCCACTGCGGATCGCGCAGGCGCAGGTTTTCGTGGCTGATGCGCTGGCTGCGCGTGAGCAGCGAGTAGGCGAACTGCTGGATGTCCATGCCGGTGTAGCGGTCCACGTTCTCAAACCACTCGGTGGAGTTGCGCGCGGCGTTCTGGATCTTCAGCACCTCCACGCTGCGGCGTGCCTCGTAGCCTTTCAGCACTTCCTCCATCGATTCGCTGCGCCCAGCAGCATCGCGGAATTCGTAGGCCAGGTCGATCGCGTCTTCCAGCGCGAGCTTGGTGCCGCTGCCGATGGAGAAGTGGGCCGTGTGGGCCGCGTCGCCCATGAGCACGATGGGCGTCTGTTTCCCCGCCACGTCTTGCCAGTGCACCCAGGTCTGGCAGATCACGCGCGGAAAGCGGATCCAGTTGGCCGAGCCACGCAGGTGTTTGGCGTTGCTGATCAGGGCGTTGCCATCGAGGTATTTCGCGAACAGTTTTTCGCAGAAAGCCACACCTTCTTCCTGACTCATGTGTTCAAGGCCGTGGGCTTGCCACACATCTTCCGGCGTCTCGACGATGAAGGTCGAGGTTTGATCATCGAACTTGTAGGCGTGGGCCTGAAACCAGCCGTGTTCGGTCTGTTCGAATGCAAACGTGAAGGCGTCAAAGGTCTTCTGGGTGCCGAGCCAGACGAAGCGGCATTTGCGCGTGTCGATATCGGGCTGGTAGGTGGTTTCGTAGCGCGTGCGGATGCGGCTGTTGAGGCCGTCGCTGGCGATCACGAGGTCGGCGTTGTACTGCTGCGCGAGCGCCTGGTCGTCGGTCACGTCGGTTTCGAACACCAGATCCACACCCAGCGCCAGGCAACGTTCCTGCAGGATGTTGAGCAGGCGCTTGCGGCCGATGCCGATGAAGCCGTGGCCGGTGGAGCGCACGCTGCGGTCTTTGTAGAAGACTTCGATGTCGTCCCAGTGGTTGAAGGCGTCGGCCATCTGCTGGGCCGACTCCGGATCGGCGCGCTTCAGGTTCTGCAGCGTCTGGTCAGAAAACACCACACCCCAGCCAAAGGTGTCGAACGGCCGGTTGCGCTCGACCACCGTGACCTGCAGGTCCGGGTAGCGGCGCTTCATGAGCAGACCGAAATAGAGGCCCGCCGGGCCGCCGCCGATGCACAGGATGCGCCGCAGCGCTGGAAGTGGGGTGTTCATGCCTAATTAGTTTAGGCTTGAATTAAATTCAACCAATCGGGAAAACCCGCATGTCATTGACTCATACGGTGGCCCGGCTTCGCCGTTGGTGCAAGAATGAGCCATCAACACAAGGAGGCGACTTATGTCCCTGTACCGCTTCAAATCACGTGAAACCGGCGATCTCGTCATGCTGCAACCGCATGGCAAGCGGATCCTTGAAATCCTGGGCAAAGACCCCTCAGGCCCCGGCATCGTGCAGCCCGATCAGATGGCCGCGGCGGTCCGGGCGCTGCAGGACGCTATCGCGGCCGAAGAGGCCGACCACAAGCGGCTGAAGGAAGAAGCCGCTGCGCAGGGTGAGGTGCCACCGGAATTCGAGACGGTGAGCCTGCGCATGCGCAGCGCACCGTTCATCGAGATGCTCAAGCGCTGCGAGCAGGCCAAGGTGGACATCGTCTGGGGGGTGTGAGTATCTGGCCCCCACGCTCCGCCGCTGCGCGGGTCGCTGCCCCCCGAGGGGGCTGGGCCTGCCTTGGGGCGGCCCGGCGGCTGGCCCTGTGGCCCCCACGCTCCGTCGCTGCCCCCAGAGGGGGCTGATCCGGCTTGGGGCGGCCCTGCGCCAGATCGTGCGGCCCCCTTGCGTCCCGCGCTTGGTAGCGCGGATCGGGGTTCCGCCGCTGCACGGGTCGCTGTCCCCAGAGGGGGCGGGTCAGTCCACCTTCGCGCCCGACGCTTTCACCACCGCGGCCCATTTGCTGATCTCGGCGTCGATCTGGCGGGCAAAGGCCTGCGGCGTGTCGCCGCCGGGGATGGCCCCGAGCGACAGCAGGCGTTCTTTCACCGCAGGCAGGTTGAGCGCCTTCGCCGTCTCCTGCTGCAGGCGGTTGACGATCTCGGGTGGTGTACCCGCGGGCGCGAGCAGGCCGAACCAGGAACTGGCTTCAAAACCCGGCAGGGTGCCGGCTTCGGCCACTGTGGGCAGCTCGGGCATGCTGTCCGAGCGCACCGCGCTGGTCACCGCGAACGCCTTGAGGCTGCCCGATCTGATGTGGGGCATGGCCGAGGGCAGGTTGTCGAACATCAAGTCCATCTGTCCCCCGATCAGGTCCTTCAGGGCCGGGCCGGACCCCCGGTAGGGGATGTGGGTCATGAAGATTCCCGTGCGCGCCTTGAACAGCTCGCCCGCGAGGTGGATGGAGGTGCCGTTGCCGCTGGACGCCATGTTGAGCTGGCCCGGGTGGGCTTTGGCGTAGCGCACGAAATCCGGCACCGACTGGATGCCCAGCTCCTGCGCTCGTTTGGTGTTCATGACCATCACGTTGGGCACACCGGCCACCAGGGTGATGGGTGCAAAGTCTTTTTGCGGATCGTAGGGCAGGCTGGCGTAGAGCGACTTGTTGATGCCGTGCGTGCCGACGGTGCCCATGAGCAGGGTGTGGCCGTCGCCAGCCGCCTTGGCCACGATTTCCGCGCCGATGTTGCCGCCAGCGCCACCCCGGTTGTCCACCACGAAGGGCTGCCCCAGCGCCTTGCTGAGCTCGGGCGCCAGCACGCGCGCGAGGATGTCGGTGGTGCCGCCCGGGGCAAAGGGCACCACGATGCGCACCGGCTTGGACGGCCACGCGCCCTGCGCGGTGGCCAGGCCAGGCAGCACCAGCGCGGTGGCGCCAAGGGCCATCAGCAGTCGGCGTCGGGCAAGGTGGGTTGGTTGTCGGGGGCTGGCGCGCATGGGTGTCTCCTGAAGGTGGTCTGCAATTGCGGCCGCAGGGGCTGACCCGTCACGATGCCCAGTGCGCGTGCCGCTTCGTTGACGTGGCTGACCACGCCGCAGGCCAGTGTAGAAGCGGCCTGTCCGATGCAGGCGCTCGTATGCGACACCGTGCAGGCGGCCAGCCCCTGGGCCTGCAAGAGCGCCAGGCCGGCGACGCCCGCCGCGTCCTTGCCCACGCCCGCATCGTTGAACACCGACAGCAGCGGCCGCACGGCCAGCGCATAGCGGGCCGAACTCAAACCCCCATGCGAACCGCTCAAAGCAATGCAGCCCGCGTCGGCGGGCTGCAGTTCGGTGATGGAGTCCACCACCCTCATCGGGATCATGCCGCCACCTCGTCTCTCCGGTGCACGTGCCCTGACCCAGTGGATGCCGTGGAACCGGCTCTGCCGGGCCACAGGCATCGTCCCCTGGAGGGGACGGCGCAGAGCGCCGCAGGGGTGATCAACGGTCAGTCGGCGAACTGGCCGGCGGCCTCGATGGCGGTCTTGAGCTTGGTGATCTCGCCGGCCACAAAGGCCTTGTGACCCGCCGGGGTCACGCGGGCGTCACTCACGACCATGGCACCCAGGTCCTGTTGCCGCTTGATGAACTCGGGATCTTTCAGGGCGGCCTGCAGCGCTTCGTTGAGCTTCTTGGTCACATCGGGCGGCGTACCCTTCGGGGCGTACATGGCGTGCCAGATGGTCAGGTTGAAGCCTTTGAGGCCCATGTCCTGAAGCGACGGGTAGTCCTTGAGCAGCTTGTGACCCGAAAGCGGCTTGGCCGTGGTGACGGCAAAGGCCTTGACGCGGCCGGCTTCGATCTGGCTCGTGGTGTTGGTGGTCTGGTCGCACATCACGTCGACCTGGCCACCGATCAGATCGTTCATGGCCGGGCCCGTGCCGCGGTAGGCAATGGTGGTCATGGACTTGTCCAGTTTCATCGCCGACTGCCACATCAGGCCGCACAGGTGCGAGGCGGATCCCAGACCCGCGTGGGCCAGGTTGAGCTTGCCGCCGTTGGCCTTGATGTAGTTCTCGAAGTCGCGGTAGGTGTTGGCTGGCAGCTTTGGCGCGCCCAGCAGGGTCATGGGCACGTCGTTGATCATGCCGAGGTACTCGAAGTCTTCCAGCGGCTTGTAGGGCAGCTTGCGGTACAGGCCGGCGGTGGCGGCCATGCCGATGTGCCAGACCAGCAGGGTGTGGCCATCGGGTGCGGCACGGGCCACCTTGGCTGCACCGATGGTGCCGCCGGCGCCGGCCGCGTTTTCAACCACCACCGTGGCGCCGCCCAGGGGCTTGCGCAGGGCTTCGGCGAGCTGGCGAGCGACCAGGTCGGTCGGGCCGCCAGCCGCGAAAGGCACCACCAGCGTGATGGGCTTGCTGGGGAAAGCTTGGGCGAACGCGCCGGCCGAAACCGCAGCGGTCAGGGCGAAGGCCAGGATCTGTTTCATGTGAACTCCATGGGGTTTGAACAACGCGTTCATGGTAGCCCGGCCCTCTGGTGGAAAAATCGCGGAAATTACTTAGCCAACTACACGGGGTAAACCCTTTGCCGCGGGGGCACGGCTCATTGGTAGCTGCGCGCGTCCTCGATCACCTTGCCGTCGTTGGGCAGGCTGCCCGGGCGCACCACCTGCACCTGACCACGCAACTTGGTCACGTCGCGGATGGCGGTTTCCAGTTGTTCGCGCAGGCCGTCGTTCACCTCCACCGCCTCGACCTGCAGGCACATCTGGTCGTTGGCCATTTCACCGCTGACCACCAGCCGGGCCTTCTGCACCTGCGGAAAGCGGCGCGTGATCTCGGCCACCTGCGAGGGGTGCACAAACATGCCCTTGATCTTGGTGGTCTGGTCGGCGCGGCCCATCCAGCCCTTGATGCGTGGGGCGGTGCGGCCGGTGGGGCAGGTGCCGCTCAGGATCGCCGACAGGTCACCGGTGCCGAAGCGGATCAGCGGGTAGGCCGGGTTGAGCGAAGTCACCACCAGCTCGCCCACCTCGCCATCGGCCACAGGGGTGCCGGTGCCCGGGCGCACGATCTCCACGATCACGCCTTCATCAAGCACCAGGCCTTCTCGCGCCTGCGTTTCGTAGGCCACCAGACCGAGGTCGGCGGTGGCGTAGGTCTGGTACACGTCCACGCCGCGTTCCTTGAACCAGGCCGTCAGGCTCGGCGGGCAGGCTTCGCCGCCGACCGAGGCCTTGGTCAGGCTGGGCAGGGGGATGCCGGCCTCGGCCGCTTTCTCCAGCAGGATGCGCAGGAAGCTCGGTGTGCCGGTGTAGGCATCGGGCTTGAGGTCCACCATCGCTTCGAGCTGCTGTTCGGTCTGACCGGTGCCGGCCGGGAACACGGTGCAGCCCACCGCGTGCGCGCCCGACTCCAGGATGAAGGCGCCCGGTGTCATGTGGTAACTGAAGCTGTTGTGCACCAGCTCGCCAGAGCGAAAGCCCGCAGCGAACAGGGCGCGGCCCGCGCGCCAGTAATCCCGGGTGGCGCCTTCGGGTTCGTAGATCGGACCCGGCGACGCGAAGACCCGCGACATGGCCGGGCCCCGCACCAGCGCCGAGAAGCCACCAAAGACGTCGTGCTGCCGCTTGGCCTTCTGGCGCTCCAGCAACTCGCTCTTGCGCGTGACGGCAATGCGGGTCAGCGCGGCGCGGCTGTTGATGGCCGAGACGTCGATGTCGCGCAGGATGTCGGCGAAGGCCGCGCTGTTCTGTTTGGCGTGGGCCAGCTGACCCGGCAGCGCCGCCATCTGAGCGGCTTCGCGTTCAGCGGGCGATCGGGTTTCCAGTGCGTCGAAGAAGTCGGTCATAGCGAGAACCACAAAAGTGAGAGTGAGATGTCTTCAATTCAGAACGCGGTGGAACCGGCTTCGCCGGGCCACTCGCGTTGCCCCCTTGAGGGGGTGACGCCGCAGGCGGCGCGGGGGTGTTTCTTTTATGCCAGCCAACGCTTCCTGCGCTTGTAGCTCTTCACGTCTTTGAACGACTTGCGTTCGCCGCCGCCCATGCCGAGGTAGAACTCTTTGACGTCTTCGTTGTTGCGCAGGTCCGAGGCCAGGCCATCCATCACGATGCGGCCCGATTCCATGATGTAGCCGTAGTCGGCGTACTTCAGCGCCATGTTGGTGTTCTGTTCGGCCAGCAGGAAGGTGACCTTTTCCTTGGTGTTGAGGTCCTTCACGATCTCGAACACCTCTTCCACGATCTGCGGCGCGAGGCCCATCGAGGGCTCGTCCAGCAGCACCACGCTGGGGTTGGCCATCAGCGCGCGGCCGATGGCGCACATCTGCTGCTCGCCGCCCGAGGTGTAGGCCGCCTGCGAGGTGCGGCGTGTCTTCAGGCGCGGGAAGTAGTTGTAGACCTTCTCCAGGTTGCGCGCGATCTCTGCCTTGTCGGTACGCGTGTACGAACCTGTCATCAGGTTTTCTTCGATGGTCAGGTGGGCAAAGCAGTGCCGCCCCTCCATCACTTGCACCACACCGCGGTTCACGAGGTCGGCGGGCGTGAGGTTTTCAATGCGTTCACCGCGCAGCTCAACGCTGCCCTTGGTGACCTCGCCGCGTTCCGCCTTGAGCAGGTTGGAGATGGCGCGCAGCGTGGTGGTCTTGCCCGCGCCATTGCCGCCCAGCAGGGCCGCGATCTTGCCTTCGGGCACGTTGAGCGAAACGCCCTTCAACACCAGGATCACGTGGTTGTAGATGACCTCGATGCCGTTGACGTTGAGAACGATGTTGGGAGTCGTCATGGTGTGTTCCTTGGGAGCCATTCGAAAGCACGGCGTGCCGGCCTTTCGGATGGCGGCTGGCGAACCAGCCGCGATCACGTTTCAACCTATCCGCCGCAAGTGAGGTGACCTATCCGAGGATGCCGCCGGGCCGGCTTTGCCGGACGGCTGGCATCGCCCCCTTGAGGGGGCCGCGCGGAGCGCGGCGGGGGTGGGTCAATTTCTGCGGCGGGGGTGTTACATCAAGACTGGCAATCGGCGCCCGTCCTGCGGGTCAGCTTCTTCTCGGCGGCGTACTTGTCGGCCGCGGCCTTGACCATGGGCTTGATGATCTGTTCATCGGCCTGGTACCAGTCGCTGCTGAACTGCCACTTGCTGCCGTCCCAGGTGTGGATGCGGGCCCAGTTGGCGCCCATGTGGTCCTGGCAGCTGGTGGACACCGGGCGCAGCACGCCCTTGAAGCCCAGTGCATCCAGCTTGGCCTGCGTCAGGTTCAGGTTCTCATAGCCCCAGCGAGCCTGCTCGCCGGTGATGACCTTGCCTTTGCCGTATTTCTCCTGGGCCTGGCGCACACCTTCGACGGCGAACATGGCGCTGAAGAGGCCGCGCATGTACAGCACGTCGCCCACTTCTTCCTTCGGACCGGTGCCCTGGCCCTTGGCGTGCAGCTTCTCCAGCACTTCCTTGACCACGGCCGAACCCTTCTCGGCGCCGTGTTGCATGGTGATGGCGTTGTAGCCCTTGGCACCCATGCCGACGTCTTTCACGTCGGGCTCAGCACCGGCCCACCACACGCCGTAGATCTTCTCGCGCGGGTAGCCGGTGGCCTGGGCTTCCTTGAGCAGGGTGGAGTTCATCACGCCCCAGCCCCAGTTGACCACGTAGTCCGGGCGGCTCTGGCGGATCTGCAGCCAGGTGGACTTCTGTTCCACACCCGGGTGGGTCACCGGCAGCAGGGTCAGCTTGTAGCCGTGCATGGCGGCACGTTCCTGCAGGATCGGAATCGCCTCCTTGCCGAACGGGCTGTCGTGGTAGACCAGCGCGATGTGCTTGCCCTTCAGGTTGGCCACGCCGCCGAGCTTCTTGGCGATGTCCTGGATGATCACGTCGCCCGCCACCCAGTAGGTGCCGGCCAGCGGGAAGTTCCACTTGAACACGCCGCCGTCGGCCGACTCGCTGCGGCCGTAACCGGCGGTGATCAGCGGGATCTTGTCGTTGGGGGCCTTTTCGGTCAGTGCGAAGGTGATGCCGGTGGACAGCGGCTGGAACACCGTGGCGCCTTTGCCCTTCAGGCGTTCGTAGCATTCCACACCGCGGTCGGTGGCGTAGCCGGTTTCGCATTCTTCGTACGACAGCTTCACGCCGTTGACACCGCCGCGGGCGTTCACCAGCTTGAGGTAGTCCACATAGCCGTTGGCGAAGGGCACGCCGTTGGGCGCGTAGGCACCGGTGCGGTACACCAGCACCGGGAAGAACTGCTCTTTGGCCTGGGCCATGGCAGTGGTGGAGACCAGCGCACCCGAAAGGGCGGCACAGGCCATGGTTACCGAGAGTGCAAGGTTACGCAGCTTCATTTCGTTTGTCTCCTAAGGAAAAAACCAACACACAAAAAACCAACCCGAGGGCCCGTCAGTTCACTCCGCCCGCAGCGCTGACGCATCGGGCATTTCCCCATCGGGGATCACCCTGAGACGCCAACGACCACGACCGTGCGGACATCAGTGCGGGAAAGGCCACAACCGCAACTTCTGTTTGCCAATGCTCCAGAGCTTGGCCAGCCCATGAGGCTCCACGATCAGGAACCAGACGATGAGCGCACCGAACACCATGAATTCCGTGTGCGAGATACCGGCGGTGGAAATCTCCACACCAAACAGCGCGCCCAGCGCGGGCAGAAACTGGTTGAGGAAAATGGGCAACACGACGATGAAGGCGGCGCCGAAGAAGCTGCCCATGATCGAGCCCATGCCACCGATGATCACCATGAACAGCAGCTGGAACGAGCGGTCGATCGAGAAGGCCGCGGGCTCCCACGAACCGAGGTGCACGAAGCCCCAGAGACCGCCGGCCACACCGATGATGAAAGAGCTCACGGCGAAGGCGCTGAGCTTGGCGTACATCGGGCGGATGCCGATCACGGCCGCCGCCACGTCCATGTCGCGGATCGCCATCCACTCGCGGCCGATGGCCGAGCGCACCAGGTTCTTGGCCAGCAGGCCGAACACCACCAGGAACGCCAGGCAGAAGATGTACTTCTGCAAAGGCGTCTGAATGGCAAAGCCGAACACTTGCAGGTTCGAGACCGAGACCGAGCCCGAGGCGTTGTTGTTGGTGAACCAGCCGATGCGCAGGAAGGCCCAGTCGCAGAAGAACTGCGCGGCCAGCGTGGCCACCGCCAGATAGAGGCCCTTCACCCGCAGGCTGGGGATGCCGAAGAACATGCCCACCAGCGTGGCGAAGAAGCCGCCCGAGAGCAGGGCGATGATCACCGGCATGCCTTCGATGCGGATGTAGGTGTTGTAGGCCATGTAGGCGCCCACCGCCATGAAGGCGCCCGAACCCAGCGAGATCTGGCCGCAGTAGCCCACCAGGATGTTCACGCCCAGGGCGGCCAGCGCCAGGATCAGGAACGGGATCAGGATGGCGCGGAACATGTACTCGTCCGCCAGCAGGGGCACACCGACGAAGGCGAAGGCGATCAGCGCGAGGATGGCCCAGCGGTCCTGCGCGATCGGGAAGATCTGCTGGTCGGCGCGGTAGGAGGTCTTGAATTGACCGTTTTCACGATAGAACATCTGCTTCTTCCTTAAACGCGGTCAATGATTTTTTCTCCGAACAAGCCTTGAGGCCTGAAGAGAAGGAAGACAAGGGCCAGCACATACGCAAACCAGATCTCGATGCCGCCACCGACCATGGGTCCTATGTAGACCTCGGAGAGCTTCTCGCCCACGCCGATGATCAGGCCGCCGATGATGGCGCCGGGCACCGAAGTCAGGCCGCCCAGGATGATCACGGGCAGGGCGCGCAGGGCCACCGTGGTGAGCGAGAACTGCACGCCCATCTTGGAGCCCCAGATGATCCCGGCCACCAGCGCCGTGATACCGGCCACGAACCAGACGATGACCCAGATGCGGTTGAGCGGGATGCCGATGGACTGCGCCGCCTGGTGGTCGTCGGCCACGGCGCGCAACGCGCGGCCGGTGCTCGTCTTCTGGAAGAACAGCGACAACACCACGACCAGCAAGGCCGCCACGCAGGCCGCATAGACGTCTTCCAGGTTCACCAGCACGCCGCCTTCGAACACGCCTTCGAGCAGGAAGATGGGGTCCTTGGGCATGCCGACGTCGATCTGGTAGATGTCCGAGCCGAAGATGGTCTGGCCCAGACCGTCGAGGAAGTAGGTGATGCCCAGCGTCGCCATCAGCAGCGTCACGCCTTCCTGGTTCACCAGGTGGCGCAGCACCAGGCGCTCGATCAGCCAGGCCAGCACAAACATGCAGGCCGCAGCGACGGCAAACGCGAGCACGTTGCCCAGCAGCTTGTTGTCCATGCCCAGCCATTCCGGGATCCACTGGGAAAAGCGGGCCATGGCCAGCGCGGCGAACAGCACCATCGCGCCCTGCGCGAAGTTGAAGACGCCCGAAGCCTTGTAGATCAGCACAAAGCCCAGCGCCACCAGCGAATAGAGCATGCCGGCCATCAGGCCGCCGAGGAGGGTTTCTAAAAAGAATGCCATCTTGTTGTCTCCGTGTTCAGTGGCTCGTACCGAGGTACGCGCTGATGACTTCTTCGTTGTTGCGCACTTCTTCGGGCGTGCCGTCACCGATCTTCTTGCCGTAGTCGAGCACCACCACGCGGTCGGAGATGTCCATCACCACGCCCATGTCGTGCTCGATCAGCACGATGGTGGTGCCGAACTCGTCGTTCACGTCGAGGATGAAGCGGCTCATGTCCTGCTTTTCTTCCAGGTTCATGCCGGCCATGGGCTCGTCGAGCAGCAGCACCTGCGGCTCCATCGCCAGGGCGCGCCCGAGGTCCACACGCTTTTGCAGGCCGTAGGGCAGCTGGCCCACGGGCGTTTTGCGAAAGGCCTGGATTTCCAGGAAGTCGATGATGTGTTCGACGAACTCGCGGTGCTGTTCTTCTTCGCGCTGCGCCGCGCCGAGGCGCAACGCCTGCTGGAACAGGTTGCTCTTGATGCGCAGGTTGCGGCCGGTCATGATGTTGTCGATCACGCTCATGCCCTTGAACAGCGCCAGGTTCTGGAAGGTGCGCGCGATGCCCATCTCTGCCACCTGCCGGCTGTTCATGTGCTTGAAGGTCTGGCCGCGAAAGCTGATGCTGCCCTCTTGCGGCGAGTACACGCCGTTGATGCAGTTGAGCATGGAGCTCTTGCCCGCACCGTTGGGGCCGATGATGGCGCGCACTTCGTGTTCCTTCACGTTGAAGGAAATGTCGGTCAGCGCCTTCACGCCACCAAAGCGCAGGCTGATGTTTTGAACGTCGAGGATGACGTCGCCAATCTTCTTTGTCATGCGGCAGCTTTCACGGGGGCAAACGTCTTGGCATCGCGGACCTGCAGCGTGGCGCTCACGCTGCCGGTGCGACCGTCTTCGAACTTCACCTGGGTTTCGATGTACTGCTCGGTCTTGCCGCCGTAGAGGGCGTCGACCAGCACGCTGTATTTGTCGGCGATGAAGCCGCGACGGACCTTGTTGGTGCGGGTCAGTTCGCCGTCGTCGGCGTCGAGTTCCTTGTGCAACACCAGGAAGCGGCTGATCTGGCTGCCGGCCAGCAGCTCGTCGCGGCTCAGGTCGGCGTTGACTTTTTCAACACACTCACGGATCAGCTCGTACACCTCGGGCTTCTGCGCCAGATCGGTGTAGCCGGCGTAGGGCAGGTTGCGGCGCTCGGCCCAGTTGCCCACGGCCTCGAAGTCGATGTTGACCATCACGCAGACCTGGTCGCGCTGGTCGCCATAGGCCACCACCTCCTTGATCTGCGAGAAGAACTTGAGCTTGTTCTCCACGTACTTGGGCGCGAACATGGCGCCGTCGTTGGCGCCGCCCTTGATGCGGCCCACGTCTTTCACGCGGTCGATGATCTTCAGGTGACCGCTGGCGTCGATGAAGCCGGCGTCGCTGGTGTGGTACCAGCCGTCGGCTGAAAGGACCTCGGCCGTGGCCGCCGGATTCTTGTAGTACTCCTTGAGCAGGCCGGGCGACTTCACCAGGATCTCGCCGGTGTCGCTGAGCTTGATCTCCACGCCTTCGCAGGGCACACCGACCGTGTCGGCGCGTGCTTCGTGGTCGGGCTGCAGGCAGACGAACACGGCCGTTTCGGTCGAGCCGTAGAGCTGCTTGAGGTTGATGCCGATGGAGCGGTAGAAGCTGAACAGATCGGGGCCGATGGCTTCACCCGCCGTGTACGCCACGCGCACGCGACTCAGGCCCAGGCTGTTGCGCAACGGGCCGTACACAAAGAGGTTGCCCAGCGCGTACTTGAGGCCGTCCATGAAGCCGAGCGACTTGCCGTCCATCTTGGTCGGACCGACACGGCGCGCCACGTCCATGAAGGCGTGGAACATCTTGCGCTTGAGCGTGCCCGCGTCTTCCATGCGGATCATCACGGTGGTGAGCAGGCCCTCAAACACCCGCGGCGGCGCGAAGTAATAGGTGGGGCCGACTTCCTTCAGATCGATGGTCACGGTGGCGCCCGACTCGGGGCAGTTCACCACGTAGCCGGCCACCAGCCACTGCGCATAGCTGAAGATGTTCTGCCCGATCCAGGCCGGTGGCAGGTAGGCCAGCACCTCGTCGTTTTCGGTCAGCTTGTCGAAGCGCGCGCCCACGGCGGCGCGGTTGATCAGCGTGTTGTGGGTGTGCACCACGCCCTTGGGGTTGCCGGTGGTGCCCGAGGTGAAGAACATCGCGGCCACGTCGTCGGGCTGGGCCATGTCCACCTGCTCGATGAACAGCTGCGTGTGGATCTTCGCGAACGCCTGACCGGCGCCGATCAGTTCTTCCAGCGCCGCCAGGCCGGGCTGGTCGTAGTTGCGCAGGCCGCGCGGATCGTCGTAGAACACGTGCGTCAGCTGCGGGCAGCGGTCGCGGATTTCGAGCATCTTGTCGACCTGCTCCTGGTCTTCCACCACCGCGAAACGCACCTCGGCGTTGTTGATCGGGAACACGCATTCGGCGCCCACGGCGTCCTGGTACAGCGGCACCGGAATCGCGCCCAGCGATTGCGCGGCCAGCATGGTGGCGTAAAGGCGCGGGCGGTTGGCGCCGATCACCACCATGTGTTCGCCGCGCTGCAGGCCGGCCTGGTGCAGGCCGCAGGCCACCGCTTCCACCAGTTGCGCCATCGCGGCCCAGGTGGTGGTCTGCCAGATCCCGTATTCCTTCTCGCGCATGGCCGCCGCGGTGGGGCGGCGTTTCGCGTGTTCCAGCAAGAGCCGGGGGAAAGTCGTTTGCATTGCAAGTCTCCAGATGCGGGGCGGGCAGCGGTGCTGGGCCAGGGGGCTTTCAGCCACACCCGTTCAAATCATTCTGGGGCGGATGTTAGGCAGATGTTTGACGTTATGTTGTCAGTGCGACGACAATTGAAGGGTCTGCCCTCCTAGGACTTTCCCTAGTTCGTTGTACTGCTCATGAGCAACTTCACCCCCAGCCGGACCGGCTCCCAGTTGCGGGAGCGTGCCCGCGCGCCCACCGTGCAGGAGCTGTCGCAGATCCCCTGGCTGCAGGCCTTGAGCGAGGGCGAACGCGCACGGGCCGAAGACGCACTCGTCGTGAGCGAGGCGCAGGCGGGCGACTTCATCTGCCGCATCGGCCGGCCGGTCACCTACTGGTTCGGTCTGGTCGATGGCCTGCTCAAGATGAGCAACGACGACTCGCAGGGCCCCGTGATCACCTTCACCGGCGTGGCGCCCGGCGGATGGTTCGGCGAAGGCACCGTGCTCAAACACGAGCAATACCGCTACAACATCCAGGCCCTGCGCAAGAGCCGCGTGGCCGGCCTGCCGGTCGAGACTTTCGACTGGCTGCTTGACCACTCGCTCGGCTTCAACCGCTTCGTGATGCACCAGCTCAACGAGCGCCTCGGCCAGTTCATCGCCGCACGCGAAATCGACCGCCTGAACAACCCCGATCTGCGCGTCGCGCGCAACCTCGCGGCCCTGTTCCACCCGCTGCTCTCGCCCAACGTGGGCGGCGTCCTGCGCATCACCCAGCAGGAGCTGGCCTACCTGGTGGGCCTGTCGCGCCAGCGCGTGAACGAAGCCCTCGCCGCGCTCACGGCGAAAGGCTGGATCCGGGTCGAATACGGCGGCGTGCGGGTGCTGGATCTGCCAGCGCTGCGCTCGGGGGCGCTCGACGGCCGTCCTGACTGAAAAGTTGCATGGGCCATGGGCACGTGATCTGGGATGATCCCCCCATGACCACCGACAAAAAGCCCAGCACGCTCAAGCTCAACCCGGGCGCTGCGAAGAAATCCAAGGCCGACCCGTTCGCGCCACGCCGCGCCCCGGTGCGCCCGCCCGGCCCGGCCCGCGCCAAGAGCGTTTCAGCCTCCGCGCCCAAGCCACCGCGTGAACCCTCGCCCGGCTACGGCGCCCAACGATCCGGCCCCGAAGGCGAGCGCACCGAGCGCCCGCGCTCAGGCCCCGGAGCCGCACCTCGCGGCGACGAGCGCGGCTGGAGCGAGCGCCCGGCGCCACGCCGCGCCGACCCACGCGACCAGCCCCATGGTGCGGGCGACCGTCCGCAACGCGCGCCGTCCCCCGCACCGCGCCCGGTGCAGCCACACCGGCCCGACCTCGCCCGCGTCGGCAACGTGCGCGGCGAAGTGCGGCTCAACAAGCGCATGGCCGACCTCGGCCTGTGCTCGCGCCGCGAGGCCGACGAATGGATCGCGCGCGGCTGGGTGCTGGTCAACGGCGAGCCCGCCGTCATGGGCATGCCCGTGGCGCCCGACGCCAAAGTGGAGGTGCTGCCCCAGGCGCGCCACCAGCAGGCCGGGCAGGTCACCATCCTGCTGCACAAGCCCATGGGCTATGTGAGCGGTCAGCCCGAAGACGGCCACGAAGCCGCCGCCACGCTGATCGGCGCGCCCAGCCAGTGGCGCGGCGACGCCCGCCACCCGGCGGACGGCCGCCGTTTCGCCCCCGAACACACGCGCGGCCTCGCCCCCTGCGGCCGGCTCGACATCGACTCCGTCGGGCTGCTCGTGCTCACGCAAGACGGCCGCATCGCGCGCCAGCTCATCGGCGAGAACAGCGGCATCGAAAAGGAATACCTGGTGCGCGTCCAGTACGCGCCCAACGGCCCGCACGGCGCGGGCGTGGTCGCGCAGGATGTGCAGGCCGTCTTTCCGGCGGACAAGCTGGCTCTGTTGCGCCACGGCCTGAGTCTGGACGATCTGCCTTTGAAGCCCGCGCAGGTGGACTGGATGAACCCCGAGCAGTTGCGCTTCATCTTGAAGGAAGGCAAAAAGCGCCAGATCCGCCGCATGTGCGAACAGGTGGGCCTGCACGTGGTGGGACTCAAGCGCATCCGCATCGGGAATGTGGTGCTGGGCAACCTGCCGGTGGGGCAGTGGCGGTATCTGGGGGCGGGGGAGGGGTTTTGACTCTCTTGGCTGCAGCGTTGAATTTTTCTGTCATTTAAGACGAACGGCGTATGAGTCTTGGCAAAGTTCATGGGCAAATTGTTGATGTAGCTTTATTGCCGGAAAAGTTTCCGACTCACAGGCATGAGGCGGCCTTCTGGGAGAGCCTTGGTCGCGCTGTTGCAACGTTTGGTTTTCTGGAAGAAGTGTTGGGGAAAGCAATTTTTTCCTTCACTGCGACACGCCCATACCTTGAAGCCGAGATTCAGCAGGCATATGTCGAATGGCTGCCAAAGCTGAAACGTGCACTGAGTGATCCACTGTGGGGCTTGGTCGATGAATACGAAAGATCGGTTCAGAACTACCCACACGCCTTGGTTCCGAACTTGGACGAGCTTCTGAAGAGCCTGCGAAAAGCTTCGAAGATTCGTAATGTCCTGTGTCACGCGTCTTGGGGAGTACCCAATGAAAAGGGGGCTTCTATCCCGCTTTTTGTGACACGACAGGGAGATGCGTTTGAAAGCGAAGTTGATCTGGCGTTCATCGATCAGGTTCAGCGAAACGCAACCGAGTTGGCCTGCGCGGTTGTGAATTCGGTTACCCAAATGGGATGGCAGTTTCCTGGGTCGAATGGTCCGGGCGACAAGATTTGTTAGTCCTACCCGCCGAAGTCGCCATGTCGTCGGAGTTGTTTGTTGCGGTTCACATTGATGTTGAGCATTCACTCAAGACACTTTGGCACTATTAGTCGAACTGGCCTAATGTCGCTCCATGGCCACCGCCACAATGGCCCATGACCGCTCCCACCCCACCCAACAACCCCAAGCGCGCCGTTCTGCGCCACCTGCGCCCCTCGGACCTGCGGGCCGCTGCGCAGCTGGCATCGCAGGCGACGCAGGGTGTGATCAACATCACCGAGGGGGTGCACCAGTCGGTGCGGCGGCGGCTGGGGTTCTCCAGCGGGGCGTCGGATGAGCAGGCCAGTGGCCTGACGGGGCAGATCTACCGGGGCGTTCGCGGCGTGGCGCACATCGTGGGCCATGGGCTGGATGGCGCTCTGGCCACGCTGCTGCCGCTGGTGGACGACCCGGCCACGCACCCCGAGGATTCGCCCGCGCGCGAGGCGGTGCTGGCGGCGCTGAACGGCGTGCTGGGTGACCGGCTGCAGAGCTTTGGCAACCCGCTGGCCCAGACCATGGAGCTGCGCCAGGGCGGGCAGACCTTGCCGCTGGTGCCGGCGGCCCTGAAGGCGCGGCTGGGCGAACAGGCCAGTCCGCACCTGCTGTTGCTGGCGCACGGCTTGTGCATGAACGACACGCAGTGGCGCCGCAGCGGCCACGACCACGGCGACGCGCTGGCCCAGGCGCTGGGCTGCACGCCGGTGTACCTGCGCTACAACTCCGGGCTGCACACCTCCATCAACGGGCACCAACTGGCGTTGCTGCTGGAGCAGCTGGTGGCGGCGTGGCCGGTGCCGCTGGAACGCCTCACCATCGTGGGCCACAGCATGGGCGGGTTGGTGGCGCGGTCTGCGGTGCAGGTGGCGCGCGAGGCGGGCCAGCGCTGGCCGGGGCTGCTGCGTGAACTGGTGTTTCTGGGCACGCCGCACCACGGCGCCCCACTGGAGCGTGCAGGCCACGGGGTGGACTTGCTGCTGGCTTCGTCGCCGCACACGGCGCCGTTCGCACGGCTGGGCAAAATCCGCAGCGCCGGCATCACCGACCTGCGCCATGGCCATGTGCTGGACGCGGACTGGCAAGGTCGCGACCGGTTCGGGTCACCCGAAGACCACCGCGTGCCGCTGCCGCTGCCCGAAGGCGTGGCCTGCTTTGCCGTGGCCGCGACCTTGGCGGGCCAGCGCGGCCTGCTGGCCGACCGGCTGATGGGCGATGGCCTGGTGCCGCTCCACAGCGCGCTCGGCCAGCACGACGATCTTGCGCGCCGACTGGTGTTTGCGAAGGACAGCCAGCACATCGTTTACCGCACCGGACACCTGGATCTGCTATCCAGCCCCGAGGTGGCGGCGCAGATGCTGGCCTGGCTGCGCCCGGCTCCCGCCGTCGAAGAATGAGCACCGCGTTTCTCCGTCGGGCTGAGCCTGTCGAAGCCCTTCGACAGGCTCAGGGCGAACGGGCTGGTTGGGTGAGCCATCCACCAGGCCGGAGCCCCGGGGCTTGAAAAATCCCGCGCCGCCCATAATTCAGCCCAGCGTGAGCGCTCCACCGGGGCGCGTCTGTGTTTTTTTATCTCCCTCAAGACCCATGAGCAAACAAACCCTGTCTTTCCAGGCCGAGGTGGCGCAGCTGCTGCACCTCGTCACCCATTCGCTGTATTCCAACCCCGAGATCTTCCTGCGCGAGCTGGTGTCCAACGCGTCGGACGCTTGCGACAAGCTGCGCTTTGAAGGCCTGAACAACGCTGCGTTGTTCGAAGATGCACCGAACCTGGAAGTTCGCGTGGGCTTCGACAAGGACGCCAAGACCATCACCATCACCGACAACGGCATCGGCATGAGCCAGGCCGAAGCGGTGGAGCACCTGGGCACCATCGCCAAGAGCGGCACCAAGGATTTCATGAGCCACCTGAGCGGTGACCAGAAGAAGGACGCGCAGCTGATCGGCCAGTTCGGCGTGGGCTTCTATTCCGGCTTCATCGTGGCCGACAAGATCACCGTTGAGAGCCGCCGCGCCGGCCTGCCGGCGGCCGAGGGCGTGCGCTGGACCAGCGGCGGCACGGGCGAGTTCGAGGTGGAAGCCATCGAGCGCGCCGCGCGCGGGACCACCATCACCCTGCACCTGCGCGACGACGCCGGCGAGTACCTGAGCCACTGGAAGCTCAAGTCGCTGATCACCAAATACTCCGACCACATCAGCCTGCCGATCCTGATGCAGAAGGAAGAGTGGGACGCCGAGAAGAACGAGTACGTGCAGCAGGCCGAGTGGGAAGCGGTGAACTCGGCCAACGCGCTGTGGGCGCGCAGCAAGAAAGAGATCTCCGACGAGCAGTACGCCGAGTTCTACAAGAACATCAGCTACGACCAGGAGGCGCCGCTGGCCTGGAGCCACAACCGCGTGGAAGGCGCCACCGAATACACGCAGCTGCTCTACATCCCGGCCAAGGCGCCGATGGACCTGTGGAACCGCGACCGCAAGGCCGGCATCAAGCTGTACGTGAAGCGCGTCTTCATCATGGACGAGGCCGAGGCGCTGATGCCGTCGTACCTGCGCTGGGTCAAGGGTGTGGTGGACTCGGCCGACCTGCCGCTCAACGTGAGCCGAGAACTGCTGCAGGAAAGCCGCGACGTGAAGGCGATCCGCGAAGGCAACACCCGCCGCGTGCTGGCCATGCTGGAAGACCTGGCCAAGAAGGACGTGGCGCCGAAGGCTGAAGAGGGTGCAGACGGTGTCACCGATGTGGTGACACCGGAAGACCAGGCCGCGGCCGAGAAGGACGCCGGCAAGTACTCGGCCTTCTACGCCGAGTTCGGCGCCGTGCTGAAAGAAGGCCTGGGCGAAGACTTCGCCAACCGCGAGAAGATCGCGAAGCTGCTGCGCTTTGCGAGCACCACCGGCGACGCGGTGAGCGTGAGCCTGGCGGACTACAAGGCGCGCATGAAAGAAGGCCAGGCCGCGATCTACTACATCACGGCCGACAGCATCGCCGCCGCCAAGAACAGCCCGCAGCTCGAAGTGTTCAAGAAGAAGGGCATCGAGGTGCTGCTGATGGCCGACCGCGTGGACGAGTGGGCCGTGTCGCACCTGCACGAGTTCGACGGCACGCCGCTGCAGAGCGTGGCCAAGGGCGCGGTCGATCTGGGCTCGCTGCAGGACGAAGCAGAAAAGAAAGCCGCCGAAGCCGCGGCCGAAACCTTCAAGCCTGTGCTGGACAAGCTCAAGGTAGCGCTGAAGGACAAGGCGCAGGACGTTCGCGTGACCACGCGCCTGGTCGATTCGGCGGCCTGTCTGGTGGTGGGCGAGGGCGACCTCTCCAACCAGCTCGCCCGCATGCTCAAGGCCGCGGGCCAGCAAGCGCCGATCAGCATGCCGATCCTGGAAGTGAACGCCGAGCACCCGCTGGTGAAGAAGCTGGAAACCAGCGACCACTTCGACGACCTCGCCCACATCCTGTTTGACCAGGCTCTGCTGGCCGAAGGCGGCCTGCCGGAAGACCCCGCCGCTTATGTGAAGCGGGTGAACGCGCTGCTGGTCTGAGCCCGGCCCCCATAAGAAGTAAAACCCACCAGCACGGCCTCTCGCTGGTGGGTGGGCGTCTGGTGCTGTCGGACGCTCCGTTCAAGGCCCTGATATACGCGGCGGTGCTCGGTTTGTGCGGGCATTTCGGGCGGGCCTTCAAGGCGCAAGTCGCCGCTACTTGTGCCCCTCTTGATCTTGGTCAACGGCATGCTGCTGGGCTGGGTGCTCAAATTCCGAGCTGAGTACTTCTTCATTCCTTCCGGCTTGGGCGGCATCGGTGTCACCCAGCTGTTCAGCAGCTTCTAACCCCATCGTCCGTGCGGAGCGCCTGTTATGAACGAAGTGCGTTGTGTTTGTTCTTTTCAGGAGTTCTGAGCATGCAGCAGTGGGATTTTGGTGACCGTTTCATTTTTGACGACCCCAGGTACGAAGCCCTGGCCGCCGAAGGTGCCGCCAAGTACCGGATGGGCACACCGTTCAACCACATGGCTTTCGACAACTTCCTGCCACTGGATGTGGCCGAAGCCATGCTCGCCGAATTCCCCAAGGCGCAGGACATCGAGTGGCACAACTACAACCGCCCTGCCGAGCAGAAACTGGTGTGCGTCGATGAGACCAAGTTCGGACCGGCCACGCGCAGCATGTTGTACCAGTTCAACTCCGCGCCTTTCCTGCGCTTCCTGGAAAAGGTCACGGGCATCGACAACATGATCTCCGACCCTTCGATGCGCGGTGGCGGCTTGCACCAGACCCCCAAGGGCGGCCTGCTCAAGCTGCACGCCGACTTCAACAAGCACGACGCCAACTTCCTCGACCGCCGCATCAACGTCATCTTCTACATGAACAAGAACTGGAAGGAAGAGTACGGCGGCAGTCTGGAGCTGTGGGACCAGGAGGTGACGAAATGCGAGGTCAAGATCCTGCCCGTCTTCAACCGCCTGGCGATCTTTTCGCCGACCAGCAAGACGTTTCATGGCCACCCCGACCCGCTGACCTGCCCCGATGGCGACTCGCGCAAGTCGCTCGCGCTTTTTTATTACACCAACGGCCGGCCCGCAAACGAGACCAACCAGTCCCACACCACGATCTTCGCTGAGCGGCCGCACGAAAGCATCGGTGGCATGCGCTGGCGCGTCTCGCAGGATTACATGCCCCCAGTGCTGTTCCGGGCGATGCGCCGTTTCCGGGAACGCCATCTGGCCAACACGATCCAGAAGCGCGGCTGACCAGCCCGCCCATTGGCATGGCCCATGCACCCTGCAAAGGGGGCATGGGCATTTTCTTTTCGGCTCCGGGCATTTGCGCACGGAGCTCTGCGACAACGGCTGCCACGCGAGATGACTACACTCGCGCACAGGGACTTCATTCCGGGGCGCCTCATCCATGGCCCCCTCATTGTTGATAACGGCCACACCGTGCAATTCCAGCGTCCATTCGATCCTGTCGTCACCTTCCGAAACAGCCAGGGCGAAGCCGCCCGCGGGACGCTGACCAGCCTGCAGCGCCGCTCGCTGGTGATGGAGGTGTACAACCCGTACTCCATCGTGCAGGTCAGCGAGGTGCTCAGCGATCTGAGCATTCGTTCGGGCGACCGCAGCATTTACAAAGGCAAAGCGGTGGTCGTGAGCCTGCTCAACACGGGGCTTATGGCGGTGGTGTCGGTCGCCCTGATCGACGAATGGAACGATCTGGGAGGCATCGGCCACAGCGCACGCAGTGTTTCCGAGGCGGTGAGCCGGTTTGTCGAAGAGTGGGAGTCGCGCTCACGCATCAGCGAGGCCTACCAGGTGGTGGTCAACGATCTGCGCGCCTACTTTTCCGAAGTCACGCGCTGGCTGGACCAGGCCGATATCACGGCCGGATTGCCGCGGGACGTGCATGGTCGCGTGCGCGATGAGGTTTTCTACGAGATCGCCCGGCCGCTCATGAGCACGGTGCGCGAATACCTCGTGCGATTCGAGCGAGAGGCCGCCAAAGTGCCACCCGAGCTGGAGTCGGCTCACCGCGCTTTTGCCCAGTCCGCCATTCATCCGCTGGTGTTGCGAGCGCCCTTCGTGTACCGGACTTTTGCCAAGCCTTTGGGCTACGCGGGCGACTACCAGATGGTCAACCAGATTCTGGGCGACCCGCGCGAGGGACCCAGCACGTACTTCGAACTGGTGAACTTCGTGTTCCTCCAGTCCAGCGTGGCGCAGGCGCACCGCAACCGGGTGGACATCCTGCTGGACCGGTTGCGGACCCTGGCTGCCCAGGCCCGCGAGCAGGGCCGACCGCTGCGCATCCTGAACGTGGGCTGCGGGCCGGCGGGCGAACTGCAACGCCTGGCCGCCACCGACCAGCCACTGGACCACCTGGACGTGGTGCTGATGGACTTCAGCGACGAAACCCTGCTCTACACGAGCCAGAAGCTGATCGAGACGGCGCAGGCCGCCGGGCGCGAGCCGCTGAAGGTGACGCTGCGCCACGAGTCCGTGCACCAGTTGCTCAAGCGTTCGTCTCGCGACCAGGGCATTGCGCTGGACGAGCAGTACGACTACATCTACTGCGCCGGTCTGTTCGACTACCTGGCCGACAAGGCCTGCGCGCGGCTGATCGCCTACTTCGACCGGCATTTGCGTCCGGGTGGCACGCTGCTGGTGACCAACGTGCATTCCAGCAACCCGGAGCGCTTCTGGATGGAGCACTTCATGGAGTGGTACCTGATCTACCGGGATGAAGGCGGCCTCACCAAGCTGTTCCCGTCCACGCTGCCCGATGTCAAGACCTACACCGATGCGACGGGCGTCAACCTGTTCGCCGAGGCTGTCAAACCGCTGTGACGCCCAGGCATGACCGGTAACCTGCGCCCTGGCCAACTGCCTGCTTCCTACGAAGAGGCCACGCACCAGCATCTGGTTTATTACAGCCGGATCACCTGTGTGCTGGCCATGGCGCTCGTTGCCGGCGGGGTCGGGCTGGATGCGGCTTTCTACCCGGAGCATTCGCAAGACTTCGGGTTGGCGCGTCTCGTGGTGGTGGCGCTGATCGGGGCCGCGCTTTGGAGCTACAGCAGTTCGTGGGGCTTGCGCCACGTCAGAGGGCTCACCTACTTCTGGATTGCCCTGCCCCAATTGATGATTGCCTGGATGATCTTCAGCACCGATGGAGAGGCCTCGATCTACTTTGTCGGTCTGACCCTCGCGGTATCGGGCATCAGCATCTTTCTGCCCTTGACCTTGCTGGAGGCGCTGGTTTTCAGCGTCTTCACCATGCTGGCCTACACCCTGGCCTGTGTGCTGCGCGTCGGTGGCGTGCAGCACTGGCCGGTTCTCGCCGGTCAGCTGATGTTTGTTCTCTTCTTTTCACTCATTGCCATCACGGTGTCGGTGTATGGCGAGCGGCAGCGGAGGCAGACCTACGCCTTGCAGACCGAGGTGCAGCGCCAGAAAGACGAACTGCTGGCCCAAAACAAGGCCCTCGTCGAGATCAAAGGCCAGCTGCTGCAGCGTGAAAAAATGGCCGCCATCGGCACGCTCTCGGCCGGCCTGCTGCACGAGCTGAACAACCCGGTCAACTACAGCCTCATGGCCATCAACATGGCCCAGACCCTGCCCGCCGCCAAAAGCGACGAGCTGCTCAAGGAAAGCCTGGTGGACGCCAAGGAGGGCATGACACGCATCCAGAACATCGTCACCGACCTGAAGACCTTCGCCTACCAGAATCCCGGCGACAACAGCCAGCGGCCCTTTCTGCTGGAGCAGGCCATCCGCTCGGCCCAGCGGCTGGCCGGCCATGAGCTCAAGGGGGTGACGGTGTCGATCGAGGTGCCGCAGGACACCCATGTGCTGGGCGACGAGCCGGCCATCATCGGCGTGCTGATCAACCTGTTCAGCAATGCGGCCCATGCATTGGCCAAGGCGCAGCGTGAACAGCCGCGCATCGACGTGCGGGTGCAGACGGAGGGCGGACGCCTGCGCGTGACGGTCCGCGACAACGGTCAGGGCATCCTGCCCGAGAACATCGGGCGCGTGTTCGAGCCCTTCTTCACCACGCGCGACGTCGGGGCCGGTCTGGGTCTGGGCCTGAGCGTGAGCTACGGCATCGTGCAGCGCCACGGCGGCTTGCTGGCGGTGGAGAGCGAGGCCGGCGCCTGGACCGCGTTCACTTTTGATCTGCCGAGGCCCGAATGAACACCGTACAAGCTGTTTCGTCCACGGATGCGGGTGCGGCCCACGCCGTGCTCGTGGTGGACGACGAGCCGCAGGCCTGCAAGTGGTTCGCCCGCCTGTATGGGGATGAGTTCGTGGTCTGGACGGCAGGGGGTGTCGATGAGGCGCTGGCCCTGCTCGCGGCGCGCGGCGGACAGGTGGCGGTGCTGCTGACCGACTACAGCATGCCGGGGCGCAACGGGGTTGAGCTGCTGGGAGAGGTGCGCCGGCTGTACGGACACATCGCCCGCCTGCTGGTTTCAGCCTGCGCCGACAAGGACGTTGCCATGGCGGCTGTCAACCAGGGGCAGGTGGAAAAGATTCTGGAGAAGCCACTGGATGAGGCGGCGACGCGCCAGGCTTTGCGCGATGCCCTGGTCGGCGCCCAGCGCCGGGCACTCGACCAGGCGCTCATTGACCAGCGCGCAGCGACCCTGCGCGAAACCCTGGGCTTTCTGGCCCATGAGGTCACCACGCCGCTGGCCACCGTGCGCGGTTACCTGACGGCCATGCGCGAGCGGCACCGCGATGCCCCCGAGGGTGTCGGTGGCATGGCCTTCATCGAACAGAACAAGCCGGGCGACGTGCTGTTCATGCTGGAGGCCGCCCAGCGGCGAGCCGACTACGCACAGTCCCTGGTGTCCACTTTTGTGCAGACGGCACGCGACGCGTACCGCAGCGATGCGCCGGTGAGCCTGCGGGCCCGTGATCTGGTGGGTGCGGTGCGGGACGAGTACCCGTTTGAAGCGGGTGAGGCCGCGTGGCTGCGCTGCGACCTCTCGGCAGACTTCAACCTGCCGGGGCGGCGCGATCTGCTGTACCTGGTGCTGTGCACCCTGGTCAAGAACGCACTGCTGGCCTTGCGCTCGGCATTGCCCGATGATCCCCGTGTGCACATCGGGCTGGGCCGCACCGCGCTGGCGCCCGGCTTGCCGGAGCAGGCCGTGATCCGTGTGAGCGACACCGGGCCCGGCATTGCCCCGCACGTGCTGAAGCGTTTGACCCATGAGCCCGTGACCACCCGTGCCGAAGCCGGGGGCACCGGCATGGGACTGGTGTTCTGTCGGCGGGTGATGAACTCACTCGGCGGAGCGGTCCACGTTCAATCCCAGCCGGGGCAGGGTGCCACGGTGACACTGTTTTTCCCGTGCCCGGAGCAGACCCTGGCTTAGGAGCCTCTATGAAACCCGAAAAAATTCTGTACGTTGACGACGAAGCCATTGCGCTGAAGTATTTCGAGCGGCTGGTCGGTCCGCTGGCCCCGGTAATCACCGCCCTGTCGGTCGAAGAAGGCCGGGCCGTGTTGCGCGAATACGGGGACCAGATCGCCGTGCTGGTCTGCGACCAGCGCATGCCCGGCGAACGCGGCACCGAGCTGCTGCGGCATGCGCGCCAGTACCACCCCAACATCGTGCGCATGATGACCACCGCCTACTCCGAGCTGGGCGAGGCCATCGATGCGATCAACACCGGCGAGATCTACCGTTACATCAGCAAACCCTGGGAACTGGAGAGCCTGCGCGCCGACCTGAAGAACGCGCTGGAGCTGTCCGACCTGCGCGCCGAACGCAACGAGCTGCTGCGCGACAAGCTGCTGGCGCAACAAGGCCAGTTGCTGGCTCATCGGATGGCCGCGCTGCTGATGGTGAGCGCGGCGGTGCAGCCGCAGGACCACGAAGCCGCGCTGTACCGCTTTGCCCAGGCCGTCATGGCCGGCGGCCCGGTGGCGCCTGCGGTGGACTGGAACCAGTGGGACCATGCCGACCTGCAACAGGCGGAGGCGCGGCGGGGCGCGAGCGTGGCCGGGCATGTGCGCGACTGGCTGCAAAACTTTGGCGCCCGCCACGATGACACACAAGTCCTGAACGCGCTGGCGCAGGCGGTGGGCGGTGAACGCTTGGGCGACGCGGTCCGGTTGCCCGGAGCCGATGCCTTCACTGCGCTGCTGAGTGCACCGGTGGGAGAAACCGCGACGGGCGCACAGTGCGCCGGGCTCGCGTGGCTGCTCTGGGTGGGTGGGCGTGCGCAGGTGGGGACGCTGGCGGACGGCTGGCGCGTGACGCTGTCTGAAGCGCCCACCCTGCCGGCCGACTGGCTGGCCGATGCCATGGAGCGTCTGGGCGGCCATTCGCCCGGCTGAGTTCACCGACCCCGGGGCTCCCAGGGCCGGTGCGACCGATCCGGTCGGTGGATCAGACCACCGTGAGCGTGACGTCGATGTTGCCGCGGGTGGCGTTGGAGTAGGGGCACACCTGGTGCGCGGTGTTCACCAGATCTTCGGCCACGGCGCGGTCCAGGCCGGGCAGGCTCACCGACAGGCGGGCAGCGATGCCGAAGCCGGCCGGGATCGGGCCGATGTCCACTTCGGCGTCGATCGACGCATCGGCCGGCACGGCGATCTTCTTCATGCTGGCCACGTGCTTGAGCGCGCCCATGAAGCAGGCCGAGTAACCGGCAGCAAACAGCTGCTCGGGGTTGGTGGCGGTGCCGGCGCCGCCCATGGCCTTGGGCGGGGTGAGCTTGATGTCGAGCAGACCGTCGTCGGTGCGCGAGGCGCCTTCACGGCCGCCGGTGGTGTGGGCACGGGCGGTGTAAATCACTTTGTCGAGGGAGGTGGCCATGGTGGTTCCTTTGAGGGTGGTTGCTTCAGCGAAGCGGGGTGAAAAAGGGGATCAGGTGGTGAGCCGGTTGCGCAGCGTCTGCACCTGGTGGGTCAGCGCCAGGGCTTCGGCCACGTCGCACTGCGAGGCCTCCAGCACGCAGCCCGGAATGCGCAGGGCACGGGTCTTGAGCGCGCGACCGTCAGCGGTCAGGCGGATCAGCACCCGGCGCTCGTCGGTCGCATCACGCAGCCGTGTGACCAGCCCGGCCGTCTCCATGCGTTTGAGCAAGGGCGTGAGCGTGCCGGAGTCGAGGTAGAGGCGTTCGCCGAGTTCGGACACGGCCACGCCGTCCTGCTCCCACAGCACCAGCAGGGCCAGGTATTGCGGGTAGGTCAGGCCCAGCTCGTCGAGCAGGGGCTTGTAGAGCTTGGTCATGGCCAGCGAGGCCGAATACAGCGCGAAGCAGAGCTGGTTGTCCAGCAGCAGGGCCTGCTCGGACAGGGTGTTGCGGGGGGTGTTGCGTGTGACCATGGGGTGAACTGTAGTTGTCAATTAAATTGTGTGCAATTTAATTGCTAAAAACCACACTGAGCAGATGGTCAACACGGAGCGCAATGCCTGACCCAGAACGCGGTGGAACCGGCTTTGCCGGGCCGCTCGCGTTGTCCCCTTGAGGGGGTGACGGGCGCAGCCCGGCGCGGGGGTGGGCTCAGACCATCAGAGGCGGGTTCTGCATCTCTTCGATCTGCTCCACCAGCATGTCCACCTGGCCCTGCCAGTAGTCGCGGCTGCCGAACCAGGGGAAGTTGATCGGGAAGGCCGGGTCTTCCCAGCGCCGTGCGATCCAGGCGCTGTAGTGGATCAGGCGCAGCGTGCGCAGCGGCTCGATCAGCGCGAGTTCGCGGCGGTCGAACGGGCGGAACTGTTCGTAGCCGTCGATCAGCGCGCCAAGCTGCTGGTTCTGCTGGCGCCGGTCGCCAGAGAGCAGCATCCAGAGGTCCTGCACCGCCGGGCCGGTGCGCGCGTCGTCCAGGTCCACGAAATGCGGGCCGGCACCGGGCTGGCCCTCGGGCGTCCAGAGGATGTTGCCGGGGTGGCAGTCGCCGTGCAGGCGGATGCACCGGATGCCGTCGTCATCGGCCGGTTGGTTCGCGCGCAGCACCGGGTGGGTTTCGATCAGCGTCAGAGCTTCTTCCAGCGCGGCGGTCCATGCGGTCTGCACCTCGGGCGCAATGGCGTGGTGCTGCAGCAGCCAGTCGCGCGGCTCGTGGCCGAAGCCGGCCACATCCAGTGCCGGGCGGGCCACGAAAGGCCGCACTGCGCCCACGGCGTGGATGCGCGCCAGAAAACGGCCGATCCACTCCAGCACCTCGAAGTCGTCCAGTTCGGGGCGCCGCCCGCCACGGCGCTGGCTCACCGCAAAGGCGAAACCGCCGAAGTGGTGCAGCGTCTGACCGTTGACCACCAGCGGCGGCACGGCCGGGATTTCGGCCGCCACCAGCTCGGCGGCGAAGGCGTGCTCTTCGGCGATCTGCGCATCGCTCCAGCGCTCCGGCCGGTAGAACTTGGCCACCACCTGCTCATGGCCCTCGAACGGGCTTTCCAGGTGCAGCTGGTAGACCCGGTTCTCAAAGCTGTTGAGCGCACTCAGGCGGCCGTCGCTCCACAGGCCGATGGCACCCAGGGCGTCCTGCACCACGTCGGGCGTGAGGGCGGTGTAAGGGTGCGTGGTGCGCTGGGCTGCAGGAGCGGGGGGCTGGGTCATGCCTGCATTGTCGCCCGCGGCCCGTGCCAGAATCGGGCGATGAAACGATCGCGTCAACGCCGCCTGCACATCATGCGCCGCGGCCTCTGGTATTCGCTCGCGCTGTGCCTGTGGATCCTGCTGATCGGGGGCGTCGGGTTCTGGTTGCTGGAGCCGGGCATCGACACTTTGCAGGACGGCCTTTGGCTGGCTTTCACCACCGCCGCCACTGTGGGCTACGGCGACATGGTGCCGCGCACCCCGGCCGGCCGCGCCTTTGCGGTGCTGGTGGTGCTGCTGGGGTTGGCGGTGCTGTCGCTGGTGACCGCCTCGCTGGCGGCGATTTTTGTTGAGCAGGAAGTGCAAGACGAAGTGGTGGCGGGCGAACGGCAGATCGAACACGAGCTGATACATGAAATCCGCGCGCTGCGCGCCCAGGTGCAGGGACTGCAGGACCGCATGGGGCCTTCGTCGCCCACCCCAGACAAACCCCAGAATCAGCAGGTCCGTCCGTGAAACCCTCCAAGACACACAAGCCACCGCAGAAAACCCTGCAGGAGCAACTGCCCGAACTGCGCGAAGGCCAGTCGGTCGAGCTGCTGAAGGAGCTGCACATCCTCACGCGCGAGGGCAAGCTCAACCAGGACACGCGGCGCAAGCTCAAGCAGGTCTACCACCTGGTGCAGTTCATCGAGCCGCTGCTGGCAACGGTGTTGAAGGAGCGCGGCGACGTGACCCTGGCCGACCACGGCGCCGGCAAGTCCTACCTGGGTTTCATCCTCTACGACCTGTTTTTCAAGGCCAAGCCGGTGGGCTGGGTGTATGGCGTCGAGTCGCGCGTGGAGCTGGTGGAGAAGTCGGCCGCGCTGGCCGCGCGCCTGGGCTTCGACCGCATGCGTTTCCTGGCCACCACGGTGCAGCAGGCGCTGACCGACCCGGACCTGCCGCCGACCTTCGACGTGGTGACCGCACTGCACGCCTGCGACACCGCGACCGACGACGCGATAGCCTTCGGCCTGGCCAAGCAGGCGCGTCACATGGTGCTGGTGCCGTGTTGCCAGGCCGAGGTGGCGAGTGTGATGCGCAGCAGCAAGGCACTGAACCTGTCGCGCACACCGCTGGCCGAACTCTGGCGCCACCCGCTGCACACGCGCGAGTTCGGCAGCCAGATCACCAACGTGCTGCGTTGCCTGCAGCTCGAAGCCCACGGCTACAGCGTGACCGTGACCGAGCTGGTGGGTTGGGAACACTCGATGAAGAACGAGCTGATCCTGGCGAGCAAGACCGGCACCGGTCACCGCGCCCAGCGCGAGCGGGCGAGCGAGCGGCTGCAGCAGGTGCTCGACGAACTGGGGTTGCAGGCGCTCCGGACGCGCTTCGGCGTGGTCGAACAATCCGCCGCCTGAGCGGCTTGTTTCCCTGGCGGGAGAGGCCCGCTTATTTGCCGGCGGGCTTGGGTGCCGCCGGCTTGTTGCCGTTCGCCGGTGTGCTCACACCCAGGCGTGTGCCGATCGACTGCTCCAGCGTGCGCAGCTTGGTCTCGATGTTGCCGCGCGTGTCGGCCACGAGCTTGACCTGCAGCGACTGCTGCATTTCACCCAGGTGCTGCTGGTATTTGGCGTATTCCGGCGATTCGAGCAAGCTGACGATCTTGCGCAGCTCGTCTTCGGAGAACTTCTGATCGAGCACGGTGCCCACGGTGCTGGGGGCGAGCTGAATGGCGCGGTTGCGCACCAGCGGCACGGCTTCATCAAGGTACTTTTTCGTATCGGCCTGGATGTCTTTGGCCACGGCCTCCTGCTTGTCGGCGGCGACACGCGAGCGCAGGGCCACGGCCGCGCCGTCCAGCATCTCGGCCGCGGGCTGCTCGGCCAGTGTGCGGGCCAGCGATT
Source organism: Burkholderiales bacterium GWF1_66_17 (assembly GCA_001770705.1). GTDB lineage: Bacteria > Pseudomonadota > Gammaproteobacteria > Burkholderiales > Burkholderiaceae_C > Hydrogenophaga. The sequence goes on along the minus strand of MERT01000002.1, from coordinate 264,129 downwards.
CGATGCCCGGCTGCTGCAGTTTGAGCAGGCGGGTCACAAGCTCCTTTTTGGCCGGGGTGGAGGGGGCGGGAGCCTGTGCGCTTGCAGCGGTCGCGGTGAGCAGCAGTGCAAGGGACAGGGCGGCGGTGTTCAGCGATTTTTGGATCATGCGGCATGTTACCCACAAAGCGACGGCGCCCTGTTGACGCATGTAACCAGAATGCGGCATTTGTGAAACGGTGGCGTCTGGCCCCGGACCCCGATTTCCCGCCGGACCACCCGGGAAGACCGTGGGATGTACGGGATGAAAGTGACCCGGGTGTTCAAGCGTTTACGAGGGCTTTACCATCCGGGCTCCCTTTCTGAAGTGAGTGCCCATGTTTTCCGATGTCAATTTCCTGCTGCAGTCCATGGCCTGGCCTCTGGTGCTGCTGCTGGCCTGGTTTGTGGGCGAGCGCCTGCACGAGGCCGCCAGCGTACCGCGCGTGAGCAGTTACGTGGCGGTCGGCCTAGTGGCGAGCCTGTTTGATCTGCCGGGCCTCACCAACGCCGTGCCGGGCCTGCCGTTTCTGGCCAACGTGGCGCTGTCGCTGATCCTGTTCGAGCTCGGCTACCGCATCAACCTGCGCTGGTTTCGCCACAACCCCTGGGTGCTGGCGCTGGGCCTGGTGGAGTCGGTGGTCACCTTCATGGCCGTCTACCTGGCCACGGGGTGGTTCGACCTGCCGACCGAGACCCGCCTCATCATCGCGGCCCTGTCGGTTTCTGCCTCGCCCGCGGGCATCGTGCGCGTGGCCAACGAACTGCGCAGCGCTGGCCAGGTGACCGAGCGCGTCATGCACCTGTGCGCCATCAATTGCCTGGTCTCGGTGCTCGCACTCAATCTGGTGGTGGGCTACTGGCACCTGAGCACATCGGGCGACCTGGTGATGGCCGCGTTCGGCAGCATCCACGTGCTGGGCACCTCGGTTGCGGTGGGCGCGCTGCTGGGCGTGGCCGGTCCCTGGCTGCTGCGCTCGCAGCGCATCCAGGAGCGCGACGTGACGCTGGTGTTTGCGCTGGCGGTGGTGTTGCTCACCACCATGGCCTACGGGCTCAAGCTGTCGCCGCTGCTGGCGGCGCTCACGTTCGGCATCGTTGCGCGTGAGCGCCGCGTGCACCTGACCAATGCGCAGCGCGGCTTCGGGACTGCTGGCGACCTGCTCACGGTGTTTCTCTTCGTTTACATCGCCGCGCTGCTGGACTGGACCGATGTCTGGGGCGGCATGCTGCTCGGCCTGGCGCTGATCATCGTGCGCACCGCGTCCAAAGTGGCCTGCAGTCTGGCGGCGGCGCGGCTGTCGGGCATCACCGAGCGCAAGGGGCTGCTCACCGGGCTCGCGCTCACGCCCATGTCGGCCTTTGCCATCCTGCTGCTGGAACAGAGCCGGCTGTACGGCTTCGACCCGGCCCGGCAGGTGCTGGCGGTCATGGCCGGCATGATGCTGGTGCAGGAGCTGTTCGGGCCGCTGGTGACCCAGCGCAGCCTGATGGCCGCGCACGAAACCCACGTCACGAAAGAGGGCTGAACGATGCCATTGGAGACCTTCAAATCCTCGCAGTCGCTGACCATGGGCGTGGAGCTGGAACTGCAGCTCGTCAACACCTACGACATGGACCTGTCCAGCAGTGCCAACGACCTGCTGGAGCTGCTGCGGCGCAAGCCCTTCCCGGGCGTGGTCACGCCCGAGATGACGCAGAGCATGATCGAGATCGCCACCGACATCCAGACCGAACACGGCCCGCTGCTGGCGCAGCTGCGCGAGATCCGCGACACGCTGGTGCGCGCAGGCGACCGGCTCAACATCGAGATCGCGGGCGGCGGCACACACCCGTTTCAGCGCTGGTTCGAGCAGCGCATCTTCTCCAAGCCGCGTTTCGAGCAGCTCTCGGGCCTGTACGGCTACCTGGCCAAACAGTTCACCGTGTTCGGCCAGCACGTGCACATCGGCTGCGCGTCGCCCGACGAAGCGCTGTTCCTGCTGCACTCGCTCAACCGTTACGTGCCGCACTTCATCGCGCTCTCGGCCTCGTCGCCGTTCTTCCAGGGTGTGGACACGCTGTTCGACTCGGCGCGGCTGAACTCGGTTTTTGCGTTTCCGCTCAGCGGCCGCGCGCCCTTCACCCTGAGCTGGGACGAGTTCGCCAACGTGTACTTCACCAAGATGGAAAGCACGGGCGTCGTCAAGTCCATGAAGGACTTTTACTGGGACATCCGGCCCAAGCCCGAGTACGGCACGATCGAGCTGCGCGTGTGCGACACGCCGCTGACCGTGGAACGCGCCGCCGGCCTGGCCTGTTACCTGCAGGCGCTGTGTCGCCACCTGCTGGAGCGCACCGAGGCGCCGCCCGAAGAAGACGACTACCTCGTCTACACCTACAACCGCTTCCAGGCCTGCCGCTTCGGGCTCGACGGCATGATGGTCAACCCCAAGACGCGCGAGCAGATCAGCATCCGCGAGGACGTCCTGGCCACCTTGCGCCACCTGGGGCCGCACGCCGAGGCGCTGAACTCACAGGTGGCGTTGGACGAGATCGAACGCACCGCTGCGCGCGATGGCAACCACGCCAGTTTCCTGCGCAAGCAATACGCCGCCAGCGGCAGCGTGCAGAGCGTGGTGCGTGCGAGCGTGGACGCTTTGCGCAGCGGCCCCGGCTGAGACTTGCACTGGTCCACGGACACAGGGCTGGAATAAGCGGGGTGATTCCGGCCCATCTCCGGACTTGTCAGGCAAACACCTACAGCGTGAATGGGGGTGCGCCGACTTAACGTTTTGAAACAGGATGAATACAGTTTGTGACATCGACAAACGAATTGTTATTCACCCTTTTTTCCGCAGGACACCGCCATGAACTCGATCCACAGCCGCCTCAACCCCTTCGTCCTCATGCTCGATCCGGAAGCCGTGATCAGCGCCATGGAAGACAGCAAGATGCTGCGGGGCCTGCGCCAGCGCGTCTGCCGCCCGCTGGACAAGCCCCTGATCCCGAAGACCCACAGCATCGACCGCATCGCCCTGCGCGACTACGACGCCGTGATCGACGCCGAAGAGTTCATGGACTCGGGTGTCAATTTTTATGCCGATGCCCAGCCTGCGCTGCAGGCAGCTGTGCATTGATCAGCGAGCGAACCGCTTGCGGGTCAGCGCCAAAGCCAGCCAGAAAGCTGCCACGGTATAGGCCAGCAGCACCGCGGCATGTAGCCAGGCCTGTTCGGGCCACTGGTCCATGAACAGGGGGCGCACCAGCTCCACCGCATTGGTCAGCGGCAGCCAGTCTGAAATGGCCCGCACCACCCCGGGCAACTGCTCCCGCGGGAAAAAGACCCCAGAGAGAAACATCATCGGGGTCAGGAACAGCGTGAAGTAGTAGGTGAAGAAGTCATAGCCCTGGGCCAGGGCGTTGAACACCAGGGCGATGCACGAAAACGTGATGCCCACCCCCAGCAGCACCGGCCAGGCCAGCAGGAGTTTCGGTGAATGGCTGATGCCCAGACCGAGCATCACGGCCATGATGGCGGTGACCGAAAACAGCGCCTTGAAGCCGGCCCACAACATCTCGGCCAGCACCACGTCGTCCAGGCTCACCGGCGCGTTCATGATGCCGTCCCAGGTCTTCTGCACGTGCATGCGCGAAAACGCCGAATACAGCGCCTCGAAGCTGGCCGCGTTCATCGCGCTCATGCAGATGCTGCCGCTCGCCAGGAACAGGATGTAGGGCACCGCCATGTTGCCCTGCGGCGTGGCGATGGTCACCTGGCCCACCAGCGCACCCATGCCGTAGCCGAACGCCACCAGCCACATCAGCGGCTCGGCGATGTTGCCCACCAGGCTGGGAATGGCCAGCTTTTTCCAGACCAGCAGGTTGCGCAGGAACACCGGCCACCAGCGGCCCGAAAGCCTAGGGGCAGCCCAGTGTGAAGGGGTTGTGGCCACGGTTGTTGTGTTCATGTTCATCCGTCCTCGCGGATCTGCCGACCGGTGAGTTTCAGAAACAGGTCTTCCAGGTTCGCCGGCCGGTGCAACGTGCGCAGCTGGTGGTGTTGGCCCAGCGCGGCCAGCAGCGGCAGGGCCTGCGCGGTGTAGAAAAACACGGTTTCGCCGCTCACCTCCACCCGCGCCGCGAGTGCGCGCAAGGCGGCGTGTTCTTCGGCCTGCGCCAGCGCCAGCGCGCCGTTGCCGTAGACCTCCACCACGTCGGGCTCCAGGTGCTGGGCGATCAGTTCGCGCGGGCGGCCTTCGGCGATCTTGCGGCCGTGGTCCAGCACCAGCAGGCGCGAGCACAGGCGTTCGGCCTCGTCCATGAAGTGGGTGGTGAGCAGGATGCTCTTGCCCTGCTGCAGCAGCAGCTGCAGGCGCTCCCACATCAGGTGGCGCGCCTGCGGGTCCAGCCCGGTGGTGGGCTCGTCCAGCATCAGCAGGCGCGGGTCGTTCACCAGCGCGCGCGCCAGCGACAGGCGCCGCTTCATGCCGCCCGAGAGTTCGCCCGGTTTGGCGTCGGCCTTGTGCGAGAGGGCGGCGAACTCCAGCAACTGCGGAATGCGCGGGCGGATCTGCGCGGCGCTCATGCCGAAGTAGCGGCCGTAGACCAGCAGGTTTTCGGCGCAGGAAAAATCCGGGTCCAGCGTGTCGATCTGGCTCACCACGCCCAGCTGCGCCTTGATGGCCAGGGCGTCGCGCGGCATGTCCAGGCCAAAGGCGGTGATGCGGCCCGCGTCGGGCGTGGTCAGTCCCAGGCACATGCGAATGGTCGTGGTCTTGCCGGCCCCATTGGGCCCGATCACGCCCAGGCATTCGCCCGGCGCGATGCTGAACGACAGGTCGTCCACCACGGTGTTGCCGCCATAGCGCTTGGCCAGGTGCTGGCATTCGAAGAGGTTGGCACTCATGCAATGCATTGTGCCCGGGCGACAGGCCCGTCGCGCGGCGTGGACGCCAGGGGCGCCGCCTACAATACCGGCACCGGACCGATCGGTCTTTTCACGCGTTTTGCCGTGTCCTTATCCCCTGCTGTTGTTCTGCAATACCTGCTGCCCAAACGGGCACTGACCGTGTTCGCCGGCTGGTGCGCCGGATTGAAGGCGACCTGGTGGACGCGCAGGGTGATCCCCTGGTTCATCCGCCGTTACGGCGTCAACATGGCCGAGGCCGCGAACCCGGACCCGCGCGGTTACGCCACCTTCAACGAATTTTTCACCCGGGCGCTCAAGCCCGGCGCACGACCACTGGCGCGCGCGGCCTTTGTCTGCCCGGTGGACGGTGCCATCAGCCAGTTCGGCGCCATCGAAAAAGACCAGATCTTCCAGGCCAAGGGCCACAGTTACAGCACACAGGCCCTGGTGGGTGGTGATGCCGAACTGGCCGCGCAGTTCGAGGACGGCGCCTTCGCCACCCTCTACCTCAGCCCCAGGGATTACCACCGCATCCACATGCCCAGCGCCGCGCGCCTGCGCCGCATGATCCATGTGCCGGGCGAACTGTTTTCCGTCAACCCGACCACGGCGCGCGGTGTGCCCGGCCTGTTCGCGCGCAACGAGCGCGTGGTCTGCGTGTTCGACGTGCCGCACGGCGAGAGCGGCGAGATGCGTCCCTTCGTGCAGGTGCTGGTGGGCGCCACCATCGTCGGCAGCATGGCCACCGTGTGGCACGGCGTGGTGAACCCGCCGCGCCCGGGCCAGGTGCGCGAATGGCGCTATGACGACAAGGCTTTTTTGCTGGACCGGGGTGAAGAGATGGGCTGTTTCCTGCTCGGCTCCACCGTGGTGCTGCTCTGGCCGAAAGACACCATTCAATTCAACGAGCAGTGGCTGGCCGGGCAGGGCGTGCGCATGGGTGAAGCCATGGGCAGCGCCGTGGTGGCCGAGCCCGACACCTGCCCGCAGGCCTTGATCACCTCCCAGGACACCCCATGACCACCCTCGGTACCCCCCTGTCTCCCTCAGCCACCAAGGTGATGCTGCTCGGCTCCGGCGAGCTGGGCAAGGAGGTGCTCATCGCCTTGCAGCGCCTGGGCGTTGAGACCATCGCGGTGGACCGCTACGAGAACGCGCCGGGCCAGCAGGTGGCGCACTTTGCCCGCACCATCACCATGAGCGACCCGGCGCAGCTCAAGGCGCTGATTCGGGCCGAGCGCCCGCACCTGGTGGTGCCCGAAATTGAAGCCATTGCCACGCCGATGCTGCAGGAGCTGGAAGCGGCCGGTGTGGTGCGTGTGATCCCCACGGCGCGCGCCGCGCGCCTGACCATGGACCGCGAAGGCATCCGCCGCCTCGCCGCTGAAACCCTGGGCCTGCCGACCAGCCCCTACCAGTTCTGCGACTCGCTCGAAGAGCTGCAGGCCGCGATCGACGGTGGCATCGGTTACCCCTGCATCGTCAAGCCGGTGATGAGCAGCTCAGGCAAGGGCCAGAGCAAGATCGACGGCCCGGCCGATGTGAAGACCGCCTGGGACTACGCCATGTCGGGCGGCCGCGTCGGCCCGGGCCGCATCATCGTGGAAGGTTTCATCGATTTCGACTACGAGATCACGCAGCTCACCGTGCGCGCCCTCGGTGCCGACGGCCAGATCGAGACCCACTTCTGCGACCCCATCGGCCACGTGCAGGTGAGCGGCGATTACGTGGAGAGCTGGCAGCCGCACCCGATGACGGCCACCGCGCTGGCCGAGTCGCGCCGCATCGCCAAGGCGGTGACGGACGATCTGGGCATGGGCCACGACGGCAAGCCCTCAGGCCTGGGCCTGTTCGGCGTGGAGCTGTTCGTGAAGGGCGACCAGGTCTGGTTCAGCGAAGTGAGCCCGCGCCCGCACGACACCGGCATGGTGACCATGATCACCCAGTGGCAAAACGAGTTCGAGCTGCACGCCCGCGCCATCCTCGGCCTGCCGGTGAGCACCGCACTCAAGAGCCCGGGCGCCAGCGCCGTGATCTACGGCGGTGTGGAAGCCCAGGGCATTGTGTTCGACGGTGTGGACGAAGCGATGCGTGTGCCCAACAGCGAGATCCGCCTGTTCGGCAAACCCGAGAGCTTTGTGAAGCGCCGCATGGGCGTGGCGCTGGTGCACGACGCCGACGTGGAGGTCGCGCGCACGCAGGCCAAGCTCGCGGCCTCGAAAGTCAAACCCCGGCGGGCCTGACTTTAGCGGGAGCGGGCAGGCGCGCGAGCTGCGCGTCGTGCCAGCGCGCCAGCAGCAACTGCGCTGCGATGGCGCCGACGAAGGCCAGTGCCATGTCTTTCTGCGTGTCCCACGGATCGCCCTGGGTGCCCAGGAAGGCGTCAGCACCCGCGCCAATCGCCACCGCAACGCCCCATTCGATCAGTTCGTAGAGCGCGCTGATCGCACCGCACACGCACACCACGATCACGAACAGCCAGCGTCCCGGCCGCAGCGGCGTCAGGCGCAGCAGCAGCTCACGCGCCACCAGGGCGGGCACGAAGCCCTGGGCCAGGTGGCCGATGCCGTCGTAGGGGTTGCGCGCCAGGCCCATGAAGTCCTGCATCCAGAAACCCAGCGGCACCTGGGCGTAGGTGTAGTGGCCGCCCAGCATCAGGACCAGTGCGTGCACGAAGATCAGCGCATAGACCAGCCGCGTGAGCGGAAAACGCTGCCAGCTGAACCAGAGCAGGGGCAGGGTGATGATCACAGGCGCCACTTCCAGGGCCCAGGTGTCGAGCTCCAGCGGATGGAAACCCGACAGGGCGAGCAGCGCCAGCAGGACCAGCGAATAGATCAGCAGGCCGCGCGGGCCCAGGCTTGTTTCGTGCATCAGCCGATCATATTCAACGCCGGAACTTACTCGTGGCGCAGCGCATCGATCGGATTCAGCCGCGCCGCGCGCCGCGCCGGGAAGTAGCCGAACAGCACACCGATTGCTGCTGAAAACACGAAGCTCAGCAGGTTCACGCTCAGGTTGAACTGGTAGGGAACACTCATCAGCGCCGAGAGGCCGAGCGAGGCGCCTGTGGCCAGCACGATGCCGATGAGTCCGCCCAGCGCGGCCAGCACCACGGCCTCGATCAGGAACTGCAGCAGCACCTCGCGTTCCAGTGCGCCGATGGCCAGGCGCAGGCCGATTTCGCGCGTGCGCTCGGTCACGCTCACCAGCATGATGTTCATGATGCCGATGCCGCCCACCAGCAGGCTCACCGCGGCCACCGCGCCGAGCAGCATGGTCATGATCTTGGTGGTGCCCGACAGCGTTTCGGCCAGTTGCTTGGTGTCGAGGATGTTGAAGTTGTCTTCGTCGGTCTCGGCCAGTTTGCGCCGCTCGCGCAGCAGCTGGGTGATCGACGACGTGATGCGGGCGGCGTCCGCACCCTCGCTCATGGACACCAGCAGGGTGTTGACCCGCGTGTGACCAACGATGCGGCGTTGCAGGGTCTTGATCGGCATCAGCACCACATCGTCCTGGTCGTTGCCGAAGGCGCCCTGGCCCTTGGAGACCAGGGTGCCGATGACCTCGCAACTCATTGCCTTGACGCGCAGCTGTGCACCCACCGCGCTGGTGTTGCCGAAGAGCTCGCGTTGCACCGTCTGGCCGATCAGGCAGACCGCACCGCCTGCGCGCAATTCGTCGTTGCTGAACGCGCGGCCGCCGGCGAGCTTCCAGTTGCCGGTGGTGAGCCAGTCGTTGGTGCTGCCGATCACGCTGCTGCTCCAGTTGCGGCCGTTGGCCACGAGCACCGAGCCGGTGCGCGCTTCGGGCGCCACCGCGGCGATGCCGCCGATCTGCGCGGCAATGGCTTCGCCGTCGCTCTCCTTGAAGGCGGGCGCGCTGGCGCCGCTGCCACCGGGACCCATGCGCTGGCCGGGGCGCACCTGCAGCAGGTTGGTGCCCAGACCCGAAATCTGGTTCTGCACCGCGGCCGTGGCGCCATTGCCCACCGTGACCATGGTGATCACCGCGCTCACACCGATGACGATGCCGAGGATGGTGAGGAAGGAGCGCAGCAGGTTGCGGCGGATGGAACGCAGCGCCAGCAGCAAGGTGTTAAGCCACATGGGGTGCCCCTTTGCCGGCGATGCCCGTGACTTCCGCGTCGCTCACGGTCGCGTGCGCCGCGCCCGCCTGCAGCGCCACCGGGTGGGGGTTGCGCTCGTCGCTCTCGACCACGCCGTCGACGAAACGCACGATGCGCTTGGCGTAGGCGGCCATGTCGTGCTCGTGCGTGACCATCAGCACGGTGATGCCCTGCTCGGCGTTCAGGTGCCAGAGCAGCTCCATGATTTCCTGGCTGCGGTGCGTGTCGAGGTTGCCGGTGGGTTCATCGGCCAGCAACACCCGCGGTTCGGTGACGATGGCGCGCGCGATCGCCACGCGCTGCTGTTGTCCGCCCGAGAGCTCGCCCGGCGTGTGGTGCTCCCAGCCCTTGAGTCCCACCTGTTCGAGCGCCCGCGCCGCAGCGGCGTGGCGCGTGGCGGCGGGCTCGCCGCGGTAGATCAGCGGCAGCTCCACGTTTTCCTGCGCCGAAGTGCGCGCCAGCAGGTTGAAGCCCTGGAACACGAAGCCCAGGTAGCGCCGCCGCAGGCGCGCGCGCTCATCGCGGCTGAGCGACTGCACCTGCACGCCCTGGAATTCGTAGGTGCCGGTGGTGGGCACGTCCAGGCAGCCCAGCGTGTTCATCGCCGTGGACTTGCCAGATCCGCTGGGACCCATGATGGCGACGAACTCCCCCTGCTGGATGTCCAGGTCCACGCCCTTCAAGGCCTGGAAGGCGGTGTTGCCTTCGCCGTAGGTTTTGGTGATGCCGCGCAGGCGGATCAGGGGGGTCTCGCTCACGGCGCCGTCCCTGAGCGTTGTTCGGTGATCACGGCCATGCCTTCGGAGAGCCCTTCGCCGCTGACCTCGGTGTTGCGGCCGTCGCTGATGCCGGTCTTGACCTGCATGGCCACGGGCTGGTTCTCCTGCAGCACCCAGATCTGGCGCGTGCCGCCGCTGCGCGGATCGGTGCCCGCTGTTTTGGGCCGGGTGTTGCGGGACGGGCGCGGCATCATTTTCGACAGGATGCTGGTGTTGGCCGCCGCAGCACCGTTGCTGCTGGTGGGCGAGAAGCGCAAGGCGGTGTTGGGGACCAGCAGCACGCCCTTGGCCTCCTTGGCGGTGATGGTGGCGGCGGCCGTCATGCCCGGACGCAGGCTCAGGTCGCCGTTGTCCACGTTGAGTGTGGTGGTGTAGGTGACCACGTTGTCGGTCTTGGTGGAGCCAAAGGCCACGCGGTTGATGGTGGCCGGGTAGCGGCGTGCCGGGAAGGCGCTCACGGTGAAGGTGGCTTTCTGGTCCACCTTGACGGCGCCCACGTCGGCCTCGTCCACCGCCACGTCGAGCTTGAGCTGCGCGAGGTCTTCGGCCACGGAGAACAGCGTCACGGCCTGCAGCGAGGCGGCCACGGCGTTGCCCGGGTCCACCGTGCGGCTGAGCACCACGCCGTTGATGGGCGAGCGGATCGAGGCCTTGGACAGGTTGGTTTCGGTGGTGGCGAGGGCGGCGCGCGATTCGGTGACCGCGGCGCGTGCGGCGGCCTCGATGGCCACGGCGCGCTCCACGGCCGCCTTGGCGCTGTCGAGCTCGGTGGCCGAGGGCACCTTGCCGCCCGAGAGGCGTGCCACTTCTTCAAAGCGCGCCAGCGTGGCGCGCGATTCCTTCACCGTGGCGCTGGCCTGAGCCAGCTGCGCCTGGGCCGAAGCCAGACCGGCGCGCGACTGCGTCACCTGGTCCACCAGCTTGGCGGTGTCCAGCTCCACCAGCACCTGGCCGGTCTTGATGCGGTCGTTCACGTCCACCAGCACGCGCTTGACGGTGCCCGAGAGTTCGCTGCCGATGGTGACCGAGCGCGTGGGCTGCAGCGTGCCGTTGGCGGACACGGTGAGCGTGACGTCGCCCTTTTTCAGCGGCTCGGTCACGTAGACCGGCGCGGCCTTGGCTTGCTGCTGTGACTGCCAGTACGCGAAGCCGGCGGCCACGACGACGAGCGCTGCGACGCCGATCCACAGCGAGCTGCGCTGCCACCAGCGCGGCGGGTGGTCGCTGCCCAGCAGGTTTTGCAGGTCGGCGGGGGGGGCGTCTTTTTTGGAGCTCATGGCGATTCGGTTTCGGTGTTCGGGGTTCAGCGGGTGGTGGCTTCCACCGGCGGCGCGTCGGGCGTCCAGCCGCCGCCGAGGGCCTTGTACAGGCGCACGTGGTCGGCGCTCAGCGTGGCCTGGGTGCTGGCCACGCTGTCCTGGGTGGAGAGCAGGGTGCGCTGGGTGTCGAGCACCGAGCGGAAGTCGATCAGGCCGCTCTCGTAACGCTGGCGCGCCAGCAGCTCGGCGTTGGCCGCGGCGGTGCTGGCCGCCTGCAGGCGCAGCAGGCGCTCGCGGTCGCCCTGCAGCGCCACCAGCGCGTCTTCCACGTCTTTCACGGCGCTGATCACGGTGCCCTGGTAGGCCACGCGCGCCTGTTCCAGTGCCGCCTCCTGCGAGCGCACCTGGGCCCGGGCCGCGCCACCGTCGAACAGCGGCGCCGACACGCTGCCCAGCAGCGAACTGACCACCGACGCGCCGTTGCTCAGCGTGCCCAGCGTCAGTGCGGAGAGGCCCAGCGAGCCGCTGAGGCGAAAGCTCGGGTAGCGCGCGGCATCGGCCGCGGCCACGCGGGACAGCGCGGCGCTGATGCGGTGCTCGGCAGTGCGCACGTCGGGGCGCTGGCGCAGTGTCTCGGCCGGAAAAGCCAGCGCCAGATCGCCCGCGCCCTGGGGGACCGGTGCAGCGGTGGTCAGCGCGCTCTGCAGCGCGGCGGGCAGCGTACCGGGCGCCTGCCCGGTCAGCACCGCGAGACCGCTCAGGGCCTGGGCGATGCTGGTCTGCAGCGCCGGGATCTGGGCCGCGGTCTGTTCGCTGGAGGCAATGGCCTGCTCCAGGTCGAGCGACGAGGCCAGGCCCGCCTGCGTGCGCCAGCGCGTGATCTGCAGCGTTTCGGTCTGGGCGGCGAGGTTGCTTCGCGCAATCGCCAGCCGGGTCTGCAAGCTGCGCAGTTCGATGTAGTTCACCGCCACCTCGGCCGCGAGCGACACCTGCACATCGGCCAGACTGGTTTCGGAGGCGCGGGTGTCGGCCTCGCTGGCGCTCAGCGCGCTGCGGTTGCCGCCGAACACGTCGGGTTCCCAGCTGGCGTCAAAGCCGGCCTGGAAGCGGTTGCTGGCGTCGTTGTTGCCCGACTTGCCGCGCTGTGCCGAGGCCGAAACGCCCAGCGTGGGGCCCATGCCGGCCTGTTGTACGTCGCGCTGCGCGCGTGCCTGCAGCAGCGCGGCCTGGGCGCTTTTGACGCTGGTGTTGGCCTGCAGCGCCTGCGTGACCAGCGTGGTGAGGGTGGGGTCGTTGAAGCGTTGCCACCAGCCGGCTAGCGCCGTGGGCGAGGGGACGGCGGCCGCGTTGACCGGGGTGCTGGACCAGGCCGCTGGCAGCGGGGTTTCAGGCAGCTCGCCGCCCGCCGGTGCCAGGCTGGCGCAGGCGGACAGCAGGGCGACGCTGGCCAGGGCGATCAGGGTGACAGGTCGGCGGACCGGTCGGGCGTTGGGCGGTGACAGCAGTTTCATGGTGTTCATTCAGCATACTGGGTACGCCGGTGCGCCATTGTGCGCAAACGAACTTAAGCGACCGTGACTGGATAGTGAAGTTCCGGTAAAGAAGCCGAAGTCAGGTGGGGTATCGGGTGGATCGCATCGGCGGGGGCGGGTCAAACCGCGCCGGGTTCCGGTGCGTCGGTTGGCGCCGGATCGGGGGTGGTCGCCACATGCAGCGTCTGCGTGGGGAAGGCGATGGCGGCGCCGTGGCGGGCCACGATGCGGCCGAATTCGAGCAGCAGTTCCTGCTTCAGCGCCTGGTAGTCCACCCAGGCGCGGGTGAGCGTGAAAGCGTAGACCATGATGTCGAGCGAACTGGCGCCGAAGCGGGTGAAGTTCACGATCAGGGTCTGGCTGTTGTCGATGCCGGGGTGGTTCTGCAGCAGGGTCCTCATGTCGTCGACCACGGCTTGCACCTGGTCGAAGTCGTCGTAGCGCAGGCCCAGGGTTTCTTTCAGGCGCCGGTGGCTCATGCGCGAGGGGTTCTCGACCACGATGCTGGTGAACACCGCGTTGGGCACGTAGATCGGGTTCTTGTTGAAGGCGCGGATGCGGGTATGTCGCCAGCTGATGTATTCCACCGTGCCTTCGATGCTCTTGTCGGGCGACCGTATCCAGTCACCGACGCTGAACGGGCGGTCGAGGTAGATGGTGAGGCCGCCGAAGAAGTTGGCCAGCAGGTCCCTGGCGGCCAGGCCGACCGCGATGCCGCCCACGCCACCGAGCGCAAGCAGGCCGCCGATCTGGAAACCCAGGGTGTGGGCCACGGTGATGGCGGTAACCACGATCACCAGCAGGCGCAGCAACTTGCTCAGGGCGAGCGCGGTGGTGAGGTCGAAGGGTTCGCCGCTGTCGGTGCGGCGCCGGATGCTGGTCTGGGACACGAGCCCGATGAGACGCCACAGGAACCAGGCCACGCTGACGATCAGACCGACGTCGCGCCATTTCAGGGCTTCTGTCAGCAGGGCGGGTTCGTCCCAATGCGCGTTCAGCGCATGCGCCGCCCAGCCCAGGCCGATGAGCCAGATCAGCAGTTGCGTGGGCTTGCGCGCCGCGCCCAGCACGACCTCGTCCCAGGGGTTGGACGAGCGCCGTGCCCAGCGATGGGCCTGCAGGAACGCTGTGCGCACGGCCTGCCCGACCAGCAGGGTGAGCAGGATGATCGCCAGCGCGGAGGCCAGCCAGAGTTCAACGCCTGTGAATTGTTGAAGGGTTTCGGTGAGCCGGTTCATGGGCGGCGCTTACTGGAACGCCACCTCGGCGAAGCTGCGCAGCTTGCGGCTGTGCAGCTGGGCGACGCCGCCTTCGCGCAGTCGCTCCACCGCGCGGATGCCGATGCGCAGGTGTTGATCGACGCGCTCGCGGTAGAAGTGGTTGGCCATGCCGGGCAGCTTGATCTCGCCGTGCAGCGGCTTGTCGCTCACGCAGAGCAGGGTGCCGTAGGGCACGCGGAAGCGGAAGCCGTTGGCGGCGATGGTGGCGGACTCCATGTCGAGCGCCACGGCGCGCGATTGCGAGAAACGCCGCTGGGGCTTGTTGTCGGGCAGCAGTTCCCAGTTGCGGTTGTCGGTGCTGGCGACGGTGCCGGTGCGCATGATGCGTTTCACCTCCTGCGGCGGCACGCCGGTCACGTCGGCCACGGCGCCTTCGAGCGCGAGCTGGATTTCGGCCAGCGCGGGAATCGGCACCCACAGCGGCAGCTCTTCGTCGAGCACATGGTCTTCGCGCACGTAGGCGTGGGCGAGCACGTAGTCGCCGAGCTGCTGGCTGCTGCGCAGGCCGGCGCAGTGGCCGATCATGAGCCAGGCGTGCGGGCGCAGCACGGCGATGTGGTCGGTGATGGTCTTGGCGTTGGCCGGGCCGACGCCGATGTTGACCATGGTGATGCCGCTGCGGTCGGCGCGCATGAGGTGGTAGGCCGGCATCTGCGGCAACCGGGGTGGCGGGGCGCCGAGTTCGTCGCCCGCTTCTGCGCCCAGGCCCACCCGGCGTGTCACCACGTTGCCGGGTTCGACGAAGGCGATGTATTCGCTGTCGGGGCGGGCCATTTCGGCGTGGCCGAGCCGGATGAATTCGTCGATGTAGAACTGGTAGTTGGTGAACAGCACGAAGTTCTGGAACCACTCGGGCGCAGTCCCGGTGTAGTGGCGCAGGCGCTGGAGCGAGTAGTCGATGCGCGGCGCGGTGAAGAGCGAGAGGGGCTGCGCTTCGCCCGGGCGCGGCTCGTGCGTGCCGTTGGCGATGCCGTCGTCCATGGCGGCCAGATCGGGCAGATCGAACACGTCGCGCATCAGGGCGCGGCGCTCGCTGCTCAGGCTGCCTTCGACGTGGTCGTGTTCGGCGAACGAGAAGTGGATGGGAATCGGGTGGGTGCTGGTGCCCACCTCCAGCTCGCCGCCGTGGTTGATCAGCAGCAGGCTGAACTGCTCCAGGATGTAGTCGGCGTAGAGGTCGGGTCGTGTGATCGTGGTTTCGAACCGGCCGGGGCCGGCCACGAAGCCGTAGCTCAGGCGGCCGGTGCCCTGGTGCGACACGCTGTGGGTGTGCAGCCGCACGAAGGGGTAGCAGGCGCGCACGCGGGCGTCCTTGAAATCGGCGCCGGCCACGAAGTCGCGCATGGCCGCGCGCAGGAAGTGGATGTTCTGCTGGTAAATGCGCTGCACCTGGGCCAGGGCGGCGGCCGGGTTGCGGTAGAAAACGGGGGCGGTAAAGTCGGGTGTCTTGTACATGCCGCTATTGTGGCGCCGCCCCGTGACACCTTGCCCCCAACCGGAAACCCCATGCTGGATACCGCTGCACCGGTGCTGAACCCGCCGGTCGACATGGCCGGGGCCGCCGCCGTGCTGGCGGCGGCACTGGGTTGCGGCCTGCTGGTGGGCATCGAGCGCGAACGGCGCAAGGGCACCGGTCCGGGGCGGGCGTTCGCCGGCCTGCGCACTTTTGCGCTGACCAGTGTGGTGGGT
This sequence comes from Burkholderiales bacterium GWF1_66_17, assembly GCA_001770705.1. Classification (GTDB taxonomy): domain Bacteria; phylum Pseudomonadota; class Gammaproteobacteria; order Burkholderiales; family Burkholderiaceae_C; genus Hydrogenophaga. The sequence goes on along the minus strand of MERT01000002.1, from coordinate 248,552 downwards.
GCCGCCGCGGCCCTCACGCAGTTGACGGGGCTGGTCGTGACCGGTGCAGCCATGGTGGCAGTGCTGGCCCTGGTCGCTTACTGGCGCGACCGCTCCGACGACCCCGGTGCCACCACCGAAATCGCCCTGTTGCTCACCTACCTGATCGGCGTGATCTGCGCACAGAGCCTGCCGCTGGCCGCTGCGCTCTCGGTCGGCCTGACCGGGTTGCTGGCGGCGCGGGAGCGGCTGCACCAGTTTGCCCGCCAGTGGCTGACCGAGGGCGAAGTGCGCGACGGCATCGTGCTGGCCGCGCTGGTGCTGATGGCGCTGCCGCTGGTGCCCAACCGGCCGCTCTGGGGGCCGGCGCTCAACCCCTACGTCATCGTGCAGCTGCTGGCCTTGCTGCTGGCGGTGCAGTCGCTGGCGCACCTGTGCCGCCGCCTGCTGCAGGCGCGCCACGCGGTGGCGTTCTCGGCGCTGGCCTCGGGCTTTGTGTCGAGCACCGCCACCATCGCCACGCTGGGGCTGGCCGCGCGCGAGGGCCGTTCGCCCGCGCGGTTGATGGCGGGTGGTGGCCTGCTGTCCTGCGTGTCCACCCAGCTGCAGGTGCTGCTGGTCGCCGCCGCCGTGCAACCGGCCTGGCTGCCGGTCTTGTGGCTGCCGTCGCTGGCCGCCGGTTTGCTGGCGCTGGCCTGGGGCTGGTGGATGGTGCGCGGAGCGCCCGGAGACACCGATGCCCCGGAGGTGCCGGACGAAGACCGGATGTTCAGCCTCTGGGGCGCTGCGGGCGTGGCCGCTTTGCTCAGTGCGATCCAGGTGCTGGTGCACGCGCTGACGCTGTGGCTGGGTTCGTCGGGCCTGCTGTTGGGCTCGGCGCTGGCGGCGCTGGCCGACCTGCACGCCTCGCTGGCCGCGGTGTTTGCTTCGGGCGGTCCGGTGGCGGGCGGTGCCGCGGTCTGGGCGGTGATGCTGGCCATGCTGGTGCACGCCGGCAGCAAGAGCGCCACCGCCGGCATCGTGGGGGGCTGGCGTTACCTGGCCTGGCTGGCGCCGGGCCTGTGGCTGCACATGGCGCTCGGCGCCGCGGGCATTTACTGGATGGCGCGCGCCTAGAACGGGCTGGCGACCTCGGAGAGGTCGCCAGGGGGCTCAGTTACGGGTCGGTTCGCGCATCGTCACGAACTCTTCCGCCGCCGTCGGGTGGATGCCGATGGTGCTGTCGAACACCGCCTTGGTCGCGCCGGCCTTCATGGCCACGGCAAAACCCTGCACGATCTCGCCCGCTTCTGCGCCCACCATGTGCAGACCGACCACGCGGTCGCTCGCGGTGTCCACCACCATCTTCATCAGCGTGCGCTCGCTGCTGCCCGAGAGCGTGTGCTTCAAGGCCTTGAACTCGCTGCGGAAGATCGTCACCTGGCCGAACTTCTCGCGGGCCGCGGCCTCGCTGTAGCCCACGGTGCCGATGCTGGGGTGCGTGAAGACGGCGGTGGGGATGAAGTCGTAGCTCATTTCGCGCGCGGTCTTGCCCGCTGCCGCGCCGAAGAGCTGGTCCACCACCACCATGGCCTCGCCCAGCGCCACCGGGGTGAGCTGCACGCGGTTGGTCACGTCTCCCACGGCGTAGATGCCGGGCACATTGGTCTGGTAGCGCTCGTTGACGACCACCTCGCCCTGCGCGCCCTGGGCCACGCCGACGGTGTCCAGCCCGAGCCCCTGCACGTTGGGCTTGCGCCCGGTGGCGTACAGCACGGCGTCGGCCAGCACCACGCTGCCGCCCTCCAGTTCGACACGCAGGCCTTCTTCGGTCTTCCGGATGTCCACCACATCGGCGTTCAGCCGCAGGTCCACGCCGGACTTGGCCATCTCGGCGGCGACGAAGTGGCGCACCTCGTCGTCAAAACCGCGCAGCACCTGTTCGCCGCGGTACAGCTGCGTGACCTTCGAGCCCAGGCCGTTGAAGATGGAGGCGAACTCGCAGGCGATGTAGCCGCCGCCCACCACCAGCAGGCGTTGCGGGAAGGGTTCCAGATCGAAGATCTCGTTGGACGTGATGACGTGTTCGCGGCCCACGAAGTGCGGCACGTGGGGCGTGCCGCCTGTGGCGATCAGGATGTGCTTCGCGGTGAAGTTCTGGTGGCCGGGGCTGCCGTCGGCGTTGATCGTGGCCAGGCCGATGCTGTGCTCGCCCTGCAGGCGGGCAAATCCATCGAAGACCGTGACGCCCGAACCGCGCAGCAGGTTGCCGTAGACGCCGTTGAGGCGGCTGATCTCGGTGGCGCGGTTGGCTTTCAGCGTGGCCCAGTTGAGGGTGGGTTCCGGACCTTCCCAACCAAAGCCGTGGGATTCGTGGGCAGCGTCGGCGTAGTGGGCGGCGTAGCTGTAGAGCTTTTTCGGGATGCAGCCCACGTTGACGCAGGTGCCGCCCAGGCCGTCGGTGCCGAGGGTTTCGGCCAGGGCCACGCGCGCGCCACGCTGGGCCGCCATGCGGGCGGCGCGCACGCCACCACTGCCGCCGCCAATGACAAATAGATCGAAATCGTGAGTGCTCATGCTGGTCCGTTCGGCCAACGGGATCGTGGCCCTTGCTGTGGAGCCGGGCAGTTTACGCGCAGCCCGGCCGACCTGTGGGCGCCGGGGCTGTTCCGTCGGGTCCCCGGTGACTCAGCGCCTGGCGCGCGCTTCGTCGCTCTTGAGTGCGCGCCGCTTGGCCATTTCGCGGCCCATGCCAATGGTGTTGAGGCCGGCGAGCCGCTTCTTCGCCTCCGGGTAGGCGACGGACTCTTCCAGCAGGAGGTGGTCCGTGTAGAGCGCTTCAAAAACATCCAGTGCGTGGCGCAATTCCGCCGTGTCGAACCAGAGGTTGCCACTGGTGGCCGCTTCCAGCGAGGGGGCGATCTGGATCCAGTTTTCCTCCAGCCAGCCGTGGTCCTGGATCAGGTGTTCGGTGGCCTGCACGATTTCGGCGTCCTGGCTGCCCAGCAGCGCCGGGAAGATGTGTTTTTCTTCGTCCAGATGGTGCTGGCGCGCTTCACCATTGAAATAGTCAAGCACGCGGCGCGCCTGCTCGCGTGTGGCCGCATTCAGCCCGCTGGATTCGATGGTGTCGACCAACGCGTGCAGCTGCCGTATCTGCGCCTGGATCTCGCGGTGGGTGGAATCGAGGAATTCGAAGACAGCGATGGAAGCGGGCGCGGCACACATGACGAACTCCTGAACAATGGATAGGGTTCATTATGAAAATGTGCCGCGCCGGGACCACTTGATCTTGCTCAAACAAAAAGCCCGCCGAAGCGGGCTTCCGATGGGCTGTCACCACCAGGGCATTTTCGAAGCACGTGCATCAGCCCAGGATGCCGCGGAACGGGCTTTGCCGGGCCGATGGCATCTCCCCCGGGGGGTCAGTACGTGTACACCCCGCGCCCGGTCTTGCGACCCAGCCAGCCCGCGGCCACCATTTCTTTGAGCAGCGGCGCCGGGCGGTACTTGCTGTCGTTGTACTCGGCCATGTAGACGTTCATCACGGCCAGACACACGTCCAGGCCGATCATGTCGGCCAGCGCCAGTGGGCCGATGGGCTGGTTGGTGCCCAGCTTCATGCCGGCGTCGATGTCTTCCGGCGTCGCCAGGCCTTCGGCCAGCACGAAGAAGGCTTCGTTGATCATGGGCACGAGGATGCGGTTGACCACAAAGCCGGGCGCATTTTTCACCGTGATCGGCGTCTTGCCCAGCGCTTCGGCCATGGCCTTCACGGCGTCGTGCGTGACGTCGCTGGTCTGCAGGCCACGGATGATCTCCACCAGCGCCATCATCGGCACAGGGTTGAAGAAGTGCATGCCGATGAAGCGGTCCGGCCGCTGCGTGGCGGCGGCCAGCTTGGTGATGCTGATCGAGCTGGTGTTGGTGGCCACGATCACCTCGGGCGCGAGGATGCTGTCGAGCTGCTGCAGGATCTTGACCTTCAGGCCCTCGTTTTCGGTCGCGGCTTCGATCACGAGCTGCGCGCCCTTGAGGTCGTCGTAGTTCGTCGAGCCCTGGATCAGCGCGAGCGCCTCTTCCTTGTCGGCGGCGGTCATCTTCTCTTTCTTGATCAGGCGGTCCAGGCTGCCGGCGATGGTGGCCAGGCCCTTGTCGACTGCGGCTTGTGCGATGTCGACCATGACCACGCGGATGCCACTGACGGCGCAGGCCTGGGCGATGCCGTTGCCCATGGTGCCCGAGCCGATGATGCCCACGGTTTGAATGCTGCTCATAGGGAAATGCTCCTGAAAAAAAGACGAAGAACCATTGTCGGGGCCGTGCACCGCCCACGGCCCCGGCTGCGTCGCGCAGGCGTCGGGACTAGGCTGGCGCGCCTACCGGTGCGGCCAGCGCTGTGCTAACTTGCCTGCGGATTGTCGCGCACCGGGTTGCGCGGCGAAGACAACCACACCAACGTGAGAGGCCGGGGCATCACCAGCGATCCCCGTGCCAGACAACGGAGACCTTATGTTCGACTACATCGTCGTGGGCGGTGGTTCGGCGGGCTGTGTGCTCGCCGGGCGCCTGAGCGAAGACCCGGCCGTGCGCGTGGCCCTGCTGGAAGCCGGCCCACCCGACAGCAGTGTGCTGATCCATTGCCCGGCGGGCCTGGCCGTGATGGCGAAATACGAACTCAACGGCTGGGGCTATGCCACCGTGCCGCAACCCGGCCTGAACGGCCGGCGCGGTTACCAGCCGCGCGGCAAGGTGCTCGGGGGTTCCAGCTCCATCAACGCCATGATCTACGCCCGCGGCCACGCCAGCGACTACGACGGCTGGGCCGCCCAGGGCAACCCGGGCTGGTCGTTTGCCGATGTGCTGCCGTACTTCAAACGCGCCGAGCACAACCAGCGCGGCGCCGACGCGTGGCACGGTCAGGGCGGGCCGCTGAACGTGATGGACCTGCGTTCGCCGAACCCCTTTCTGCCTTCGTTCATCGAAGCCGGCCAGCAGGCGGGCCACCCGCTCAATGCCGATTTCAACGGGCCGGAGCAAGAGGGCATCGGTGCTTACCAGGTCACGCACAAGAACGGTGAACGCTTCAGCGCCGCCAAGGCCTACCTCACGCCCCACCTGGGGCGCTCCAACCTGAAAGTGATCACGAACGCGCTGACCACCCGCGTGCTCACCGAAACCGTGGATGGCCAGCCGCGCGCGCAGGGTGTGGAATACCGCCCGGACGGCGGGCGCGGCCCGCTGCAGACGCTGTTGCTCAACCCCGGCGGTGAGGTGCTGCTGAGCGCGGGCGCCTTCGGTTCGCCGCAGCTGCTGATGCTCTCGGGCATCGGTCCGGCGGCGCACCTGGCCGAGCACGGCATCGGCGTGGTGCACGAGCTGCCCGGCGTGGGCGAAAACCTGCACGACCACCCCGACGTGGTGATGGTGGTGGACGCGCCGAAACTGACTGATCTGTTCGGCCTGTCCCTGGCCGGTGTGGCGCGCATGGTTCGGGGCCTGTTCGAATGGCGGCGCAGCCGCAGCGGCCCGCTGACCACCAACTTCGCCGAGGCGGGCGGCTTCATCAAGAGCGCCCCGGATGAAGCGATACCCGATCTGCAGCTGCACTTCGTGGTCGGCAAGCTGGTGGACCATGGCCGCAAGACGGTGCTGGGCCACGGCTATTCCTGCCACGTCTGTCTGTTGCGCCCGAAGAGCCGGGGCACGCTGCGCCTGGCCAGCGCCGATCCGCAGGTGATGCCGCTGATCGATCCGGCCTTTCTGAAGGACCCGGACGACGTGTCCCGTTTGGTGCGGGGTTTCAAGCGCATGCGCGAGCTGATGCAGCAGCCCGCGCTCGCGCGCCACGGCGGCCGCGAATCCCGGGCGTCGGCGCTGGCGCAGAGCGATGCGCAGATCGAGCAGTTCGTGCGCTTCCACGCCGACACGATCTACCACCCGGTTGGGACCTGCCGCATGGGGCCGGATGCGGGGGCGGTGGTGGACGCACGCCTGCGCGTGCACGGCGTGGCGGGGTTGCGGGTGGTGGACGCGTCGGTCATGCCCGGCGTGGTGGGCGGCAACACGAATGCCCCGGTGATCATGATGGCGGAGAAGGCCGTCGATATGATCCGGGAAGACCATTCTTTTGAAAGCGCCACATCATGATTCTTGAACACGCCGACATCCGCATCGACCCCGCCAAGGCCACCGAATTCGAAGCCGCCATCCTGCGCGGCGCCAGCACCGTGATCGCCCAGGCCAAAGGCTTCAAAGGCTTCAAGGTCAACCGCAGCATCGAGAGCGCTGGCCGCTACATCCTGATGATCTACTGGGACACGCTGGAAGACCACACGGTGGGTTTCCGCCAGTCCTCCGCGTTCGCTGAGTGGCGCACCATCGTTGGCCCGTTCTTCCTGCAGCCACCTGTGGTGGAGCACCTGGAACTGGTCGGAAAAAGCTGAGGAGTCGGCCCACCCCCATCGCCGGCTCACTGCGTGTAGCCGGCTCCGCCCCTCAAGGGGCGATGCCTGCGGCTTGGCAGGGCCAGTTCCGCGGCATCCTGGACAAAGTCCGGGGGGCTACTTCTTCCTCATGAGGGTGGACTTGCCGAACAGGCTCTCGATCAGGTCCACGGCCAGCTCGGCGGTGCGGTTGCGCACATCGAGCGCGGGGTTGAGTTCCATCACGTCGAGCGAAGCCAGGCGCCCGGTGTCGGCGATCATCTCCATGCACAGCTGCGCTTCGCGGTAGGTCGGGCCACCAGGGATCGTGGTGCCCACGCCGGGCGCGATCTCGGGGTCGAGAAAATCAACGTCGAAGCTCACGTGCAGGTGGGTGTTGTGGTCCACGCCCATCAGCGCTTGCTCCATGGTGTGGCGCATGCCCATCTCGTCGATGTAGCGCATGTCGAACACCTCCAGCCCCGCTTCGTGCACAAAGCGCTTCTCGCCCGCGTCCACGCTGCGGATGCCGATCTGGCGCACCACGTCGGCAGCGATCGCCGGTGTCTGCCCGCCGATGCCGGTGAGTGGCTCCGGGCCGTGACCGCACAGCACCGCCACCGGCATGCCGTGGATGTTGCCGCTGGGCGTGAGGCTGGCGGTGTTGAAGTCGGCGTGGGCGTCGAGCCAGAGCACGCGCAGTTTTTTCCCGGTTTCGCGGCAGTGCCGGGCGACGGCGCTGATGGAGCCGATGCCCAGGCAGTGGTCGCCACCGAGCACGATGGGCAACTGGCCCTGGCTGAGTTCGTCGTACATGGCCGCGTGCAGGGCCTGGTTCCACGCCGCCACTTCCGCCAGGTGCCGGTAGCCCTCGCTCGGTGGCAACCAGGGGTTGGCCGGGCCGTTCAGGTTGCCGCGGTCGGTGACCCGCAGGCCGTGGCTTTCCAGCACGGCCGCGAGGCCGGCCACGCGCAAGGCTTCGGGGCCCATGGAGGCGCCGCGCGCGCCCGCGCCGATGTCGGTGGGAGCGCCAATGAGGCTGATGTCGATTTGCATGGCGCGATTGTGCGGCAAGCGCCACGGACGCGCACCCCGTGCCAGGGTGCGCTCACGGGTCTTGTCACGCCCTGGCGCGCGCAGTGGGTCAGGCGAAGCTGTCGGCCATCAGGGCGTCGAACCACTCTTCCATCTCTTCGAAGTGCTCGCTGTCCCAGCCGACCGAGGCGGCGGACGAATCGGGTGCCGGCACCATGGTCCGGCTCACCGGGTCGTACTGGAACACCGCGGTGAGCCAGGCCGCCTGGGTGGCGGTGATGGTGGAGTAGCAGGCCGAGTTGGTGACCGGCTGCGGGTCGGGCTGGCCGCCGCCGAAGATGCGCGCCAGCGCATCGGCGCAGACCTTGGCCTCCTGGTTGGCGATGTGGCCGGCCTTGGGCTGTGTGGTGGCGCTGGAGTCGCCGATCACGTGCACGCGGGGCGCCACCGTGCTGGCGTAGCTGAGCACGTCCACCGGTGCGAAGCGGCGTTCTGTCGCCGTGGCCAGCCCGGCGCGGCGAACGATGGCGGGAGCCCGTTGTCGACGGATGAGGTTGATCACGTCACCCTGGATCTGCCCGGTGCTGGTGTGCAGGGTCCTCTGCGCCACGTCGGCAAAGGTGACGTCCACACCCGTGTGGTATTCGATGACCTGGCTGTGCAGGCCGAAGAAGGCGTTGGAGAAGTTGTCCCTGTGCGCGACGAAGTCCGGGTTGGCGTCGAGCACGATCAGTTTGGCGCGGGGTTTGCGGACCTTCATCCAGTCGGCGATGGTGCAGGCGCGTTCGTACGGCCCGGGGGGGCAGCGGTACGGTGTCTTGGGAATGGTCAGCACCATGGTGCCGTTGGCGGGCATGGCGGCCATCTGGTTTTTCAGCAGAACAGCTTGTGCCCCACCTTGCCAGGCGTGCGGCATGGCGTTGGCGTCGGTCAGGCCGGGCATCGGGTCAAACTCGATGCCCGTGGCCAGCACCACGCGGTCGCCGCTGAGCACACGCCCGTCTTTCAGCCGCACGGTGGCCGCCACCGGATCGACTTCGGTCACCGCAGAGGTGATCACGCGAACGCCATAGCGCTCGCGCAGGGCGGTGTATCCAAAGGTCAGGTTGGCCGACGTGCGGCGTCCGACCAGCAGTTCGTTGCTCAGAATGGGGGAACGGAAGCTGGCGAAGCGTTCGACCAGCGTGACATCCACCGCGTCGCCCCACATGCGCATGTACTTGCAAAAGGTGGTTCCAGCCATGCCACCACCAACCACGATCACCCGGGCCTTGGGGCTGGCTGGCGGGATGGCCAGCGGGTTGCCGCCGGCATCGGTGGCCTGGGCCTGGGCACGCACCGGGAGGGCCAGATGGCTCAGGCCGGCTGCGGCCAGGGCTTGCAGGAGTTCGCGTCGGTTCATGGTCGGCTCCTCAGCGGGGTTGTTGGGAGAGCCATTGCGCGAGCTGGCGCAACTGGGCATCGGTATAACCCAGTGCGTGGCGCACCATGATGTCGCGGCCCCGCTCGCGGGCGCCCTCGGCGCGCATTTCGAGCAGCTCGCCGTAGATCTCGTCGGCGCTTTCGCCGGCGAGGCGTTCGAAGCCCGGCCCCCGGCCGTTGGTGCCGTGGCACTGGAAGCAGTTCGAGGCCAGCAGTTGGCCTGGCGGGCTGGCGGCGGTTTGCGCCAGGGGGGACAGGGGTGCGCTGAGTGCCAGCGCAAGCAGCAGGCCGTGCGGTCGGGGATGTCGGGGCATGTCGGGCTTTCTTTGAGCGCAGACGGTGGGCCTGCTGGCTGCAGAAGATAGGTCGATGGCCCTTTAATTGTTGTGGGTATCTGTAAGCAATTGCAGGTCGATACCCCCGGTGGTTCGAGCGCCCGCGCCATGCACCGGGAGCGAAACCGGAACACGTATCCACGGGTAACCGTTACAGATGCGTTCAATACCCCCGCGGGCACCGGCTTCAACCCTGCGGCAGTTCGAGGTGGAACGTGGTGCCCTGGCCCGGTGTGCTGTGGGCCCAGATGCGCCCGCCCATGCGTTCGACGGCCTTGTGGGCCATGGCCAGACCGATGCCCGTGCCCGGAATCTGGTCCTGCCGGTGCAGCCGCTGGAACATGCCGAAGACACGATCGTGGTGCTTCATGTCAAAGCCCATGCCGCGGTCGGCCACCTGCAGGTGGACGGTGCCATCCTGCTCGTGGGCTTCGATGCGGATCTCTGGCGCCCTGTCGGCGGGCGTGAACTTCAGGGCGTTGTCCACCAGGTTGCGCAGGACCATGGCCAGCCCATTGGGATCGGCCAGCACCTGCAGGTGACCGGGCACCGCGACCTGCAGCTGGCCCTGGCGCTCGTTCAGACTGTCCTGGAAAGGCAGGACCACCTCTTGCACCAGCTTCACCAGCACCACGGGTTCGACCTGCTCGGTCATCTGTTCCAGGCGGGCGTAGGCCAGCAGGTCGCTGATGAGTTGCGACATGTGCAGGGTGGCCCGCTGGATGCGTTGCAGGTACTCGCGGCCCTGGTCGTCGAGCTGGGTGCCGTGCTCTTCCAGCAGCAGGGTGCTGAAACCTTCGATGCCCCGCAGCGGGGTGCGCAGGTCGTGCGAGGCAGAGTAGGTGAAGGATTCGAGCTCGCGGTTGACCGCCTGCAGGCGCTTGACACTGGCCTCCAGCTGGCCGGTGCGCTCGGCCACTTTCTGCTCCAGTTGCCCGGTCAGTTCGCGAATACGTGCCTCGGCGCTTGCGCGAAGGTTGAGGTTGACCAGCATCTGCGCGAACAGTTTGAGCAGGGCGATTTCTTCGTCGGCGTAGTGGTGCGGCTGACGCACCGAGTCCAGACCCACATAGCCCAGGCAGGCATCCGGGCCTTTCAAAGGCAGGGTGATGAGGCTGCGGATGCCCTGGGCTTGCAGCACCGCTTTCAGGGCGCCCTCGGGCATGGCGTCGACGTCGGGCACGTAGATCGGCTCGCCGCGCTGGTGCGTGGCCACCCAGTCCGGGTCCCAGTCCAGCGGCAGGTTCTGCAGGTTGGCTTGCCCGGAAGCGATCCCTTCGGCACACCACTCGTGGGTGTTCGAGCTGGTTCGGGCTACAAAGTCGTAGTCGAACAGGTAAGCCCGGTCGGCCGAAACGAAGCGGCCCATGTCGCCCAGCGCCTCGTGGATGGCGGCGTCCATTTGCGGCACCGGCAGGTTGATGAAACGGCTGGCCAGGCCGAACAACAGCACCACGAAATGGTTCAGGCGCTCGCGATCGTTTTCAAGCCGCTTCTGATCGGAGATGTCGCGCACGATGGCCATCAACTGTTCGCCACCTGGCAGGCGCGCCAGCCGGGCCTCGAAGTGGTGCGGACCATCGGGCAGTGGCAGCGTGTATTCGTGGCGCACGAGCTGGCCGGACCGGGTCTCCATCGCCTTCTTCATGAACGGGGTCACGAATTCGGGCGGCATGACCTCGTGCACGCGCTTGCCGATGAACTGATCGGGTGGGGCGTAGAGCAGGCTTTCCGCGCTGGCCAGGTACTCGATGATGGTGCCTTCGTCGTCCAGCAGGAAGAACAGGTCGGGCAACACATCGAAGATTTTTTCCAGCAGCTGCCGCTGGTGCAGGGCGGTTTGCTCGGCCGCCTTGAGATCGGTCAGGTCCACGCAACTGCCAATGAAGCCAAGGAAGTGGCCATCGGCGTCGTGCCGGGGAATGCCCTGGTCGAGCATCCAGCGGTAGCTGCCGTCGTGGCGGAGCAGGCGGAATTCCGTGGAAAAAGGTTGGCGTGATTCGAAGGCGCGGTCGTAGGTGTCCTGGCAACGCGCCTGGTCGTCGGGGTGCAGGTCGCCGGTCCAGTTGTCATCCAGTTCCTCTTCCAGGCGGTGACCCGTGAACTCCAGCCAGCGCTGGTTGACCCAGTCGCAACGCATGTTCTGGTCACTGGTCCAGAAGAGCGCCGGTGACGCGTTGGCCACGGTGTCCAGCCGGTGCAGGGTCTGGCGCTGGGCTTCCTCCAGCGAGCGGCGCTCAGTGACTTCGAACGCGGTGCCCGCCATGTAGGTGGCCTCGCCGCTCTCGTTCCAGGACGCCTGGCCCTGTGTTTCAAACCAGCGGTAGGCGCCGCTGGCATCGAGCAACCGGAAGGTTTCGGCAAAGGGCTGGTGCTCGCGCAGGTGCCGGATCAGCGCCTCGCGCATGGGGCCCTTGTCGTCCGGGTGCATCAGGTCGGTGAAAACCTGCAGGGCACGATCCGGCGGCGGGGGCTTCAATCCCAGGCGATTCCAGATCGCGATCGGCACATCCAGCACCCGGGTCAGCGCGTTCCAGTCCCACACGTGGCCGGACGCGGCCGCGAGCCGGAAGCGCTGCTCGCTGTCGGACAGGGCGCGCAGCGAACGGCTCAGCCGGGTGCTGCCATAGCCCATGGCCAGCGTCAGCAGCGCACAGGCGCCCAGCAGGTAGGGCAGCTGGCCGTACCAACCGGCCAGCACGGTGGTGGTCGGGATGCCATAGACGATGACCAGCTGTTCGGCACCGTTGTTCAGCTGCTGGAACGCGACCCGGCGTGCAACGCCATCGAGCTGCCCGACGGTGTCGAAAACGCCGTGTCTGTTGCGCGCGAGCAATTGCGCCAGTGCCGGGTCGACGGCTTGTCCCAGGTGGTCTTCGACATACGGCGCACGCGCCAGCACGGTGGCGCCGCCATCGGGCTCCAGGCGGAACAGGGCCACGCCGCCGCCGTTGGGCGCGCGTTCGGCCTCCAGCCGGCTGAGCAGGGGGGTGAAGGCGATGTCGGCGCCGTAGGCGGTGATGCCGTGGCCGTTGGGCGCCGCTTTCCAGATCAGCGGGATCACACGGTTGTGCGGGGGGCCCTGGGTGAGGCCCACATGCCACCGGTCCGGGGGGAGCGACGTGACGTCGTGCTGTATCGGCGGCATGGCCCTGGGTGACGGGGCCGAGCCGAAGGCCACCAGGTCGTTGGCGTGACCGTCCCGGTCCAGCGCGTGCAGCTCAAACGGCAGCGGCAGGGTGGAGAGCAGGGCGGCGCGGTCGGCTGCCGCCTCGCCCAGCCAGGCATCCGGTGGGCCGTCCGGTGCACGCAACCGCAGCCGGGTTTCGGCCTGTTCGATGGCCTTGCGGGCCACGGCCAGGGACTGCTCGACATCTTTGACCAGCCGGGTGACCCGGCGGGCCGCCACGTCACCCGCTTCGTCCAGCGTGCGCTGGCGTTCCTTCCAGGCAAAAGCGATGGTGCCCACCAGCAGCAGAACGATGGTCGACGCGGTCAGCCAGTGCAGGAGCTGGCGCTCGGAAGCTGGCCCGGTTTCCGCCGGTGGAGCAGGTGTGCGCCCGGCAGGGGACGGCGGTGCGGAGGGCGGCTGGGAACCCGGGAAGGTTGGCATGTGGTGGGGTCGCGTGGCGCTGGATTCAGTCTAGCAGGACCGACCGCCACGCCGACCCCCTTCACCGTGGTGCGCGCATCCCGGTCACAGCCCCACAGACTCCCGGGATTTACATGTTGCGCCGGTACTGGCCGCCGACCTCGAACAGGGCGTGGGTGATCTGTCCCAGCGAGCACACGCGCACAGCGTCCATCAGCACCTCGAAGACGTTGCGGTTCTCGATCACCGCCTGTTTCAGGCGCGCCAGCTGGGCCGGCGCTTCGGCCGCGTGACGGTCGTGGAAGTCGAGCAGGCGCTGCAGCTGCGACTGCTTTTCTTCGTCGGTCGAGCGCGCCAGTTCGATGCTCTCGGGCGTCTGGTCGCCCTGCGGGTTGCGGAAGGTGTTGACGCCGATGATGGGGTACTCGCCGGTGTGCTTGAGCATCTCGTAGTGCATGCTCTCTTCCTGGATCTTGCTGCGCTGGTAGCCGGTCTCCATCGCGCCGAGCACGCCGCCCCGTTCGGCGATCTTCTCGAATTCGCTCAGCACGGCTTCTTCGACCAGCTCGGTCAGCTCCTCGATGATGAAAGCGCCCTGGTTGGGGTTCTCGTTCTTCGCCAGGCCCCACTCGCGGTTGATGATGAGCTGGATCGCCATCGCCCGGCGCACCGATTCTTCGGTCGGCGTGGTGATGGCTTCGTCAAACGCGTTGGTGTGCAGGCTGTTGCAGTTGTCGTAGATGGCGATCAGCGCCTGCAGCGTGGTGCGGATGTCGTTGAACTGGATTTCCTGCGCGTGCAGGCTGCGCCCACTGGTCTGCACGTGGTACTTCAGCTTCTGGCTGCGCTCGTTGGCGCCGTAGCGCTCTTTCATCGCCACCGCCCAGATGCGGCGTGCGACACGGCCGAGCACGGTGTACTCCGGGTCCATGCCGTTGCTGAAGAAGAAGCTCAGGTTGGGCGCGAAGTCGTCGATGTGCATGCCGCGCGCCAGGTAGGCTTCGACGAAGGTGAAACCGTTGGACAGCGTGAACGCGAGCTGGCTGAGCGGGTTGGCACCGGCCTCGGCGATGTGATACCCGCTGATCGACACCGAGTAGAAGTTGCGCACGTCGTGGTGCACGAAATACTCGGCGATGTCGCCCATGACCTTCAGGCTGAACTCGGTGCTGAAGATGCAGGTGTTCTGACCCTGGTCTTCTTTCAGGATGTCGGCCTGCACCGTGCCGCGCACGTTGGCCAGGGTCCAGGCGCGGATCTTCTGGGTTTCGTCGTCGGTGGGATCGCGACCGTTGTCGGTGCGGAACTTGTGCAGGCTCTGGTCGATGGCGGTGTTCATGAACATCGCCAGGATGCTGGGCGCCGGGCCGTTGATGGTCATGGAGACCGAGGTGGCCGGGTGGCAGAGATCGAAGCCGCCGTAGAGCACCTTCATGTCGTCGAGCGTGGCGATGCTCACGCCCGAGTTGCCGACCTTGCCGTAGATGTCGGGGCGCGGGTCGGGGTCGTTGCCGTACAGCGTGACCGAGTCGAACGCGGTGGACAGGCGCTTGGCGGGCATGCCTTCGGACAGCAGCTTGAAGCGGCGGTTGGTGCGGAAGGCATCGCCTTCGCCCGCGAACATGCGGGTCGGGTCTTCCCCTTCGCGCTTGAATGCGAAAGTGCCCGCGGTGAAGGGGAAGCTGCCCGGCACGTTGTCGAGCATCAGCCACTTGAGGATCTCGCCGTGGTCTTCGTATTGCGGCAGGGCCACCTTGCGGATAGTGGTGCCCGAGAGCGACTTGGTGGTGAGCGCGGTGCGGAGCTCCTTGTCGCGAATCTTCACCACGTATTCGTCACCGGCGTAGGCCTTCTGCATGTCGGGCCACTGGGTGAGCAGCTTGCGCGCGGCCGGGTCCTGCTGCAGCTCGCGCGCCTGGGCGAGGTCGATGGCGGCTTCGGCGGCCTTGGGGCGGTTGGGCTTGTCCACGGTCAGCATGGACGCTGCGGCCCGCAACTGCTGGATTTCGCGCGCGAGCTTTGCCTGCTCGCGGGCCTTTTTCTTGTAGCCGCGCACCGTGTCGCTGATCTCGGCCAGGTAGCGTGTGCGCGCGGGCGGCACGATGGGTGTCTGGTTGGTGCTGTGGCGCACGTGAACCTTGGGCAGGATGCCTTCCGTCATCGGCAGACCGAGTTCGGTCAGGCGCGCCTTGAGCGCCTGGTAGAGCGCGGTCACGCCGTCGTCGTTGAAACGCGCCGCCATGGTGCCGAACACCGGCATCTGGTCGGGCATCACGGTGAAGGCCTCGCGGTTGCGCTGCACCTGCTTGGCCACGTCGCGCAACGCATCGGCCGCACCCTTGCGGTCGAACTTGTTGATCGCCACGAACTCGGCGAAGTCGAGCATGTCGATCTTCTCCAGCTGGCTGGCGGCGCCGAACTCGGGCGTCATCACGTACATGGGCACGTCCACGTGCGGCACGATCGCCGCGTCGCCCTGGCCGATCCCGGACGTCTCGACCACGATCAGGTCGAAGCCCGCCACCTTGCAGGCCGCCACCACGTCGGGCAGGGCGGCGCTGATCTCGCTGCTGGTGTCGCGCGTGGCCAGGCTGCGCATGTAGACGCGCTGGCCCTTCTGCCATGGGCCGATGGCGTTCATGCGGATGCGGTCGCCCAGCAGCGCGCCGCCGCTCTTGCGGCGCGAGGGGTCGATGGAGATCACGGCGATGCGCAGCGCGTCGTCCTGGTCGAGCCGGAAGCGGCGGATGAGCTCGTCGGTGAGGCTGGACTTGCCCGCGCCGCCGGTGCCGGTGATGCCGAGCACGGGCACTTGACGGCCTGCCGCGTCCTTGCGTACGGCCTCGACCAGGGGTGCGTCCGCCTTGTCGTTCTCCAGCGCCGTGATCAGCTGCGCCAGCGCGCGCCAGTTCATTTCGTGGTGGCCCTGGATGGCTTCGAGGGCCTTGGGTGCGTAGCCGCTGATGTCCTGGTCGCAACGCATGACCATCTCGCCGATCATGCCCTGCAGGCCCATGCGCTGGCCGTCTTCGGGGCTGTAGATGCGGCCCACGCCGTAGCTGTGCAGCTCGCGGATTTCGGCCGGCACGATCACGCCGCCGCCGCCGCCGAACACCTGGATGTGCTCGCCGCCGCGCTGCTTGAGCAGGTCCACCATGTACTTGAAATATTCGACGTGACCGCCCTGGTAGGAACTGATGGCGATGCCCTGCGCGTCTTCCTGCAGCGCGGCGGTGACCACCTCGTCGACCGAGCGGTTGTGCCCGAGGTGGATCACCTCGGTGCCCATGCCCTGCAGGATGCGGCGCATGATGTTGATGGCGGCGTCGTGGCCGTCAAACAGGCTGGCGGCGGTCACGAAGCGCACCTTGTTGCTGGGGCGGTAGCTGGCCAGGGCCTTGAAGTCGGCGGAAAGGTCGGTCATGGTCTTGTCTCTCTCGGGCGGGTCTAGGGCCTGTTCACACTATTTTTCCAAGTGCGAATGGGTTGGAAACAGCGCCAATCTAGGCGCAGGACGACGGCCAGACTGGATGTCTGGCCTAGGAGTGCAACGACGAGTGGCGCTGTTTCCAACCTATTCCCTTCGGGTTGCGGCCAAAAAGGCCATGCGCGGCGTTGCGAAGCCTTGCCGGGGGGGCGACCCCGGCTGCGTTTCGCGCCTTGCGCATGGCCTTTTTGATCCGCAACGCATCTTGGAAAAATAGTGTGAACAGGCCCTGGTGGGTCGTTATTCGATGCGCAGGCCCTTGAGGGCCGTGTCTTCGGGCGGAAAGCGCAGGTTCAGCGCCTTGAGCGTGTCGCGCACCAGGGTGGCGATCATCAGGTTGCGGTGGGTCTTGGAATTGGCGGGCACCACGGTCCAGGGCGCCCAGGGCGTGCTGGTGGCACCGAGCAGGTCTTCGTAGGCGCGCTGGTAGTCGGGCCATTGTTTGCGCACATCCAGATCACCGAGGCTGAATTTCCAGTGTTTGTCCGGGTCGTCGACGCGCTCCTGCAGGCGCTCGCGCTGCTCGTCGAAACCGATGTGCAGCATGCACTTGAGGATCACGGTGCCGGTTTCGGCGAGCAGGCGTTCGAAGTCGTTGATGTGGGCGTAGCGCTGGCGCGTCTGCTCGGGCGTGATCCACTGGTTGACCACCGGCACCAGCACGTCCTCGTAGTGGCTGCGGTTGAACACCGTGATGTGCCCGGCGGCCGGCATCTGCTGGTGGATGCGCCAGAGATAGTCGTGCGCGCGCTCGGGCTCGGTGGGCGCTTTCCAGCCCACGGTGTGCACGCCCAGCGGGCTGGTCTGGCTGAACACGCCGCGCACGGTGCCGTCCTTGCCCGAGGTGTCCGTGCCCTGCAGGACCACCAGCAGCTTGTGGCGGCCGTCGGCGTAAAACAGGTTCTGCAGCTGGTCGATTTCCTGGGCCAGAGACAGGAGTGCGGCCTGGTCGGTGCTCTTGTTGCCGACAGAAAAGGGTTTGTCGCCCGGGTTGAACGACGCCAGCGTCGGACCCTTGCCGTTTTTCCCCTTCTTTCCATTGCCCGCCGGTTCGACCTGCCAGGCCTGCCACGGACTGCCCTTGGCGGCTCGGACCGCTGCGGCGGGGAAGGGCAGTGAAACGTCGCTCGGGCTGGGCATGGTGTCTCCGGGAGTTGGGCAGGCAGGGTGCATCAGTGGCGACCCGGCGTCAACCCGTTTGAGTTGACGTTTACGTAAACGTAATGTTAACCCGGTTTGCCCGGAAACGGAGCGCCTGGCGCCCAGCCTGTCGAGGCTGGGCGCCAGGGCGCGCAAACGATGGTCCTATTTGTAGAGCACCTCGGGCAGCCACATGCCGATGGCCGGGAACAGGTAGAGCAGCACGATCGCCAGCACCTGGATGCCCATGAAGGGCAGCATGCCGGCAAAGATCTGGTTCAGCGTCACGTGCTTCGGGGCCACGCCCTTCAGGTAGAACGCGCTCATGGCCACCGGCGGGCTGAGGAACGCGGTCTGCAGGTTCAGCGCCACCAGCAGACCGAAGAACAGCGGATCCACCCCGAAGTTGTCCAGCAGCGGGATGAAGATGGGCATGAAGATCACGATGATCTCGGTCCACTCCAGCGGCCAGCCGAGGACGAAGATGATCACCTGACTGAGGATCAGGAATTCCGTCTTGGTGAGGTTCATGCCCAGCACCCACTGTTCCACCAGCGCCTGCCCGCCGAGCAATGCAAACGCGGCCGAAAAGATGGCCGAGCCGACGAACAGCCAGCACACCATGGCGCTGGTCTTGGCGGTCAGGAACACGCTTTCCTTCACCACGTTGAAGGTGAGTTGCCGGTAGGCGGCGGCCAGCAGGAAGCCGCCGAGCGCGCCCACCGCTGCCGCCTCGGTGGGCGTGGCCAGGCCAAACACGATCGAGCCCAGCACCGACGTGATGAGGACCAGCAACGGGAAGAAGCTGGACAGCAGCATCTTGAAGATTTCGAGCCGCGCGTAACTCAGGATGCCGTAGAAGACAGCGAGCGCCAGCGCGCCCACGCCCAGGCCGATCCAGTAGCCTTGCGAGGCGGACTGGGTGGTGGCCGCCGGCTCGATGCCCGACGCCGTCGGTGCGGCCGGCTCGGCGCCCGGAGGCAGGGCCAGGTTGTCGGCAGGTGGTTCGGGTGTGTCTGCCTCGGCACCTGGGGGCAGGGCCACGGCATCGCTGTTGGCGCCAGGTGGCTCGGCCAAGTCGCCATCGGCGGAGGAGGGGGGCTCGCTCAGGCCCTCCTCTTCGACGGGGGGTTCGGCCAGGCCGCCCGCATCGTCGCCCGAGGCTTCTGGGGCTGCGCCTGCGCCCATGGGCTGCAGTTCTTCGTAGGTCTCCACCGCCACCACCCGCGTGGCGCTCTGGTAGCTGAGCACGGCCACGGTGGCGAACAACAGGGCGGGCAGCAACACGATGCCCAGCTGGCGCAGCATGTAGCCGGTGGGCACACCGTGGTTGTTGGCGCCCTTCAGGCCTTTGACAAGACCGCCCAGAGCCCAGCCATTGCCAGTGGCACCCATGCGCGTGAGGGCGGCGGGCAGCGGCACGATGCGCTGTTCGGCGCTCAAGGGCGGTGCCCAGGTGGGCTTGACCTTGGCGACGATGATCACGTACAGGATGTACAGGCCCGCGAGCATGAGACCGGGGAAGAAGGCGCCAGCGTAGAGCTTGACGACCGACACGCCCGCGGTGGCGCCGTAGACGATGAGCAGCACCGAGGGCGGGATCAGGATGCCCAGGCAGCCGCCGGCGGTGATGGAGCCCGCCGTCAGCCGCACATCGTAGCCGGCGCGCAGCATTTGCGGCATGGCCAGCAGGCCCATGAGCGTGACCACCGCGCCCACGATACCGGTGGCGGTGGCGAAGATCGCGCAGGTCACGAGCGTGGCCACTGCGAGCGAGCCGGGCACCCGCGCCAGCGACAGGTGCAGGCTGTGGAACAGCTTCTCGATCAGGTTGGCGCGCTCGACCAGGTAGCCCATGAAGACGAACAGCGGGATCGAGATCAGCACGTCGTTGCTCATCACCGAAAACGCGCGCTGCACCATCAGGTCCAGCGTCTGCCGGATCGCTCCCGCCGAGGTCTGGTCGCCCGAGTGGTAGGCGAAAAACGCGAACAGCATGCCCATGCCCATGAGCGTGAACGCGGTGGGAAAGCCGAGCATGATGGCGACGACCACCAGCGAGAGCATGAGCAGGCCATAGTGGCCGTTGGTCATGGTCGGGGCGCTGATCACCATGGCCAGCACGCCCGCCAGGATCAGGCCCATCAGCCCGAAGCCAAACCAGAGTTCCTTGCGAACCTTCATGACTGGCCACCTTTCTGGGTGACCAGGCGGTCCAGGCTTTCGATGTCACTGTCTTTGACATGGACCATCTCCTTGAGCTTGTCCACATCGACTTCTTCCACGTCCTCTTCGCGCGTCGGCCACACGCCCGTTTTCAGGCAGATCACGCAGCGCAGGATCTCCACCAGCCCCTGCAGCAGCAGCATGGCACCGGCCACGGGCACGACGAACTTGAAGGGGTAGATCGGCAACGGGTCGGCGTTGAAGGTCTGTTCGTTGATCGCCAGCGAGTCATTGGCGAAAGTCCAGCCGGCCCAGGTCAGCGCCACGATGCCGGGCAGGAAGAACACGATGTACAGCACCAGGTCAATGGACGCCTGGGTACGTGGCTCGAAGAAACCGTACAGCACATCGCCGCGCACATGGCCGTTCTTGGCCAGGGTGTAGGCGCCAGCGGTCATGAAGAGCAGGCCGTACAGCATGATCTGCGCGTCCAGCACCCAGGCGTGCGGTGTGTTGAGCACGTAGCGCGAAAACACTTCCCAGCTGATCAGCAGGGTGAGCCCCACCACCGCCCAGGCACAGAGCTTGCCGAATCCCGTCGAAAGGCGGTCCACCGTCCACAGAAATTGTTGCATCGTGTGTTCCAACAGAAAGAGAAAGGGGCGCCGATGGCGCCCCTGTGCACCCGCAAAGGATCAGCTCTTCTTGGCGCCCTTGCCGAAGTAGTGGTTGTAGGCCATCTTGAAGTCGACCGTGTAGTCGTTCTGCCACTGGCCGGCACGCTGGGCAAAGGCGCGCTGGCTGTCGAGCACCTTCTTGAACAGCGGGTTCTCGCCACCCTTCTTGGCCATGATCTTGTCCCAGGCCGCGAGCTGCGCGCGCAGGATGGCGTCGGGTGTCTTGTAGAACTTCACGCCCTGTTTCTTCAGCTCGATGTAGTCCTCCGAGTTGCGCTGGATCGCTTTCCAGCTCATGTCGGCGCTGGCCGCCTGCACCGCGTAGTCGATGATGGCCTTGAGTTCGGTGGGCAGCGCCGCGAGCTTGCCCTTGTTGAACAGGATCTCGAACTGCTCGCCGCTCTGGTGGAAGCTCTGCAGCATGCAGTTCTTGCTTACATCGGGGAACCCCAGCAGCTTGTCGGACGACGCGTTGTTGAATTCGGCGCCATCGATCAGGCCGCGGTCCAGTGCGGGCACGATCTCGCCGCCAGGCAGGGGGTTCACCGCTGCGCCCATGTCGGTGTACATGTCCACCGCCAAGCCCACGGTGCGGAACTTCACGCCCTTGAGGTCGTCGGCTTTGGCGATCGGCTTCTTGAACCAGCCGAAGGGCTGGGTCGGCATGGGGCCGTACAGGTAGGACACCACGTCCAGGCTCAGGCTCTTGTAGATCTCTTCCAGCAGGGCCTTGCCGCCGCCGTAGTTGTGCCAGGCCAGCAGCATGTTGGGGTCCATGCCGAAGGCCGGGCCGGAACCCCACAGGGCCAGGGCCGAGTTCTTGCCGTAGTGGTAGGCCACCACGCCATGTCCGCCGTCCAGCGTGCCCTTGGCCACCGCCTCCAGCAACTGGAAGGCAGGCACCACCGCACCGGCGGGCAGCACCTCGATCTTCAGCTTGCCACCGGCCATGTCATTGACCTTCTTGGCGAAGTCGGTGGCGTATTCGTGAAAGATGTCCTTCGACGGCCAGGTGCTCTGAAAGCGCAGGCTGGTGGTTTGCGCCGTCGCGATCATGGGCACCGACATGGCGCCCGCAGCGACGGCCGCACCTTTGAGCATGTTGCGGCGCGAAGGGACGGGTTTTTTCTCGCTCATCGTATGTCTCCAGTGGGTTTGAAAAGGCGTTTCATGATGCGTGATACCCCGCCGGGTAGTGGCAGGGTTTTCACCAAGACCTGTCGTGTGTGCGACGCAAAGGGCTTGCGCCCACCGTGGTCTTTGCGTTTGGCACAGCGCCTGTTTTTTTATTCTGGAAAGGGGGTTCCTGTTCCCCTGGGCGAACGCACCGGGATCGCCCTCACTACAATACTTATTGGGGTATGCGCCAGGGTGAAGCGACTCGGAGCGATAACCTGGCTTTTCACAGGAACCGACATGACAACCGTCCACGATCCCGAACGCAAACGCGCCTTGGTGCTCCGACTCAAGCGTGTCGAGGGCCAGCTGCGCGGGATCCAGAAGCTCCTTGAAACCGACGCCGACTGCGAGAAAGTGGCCCAGCAGCTGGCAGCGGCGCGCAAGGCGCTGGACAAGACCTTTTTCACCATGGTCGGCTGTGTCATTGCCCAAGGTGACCTGCCAGCAGACGACGTGGCCGACATGCTGGCGCGCTTTTCCTGAGCTTGCCGTGGTTCAGAACCCCAGGAGATTTCCATGAAACCGATCCAGCTGTTTGACCCCGCTTCCAGCACCTACACCTATGTGCTGTTTGACCAGGTGACGCGCGACGCGCTCATCATCGACCCGGTGGACGAGCAGATCGAACGCGACCTGGCCGTTCTGCACGAGTACGGCCTGAAGCTGGTCTGGACGGTGGAGACCCACGCCCACGCCGACCACATCACCAGCGCCGGCCAACTGGCCGAGCTGGCTGGCGCCCGCACGGCGGCACCGCAAGGCTGCGGCATCGGCACCGCGGGCATGCAGCTGCAACACGGTGACACGCTGCCGTTTGGCGGGGAGCGCCTGCTGGCCCTGCACACCCCGGGTCACACCGCTGGCAGCATGAGCTATGTCTGGCACGACCACGTCTTCACCGGCGACACCCTGCTCATCAATGGTTGCGGTCGCACCGACTTCCAGTCCGGCAGCGCGAGCGACCTGTACCGCAGCCTGACCGAGGTGCTGTTTGCCTTGCCCGATGCCACCACCGTCTGGCCCGGCCACGACTACCAGGGCCGCACGCATTCCACGATCGGTCAGGAAAAGAAAGGCAACGCCCGCGTGGCGGGCAAGAGCGAGGCGGAGTTCGTCGCGATCATGGAGGCTTTGCAGTTGCCCAAGCCGCGGCGCATCGACGAGGCCGTGCCCGCCAATCTCAGCTCGGGCCTGCGCCACGATGTCGATGGCGCGTTGCTGCTGCAGCCCCGCCCGGTGGCGGCGGCGCACCAGGGCAGCTACGCGGGCGATGTCTCGCCGCAGCTGGCGTGGCAGTGGGTGCAGGCCGGCGAGGCGGTTCTGGTGGATGTGCGCAGCGACGCCGAGCGCGAATGGGTCGGGTTCGTGCCGGGCGCGGTGCCGGTGGCCTGGAAGCAGTGGCCGGGCATGACCATGAACCCGGCATTTGACCAGCAGCTGGGCGGTGTTGCCCAAGGCAAAAAGCTGGTGTTGCTGTGCCGCAGCGGCGTGCGCTCCATCGCGGCGGCCAAGCGCGCGACCGAGCTGGGCTTCGAGGCCTACAACATCCTGGAGGGCTTCGAGGGTGACCCGGATGCCCACGCCCACCGGGGGCTCAAGGGCGGTTGGCGTCATCACGGCCTGCCCTGGCGGCAGAACTGACCCCGACCGTTGCACGGCAGCTGCCCGGGTGCGGCGGTGGGTGGGATGCGACCGCTGGTCGGCAGATCTCCATCAAACTTGAGAAAAAAGCGTAACAAGACCTGTCAGACCTGACAGGTGTCGTGCCGTTCGTCACACATTTCTTTTTTCAATGGGATTTTCTTTCTCGAAAGGATATCTCCATGGAAACGCTTGAACTCACCCGCACCCCAACGGCCATCAACCCGGCCTTCTCGGCCCGCCTTTGCGATCGCATCGAACGCGACTTCATCCACCGCTGGAACCACCAATGGGGCGGCCGATCACTGGTCCACGGACGCGACCCGGGCTCGAACGCGGTTCGCCTGAACGGCAACGACTACCTGAGCGTGACGGGACATCCGGCCATCGTCGCTGCGCAAGTGGCGGCGATTCGTCAGGATGGGGAGTTCGTCATCCAGTCGGGCTCGTTCCTGCTGGAGAGCCACCCCGTGCGCGCGTTCGAGAAGAAGATGGCCGCCTGGATCGGCAAGGACGACGGGGTGCTGTGCCAATCGGGTTATGCGGCCAACGTGGGCCTGCTCCAGTGCATCGCGGACGAGCAGACACCGGTCTACATCGACATGCTGGCGCACACCTCGCTCTGGGAAGGCGCACGCCGGGCGAATGCCCCGACCCATCCGTTCCGGCACAACGATGTGGATCACCTGCGCCGCCTGATCGGCAAACATGGGGCTGGTCTCGTGGTGGTGGATTCGGTCTACAGCACCACCGGGTCCGTGGCGCCCTTGAAGGACCTGGTGGACCTGGCCGAAGCGGGCGGCTGCATGATCCTGGTGGACGAGTCGCACTCGCTCGGCACGCACGGGCCTGGCGGGGCCGGTCTGTGTGTCGAACTGGGGCTCTCCAGCCGGGTGCATTTCATCACGGCCAGCCTGGCCAAGGCGTTTGCCGGGCGCGCGGGGTACTTCAACATACCGACCGGCCTGCGCAACTACATCCTGAGCACCAGCCACCACAACATCTTCAGTTCGTGCCTGTTGCCGCACGAGGTGGCCGCGCTCAATGCCACCCTGGATGTGATCAAGGGCTGCGATGCCGAGCGTGAGCGTCTGCACCGCCACTCGCTCAGGATGCGCCAGGACTTCATCGACCAGGGGTTTCCGGTGCACCAGGGCACCGAGCAGATCATCGCCCTGGAGGCGGGGCCCGAGCCGGACACGCTGGTGTTGCGGGACCTGCTGGAAGAACGGGGCATCTTTGGTGCGGTCTTCTGCGCCCCCGCCACGGCGCGCAACCGTTCCATCGTGCGACTGACCTTGAGCGCGGCGCTGACCGACGCCGAGCTGGACCACGTCGCCGAGGCGGCGCGAGAGATCGCGCCGCTGGTCAAGCCCTGGGACTGGCCGGTCGCGCGGCGAGCCCGGGGCGCGGCCACTCAGGCGTCCTGAATCTTGCGCGCTCCCTGGACATCCAGGAAGTTGTGGTACGGGTAAATGGACTGCGGCAGGTCGGCTTCTGCCAGCTTGAAGCTCGCCGCCTTGAGCAGCCCGTCGTCGCCCACATCGAAGGAGGGCGCGGTGCGGATGGCTCCGTGCAGACCCAGTTGCTGGTGCAGCTCCACCGCGGGCAGCAGGCGCCCCTCGTCGACGGCGCGCGCCACGTCAAAACCGAGACCCGCGGAGGTGGCCAGTTCCGCCAGATCGGGCAGTCCGTTGGTCGGTTCCAGTTGCAGCCATTCGCAGCGGCCGGACACATCCAGACCGAGCAGACCAAACGGCTCGCCCAGGACCACGTACTCGATCCAGTTCTTCAAGGCGTAGGCCTTGAGCGCGGTGGCGATCGACGGAACCTGCAGCAGCGATTGTTGTGAGGGATTGAGGACAGCACGCCAGAGCGTGTTGAGCCGGGGGTGCGGGGCGTGGATCAGTTTCGCCAGGGCCGTCAGCAGCCGACCGGTGATGTCGGCGGTCTGCTTGGCGATGAACTGATCGATGAGGCCGCTGTTGAACGCCTGAATGGCGACCTGCTCGTCGGCCTGCCCGGTGAGCAGCACGCGTGCGCCGGGCCAGTCCAGCAGCGTGGTGAGCACTTTCAGGCCATCGGTGCCGGGCATGGCGTAGTCCACCACGCAGACCTGGGCGAGCTGGTAGCGGGCGGTGCTGGCGGCCCAGTAGCGCAGCACCTGGGGAATGAGGGCCTGTCCGCGGCGCCAGCGTTCGATCATCTGCAGGTGCATGCCGGCGTCGGCCTCCCAGCGGGCGGGCTCGTCGCGCATGCGCTCGCCAAAACCCGAAGGGCGGCAGTAGAGCTCGACCTGCAGGTGGCTGGGCAGCACCATGCCGAGCATCTCCAGGTAGTCGAGGTCGTCGTCCAGGAACAGCAGGCTGCCCGAACGGTGGTAGAGGGGGAGCTTGAGGACCATGGTGTTTGTCAGGAAGATGGGGCGCGCTCAGGCGCCGTGGCGGTATGCATGGGCAGGTCGATCACGAAGACCGCGCCCTCGCCGGGCTCGGAAAAAACGCCGATATGTCCCTTGACGGTCTCAACCACGTTCTTGCAGAAGGTCAGGCCCAGGCCACTGCCCACGCCCGTCTGGGTGGAGAAAAAAGGTTCGAAGATGCGCTGCTGGTGTTCATGGGGAATGCCCAGGCCTTTGTCGGCCACCGCCAGCCGGCCCTTGCCGTGGTACACGCCCACCGTGATGCGCAGATCGCCGGGATGTGACGCGTGGCTGGACGCCGCCAGCGAATACAGGGCGTTCTTGATCAGGTTGCTCAACAGCTGTGAAAACAGGGCCCGCGAGCCCATGAAGCAGAAGTCCTGCTGAACAAACGCCTCCACACAATCCCGTTCATGCGAGGAGCGGTAGGGGTAGTTGGCCACCACATCCCGCACCAGCTCCGCCGCATGGACGGGGGACTTCTCGTTGGGCAGGCGCAGCAACTGGGCGTTGGAGATCTGGGTGTCGATCTGCCGGTTCATGCTGCGCACCAGGTTTTGCAGCCGGGTCGCGAGGTCTTCGATCTTCTTCTGCTTGTGTTCGGGCATCTCGTGCTGTGCCTGGTTGCGCAGCACGTCGCCCAGCAGGTCCACCGTGGCCAGGGGCGTGCGCAGCTCGTGCGCCATCACCGCCATGGTGCTCAGGGTGTTGATCAGGCGGGTGCGGCGCAGGTTGGCGCTCGAGAAGCCCAGCACAAAAGCGGTGCCCCAGGCAAAACCGATCACCACCAGGTTCTCAATGGAGAAACTGGCTGATGCTTCGACGGGTGCGCGCAGTGCATTGAAAACCAGCCAGCTGAGCAGGGCGCCTGTCGTGCTGCCCACCGTGGCCAGCCGCCAGTCGGTCATGTGGTAGTAGATGAGGAACATGGCGCTGATGCTGGCGAGCCAGACCGCATTGCCGCCATTCATCCAGTACATCCAGAAGAAGAAAACGGGCATGACCAGCCAGCAGACGGCGGAATACAGCCAGGCGCCCTGGTAAGAACTGCTGTCTCGCGAGATGATGGGCAAGAACAGCAGGGCCCCCGAACAGGCGGCAACGATCCTCAGGAACAGGCTCTCATAGGGTTGCCTCACGACAACCGTCCAGATCGCGTAAAAAATCAGATTGCCAAAAAATACCGAGAAACCAGCCCATCGAAGCCGGGTGGCCGATGGGTGCAAAATAGGCTCGATAGGGGCATGGACGAACTCGCCCAACAGCCAGCGCCAAAGCCGGGCTTTGGCACTGTGAACCCACAAACGATCCAACGACAACATGTTCTCCTTGCAGCATCCGCATTCACTCCCTCGCAGAGGGCAGGCGCGGTGTGGCCCGATTGTCCATGCTGTGAAGGGCTTTCAATCATGACCCTGCCTGTCAACTTTGACAGTGTGAGTGTGGATGCGATCCTCGCGGACTGGATCTGTGCGCTGGCTGACCAGGGTGTGGACGCGGTGGTGGTGCTCGGTCCCAATCCCTTGGGCGGACGGGAAGACCGCCAGGTGCTGGCGGTGCATCCGCCCCGCTTGCTGGGGGCTGCACAGGCGCTGGCGGAGAGCAGCGATTTTGGTGCCGGCTGGCGCGACAGCGATGCACCCCTGGTGGCCTGGCAGGACATCTCCAAATCGGCTTACGCCGAGCAGGCCGGCCGCTGGCGCCGTCTGTGGCTGGCCCACGGCCACCGCACGCTGGTGCGCGTGGCGTTCAGCCTGCCGGCAGGGCGAACGTTCGAATGTTTCATGTTCAGCCCGCGGGCCTTTGCCGGGCGGTCCGAGGCCGCCGAGCTGGCGTGGTCGGCCTTCAACATCTGGCCCATGCTCCGGCGGGCCATTGCCGAACAGCGGCTCTGCCTGAGCCCGCGTGAGCAGGAAAGCCTCAACCTGGCCTTCGAGGGCCTGACCGCGCGCGAAACCGCGTTGCGCATGGACTGTTCCGAGCGCACGGTGAATTACCACCTGGCCAATGCCATGGCCAAACTGCAGACCGACAACAAGCTCGCCGCCGTGCAGCGGGCCTGCTGGATCGGCCTGATCTGAACGGCCGGGGCGTCTTTCGTGGCTGGACTTTGCCCCATGGTGCGATGCCGCATGAGCGGTGTTCGCGCTTGGTCATAATGCGCCCATGACTTTTCTGGCCCTGGATGTTGGGAACACCCGTCTGAAATGGGCGCTGTACGACGCCCCTCGCGTGGGTGCCCGTTTGCTGGCGCACGGCGCCCAGTTCCTGGAGAACATTGAAAAACTGGCCGATGGCGACTGGAGCGATCTGCCGGCGCCCAGCTGGGTGGTCGGCTGCATCGTGGCCGGTGACGCGGTCAAGCAGCGCGTGCAGGAACAGCTGGAACTGTGGGATGTGAGTCCGCAGTGGGTGATTTCCAGCAGCGAGGAGGCGGGTCTGGTCAATGGCTACGACCACCCTGCGCGGCTCGGCTCCGACCGCTGGGTCGCCATGATCGGCGCGCGCCAGCGCCTGCTCTCGCAAGGGCCTGCACGGCCGTGTGTGGTGGTGATGGTGGGTACCGCCGTGACCGTGGAGGCCATCGACACCGAGGGCCGGTTTCTCGGCGGCATCATCCTGCCGGGTCACGGCATCATGCTGCGCGCGCTGGAGTCCGGCACGGCCGGCCTGCACGTGCCTACCGGCGAAGTGCGTGACTTTCCCACCAACACCAGCGACGCGCTCACCAGCGGCGGCACCTTCGCCATCGCAGGCGCGGTGCAGCGCATGGTGGAAAACCTGCAGCGCCACTGCGGCGAACCGCCCGTGGCCTACATGACCGGAGGCGCTGGCTGGAAAATGGCGCCCAGCATGTCCATCCCCTTCGAGCTGGTCGACAGCCTGATCTTTGACGGGTTGCTGGAAGTCGCTGACAAAAGACTTAGGTAGCCCCCCGCGCCGCCTGCGGCGTCACCCCCCAGGGGGCGGCACTGGCGGCCCGGCAAAGCCGGTTCCGCGGTGCCCTGAGATTGACTCCCCCTCCGGCGCGAAGTGACTTCACCCAGGATGCGGTGGAACCGGCTTTGCCGGGCCACTCGCATCGCCCCCTGGGGGTGACGCCGAAGGCGGCGTGGGGGGTTAAGTGTTCCCCCATGGCAGCATCAGCGTGAGCGCGAGCAGCTTCGCGAACTCGGGTTCGAAGGCGTCGATGATGCGTTGCGGGTCCGGGCAGAGCGTGGTGTCGGAGATCACGCCAAACTGCACACCGCCGCCATAGCTCAGGATCGACACCCCCAGTCCCACGGTGCCCGACTGCGGTACCCAGAACATGGTCTGCTCCAGCGTGGCGCCACACAGTTGCAGCTTGGTCGCCGGGCCGGGCACGTTGGTCATTACCGCGGTGGTCTTGCGGCCGAACAGCGCGAGCAGCGCGTCCTGCGCCGGTTTGATCAGCAAGCCCGCCACCGACAACAGGCCAAACGTCAGCAGCGGTTGCAGGCTGCCCTTGAGCGCGTTCATCCGCGAGCGCACCGCAAACAGCCGCTCGACGGGGTTGTCCAGCCCGATGGGCAGGACCAGTGGAACCAGGCCGAAGTGGTTGCCCAGTTTCCAGGCGTCTTCGAGGCTGCGCAGGTTGATCGGCACCATGGCCCGGATTTCCTGGCCCGCGGTGTTGTCACCGTGGCCCCGCAGATACGCGCCGATCGCCCCGGCCACGCAGCTCAGCAGCACATCGTTGACCGAGCAGTTCAGCGCCTTGCCGATCGCCTTGACCTCGTCCAGCGGGATCGGCTGGCACCAGGCCACCCGCTTGGCGTGGCCTGGTTGACCCTTGAGCCGGGTGGGTGAGTCGTCGGGCATCAGCGCCAGCGCCGCCAGATCGCTGGCGAGCTGGCCACCCATGCGCGCCAGATCCACCGCCTGGTCCAGGGTGTCGCTGAGGCTTTGCTGCGGCGAGGCGAGCATCGAAAACGACTTGGCGGCGCTGCCTCCCGCCACCTCCAGCGCCTTCGCAGTGAGATCGCCCAGCGGGCGGATCAGGGATTCAGCCAACCAGTCGCCGGCCGCATCCACGCCCTCCACAGCGGGCTTGCGGCGGGATCGCCGGGGCGGCAGGCCGCCGCCATCGACCAGGCTCATCATCACGCTGATCAGCGCGATGCCATCGGCGATGCAATGGTGGATGCGGGCAATCAGCGCGGAGCCGCCTTCGTAGGACTCGATCAGCTCGAACTGCCACAGCGGGTGGTCGTGGTCCAGCGGCTGCATGGCCAGTGCGGCCACGCGCGCCTGCAGACTGCTCTGCTCGCTGAGGCCGCTCCGGTGTGGCAGCTTGTGCGCGCGCACGTGGCGTTCGAGCTGGAAGTCCGGGTCATCGAGCCAGTGGGCTCCCGCGGCGTCCTGGCGGGCGATCTGCACAAAGCGGTTGTAGGGCAGCAGGCGATCGCGCACGCGTTCGCTCAGCGCGGCCAAGGTGATGCCCGGCCGCAGGATCCACACGCCTACGATCATCATCAGGTTGGACGGCGAATCCATGCGCAGCCAGGCCGTGTCGACCTTGCTCATGCGCTCGCCTTCGAGACCCAGGGCGCTGGCCAGCGTCGGCGTGGCCTTCTGTGGTGCCGGCCTCGCCCGGGGCTGGTCCGGCGCAGCGACGGTGGGGGCGGCCTTGCGTGTGACGCGCTGGACCATGTGATCTCCTCGGATCCCGTGCCATGGGCGCTCATCGGGGGCGCGGTGGCGGGGCTTGTTATGGGTGGAAACGTCTATTCTGACGGCAGACCGGAACGTAAGATACCGGGCCTGCCCTAAGGCCAATGCCGGTTTCAGGGCGATTCAAAACCAGAAGGAGCCTCCGCATGTCCGACCTCAAGACCCGATTCGAAGCCGCCGTCGCCAACTCCAAGAACCTGAGCGAGCGGCCCGACAACGCCACCCTGCTCAAGATCTACGGCCTGTACAAGCAGGCGACCACCGGGGACAACGCCGAGAAGAAACCGGGCTTTGGTGACATGGTGGGCCGCGCCAAATGGGACGCCTGGACCAACTGCAAGGGCACGTCTTCCGACGACGCGATGCAGCAGTACATCGACCTGATCGAATCTCTGGCATAAAAAAACACCCCCGCCGCGCTGCGCGCGACCCCCTCAAGGGGGCAACGCGGTGCGGCCCGGTGAAGCCGGTTCCGCCGCGTTCTGGGTCATTCACTTCACTCCGACGAAGTTGAGGTTTGATCGCGTGATGGTGCAATCTTGAAGAAGGCTTGAGCGCGGAAGCGCTCAAGCCTTCTTCTTTTTGGCTCCGGACTTGCTGGCGGGTTTTTTGGCGGCCAGCAGTTCGTCGAGGTTCTTCACGATCTCGCCCTCGATGCGGTCCTTGAACGCGCCGAGCAGGAAACCCAGCTGGGCATCGAGTTCGAAGTGGTCTTCGGTCACTTTGAGCGAGCCTTTGACGCCGGTGCGGCTGAATTGCACTTCGTCGCAGTCGCCACCTTCTTCGTAGGTGCAGCTCATGTCGAACTCGGCTTCGGCTTGCTCGGCCCATTTCCAGGCCACTTTTCGCGCGCCGGCGAGGCCCAGCTGGTGTTTGCGTTGGATCTGAATGTCGGCCATGGACGTTCCTGCTCAAGGGTTTGTGGTTCGTTCGGGGGTAGCGGCCCGCAGGGCGGGCGCCAGGTCGGTCAACGCGGTCAGGCGTTGTTCGGGCGTCTGCCTGGCCAGCGATCGCACCGCATCATAAAACCGGGCGAAGTCGCGGCCTTCGCGCTCGAACAGGGCTTCGAAGCCCGGCACGAGGTCGTCATAGGCGGCCTGCGCGCCAAAGCTGGCGTTGTTGGCCCGCGCCACCCAGGCGTCGTAGCCCCGGTAGCCCGCCCAGTGTTGCCGCATCTCGGCGTACCGCGCGTGGAACCGCGCCATCTCGCCGGCTTTGAGCTGGCGCTTCTGGTCGGCGGTGGTGTTCACGTCTTCAAAGATCGCCTGCAGGTTCTCGCGCGTGTCGCGTGTGAGTGCGCGGAAAGCCTGGCGCCGGGCGTCGAAGGCCGCGTATTCCCGTTGCGCCTTTTCGCTCGCCTGCGTCAGCCAGCGTGCGCCCCCGAGCCGTTCCACCGCGGTTGCGAACGATTCGTTGAAGGCGGTGTCGTCGGCCACGTAGACCACCTGGTGCGCCAGTTCGTGAAACAGGATGCGGGCGAGTTCGCCTTCGGGATAGGCGATGAAGGTGTTGAGCAGGGGGTCGCCGCCAGCCCAGTTCATCCAGCCCAGCGTGGAATAGGCCAGCACCGGGTACACCGCCACATCCATGGGGCCGTCGGTCAGGCTGGCCGCAAAGGCCTTGGCATCGCTTTCGTTGAAATAGCCCCGGTAGCCCACGCAGCCCGCGACCGGAAAGCACCATTGCTTCAGCGTGAGCGACAGCTCGGGTGCGGCCACGACGTTGTAGACCGCGGCGCGGCGCTGCAGGTCGGCGTAGCGCTGGTAGCTGGTGTTGTCGGGCAGGGCCAGCGCGTCGACGGCGAAGCGGCGCATGCGCTGGGCGAGTTGCAGGCGCTGGCGAAGTTCTGCGGGGGTTTGTGCGTCCTCGATCCAGTCGTGCAGGGGACGGGCGGCGCCCATCAACCGCAGGTGGCCGGAAACCGATTGCCAGTAGTAGCCCACGCCGCTGGCCGGGCCGGCGCAGCCGCTCAGCGCCCAGATGAGCGCGGCGGCCAGGGCGGCGGTCAGCGGGCGGGCGCGCGACATGGGTCGGGCTTTCAGGTCGGGCTGGCCGCGGGCTCGACCTCGACCAGGCAGTCGTAGAACACCGGTCCGCGCCCCAGGTCGGTCACGTGCTGGCTGGTGAGCTGGTTGACGTTGGTGCCGGCCAGCCCGAGCTTGCGCCACCAGATGCCCAGGCCGTTGACCACACCGGGCCGGGCGCGTTTCGAGACTTCGGCCTTGCACAGGTATTCACCGCGGTCGTTGAACACGCGCACCACCTGGCCGCTCTGGATACCGCGGGCCGCCGCGTCGGCGGCGTGCAGTTCCAGCACCGGTTCACCCTCGATGTCGCGCAGGCTTTTGACGTTGACGAAGGTGGAATTGAGGAAGTTGCGCGCCGGCGGCGAGATCATGGCCAGGGGGTAGCGCTCGCTGCTGCCCGGGGTCTCGAAATTGGGCAGGTGGTCGGGCAGGCCGTCCAGCCCCATCGCAGCCAGCCCGGCGTTGAAGAAGGTGCAGCGGCCCGAGGGTGTGGGGAAACCGCCCTGGGCAAAGGGCGCGTCGGGCAGCGGCAGGGTGGCAAAGCCCTGGTCGAGCAGCGTCTGGAAATCCACCTGATCGCCAAACGCCGTGCGGCACAGGGTTTCATCGCTGTCGCTGAAACAGGGGTTGTCAAAGCCCAGGCGGGCGGCCAGTGCGCGGAAGACGTCGGTGTTGCTGCGCGCCTGGCCCAGTGGTTCGATCGCCGGGCGGTTGAGCAACACGTCGGTGTGGCCGTAGCTGGCGTGGATGTCCCAGTGCTCCAGCTGTGTGGTGGCGGGCAGGATGTAGTCCGCATAGTCGGCGGTGTCGGTCTGGAAGTGCTCCAGCACCACGGTGAACAGGTCTTCGCGCTCGAAGCCCTGCACCACCTTGCCCGACTCGGGCGCCACCGCCACCGGGTTGCTGTTGTAGACGATCAGGGCTTCGATCTTCGGACCGAATGCGGGCGAGCTGTCGCGCAGCAGATCGTCGCCGATGGTGATCATGTTGATGGTGCGCGGCTGGCGGCCGGCCAGGAGGTCGGGGCGGTGCAAGGCCGCGCGCTGGATCGGGAAATGGCCCGACGCCGACAACAGCAGGCCGCCGGCCCGGTGCCGCCAGGCACCCACCAGCGCGGGCAGGCAGGCGATGGCCCGCACCGCGTTGCCGCCGCCACGCACGCGCTGCATGCCGTAGTTCAGGCGGATCGCGGCGGGCCGGGTGGTGCCGTAGGCGCGCGCCAGGTCGGTGATCTGCTGCACCGGGATGCCGCAGACCTCGGCGGCGCGCGCGGGCGGCCATTGCAGGGCGCGCTCGCGCAGCGCGTCCCAGCCCAGCGTGTGCTGCGTGATGTAGTCGTGGTCCAGCCAGTCGTGGGTGATCAGCTCGTGCATCAGTGCCAGGGCCAGCGCGGCGTCGGTGCCGGGGCGCAGGGCGATGTGTTCGTGGCACTTGTCGGCGGTCTCGCTGCGGCGCGGGTCGATGCAGACCAGGCGCGCGCCGTCGCGTTTGGCCTGCTGCGCCAGGCGCCAGAAGTGCAGGTTGCTGGCGATCGAGTTGCTGCCCCAGATGACGATGAGCTTCGCTTCGGCGAAAAACTCGACCTTCATGCCGACCTTGGCGCCCAGGGTGGTCACGAGGCCTTCGCCGCCCGCGGCCGCACAGATGGTGCGCTCCAGTTGCGAGGCGCCCAGCTGGTGGAAGAAGCGCGCGGCCATGCCTTCGCTTTGCACCAGACCCATGGTGCCGGCGTAGCTGTAGGGCAGGATGGCCTGCGGGTCGCGGGCGGCGATGGTCTTCAGGCGTGCCGCGATGTCGTCCAGCGCTTCGTCCCAGTCCACCGGAGCGAACAGGCCGCTGCCTTTGGGGCCTGTGCGTTTGAGCGGCAGCAGGATGCGCTCGGGGTGGTAGCTGCGTTCGGTGTAGCGCGAAACCTTGGTGCACAGCGCACCATCGGTGTGCCGGTGCGCCGGGTTGCCCTGCACACGCAGGGCCACACCGTTGTGGACCGTGGTCAGCAGGGCGCAGGTGTCGGGGCAGTCGTGCGGACAGGCGCCGCGCACCACGGTGTCCGCCGGGTTCGTCGGGCCGCCGCCGTGGGTCGGGGTGTCGATCATGGATGTAAAAAAATGTTGTACGCTGGTTGTCCCGTTGAGCACGGTTTTTGCTGTGCAGAAACTGCCTCAAATCAGCATATCAGGAGATTCCGCATGCAGCGTCGCCAGGCCCTTTCTACCGTGTGCAAACTCGTGGGTTCTTCGGCCCTGGCTTCCTGGGGTGTTGCCGCCCAGGCGCAAAGCGCGGGGGTCAGCGACAACCGCATCGTGCTCGGGCAGTCGGCCCCGTTCAGCGGCGCTGCCGTGCAGCTGGGCCTGCAGTACTACCTCGGGGCGCAACTGCATTTTGACGCCCTGAACGCGCGCGGCGGGGTCAACGGACGGCGCATCGAGATCGCGCGATTGGACGACAGCTACGACCCCGAACGCTGCGAGGCCAACACCCGGCAGTTCATCCAGGACGGCGTGTTCGCCCTGTTCGGTTACGTTGGAACGCCCACCAGCCTGGTGGCGCTGCCGCTGGCCACCGAGGCCAAGATCCCGTTTTTCGCCCCGTTCACCGGTGCCCAGGCCCTGCGCGAACCCTTCAACCGCTACGCCATTCATGTGCGGGCCTCGTACTTTGACGAAACGGACGCCATCGTGCGCCAGACCACGTCGGTCGGTATCAAGAAGATCGCGGTTTTTTACCAGAACGATGCCTACGGCAAGACCGGCCTGGAAGGCGTGACGAACGCACTCAAGGCACTCGACTTGGCGCCCGTGGCGGTGGGCACCGTGGAGCGTGGCAGCACCGATGTGGCCCAGTCGCTGAAAGACATCCTCGCGGCCAAGCCCGAGGCCATCGTGCAGATCAGCGCCTACAAACCCTGTGCGACCTTCATCCGTCTGGCGCGCCGCCAGGGATTCACCGGCAACTTCTACAACCTGTCCTTCGTGGGTACCCAGGCGCTGCTGGACGAGCTGGGGTCGGAGGCGCGCGGCGTGGTGGTCAGCCAGGTGATGCCCTTTCCGTATTCGGCGGCACAGGCGATCTCGGGGGAATACCTGGCGGCGCTCAAAGACAAGCGTGGCGTGGCGCCCAACTACTCCGGCATGGAAGGCTTCGTGGCGGCCAAGGTGTTCGCCGAGGGGGTGCGTCGCGCCGGGCGCAACCTGACACGCGAGGGCTTCATCACCGCGGTGCAGGGCATACAGAACCTGCAGCTGGGCGGCTTCTCGGTGGACTTCGGGCCGAAAAAACACACCGGCTCGCGGTTTGTCGAAATGACCTTGCTGACCGAAGACGGGCGCGTGCGCCGCTGACGGCATGGCGGGTGCCACTTGCCCCCTGTCGGGAGGGGGACTGGCACCTGCGGGTCTGTCCGGGCGCCAGGTCTTGGGTAGGATGCGCTTTTGACTCCAGTGCCGCCGCGGGCGGCCACAGAGGTTCGCATGAAACTCCTCGACTCCATCCTGACCCAGGCGGCCAGCATCGCCAGCCTGCGGCGCGACATCCACGCCCACCCGGAACTCTGTTTTGAAGAGGTGCGCACCGCCGACGTGGTGGCGCAGAAGCTCACCGAGTGGGGCATCCCGGTGCACCGCGGCATGGGCACGACAGGTGTGGTCGGCACCGTGCACGGGCGCGACGGCGGCGCCTGTGGCCGGGCCATCGGCCTGCGCGCCGACATGGACGCCCTGCCCATGCAGGAGCACAACCACTTTGCGCACAAGAGCCAGCACGCCGGCAAGATGCACGCCTGCGGCCACGATGGCCACACAGCGATGCTGCTCGCCGCCGGGCAGCATCTGGCTCAGCACCGCGATTTTGACGGCACGGTCTACCTGATCTTCCAGCCCGCTGAAGAAGGCGGCGGCGGTGCGCGCGAAATGATCAAGGACGGCCTGTTCGAACAATTCCCGGTCGAGGCGGTGTTCGGCATGCACAACTGGCCGGGCCTGCCCGTGGGCACGTTCGCCGCGAGCACGGGGCCGGTCATGGCGTCGAGCAACGACTTCTGCATCGTGATCCGGGGCAAGGGATCACACGCCGCGCTGCCGCACAACGGCATCGATCCGGTGCCGGTGGCCTGCCAGATGGTGATGGCCTTCCAGACCATCATCACGCGCAACAAGAAGCCGGTCGATGCGGGCGTGATCTCGGTGACCATGGTCCACACCGGCGAGGCCAACAACGTGGTGCCCGACAGCTGCGAGATCCGCGGGACGGTGCGCACCTTCACGTTCGAGGTGCTCGACCTGATCGAGCGCCGCATGCGGGAAATCGCCGAACACACCTGCGCTGCCTTTGGTGCCACCTGCGAGTTCCGCTTCAACCGCAACTACCCGCCGACCGTCAACCACCCGGCCGAAACGGCCTTTGCCCGCGCCGTCATGGCCGACATCGTCGGCGCTGAGTGCGTGCTCGACCAGGAGCCGACCATGGGAGCCGAAGACTTCGCCTACATGCTGCAGGCGCGGCCGGGCTGTTATGTGTTCATCGCCAACGGGGATGGCGCGCACCGCGCGGGATACGAAGGCGGCGGCCACGATGTGGGGCCGTGCATGCTGCACAACCCGCACTACGACTTCAACGACGACCTGATTCCGCTCGGGGCGACCTACTGGGTCCGGCTGGCCGAACAGTGGCTGGCCCAGCCGCGCGCCGGGGTGTCCGCATGATCGATATCCAGGCCGCTTTTGCCCCATCGTACGCCCGCGCCCGGGTGCTGTTTCTGGAAGGGGCTGCCGCGGCCGGCATGGCCATCAGCAGCCACGACCATCCCTTGCCCGGTCGCGACGGCGAAACCCTGGCCATGGACCTGGCGCTCGATGGCTCGCCCGACGCCGAGCGCCTGCTCATCGTCAGCAGCGCCTGTCACGGGGCCGAGGGCTTTTGCGGCTCCGGGGTGCAGGTCTACGCGACCCACGATCAGGCCTGGCGCCAGCACGCACGCGAGGCCGGGGTCGCGGTGCTCTACATCCACGCGCTCAACCCCTACGGCTTTTCGCACCTGCGCCGCGTGACGAACGAAAACGTCGATCTCAACCGCAACTTTCAGGATTTCAGCCAGCCGCTGCCGGTGAACACGGCCTACGCCGGGCTGCACGATCTGCTGTTGCCGCCCGAATGGCCGCCGGGTCCGGACAACGCGGCCGCGATCGACAGCTGGATCGCCCTTCACGGCGAGACGGCTTACCAGGCCGCGGTGTCGCAGGGGCAGCATGCATTTGCCGATGGCCTGTTTTTTGGCGGCACCGCGCCCACCTGGAGCAACCAGACCCTGCGCCAGGTCTTGCGCAACCACGCCCAGCGGGCGCGCCACATCGCCTGGATCGACCTGCACACCGGCCTCGGGCCATGCGGCGTGGGTGAGCGCATCTTTGCCTGCCGCGACGATGCCGCGGCCTTGCAGCGCGCCCGGGCCTGGTGGGGCAGCAACGGTGAGACGCCCGTGACCTCGATCTACGACGGGTCGTCAACCTCGGCGCTGCTCACCGGCCTGATGTGGGGCGCGATGTACGAAGAGTGTCCACAGGCCGAATACACCGGCATCGCCCTGGAGTACGGCACCGTGCCCATCATGGAAGTGATCAACGCGCTGCGCGGCGACCACTGGTTGAGCCGTCATCCCGAAGCGCCTGCGGCGCTGCGGGCCGCCATCCACCAGCGCATGAAAGACGCGTTCTACGTGGATACGAATGACTGGCGCACACAGATCGTGGGTCAGGGGCGTCAGGCGCTGTTTCAGGCCGTGGACGGATTGATCGCTTCGACTTGAAGTGAAACACCCTCCCGGAGCGTGATCCGCAACGCGAGAAGCTGTCCTGCCAAGGGCACCGCCGGGCCGGCTTTGCCGGACGGCCAGTGCCGCCCCCTTGAGGGGGTCGCGCGAAGCGCGGCGGGGATGGATGTTTTGTCCTAGTCTTCGAGCGCCATCCGGTTGGCTTCCACATACAGGCGCTCCATCGCGTCCAGCGGCTCGAACGCCGCGGCGCGCTCGCGCAGGCGGGTCGCTTCTTCGAGCGCACGCGCGCCTTCGAGCATCAGCAGGCCGTTGGCGTACTCGTGGAGCGTGATGGCGGAGTCCGGGTTCAACGCCAGGGCTTTGCGGTAGAGCGCCAGGCCGGTGTCCTTGCGTGCGCCATGGGTCATGCTGCCGATCAGCTCGCCGACCTTGTCGATCACTTCGGCGTGGTAGTTGGCCAGCGCGAGGTGGGCATCGGCGTGGTTCGGCGCGAGTTCGATCGTCGTCTGCAGGGCCTGGCGCACCTTGCCGCCCAGACCCTTGGCGAGCGCCTTGGCCACGTTGACACCCTGGCTGTAGCGGCCCAGCGCGTAGCCCTGCCAGTACCAGGCGTTGGCGTTGCGCGGCGCGCTGGCCTGGTGCGCCTGGGCCCGTTCGGCGGCGCTGACCAGCAGCTGCAGGCGGGTCTGCTCGCCGGGTTCGACGTAGTTCGCGTAGATGCAGGCGGCCTTGTTGGCCAGCACCAGGCCATCACCACCCGCGGCCAGACCGGCGTGCACGGCGCGTTCGAATTCACCGTTGTGATACAGCGCCCAGGCGTCCAGCAGGGCCGGGTCGGTGGGCATCGGCTCGGCATCGCCGGCGTGCAGTCGGGCCCAGTGGCGGACGAGGCTGTCGCCGTCGTGTCGGTAGATGCCGGCGTAGGGGCAAGGGGTCCAGGGTGTCATGGGGGACTTTCCTTGCCGTGTGTTCAGGTGGTGGCGCCGTTGTAGGCACCGGTGAGTTCCAGCAGGTGCTGCCGCTGACCGGCTTCCAGGTAGGGCGCGAGCAGGTTGAGCACATGCTGCGCGCCGCGCAACAGCGCCTGTTGCGCGTTGTCGGGTTCCAGCGCGTTGCGCGGGTCGCGCACGTACTCGAAGCTCAGCCAGTAGGTCAGCACCACCACCATGCAGTTGGCCGTGGGTTCGAGTTCGCGCGCATCGATGTCCAGCGCGCCGCTGCGGCTCATGCCCGCGAGCAGGGCGCGGACGGCGCGGGTCTTGTTTTTCAGCACCCCCTGGAAGCGGGTCTCCAGCAAGCGGTTCTTGGACAGCAGGTCGTTGATGTCGCGGTAGAGAAAGCGGTAGGCCCAGATGATCTCGAACAGCGAATGCAGGAAGAACCAGGCGTCTTCCACGTTGCGCACGCCGTCGCCCGCGCCCAGCAGCTCGTTGAGCGCGTGTTCATAGCGCTCGAACAGCGAGTTGATCAGTTCGTCTTTGGCGGGGTAGTGGTAATACAGGTTGCCCGGGCTGATGCCGAGTTCGGCCGAAATCAGGGTGGTCGAGACATTGGGCTCGCCGAAGCGGTTGAACAGCTCCAGCGTCACCTCCAGGATGCGTTCGGCGGTGCGGCGCGGGGGCTTTTTGATGGCCATGGTTCAGGCCCGGGCCGGCCGCCGGGACAGCTGCTGCTGCAGCTGGTCGAGCGTGGCGTGCAGCTGTTCCACGGCGCGGGTGGTGGGGCGGTCGGCAGCGGGAGGCACCGGCCGGAGCAGGTGCCGCCCGGTGTCGTCCAGGGCGGCCTGGTCGATGTGGATGCCATGGCGTTGCAGCTTGGGCGCCAGCTGGGCCTGGCGGTGGCGCAGCATCTGCCGCGTCTGCTGGTAGGCGTGTTCGGCGAGTTCGCGGCGCTGGCGGTAGCTGAAGGTGTTGGCAAAAAACAGCTCGGCATCGCGCTGGTCGGGTTCGATCAGCACGATGTCGGTGTCCGGGTAGCTGCGTTCGTACTGCTTGAAGCCCAGCTCCAGGCGCGAATGGATCATGGAGCGGAAGGTCTGGCTCATCACGGTGGGCAGCCCGCCTTCGATCAACGAAGGAATGCGCTGTTGGCCACTGGCGGCGGGTTCGGCGTGTGGCCCTGCACGAAACGGCACCAGCGGGTTCAGGCAGATCAGCAGATCCACGCCCTCGTCCAGCGCCACGGTGGCGTGCAGCGTTTTCTTGAGCGCGCCGTCCACATAGTGTTTGCCGTCGATGACCACCGGCGGAAACAGACCGGGCAGGGCGGCGCTGGCCTGGATGGCGCGCGAGATCGGCACGTGGTCCCAGCCCGGGCGGCCAAAGGGCGCGGCGTCGCCGGTGTCGAGCTCGGTGGCGACCAGCGTCAAACGCGCACGCAGCTCGCGGAAGTCGTTGCTGCGGCCTTCGCGGCTGAACAGGCGTTCGACCTGGCGGTGGATGTCCTCGTTGTCGAACACGCCGGTGGGCAATGCCGCGCCCAGCCGTTCGAGCGCCTGTGTCAGGGGCTTGCCCTGCGCGGCCCAGGCCCAGAGGGCGCTGCCCAGCAGACCCGGCAGGCGCTGGAGGCGGCCGCCGAGCTCAGCCCAGGCCGGCTTGATCAACCAGGCGGTGTCGAAATTTTCGTCTGTCGGGCGGTCTTCGATGAACGCCTCGCAGAGCTGGCGGGGTGTCAGCCCGTTGGCCAGGCCCGCGGCGATGAAGCCGCCGGCCGAGACGCCCACGTAGTGGTCACATCCATTGAAATCGATGCCTTGCAGGCTGTCATCGAGCGCACACAGGGCGCCGATTTCGTAGATCGCACCGAGCGGCCCGCCACCGGCCAGCGCCAGTGCCAACCGCGGGCGGGTCTTGCGAGCAGCGCTGGAACGGTGGGCTTTGCGGGTGATGGTCATGCGTTCGAGTGTAGAGCGCCAAGCCTGCGCTTCATGTTGCATTGCAGCACGAAGCGCAGGCGAAAAAAAGGGGCGCTGTGCGCCCCGTTTGTGCCGGGCTGGATGGCCCCAGCATTTGCATCAGGCTTTGGACTTGGCGGCGGTCTTGCGCACGGCGGTTTTGCGCGGTGCGGGCGTGGCGGCCTTGGCCGGTGCGGCTTTGCGCGCCGCCTTCGCTGCGGGGGCTTTGGTGCTCAGGCGCTGCACGTGGCGGTTGAGTTCGTCGATGCGCTCCATCAGCGTTTCGATGTCACGCGCCGAAGGCACGCCCAGCTTGTTCAGGGCCTTGGCCACGCGGTCTTCAAAAATGTTTTCCAGCTTGTCCCACTGGCCGGCCGCCTTCAAGGAAATTTCGGTGGCCATGCCGGACACCCGGTTGGTGGCTTCGGAGATGCGCTCTTCGGCGACGGCTTGTGTCTTGCGCTGGATCGACAGGCCTTCCTTGACCAAGGATTCGAAGGCCTTGCCGCCTTCGGCCTGGGCCTTGGAGAAGGCACCCAGACCGGCCAGCCAGATCTGCTGGGCCGAGTCCTTGATGGCGCCCGACAGCGGTGAACTGGCGCCTGCAGCGGCTTTGGATGCGGTGGTGGATTTCTGGATTTTCTTGACCATGGGGCGACTCCGGTGTGGGTTGACAGGGGGCAACGGGCAATGCAAGCCGGCTACCGTGAGAGCACTGTACGGCGCCCACACGGGCGCTGTGTAGAGGGGGCCAACTAAACCTGGAGCCTGTCCCGCGGGTTTGTGCGGAATCGGTGGCGCCTGCGCGTGGTGAAGAATGGCGGGCTGATTCCATCCCTTGTGCAACACCCCAGGCAGGAGAACT
Organism: Burkholderiales bacterium GWF1_66_17; assembly: GCA_001770705.1. Lineage (GTDB taxonomy): Bacteria > Pseudomonadota > Gammaproteobacteria > Burkholderiales > Burkholderiaceae_C > Hydrogenophaga. Next base: position 206,826 of record MERT01000002.1, on the reverse strand, counting down.
CCATGCATTATTTCGTCACCGGCGCCACCGGTTTCATCGGCAAGCGGCTCGTCAAGAAACTGCTGGAGCGCAAGGGCTCGGTGGTGCATTTCCTGATCCGCCCGTCGAGCGAATCCAAGGTGGCGGATCTGCGCGAATTCTGGGGCGTGAGTGCCGCGCGCGTGGTGCCGGTGTTCGGTGACCTGACGGCGAAGAAGCTCGGCGTGAGCGCCGACGACATCAAGGCGCTGAAGGGCCAGATCGATCACTTCTACCACCTTGCTGCCGTCTACGACCTGGAGGCAGACGCCGAGAGCCAGATCGCCGTCAACATCGACGGCACCCGCAACACCGTGGAACTGGCCAAGGCCATCGGTGCGAAGCACTTCCACCACGTGTCGTCGATTGCTGCGGCGGGCCTGTACGAAGGCGTGTTCCGCGAAGACATGTTCGACGAGGCCGAGAACATCGAGCACCCGTATTTCATGACCAAGCACGAGAGCGAAAAGATCGTGCGCACCGAATGCAAAGTGCCCTGGAGCGTGTATCGGCCGGCGCTGGTGGTGGGCGACAGCCGCACCGGCGAGATGGACAAGATCGATGGGCCATACTACTTCTTCAAGCTGATCCAGCGCATGCGCCAGATCCTGCCGCCGTGGATGCCCAGCGTGGGGCTGGAGGGCGGGCGCATCAACATCGTGCCGGTGGACTTTGTGGTGGACGCGCTCGACCACATCAGCCACCACAAGCGCGCCAGTGGCCAGTGCTTCCACCTGGTGGATCCGATGGGCTACCGCGTGGGCGATGTGCTCGACATATTGAGCCGCGCCGCGCACGCGCCCAAGATGAACCTGTTCATCAACGCTGCGCTGATGGGCTTCATCCCGAAGAGCGTGAAGAAAGGTCTGATGGCGCTGGCGCCGGTGCGCCGCGTCTACCGCGCCATCATGCAGGACCTCGGATTGCCCGAGGACATGATGAACTTCGTCAACTACCCGACGCGCTTCGACTGCCGCGACACGCTGGCCGCGCTCAAGGGCAGCGGCATCGAATGCCCCAACCTCAAGGACTACGCCTGGCGGCTCTGGGACTACTGGGAACGCCACCTCGACCCCGACCTGCACATCGACCGCAGCCTCAAGGGCACCGTGGCCGGCAAGGTGGTGCTGGTCACCGGCGGCAGCTCGGGCATCGGCCTGGCGGCGGCGCACAAGCTCGCCGAGGCCGGCGCGGTGACGATCATCTGCGGACGCGACCAGGACAAGCTGGACGAAGCCTGCAAGGAAGCCAGGGGCAAGGGTTACCAGTTCATCGCCTACCCGGCGGACATCGCCGACATGGCCGATGCCGACCGCTTCGTGCAACTGCTGATCGCCAACCACGGTGGCGTCGATTTCCTGATCAACAACGCAGGGCGTTCAATCCGCCGCGCCATCGAAGGCAGCTACGACCGCTTCCACGACTTCGAGCGCACCATGCAGCTGAACTACTTCGGTTGCCTGCGTGTGACCATGGGTCTTCTGCCCGGCATGGTGGCCAAGCGCAAAGGCCATGTGGTCAACATCAGCTCCATCGGCGTGCTGACCAACGCGCCGCGCTTCAGTGCCTACGTGGCCAGCAAGGCTGCGCTGGACGCCTGGACCCGCTGCGCCTCCAGCGAGTTCGCCGACCAGGGCATCTCGTTCACCACCATCAACATGCCGCTGGTGCGCACGCCCATGATCGCGCCGACGCAGATCTACAAGAACGTGCCGACGCTGGCACCGGAGGAGGCGGCCGACATGATCGCGCAGGCCTGCATCTTCAAGCCGGTGCGCATCGCCACGCGCTTGGGTGTGACCGGGCAGGTGCTGCACGCGTTCGTGCCGCGGGTGGCGCAGATCGTGATGAACACCAGCTTCCGCATGTTCCCGGATTCTTCGGCTGCCAAGGGCGAGAAGGGGGCCAAGCCTCAGCTGTCGCCGGAGGCTGTGGCCATGCAGCAGATGATGCGGGGGATTCACTTCTAGGTTTTGTGGTTTCCTGAGGCTTTGTTTGGCCGGGTCTCGGCCCGGCGGCCGACCTTCTTTCTTTTGCTTCGCCAAAAGAAAGAAGGCAAAGAAAAGGCGAGCCGAAGTCCGGGCCGCTGCGCGGTGCCTTGCGCTGCTCGCGTCGAGCGGGGTCGGGCTGAACTCGCTTCGCTCAAACAACGCCCGCCCTGATCCGCTCGCCCCTGCGCTGCTCAGCCCGGCCACACGGCAACAAGCGGAGTCGGGATCGGACTCCCCCTCTTTCTCTCTCTCCCTTTGGGAGAGGGCTGGGGTGAGGGCAACACCAACAAGGCAGCCGGAGGGCATGTTCCCGCATCCGCACCCGCATCCCGCCCGGACCGAGCAACGCAGCGTGCCCGCAGCGAAGCGGAGGGACAGCACATCTGGCTCGCCTTTTCTTTGCTTACTTTCTTTTGGCGAAGCAAAAGAAAGCGAGGCGCCGCCGGGGCGCGACCCGGCACGCCACAGGCGCAAAAATGGCTGAACACGAAGCCTACAATTTGCCAACCGAACAGCCCCACCGGGAACCCGAACATGACCACCCACACCCCCGTCGACCTGTCCCACATCCAGCCCAGAGAAAAAGCCGAAATCCTGGCCCAGGCCTTGCCCTACATCCGCAAGTACCACGGCAAAACCATGGTCATCAAGTACGGCGGCAATGCCATGACCGACCCGGCCCTGCAGCAGGACTTTGCCGAGGACGTGGTGCTGCTCAAGCTGGTGGGCATCAACCCGGTCGTCGTGCACGGCGGCGGTCCGCAGATCGAGACGCTGCTGCAGCGCCTGGGCAAGAAGGGGCAGTTCATCCAGGGCATGCGCGTGACCGACGCCGAGACCATGGAGGTGGTGGAGTGGGTGCTCGGTGGTGAAGTGCAGCAGGACATCGTGGGCCTGATCAACGCGGCCGGTGGCAAGGCCGTGGGTCTGACCGGGCGCGATGGCGCCATGATCCGCGCGCAGAAGCTGCGCCTGTCGGACCAGAAGGACCCGAACGTGGAGCACGACGTGGGCCAGGTCGGCGACATCGTGAGCGTGGACCCGAGCGTGGTGAAGGCCTTGCAGGACGACGCCTTCATTCCCGTCGTCAGCCCGATCGGCTTTGGCGAGAACAACGAGAGCTACAACATCAATGCCGACGTGGTGGCCGCCAAGCTCGCCACCGTGCTGCAGGCCGAGAAGCTGCTGATGCTGACCAACATCCCTGGTGTGCTGGACAAGGAGGGCAAGCTCTTCACCGAACTCACGCCGCGCCGCATCGACGAACTGGTGGAAGACGGCACGATCAGCGGCGGCATGATCCCCAAGATCGCGGGTGCGCTCGACGCGGCCAAGAGCGGCGTCAACGCGGTGCACATCATCGATGGCCGCGTGCCGCATGCGCTGCTGCTGGAGGTGCTGGGCAACCAGCCGTTCGGCACCATGATCCGCTCCCACTGAATCCGCGACGGGCAGCCGGGAGGCCGGCGGGAAGGCTGTGAGAAAATGAAACAAGGGATGACAAACACCGGGCCGCGCCAACGGCCTCCAGCCGACAAACGACGGACCGACCGCCCATGACTTCCAGCGCCCCATTGCCCATGGCCGACCTGACGGCCGATGTCTCTACCGATGTTGCTGGAGGCGTTGAGGGCAATGGTCGCAAGCGTCCCAAGCCGGGCGAGCGTCGGGTGCAGATCCTGCACGCGCTGGCCGCCATGCTGGAGCAACCAGGTGCTGAGCGCGTCACCACGGCCGCGCTGGCCGCACGACTGGATGTGAGCGAGGCTGCGCTCTACCGCCACTTCGCCAGCAAGGCGCAGATGTTTGAGGGCCTGATCGAGTTCATCGAGCAATCGGTGTTCGGTCTGGTCAACCAGCTGGGTGAACGAGAGCCCGATGCCATGGCGCGTTCGCGCAAGCTCGTGGCCCTGCTGCTGCAGTTTGGTGAGAAGAACCCCGGCATGACGCGCGTCATGGTGGGCGACGCGCTGGTGTACGAAAACGAGCGCCTGCAGCAGCGCATGAACCTGTTCTTCGACAAGATCGAATCGGCTCTGCGCCAGAACCTGCGCGAGGTCGCGGTGGTGGCCGGAGCGACCACACCCACCGTGGATGCGCAGGCCGACGCATCGGTGGTCACGGCCTTCTGCATGGGCCGCCTGCAGCGCTTTGCCCGCAGCGGATTCAAGCGCTCGCCCAACGAGAACCTGGAACACAGCCTGCGCCTGCTGCTGCCCGACGGCCGTCTGTGACCGCTTGCTCGGCGAGTGGTTCGGGTTAACCCGAACCACTGGCATGCATCGGTGTCGTTTAGGGAACGGCACCTAAACAATTCCCCCACAAAGTCCTGCAGGACTGTGCGTTGGCCGGGTTTTGCGGTAAAAATAGCACGACCGTTCGATTTATCGCCGGTCTGTTTTTTTTGCCCATTCCTTTTGCCATCACCCGGCCCCGCAGCATGAGTTCACAACCTCCCGTCAAACGCCTTCGCAGCGACAGTGCCGCCCGGCCGCTGCAAAAAGGCCAGCAGACCAAGGCCGCCATCGTGGATGCCGCCCTCGGGCTGGCGACGCAGATCGGCCTGGAAGGGCTGTCCATCGGCGCGCTGGCCGAAGTCATGCAGATGAGCAAGTCGGGCGTGTTCGCCCACTTCGGCTCGCGCGAAGAGTTGCAGATCTCCGTGGTGCGCGAGTACCACGCGCGTTTTGAGGACGAGGTGTTCTACCCGGCCATGGCCTTTGCCCGCGGCTTGCCCCGGTTGCGTGCGATGTTCGACAACTGGATGAAGCGCACTTCGGTCGAGATCGACTCAGGATGCATCTACATCAGTGGCGCGGTGCAGTTCGAAGACCGGCCCGGCCCGGTGCGCGATGCGCTGGCGGGCTCGGTCAACACCTGGCTGTCGGCCATGCGCCGCGCCATCGAAATGGCCGTGGCCGAGGGCCACCTGCACCCGGGCACCGATGCGGCCCAGATGGCCTTTGAAATCCATGCACTCATCCTCGCGCTGCACTACGAGGCACGGTTCCTCGGTAGTCCGGATTCACTGCAGCGCGCGCTGACGGCCTTTGACGGCATCGTGGGCCGCTTCAGCACCGCGGCCACGCCCGTCCCTGAAACACCCCCGCCAGCCCGATCGCGCAAGACCACCCGGGTTGCGACCCAGGGCTGAACCCAGACAACGCCTTTTCTTCACAAACCCCACACAGGAGTCTTCTCATGCCCGTTTACAACCCGCCCCTGCGCGACATGCAGTTCGTGATGCACGAAGTGCTCAACGTGACCGCCGAGTTCCAGTCCATGCCGCAACACGCCGAGGTGGATGTCGAGACCATCAATGCCGTGCTCGAAGAAGCCGGCAAGTTCGCCAGCCAGGTGATTTTTCCGCTGAACATCAGCGGCGACACCGAGGGTTGCCAGCTCGATCGCGAGACCCATGAGGTCAAGACCCCGACCGGCTTCAAGGAAGCCTACAAGACCTATGTGGAAGGTGGCTGGGCGGCGCTGAGCTGTGATCCGGCCTACGGTGGCCAGGGCCTGCCGCTGGTGGTGAACCAGTGCCTGTACGAAATGATGAACTCGGCCAACCAGGCCTGGACCATGTACCCCGGCCTCACGCACGGCGCCTACGCCGCGCTGCACACCTACGGCACCGACGCGCAGAAAGACACCTACCTGCCCAAGATGACCAGCGGCGAATGGACCGGCACCATGTGCCTGACCGAACCGCACTGCGGCACCGACCTGGGCCTGATGCGCACCAAGGCCGAACCGTTGGCCGACGGCAGCTACAAGATCACCGGCAACAAGATCTTCATCAGCGCCGGTGAACACGACATGGCCGACAACATCATCCACCTGGTGCTGGCCCGTCTGCCCGATGCGCCCCCCGGCATCAAGGGCGTGAGTCTGTTCATCGTGCCGAAATTCCACGTCAAGGCCGACGGTTCGCTCGGCGAGCGCAACGGCATCTACTGTGGCGGCCTGGAGCACAAGATGGGCATCCACGGCAACGCCACCGCGCAGATCGTGATCGACGGCGCCATAGGCACCATCGTGGGCCAGCCCAACAAGGGCATGCAGGCCATGTTCGTGATGATGAACGCTGCCCGTCTGGGCGTGGGCAACCAGTCGCTGGGCCTGACCGAAGTGGCTTACCAGAACGCGCTGGCGTATGCGAAGGACCGCATCCAGATGCGCAGCCTGACAGGCCCCAAGGCCAAGGACAAGCCGGCCGATCCGATCATCGTGCACCCCGACGTGCGCCGCATGCTGCTCACCGCCAAGGCCTACGCCGAAGGCGGCCGCGCGCTGGCCATCTACAGCTCGGTGCTGCTGGAAAAAGCGCACAACCACCCGGACGAAAAAGTGCGCAAGGAAGCCGACGAGATGCTCTCGCTGCTCACGCCCATCACCAAGGCCTTCCTGACCGACAACGGCTACAACGCCGCCACCCAGTGTCAGCAGGTCTTCGGCGGCCATGGCTACATCAAGGAATGGGGCATGGAGCAGTTCGTGCGCGATGCCCGCATCAACATGATCTACGAAGGCACCAACACCATCCAGAGCCTGGACCTGCTGGGCCGCAAGGTGCTGGGCAACAACGGCGCCACGCTCAAGAAATTCGGCAAGCTGGTCGGCGCGCTGGTGATGGAAGAGGGCGTCAACGAGAAGATGGCCGAGTTCATCAACCCGCTGGCCGTGCTGGGTGAGCAGATCACCAAGTTCACCATGGAGCTGGGTTTCAAGGGCCTGCAGAACGCCGACGAAGTGGGCGCCGCCGCGGTGGACTACCTGCGCGTGGCCGGCCACCTGGTGTTCGGCTACTTCTGGGCCCGCATGGCGCAGGTGGCGCTGCGCGAGATCGCGGCCGGCAACACCGACCCGTTCTACGTTGCCAAGCTGCAGACTGCGCGTTTCTACTTCGCCAAGCTGTTCCCTGAGACCGCGACGTTGATGCGCACGGCACGAGCCGGTTCGAAGGTGTTGATGGACACCGACGCGGCATTGGCATGACCCCCCTGCGCCGCTTCGCGGCTTCCCCCAAGGGGGACAACACCAGCGGCCCGGCGAAGCCGGCTCCGCGGTGTTTCTGGAATCAGTCATTTCGCTCGAAGGAGACTCTCATGATCAAGACCCTGCCAGCTCTGCTGTCGTTGGCCTCGACGATGGCCTTTGCGCAGATGACGCCCGAAGGCCTGTGGCGCAACATCGACGACAAGACCGGTGAGGCCAAGGCCGAGATCCGCATCGTGTCCAGCCCGGCGGGCGTGTTCTCGGGCCGGATCGAAAAGGCGCTCACCAAGGGCAGCGAACCCACCTGCACCGCCTGCACCGACGACCGCAAGGACCAGCCCAAGGTCGGCATGGAAATCATCCGCGGCGCGAAGAAGTCCGCCACGGACGCGGTGTGGGAAGACGGCAAGATCCTCGATCCCGAAAACGGCAAGAACTACACCCTGCGCATGACGCCCATCGAAGGCGGCAAGAAGCTGCAGGTGCGCGGCTACATCGGCCCGTTCTATCGCACACAAGTTTGGCAACGTGTGGAGTGAACGCGTCCCCCCTTTTCTGCATGGAAAACCAATGAACCGATTTCAAGTGAAAAAAGTCGCCGTGCTCGGCGCGGGCGTGATGGGCGCGCAGATCGCTGCGCACCTGGTCAACGTCAAGGTACCGGTGGTGCTGTTCGACCTGCCTGCGAAGGAAGGCCCTAAAAACGGCATCGTGACCCGCGCGGTCGAGAACCTCAAGAAGCTCAAGCCCTCGCCGCTGGGCGTGGCCAGTGACGCCGACCTGATAGTCCAGGCCAACTACGAAGAGCACATGGAGCAGTTGAAAGACTGCGACCTGATCATCGAGGCCATCGCCGAGCGCATGGACTGGAAGCTCGACCTCTACACCAAGATCGCGCTCTTCATCGCGCCGCACGCCATCGTCGCGTCCAACACCTCGGGCCTGTCGATCACCAAGCTCAGCGAAGTGCTGCCCGAGGCGATCAAGCCGCGCTTCTGCGGTATCCACTTCTTCAATCCGCCGCGTTACATGACGCTGGTGGAACTGGTCGCCACGCCCACCACCGGGCCGCAGATCCTCAACGACCTGGAGACCTTCGTCACCAGCGGCCTGGGCAAGGGCGTGGTGCGCGCCAAGGACACGCCCAACTTTGTGGCCAACCGCATCGGCATCGCCGGCATGCTGGCCACGATCAAAGAGGTGGAGAACTTTGGCCTCACCTACGACGTGGTGGACGACCTGACCGGCAAGCGCCTGGGCCGTGCGAGCAGCGGCACCTTCCGCACCGCCGACGTGGTGGGCCTGGACACCATGGCCCATGTGGTCAAGACGCTGCAGGACAACCTCAACGAGCAGACCGACCCGTTCTACGGCAGCTTCGGCACGCCACCGGTGCTGGCCAAGCTGATCGAGATGGGGAACCTGGGCCAGAAAGCCAAGGCCGGCTTCTTCAAGAAGGTCGGTCGTGACATCCAGCGCTTCGATCTGGAGAGTGGCGAGTACGTGCCCGCGGGCGAGAAGGCCGACGAGGTGTATGGCCGCATGCTCAAGCGCCCGGCCGCCGAGCGTCTGAAGCTCTTGCGCAACGCCGAAGGCCCGCAAGGCCAGTTCCTGTGGGCGATTCTGCGCAACAGCTTCCACTACGCCGCCGTGCACCTGGCCACCATCGCCGAGACCGCGCGCGATGTGGACCAGGCCATGCGCTGGGGCTTCGGCATGAAGCAGGGCCCCTTCGAGTTGTGGCAGGAAGCCGGCTGGCTGGAAGTGGCCAAGATGGTCCAGGAAGACATCGATGCCGGCAAGGCACTGAGCAAGGCGCCGCTGCCCGAATGGGTGTTCAAAGGCCCGGTGGCCGAGGCCGGTGGCGTGCACACCGCGCAGGGTTCCTGGAACCCCACCAAGGGTGAATTCCAGGGCCGACTGCAATTGCCGGTGTACCAGCGCCAGCACTTCCCCGAGCTGCTGCTGGGCGAAGCCGGACCGAAGTTCGAGACAGCCGGCACCACGATCGAAGAGAACGATGCTATCCGCATCTGGACGCTCGACGAGCAGGTGCTGATCGCCAGCATCAAGACCAAGATGCACGCCATCAGTCCCGAGGTCTGTGAAGGCTTGATGAGCGCTGTGGACCTGGCCGAGCGGGAATACCAGGGCCTGGTGGTCTGGTCGGGCGACGAGCCCTTCAGCGCCGGCGCCGACCTGCAGGCCATGCTGCCCGCATTCATGGCCGTGGGCGTGGCCGCGATCGAAGACGCCGAAGGTTTCATGCAGCAGACCATGCTGCGCCTGCGCTACGCCAACGTGCCGGTGGTCAGCGCCGTGCGCGGTCTGGCGCTGGGTGGCGGCTGCGAGCTGGCCGTGTACAGCGCGCGCCGCGTGGTGCACATGGAGAGCTACATCGGCCTGGTGGAAGTCGGGGTGGGCCTGGTGCCCGGCGCCGGCGGCCTGACCTACATCGCCCGCCGCGCGGCCGAGAACGCCGAAACCTCGACCGGCAAAGACCTGCTGCCCTTCCTGACCGAAGGCTTCACCGCCGCGGCCATGGCCAAGGTGGGCACGAGCGCTCTGGAATCCCGCAAGCTGGGCTACGTGCTGCACTCCGACGTGATCGTGCCGCACAAGGACGAACTGCTGTTCGTCGCCATCAACGAGGCCAAGGCCTTGTTCAACGGCGGCTACCGCGCACCGCACAAGCGCCTGTTCCCGGTGGCGGGGCGCGACGGCAAGGCCACCATCCTGGGTAGCCTGGTGAACATGCGCGACGGCGGCTTCATCAGCCAGCACGACTTCCACATCGCCTCGCTGATCGCGGGCGTGGTGACGGGAGGTGACGTCGATCCCGGAACGCTGGTGAGCGAGGAGTATTTGATGACGCTGGAGCGCCGCGCGTTCTGCTCGCTGATCGTGCACCCGAAGACGCAGGAGCGGATTCTGGGGATGCTCAATACCGGTAAGCCGGTGCGGAATTGATGTGATGTTTCTGGTGTGCGTGCCCCCATCCCAGCCTTCCCCCAGAGGGGGAAGGAGCAGGAGCGCTCTGCCCCCTTCCCCCTCTGGGGGAAGGTAGGGATGGGGGCTCTCCGCCAACCCAACAACCATGCAAAACCAAGCCACCCCCAAAGCCCTAGTCAACGCCCGCACCTTGCGCCGGGACATGACCGACGCCGAGCGCAAGCTCTGGTCGGGTCTTCGGGGTGAACAGCTGGGTTTCAAATTCCGCCGGCAACATCCGCTGGGCCCCTACATCGCCGACTTTGCCAGCCTTGAACCGAAGCTCATCGTCGAGCTCGACGGCTCACAGCACGCAGACAACCAGGGCTACGACGAGGCTCGCGACGCATTCTTCAACGCCCAGGGCTTTGCCGTGTTGCGCTATCCATCCAACGCACCGTTCCAGAACCTCGATGGCGTGCTGAGCGCCATCCTTCATTCACTCAACAACCTGGCGGGCGTGGCCCCCATCCCTGCCTTCCCCCAGAGGGGGAAGGGGCAAGACACTTAGGACCCACCATGAGCAAACAAATTCAAGACGCCTACATCGTCGCCGCCACCCGCACCCCCATCGGCCGTTCGCACAAAGGCTCGTTCAAGCACCTGCGCCCGGACGACCTGCTGGCCCACGCCCTTCGCTCGGCCATGGCCCAGGTGCCCGGCCTGGACCCGAAGGCCGTGGAGGACGTGATCTGCGGTTGCGCCATTCCCGAAGCGCAACAAGGCCTGAACGTCGCGCGCATCGGCGCCATCCTGGCCGGCCTGCCCAACTCGGTGGGCGGCATCACGGTCAACCGTTTCTGCGCTTCGGGTCTGTCGGCCGTGCAGATGGCGGCCGACCGCATCCGTGTGGGTGAAGCCGACGTGATGATCGCCGCCGGCACCGAGAGCATGAGCATGGTGCCGATGATGGGCAACACGCCCAGTCTGTCGCCCGCCATCTTCCGCAACACCGACGACGTGGAGAGCTACGGCATCGCCTACGGCATGGGCCTCACGGCCGAGAAGGTGGCGCAGCAGTGGAAGGTGTCGCGCGACGCGCAGGACGCGTTTGCGGTGCAGTCGCACCAGCGCGCCGTGCTGGCCATGAAGAACGGCGAATTCACCGACGAGATCACGCCGGTGGAAGTGACCGACCGCAGCGTGGACCTGGAGAGCGCCGAAGTCAGCACCACGAGCCGCATCATCCGCCTCGACGAAGGCGCGCGCCCCGACACCTCGCTCGAAGGTCTGGCGAAATTGCGCACTGTGTTCGCCGCGCGAGGCTCGGTGACCGCGGGCAACAGCTCACAGACCAGCGACGGCGCGGGTGCGCTGATCCTGGTGAGCGAGGCCGCCTTGAAGCGCTACAACCTCACGCCGCTGGCCCGCTTCGTGAGCTACGCATCGCGTGGCGTGCCACCGCACCTCATGGGCATCGGCCCGGTCGAAGCGATTCCGGCCGCGCTGAAAAACGCGGGCCTGAAGCAGGACGACATCGACTGGTTCGAGCTCAACGAAGCTTTTGCCGCGCAGTCGCTTGCGGTGATGAACACCCTGGGCCTGGACCCGGCCAAGGTCAACCCCATGGGCGGTGCGATCGCGCTCGGCCATCCGCTGGGTGCCACCGGTGCCATCCGCGCTGCGACCGTGGTGCACGCGCTGCGCCGCCACAACAAGAAGTACGGCATGGTCACGATGTGCGTGGGCATGGGGCAGGGCGCCGCGGGCATCTTCGAACGCGTGTGACCACGCGTCCCCCCGCGCCGCTTCGCGTCACCCCCCGAAGGGGGGCGGACACCAGCGGCCCGGCGAAGCCGGTTCCGCGGTGTCCCTGGGTTGGGGCACTGCGCTCCGCCAAGCGTTCTCAACGCGGTGCTGCTGGCGAGCCTCACGGCCGCCCCAGCAGCAGGTACAGACCCGTGTAGCCGCGCGCGGCGTGCACCAGGCTCAGGTAGAACGGCCCCACCCCGGTGTCCGCGCCGATGAACACGCTGGAGCCGGTGCGCAGCCCCTTGAAGCTGATGTCGCTGCGTTGCAGCCAGGCGTTGCCGGCTTCCAGCGAGCCACCGGCAAACACCGCGCGTGCCACGCCCACGTTCCAGGCCATGCGACGGTAGTAGGTGATGCGGCCGAACAGCAGGTGGTTGCCCGCCACCTGGCCCACGCGGTAGCCCGAGAGGTTCTGGAAACCGCCCAGTGAGTATTCGTCCAGCGCGCCCAGTGGAATCTGGTTGACGTAGGCCAGCCGGGCGCCCAGGTTGAAGGTGTGCTCCCCCCACGAGCGCACCGCCGTGAAGCTGCTGTCCAGCCGCACGAATTCGGAGCTGTTGCCGCTGTTGCGCAAACGGCCGAAGACCAGATCGCCCTTCAGTCGGTGGCCGCTCGACGGGAAGTTGGCGTAGTCCAGCTGGTCCGAGATCAGCGCGGCGTGCAGACCGGTTTCGCGCCAGCGCTGGGTGGACAGGTCCAGCGACTGGTTCGCCACGCTGCTGCTCACCAGGTCGGGCGCGGCGCGGCGCGCGCTGCCCACCAGGCCCAGCCGCAGCTCGCCCAGGCTGCCCTGCAGGCCGATGGGCCAGCCGATGTCGGCACCCACCTGCAGCCCGCGGCGCTTGCCGGTGGCGACTTGCTGGCCTTCGGCATCGAACACGTCCACGCGCTTCAGGCTGGCGTCGGCCCAGGCCGACACGAACCAGTTGGCGCGCCGGTCCAGCGGCTGGTAGAACTCGGTGAACGCGCCCAGCGTCTCGCCCAGCTGGAAGCGGTTGCGCCACTCGGCGCCGCGGCGGTTGACCCAGTGCCGGTTGTGGCTCAGCCGCAGGTTGAACGCGCCCTGGCCATCGAAATCGGTGCGCAGATCGAGCCCGAGCCGGAAGTAGTTGGGGCCCCAGCGGTTCTCGCGCAGCCGCACCACCAGCGCTTCGTCGCGGCTGCTGCCGATGCGCTCCAGCCGGTAGTCCACCTGCTCGTAGTCGCCCGTGGCCGCCAGCTGCTGCACGTCGTCTTCGATGCGCGCCAGATCGATCGGCTGACCGGGTTCGCTCTCCACCATCTGCGACAGCCGCTGGGCCCGCGAAGCGTCCACGCCCTCGAAGCGCAACGCGCCCACGCTGCCCGCCGTGGTCACGCCGGTATCGGCCACAGCCTGGCGCTGCGCGACCCAGTCGGCGTACTGCGCCGGGCTGACCGCGAAGCGGTTCAGCGCTTCGCGCACCGACTCGGCGTATTCGGTGCCGAGTCGCACGAGTTCGGGCGCCCGGTTGAAATTGGCCGAACTCAGCGTGCCCAGCGGTGGCTGCAGCAGCAGGTCCTGCGTGGTCAGGGTGGCGATGCTGGCCTGCACGTTCTGCTCAGTCAGGATGTTGACCATCTGCGTCGTGATGCCCAGCAGGCTGCCCAGCGTTTCGCGGCCCGCCAGCGGCGTGCCGATGCTCACCGCGATGATCACGTCCGCCCCCATGCGCCGCGCCACGTCCACCGGCAGGTTGTTCACCAGCCCGCCGTCGCCCAGGATGCGGCCGTCGAGCTCCAGCGGGGAGAACACGCCCGGCACCGACATGCTCGCGCGCAAGGCCGCGGCGAGGTCGCCGTGGTCCATCACCACGGCCTGACCGGTCTCCATGTCGGTGGCCACGGCGCGAAACGGCGTCGGCAGGCCGTCGAAGCTGGCCCGGTGTCGCGCGGGCAGGGTGTAGCGGCGCAGCATGGTTTCCAGCGCCCGCGTCGACACCGCGCCCGTGGGCAGGCGGAACGCGCCGTCGCGAAAGCCCAGCCGCAACACGGGCGAGAGCTCCAGGTCTTCTTCCTTGCGCCGCTGCGACAGCAGCTGGCGCGGCTCGCGCGAGTCGAAGAGGCTGCCCCATTCCAGCGCCAGGATCTCGCGCTCCAGTTCGTCGGCCGTCATGCCGCTGGCATACAGCCCGCCGATGATCGCGCCCATCGAGGTGCCGACGATCAGGTCCACCGGCACGCGGGCCGCCTCCAGCACCTTGAGCACGCCCACGTGCGACAGACCGCGCGCGCCGCCGCCGGAGAGCACCAGGCCCACGCGGGGTCGCGCCGGCGCGGCGGTGGGGCCCGTGTCGGCCGCAACGGCCTGCACCGGCCAGAGCCCGGCCAGCAGGGCCAGCGACAGACACAGGACGGCGAACGGGCGTGTGGACAACATGGCTGGACGGGGGTTTCGCGACGATCTTCGGAGTGTAGGGGCCTGTCACCGACTGGGCATGGCACTCCAGACACCGCGCGGCAATCGTGTTAACTTGGCGCCCTTTTCGGCGCACGGCCGCAACCCAACCCAGCACAAGCCCATGAGCGACATCCTCGTCCACACCGAAGCCGGCGTCACCACGCTGACCTTCAACCGCCCCGACAAGAAGAACTCCATCACCGCCGCGATGTACGCCGCGCTGGCCGACGCGCTGGAAGCCGCCGAGGCCGATCCGGCCGTGCGCTGCGTGCTGTTCCAGGGCAACGAGACCACCTTCAGCGCCGGCAACGACATCGGCGACTTCCTGAACAACCCGCCCGCGACGCAGGACTCGCCGGTGTTCCGTTTCCTGCGTGGTATCGCGCAGTTCAGCAAGCCCGCGCTTGCTGTGGTGTGTGGCCCGGCCGTGGGCATCGGCACCACGCTGCTGTTCCACTGCGACCTGGTCTATGCGGGCGACAACGCGGCCTTCTCCATGCCCTTCGTCAACCTCGGCCTGTGCCCCGAAGCGGCGTCGAGCCTGCTGGTGCCGCAAATGCTGGGCTACCACCGCGCAGCCGAAGCCCTGCTGCTGGGCGAGCCCTTCATGGCCGAGGCCGCGCTCGAAGTCGGTCTGGTCAACCGCGTGCTGCCGCCCATGGAGGCCGCGGGTTACGCGCAGGCTGTGGCCCGCAGACTTGCGGCCAAGCCGATCAGCTCGCTGATCGAGACCAAGCGCCTGATGAAAAAAAGCCAGAGTCAGCTGGTGATGGCGCAGATGGCCGAAGAGGGCGTCAGCTTCGGCCGCATGCTCGGCGAGCCGGCCGCCAAAGAGGCCTTCGGCGCTTTCATGGAACGGCGCAAGCCGGACTTCTCGAAGGTCTGAGGTTTTCTAAACCGGCGCTGATTCGACGATGCGCACCGCGAGCTGCCACAGCGCCAGCCGGTGCGCGGCGGCCAGCGCATCGACCGATGCATCGGCCAGCGGGATGTGAACATCGGCCTGACCCAGCCCCGGCGCGGCGCCGTTCGGGCGGGAGTCGGTCAGCCACCAGCGCGCCTGCAGGCGCAGCGTCTGGCGCCCGGTGTCGGCCATCAGCGTGACGATCTCCACCCGCAAGCGCCGGGCGGGGTTCACCCCGGGCGGCACGGGGGCTCGCCAGACCAGTCCCGGTCCGCGCAACACCGCCAGATCGGCCACCAGCAGGCGCGGGATGGCGTCGCGCAGCGGCTCCACCCAGCGGTGGCCGGTCAGCGGTTGCAGGCTGGCCGCGCCGCTGGCGACCACCAGGGTTTCGCGGTCCAGGGCTCCCGGCAACACCACCGTGCTGGCCACCTCCCACAATGCCCCGTCGCCTGCACGCGCGGCGGGCACAGGACCCGGTGGTGGGCTGCGCAATTCGTACCAGTGCGTGGCCACCGGCGGGCGGGCGCACGCCGTCAACAGCCAGGGTGTCACCCCCAGTCCAGTCAGTGCGAGTCGGCGTTTCATGGCTTCTCCTCCCGGCCGCGCAGCAACGCGTCCGGCTGCTGCTCCAGCGTTTCGGCCAGGTCGCGCAGCGCGCGGGCGGCGCGGGACAAATCTTCCAAGGCCTTGTCGGCGCCGACCATGAGCGCCGAGTCACCCGCGGTGGCTTCGCGCAGCGCTGCCGCGGTGCGCCCCACCTCGTCGGCGGCGCGCTGCAAATTGGTCACCAGCGGCGCGTCGGGCGCCAGCAGCTCGGACACCCGGGCCGATGTGCGCCCCACCCCGGCGGCGCTCTGGTTCACCGACCGCGCGGACGCTCCCACGGCGTCCATGGCTTCGCGCGTGGCGACCAGCGAGCGCTGCAATTCATTGGCCAGCGGGTCCATGCGCTGGTCCAGGCGCGACGACATGCGCTTGAACGACGCGGTGATCGCGGCCAGGTCGCCCAGGGCCTGCTTGAGCTGCGGGCCCGACACGATGGCCCGGGCCGAGGACGCGATGGCCGACAGGTCGTCGGCGATGGCCCGGAAGTCCATGCCTTCGAACTGCTCCCGGAGGTTCTGGATGGCGGTGGCCGTGGTGGGGACTTCGGTGAGTCCCTGGTAGGTGCCCCGCAGGCTGCTCTCGCGCTGCGGACGCAGATCGAGGTCCACATACAGCAAGCCGGTGAGCAGACTCTGCGTGGCCAGTTGCGCGCTCAGCCCCCGCTTGATCAGGGCCGGCAGGGCCAGGCCCACATCCACATCGGCGCGCTTGCCGTCGAGTCCGCCGACGGCATTGCTGTCGAGCGCGGCGACCACGGGAATGGAGAAGCTGTCGCTGGCGCGGTCGTAGAACACCTCGATCGATTCGACACTGCCGACCCGCACGCCGCGGAACACCACGGGCGCCCCCACCTGCAAGCCATACACCGAACCACTGAAATGCATGACGACGCGCTCCTGGCTGGTGAAAAACCGGTTGCCCGCGAGGGCAATGATGGCGGTGGCGATCAGGGCCAGGCCGGCCACCACGAAGGCCCCGATCAGCGTGGCGTTGGCCTTGCGTTTCATGCGTGTTCCTTTTCTTCCGGCGCCGCACCGCGACGCAGGAACAGCTGAACGCCCTCCGGGCCTTCGCGCAGCAGATCGCGCGGCGGTCCCAGCGCGGTCATGGTGCGCGTCTGGGCGTCGAGGAACAACAGGCGATCGGCCAGGGCAAAGATGCTGTCCAGCTCGTGACTGACCATCACGACCGTGGTGCCCAGGTCGTCGCGCAGGTGCTGGATGAGCTCGTCCAGGTTCGCCGAGGTCAGCGGGTCCAGGCCCGCGGAGGGCTCGTCCAGAAACAGCAAGGGCGGGTTCAAGGCCAGCGCCCGCGCAATGGCGGCGCGTTTCTTCATGCCGCCGCTGAGCGTGGCGGGCTCCACGTCGAAGCTGCCGGCCAGCCCCACGAGCGCCAGTTTGAAACGGGCCTCCTGTTCGCATTCGGCGGCACTCATGTCGGTGAACACCTGCATCGGCAACATCACGTTTTCGCCCACGGTCATGCTGCTCCACAAGGCGCCGGCCTGGAAGGTGACGCCGAACGCCTGCATCAGCGTGCGCCGGGATGCGTCGTCCGCGGCGTACAGGTCGCGGTCGCCGTAGAACACCTGGCCCGCCGCCGGCACCTGCAGGCCGATGAGGTGGCGCATCAGCGTGCTCTTGCCGCAGCCGCTGCCGCCGGCGATGGCCAGCACCTCGCCGGGAAGCACATCGAACGTGAGATCGCGCTGAACCACGTTGTCGCCGAAGGCCATGGTGAGTTCGCGCACCCGCACCAATGGGGCCTGCGCGGCGGGCTGCACGGCGCGGGCCGGTTCTTCGACGTGGGGCGGGTGGGCAATGTCGGTCATCAGAAATCCAGACGCTGGAACACCACGGTGAGCACGGAGGCGGCCACGACGATCCAGACGATCGCTTGTACCACCGATGCGGTGGTGGCGTCGCCCACCGCCTGCGCGCTGCGCCCGGCCGACATGCCCTGCAGGCAACCGGCCAGGGCCACCAGCACGGCGTAAACCGTGCCCTTGATCAGACCCACCAGCACATGGGGCAGGGTCAGCGAATCCACGCTGGCGTACACGTATTCGAGCGGCGTGACACCGTAGATGACCACGGCCACCAGCCAGCCCACCCCCATGCCCACCAGCGCACCAAAGGCGGTGAGCATGGGCCCCACGATGAGCAGCGCCAGCACCCGCGGCAGCACCAGAAAGTCGAACGGGTTCACGCCCAGGGTGGTGAGGGCATCGATCTCTTCGTTGGCGCGCATGCTGCCGATCTGTGCCGCAAAAGCCGCGCCCACGCGCCCGGCCAGCACGATGCCCACCAGCAGGGCCGCCACTTCGCGCACCACGCCCACGGTGACCAGGTCGGCAATGTAGGTCTGGGCACCAAAGCGCTGCAGCTGCGCGGCGCCCATGTAGGCCACGATCAGGCCCACGAGAAAACTCACCAGGGCCACGATGGGCAGGCTGCGTGGCCCCGTCTGTTCGATCTGCCACATCAGGTCCGATGCCCGCATGTCGCTGGCCCCGCGCATCCAGCGGCCCAGCGAGAGCAGCACTTCGCCCACGAAGGTCAGGCTCTCGTGGCGCGAGTTCCAGGCGTCGATGACGCGAGTGCCCACACGGGTCACGGGCCCGGGCGGCTGGGGTTCGGGGGTATCTGTTGCGGGTGGCGCCGCATTCAAGGCCAGTGCCAGGACCTCTTGCAAGCCCTGGGGCAAGCCGTTCAGATCGACCGACACCGAGCGGCGCATGAGCGGGTCCAGCTGTTGCCACAAACGCCCCGCGAGCACGGCATCCCAGGAGTGCAGCGCGGAGGCGGTCACCGCCACCGGGCCCACGATGTCCGGGGCGGGCAGGTCGGGCAAGGCGCCGCGGTGCCCGCGCCACTCACCGCTGAGCTCCAGCACCCACGCCTCACCCTTCGAGAGCCAGCGTGCACCAGGGGCCCGTGTCTCGTCACTCGCCTCCATCGTGTCCGACGAGGCATTTCCATTGGGGGCCTGGCGCATGAAAGAACCTGCTCATCGTTGAAGTTTCGGATTCTATCGACGGCGCTGTCTGTGCGTTGGCGAACGATAAGAAGAGACGCCGGCTTCTATGATCAAACTGGAACTGCGCGCCCCTGCTGCTGTTCCAACCCACGTGAATACATTGCCCCATGTTCCCCCTCCGCCGCCGCCTTCCGTGCCCGTGCGGGACCGATTGACATGGGCCCGTCGGCCCGCCGTGTGGGCATCGGCGGGTGTGGTCGGTCTGCTGGTGGCCATGGTCGTTGCGGGCGAAGTGGCAGGCTGGCCGTTCTTGCGACAGCCGCTGGAGCGCGCCATGGCGCGCGGTGCTGGCGTGGCCGTGCAATTGCAGGGTGCGGTGAAGCTGCATCTCATCTGGCGGCCGCGCCTGGAAGTCGAACACCTGCGCATCGCCTCCGATCCCCGCTTCAAGGCGCCGCACCTGCTGGATGCGCAACGCGCCACCCTGGCCTGGCGCTGGGGCGATGTGTGGCGCTGGCGAAGCGGTGACACCCTGCACCTGCAGGCCCTGCGTGCCGACGTGCTCGATGCGCATCTGGTGCGCAACGCCGACGGCCAGGCCAACTGGCAGCTGGGCGCCAAAGAAACACGCCCGAAAGACGCCGACGATTCGGTCGAGGCGGCGTTGCCCAGCTTCGGGAACCTGACCGTGGGCCAGGGGCAGATCGCATGGGTCGATGCCACGCAGGACGCCGACGTGGCCGTGCAGGTGCGGGGCAGCGAAGGCAGCGCCGCGAGCGGCCCAGGCGCGGGCTACCATGCCTCGCTCACCGGGCGCTATCGCGCCTTGCCGCTCAAGCTGGAGGTGCGCGCCGGCAGCACCTTGCCCTTGCTGCAGGACCCGGACATCGCTGCCGACGCTCCCTGGGTGCCGGTCATGATCAAGGGCACGGTCGCGTCCACGCGCGTGCTGTTCGACGGCCAGGCTGCTTCGCTGCTGGGCACGCCGCGCATGCAGGGCAGGGTGGAAGTGGCCGGCCCCTCGCTGGCTGACGTGGCCAAACCCCTGGGGCTGACCCTGCCGCGAACACCGGCATTCGATCTGCGCGGCGAATTGCAGCAGGACGCCGGCGTCTGGCGGCTGAAGACGACGCGCGCCCACATCGGCAGCAGTCGCCTTCAGGGCGACATGCAATACCAGCAGCGCACCCAGCCGCCGCGCCTGACCGGCACCATCACAGGCCCCAAGCTCGCGCTGGCCGATCTGGGACCCGCCATCGGCGGGAACAAAAAGGCGGGCACGGCCGCGCCTGCCGACACGCCCGCGGGCCGCGCACTGCCGCAACGCCGCTTCGACCTGCCCTCGCTGAAAGCCATGGACGCCGATGTGCAGATGGCCATCCAGGAGCTGGACTTCGGCACCCAGGCGATGGCGCCCTTGCGGCAGCTGAAGACCCGCGTGCTCCTGGACGGTGGCGTGCTGCGCCTGGAGGACTTGCAGGCCGTGGTGTCGGGCGGACAGGTCAAGGGCATGACGGCGCTGGACAGCAACGCCAACCCCGCGAAATGGGAAGCCCGCCTCGCGTTCGAAGGCATCGACATGGCCGGCTGGATCAGGGGGCTGCGCCCCGATTCGGCCGAAGGCAAGGCCCCGCCGGCCACCGCAACGGCCGCGCTCAAACGCGAGCGCAAGGAGGCCCGTCAGGGCGGAGAGCAGTCGGTGCAGGCCTACCTGACGGGCGTGCTCTCCGGCAACCTGCACCTGCGGGGTGCCGGCAATTCGACGGCGGCCATCCTGGGCTCGGCCGACGGCCCGCTGCACCTCAGGCTGCGCGAAGGTACCCTGTCGCACCTGATCACCGAAGCCATGGGCCTCGACCTCGCACAGGCCCTGGAGGTGGTGATCACCGGCGACCGCCCGCTGCCCCTGCGCTGCGCCCGTTTCGATCTGGTGGCGCGCAGCGGCCTTATCAAACCCACCCTGGCCGTGATGGACAACAAGGACAGCACGATGTGGATCACCGGCCAGGTCAGCCTGCGCGACGAATCGCTGAACCTGCACGTGGTCACGCGGCCCAAAGACTGGTCTCTGCTGTCCCTGAGAACGCCCGTCACCATCACCGGTACGCTGGCAAACCCGGCCGTGGGCATCGAACCGAAGGGGTTGATCGGGCGTGTGCTGGGAGCGCTGGCCCTGGGGGCCGTGGCCGGTCCTGCGGCGGCCATCCTGCCGCTGATGGAAACTGGCAGCGGCGAAGCCCAGGACCCGTGCAACCCGCCTGCCGCAGCGGGCGCGCCCCGTTCGCCGTCGGCTTCGCCACCGGTCCAGAAGTCGCGTTGATGGCGCGGGGCGTTCGCGCCCGGCTTCACAGGCGCTGAAACATCACCAGCGCGTCGGTGTAGCCGAGAGTGGGGTGCAGAAACGCCTCCGGCAGGCGGCCCACGGTCTCGAACCCCATGCCGGTCCACAGCTTCACGGCCCGGTGGTTGCTCGCGATCACGAAGTTGAACTGCATCGCCCGGAAACCCTGCGCCCGCGCCGTGTCCAGCGAGTGCGCACACATGGCGCGGGCCACCCCTTGGCCCGTGGCATCAGCCGCCGTCATGTAGCCGCAATTCGCCACGTGCGACCCGCCGCCCTGGCGATTCGGGTGCAGCACATACGTGCCCAGCACCCGCTGCCCGTCTTCGGCCACAAAACACTGGAAGCCAGGCGCCAGCCAGGCGGCCAGGGCGGCCTCCCGACGGGTGTCGCGCGGGAAGTCGTAGGTTTCGCCCGCGCGGATGATCGGCTCCATGATCTGCCAGAGGCTGTCATTGTCGGCGGGGGTGGCAGGGCGGATCGTCAGCATGGGGCGTGCGTCGTGGTGGGGCGTTGGATGAGGGTGCCATTTTCTCTTGCTGCCCAGGCTCTTGCGTCGGTGCACGGCCCGAGGTGCATCGCTCGGCGTTCGTTCGCGCCCAGGCAAGCCATCGTTGTGGCGGCATGGACGCCATGACAGGCGTCCAACGCAACGCCCGATGCCGCACGGATTTCGATGCCTTTCGCGCTGCTGGGGGCTTCGGCCCGTTTCGAGCGCTCAAGGGAGGTTGTGGACTTGTTGCACAGCCTCAGCTTTTGGTCGAGACGGTGGCTGTCTGGCTGCGATTGCGTATGTCAGATTGAGGCCAACAACAGCCTGTCGCGATGATTGGTCGTGTGCCTGCAGTAGGCTGAGGCCAGACATTCGCAACTGACGCCTGAAACTTTGCGAGCGAAGCAACTGGTCATTCGGTGAGCATTGCCTCAAGCGACCGCTCGACCGTCGTGGCCGGTCGCTCGATTGAGGCCGGTCAGACAAAGTTCCCGAGAGCGGGGCTAACTCCAGGGACGAACTGGTGTTCCCGACCCATTGCTGAAAGTCGTGCATTTCCGCAGTAACTCAAAGCTCCAGAGTCCGGGCATCCAGCGGACTGCCTTTTCCGGTCACTGCACCTTCAAGCGACTTCCGTGTTTGGTGGGGAAAAGCTACTGTTTGATGGTCAGCGTGAACGGAAAGGGTTCCACCCTGGTTTCATCAATGTCAAGCAAGCAATCATCGTTTAAGCGCTTCCTGGCCAACCACACGTCAACCTGCAGCCACAAACTCCGCCCGCAAGGTCTCGACCAACGCTGCAACCGAAGGAATCGACGTCACGCCGGACACCGCGTGGCCCGCGCTCCACAGGTCTTGCCAGCGCTGGATGACCGCGGTATCGGCGCCACCCCCGAACTTGGTCCTCGCCTCGGCCACCGTCACGGTCTCGTCCAGCTCGGCCGGATTCAGGCCCACGCGCTCGATCGAGGGCTTCAGGAAGTTGGCCGGCAAGCCGGTGAAAGCGCGGGTGACCAAGATGTCGTCGAGCGAGGTCTCCGTGAGCATCTGTTTGTAGGCCTGTGCACCCAGGCTCTCGCGCGTTGCCACAAAGCGCGTGCCGAAGGAGCCCAGGTCGCAGCCCAGCACCGTGGCGGCCTTCAGTGCCACGCCATCCGACATGCCGCCGGCCAAAACAATGGGGCCATCGAAGAGTGCCCGCACCGCGCGCACGAAAGCAAACGGATTGGCCCACCCGGTGTGACCTCCAGCGCCCGCCGTCAGCAACACCAGGCCGTCGGCGCCGGCTGCGATGGCGCGTTCGGCATGGTGCACCGAAGCAACGTCGGCCAACACCAGGCAGCCGCCATCGTGCAATGCCGGGACAACCGCAGCGGGCGATCCCACGCTGGTGATGACGACTTCGGTGTGGTGTTGAACGATCAGCTTCGCCTCCGCCATCACGCGCGCAGGGTCGCGACGCATGATGAGGTTGGGACAAAAAGGCGCGCGCCGCGGGTTTTCCGAAGCGGCCTGGCTGAGTCGCCCCAGCCAATCTTCGAACTCGTCCAGCGACGCGCAGTTGGCGGTCGGGAAGGCCCCCACCACACCCGCTTCGCAGGCGGCAGACACCAGTTCATAGCCCGAAACGCGCAGCATGGGCGCCGCGATCGCGGGGATGGTCAGGCGGTCCAGAAAAGGCAGTTTGTTCATCATTGATTTCAGTTTGCGTGTGCTTGAAAGGCGTTTCGAGCTTCTTCGATCAGGCTCGAGACAATGGACGACAGCGGCTCGATGCGTTTTGCAAAAGCAATGGCGGGACCGAGCGACAACATGCCCTGGTTCCAGTCGCCGGTGGCGTAGCAGCCATCGCGCACCGTGGTGCCCTTGATGAGGTCACCGAAGGCGGCGTGGTCAAGCGCGCCCGAGCGTTCGAGCGCTTCGATCTTGTGTGCGGTGTCGTTGCGCAGCACGCGCCAAGTGTTGCCGAGCGACTGCAGCACCCGCACCGTGGCGTGTTCATCGCAGGTCAGCAGATGCGCCTTGTAGTCGGGGTGCGCACCGATCTCTTCGCACACCAGAAAGCGCGACCCCATCAGCACACCGTCCAGCCCCTGAACCAGCGCGGCGGCGATCTGGCGGCCGTGCCCGATGCCGCCGCCGAGCACCAGCGGAACGCGGAACTGGCCCACGGCCAACGCCCCCATCAACATGGACGGCAGTTCGTTGACGCCGGGGTGGCCCCCTTCCTCCATGCCGATCAATGCGATCGCATCGGCACCCGCGCGCTCGGCAGCGAGGCCGTGGCGGATGCTGGAGGCTTTGTGAATCACGATGGCGCCCGCCGCATGCAGCGTGCCAATGAGACCGTCGGGCCGGTAGCCCGCCGTCTCGAAATGGCGCACGCCGTGGGCCAGCGCGATCTCGGTCCATCGTTGGACCGACTGGTTGTTTTCGGGGCGGCTGGAGAGGGTCAGGTTGACGCCGAAGGGCTTGCCCGCGCTCAGGTCTTTGCACACCTCGATCGCTTCGGCAAATGCCTCGTCGCTCGCAAACGAGCGGGGTGTGATGAAACTCATGCAACCGGCATTGGCCAGGGCGGCCACGTACCGGGCATCCGACAGCCACATGAGGCCGCCACCCAGGATCGGATGCTCGATGCCCAGCAGGTCGGTCAACCGGGTGCGAAACGGCGCCGCCATCGGTTCAGATGCGGGCACTGCCCAGCGCCGGCACCGGTCCCAGCACACCCTCGCTCATGCCGGCCAGGGGCACGGGAAAGCGCACGAGCGGCATGTGGTCGCCGGCTTCGAACTTGTCGCGCGTGGCGAACTGCGGCAGCGCGGCCAACCGGGCGGGCTCCACCACCGGGGCCACCGGCACGTCGTGCCGGCTCAGCAACTCGAACAACGCATCGGCGTCCCGGTCTTTCACGGCTTCGGCGATGCGCTGGTTGATGGCCTGCGCGTGGGGCTTGCGTTGCTTGAAGGACTGGTAGACCTCGCCGTTGAACGGCGCCAAGTCGATGGCCTGGCAGAGGCGCTGCCAGAAATGGTCCTCCAGCGCCGCGATGGAGAGATAGCGGCCGTCGAGACAGGCGAACGCCCCATAGGCGGGCTTGACCAACGTCACCTCCCTTTGCGCTTCCAATGTGGCCGCACCACTTTCCCGGTAGGTGCCCAGGCGCGGGTTCATCCAGTGCAGGGCGCAGTCGGCCAGGGCCACGTCGAGGTGCTGACCTTGCCCGGTGCTTTCCCGCTGGAACAAGGCGGCCAGCGTGGACGACAGCGCATACATGGCGCCGCACAGGTCAGCGACGGGCAAGCCCACCCCCAGCGCGGGCTGGCCGCCCGCTTCCCCCGACACCGCCAGCACGCCGGCGGCCGCCAGGTAGTTGATGTCATGTCCGGGAAGCTTGGCCCATGGGCCCGCCTGGCCATAGCCGCTGAGCGACACATAAATCAAGCGCGGGCAAGTCGCTTGCAACGAAGCGAAGTCCATGCCCAGACGCGCCATCACGCCCGGCCGGTAGGACTCGACCACGATGTCGGCGGACGCCACCAGCTGACGCACCTGGGCACGCTGGGCCTCGTCCTTCATGTCGACCAGCAGGCTTTCCTTGCCCCGGTTGACCGCCGAAAATCCCCCCGCGCCCAGTCGGCGCGCGTTGTCGCCATGGGGCGGGCGTTCGATCTTGATGACGCGCGCGCCCATCTCGGCCAGGGCTTGCGTGAAGAAGGGGCCGGGCAGCAGTTCGCTGAAATCAACCACCGTGATGTCCGCCAGCGGTGGGCGCGTGGTGGACCCCGTCATGCCGACACCTCGGGCGCGGCGCGCTCGATGATGACGGCGTCAAGTGGCAAGGCCCCTTCGCCCTCGGCACCCAGCCACACGGGGTTGAGATCCATCTCTTCGATCCGGTCGGCGTTAGCCACCACAAACGCCGAGACGCGAAGCAGCAGCGCTTCGAGCGCCTTGAGGTCTGCCCGTGGCCGCCCACGCGCACCGTCGAGCAGCGGGAAACAACGCATCTCACGAACCATGGCCGCCGCATCTTCCGCGCCGATGGGTAACATGCGGCGTGTCACATCGCGCAGGATCTCGACATAGATACCGCCCATGCCAAAGGTCATCACGTGTCCAAACACCGGGTCCCGGGTCACGCCGATCATCAGCTCGATGCCGCCCTGAGGCGCCATCTTCTCGATGAGCAAGCCGTCGATCGTGGCATCGGGGCGGTGGTGCGCCGCCGAGGCCATGATGTCGACCCAGGCGGCAGCCACCTGCTCGGCATTCTTCAGCCCCACCTGCACACCACCGATGTCCGACTTGTGCACGATCTGTTCGCTGGCGATCTTGGCCACGACCGGGTAGCCCATTGCAGTCGCTTGCGCCACGGCCTCCTCCTGGGTGCGGCCCAGGGCATTGGGCAGAACCTCAATGCCTGCTTCGCGCAACCGCCGCTTGCCCTCAAGTTCTGACACCGAGCGGGTGGCCGAAGCGGGCGGCAACACCGAGGTGAGCGAGGCGGCGGCCATGCCGGACTGGGCGCGTTTCCAGCGGCCGTACTCCACCCAGCGCCGCACCGCGCTCAGGCCTTTGCCCACCGAGCGCGGCGGTGCAAAACCACTCGCCACCAGCATGCGGTAGCCCTCACCCATGCGGTCGCTCATCCAGATCGGAACAATCGGTGTGGCGCAGTTCTTTTGCGCCGCGATGATGGTGCGCGCCATCTGGATAGTGGTCTCGCCGTAATCCAGGGTGATGGGCACGATCACGCAACCGAGGTTGGGGTCGCTGGCCACCGCGCCCAGCGTCTTCTCGATCAGCTGCGCATCGCTCAGCACCGCCGCGGTGGTGTCCACCGGGTTGTCGATCGCTGCGTAGTCGGGCAACAGTTCCTTGAGGAGCGCCCGGGTTTCGGGTGCAAAAGTGGCCAGCCGCAAACCCCGCGTGCCCACCGCGTCGGCCGTCAGTGCGGCCGTACCGCCCGACGAGGTGTAGATGCCGATGCCATCCTCGGGGCCGGGCATGGCGCGCGCGAACATCCAGGCCGTGTCGACAAGTTCGTCGATATCGTCCACCTCGATCACGCCGAACTGGCGGAACACCGCGCTGTTCACTTCCGCCGAACCGGTCAGCGAAGCGGTGTGCGACTGGGCCGCGCGCTGACCGTATTCGGACTTGCCCACCTTGAACGCAATCACCGGCTTGCCGTTGGCCGCCGCTCGCTGAATGGCGGCGACGAACTTGGCCCCGTCCTTGATGCCTTCGAGCAAGGTGACGATGACCTTGATGTCCGGCGCGTCGGCCATGTAGTGAATGAAGTCGGCCACCTGCAGGTCGACCTCGTTGCCCGTGGACGCCCAGAGCCCGATGCCGATGCCCCGGTCCATGGCCTGCATCACGTTGCGACCCAGGCCGCCGCCCTGTGTCGCGAGGCCAATGGGCCCCTTGATCAGGTCGTGCGGGAACGAAGGGGAGAAGGTCAGCCCGAGACGGTGATTGACATTGGTCAGTCCAGGGCAGTTCGGGCCATAGATCCGCATGCCACCCGCGTCGGCGATGGCCTTGAGGCGCACCTGCGCCTGCTCGCCTTCTTCTCCGGCTTCGCCAAAGCCCGAGGTCAGCACCACGGCGAAAGGCACGCCACGGCTGGCGCATTCCTCGGCCACGGCCAGCACGCCCACCACCGGCACCACGATCACCGCGATATCGGGTGTGGTGGGCAAGGCGGCCACGCTGGGCCAGCATTTCCGGCCACGGATTTCGGTCTTGGTGGGGTTGACGAGGAAGATCTCGCCGTCGAATTCGGAGTGGTCCAGCAGATTGGTCAAGGTGCGCTCACCGATGCTGTGCAGGCGATCAGAGGCGCCTACAAGGGCAATCGAGCGGGGGTGAATCAGCCGCGTTAGGTCGGTCAACGTTGTCTCCAGTGGTCTTGTTTTTTTGGATGGGGCAGGGGCTGTCGTGATCAGACGATGGCCGACATGCCCAGAATTTCGCGCCCGACGATCAAGGTCTGCACCTCCGTCGTGCCTTCGGGAATGGTGCCGCCGCGCGTGTCCCGGAAGATGCGTTCGATGGGATAGTCCGTCGCGTAGCCCAGACCACCATGCACCTGCAGCGCCATGCTGGCCACTTCGTGTGCGGCCTCGGTGGCATAGAGCTTGGCAATGGAGGCGGCCGTTCGCACGTCCCGCCCGGAGTCCAGTGCAGCGGCTGCGCGCAGGCCCAGCGCGCGGGCGGCTTCCACGCGGACCGTCATGTCGACGATGAGCTTCTGCACCAGCTGGAAGCTGCCGATGGGTCGGCCGAATTGCGTGCGCGTGCGGGCGTGGTCGATGGACAGGTCCAGCGCCGCCTGCGCCGCACCCACCGCGCCCATCGCGATGTTGACCCGGGCACCGTCCAGGCCCTTCAGCATCTTCTTCAGCGCCGTGCCTTCTTCGCCCAGCAGGTTCTCGCGCGGCACCTTGACGTTGTCGAAGTTGAGTTCGGCCGTGCCGGTGCTGCGCAGCACCATGGTGTCGACCGGCCGCACTTCATACGGCGACACATCGCGCTCGACCAGGAAGGTGGAGAGCTGGCCATCGCAGTCGGGGCTGAAGGTGCGGGCCACCACGATGCCGAAGTCGCCGAACACGCCGTTGGTGATCCAGAGCTTGCGACCGTTGAGCACATAGTGGTCACCCTGCAGGTCTGCCCGCGTTTGCACCTGGGCGATGTTGGAGCCGGTGCCCGGTTCGCTGATGGCGTTGAACACGCGGCGCTCGGACGCCATCAGGGGCTTGAGGAAGCGCTCCTTCTGTTCCTCGTTGGCCTCGGCCGCCAGCTTGTTGATGGCGGCGTTGGTGATGTTGACCATGGTTCTGAGCGAGAGCCAGGTGTAGCCCGCCTCTTCCATCAGCATGGCCCAGCTCATCGCGTCCAGCTCCATCCCACCCAGGGACTCGGGCAAGCGCCCGCCGATGTAGCCAAACGGCGTCAAGGCCTTCAGCAGCTCAAAAGGAAAGGTCTTGGCCTTGTCGTGTTCGGACACGATGGGTGCGACCTCGCTCTTCATGAAGCGGCGAACACTGTCGCGCAACATCTCCTGGTCTGCATCGGCAACGAAATACATGGTTTTGTCTCCTGGTGGTTGAAACGGGATCGGACCCGGGCGTGGTCTACGCCGGCCCTGTCACTTTGGATGGCGTAGAGCGGCGAGCCCCGGCGGCGCGCGGTGGGGTGGATCCCTCGCGCGGATGGAACACGAGCGCCTGAACTTCCTTGAGGGCTTGAAGGCAGGTTTCTTTGTTCGCCTGCAGTCGCTGCGTGGGGCCGGCCACGGAGATGGCCAGCGGCTGGTCGCCCACGTAGCCCGCCACCGCCATGGCGGCCAGGCCGTCAAAACCTTCGTTCTCGACCCAACTCCAGCCCTGTTCGCGGGCCTCGGCGACCTGTCTTTCGAGCACGGCCAGGTCGGTGATGGAGCCCGGGGCGACCTGCTTGAGTGTTTTCAGGCGCAACTGGCGTGCGGCCTCTTCGGGTGTGCCGAGTGCGAGCTCGGCCTTGCCCAGGGCCGAGACATGCAGCGCGATCTTGTTGCCCACGTTGGAGACGTAGCGCAACGGATGCGTGCCTTCGGCAAAAGCCAGGACATGCACCACCCCGGACACCACATGCCCACACAAGCCGGTCTCACCGGTCTTGTCGCGCAACAACTCACAGGCCTCAGTGGCCACGGCAAACAGGGGATCACTGGCCGAGATCTCCTTGGCAATGTCCAGCAGCCGCGCCGTTGGGTAGAAGCGCTTGCTGCGGGCCGTGCGCAGCAGGTAACCCATGTCGTGCAGCGTGTAGAGCAGGTCAGAACAACTGCTTTCTGGCAAATCCATGAGGCGCGCCAGATCCGAGTTGGACAACTCGCGGCGTTCGCGAGCGAACACTTCAAGCAGCAGCATGGTGCGGGTGGCGGCTGGAACGATGGTGGGCATAAATACTCCGATATTTCGTAGATAAGTACGAATATTAACGAACAAACACTCGCAGTACTCTTTCGGTCATAGAAGCCATTGCCACCATAAAAATCAAGGGATTACCCCAATAAGTAAAATATCATTCCTACGAGATTTTGAAGTATTCTACGACCAGTCACGATGTTGTGGCAACGGAAATGGAGACAACCATGCGAAATATTCTGAAAAAACTGTCCGTTCTGACCCTTGGGTCGCTCGCTTTCGGCGCCGTGCTGGCTGCGGACGCACCATGGCCTGACCACCCCATCAAGCTCATCGTCCCCTTCACCGCGGGCGGCGTCACCGACAACACCTCCCGCCTGCTGGCGAAGCTGCTCGAACCCCACCTGGGGCAGCCCGTGATCGTGGAAAACCGCCCTGGCGCTGGCGGCTCGATTGGCGTGGAGGCCGCGGCCCGCCAAGCGCCCGATGGCTACACCATGGTCTACGGCACCCAGGGCACCCAAGGCGCCAACCTCGCGCTGTACAAAAAAGTGGGTTACGACCCTGTCGCCGACTTCGCGCCTGTGCACGGCATTTCGGAGTCCCCTCTGGTGTTGGTGATCAATCCAAACCGGCCGTTCAAGTCGGTTCCCGAACTGATCGCCTACGCCAAAGCCAACCCGGGCAAACTCAACTACGGCTCTGCCGGCGCAGGCACGGGCACCCACCTCACGGCCGAGATGTTCCAGGTGGTGACCGGCACCAAGATGACCCACGTCGCCTACAAAGGCAGCAGCCCTGCGCTGACCGATCTCATGGCTGGAAGCATCGACTTGATGTTTGACTACCCAGCCATCGTGCTGCCTTTGGTGAGCGGCAAAAAGCTCACGGCGCTGGCTGTGACGGCCAAGAAGCGACTGACCTCCGCACCCGATGTGCCCGTGGTTGGCGAATTCGGCTTGGCCGGGGCCGAGTCCAGCTCTTGGGGTGCCGTTTTCATGCCCGCAAAAACCCCACCAGCCATCGTCAAGAAGATGGCGGATGCCATCGAGAAAGCCATGGTGGAGCCCGAGATGGTGCAGAACAACCAGAAGTACGGGAGCATCCCGATGACCGACATGCGTGACCAAAAGCTGGGCGAATTCGTCAAGACCGAAATGGTGCGTTGGCGCGATCTGGTCAAGACATCCGGCGCATCGCTCGATTGACATCGGGGCCACGCTCGCGTGGCCCTTTCTCCCCTTTTCTGACAAACCTCCCCCTCATGACCGACCAACAGACTTCGCTGAAGCCGCTGCACCCCACGCTCTATCAACTGGCGCAAGACGGCACCTCCCTCGACTTCTTCTTTGCGCAGTGCCCTGCTTGCGGAGCGGTCAACTTCCCCGCCAACGCCCCGGGTTGCTCGCACTGCGGCGACCCACTCACCGAGGCCACCCGGCTGACCCGCCCTGGCCAAGGGGAACTGCTGGAGTTCGTGACCATCCATGTGCCCCTGATGCCGGGCATGAATGCGCCCGCGATCGCTGGTGATATCCGTATCGCAGAGGGCATCGTCGAAGAAGGCGTGATCGCGGTCAAAGACGAGGCCGGTTTGCGCACGGGCATGGCCCTCAAAGCCGTCGCCGAAGTGCGCGAGGCGCTTGGGGTCTATGCCTGTGTCTTTGTTCCGATGAACGAGGGGGCACCCACATGAGCACTGAAGCCCAACAAAAACCGGCGGCGTCCTCCAACTGGATCCACGAAAACGGGGGCATCTATGTGGTGGGCATCGGCATGCATGCCTACCAGTTTCCCACCGAAACGCCCTATACCCATCTGGGCCTGACCGCCGTTCGCGCAGCGCTGGCCGACGCAGGTCTGCGCTGGGATCAGGTTCAAAGCGCCTACGTCGGCACCGCCGCCATCGGCATGGCCACAGGACGCGTGATGTTCCGTCACCTGGGGTCCACCGGTCTGGCCGTGACGCAGGTCGAGAACGCATCGGCGTCGGGCTCTTTCGCCTTCCGCCAGGCCTGCATGGAAATCGCCACCGGCATGAGCGACGTCGTGCTGGCTGTCGGTGTCGACAAACACGGCGACGGACGCCGCGCGGCCAACAAGAATGGCCTTGAAAGCCTGAGCGATACGGCCAACCTGCCCCCCGTGAAATTCGCCATGATGGCGCGCACCTACCTGCGCGAGCGGGGCGCCAGCGTGGCCGAGATGGCCGCGGTGGCTGTCAAGAACCACGGCAATGCCGCACTCAACCCGTTCGCCCAGTTTCGCAAGCCCCGCACGCTGGAGCAGGTGCTGGCCTCTCCCCGTGTCGTCGGGGATCTCACGGTGCAGCAGTGCACCCCGCGCGGTGAAGGCGCCGCAGCCGTGCTGCTGGTCTCCGGTCATGCACTCAAGCGCCTGGGGCTGGACGCCCGACGCTGCGTTCGCGTGCACGCCTCGGTGGCCGGCAGCGACCGCGAAGAAACCGCCTGCGGCGACGCGGCCACGGAACTGGTGCGCTCCAGCGCCAATGCCGCCTGTGAACAAGCCGGCATCGCCCCGACGGAGCTCAACCTGCTCGAACTGCACGACGCGTTCTCCATCGAAGAACTGCTCTACACCGAGGCCATCGGCATCTGTGAGCCTGGCGAAGGCGCGCAATACCTGGCCCGCGGCGACTCCCAGATCGGCGGCCGCTGCGCCGTGAACGCCTCGGGTGGCCTGATCGGCATGGGACACCCGCTCGGGCCCACCGGCATCGGTCAGATCGCCGAGATCACGCGGCAACTTCGCGGTGAAGCGACCGGTCGCCAACACCCCAACGCCCGCTGGGCCATGGCCCACATGATCGGTCTGGGATCGGTCTCGATCGCCCATGTGCTCTCGACCGCGAACTGACCAACCCGCGCCCACCTGGAAAGACAAACATGACAACCTCTGACCACCAACCCCAGGACCTCGGAACACTGCTGTACGAAGTGCGTGACCATGTCGCCGTGATCACGCTGAACCGCCCCGAACGGATGAACACACTGGGCGGCACGATGAAGGCCGACCTTGCCCGCGCCTTCTTCGAGCTGGCCCGCACCGACGACCAGGTGCGCGCGGTGCTCGTCACCGGCAGCGGTGACCGGGCGTTTTGCGCCGGTGCCGACATCAAGGAACGCGCGGGTGAAGTGGTCCGCGGCAGCGAATACTTCGTCCGGCAGAAGGCCACGCACGACCTGTTTCGGAACATCGAAGAGTTCGAAAAACCCGTCATCGCCGCCATCAACGGCGTGGCCCTGGGCGGTGGGCTGGAGATTGCCCTGTGTTGCGACATCCGGCTGGCCGCGTCCACCGCGCGCTTTGGCCTGCCCGAAATCAAACTGGGGGTGATCCCGGCCGCAGGCGGCACGCAGCGCTTGCCGCGCTTGATCGGCGAAGCCCGGGCCAAGGAACTGATCCTTATGGCCGACCTCATCGACGCCACCACCGCATTGGGCATGGGGCTGGTCAGCCGCGTCATGCCCGCCGAAGAACTCTTCCCCACCGCGATGGAATGGGCGAGGCGCCTCGCCCAACACCCGCCCCTGGCGGTGCGCTTTGCCAAGCGCGCCATCAACCGCGGCATGCAGACCGACCTGGATTCCGGGCTCGAATACGAGCGCTATGCGGCCTCCATGCTGGTCGACAGCGAAGACCGCGTCGAAGGCATGCGCGCCTTTGTCGAAAAGCGCGCACCGCGTTTCGTCGGGCGCTGAATCAAAAACCAACTTTCAACAACACCATCAAAGGAATCGTATGCAACTGGGATTGAACGGACAGGTCGCACTCGTCACGGGTGGCGGTCAAGGCGTCGGGCGCCAAATCTGCCTGGAACTGGCCGCTGAAGGCGCACGGGTGATCGTCAACGACCTGTTTGAGGAACGCGCCCAAGCGGTGGCCGACGAGATCACCGCCGCTGGCGGCCAGGCACTGGCCGCACCGGCCAACATCACCAAGCTCGACGAAGTCGAGGCCATGGTGGCCCACGCCAGCGCGCACTTCTCGACCCCGGTCACCATCCTGGTGAACAACGCCGGCATCATTCCCGAGCGCCGCGAAAAAGGCGGCCGCACGCCACCCTTCCTGGAAACACCGGTCGCCGACTGGTCCAAGATCGTTGACCTCAACGTCTACGGCACCATGTACTGCTGCCGCGCGGTGTTGCCAGGCATGG
Organism: Burkholderiales bacterium GWF1_66_17; assembly: GCA_001770705.1. Classification (GTDB taxonomy): domain Bacteria; phylum Pseudomonadota; class Gammaproteobacteria; order Burkholderiales; family Burkholderiaceae_C; genus Hydrogenophaga. The sequence continues at coordinate 173,229 of MERT01000002.1, read as the reverse complement.
TCGAGAAAAAGACCGGCCGCATCATCAACATCATTTCCGAGGCTGGGCGCATTGGCGAGGCCAACATGGCGGTGTACTCGGGAGCCAAAGCCGCCATTGGCGGATTCGCCAAAGCCCTCGCGCGCGAACACGGCCGCCATGCCATCACCGTCAACTCGGTCGCCCTGGGCGCGGTGTCGCACGAGGGCATCAAGGATGGCCCGCTGAACATCAACGCAACCGTTGAAAACAACGAGCTGCTGAAGAAGATGCTCAACGTTTACCCGATCTCGAAAGGCGTTGGCCGCCTTTCGCGTCCCAGCGACATCTCCGGCGTCGTGGCCTTTCTCGCTTCCGAGCAGGCGCTGTTCGTCACCGGCCAAACCCTGGGTGCATCGGGTGGCTTCGTCATGAACTGACGACGCTGCGAATCACATCCCATGCGCTGTCCGCCACGCGCTCTGGTGCCAGCGCAGGGCAGCGCATTCGGGCCTGACACACCCTCCCTCTCAACGGGTCCTCCGCATGACGGCTTCCCACCTCTCCACACTTGCATCGCTGCAACAGCAATGTGACAAGCTCCTGACCCGAGTCCAGCACCTCGAAGACATCGAGGCGATCCGCAGGCTGCGCGACCAATACCACGAGCGCGTCAATGAGGACGCTGGTGACCGGCTGTGGGAGCTCTTTGCACCAGACGCCAGTGTGGTCTACAGCGGCCGCCCCGAGGTGCACGGGCGGGATAACATCCGCCAGTTCTTCCTGTCGTTCCCCGTCCAGTCTGCAAGACAGTTTGTGCACAGCCACGCCATTCAGGTCGATGGCGACCGCGGCACGGAGACCAGCTACCTTGATGGCCGACCGGTGCGCGATGGAAAAAGTTACTACGTGGTCGGTCGATTTGACGACGAATACATCCGCATCGGTGGGCGATGGGCGTTCCAGCGGGTCGTGCTTACCGTGCACTACATGGTTGAAGCCAGCGATCGGTGGGACCACCTCATTCCGTTGAAAAGGCCTTCGCCAGAGGTTCTATGAAACGGCATCCAGTTTCGACCTGACCGTCCAGACCATGTTCGTGACCGATGCGACCAGCGGCATAGGCGGGGCCATCACCGATGCCTTGCTGTTGGCTGGCGCGGCGGTGGTGATGGCCGGCATACACGGCAAACGCCTTGCCGTAGCACCCTTACCGGACGAACTCAACATCCGGTTCGGCGTCTTTGGTGTGGTCTCTGCTATGCAGGCATCAGCGCAGGACACGGGCTCAGGGTAGAGGCTAGGGAGGTGGCCGCCTGGACCAGCCTGCCGATCTGGTGCGGCGCTAGCCGAGTCGCGGAAGCCCTGCGACCGCAGCACCCCATAGAGCCGCCACTCGGGCCAGCGCCACTCAACGTACCCAACAGCCGCTTCGTGGCGGTCAGCGTGAGTGCGCTTGGCAGCACCCACCGTCAGCCATCGCTGCACACCGGTTTTTGTCAGTTGAACGGTGACTGCCCGGATTGGGTCGACATGAGTTCCCTGAGACCTTGACCCGCGCCCGATAGGGAAGCTGGCCAGACCTGTGGCGAGACCCGCGCCGTCTGTGTAGCATCGCCCTCTCGTTCATCGAAAGGCCCCACCATGTCCTACATGCTCCTGATCCACGAACCGGTTGGCCAGCGCGCCACCCGCACCGAAGCCGAAGGCCGCGCTGCCTATGCCGCCATGCAGGCTTTCGGCGAGGGGCTCGCGGCCGAAGGCAAGCTCAAGGCGGTGGAGTCGCTCGCCGGGCTGTCGAGCGCGGTCCGTGTGAGCCAGGCGGGGGGGCATCCGCAGGTGCTGGACGGCCCGTTTGCCGAAGCCAAGGAAATGATCGGCGGCTTCTTTCTGTTGAAGAACGTGGGCCGCGAAGAAGCCATTGCCATCGCCCAGCGCTGCCCCGCCGCGCAGTGGGCCACCGTCGAGGTGCGCCCGCTCGCGCCCTGTTTCGACGAGAGCCAGGCCTGAGCGATTGAAATCGGGGTTTCTACCTAGACGGGCGCTGTCGAAAACGCCCAACCTGTTTCGTCGTACCCACAGAAGCCGTTGAACCGGCTTCGCGTGAGGCCCGGCAAGTCCGCCGCTGCCTGCGTCGACGAACAGGAGTCTTGTGCATGAAGCCCCGCATCCACACCTGCCTGTGGTTTGACACCCAGGCCGAAGAAGCCGCCCGCTTCTACACCGCGCTGTTTCCCAATTCCCGCATCACCAGCGTGCTGCACTACGGCACCGGCGACCCCATGCCCGAGGGCGCGGCGATGCTGGTGACCCTGGAACTCGATGGCCATGTGCTGTCCCTGCTCAACGGCGGCCCGCATTTCACACTCTCGCCCGCCGCTTCACTGGTCGTGAGCTGTGCCGACCAGGCTGAGATCGACCGCTGCTGGGCCGCGTTGTCGGCCGTGCCCGAGGCCGAGATGTGCGGCTGGCTGGTGGACCGCTGGGGCGTCTCCTGGCAGATCGTGCCGCAGCGCTTCATGGAGCGCATGGAAGAGCCGCCCAGCCAGGCCCGGCAGCGCATGACCATCGCCATGAGGCAGATGCGCAAGCTCGACATCGCCGCGCTCGAACGCGCCTACGCCGGCACACCGTGAACCCCCACAGGAGATCGCCATGAAAACCCTGCACTTCGACATCCTGATCGCCGCGCCGCGCGAGCACGTGTGGCGCACCATGCTGCATTCACCCACCTACGAACAGTGGACCGCCACCTTCTGTGAAGGCTCGCGCTATGAGGGTTCGTGGGATCAGGGCCAGACCATCCGCTTCCTCGGCCCGAGCAACCAAGGCATGGTCGCCGAGATCGCGGCGCACCGGCCGGCCGAGTTCGTCTCGATCCGGCACCTGGGCATGATCGACAAGGGTGTCGAAGACACAACCAGCGAGGCCGTGCGCGCCTGGGCGCCGTGCTTCGAGAACTACAGCTTCAGCGACGAAGCCGGCGGCACCCGCGTGCGTGTCGACTGCGACGTGTTTGGCACCTACGAGGACTGGATGGCGCAGACCTGGCCGAAGGCGCTGCAGTCCCTCAAGACCGTCTGTGAAACCCCGGCCTGACCCCTTCCAGGAGAACCCCATGCGATTCATGATCATCGTCAAGTCCTGCCCCGAGTTCGAGGCCGAAGTCACACCCGAAGCCCCCGAGGAACTGATGGCCGAGATGGCCGCGTACCACGAGGAACTGGCGCGCGCCGGCGTGCTGCTCGACGGCAGCGGCTTGCACCCCAGCCGCACCGGCTGGCGCATCCACTACGACGCTTCGGGCCAGCGCGTCGTCGACGGCCCCTTCGCCGAGGCCAAGGAGCTGATCGCGGGCTACACGCTGATCCAGGTGCGCTCGCGCGAAGAGGCCATGGAATGGAGCCGCCGCTTTCCCAACCCCGCGGGGCGTGGCAAGCCAGCCGTGATCGAGCTGCGCCAGCTCATCGAGCTTGACGAGTTCCCGCCCAGCGAGGCGCTGGACAAGTTCAAGCAGATGGAAGCGAACCAGAAAGCCTGAGGAGGTGCCGCCGTGATCAAGTCCCTCGCCCTCATCACCGTCGCGGCCATCGGCCTGCTGCTGGCCTACGCCGCCACTCGGCCCGACAGCTTCCGCGTCGAGCGTTCCACCACCGTCGCTGCGCCCGCCGCGAAGCTGTTTCCGCTCATCAACGACCTGCACCGCTTCAACACCTGGAACCCCTACAACCGCAAGGACCCGGCCATGCGGGGCACCTACAGCGGCCCGGCCGCGGGCCCCGGCGCGGTGTTCGATTTCCAGGGCAACAAGGAAGTCGGCAAGGGCCGCATCGGCATCACCACGTCCACCGAACCGTCGGTGGTCACCATGCAGCTCGACATGTTCGAACCCTTTGAAGGCCACAACGTCGTCACGTTCAGCCTGGTGCCCGAAGGCGGTGCGACCCGCGTCACCTGGGCCATGCACGGACCGAGCCCCTTCATCGCCAAGCTGATGGGCATCTTCTTCAGCATGGACCAGATGATCGGCAAGGACTTCGAGGCGGGTTTGTCCCACCTGAAGGCCCTGGCCGAGCAGGCCTGATCACCCCATACCCCACCCGCCAGGAGAGACCACCATGTTCCGCCAGATCTTCGTCAACCTGCCCATCAAGGACATGGCCCGTTCGCAGGCCTTCTTCAAGGCCCTGGGCCTCACGTTCAACCAGCGCTTCACCAACGAGCAGGGCGCCTGCCTCGAAATCGGCGAAAACTTCTACGCCATGCTGCTGGTCGAGCCCTTCTTCCAGGGCTTCACCAAGAAGCCCGTCAGCGATGCGCACAAGGCCACCGAGGTGCTGATCGCCCTGTCGGTCGACAGTCGCGCCGAGGCCGAAGAGGTGGTGCGCAAGGCCGTGGCCGCTGGCGCCACCACCCCCAACCCGCCGCAGGACCACGGCTTCATGTTCCAGCACGGCTTTGCCGACCTCGACGGCCACCAGTGGGAGGTGTTCTGGATGGACGAAGCGGCCGCGCCCGAGCAGATGTGAGTGCGAATCTCCCTCTCCCGAACGCGGGAGAGGGCCGGGGTGAGGGGTCTCCCACGACCCCCGCAGTAAGCTCCTGCCCGTGCATTCCGCCGTCCACCAAACCATCGCCACCGTCTGGCGCATCGAGTCCGCCCGCATCGTCGCCGCCGTGGCGCGGCGTGTGCGCGACCTCGGCCTGGCCGAAGAACTGGCGCAGGACGCGCTGGTGGCCGCGCTGGAACACTGGCCGAAAGACGGCGTGCCGGACAACCCCGGCGCCTGGCTCATGACCACCGCGAAAAACCGCGCGCTCGACGCGCTGCGCCACCGCCAGATGGCCGACGCGCGGCACGAAGACATCGCGCGCGACCTCGAAGCGCTGGGTGCGCTCACCGTGCCCGACTTCGTCGACGCACTCGACGCCGCGCGGCAGGACGACATCGGCGACGACCTGCTTCGCCTCATCTTCACCGCCTGCCACCCGGTGCTCTCCACCGACGCGCGCGTGGCGCTCACGCTCAAGCTGCTCGGCGGCCTGAGCACGCACGAGATCGCGCGCGCCTTCCTCGTGCCCGAAGCCACCATCGCGCAGCGCATCGTGCGCGCCAAGCGCACGCTGGCCGACGCGAGCGTGCCTTTTGAAGTGCCGCGGGGCGGGCAACTCGCCGAGCGCCTGGGCTCGGTGCTCGAAGTGGTGTACCTGGTGTTCAACGAGGGCTACACGGCGACCAGCGGCAGCGACTGGATGCGCCCCGAACTCTGCAACGAGGCCCTGCGTCTGGGCCGCATGCTTGCCGAGCTGGCCCCCGATCAACCCGAGGTGCACGGCCTCGTGGCGCTGATGGAGATCCAGGCCTCGCGCACGGCTGCGCGCACCAATGCGCAAGGCGACCCCGTGCTGCTCAACCAGCAGAACCGCGCCCGATGGGACCGCCTGCTGGTGCGCCGCGGCCTGGCCGCACTGGCGCGCGCCGAAGCGCTGGGCCAGGCCGCTGGTCCGTACCAGCTGCAGGGCGCCATTGCCGCCTGCCACGCGCGCGCGGCCAACGCCGCCGACACCGACTGGGCCCGCATCAGCGCGCTCTACGGCGAGCTGGCCCGCGTGACGCCGTCCCCGGTGGTCGAACTCAACCGCGCGGTGGCCGTGTGCATGAGCGAAGGCCCGGCGGCTGGCCTGGCCATCGTCGAGACGCTGATGCAAGACAAAGCCTTGCAGCGCTACCACTGGTTGTACGCGGTGCGGGGCGACTTGCTGGAGCGGCTGGGGCGCGGCGCAGAAGCCCGCGCGGCCTTCGGGCAGGCTGCGGCGCAGGCCGGCAATCAGCGGGAAAAGGCCTTGCTGCAACAGCGCGCCGCCAGCGTGTAACCTGCCACCACCAGCGCCCCGGCGCGGCTTCACGCAGGGCACTTCGATGAACTCTTTTGGCAAACGCGCCCAGGGCGCCCGCCTCGAACGCATGATGGCCTCGCCACGCTGGGCGGGCGAGGGCTTTCGCAACGTGCACCCCGTCGCGCCCGGCCTGCGCGACCCGTCTGCACCCCGGCCCACGCTGCGCGAGTTTCTGTCCAACGGCAACCGCCGCGTGCCCGGTGCGCCGCTGCCGTCGGTGGACCCGCGCGAAGCCTGGGGCCGCCCCAGCGCCAGCGGCCTGCGCACCACCTGGCTCGGCCACGCCACCGTGCTGCTGGAGATGGACGGCCACCGCGTGCTCACCGACCCGGTCTGGGGCACGCGCGCCTCGCCCTTCCGCCTGCTCGGCCCCAAGCGCTTCCAGCCCGTGCCGCTGCGCCTGCGCGAGATGCCCGAGGTCGACGTCGTCGTGATCTCGCACGACCACTATGACCACCTCGACTACCCCACCATCCACGCCCTTGCCCGCCGCAGCAACGTGCCCTTCGTCACCTCGCTCGGCGTCGGCGCGCACCTGCAGGCCTGGGGCATCGCGCCCGAACGCATTACCGAACTCGACTGGTGGGAAACCCACCGCGTTCCCGGCACCGGCCTCAGCGTCACCGCCGCCCCCTCGCAGCACTTTTCAGGGCGCGGCTTCAAAGACCGCAACGCCACGCTCTGGTCGTCCATGGTCCTGCGCAGCGAGCGCCACGCCGTCTTCTTCAGCGGCGACACCGGCCTCACCAGCGAATACGCGCTGATCCGCGAACGCCTCGGCCCGTTTGATCTCGTGATGCTCGAAGTCGGCGCCTTCCACCCCGCGTGGGGCGACATCCACCTCGGCCCCGAAAACGCGCTCAAGGCCCACCAACTGCTCGGCGGCGGTGCCTTCCTGCCGGTGCACTGGGGCACCTTCAGCCTCGCCATGCACGCCTGGGACCAGCCCGCCGAAACCTTGCTCCAGCTCGCCCCGTCGTGCGAGCTGCTGCTCATGCCCCGGCGGGGCGAAGCGGTCGAGCCCGCCGAGCAGCGCGCGGTGCAACCGTGGTGGCGCGCGGTGGGCGCGGGGCGGGGCGCTCCGGTGCCCGAGGCCGAGCCTTACGGCAGCCGCGCGCCGGGCGATCTGCCCTGGCCGATGGACTGAGCAGCGGCGCTGCGGTGACAACCGCCTCTTGCAGGCCGCCGTTCTTTCAGACAGCATGGCCGCCGCAACCACAGGAGACCCTCATGCAAACACCTCGAGCCACCTTCAAACGCATGGAACAAAGCACCCAGCAGGACTGGGCCTGCATCCTGCCGGAAGCCATGGCGATGGCGAAATCGCTGCCCGACCGCGTGCTCGCCCACCTGAAGCTGCTCGACGGCGACCACGGCGGTTTTCCCGTCGACCGCCTCACGCACAGCCTGCAGACCGCGACGCTCGCGTTCAAGGACGGACGCGACGAGGAATACGTGGTGTGCGCGCTGCTGCACGACATCGGCGACACCCTGGGCAGCTTCAACCACCCGGACATCGCCGCCGCCATCCTCAAGCCCTTCGTCAGCGAAGAGAACCTGTGGATGGTGCAGAACCACGGCATCTTCCAGGGCTACAACTTCTTCCACCACATCGGCCTGGACCGCAACATGCGCGACATGTTCAAGAACCACCCCCACTACGACCGCGCGGCCGAATTCGTCGAACGCTACGACAACCCGGCCTTTGATCCGGCGATGGACGCGCTGCCCCTGCGCCACTTCGAACCCATGCTGCGCCGGCTGATGGCCGCGCCGAAGAACTCGGTTTACAAGGCGGCTTTGCCGGGGGAGTAGGCGGCAGCCTGAATCAGACAAAAAAAACCCCGGCGCGTGGGCCGGGGCAATGAGGAGTTCGGGAAACTTGTGCGGGTCAGGTGATTTGTTGAATGCCGGCCAGCACCCAGCCGCCGTTGCCCTGGCGGGGCTTGGTCAGGTGCCAGACTTCGTTGATGTCTTCGGGGTCGGCGCCGTCTTCCTGCACGCGGCCGGTGAAGTGCGTGCTGACCACGTAGATGGCGTCTTCTTCGGCCACTTCCAGCACGCTGGCTTCGAGGTCGAGCACGCGGGTTTCCTGCGTGGCGCCGTTGCGTTCGCGAATGTCCATCTGGATCTCGGCAAACATTTCCGGCGTGGTGAAGGCGCGGATGTCGTCGAGGTTGCCGGCGTCGTTGGCGGCCTGCAGGCGGATGAAGTTGACCTTGGCGTTGCGCACGAAGGCGGCGACGTCAAAGTCGGCCGGGATGACGCTGGCCGTCTGTGCCTGGCCGCCGAGGGCGGAGCCGATCATGGAGCCACCCTGGCTGTAGCCGGCGCCGTTGCTCGCTTCTGGCGTGGGCGTCTTGAAGGCCGAAGGCGTCTGCGGACGCGAACCGGCGGCACCGGCACCCGCGTAAGCCATGCCACCCGAGCCGCCCTGGGCCGCGGCGGCGCGCTTGCGCATGATGAAGCCGACCACCGCGATGGCGGCCATCACCAGCAGACCGATCATCAGCATGTTGGCCAGGCCTTCGCCGAAGCCGAGGTGCGAGGCGAGCGCGGCCAGGCCCAGGCCGGCGGCGAGGCCGGCGATCGGGCCCATCCACTTGCTGCGGGTGGACGCGGCGGCCGCAGCTGGGGCGCCGGCAGCGGCAGCGGGTGCTGCGGCGTTGGCGGGTGTCTGGGCCGGTGTGGCGTTGGGGGCCTTGGCGGGCGGGGCGCTCTGGCGCTGCATGCCAAAGGACTTGCCGCCGCCGATGCGCCGGGCTTCGGCGTCCATGGCCACGGACGACAGGCCGATGGCGAATACCATGGCCAGAAGGGAAAGGGTCTTTTTCATGGGGTCTCCTGTGAAAGGGATTCGAACTGGCAGAGAGTAGGCGGGTTCTGCTTCAAGAAAAAGCAGAAATATGTGGACGTTTATTTCGCAAAAACAGGAGGTTTCAGGCCTGGCGCCTGGTGTGAGCGTCGCGGGTGCAAACGCGGGCACCCGCAAGCTGGCAAAATCGCCGGTCTTCCGGGCGGGGTGTTCTCCCGCTCCGCCTTGCCGGGCCATGGGTTCCGGCCATCTGCCTTCTCCATTCTCTCCCATGACCCCATCGCCCCACGGCACCCTCGGCATTGACTTTGGCACCTCCAATTCGGCGGTGTCCTGGGCCGAACCCCAGGGCCTTGCGCGCCTGATTCCGCTGGAAGGCGAGGCGCTGGCCATGCCCACCGCCGTGTTCTTCAACGCCGAGGACCACCTCACGCACTTTGGCCGCGATGCGGTGGCGCAGTACCTGAGCGGCACCGAGGGCCGCCTGATGCGTTCGCTCAAGAGCCTGCTGGGCAGTCCGCTGCTGCAGGAGAAGACCGAGGTCAACCACAAGCAGATCAGCTTCCAGGACATCGTGGCCACGTTCCTCTCCGAGTTGCGCGACCGCGCCGACCGGGCGCTGGGTGAGGCGCCCTCGCGCGTGGTGATGGGCCGGCCGGTGCATTTTGTCGACGACGACCCCGAGCGCGATGCGCTGGCGCAGCGCTCACTGCAGGAGGCCGCGATGTCGGTCGGCTTTGACGAGGTGTCGTTCCAGCTGGAACCGATCGCCGCGGCGCTGGACTACGAGCGGCGGCTGCAGCGCGAGGCCACGGTGCTGGTGGTGGACTTGGGCGGCGGCACCTCGGACTTCACCGTCGTGCGGCTTGGGCCGGACCGCATGGCGCGGGCCGACCGCAGTGGCGACGTGCTGGCCACGACCGGCGTGCACATCGGCGGCACCGACTTTGACCAGAAGCTCAGCCTGGAGCGGGTGATGCCGCTGCTGGGCCACCGCCACCTGGGGCCGCAGCAGCGCGAGGTGCCGAGCCGGATCTTTTTTGACCTCTCCACCTGGCACCTGATCCAGTGGCTCTACCTGCCCCGGGCGCTGAGCCAGGCGCAGTCGCTGCGCGTCAACTACACCGACACGCGGCTGCACGAGCGGCTCATGAAGGTGCTCAAGCACCACGACGGCCACCGCATCGCCCACGAGGTGGAGCTGGCCAAGATCCGCTGCTCGCAGGACGACGCGGCAGCGGCGGTTGAGCTGTCTTTCGTCGAAACTGGGCTGAGCGCTTCGCTCACACCGGCCGACATGCGCGACCACCTCGCGGCCCTGCTGGCGCGCACGGTGGCCTGCGCGCGCGAGTGTGTGCAGCGCGCGGGGCTGACCGATGGCGCCCTCGACGCGATCTACCTCACCGGCGGATCGTCCGCCCTGCGCCCATTCCAGAAGGCGCTGCAGGCCGAGTTCGCGGGTGTGGAACTGGTGGTGGGCGACCTGTTTGGCGGTGTGGCCTCGGGCCTGGCCTACAGCCGCGGCTGAGTCGACTTCGACGCGGCAGGTATTCGGTGCGCTGTCAGACAGACGGCGGCGGGTGGATGATGCAAACTGCGGTCAGACCCGCTTTGCCCACCCCGAAAACGCGCCATGAACACACGCAACGAGCTCCCGCCTCCCTCGCTGATGCCCGCCCCACCGCCCCGCATCGGCTACATCCGGCCCATGGCCCTGGTCCTGTTCCTGGGCGCCCTGGTGCTGCTGGCGTTCCGGCTGTCGGACCTGCTGCTGATGCTCTTCGGAGCCGTCATCGTGGCGGTGGCCTTGCGGGCCCTGGCCCAGCCGCTGGGGCAATACCTGCGCCTGCCGCCCCGGTTGGCGGTCGGTGTCGCGGTCACGCTGGCGGTGGTCGGCATCGTGCTTGGTTCCTGGCTGGTGGGCGACCGCCTGGTGGAGCAGTTCGACGACCTGGCCCGCAAGCTGCCGGCGGCGATCGCCAAGCTCGTGAGCTGGGCCCGGGAGCGCACGATCGGCGAGGCGCTGTGGAAGGTGTGGCGCGGCACGAACGCGGACGATGTTCCCTGGGCCAGCGTGGCCGTGGCGGCAACCCAGGCGCTGAGCGCCGTGGGCGGCATCGGCCTGGTGCTGGTGGTCGGGGTTTACCTGGCGAGCGACCCGCTGATGTACCGTGAAGGCGTGGTGCGGCTGGTGCCACCGGCCTACCGTGGCCGGGTGGACGACGCGCTGCTCGCCAGCGGGCACGCGCTGTCGCGCTGGCTGCTTGGGCAAGGCATCTCGATGCTGTTCGTCGGCACCTCCACGGCGATTGGTCTGGCGCTGCTGGGCCTGCCGCTGGCGCTGACGCTGGGCCTGGTGGCCGGTGCGCTGGCCTTCATTCCGTTCTTCGGCCCGATCGCGTCGGGCGTGCTGGCGGTGCTGCTGGCCTTCATGCAGGGGCCGGAACTGGCGCTGTACGTGGCGATCCTGTGTGTGGTGATCCAGCAGATCGAGGGCAACCTGCTGATGCCCCTGGTGCAGCGCTGGGCGGTGGAGCTGCCGCCGGTGCTGGGCATCACGGCGGCGGTCATCTTCGGTCTGCTGTTTGGCCTGCCGGGCGTGATCCTCGCCTCGCCGCTGATGGTGGTGGCGATGGTGCTGGTGCGCATGCTGTACGTCGAAGGCGTGCTGGAGTCGTGAGCCGCGGCATGTGCGCTGGTGCACAGACCCCGGCCCATCCGCTGCCTATTCTGAATGCCCAGCAACCGGCGGTGCATCCTGCTCCCGCCGATGGCTTTGCTGGTGAGACCAAGGACACTCCCATGAACTACCAAGAGCAAGACACTTACGGCATGTACAAGAGCCGGACCGACGGTGGCCCCGGCCCCGGACTGATGGGCGCCAACACGCTCGACGGCAACGACGTCTTCAATCGCCAGGACGAAGACCTGGGCGACATCAAGGAAATCATGATCGACATGGGCACTGGCCGGGTGGCCTATGCGGTGTTGTCGTATGGCGGCTTCCTGGGCATGGGTGACAAGCTGTTCGCCGTGCCCTGGCACGCCCTGACGCTGGACACCGCCAACAAGCGCTTTGTGCTCGACGTCGAAAAAGACCGGCTGGAAAGTGCACCCGGATTCGACAAGGACCAGTGGCCCGACATGGCCGATGCGACCTGGAGCAAGGAAATCCACGACTACTACGGCGTGACGCCGTATTCGGACGGCCGCGTCTGACAGCGATCTGCTGAATGAAACCAGGGCTGCAACCGAGAGGTTGCAGCCCTTTCGCACGTCCGGGCCAAGGGATCATCGGAACCCTGGCCCGTCCCGTTGCCGTTCAGGCCTTGCGCGCCAGAAAGGCGAGCAGGTCGCTGGTCAGCCGTTCCTTGTCGGTGGCGAACAGGCCGTGTGGTGCGCTGTCGTATTCGATCAGGGTGCTCTGCGCGATGCCCTGCGCGGCAATCCGGCTGGAGGCGGCGATCGGCACGGTCTTGTCGGCGGTGCCGTGGACGATCAGCGTGGGCACGGTGAAGGCGGGCAGATCACCTCGGAAGTCGGTCGACGAGAACGAGCGCATGCATTCGATGGTGGCCTTCAGGCTGGCCTGCAGCGCAATACCGCGCGCCCATTCCAGCAACTCGGCGCTGACGGGGCGTTCTTCCGAATCTTCGCCGAAGAAGGTCTTGAAGAAGCCGGTGAAAAAATGCGTCCGGTCGGTCTTCAGGGCTTCGGCCGTCTGGTCGAACGCAGCCTGCTCGGTGCCGGCGGGGTTGTCGTCGGTCTTCAGGCGGAAGGGCAGGATGGACGACAGCAGCGCACACTTCGCGACCGATTGGCCGCTGTGTCGCGCCATGTAGCGCGCCACCTCGCCGCCGCCCATGGAGAAGCCGACCAGGGTCGCGTCCTGTGCGCCGCTCTGCTGGATCACGGCGGCCAGATCGTCGGCCAGGGTGTCGTAGTCGTAGCCGCTCCAGGGTTGGGTGGAGCGGCCAAAGCCGCGCCGGTCGTAGGCGATCACGCGGTGGCCCGCCTCGGCGATGGCCATGGCCTGGTCGTCCCAGCTGTCGGACGACAGCGGCCAGCCGTGGATCAGGATCACGGGCGGACCTTCGCCCCAGTCCTTGACGTAGAGGCGGGTCTTGTCGGTGGTTTCGACGGTGTTCATGGCATGGCCTTTCACGGTGGAAAAGCCGCAGTGTTGTCAGGCCCACGGACAGCGTCTGTCTGCTGACGAACATTCCACACCGCCCGAGGTTCGCTACCGCACCGACGGGCACCCCCTCGGATGGGACATTGCGTTTTCAGTGGCGTCACCATGCGCCATACCCGCCATCGGGCCCTTGAGAAGACGAACCCGGAGACGCGCCATGACCTACACGACTTCCACGGCCCGCGCAGCCTGGGCAGCGACAGGCACCGCCGCGCTGCTGGCGCTGGGCGGCTGCGCCGAGCCGGCCCGCTTCACCGTCGCCGAGGGCTCGGGCAACAACCCCGCGCTGCCGACGCCCAGCCGGGCGCTGATTCCCACGGTCAACATCGCGCCGGCGCGGGGCTGGCCCGACGGTGCCATGCCCACCCCGGCGCCGGGCCTGCGGGTGCAGGCGTATGCCCGCGACCTGGATCACCCGCGCTGGCTGCTGGTGCTGCCCAACGGCGACGTGCTGGTGGCCGAAACCAACGCGCCGCCCAAGGCGGAGGCGCCCAAAGGCATCACGGCCTGGATCAAGGGCAAGGTGATGGGCCTGGTGATGAAGCGCGCGGGCGCGGCCGTGCCGAGCGCCAACCGCATCACCCTGCTGCGCGACACCGATGGTGACGGCGAGGCCGATGTGCGCTCGGTGTTGCTCGACGGCCTGTACTCGCCGTTTGGCATGGCGCTGGTGGGCGAGCGCCTGTTCGTGGCCAACGCCGACGCGGTGCTGGCGTTCCCCTACCGCCGGGGTGACACCACCATCAGCGCCGCCGGCATCCAGCTGGTTGCCCTGCCCGGCGGGCCGATCAACCACCACTGGACCAAGAGCCTGATCGCCAGCCCGGACGGCCAGCGTCTGTACGTGGGCGTCGGGTCGAACAGCAACATCGGCGAGAACGGCATGGCGGCCGAAGAAGGCCGGGCCGCGGTCTGGGAGGTGGATGCGCGCACCGGCGCGCACCGCGTCTTTGCCTCGGGCCTGCGCAACCCGGTCGGCCTGGCCTGGGACGCCAGCGGGCGCACGCTCTGGGCGGTGGTCAACGAGCGCGATGAACTCGGCAGCGACCTGGTGCCCGACTACCTGACCTCGGTGCGCGACGGCGCCTTCTACGGCTGGCCCTACAGCTACTACGGCCAGCGGGTGGACACCCGCGTCAAGCCGCCCGCGCCCGACCAGGTGGCCAAGGCGGTCGTGCCCGACTTTGCGCTCGGCGCGCACGTCGCGCCCCTGGGTCTGGCGTCCGCCGCCGGCAGCCGCCTGCCCGCGCCGTTCACCAACGGCATGTTCATCGGCCAGCACGGCTCGTGGAACCGGCGCCCGCACAGCGGCTACAAGGTGGTCTTCGTGCCCTTCAGCGGTGGCCAGCCGTCGGGTCCGGCCCGCGACATGTTGAGCGGCTTCCTGAACGCCAGCGGCGAAGCCCAGGGGCGGCCGGTGGGCGTGGCGATGGACGGGCAGGGCGCGCTGCTGGTGGCCGACGACGTGGGCAACGTGGTCTGGCGCGTCAGCGCCTCGCCCTGACGCACCGGCGCGCGCCCGCATTCCCGGCGGTGGGGCCGTCAGGCCGCGTGATGGTGGTGCAGGTGTTCACGCGCCTTGGCCGCCTGCTGAGCCGCACGGCGCAGCGCGCTGTACTGACCCAGCGCCGTCTCCATCTGTGACAGCGGGAGCGCGCCCGCCGCCGCAGACACCAGCACCGCGGCCTTCAGGTTCTGGTAGGCCAGCTCCATCGGGACCACGTCGACCACGGGCGCGTCACCGTTCGCCACGGACTCCGTGTCCTGCTGGGTGAAGAGCTGCTGCAGCGCCGCCACAAAAGTCTGCTGGTGTGTCGCCAGGGCCGGGTCGACGGGTGCCTGCAGGGGCGCGGCGGTCTGTGCCTGGTCGGCGCAGGTTTTGTAATAGCGGTGGATGCGCAGCAACTCGGCCAGGCGTTCGCTGGCCACCTTGGAGAGTGCCAGGCGGCTCAGGCGTTCGGCAAACGACTCCACGGCCGCATCGAGCCGTGTCATGGCGGAGCGGTCGCCCACCAGCGCGACCGGCGCCGCGCCCGTGAGCACCGCGCCCGCGATGCGCACACACAGCTGGCCGAAGCGCGCCACCTCGCGCTCCAGCGCGTCCAGCGCCAGAGCTGGAACGGCCAGCACGTTGTCGTCGAGATAGCGCGGCTGGGCTTCGTCTTCCTCGCGGGCGCGAAAGCGCTGCAGCAGCCAGCGCGTGAGCCCGTCGGCCAGCGGCCACATCAGGACCACCCCCAGCACGTTGAAGGTGGTGTGGAACAGCGCCAGCATGGCGGCGGGGTCGGCGGACAGACCCAGTGCCTCGCGCGCGCTGGCCAGCGCGCCGATCAGCCAGGGCAGCAACGCCAGCGCGACACAGGCTGTGACGACGTTGAAGGTCACGTGTGCGGCGGCGGCGCGGCGCGCGTTGGGCGTGGCGCCGATGGCGGCCAGCAGCGCGGTGACGGTGGTTCCGATGTTGGCGCCGATCACCACGGCCGCGGCCCCCTGGGCATCGAGCAGGCCACCCTGTGCCGCGGTCAGCGCAATCGCCATCGAAGCGGCCGAGGACTGCATGAGCACCGTCATCAGCGTTCCGATGAGCACTTGCGCCAGCACGGTCATCACGCCGTCGCCCTGGGGCAGGGTGATCTGTCCCGCGATGCCGTTGAACGACTCCTGCAACAGGCCGATGCCGAGGAACAGCAGGCCAAAGCCGGCCACGGCGGTGCCAATGGCGCCGCGGCGCTGGCTGGCGCCGGTCAGGCGCATCAACATGCCCACACCCACCAGCGGCAGCGCAAACGCTTCGATCTTGAACTTGAGCCCCACCAGCGCCACCAGCCAGCCGGTCATGGTGGAGCCAATGTTGGCGCCGAACAGCACCCACAGCGCCGGTGCGAGCCCGAGCAGGCCGGCGTTGATGAAGCCGATGGCGGCCACCGTGACGGCGCTGGACGACTGCACCATCGCCGTCACGAGCGCACCCGAACCCAGCGCGTGCCAGCGCGTGCGGGTGGCGTTGGCGAGGATGTTGTGCAGCGCCTGGCCCGCGGCCTGTTTGAGGCCGTCGGTCATCATGCCCATGCCGAGCAGGAACAGGCCAAGGCCACCCGCCAGCAGGCTCAGCGAATGCCATATGCTGCTCATGGGGAAACCGCCGTGCTGCGCACTGCGGTGCGAGCTGGCCTGGGGCGGCCCGGCGCTGGGCTCATGAATACACCACCGATGCCACGACCACGATCACGGCGATGCAGACCAGGTTGAGCACCAGGCCGCAGCGCATCATCGTGGCCTGCGGGACCTGGTCCGTGGCAAAGACGATGGCGTTGGGCGGTGTGGCCACCGGCAGCATGAAGGCACACGAAGCCGACACCGCGATGGCGGCCGCGAGCAGCGGCGCGGGCAGACCGAGCACCTGCGCCACGCCCAGGAAGATCGGCACCATCAGCGCGGCGCTGGCGGTGTTGCTGACCAGTTCGGTGAGGAAGACCACGAAGCTCACCACCCCGAGCAGCAGCCACAGCGTGGACGCGCCGTGCATGGCGGCCACCAGCCCGTCGGCGAGGAAGCGGCTGGCGCCGCTGGCCTGCATGACCTGGCTGAGCGCGAGGCCACCCCCGAACAGCAGCAGCACGCCCCAATGCGTCTGGCGCTCCACGGTCTCCCAGTCCATCACCCGCGTGGCCACCAGCGCCACGATGGCGGTCACGGCGACCCAGCTGTCCATGTCGGCGGCGATGCCCAGCGCGCGGCCCAGCGGCGCAGCGGCCATCCAGCCCGCCGCGGTGAGCGCGAAGATGAGCAGCGTGGTGCGCCGCCCGGCGGTCCATTCAAAAGCTTCGCGGTCGAGCGCGAGCCGACCCCGCAGGCGCGGGCGCAGCAACAGGAAGAGCACACCGGTCATCAGGGGCAGCAACAGCAGCACCAGGGGCACGCCGAAGCGCATCCACTCGACAAAACCGATGCCCGCCTGCGCGGCGGCGATGGCGTTGGGCGGGCTGCCCACCAGGGTGCCGATACCGCCGATGCTGGCGCTGTAGGCCACGCCGAGCAGCACGAAGGCGCGTTCGCGTGGGCCCACGTCGTCGGCGCCGTCCTGTGTGTGCAGCAGGCCCAGCGCCATCGGCAGCATCATGGCGGCGGTGGCGGTGTTGCTGATCCACATGGACAGCAGGGCGGTGAGGCCGAACAGCAGGCCCACCGCGAGTGCCCGGCGCCCGGCGGCCAGGCGCAACACGGCGTGCGCCAGCGCGCGGTCCAGGCCTTGTTGCTGCAGCGCCGCGGCCAGCGCAAAGCCGCCCAGGAACAGAAAAATGATCGGGTGGGCAAACGAAGCCAGGGCCTCGCGCAGGGACATGAGTCCTGCGACCACCGCCAGCAGCGGCACCAGCAACGCGGTCACGCTCAGGTGCAGCGCCTGCGTCATCCACAGGCCGCCAATCAGTGTGAACAGGGCCAGGCCCGCGCGCAAGGCCTCGGGGCCGGGCGTGGCCTGGTGCACCCCGCCGGCCAGCGCCAGGCAGGCGATGGCGCGAAGCGTCGGAGAAAGGGAAGACAGGGATCCCGAGGCGGTCATGGTCTGTTTCGGGGCGCGTTGGCGCGGTGTTCGGGGTGCGCCCGCTGTCGAGACCGCGGGCGTTTCATTATCACCAGCCTCAGCCCTCCGGCGCCGACGTGGCGTGGGTACTGTCGAGCGGGATGGCTGGATGCCGTATTTTCACAGAGCATATGCTTGCTAAAAATAGGGTGGGCTGATATGGTTGCGCCCCATGGACACCGACAACGCCCAGCCCTCCGAGACCGACCAACCCCGCCGTTCCCGCGGCCGACCCCGGAAATCCGAAGACGAACGCGACGACGGCAACCGCCGCCAGGCCTTGATGCGTGCGGCGGCGAAGCTGTTTCGCCAGTACGGATTTGCCGCGACCAGCACGCGCGACATCGCCACAGCCGCCGGCATGCGGTCGGGCTCGCCCTTCTACCATTTTGAAAACAAGGAAGCCCTGCTCGCCGGCGTGATGCACGAGGGCATGCAGAGCGCGCTGCGGCGCCAGACAGCGGCCATGGACGGCGCGGCCACGGCGGGCGCTGCGGCCCGGCAGACGCTGAGCGCGCGCGAGTGCCTGCGGGTGCTGGTGCGCAACCACCTGGAGGTGCTGCTCGGGCCCGACAGCGATTTCATCCCGGTGATGTTGTACGAATGGCGTTCGCTGTCCGAGGCGCAGCGCAGCGAAGTCAACCGCCTGAAGGCCGACTACGAAGCGGCCTGGGTGCCGGTGCTGCAGGCGCTGCACGCCAGTGGCGAGCTGAAGGGTGAGCCGGGGCTGGCGCGGCTGATGCTGTTTGGTGCCTTGAACTGGTCGGTGCAGTGGTTCGATCCGGGCCGCCAGGCTTCGCTGGACGACCTGACGCAGACCACGCTGCAACTGTTTCTGAAGGATCTGGCATGAGCGCCGCGCCGGGCCGTTCCCAAGCAAGCTCGCACCGCAGCCCGCAGGGCGAAGGTACTCCAGTGAGCGTCGGCTACCGTTCCGTGTTTGCGCCGGACCTGCTGGCCGGGCAGGTGGTGCTGGTCACCGGTGGCGGATCGGGCATTGGCCGCTGCACCGCGCACGAACTCGCCAGCCTGGGCGCGCACGTGGTGCTGGTGGGGCGAAAGCTTGACAAGCTGCAGGCCACGGCGAATGAGATCGTGGCCGATGGCGGACACGCGAGTTTCCACGCCTGCGACATCCGGCAGGAAGACGCGGTGCGCCACATGGTCGCGGCCATCGTGGCCGAACACGGCCGTATCCACGGCCTGGTGAACAACGCGGGCGGCCAGTACATCACGCCGCTGGAACAGATCAGCGCCAAGGGCTGGCAGGCGGTGATCGACACCAACCTCACCGGCGGTTTTCTGGTGGCGCGCGAGTGTTATCTGCAGAGCATGCAGGCGCAGGGTGGCGCCATCGTCAACATCGTGGCCGACATCTGGGGCTCGATGCCGGGCATGGGCCACAGTGGCGCGGCGCGCGCGGGCATGGTCAGCTTCACCGAAACCGCGGCACTGGAGTGGGCGAAGAGCGGTGTGCGTGTGAACGCGGTCGCGCCGGGCTACATCGCTTCGAGCGGCATGGACCATTACCCGCCCGAGGCCGGGGCGATGCTGCGCGAGATGCGCGACACCGTGCCGGCCGGGCGTTTCGGCAACGAGGCGGAAACGTCGGCGGCCATCGTGTTCCTGCTCTCGCCCGCGGCCAGCTTCATCAGCGGCGCGGTGCTGCGCGTGGACGGTGCACGGCCGCAGGTGCGCATGGGCTGGGGGCAGGTGGCGGCACCGGTGGACGTGCAGGGGCGTGATGCGGTGAAGCCGTTTGAGGGATTTCACCGGTATGTGACGCCCAAGGTGTTTCAGACATGAGCTTTCAATCCAGCTTCAATCCCCACAGCGAGCAGGCCGCGCAACGCCGCGAAGCCATGCTCGCGCGCATCGCCCAGCTGCGTGCCCTCGAAGACCGCGCCGCCCAGGCCTCGGCGAAATCCCGGCCGGTGTTCGACAAACGCGGCCAGTTGCTGCCGCGCGAACGCATCGGCCTGCTGCTGGACCCGGGCGCGCCGTTCCTGCCGCTGTGTTCGCTCGCCGGTTTTCTGCAGGACAGCAAGGACCCTGAAAAGTCCGTGCCCGGCGGCGGCGTCGTGGCCGGTATCGGCTTCATCAACGGCGTGCGCTGCATGGTGGTGGCGAGCGATTCGGGGATCGAGGCCGGTGCGATCCAGCCGCGCGGTCTGGAGAAGATCCTGCGCGTGCAGGCGATCGCGCTGGAACAGAAGCTGCCCTTCGTGCACCTGGTGGAAAGCGCGGGCGCCAACCTCACCAAATACCAGGTTGAGGGCTTCGTGCTCGGCGGTGCGCTGTTCCGCAACCTCGCGCGCCTCTCGGCCGCCGGCCTGCCGGTGATCACGGTGCAGCACGGTTCGGGAACGGCGGGTGGTGCCTACATGCCCGGCCTGAGCGACGTGGTGATCATGGTGCGCGGGCGCTCGCGTGCCTTTCTCGCCGGGCCGCCGCTGTTGATGGCGGCCACTGGCGAGGTGGCGACCGAAGAGGAACTGGGTGGGGCCGAGATGCACACGGGTGTGTCGGGGTTGGGCGAGTACCTGGCGGAGGATGACCGGGAGGCGCTGGGCTTGGCTCGGCAGGTGGTGGGGCAGTTGGGTTGGGTGGCGTGGGCCCCCACACCAACCCTCCCCCAGGGGGGGAGGGAGCCTGTAGACCCGGGCGCCTCTTCACTCCCTCCCCCTCTGGGGGAGGGCAGGGGTGGGGGCTCCCCCCGGCAACCCCTCCACGAAGCCGACGACCTGCTGTCCCTCATGCCCCCGCACCACCGAGAACCGGTCGACATGCGCGAAGTCCTGCTGCGCATCGCCGACGCCTCCGACATCCTCGAATTCAAACCCCTCTACGGCGCCGCCACCGTCTGCGCGCAGGCGCGCATCGGGGGCCATGCGGTGGGCCTCATCAGCAACAACGGCCCGATCGACGTGGCCGGCGCCAACAAGGCCACGCACTTCATCCAGTGGATGTGCCAGCTCGGCCACCCGCTCATCTACCTGCAGAACACCACCGGCTACATGGTCGGCAAGGAGAGCGAGCAGGCCGGCATGATCAAACACGGCAGCAAGATGATCCAGGCCGTGACCAACGCCACCGTGCCGCAGATCACCATCCAGTGCGGGGCGTCGTTTGGCGCCGGCAACTACGGCATGTGCGGCCGTGGCTACGCGCCGCGCTTCCTGTTCAGCTGGCCCAACGCACGCACCGCGGTGATGGGCGGCGATCAGGCCGCGCGCACCATGCGCATCGTGGCCGAAGCCGGCATGGCGCGCAAAGGCCTCCCGACCGACACGCCCGAAGTGAAGGCGCAGATGCAGGCGCAGTTTGACCAGATCGTCCACGTGTTCGAAAGCCAGGCCGACGCGTTCCACACCAGTGGCCTGGTGCTCGACGACGGCGTGATCGACCCGCGCGACACCCGCGCGGTGCTGAGCTTCTGCCTCGACACCTGCGCCGAAGCGGCGGCGCGCCAGCCCAGGCCGATGCAGTTCGGCGTGGCGCGCATGTAACCCCACACAACAGGAGACAGCCATGCAGTTCACCCACGAACACCGCGAAATCCAGGCCACGCTCAAGCGCTACATCGACGAGCACATCAACCCGCATGTGGACGAATGGGAGGCCGCCGAGATCTTCCCTGCGCACGAAGTCTTCAAAGGACTCGGCCAGCTGGGTCTGCTGGGACTGACCAAGCCCGAGGCCTTTGGTGGCGCGGGGCTGGACTATTCGTACAGCCTGGCGATGGCCGAAGCGCTGGGCCACATCCACTGCGGCGGCGTGCCCATGGCCATCGGTGTGCAGACCGACATGGCCACGCCGGCGCTCGCGCGCTTCGGCAGCGACGAGCTGCGGGCCCAGTTCCTCGCGCCCGCCATCGCGGGGGACATGGTGGGCTGTATCGGCGTGAGCGAGCCCGGCGCGGGCAGCGACGTGTCGGCCATCAAGACCACGGCGCGCAAGGACGGCGACGACTACGTCATCAGCGGCCAGAAGATGTGGATCACCAACAGCCTGCAAGCCGACTGGATGTGCATGCTGGTCAACACCAGCGACGGTCCCGCGCACAAGAACAAGAGCCTGGTGATGGTGCCGCTGCGCGAGAACGGCAAGACCGTCAAGGGCTTCGAGGTCGGCCAGAAGATCAGGAAGATCGGCATGAACAGCAGCGACACCGGCCTGCTGTTCTTCGACGAGGTGCGCGTGCCACAGCGCTACCGCATCGGTGCCGAGGGCTCGGGCTTCATTTACCAGATGCAGCAGTTCCAGGAAGAGCGCCTGTGGGCGGCGGCGAGCTGCCTGCAGAGCCTCACCAACTGCATCCAGTGGACGGTGGACTATGCGCAGGACCGCAAGCTCTTCGGCGCCACGCTGGCGGATCAGCAGTGGGTGCAGTTCAAGCTGGCCGAGATGAAGACCGAGGTGGAGAGCCTGCGCGCACTGACCTACCAGGCCTGTGAGCACTACGTGGCTGGCGAGGATGTGACCGAGTGGGCCACCATGGCCAAGCTGAAAGCCGGTCGCCTCAACAGGCTGGTGCCCGACACCTGTCTGCAGTTCTGGGGCGGCATGGGCTACACGTGGGAAAACAAGGTCTCTCGCATGTTCCGCGACGGACGGCTGGCGTCGATCGGTGGTGGGGCAGATGAGGTGATGCTGGGCATCCTTGCGAAGACCATGGGACTGCAGAAATCCCCCCTGCGCCGCTGACGCGGCTTCCCCCCAGGGGGACGTCGCCCTTTGACCGGCAAAGCCGGATCGTCGGCGACCACTGGGATAGACACTTCTCTCCAACTCGGTAGGTGAATATGAGCAATTTTCTGGTGGTTCGACAAGGTGACACCGAGCGCTGGACGCTCAACGACCCCGCCTCGCGCAACGCCCTCTCCGACACCCTGGTGCTGGCCCTGTTCGAGGCCTGCCTGCGCGCCAAGCAAGACACCACCCTGCGCGGCATCGTGCTCAGCGGCGCAGGCGGGGCCTTCAGCGCCGGCGGCAGCCTGGGCGGTTTTGCCAATGCCATCGGCCAACCGTTGCAGCCCGGTGAAGACGACCCGCTGATCGCCATGAACCGCGGCTTCGGCGACGTGCTGCACGCGCTCACCGAACTGCCGCAGTGGCTGGTCGCCGCCGTGGACGGCCCAGCCATGGGCGGCGGTTTCGGCCTGGTGTGCTGCGCTGACCTTGTGATCGCCACCGAGCGCTCGGTCTTCGCCACGCCCGAGGTCACGCTGGGCCTGCCGCCGGCGCAGATCGCGCCTTTCGTCTGGCAGCGGCTGGGCGACGCGGTGGCCCGGCAGTGCCTGCTCAGCGGTGCGCGCTGGAGCGCGGCCCAGGCGCAGGCCGCGGGGCTGGTGAACACCGTGGTGGCGGACGGCGCGCTCGGTGCCGCCGTGGCCGAAGCCGAGCGGGCCTTGCGGGCCGCGGCCCCGGGTGCGGTGGCCGCCACCAAACAGCTGCTGCACCGCCTGCGCGACAAGGCGCCCGACCTGCGCAACGAAGCCGCCATCGCCTTCGCCGCCGCGCTGCGCGGCCCCGAAGCCGCGGCCGGCCTCGCTGCCTTCGCGAAGAAGCAGCCCGCGCCCTGGGCGGATGTACCCCCACGCTCCACCGCTGCGCGGGTCGCTGCCCCCCCAGGGGGCGGATCCGGTTTGGGGCGGCCCGGCGCCGGATCGAAGGACGGCGCCGAATGAAAAAGCTGCTGATCGCGAACCGGGGAGAGATATCCCGCCGGGTGATCCGTACAGCCCACGCCATGGGCATCGCCACCGTGGCCGTGTATTCCGATGCCGACCGCGACGCGCTGCACGTGCGCGAAGCTGGCACCTCGTTCGCGCTCGGCGGCCAGGCCTCGGCCGACTCCTACCTGCGCGTGGACAAGCTGCTCGAAGCCGCGCGCGCGACCGGTGCCGACGCCGTGCACCCCGGCTACGGCTTCCTGAGCGAAAACGCCGACTTTGCGCAGGCCGTGATCGACGCCGGGCTGACCTGGGTCGGACCACCGCCGGCTGCCATCCGCGCGCTGGGCAGCAAGTCCGCGGCCAAGGCGCTGGCCGGTCAGCAAGACGTGCCCTGCCTGCCCGGTTACTTCGGCGCAGACCAGCGCGATCAGACCTTCATTGCCGAGGCGCAGCGCATCGGCTTCCCGCTCATGGTCAAGGCCGTGGCGGGCGGCGGCGGGCGCGGCATGCGCCTGGTGCACGGCGCCGAACAGCTGTTGCCGGCGCTGCACAGCGCGCGCTCGGAAGCGCTCTCGGGTTTTGGCAACGGCGACCTGCTGATCGAGCGCGCCTTGCTCGCGCCGCGCCATGTGGAGGTGCAGGTGTTCGCCGACGCGCACGGGCACTGCATCCACCTCGGCGAACGCGACTGCTCGGTGCAGCGCCGCCATCAGAAGATCATCGAAGAATCACCCAGCCCCGCGGTGTCGCCCGCGCTGCGCGCCGAGCTGGGCCGGTGTGCGGTGGCGCTGGCGCAGGCGGCGGGGTATGTGGGGGCGGGCACGGTGGAGTTTTTGCTGGAGGGTGAGCAGGACCGTTTCGCCGCCGGGCCGCCCCAAGGCGAAACAGCCCCCTCGGGGGGCAGCGACCCGTGCAGCGGCGGAGCCCCGGATTCGAGCCGAAGGCGAGAAGACGCTCGGGGGCACTTTTATCTGATGGAGATGAACACGCGCCTGCAGGTCGAACACCCGGTCACCGAAATGATCACCGGCCTCGACCTCGTCGAATGGCAGCTGCGCGTCGCGCGCGGCGAGGCGCTGCCGCTCACGCAAGACCAGGTCTGTTTCAGTGGCCACGCCATCGAAGTGCGCCTGTGCGCCGAAGACGAACACCACACGCCGCACACCGGTCGCGTGCGCCACTTCGCCGAACCCGACCTCTCGGTCCCAGGCCTGCGTTTTGACCACGCGCTGGAAACCGGCAGCACCGTCACGCCACATTACGACGCCCTGCTCGGCAAGCTCATCGCCCACGCGCCCACACGCGCCGAGGCCATCCGCCGCCTGGCGCACGCGCTGGGTGCCACGCAGGTGCTCGGTCTGCCCACCAACCGCGCCTTCCTCGCGGCCTGCCTGTGGCACCCGGTGTTTGCCGCGGGGGCCGCGCGCATTCCCTTTCTGGTCGAACACGGCGACGCGCTTCGCACCCGCCTGCAGGCCACGGCCAGCGCCGAGGAGGTGGCCGCGCTGGCCTTGCTGTACACCGACCAGCCGCCGGCCGTCGCCTTGCCCAGTCCCCACCCGCGCCACCTGCGGCTGCGCCTGGGCAGCAAGGTGCAAGAGTGGCTGGTGCAGGAAACCGGCCAGGGCCGCGTGCGTGTGATCCAGGGCGACCGGGTGCACGAGGCACAGGTCAGCGGCCAGCGCATCGTGCTCGACGGGGTCGGCTGGAGCGCCCTGGCCGTGGCGGTCGAACCCAGCGCTGGCGTGCCGCGCTGGCATGTGCAACTCACCGGAGGCGATCTGCCGGGTGGCACTGCCACCGAACTGTGGCTCGACGATCTGGGTTTTGCGCCCCGCGAAGCCGCGGGGGGGGCCAGTGCCGCGCGCGAGCTGCGCGCCCCCTTCAACGGCAAGCTGATCGCCCTTCATGTGCAGACCGGGCAGACGGTCGCGCGCGGCGCGCCGCTGCTGGTGATCGAGTCCATGAAGCTGGAGCACACCCTGCACGCGCCGCGCGACACGGTGATCGAAAGCCTGAACGTGGCGCCGGGCCAGCAGGTGACTCCCGGTCAACTGCTCGCCACCTTCCTGTGATGAACCCTCAACCGACCCCCGACTTCAGCGCGGAAGACCGCTCCGCGTTGCTCGACACCGTGAAGCGTTTCGCCACCCAGGTGATCGCGCCGAACGTGAACGCCTGGGAAGAAGCGGGCGAGGTGCCGCGCGCGCTCTACACGCAGGCCGCTGAGCTGGGCCTGCTCGGCCTGGGCTACCCCGAGGCGCTGGGCGGCACGCCCGCACCCTGGTCGGTGCGCAACGCCATGTCGCAGACGCTGGCGCGCTGGGGCGGCAGCGGCGGCGTGATGGCCAGCCTGTTTTCACACAACATCGGCCTGCCCCCGGTGCTCGCGCACGGCACGGCCGAGCAGCAGGCACAAATCGTTCCGCCCGTGCTGCGCGGCGAACAGATCGCGGCGCTGGGCATCACCGAGCCCGGTGGGGGCTCCGACGTCGCGGGCCTGCGTTGCACCGCGCGGCTCGACGGCGGCGACTACGTGATCGACGGTGAAAAGGTGTTCATCACCTCGGGCATGCGCTGCGACTGGATCACGCTCGCCGTCCGGACAGACTTGAAGAGCAAAGGCGCCAGCGGCCTTTCCCTGATCGCCGTGCCGTGCGACGCGAAGGGCCTCTCGCGCACGCCGCTGCAGAAGATGGGCTGGCTCTGCTCCGACACCGCACACCTGCGCTTCAACGGCCTGCGCGTGCCCGCGCGCTACCGCCTGGGCGAAGAGGGCGCGGGCTTTCGCATGATCATGGGCAACTTCAATGGCGAGCGCCTGGCGCTGGCCGCGATGGCGCTCGGTTTTTCCGAGGCCTGTTACGACGAAGCGCTGGCCTGGGCGCGCCAGCGCCAGACCTTTGGCGCGCCGCTGATCGAGCGCCAGGTCATCCGCCACAAGCTCATGGACATGCAGATGCGCATCGCATCCACCCAGACCTGGGTGGACGCGCTCGGCGCCCGTGCCGACGCGGGCGACCAGGGGCCGGAATGGGTCGGCCACGTCTGCCTGCTGAAAAACCACGCCACGCAGACCATGCAGTTCTGCGCCGACACCGCGGTGCAGATCCTCGGCGGCATGGGCTTCATGCGCGGCACCGTGAGCGAGCGCGTCTACCGCGAGGTCAAGGTCATGATGATCGGTGGCGGCGCCGAAGAAATCATGAAAGAGCTGGCCGCGCGCCAGCTGGGTCTTTAGAAAAACAAAGCCCCGCTCGCGGCAGCGGGCCGTGGTGCCGGGCGCCTGATCAGCGCGTGGCGTTGAGCTGGCCGGCGGCCTGTGCGCTGACGGTGTGGCTGGTGGGGTAGAGGCCGGGGTACAGGTCTTTCAGCTTCTCGCCCGTCTCGTTGTTGGCCATCACGTCACCGGTGCGCAGGGCTTCCATCAGTTCGGCCTTGACTTCGGCGCGGGTTTTGCCCGCTTCCATGTTCTGGGGGGCGTAGCGCCCCGGGTTCACCTGGTTGAGCAGGACGCCGGATTCGCCGTTGGCGGGCATGTTGCCGGTGCGGATCGCCTCGGCGAGTTCGGCGCGCACCTGGTCGCGGGTCTTGGGGCCGTCGGCGGCGAACACCTGGGTGGCGCTCAGGGCGATCAGGGCGGCGGCGATGGCGGATACGTGGTTGCGGTTCATGGTGAAACTCCTTGTGGGCGTTGGAACGGTGGGTCAAAGCCGGTTGGGCCGGCTTCGACGGGAAAGCCGTTGTGCCTTCCCTGGGGATGAATTCTTGACACCCAAACTCACGGTTTCCGAACCGCCAGATTACAAAGTTGTCATCCAGCGTTGGCACGCCTTATGCGACCATTCCCCCCTGATCGATCCACCCCCATGAGCCCAGCGATGCGTGTCCTTGTCGTCGAAGACGAACCCAAACTGGTGCAGTACCTGCACCAGGGCCTCAGTGAAAACGGCTACGTCGTGGACGTCGCGCGCGACGGCATCGAAGGCCGCCGCCTGGCCACCGGCGGCAGCTACGACCTCATGCTGCTCGATGTGATGCTGCCCGGTGTCGACGGCTACGGCGTGCTGTCGGCGCTGCGCGCCCAGGACAGCAAGACGCCCGTGCTGATGCTGACGGCGCGCGACAAGATCGAAGACCGGGTCAAGGGCCTGGAGGGCGGGGCGGACGACTACCTCGTCAAGCCCTTCGCCTTCTCCGAGCTGCTCGCGCGCATGGGCGCGCTGCTGCGGCGCGGCGCATTCGCGACCACGCAATCGGCCACCGTGTTGCGCCTGGCCAACCTGGAGGTGGACCTCGTCTCACGCCGCTGCACGCGTGGCGCACAACGGCTGGACCTGACCGCCAAGGAGTTCAACCTGCTCGCGCTGCTCATGCGCCGGCGCGGCCAGATCCTGTCGCGCACCACGCTGGCCGAACAGGTCTGGGACATGCACTTCGATTCCGACACCAACGTGGTGGAAGTGGCGGTGCGCCGCCTGCGCGCCAAGCTCGACGACCCGTTCCCGAGCCGCCTGCTGCACACCGTGCGCGGCATGGGCTATGTGCTGGAGGAGCGCGCCGAATGAACCCCGCCACCTCGCTCACCCCGCCCGCCATCGAGCCCCCGGTCCCGCTCACCGATCGCTGCATGCCGCTGCCGTGCGGACCCTCCATCGCGCGCCGCCTCTCGCGCGCCATGGCCCTGCTGATGTTTGTGGCCCTGGGCGTACTCAGCGTGGCCAAATATTCCGCCATCGCCATGCGCATGGAAGTGGACCAGCTTGAATCGCTGCAGCAGAAGGGCCAGTCGCTGACCAAGGCGATCGGCATCGCCTGCGAAAGCGGCGAGGCCGGCCTGCTCCAGCGCATGACCCTGTTCGACCCCGTGCGCTCGTCCACCCGCCTGCAGCTGTGGCGCGGCGACGGCACCGAGCTTTTCCGCGACGACGTGGCCCCGTTCGCGCACAGCCGCAGCCTGGCGTTCGAGGTGCCGGCCGAACGCATGGTCGGTGGCAAGGTGCGCGTGCTGCTGGAGATGGACACCACGCACGACCACCGCATCCAGCGCGAAGCCATCATCACCCTGCTCATGACCACGCTGTTCGGCTCCGCCGCGGCCGGTTTCGCGATCCAGTGGCTGGTGCGCCGCGAGCTGCGTCCGCTGCTCTCGCTGGCCCGGCAGATGGACGGCATCTCGCCGCGGCGGCTCGACCAGCGCCTGGTGGTGGAGCGTTCGTCCAAGGAGCTCGATCCCTGGGTGGCGCAGTTCAACGCCCTGATGGACCGGCTGCAGGGGGCCTACGAGCAGCTCGAAGCCTTCAACGCCGACGTGGCGCACGAACTGCGCACGCCCCTGACGGCCCTGATCGGCCTGACCGAAGTGGCGCTGTCGCGCGAGCGCAGCGCCGATTCGCTGCGCGACACGCTGGCGTCCAACCTCGAAGAAATGCAGCGCCTCTCGGCCATCGTCAACGACATGCTGTTTCTCTCGCAGGCCGACCGCGGCGCCGTCGCCCGGCGCAGCGAGCCCGTGAGCCTGGCCGAACTCGCGCACCAGGTGGCCGAGTTCCACGAAGGCGTGCTGGACGAAGCGGGGCTGCGCCTGTCGGTGGTGGGCGATGCCCGCGTCGCGGTGGACGCGTCCCTCGTCAAGCGGGCCATGTCCAACCTGATGGGCAACGCCTCGCGCTTTGCCGAACCCGGTTCAACCGTGCAGGTGCGCATCGAACCCGACACCGGGACCGAAGGGCGGGGTGTGCAGGTGGTGGTCGAAAACCGGGGGCCGGCGATCGAGCCGCAGCACCTGCCCCACCTGTTCGACCGCTTCTTCCGGGCCGATGCAGCGCGTTGCTGCAAAGAAGAGATTCACCACGGTCTGGGCCTGGCCATCGTGGCGGCCATCGCCCGCATGCACGCCGGCGACACCTTTGCCCGCTCGCAGGACCGGGTGACGCAGATCGGGTTCACCCTCGGCCCGCAGACGGCCTAGGGTGGAGCCGCAGCGCTGACCTGTGCGCGACACCCGGGCCAGCTCGCCACGCGGCCCGGAGGGTGTGCCCGCCAGCCGCATCGGCCACAATGACCCGATGCGAACCCCACCCCCGATCCCCGCCGAATTCGAACCCGAGTTCATCGCCGGCCTCAAGGCCATCTTCGAAGAAAAAATCGTCTTCAACCAGGTGCTCGGCCTGAAGATCACCAGCCTGCTCCCCGAGCGCGTGACCGCGCGCATCGACATGAAGCCGCAGCTCGTGGGCCACTACAGCTACAACCGCATCCACGGCGGCGTCATCAGCGCCGGGCTCGACGCCATGGGTGGCCTGGCCTGCATGGCCGCCATCGGCGCGCGCCACATGGACGAGTCGCCCGATCAGCGCCTGCACCGCTTCGCCAAGCTCGGCACCATCGACCTGCGCATCGACTACCTGCGCCCCGGCATCGGCGAGTTCTTTGAACTGCGCGCCGAAGTCATGCGCCTGGGCTCACGCGTTGCGAGCACGCGCATGGAGTTTCTGGGGCCAGACGGCAAGCTGCTGTCCTGTGGCTCGGGTGCGTACATCGTGTCGTGATGCCATGAAAAGGAGCCGCCTCGCGCGCTGGGCGCTGTGGCTCTGGGCCTCGCCCAACACCCTCATCGGCCTGGTGCTCGGGTTGCTGCTGCTCCCGCTGGGCGCGCGTTTCCGGCGGGTGGACGGCGTGCTCGAGATCGCCGCGATGCGCCGGCTGCCCCGGCGCCGCTGGCCCTTCGCCGCCATCACCTTCGGCCACGTCATCCTGGGCACCCATGCGCAGGATCTGGAGCGCCTGCGTGCACACGAACTGGTGCATGTGCGGCAGTGCGAGCGCTGGGGGCCGCTGTTTCTGCCGGCGTACCTGTTGGCCGGAGCCTGGCAGTGTGTGCGGGGGCGGGATGCCTATTGGGACAACCCTTTCGAGGTGGAGGCGCGTCGGGTTGGCGGGTGTTGAGTGTTTGGTTTCGCCAGCCAGCGCCCGGTCACAGCGACGGGGACGGACCGGCATTCAGCTGCGTCAGCCGCGCCGAGCCGCTTCGATCGCTGCGATGTCGATCTTGGTCATCTCCATCATGGCTTCGAACGCGCGCTTGGACGCCGCCGGATCGGGGTCGGTGATCGCGGCCGTCAGGGCGCGTGGCGTGATCTGCCACGACAGTCCCCACTTGTCCTTGCACCAGCCGCATGCACTCTCCTGGCCACCGTTGCCGACAATCGCGTTCCACAAACGGTCCGTTTCGGCCTGGTCGTCGGTCGCCACCTGGAACGAGAAGGCCTCACTGTGCCTGAACGCCGGCCCGCCGTTCAGACCAAGGCACGGGATGCCCATCAACGTGAACTCGACCGTCAGGACGTCGCCCTGCTTGCCCGAGGGATAGTCGCCAGGCGCACGAAGGACCGCACCCACCGCGCTGTCCGGAAAGGTCTCGGCATAGAACTTGGCGGCCTCCAGCGCGGTGCCGTCGTACCAGAGACAAATCGTGTTCTTGCTGATCATCTGGGTTCTCCTGCAGCGGGACAGACGTGCGACCCCGGGACCCTGGCGTCACGGCGCCTTCCTCGTTTCGACATGGCCACCACCGTTCCGCAACGCAACAAACGGCGACAGCAACAACCGGTTCAGACCGCCACCCGACTCGGCAGCAGGCGGTCGTATTCATTCTTGACCACGCTGTAGCACTCGCACACACGCCGCTCCAGGCCCGGGCGGTCCAGCACCGATATCCGACCTCGGGCATAGCGGATAAGGCCGCTCTCCTGCAGCTTGCGCGCCGCTTCGGTGACGCCCTCCCGGCGCACGCCCAGCATGTTGGAGATCAGATGGTGTGTCATCACCAGCTCATTGCCAGACAGGCGATCCAGGCTGAGCAGCAGCCAGCGGCAGAGCTGCTGGTCCACCGAGTGGTGGCGGTTGCACACCGCTGTCTGGCTCATTTGGGTGATCAGCGCCTGGGTGAAGCGCAGCATCAGGTGCATCACCGGGATCGAGCGCTCGAACTCGGCCTTGATGGCATCAGCGCGCAGTCGGTAACCCATGCCTGCGCTTTGCACCACGGCCTGGTTCGGCGTGGAACCGCCGCCCATGAAGATGGCGATACCCACCACGCCCTCTTGACCGACCACCGCTATTTCCGCCGAGGAGCCGTCCTCCAGCACATACAGCAGCGAAACAATGGCGTTGGTGGGGAAGTAAACGTAATGAAGAGACGCCCCGGATTCGTAGAGCACCTCGCCCAGTGGCATCTCGCAAAGTTCAAGCTGAGGCTGCCAACGAAGCCACTCGGCATCCGGCAGCGAAGCCAGCAGCTGGTTCTGGCGCGGGTCGACGGGATCGGTCAATGGGGTTGCCTCGAATGCCTGTTGTCGCGGGACACTGCGCGAATGTTGCGTTGTATTCTTTTTTGGGCCCCGTGAATACTACCCACCATCTTCTTGAGTCCGTGCATTGGGCGACTTGTGTTCACCCCAGCCCTTGCCAGCTGTCCCGTTTCGAGGGTGCCCCGATAATCGGGCATGAGCCAAACCCCAAGCCACGGTATCGGCGCACGCAGTTCAAGTGCCGTGCGTGCCGTGGGTCTGGGCGCGTCGGCCGGGGGACTGATCGTGCTCGAGCAGTTCCTGGCGCATGTCCCACCGTTGAGTGGTCTGGCCTACGTCGTTGTCCAGCATCTGGATCCCACGCAGAAGGCGATGCTCGTTGAACTTTTGCAGCGCTCAACGGCCATGCCGGTGCTCGAGGCGGCCGACACGATGCGTCTTGAGCCGGACGTCGTCTACGTGATTCCGCCGAACAAGGAGCTGACCGTGGCGGGGGGGCTGTTGCACCTGGCAGAACCTGCTCAGCCCCGGGGCATGAGACTGCCCATCGATCTGTTCTTTTCATCGCTCGCGCGCGACCAGGGAGAGCAGTCGATTGGCGTGGTGCTGTCCGGTATGGGGTCAGACGGCACCCTGGGTTTGCAGGCCATCAAGTCGCAGGGCGGTTTGACGCTGGCGCAGTTGCCTGAGTCCGCGCAGTTCGACTCCATGCCCCAGAGTGCCATCGCCGCAGGTTGCGTCGACATCATCGGCCTGGCCTCCGAACTGCCCGATCGCATCGTTCGCGTCATCGAAGAAAAGAACGGCGTTCCCTCGTTGTCCGAGGACGATGATGACGCCGGTGCACAGGCGCTGGGATCGATCCTGCGTTTGCTGAAAGAGCGCAGCAAACACGACCTCTCGGACTACAAGCCCAGCACGCTGCGCCGACGCATCCAGCGACGTCTGGGCGTGCACGGCCTGACCACCCATGGCGCGTATGAAAAGTTCGTGAGGGAGAACCCGCAGGAACTGGATCTGCTCTTCAAGGAGATGCTCATTGGCGTGACCAGTTTCTTCCGCGATCCTTCGGTCTGGCAGGAGGTCAAGGACGTGGTCATGCCTGCCCTGCTGGCGCGCTGCCCGCAGGGAACCCGGCTTCGGGCCTGGGTGGTGGGATGCTCCACGGGCGAAGAGGCTTACTCCCTGGCCATGATCTTCAAGGAAGCGGCTGCAGAATTTTCTGGATCTGAGAGCCATTCGCTGCAGATTTTTGCCACCGACCTGAGCGCCGACGCCATCAACGCAGCCCGCAAAGGCCACTATCCGCAGAGTATCGCGGGCGAGGTGGGTCCAACCCGGCTGGGCAGGTTCTTCACGGCGCAGGGGAGCGGCTTCCAGGTCAACAACGAGATCCGGGAAATGGTGCTGTTCGCGCAGCACGATGTGATTCTCGACCCGCCGTTCACCAAGCTGGACCTGCTCTCGTGCCGAAATTTGATGATCTATTTCAATGCGGCACTGCAAAGTCGCCTGATGCCACTCTTCAGCTACAGCTTGCGCCCGGGCGGCGCGTTGTTGCTGGGCGGCTCCGAAACCACGGGCAACTCGCATGCGCTCTTCACGCCAATCAACCCGAAGTCCCGGCTCTATTGGCGCAGTGAAAGTCCTGTCAACGCGGGCTCGGTGTACTTTCCGACCACCCCTCCCCGGGCGAAGAACCGGCCTTCCCAGGAGTTCAAGGTGTCCCCTTCGACTGTGCTTCCCGTCAATCTGCAGACCCATGCTGAGCAAGCGCTGCTTCAAGAATTCTCCCCCGCCGCCGTGCTGGTCAACGACCAGGGCGACGTCGTCTATATCAATGGCAGCGTAGGCAAGTACCTGGAGCCCGCATCCGGGAAGGCCAACTGGAACATCCATGTGATGGCCAGGCCCACCATCAGGACGCAGATTGCGGCGGCGCTGCGACAAGCCATACAGGACAAAGGTCGTGTGGAGGTGCGTGGTCTTCGGTTGGGGGATGAAGCGGCGCAATCCTCGCTGGATGTGACCGTCAAGCTGATGCAGGAACCCCATTCCCTGGCGGGCCTGGTCATGATCGTTTTTCGCGAGGTGCTTGCGCCACCCCCGGCCAAGCGCAGGCGCAGGGTCCCGGAGGGGGTGGCTGACCCGCACTTGGTCGAAGAACTGCAGCGCTGCAAGGACGAGATCCACGCCTTGCGCCAGGAAATGGGTGCTTCCGCTGAAGAGCTGCAGGCGGCCAACGAAGAGTTGCAGTCAACCAACGAGGAACTCCAGTCGGCCAACGAAGAACTGACCACCTCCAAGGAAGAGTCGCAGTCGATGAACGAGGAGCTTCAGACACTGAACCAGGAGCTGCAGACGAAACTGGACGACCTCGCTCTTGCGCAGAGCGACATGCAAAACCTGCTCAACAGCACGGACATCGCCACGCTGTTCCTTGACAGCGCTTTGAATGTGCGCCGTTATACCGAGCAGGTCACACGCATCATCCACTTGCGAGACGGGGACATCGGCCGGCCGCTGACCGATCTGGCCAGCACGCTGAACTACCCCACGCTCAACGATGACGCCAGACAGACACTGAAGACGCTGACACTGACTGAAAAAGAGATCACGACCTCTGATGGACTCTGGTTCCTGGTGCGAATCAAGCCCTATCGGACACTGGCCGACACCATCCAGGGTGTGGTCATCACGCTGATCGATATCACCGCTGCCAAAAAACTCGAGGCGCGCCTTCGCAAGGAGTAGAGTGCAGTCACCCCCGTCGAGACGACACCTTCCGGAAGCATTCATGTCACAACTTGTTGAAACCTCTTCCTATCTGTCGAGCTTGCGCGAGCGGGCGACCTCGAAACTGACGGACGGCACGCGAAGCGATCTCTCGCGCGCCAGCACATCGGAGGCGATGGCGGTGTTGTTCAAGCTCGCGTCTTCGCCGTCCACAGCCGGTGATGCCCTTGCCCTGCTGCACGAGCTCCAGGTCCACCAGGTCGAAGTCGAGATGCAGCACGAGGAACTTCGCTGTTCCCGTGTGGAGCTGGAGAGCGACCTGATCCGCCAGACGACCCGCGTTGAGCGGGCGCCGGCAGCCTTTCTGGTCGTTGACGAGGCCAGCGTGCTGTGCGAAATCAACCTGGCAGGCGCCCGGCTGCTGGGGGCGCAGAGCCATGACCTGCTGGGCCGACCGTTGTCCAGCTTCCTTTCGCCGTCCAGCTGCGAACAACTGCAGAAGATGCTCACGCTGGCACGGAGCGGTGCGGTGCCCGAAACCCGCGAATTGCAGTTGTTGCCCCAGGGGGGCGTCGTTCGGAAACTCCTGTGCTCCGCCGGCCGAGAGGTGCCTTCGGGGCGATTTTTGCTGGTGCTCCTGGCGCCTCCGTCGTCCAGCTAGCCTGTGGCTGCGGTTGGCCGGGTCCCATGCCGATCCGGAGCGGCCAAAGACTGTCGCGCCGCAAATGACGGCACCTGGCGGCGGGTGGTTTCCCAGCCGCCCGTCCATCAATGCGCTTTGCGGACCTGCGGCCGCACCCACCACCAGGCTACCGCCACCAGCACCGCAAACGAGGTGTAGGCGGCCTCAAACACCCACCAAGGCGCGTCCCAGTACAGCAGGCGCGAGAGCCAGTGTTCGATGAAGCCTTCGCGGTAGCCGCCTTGTCCGGCCAGGCGCCGCAGGTCCTGTTCCCACACGGTCAGTGGGCAGAGCTGGCCGAGCCAGGTCTGGGCGGCGATGTACAGAATCAGCCCCAGATGCGTGAGGCGCAGGCCGCGGTGGTGCACCCAGCGCCAGCCCAGCGCGCCGCCGAAGAGCACCAGCGGCAACAAGCCGACCACAAACACCACCACGCCCACGTGCAGCGTGAGCAGGGCGTCGGCCAGCAGGCCAGCGGCGGTCGCGTTGATGCTCATGAGCGAGTTGGTTCGGTGGCAGAAAAAAAGCCGCTCACGCACGGGGCGTGGCGGCTGTCACGCATGGCCTGACAACGCAGGCGGCGTGGGTTCTGTTGAGCGGTTTACTGCGAGATCTGCATGTAGTCGGAGACCACTTTCCAGCGGTTCTCCTGCAGCTGCGACAGGCGCGTGGCGTTGCTGCCCAAGCGCTTGGTGGGGCTGAAGGTCTGCTCGGCGCCGCCGAAGATGTCGGGCGGCACCTTCATGGTGTCCATGGCCTTGATGAAGCTGTCGGTGGTGAGGCCGGGGCCGGCCTTGCCGGCGGCTTTCAGGAAGGTGTCCACCGCGTTGTAGCCGTAGATCGAGAACACGGTCGGGTCTTCGTTGAACTTGGTCTTGTACTTGTTGGCCCAGAAGCGGATCGGCTGCGAGGCCTCGTCGGTGTAGGGGTTCTGCACCGTCATGGTGGCGTAGAGGCCGTTCATGGCGGGGCCGCCGAGCTTGTGGATCAGGTCGGTGTAGGCCGCGCTGGAGCCGATGAAGGTGGGGTTGAAGCCCAGGCGCTTGGCGGTGGCGATGCCGCCAATGGTCTCGCGGATGATGGTGCCGAGCACGACCATGTCGCACTGCTCGGCGGCCAGCTTCTGCATCTGCGAAGCGAAGTCGGTGGCGCCGCGTTTGTACGAGGTTTCGGCGGCCAGCGTCATGCCGATGGACTTCAGGCCTTCTTCGGCGCCGCGTTTGACTTCAAGGCCGAACTCGTCGTCCTGGTACATGGTGCAGACCTTCTTGGCGCCCTTGTCCTTCACCAGCTTGGGCACGGCGATCTTCATCTGGTCGAAGTAGGTGGCGGCGAAGCTGTACTTGAGCTTGTGGAAGGGCTCGTACATCTCGCGCGCCGCGGTGACCGGGAAGAAGTTGATCACGTTCTTCTGGAACTGCACCGGCATGGCGGCCATGTTCTGCGCGGTGCCGATGTGGCCGACCATGGCGAAGATCTTGTCCTGGTTCACGAGCTTCTGCGCGGCCAGCACGGCGCGGCGCGGGTCGTAGGCCGAGTCTTCCACCAGCAGCTTGACCTTGCGGCCGTTGATGCCGCCCTGTTCGTTGGCCTCGTCCACGCGCAGCATCATGCCCAGGCGCACCTGCTTGCCAAAGCCGGCGATGGGGCCAGAGAGGTCCTGGATCGAGCCGATGACGATCTCGTCCTTGCTCACGCCTTGTGACTGGGCGAACACGGCGCTGGAGGCCAGCACCAGGGCGGTGCCGAGCAGGGGAAGTCGGGTTTTCATGGGGCTTGTCTCCTTGGGGTGGTCGTGGTTGTGGTGAGGGGTCGGTGGCTCGGGGTCAGCTGTACATGGCGTCGATCTGGCCCGCGTATTTCTGCTGCACAAGCTTGCGTTTGAGCTTCATGGTCGGGGTCAGTTCTTCGTCTTCGGCGCTGAGCTGGGTGTCGAGCAGGAAGAACTTCTTGATCTGTTCCACGCGGGCAAACTTCTTGTTGACGCGGTCGATCTCGGCCTGGATCAGCGCCTGCACCTCGGGCGCGCGGGTGAGGCTGGCGTAGTTGGAAAACGGCACGTCGGTGTCTTGCGCATATTTCTCTACGTTCTCCTGGTCGATCATGATGATCACGGTGAGGTAGGCCCGCTTGTCACCGATCACCACCGCATCGGTCACGTAGGGCGAGAACTTCAGTTCGTTCTCCAGCTCGCTGGGCGTGATGTTCTTGCCCCCTGCGGTGATGATGATGTCTTTCATGCGGTCGGTGATGCGGAAAAACCCTTCCTCATCGACCACGCCCACATCGCCGGTGTGCAGCCAGCCGTCGGCGTCGATCGTCTCGGCGGTTTTCTCGGGCAGGTTCAGGTAGCCCATGAACACGTTGGGCCCACGCACCAGGATCTCGCTGGTCTGCGGGTCGAGCCGCACCTCGTTGTAGCTGGCCGCCGGGCCGATCGAGCCGGGCTTGATGCGATCGGCCGGGATGCCGGTGGAGGCGCCGCAGGTCTCGGTCATGCCCCAGACCTCCAGCATGGGCACGCCCAGCGCCAGGTACCAGCGCACCAGGTCGGGCGAGATGGGCGCGGCGCCGGTGACGAGGAAACGCGCGCGGTGGATGCCGATGAGCTTGCGCACGTTGTCCAGCACCAGCAGGCGCGCCAGCCGGAACTGAACGCGCAGGCCGCCGGGCACCGGCTGCCCCGCCATCACCAGCTCGGCCACGCGCTGGCCGATCCCGATGGCCCAGGCGTAGGCGGCCTGCTGCAGCTGGCTGGCTTCCTTGAGCGTGATCATCACACCCGAATAGAACTTCTCCCACACGCGCGGCACCGCGGTGAACACCGTGGGCGCGATCTCGCGCACGTTCTCGGGCACAGTCTCGGGGTTCTCGACGAAGTTGAGCTTGGCGCCGGTGTAGAGCGAAAAATACTCGCCGCCCATGCGCTCGGCGATGTGGCACAGCGGCAGGAAACACATGCACTCGTCGTGTTCGTCGCGCGCGATCAGCGTGTTGTAGCCGTGCACGGTGTAGACCAGGCCGCGGTGGCTGTGCATGGCGCCCTTGGGTTTGCCGGTGGTGCCCGAGGTGTAGACCAGGATGGCCAGGTCTTCGGGACGGCAGGCCGCCACCCGGGTCTCCATTTCGCCCGCGTGGGTCTTGGCGTGGGTGCGGCCGAACTCGCGCAGCGCGTCCAGGCTGATGACCTGCGGATCGTTCAGCTCGTGCAGGCCCTCCATGTCGAAGACCACGATCTTCTTCAGCCGGGGCAGGTTCTGGCGCACTTCGAGCACCTTGTCGAGCTGTTCGTCGTCTTCAACAAACAGCACGGTGGTGCCCGAGTCCTCGCAGAGGAACTGCACCTGATCGGCCGCGTCGGTGGGGTAGATGCCGTTGGACACACCGCCCGCGCTCAGCACCGCCAGATCGGCCAGCACCCATTCGACCGTGGTGTTGGAGAGGATGGACGCGGTCTCGTGCGGTGCGAAGCCCAGCGCCATCAGGCCGTGCGCGATTTCGCGCACGGCCTCGGCGGTCTGGTTCCAGGACCAGCTGCGCCAGATGCCGAACTCCTTCTGCCGCATCCAGACGTTGGGACCGCGCATCTGCACCGCGTTCCAGAACATCGCGGGAATGGTGTCACCCGGCAGAACGATTTCGGTCTGCGGGTGGATGTGAGACAAGTCCCAGAGATAGCTCATCTCGTCATCTCCAGTTCTTCTTCTTTTTCCAGCGCCGGTCGGCGCGCACGCCTTCTTCCTTCATGCCGAGGTAGAACTCCTTGATGTCGTCCTTCTCGCGCAGGTGGGCGCAGGTGTCTTCCATCACGATACGGCCGTTCTCCAGCACGTAGCCGTAGTCGGACGCGTTGAGCGCCATGTTGGCGTTCTGCTCCACCAGCAGGATGGTGGTGCCCCGCTCGCGGTTGATGCGCACGACGATTTCGAAGATCTCTTTGGTGAGCTTCGGGCTCAGGCCCAGGCTCGGTTCGTCGAGCAGGATCAGGTCGGGGTTGGCCATCAGCGCGCGGCTGATGGCCAGCATCTGCTGCTGGCCACCCGAGAGCAGGCCGGCGTCTTGCGCCGCGCGCTCGCGCAGGATGGGGAAGTAGCCAAACACCAGCTCCATGTCGCGCGCCACGCCGTCGCGGTCCTTGCGGGTGTAGGCGCCCATGAGCAGGTTGTCGCGCACC
Source organism: Burkholderiales bacterium GWF1_66_17 (assembly GCA_001770705.1). Classification (GTDB taxonomy): domain Bacteria; phylum Pseudomonadota; class Gammaproteobacteria; order Burkholderiales; family Burkholderiaceae_C; genus Hydrogenophaga. The sequence goes on along the minus strand of MERT01000002.1, from coordinate 134,199 downwards.
GAGAGCAGCGGGAACACCTCGCGCCCCTCGGGCACATGGCTCAGGCCCTGCTGCACGATGTCGGCCGGGTCCTGCGCGGTGATGTTCTCGCCCTTGAACTCGATGCTGCCCTTGCGCGGATCGATGATGCCGCTGATGGTCTTGAGGATGGTGGTCTTGCCGGCGCCGTTGCTGCCCAGCACGGTGGCGATCTCGCTGCGCCGCACCTGCAGGCTCACGCCGCGGATCGCCTTGATCGGGCCGTAGGCGCTCTCGACGTTGAGCAGTTTCAACACCGCGTTGTCGGTGATCGGCGCGGTCATGCCGTCGCTCCCGGCTGGTTCTCGCGGCGCAGGCTGGACACGTCGTCCACGGTGCCGAGGTAGGCCTCGATCACGCCCGGGTGGTTCTGCACCTCAGCCGGTGTGCCGGTGGCGAGTTCTTCGCCCATGCTCATGGCGAGCACGCGGTCGGACACCTTGGACACCAGCGACATGTCGTGTTCGACCATCAGCACCGTGATGCCCAGGTCGTTCTTGATGTCGGCGATCCAGAACGCCATGTCCTCGGTCTCCTCCACGTTCAGCCCGGAGGACGGTTCGTCGAGCAGCAGCAGCTTGGGCTCGGTGCACAGCGCGCGCGCCAGTTCCACCACCTTGCGAACGCCATACGGCAGGCCGGCCACCAGCGATTCGCGGTGGTGCTGCAGGTCCAGGAAATCGATCACCTGCTCGACCTTGGCGCGCGCCTCGATCTCGGCGGCGCGCGTCTTGCCGGTGAACAGCAGCTCGCTCCACAGGCCGGTGCGGCGGTGGGTGTGGCGGCCGATCAGCAGGTTCTGCAACACGGTGGCGTGTTCAAACAGTTCGATGTTCTGGAAGGTGCGCGCAATGCCCAGGCGCGCGATGCGGTGCGGTGGCTGCTCGGTGAGCTTGAGCGTGCCGTCCGGGCCGGCGTAATGGATGCTGCCGGTGGTGGGCGTGTAGATGCGGCTGATCAGGTTGAACACGGTCGTCTTGCCCGCGCCGTTGGGGCCGATCAGCGTGAACACCTCGCCGCGCTTCACGTCGAAGCTCACGTTGTTCACCGCCAGCACGCCGCCGAAGCGCACGCTCAAATCTTTGGCGGACAGGAGGATGTCGTCGGTCATTTCAGTCTGTCCGATTTCTGGAAGGTCTTCTGGCGCTTGAACATGCCGCGCCGGTAGAACGGGAACAGCTGGATGTAGGCGCGCACCTTGAGCCAGCGCCCATACAGGCCCATGGGTTCGAACAGTACGAAGGCGATCAGCACCAGGCCATACACCGTGCCTTGCAGGCCCGCGGCCTGGCCGATGGCGTCGGGCAGGTAGTCCTTGCCGAGCGCTATGAGCTGCGGCATGACGATCAGGAAGATGGCGCCGAGGAAGGCGCCGTGGATCGAGCCCAGACCGCCAATCACCACCATCAGCAGCAGGTCGATCGACTGGATGATGCTGAACTGCTCGGGCGAGAGGAACTGGATCTTGTGCGCGTAGAGCGCGCCGCCGATGCCGGCCAGGGCGGCCGACAGCGCGAACGACAACGTCTTGTAGCGCGCCAGGTGGATGCCCATGCTCTGCGCCGAAATCTCCGAATCCCGGATGGCGACGAAAGCGCGCCCGGTGCTGGAGCGCATCAGGTTGACGATGGCCAGCGTGGCGAGCACCGTGACCACGAGGCAGAGAAAGTAGAACTCGTTGGTGGACTCCAGCTCCCAGCCGAACATCGACGGCGGCATCACCGACAGCCCCGAGTTGCCCCCGGTCACGCTTTCCCACCGCGCCATGGCTTCTTCGACGATGAAGCCGAAAGCCAGCGTGGCCATGCCGAGGTAGATGCCCTTGACGCGCAGCGCCGGCAGGCCCACCACCATGCCCACCGCCGCGGCCAGCAGGCCGGCGCAGGCCATCGCGATCGGGAACGGCACACCGGCGTTGACCATCACCGTTTCGGTGTAGGCGCCGACACCGAGGAAAGCCGCGTGGCCGAGCGAGAACAGGCCGGTGAAGCCCGCCAGCAGCATCAGCCCCAGGCCCACCACGGCGTAGATCAGCACAAAGGTGAGTTGCGCCAGCCAGTATTCTTCGATCACCCAGGGCGCCACCAGCAGGAACAGGCCCAGCAGGCTGTACCAGAACACATGCCCGCCGTGTTTGGCGAGCTTGATGTCCTGGTTGTAGTCCGTTTTAAAGATGAATCTCATGGGGCCTTCAACCAGCGGTGCCAGAGGCGGCAGGGGAGCAAGCCGGGAGCGCCGTGGAACCGGCTTTGCCGGGCCACAGGCGTTGCCCCTTGAGGGGCTGAGCGGCTACGCGCAGCGAGCAAGCGATGGGGGTGGTCATACTTTCTTTCGGAGCGTTTCGCCGAACAGGCCGTTCGGTTTCAGCACCAGCATCAGCAGCACCACGATGTAGGGCGCGATGTCCTTGAAACCTTCGGGCAAATAGAAGCCCGAGAGCGCTTCCACGATGCCGATGATCAGCCCGCCGACGATGGCGCCGGGCAGGCTGCCGAAGCCGCCCACCACCGCAGCAGGGAAGGCCTTCAGGCCGATGAAACCCATGTTGGCGTGCACGAACGTGATGGGCGCCAACAGCAGGCCGGCAAAGGCCGCCACGCCCGCGGCCAGTCCCCACACCAGGCCGTTGAGCCGCTTGACCGGGATGCCCATGTAGTAGGCCGCGAGCTGGTTCTGCGACGACGCCTGCATGGCCACGCCCAGCTTCGAATAGCGGAACATCGCGAACAGCCCGGCACACAACACGCCGGTGACCCCGATCACCACGATCTGCTCAGCCGACACCACCAGCGCGCCCAGCCGCAGCACCTCGCCCGCGTAGGGCACGGGCAGGGTGTGGGTGTCGGTGCCGATGTTGGGGATCATGGTGATCAGGCCACGCAGCACGTAGCCGACACCGATGGTGAGCATGACGATGGAGAACGCCGGCTGGCCCAGGATGGGGCGGATCACCAGGCGCTCCAGCACCACGCCAAACAAACCCATGGCGACAACAGCCGCGGGCACCGACAGCCAGAACGGGAAGCCGAGCATCGTCATGGTGGCCAGACCGCCGAACGCGCCAACCATCATGAGGTCGCCCTGGGCAAAGCTCACCGTTTCGGTGGCCTTGTAGATCAGCACGAAACCCAGGGCAATGAGTCCGTAGATACAGCCCTGGGCCACACCGCTGATGAGCAGTTGCAGCAGTTGCACGCGGTTCTCCTGTGAGTCGGATGCCCTTGTCCTCCCGGCCGCTGCTGCAGGCTGTGAGACGCGTCAACCCGACGGGGTGGGGTGTTTATAGCTGCCAGGGTTGAGACTGGCGCTAGGGGTTGACCCGATCCACAGTCGCGCAGGCGCCTTGCCTTGCGGTGCAGCATTTTATTTATGCAGAGCGTTTGCTTTGCAAAATGATCGGAGCGACGTATCCTGTGGTCCCCATCCACTTTCCGACCTTCATGAAGTCCATCCGCATCGGTGCCGGCCTCGGCTTTTACGGCGACAACTGGGAACCGGTGGCCGCGAGCATCGAATACGGCCATGTGCAGTTCATCGCCAGCGACCACCTGGCCGAACTCACGCTCGCCATCCTGCAGAAAGACCGGCAACGCGACCCGTCGCTCGGTTACGCGCGCGACGTGGTGCCCATGCTGCTGCGCCTGTGGCCACTGATGCGCGAGCGCGGCGTGCGCTTCGTCTGCAACGCAGGCGGCCTGAACCCGATGGGTGCGGCGCAGGCGGTGCTGGCGGCGTTCGCGGCCAAGGGCTGGCAGGCGCGCATCGCGGTGGTGACGGGTGACGACGTGTTGCCGCGCCTGCAGGACGTTTCGACGCCGGCCGATGAACTGGCCCACCTGTTCACTGGTGAGGCGGTTTCGCAGGTGCGCGAGCGGCTGGTGTTCGGCAACGCCTACCTGGGCGCGGCACCCATCGTGCAGGCGCTGGACGCCGGCGCGGACATCGTGATCACCGGCCGCGTGGCCGACGCCGCGCTGTTCCTCGGCCCGCTGGTGCACGGCCTGGGCTGGACGCTAGGCGGCGCCACGGAGCCGCAAGACCTGAACCGCCTCGCGCAGGGGCTGACCGTGGGGCATCTGCTGGAGTGTTCGGGCCAGGGCAGCGGCGGCAACTTCGGCAGCCAGGGCGCCTGGAAAGACATTCCCGACCTGGCGCACATCGGTTATCCCATCGCCGAGGTCTGGGAAGACGGAACGGCCCTGATCACCAAGGCGCCGGGCACGGGCGGGCGCATCAACTTCGACACCGTGCGCCAGCAGCTGCTCTACGAGGTGCACAACCCGCACGCCTACCACTCGCCCGACGTGGTGCTCGACATGGGCGGCATCGTGCTGCACGACGAAGGTCACGACCGTGTGCGCCTGACCGGCGCGCGCGGCCAGGCGCCGGGGCCGATGCTCAAGGTGGTGGCGGGTTACCGCGATGGCTACAAGGCCGAAGTGACCTGGGGCTTCTCGTGGCCCGACGCCTGGGACAAGTCGCAGGCCGCGATAGCCACGATCCGGACGCAACTCGCCGACAGACGCATCCCGCACGACGAGCTGTTTGTGGAATACCCGGGTCTCAATTCGGCACACGGTGCGCTCGCACCGCTGCCCGATGCCGGCGCACTCAATGCCATGAACGAGATCTGGACCCGGCTGGTGCTGCGCACCCCGTCGAAGGCCGCCACCGACGGTTTCGGCCGCCTGTTCCCCTGGCTGGCCTTGAGCGGTCCGGCCTACACCTGCGGCTTCAACGGCCTGCACAACACCAGCGAACTGCTGGGCATCTGGCCCACGCTGATTCCGCGGGTGCGGGTGGAGCCGAACATCCAGGTCGACCTGTTGGGAGGTGCCCCATGAGCCAAACCTTGCGCGTTCCCCTGGTCCGCATCGCCCACGCCCGCAGCGGCGACAAGGCCGACTGGGTGGATTTCGGTCTCTTCGCCTGGAACCTGGCGGGCTACCGCCTGATCGAGCGCGAAGTCACGGCCGAGCGCGTGCGGGCGCACTTCGCACCCTGGCTGCCGGGAGAGGTGGACGCCTGGGCGCTGCCCAACATCCTGGCGCTGAAGTTCGTGTTGCGCGGTGCGCTGCAGGGTGGCGGCGCGCGCAACCTGCGGCTGGACAACCTGGGCAAGGCCATGGCGGGCGCGCTGCTGCGGCTGGAGATCGTGGTGACGGAGGCCGAGTTGGCCGAGGCGCTGGAGGCGCCGCGCGTGGGCTGGTGGGGTGATGTTCCTCCCTCTCCCCCTGGGAGAGGGCAGGGGTGAGGGCCCGCCCGACAACCCGCTGGAAGGCATGAAATGAAACCCGCTGCCGTCACCACCGAACAACAGGGCGACATCTGGATCGTCACCCTGAACCGCCCCGAGGTCCGCAACGCTGTGGACAGCGCCACCGCACAGGCCCTGCACGCCGCCTTCCTGGCCTTCGAAGACGACCCGACCGCGAAGGTGGCGGTGTTCCATGGCGCCAGCGGCCACTTTTGCGCCGGGTGGGATCTGCAATACGGCGCCCGGCTGGCCGCGTCGGGTGCATCGGGTGGCCTGGACCAGCTGGACTTCGATGCGCAAGACCCGCGCGCCCTCGGCCCCATGGGCCCATCGCGCCTGCGCCTGTCCAAGCCGGTGATCGCTGCGGTGAGTGGCGCAGCCGTGGCCGGCGGCATGGAGCTGGCGCTCTGGTGCGACCTGCGCGTGATGGAAGCCGACGCCTACTTCGGCGTCTATTGCCGGCGCTTCGGCGTGCCGCTGATCGACGGCGGCACGGTGCGCCTGCCGCGCCTGATCGGCATGGGCCACGCGATGGATCTGATCCTCACCGGCCGCCAGGTGGAAGCCGCTGAAGCGCTGCAGATGGGCCTGGCGAACCGCGTGGTGCCCAGCGGTCAGGCGCGTGAAGCCGCCATCGCGCTGGCGCAGCAGCTCGCGGCCTTCCCGCAGGCCACGATGCGCGCCGACCGCGAGAGCGCGTACGCGCAAGGGGATCTGGCGCTGGGCGATGCCCTGCAGCAGGAATGGCAACGTGGCAAGGCGCGCATCCCCGACGCGCTGGAGGGCGCCACCCGGTTTGCGCAAGGGCAGGGGCGCCACGGCCGGTTCTGACGGTCCCGTTGCATCGGCGGCTCCCGCCATCACCACCCGATTGGTCCCCCACGCGGACGCTCGCCAGCCCATCATCTGGGCCATGAATGATCCCGTGTTCGATAAAACAGACGTGCTGGTGCTGCAACACCTGAACGACGACGGTCCGGGCTATCTCGGCCAGTGGCTCGACGAACAGGGCCTGCGCTGGCAGGTGCGCTGCGCGGAAGCTGGCGAAGCCTATCCCGCGTCGGTGAAGGGCATCAAAGGCCTGGCGGTGCTGGGCGGTGCCTGGAGCGCCAACGACGATCGTCCCTCGCTGCGTCAGGCTGAAGTGCTGATCCGCGAAGCCGACGCACTGGGCATCCCGGTGATCGGTCATTGCCTGGGCGGCCAGCTCATGGCGCGGGCGTTCGGAGGTCGCGTCGTGACACTGGCACAGCCCGAAATCGGCTGGCTGCCGATCCGGCACAGCGGCAGCGACACCGCCCGTGCCTGGCTGGGCGAAGAGGCCGAGGCCACGGTCTACCAGTGGCACCACGACAGCTTTGTCGAGCTGCCACCCGGCGCCGAGCTGCTGGCCAGTTCACCCGCCTGTGCCCACCAAGCTTTCGCCCTGCGACAGCACCTCGCGATGCAGTTCCACATCGAGATCACGCCGGCCAAGATCGCCGACTGGCTGGAGCACCCGGGCCAAGCCTATCCGGTTCAGGTGCTGCTGCACCGGGACAGCGTGCAGGACCCGGCCGGCATGCAAGCCGCCACCGCCCGGCACCAGGCGGGCAGCGAGAGGCTGGCCCGGCGCATCTACGAGACCTGGCGTTCGCGCTGGCGCTGAACTCGCACGCTGGAGCGGCCTTGCGCCGCAGCTCCACCAATGGTTCACGACGACATGGACCATGCGGTCCACAGCTTCGTCCTGGGTCGAGTCGGTGAACGTTGGATGGGTGTCAAGAGGCCGATCTGGTACCCGTCAGGGTTGTCTTGAAAAATTGTTTCCATACAATATATTTGCATCAGTGAATCCATGACTCCGGTATGGATCGCCCCGTCCCATGTCACCAGAAAGAGGGTCTCATGCCGAATTCAGAGCTGGTTGATCGCTTGCAGGCGCAAGGCTGGAAGCCCCGTCAACTGGGTGGCTTCATGGGGCGTTCCGGACCTTTGTGGACGCGTCGCGAGGGGTCGGGCTGGGTGTATGGACTGCTCGCCGATGAGCAGCATCTGAACCCTGCCGGTGTGGTGCACGGCGGTGCCTTGAGCACCCTGATCGACCATGTGCTGAGCACGGTGGCCTGGGAGGCTTGCGAGCGCACGCCATGCGTGACTGTGCAGCTCGACACGCACTTTCTGGCCGAGGTGCGCGCGGGACAGTTCGCGTTGGCCCGGGCGAGCATCACGGCCCGCACCAGCAGCCTGGTTTTCATGGAGGGCACGGTGCAGGTCGACGACCGGCCTGTGCTGGCGGCCCGAGCCATCATGAAAGTGCTGCGGCCCAAACCCGCCCGGTGAGCCTTCGTGGCCTTCGGCCGCTTTGAGAAAGCTTCGCCCGATGCCACGGGCATCACGCCCATGCCCCCTCAGTCATGAGGGGGTTTTGAACCTTTACGACGCGATTTTCCTGTCCAGGCTGAAGCCTGTTCAACCCTGGTGACGCCCGTTGTGGATGGTGGCACTTCTGCCATTTTTTTGTCTTTTCAAATATTGTCTATGTACAAATATATGTGCTATTTGACAAAAAATAAAAACACGACAAGAATTCATCCACACCAGACGAACGACGAACACCATGAAAAAACTGACCGACTACACCAGCTACGCCGATGCCCAGGCGCACTTCTCCAACGACAAGTTGTGGGAGCTGTTCGATGGCAACCGCGAACACCTGAACATGGGCCACGAGTGCGTGGACCGTTACGCCACCTCCGGGAAAGAGGCGCTGATCGTGGTGAACGCCGAAGGCGACGACGAGGTCATCACCTTCAAAGAACTGGCCGAGGATTCCTCGCGTTTTGCCCACCATCTGGTGGCGCTGGGCATTCAGCCCGGCCAGCGCGTGGCGATCATGCTGGAGCCCTCGCGGGCGTTCTATGTCGCCATGATCGGTGTCATCAAGAGCGGCGCGATCGCGGTGCCGCTGTTCACGCTGTTCGGCCCCGACGGCATCCGGCTGCGCGTCAACGATTGCCAGCCGGCGCTGCTGGTGACCAACGACGAGAAGCAGGCGGTGGCGCGGTCCATCGTTGGCGATGGCGTGCTGGTCTTCAACGCCGACTTCCTGTCGTCCATCCAGCACCTGCCCTCGACCTTTGAAGTGAAGACGCGGGCCGACGATCTGGCTGTTTTCCAGTACACCTCGGGCACCACCCGCGAACTGCCCGACGCCGTCAAGCACTCACACCGCGCCCTGGTCACCCTGATGGTGGCGGCGCTGTACGGCACCGGTCTGCGCCCGGGTGACCGCTTCTTCTGCCCCTCGTCGCCGGCCTGGGGGCATGGGCTGTGGCACGGCACGCTGGCACCGCTGGCCCTCGGCCTGACGGTCGGTGCCTACAGCGGGCGCTTCAAGCCCGAACGGCTGCTGCAGGCCCTTTCAGAGCACCGCTTCACCAACATGTCGGCCGCGGCCACGCACTACCGCATGATGAAAAACAGCGGTGTCGCCGACCGCTACACCTACGCCTTCGAGAAGCTGTCGTTCACCGGCGAGCCCATCGACGACGAGACCGCGAACTTCGTGCACCAGACCTTTGGCCTGGAGGTCTGCAGCATGTACGGCACCACCGAGATCGGTGTGGTGTTGGTCAGCTACCCGGGCGCGCCGGATTTCCGGGTGAAACGCGGCTCGCTAGGCAAGCCCGTGCCAGGCACCCGGGTGGAGGTACACGACGTCGACGGCCAGCTGTGTCCCGTCGGCACTACCGGGCAATTGATGGTCCAGCGCCGTGGCCAGTGGATCCCCACCAAGGACTTGGGTCGCATCGACAGTGCGGGCTATTTCCACCACGGTGGCCGGGCCGACGACGTGATCATCTCGGCCGGCTGGACCATGAGCGCGGTCGAGATCGAGAACGTGATCCTGATGCATCCCGACGTGCTGGAAGCGGCCGCCATCGGCGTGCCCGACGCCGTGCGCGGACAGGTGGTCAAGGCTTTTGTCGTGAGCGCCCGGCCCGAGTCCGAGGCCTTCACCAAAGAGATCCAGGACCTGGTGCGCCACAAGCTGAGCCAGCACGAATACCCGCGCCACCTGGCCGTCGTGCCCGAGCTGCCCAAGACCCCCGCCGGAAAAGTGCACCGCAAGAAGCTGCGCGAGCAGGAGCTCGCCGCCGTGGTAGCGACAACGAACTGATCTCCCACCCCATTCATTCACCCTTTCACCCAACCACCCCAGGAGACAACATGTCCAGTACCGAATCGCGCCAGTTTCCCAAGATCACCGAAAGCGGCCTCGACGAGTTGCGCGAGCGCATCGGCGTCAAGATTGGCCACACCGTCGAACCCTGGTGCCACGAGGCCACACGCGACAACATCCGCCACTATGCCCACGGCATCGGCGACGACAACCCGCTCTGGTGCGACCCCGACTACGCGGCCAAGAGCCACTACGGCGGCATCGTGGCGCTGCCCAGCTTCCTGTTTTCGACCAGCCGCATCGTCTCCGGTTATGTCGGCGGTCTGCCGGGGGTACACGCCATGTGGTCGGGTGCCGACTGGACCTGGCACAAGCCGGTGCACCGCAACGACGAGATCCACACCGAAGCCCACCTGAAAGACCTGGTCGAACACCAGACCCGCTTCGCCGGTCGTGCCGTCCAGCAGACCTACCACGTGGACTTCTTCAACCAGACCGGTGACAAGGTGGCCGAAGCCGACAGCTGGTGTTTCCGCACCGAGCGCGACCACGCCCGCGAGCAGGGCACCAAGTACACCGAGGCCCGGTCGAGCGCGCCGCGCCGCTACACCGATGAAGAGCTGGGCGAGGCCTACCAGCTGTACCGCGACGAAGAAATCCGTGGTGCCACGCCCCGCTACTGGGAAGACGTCAAGGAAGGCGAAGCCCTGCCTGTGATGTTCAAGGGCCCGATGACCGTGACCGGCTTCATCGCCTACGCCCAGGGCTGGGGCGGCCTCTACATCCGTGCCAACAAGCTGGCCTGGAAGCTCATCGACCAGCACCCGGGCGTCGGTATCAAGAACCGCTTCGGCATTCCCGACTGCCCGGAGCGTGTGCACTGGGAAGAAGACTTCGCGCTGGAAGTGGGCGCGCCCGGTGCCTACGACTACGGTCCGGAGCGCACCTCGTGGCTCACGCACCAGCTCACCAACTGGATCGGTGATGCCGGCTTCCTGCACAAGGCCAGCTGCAAGATCCGCCGCCACAACCCCGAGGGCGACATGCTGTTCATCAAGGCCAAGGTCAAGCGCAAGTTCATCGAGAACGGCCAGCACATGGTGGAAATCGAGCAGGAGGCCCGCAACCAGAACGACGAACTCTCGGTCGTCGGCAGCGGCATCGTCATCCTGCCCTCCAAAGGCTGAACGTCATGACCACCACCGCCAGTGGCGCACTGAAAGGCGTGAAGGTCGTTGACCTCACCCGGGTGCTGGCGGGACCGCTGTGCACCCAGATGCTGGCGGATCACGGCGCCCAGGTGGTCAAGGTCGAGCCGCCTTCGGGCGACGAGACCCGGGGCCTCGGGCCGCCGTTCGACGGCGACGGCGATGCGGCGTATTTCCTCGCGCTCAATCGGGGCAAACAGGCGATCAGCCTCGATCTGTCGAAGCCGGAGGCGCAGGACGTGCTCCACCGCCTGCTGGCCGACGCAGACGTGCTGGTCGAGAACTTCCTGCCGGGCACGCTGGAGCGCTGGGGGCTGGGCTATGAGCAGACGCTGTCGGCGCGTTACCCCCGGCTCATCCACTGCAGCATCACCGGCTTCGGCAACGACGGCCCGCTCGGCGGGCTGCCGGGTTACGACGCCGTGCTGCAGGCGATGTGCGGTCTGATGAGCATCAACGGCGACGAGTGCAGCGGCACGACGCGGGTGGGCATGCCCATCGTGGACCACCTCACAGGTTACGTCGCCCTGACCGGCATCCTCATGGCACTGCAGGCCCGGCACGCCAGCGGGCAGGGGCAGCGGGTGGAGGCCACGCTGTACGACACGGCCCTCAGCCTGCTGCTGCCGCACGCGTCCAACTGGTTCGCCTCGAAGGACTCGCCTCGGTTGCTGGGCAGTGCGCACCCGAACATCGCCCCGTACGACAAGTTCAGGGCGCAGGACGGGGAGCTGTTCATCGGCATCCTGAACGACGCGCAGTTTCGCCGCCTGGGCGTCTGCCTGGGGTTGCCCGACCTGCCGGACGACGCGCGTTTTGCCTCCAACAGCCTGCGCGTGGGCCACCGCGCCGCGCTGAAAGCGGTGATCGAGGCGGCCATCGCAGACCGGCCGTGCGGGCCCTTGTGCGAAGCGCTCATGCGGGCGGGGGTGCCGGCCGGCGAGGTGAATTCGGTGCCGCAGGCGCTCGCGCACGCGCACTGCGAACACCGCGACATCGTCGTCCGCCGAGAGAACTACACCGGCCTGCGTTCCCCCATGAGGCTGCTCGGGACCCCGGGCGCTCCGGGCGCGCGCCCCCCCGGCTTTGCCCAGGACACCGAAACCATCTTGGCCGGGCTCGGCTATGCAAAGGAAGACCGCCAACGTTTACGAGAAATGGGTGCCGCCCCCGGACCCAGAAGCTAGCGGCCAATTTGGCTATCACAATAGAAGGAGACAAGCACCATGCGTTTATTCAAAGTTCTCATCACCGCTGCCTGTGCGCTGACGACCGCCGTGGCCGCCCACGCACAGACCTACCCGTCGCGGCCCATCAAGATCATCGTTGCCTACGCCGCGGGGCAGGGCACGGACATCGCCACGCGATACCTCGCCACCCAGTTGTCGAGCGACCTGGGCCAGCCCATCGTGATCGAAAACAAGGCGGGCGCCGGGGGCAACCTGGGCACCGAACTGGCCAAGCAGGCCGCGCCAGACGGTTACACGCTGACCATGGGCACCAACGCCACCCATGTGCTCAACCAGTTCCTGTACAGCAAGCTGCCGTTTGATGCGGCGCTGGACTTCGAGCCGATTGCGCTGGTCGGCACCTTCCCCATGGTGATGGCGGTGAACAGCGCTTCGCCGATCACCTCGGCCGCCGAACTGGTGAGCCTGTCGAAAAGCAAGCCTCGCAGCGCCGATATCGCCATGCCCAGCACCACAGCGCGGCTGGTGCTTGAGTTGCTGAAGGACCGCTCCTCGGTGGATCTTTTCGGTATTCCATACAAGGGTTCGGGCAACGCTATGACCGATCTGCTGGGCGGGCAACTCCCGGCGATCATCGATACCCCGACGGCCTTGCGGCCCCACCTGGCATCCGGCAAGGTGCGCGCTCTGGGGGTGACTTCTGCCCAGCCCAGCGGTCTGGTCCCGGGCGTCAAGACCGTGGCGGAGCAGGGGTTCACCGGTTTCGAGGTGGTGGCCTGGAACGCCCTCTATGCCCCCAAGGGCACACCGCCGGCGATCGTCAACACCTTGAACGCGGCCATCAACAAGGTGCTGATGCGTCCTGAAACCCGCCAGCGGCTGCTGGATCTGGGCTTCGACCCCGCGGGCGGGACGGCCACGCAACTGGCCGACTTCGCGAATGCCGAGCGCAAGAAGTGGGAGCCAGTGATCAAGCGCGCAGAGATCCGGCTCGATTGAGATCGGTCCCGGGCGCAGCTGGCCACGGGGGGTCAGTGTCGGTCGAGCAGCAGGTCCGCGACCGACCGGGCTTCCCGCTGCATCGCGGCCGCCAGTTGCGACGTGGCGGCCGCATGCAGCTGGCTCGACAGGCCGACGGCCACCAGCGTGTGCATGAGCCGACCCGATGGCTCGAATATCGGCACCGCCACGACCGTGATGCCGCTCATGAAGTTGTCGCGGTCCACGCTCCAGCCCCGAACCCGGGTTTCTTCGACTTCCTTTTTCCACTGGGCAAAGCTCGGGGCTTTGTCCCACTCGATGGCGCCGAACTTTTTGCGCAGCAGGGTCCAGTTTTCACCGCTGTAGGCGGCGATCAGGCGCCCGGTGGCGCTCACCAAGGACGAGAACTGGCTGCCAACGTCGGTGTGCACGCGGAAAGGCTGGTCCGACTTCGACAGGGCCAGCACCACCACCGTCTGCTTGGGCGTCACTTCAACGCCCATCGCCGTCACACCGTAGGCAGACGCGAGCCGGTCGAGCCCCGGCTGGGCCAGCTGGGCAAAACTGCCCCCTTTGAGCACGCTGCGCGCCAGGCTGATCATGCCGCTGCCAAGGGCATAGTGTTTGGTGCCGGGTTCCAGTTTCACCAGTTCTTCGCTCACCAGCACCCGCAGGATGTGCAGGCAGGTGCTGGGCACCAGGCCCAGCTCGTCGGCGATGGCCTTGACGCCCATGGCCTGGTTGGTTCGCCCCAGCAGCCGCAGGATGGCGATGGACCGTGTCACCGCCGGCACATCGCGCACGCGCACGCTCTTTTTCACCGGTGCGGCGGGCTGTCTGGCGGCTTTGGGTTCAGGTGGCATCGGGTTCGTGACTCCATGGAAAGCGTTTGTCCATGGACAATCTTAGCCTGACCTTTTCGAGACCTGGCTCGGATCGGATCAGGTGGGTTGCTGAAGCCCATCGCGGGGAATCTGCTGCGGCCGGCCTTCCTGGTCGACGGCGACGTAGGTCAGGCTGGCCTCGGTGACCTTCGCGTACTGGCCCTGTGTGCCAAAGCGCTCGGCGAACACCTCGACCTGCACGGTGATCGAGGTGTTTCCGATGCGTGTGACGTGGGCGAAGAAGCTCAGGATGTCGCCCACGCGCACCGGCTGCTTGAAGATGAACTGGTTCACCGCCACGGTGACCATGCGGTCCCGGCAATAGCGGGCCGGCACCACCGCGCCCGCCAGGTCTACCTGGGCCATGACCCAGCCGCCAAAGATGTCGCCGTTGGCGTTGCAGTCGGCCGGCATGGGGATCACTTTGAGCACCAGCTCGCGGTCCAGGGGCAGGGTGGTTTGTGGGCGGGGGCTTGTTTCGGTGGACATGGGCACAATCTCTGAATCAACTGTTGCCCCATTGTCTCGCATGCGTCCCCATTCCTCCCGTGTTTCCGTGCCCCTGCCGGCGGCGCCCGCCCCCGGGGCTGCGCCGGCCCCGCGCCGCTCCGACTGGGCCACGCTTTCGCGCCTGTTGCCCTACCTGTGGCAATACAAGTGGCGGGTGGGCTTTGCGCTGGCGTTCATGGTGGGGGCCAAGATGGCCAACGTGGGTGTGCCGCTGCTGCTGAAAGAGCTGGTGGACGCGATGACGATCAAACCCGGCAGCGTCGAGGCGCTGCTGGTGGTGCCGCTGGGCCTGATCGTGGCCTACGGGCTGCTGCGCCTGTCCACGACCGTGTTCACCGAGCTGCGTGAACTGGTGTTCGCCAAGGCCACCGAGGGCGCCACGCGCAGCATCGCGTTGCAGGTGTTCGGGCACCTGCACGCGCTCAGCCTGCGCTTCCACCTGGAGCGCCAGACCGGCGGCATGACGCGCGACATCGAGCGCGGCACGCGCGGCGTGCAGTCGCTCATCTCGTATTCGCTCTACAGCATCTTCCCGACGCTGATCGAAGTGATCATGGTGCTCACGTTGCTGGGCACCAAGTTCGACATGGGTTATGTGTGGATCACGCTGGTGGCGCTGGTGCTCTATGTGACCTTCACCGTGACGGTGACCGAATGGCGCACCAAGTTCCGGCGCGAGATGAACGAGCTGGAGTCCACCAGCCAGACGCGCGCCATCGACTCGCTGCTCAACTACGAAACGGTCAAGTACTTCAACAACGAGGCTTTCGAGGCGCGGCGTTACGACGAAGCGCTGGAGAAGCTGCGCCGCGCCCGCATCAAGAGCCAGACCACGCTGTCGCTGCTGAACGCCGGGCAGCAGCTGGTGATCGCGATCGCGCTGGTGCTCATGCTCTGGCGCGCGACGCAGGGTGTGGCCGACGGCCGCATGACGTTGGGCGATCTGGTGATGGTCAACGCCTTCATGATCCAGCTCTACATCCCGCTGGGGTTCCTGGGGGTGCTCTACCGCGAGATCAAGCAGAGCCTGACCGACCTGGACAAGATGTTCGTGCTGCTGGAGAAGGAGCGCGAAATCGCCGACCAGCCGGGTGCGCAGGACTTGGTGCTCGACGGTCCGCCTTCGATCCAATTCGAGAACGTGCGCTTCTCCTACGAGCCGGCGCGCGAGATCCTGCACGGCATCAGCTTTCACATCCCGGCCGGCAAGACGGTGGCGGTGGTCGGGCCCTCCGGTTCGGGCAAGAGCACGCTGGCCCGCTTGCTCTACCGCTTTTACGACGTGAGCAACCACGAGCCGGGCGGGCCACATGGCGGTGGGCGCATCCTCATCAACGGCCAGGACATCCGGGAGGTGACACAGTCCAGCGTGCGCCAGGCCATCGGCATCGTGCCGCAGGACACGGTGCTGTTCAACGACACCATCGAATACAACATCCTCTACGGCCGGCCCGAGGCCGGGCACGAGGCGGCCGTGGCGGCGGCGCAGGCGGCGCACATCCACAGCTTCATCCAGAAGCTGCCGCTGGGTTACGCGACGACGGTGGGCGAGCGTGGCTTGAAGCTATCCGGTGGCGAAAAGCAGCGGGTGGCGATTGCGCGCACCTTGCTGAAGAACCCGCCGATCGTGATCTTCGATGAAGCCACGTCTGCACTGGACTCGGCGAACGAGCGGGCGATTCAGGCGGAGTTGAAGAGCGCGGCGCGGAACAAGACTTCGCTGGTGATTGCGCACCGTTTGTCGACGGTGGTGGATGCCCACGAGATCCTGGTTTTGGTCAATGGGGAGATCGTTGAGCGGGGCACGCACTCTCAGCTGGTGTCGTCGGGGGGTGTTTATGCGGGGATGTGGGCTTTGCAGCAGTCTGGGACGGACTGAGCCCCCTTTGTCGTTGCTTTTGTGGTGTCGTTGCGTGCCGGGTCTCGGCCCGGCGGCCGACTTACTTTCTTTTGCTTCGCCAAAAGAAAGTAAGCAAAGAAAAGGCGAGCCGAAGTCCGGGCCGCTGCGCGGTGCCTTGCGCTGCTCGCGTCGAGCGGGGTCGGGCTGAACTCGCCTTCGGCTCAAACAACGCCCGCCCTGATCCGCTCGCCCCTGCGCTGCTCAGCCCGGCCACACGGCAACAAGCGGAGTCGGGATCGGACTCCCCCTCTTTCTCTCTCTCCCTTTGGGAGAGGGCTGGGGTGAGGGCTAAGCCAGCCAAGCCGCCGGAGTGAACGGCCCGTCCAACCCTCAAGGCACCAGCATCTTCCCCGTTCGCTCATACCGGTTGTGCCACGACAGCGCTTCGTCCAGTAGGTGCGGCGTGTGCATGCCGCCATGGCCGGCGCGGGCGTTGGTTTCGCTGCGTTCCACGTAGTCGAGCAGCGCTGGCCTGAAATCCGGGTGGGCGCAGCGTTCGATGATGCGGCGCGAACGCTGGCGTGGGGACAGGCCGCGCAGGTCGGCCAGGCCCTGTTCGGTCACGATGATCTGCACGTCGTGTTCGGTGTGGTCCACGTGGCTGACCATGGGCACGATGCAGCTGATGCTGCCGCCCTTGGCGGTGGACGGCGTCATGAACACCGAGAGGTAGGCGTTGCGCGCGAAGTCGCCCGAGCCGCCGATGCCGTTCATGATGCGCGTGCCCATCACATGGGTGGAGTTCACGTTGCCGTAGAGGTCGGCCTCGATCATGCCGTTCATGGCGATGATGCCGAGGCGGCGGATCACCTCGGGGTGGTTGCTGATCTCCTGCGGCCGCAACACGATGCGCTCGCGGTAGAAGTCGAGGTTGGCCAGGAACTCTTCCATCACCGGTGCCGAGAACGAGAGCGCGGTGGACGAGGCCATGGCCATCTTGCCGGACTTGAGCATGGCCAGCATGCCGTCCTGCAGCACCTCGGTGTAACCCTGCAGATCGTTGAACGGGCCTTCGTTCAGGCTTTCCATCACGGCGTTGGCGATGTTGCCCACGCCCGATTGCAGCGGCAGCAGCTCGGGCGGCAGGCGCCCTTGGTTCACCTCGTCTTGCAGGAAGGCCATCAGGTGGCCGGCGATGCGTTTCGAGGCTTCGTCGGGTGCCGAGAAGCGCGTGTCACGGTCGGGCAGCTGGGTCTCGACGATGGCGATCACCTTGGCCGGGTCGCAGCGCAGGTAGGGCTCGCCGATGCGGTCGCCCGCGTGGGTCATGGGGATCGGCTTGCGGTGCGGCGGGCGCTCGGTGCCGTAGTAGATGTCGTGCATGCCTTCCAGGCCCAGGCTGTGGCCGTGGTTGACCTCCAGGATCACCTTGTCGGCCTGGTCCAGCCAGGTCTTGTTGTTGCCCACCGAGGTGGCCGGGATCAGGCGACCGTCTTCAAGAATGCCCGCGACCTCGATCACCGCCACGTTGAGCTTGCCCAGAAAGCCGAACCACACGTACTGCGCCACGTGCGAGAGGTGGATGTCCATGTAGGCCATCTCGCCGTCGTTGATGCGCGCGCGGCAGGTCGGGTCGGACTGGTAGGGCAGGCGCATGTCCATGCCGCCGACTTTGGCCAGTGCGCCGTCGAGCTCGGGCGCGGTGGAGGCACCGGTCCAGACGCCGATGCGGAACGCCTTGCCGGCGTCGTGGTGCGCCTGGATGTGGCGGGCCAGGGCGAGCGGGATCGCCTTCGGGTAGCCGGCGCCGGTGAAGCCGCTCATGCCCACGTGGTCACCGTTTTCGATGAGGGCGGCGGCGGCCTCGGCCGACATGATTTTCTGGCGCAGGCCGGTGTGGGCGATGCGGGACGGGCGGATATCGGGCGGGTTCTGTGTCATGGGATGAGCAATAAGGGTTAACCCTAGGTGCTTGCTATCGTAACGGATGCCCATGACCGCAAAGCGTCAAACAACACCGGAATTCACCCGCGCGCATAATCCGCGGCCATGGAAACCAAGTGGCTGGAAGATTTTGTGAGCCTGGCTGAAACCCGCAGCTTCAGCCGTTCGGCGCAGCTGCGCCACGTCACCCAGCCCGCGTTTTCGCGCCGCATCCAGTCGCTCGAAGCCTGGGCCGGCACCGACCTGGTGGACCGGTCGTCCTATCCCACCCGCCTCACGCCCGCGGGCCAGACGCTCTACGAGCAGGCGCTGGAAACCCTGCAGGCGCTGCAGACCACGCGCGCCATGCTCAGGGCCCACACGGCCGCGGCGCAAGACGTGATCGAGTTCGCGGTGCCGCACACGCTGGCCTTCACCTTCTTTCCGGCCTGGCTCTCCAGCCTGCGCGAAAGCTGCGGTCCGATCAAGAGCCGGCTGATTGCGCTCAACGTGCACGACGCCGTGATGCGGCTGGTGGAAGGCAGCTGCGACTTGCTGATCGCCTACCACCACACCTCGCAGCCGATCCAGCTGGACGCCGCGCGCTACGAGATGCTGCCGCTGGGTCGCGAGACGCTGTCGCCCTATGTCAAACCCAACGAACAGGGTGAACCGCTGTTCACGCTGCCGGGCACGGTGGCGCATCCGCTGCCCTACCTGGCCTACGCGCCCGGCGCCTACATGGGGCGCGCCGTGGAGCAGATGCTCAAGCAGAGCACCGCGCCGGTGCACCTGGACCGCATCTACGAAACCGACATGGCCGAAGGCCTCAAGGCCATGGCGCTCGAAGGCCATGGCATCGCCTTCCTGCCGGCCAGCGCCGTGCGCCGCGAACTGCGCGGCAAGCGCCTGGTGAGTGCCGGGCAGGGCCTCGACACCGCGCTGGACATCCGCATCTACCGTGAGCGGCCGGGCACGCGCAAGGCCAAAGGCTCGGTGGATGCGTTCTGGAACGATCTGGAAAAACACCTGGCCGCTACGGCCAAGGCCTGAGGATCCTGCTCGCGTTGCCAGGGCTCCAGCCAAGGCAGCCGCGTAACCGGCTTTGCCGGGCCGCTGCCGGCGTCACCGTGAGGGGGTGACACCGAAGGCGGCGCGGGGGTGGGACAATTCCTTCATGAACGCCCCAGCTCAAACCCTCACCATCACCCGCCCCGACGACTGGCACCTGCACGTGCGCGACGGCGAGGCCTTGCACACCGTGGTGCCGCACACGGCCGCCCAGTTCGGCCGCGCGATCATCATGCCCAACCTCAAGCCGCCGGTGACCACCACGGCCCAGGCCCTGGCCTACGCCGAGCGCATCCGCGCCGCCGTGCCGGCGGGCGTGGCCTTCGAGCCGCTGATGACGCTGTACCTCACCGACAACCTGCCGGCCGACGAGATAGCGCGGGCCAAGGATGCCGGCGTGGTCGCCGCCAAGCTCTACCCGGCCGGCGCCACCACCAACAGCGACGCCGGCGTGACCGACATCCGCAAGACCTACAAAACGCTGGAAGCCATGCAGAAGGCTGGCATGCCGCTGCTGGTGCACGGCGAAGTGACCAGCCCCGACATCGACCTGTTCGACCGCGAAGCCGTGTTCATCGAGCAGCAACTGCAGCCCTTGCGCAAGGACTTTCCCGAGCTCAAGGTAGTGATGGAGCACATCACCACGAAAGAAGCTGCGCAATACGTGGCCGAGTCGGACCAGTACCTGGGTGCCACCCTCACCGCGCACCACCTGCTCTACAACCGCAACGCCATCTTCACCGGTGGCATCCGCCCGCATTACTACTGCCTGCCGGTCCTCAAGCGCGAGACCCACCGCCAGGCCCTGGTGGCCGCGGCCACCGGTGGCAGCACCAAGTTCTTCCTCGGTACCGACAGCGCGCCGCACCCGGCCCACCTGAAGGAACACGCCACTGGCTGCGCCGGCTGCTACACCGCCCACGCCGCGATCGAGATGTACGCGGAGGTCTTTGACGCCGCCGGTGCACTGGACAAACTCGAAGGCTTCGCGAGCTTCTACGGTGCGGACTTCTACGGCCTGCCGCGCAACACCGGCACCATCACCCTGAAGCGCGAAAGCTGGACGCCGCCGGAGAGCTTTGCGTTTGGCGAGGCCGAACTCAAGCCCCTGCGGTCGGGTGAAGCCTTGCCCTGGAAATTGATCGCCTGAGTCCATGTGCGCGTTCTCCGAGGCGGTGCAGACCTGGCCGGCGCCCGACTGGTCTCAGCCCTGGAACGCGCCGTTCGCTGAAGACGGCGCGTCGGTGCGCGGCGCCTGTGAACAGGGTGTTCCGCTGCCGCAGGCGCTGACGCAGCGCATCGGCACCGCCGGCCCGCGCTTTGTGCCGCAGACCGATCTGCCCGACGGCATGGCCTACGAGCAGTTCATCTTCGACACCGGCAGCGTGCCCACGCGCGAAGGCCTGCACGATTTCTTCAACGGTCTGGTGTGGATGCGCTTCCCCGCCACCAAGCGCCTGCTCAACCGCCTGCAGGCGACTGAAATCGCGAAGGCCGGCGTCGGTCAGGTGCGGGGGCCGGTGCGCGATGCGATCACCCTGTTTGATGAAAACGCGGTGCTGTTGCAGGCCCCTGAAGAGCTCTGGGAGGCGCTGATCGCGCGCGAATGGACCCGCCTCTTCGTGGCGCTGCGGCCCCTGTGGGCACAGGCGCGGCTGGTACTGTTTGGTCACGCGCTGACCGAAAAGCTGGTGGCCCCCTACAAGTCCATCACCGGCCATGTGTATCGCGAGCCGGTGCCGCTGGCCCTGGAGGACGATCTGGCGGCTTGGGACGCCTGGCTGGCCGGTCGTTTGACGGCCGCCGGGCTGGGTGCCAAGCCGTTCACGCCCCTGCCCGTGCTGGGGGTGCCGGGCTGGTGGCCCGCCAATGAAGACCCCGCGTATTACACCGACGCCGGCGTGTTTCGCCCCAGGCGCGTGCCCGTTTGAGGCGCGCTGCGCCGTCGGCCGACGGCGCTCCCGTTTGTTTTGCTGGACAACCCATGACCTTGCCCGTTTCCCCTTCGTGGTCCCACCTCAAGCTGTCGCAAGACGCCGACCGCGCCCAGCTCGCCGCCCATTTCAAGGCCAGCGGCGTGCGCGACGTGGAATGCCTGTTCGCCGACGTCACCGGCTACCCGCGCGGCAAGCTCATGCCTGCGGCCAGCTTTGCAGCGGGCGGCGAGCTGCGCATCTACCAGGCCATCCCCATGCAGTGCGTTACGGGCGAATACAGCTACGACCCGGTCTTCCCGGACAGCGACCCGGACGTGCGCCTGGTGCCCGACCTCGCCACGCTCAAGCGCTCGCCCTGGGCCAGCACGCCGCGCTACCTCGCGGTGCACGATGCCTACGAGATGGACGGCAGCCTGTGCGAATTCGCGCCGCGCTCGGTGCTGAAGAACGTGGTGGCGCGTTACACCGCGTTGGGCCTCACACCGGTGATCGCGCCCGAGATCGAGTTCTACCTGACCGCCGCCATGACCGACCCAGCCCTGCCGCTGGCCTCACCCACCGGCAAGGGCGGTCGCCCCGAGGTGGGCCAGTCCGCCTTCAGCCTGAACGCGCTCAACGAGCTGGCGCCGTTCTGGGATGCCTTTCATGCCGCCATCGACGGCCTGGGCATCCGAGCAGACACCTGGCTGCACGAGGTGGGCGAGAACCAGTACGAGATCAACCTGCTGCACGGCGACCCGGTGGCAGTGGCCGACCAGGCCTTCCTGTTCAAGACCGCCGCGCGCGAGATCGCGCTGCAGCACGGTCTCAACGCCGTCTTCATGGCCAAACCCATCGCGGGCCAGGCCGGCAGCTCCATGCACCTGCACCAGAGCGTGGTGGACGCGCAGGGTCGCATTGTGTTCAGCAACGCCGACGGCTCGGCCAGCGAGGCCTTCTTCCACTACCTCGGTGGCCTGCAGAGCTACACGCCTGACCTGATGCTGATCTACGCGCCCACCGTCAACAGCTACCGCCGCTACGTAGCCGGCAGCCAGGCGCCGACCAATGTGCAGTGGGGCTACGACAACCGCACCGCCGGCCTGCGCGTGCCGGTGAGCGCGCCGGTCGCTCGCCGGGTCGAAAACCGCCTGGCTGGCGCCGATGCCAACCCCTACCTCGCCATGGCCGCCACGCTGGCCGCCGGGCTGGCCGGCATGGAAGGCAAGGTGCAGCCCACGGCGCCCGTGGAGGGCAATGGTTATGCCCAGGCGCGTGGTCTGCCGCGAACTTTTGACACCGCCCACGAACAAATGGCAGCCAGCGAGCACGCGCCGCGTCTGCTGGGCGAGCGCTTTATTCGCGCTTACCTGGCGGTGAAGGCACTGGAGCATGACCATTACCTGAACGAGATCAGCGCCTGGGAGCGCCGTTACCTGTTGCCGCAAGTCTAAGAAGGAGTGAACGAGCCCGACAAACCCGCTCGTGGCGCGCAGGACGAGCCACTCATCGTTGCAAATGCGCGCCGTAGCCCACAGCTATGGCTGTGCTTTGCGCCTCGATTGGCACGCCCGGCGCACCCCGCTCGGGCTCGCCGGATTCATTCACACCTTCTGAGCTCGAACCATTCCCGGCCTTGAAACCGGTGTATGCCGCCCCCACTATGATTTGCCCGTTGTTCCCTTCCCTGGAGATTGCATGAAACGCATCCTGTTGTTTGTCCTGACCAACTTCGCCGTCATGGCGGTGCTGCTGGTCACCACCCGCATCCTGGGTGTGGACCGTTTCCTCACCGCCAACGGACTGAACATGACGGCCCTGGCCGGGTTCTCGCTCGTGATCGGTTTTGGGGGCGCCATCATCTCTCTGCTGATGAGCAAGACGATGGCCAAGATGAGCACCGGCGCGCGCATCATCAACCAGCCCCAGAACGCCGACGAGGCCTGGATCGTGCAGACGGTGCAAAAATTCGCCGAGAAGGCCGGCATCGGCATGCCCGAAGTCGCCATTTACGACGGCGCGCCCAACGCGTTCGCCACCGGCGCGTTCAAGAACTCGGCCCTGGTGGCGGTGTCCACCGGCCTGTTGCAGGGCATGACGCGGGACGAGGTCGAGGCCGTGATCGGCCACGAGGTGGCCCACGTGGCCAACGGTGACATGGTGACCATGACGCTGATCCAGGGTGTGATGAACACCTTCGTGGTGTTCCTGAGCCGCGTGATTGGTTACGCCGTGGACAGCTTCCTGCGCCGCGGCAGCGACAACAACTCCGGCCCGGGCATCGGCTACATGGTGACCACCATCGTGATGGACATCGTGCTGGGCTTCCTGGCCGCCATCATCGTGGCCTGGTTCAGCCGCCAGCGCGAATTCCGCGCCGATGCGGGTGCTGCGAGCCTGATGGGCCGCAAGCAGCCCATGATCAACGCGCTGGCCCGCCTGGGTGGCCTGACCCCCGGCGAACTGCCCAAAACCATGCAGGCCATGGGCATCACGGGTAGCCTGGGCAAGTTGTTTTCGACCCACCCGCCGATGGAAGAGCGCATCGAGGCGCTGCAGAAACTCTGATCCGGGC
The DNA here is from genome assembly GCA_001770705.1 of Burkholderiales bacterium GWF1_66_17. Lineage (GTDB taxonomy): Bacteria > Pseudomonadota > Gammaproteobacteria > Burkholderiales > Burkholderiaceae_C > Hydrogenophaga. The sequence continues at coordinate 110,661 of MERT01000002.1, read as the reverse complement.
GTTCTGAAGCCCCGATTCGATCGGTGGCTTCCCGGTCAACAAAAAAGCCCCGCGATTTCTCGCGGGGCTTTTTTGTTGGGGGGAAGTCCGGTGGACGGAGCGCTTATTCGGCGCTGGCCTGCTGGACCGTGGCCGCTGCGGCGAGGTGTTGCCGCTGCGACTGCGCCACCGCTTCAAAGCGGGCGCGGAACGTCGGACTCACCGGGATGTTTTCACTCTGACGGGCAATTTCCAGCGGGTCCCGGTGCACGCCCCGGTCGCGGAACTCAAAGTGCAGGTGCGGGCCGGTCGAGGCGCCGGTGGAGCCCACTGCGCCCAGGCGGTCACCCTGCGAGACCTTCTGGCCCTTGCGGACATCGATGCGGCTCAGGTGGGCAAAGAGGGTGGTCTGGTTGTCACGGTGGGTGACCTCGATCGCATTGCCGTAGCCGCCTTTCCAGCCGGCAAACGAGACCACGCCGTCACCGATGGTGCGCACCGGTGTGCCGGTGGGGGCGGCGTAGTCCACGCCCAGGTGGGCTTTCTGCCGACCCGAGATGGGATGGAAACGCATGCCGTAGCCGCTGCTGACGCGGGAAAACTCCAGCGGTGAACCCAGGTAGGACTTGCGCGAACTCTGGCCATCGAAGCCGTAATAGGCCCCCTTCTGGCCGGGTTCTTCGAACCAGACGGCATCGTGCTTGCGCCCGTCGTTGATGAATTCGGCGCTGAGCACCCGACCCGCGCGCATGGTTTCGCCGTCAGCTTCCAGGCTTTCGTAGACCACGCTGAAGTGATCACCCTGGCGCAGGTTGCGACGGAAGTCGATGTCGGACGCGAAGATCTCGGCCAGTTGCACTGCCACGCCGTCGGGCAGGCCGATGGCGTCGGTGGCGGCAAACAGCGAGCTGTTGATGACGCCGCCGGCCAGGCGGACGCTGGGTGTGAGCTCGGCGGTTTCGAGTTGCACGTTGTAGCCTTGCGGGCCGCTGGTGATCACCAGGCGCTGGAACTGGCGCCCGTCGTCGGGCAGCCAGCGTGCGCTCAGGCGCTGCAGTTCGTGGTGGTCGTTGGTTTCCACCGTGACCAGCTTGCCGGGGCGGCCAGTGAACAGCTGGCGCGCCGTGGCGTCGTCGCGCAGAAATGCCAGGGCAGCCGAGTCGGCCACGCCAAGGCGCTGCAGCAGGCTCTGGGCGGTGTCATCGCGACGCACCTGGTCGCTGCGGAACAGCGTGAGTGATGCGGCGGGCACGGAAAGATCGTTGAGCAGCGGGGCACCCAGCGGGGCTGTGTCCAGCGCCTCGATCACTTGCCGCACAGGCAGGTTGGCGGCATCGGGGGCCAGTGGTGCGATGCCAAACGCCGTCACGCCGGTGCCCAGCAAAACCGCACCCACGCCGAGCATGATGCGGCGGGGATGCCGGGTCAGGCCACGGACCAGGAGACTGGAGGAGGAGCGTGCAAGCTGGGGCAGCGAGTCCGGGCGGTTTGAAATCAAGGTACGGTTCCAGCGGGCGGGCCACCGGAGCGGCACGCAATCAAAGAAGAAAAAGGGACCAGAAGCAGGACACGGGCCCTCCCGCGGAGCTGCGGGCTGCGTCTCGCCGGGACGCTCGGGGGGCAGGACCACTAAAATCCACGCTCGGAAACCAAAAGTATAGCCAGTTCCAGGGCTGTTGCATCTGAAAAAACCCTTATGAATCACAGCCTTAACGAAACAAAAGGTGTTCAGAAACCCACCTCGGAGGCGGTCCAGCCGACAGACGGTGTGCGCGAGGCACTGGCGGTGACCCTGCGAGGCATCGAAGAACTGATTCCCCAGGACGACTGGGTGAAGAAGCTGGCGAGGTCCGAAGCCACCGGTGTGCCGTTGCGCATCAAGCTCGGCCTGGACCCGACCGCGCCCGACATCCACATTGGCCACACGGTGGTGCTGAACAAGATGCGCCAGCTGCAGGACCTGGGCCACCAGGTGATCTTCCTGATCGGCGACTTCACCAGCCTGATCGGCGACCCGTCCGGGCGCAACAACACGCGCCCACCGCTGACCCCCGAGCAGATCAAGGCCAACGCCGAGACCTACTACAAGCAGGCCAGTCTGGTGCTGGACCCGGCGAAGACCGAGATCCGCTACAACAGCGAGTGGAGTCTGCCGCTGGGTTCGATGGGCATGATCCAGCTGGCCGCCAAGTACACCGTGGCGCGCATGATGGAGCGCAACGACTTTCATGACCGTTTCAAGGCCGGCACGCCGATCAGCGTGCACGAGTTCCTGTACCCGCTGATGCAGGGTTACGACTCGGTGGCGTTGAAGAGCGATCTGGAGTTGGGCGGCACGGACCAGAAGTTCAACCTGCTGATGGGCCGCCACCTGCAGCAGGAATACGGCCAGGAGCCGCAGTGCATCCTGACGATGCCGCTGCTCGAAGGCCTGGACGGCATCGACAAGATGTCGAAGTCCAAGAACAACTACATCGGCATCACCGAAGAGCCCAACACCATGTTTGCCAAGGTGCTGTCGATCAGCGACACGCTGATGTGGCGCTGGTACACGCTGCTGTCGTTCAAGTCACTGGCCGAGATCGAAGCGCTGAAGCAGGAAGTGGCCGGCGGGCGCAACCCGAAAGACGCGAAGGTGATGCTGGCCAAGGAGATCACGGCTCGTTTCCACAGCGCGGCGGCGGCCGATGCGGCTGAGCAGGACTTCATCAACCGCAGCAAGGGCGGTGTGCCGGATCAGATTCCGGAGGTTTCGCTGTCAGGCGCTCCTTTGGGCATTGCGGCGCTGCTGAATGCGGCGGGTCTGGTGGCGTCCAATGGTGAGGGCAACCGGTTGATCGATGGTGGCGGTGTGCGCATCGATTCGGCTGTGGTCAGCGACAAGGGTCTGAAGCTGGGCGCCGGGGTTTATGTGGTGCAGGTGGGCAAGCGGAAGTTTGCTCGCGTGACTTTGGGCTGAATTGCAGCTTCTTTCGCCCTGATTTCTTTCATGCACCTTTGCGGGATCGGGGCGCCGGCGCGCTCTGTTCCGTTCGTGTCCCCCGGACCGGCTGCGCCGGTCCTCCTCCTTGACCTCACTGCACAGAACGCACCGTCGCCCCGACCTGTGGTGAGGTTGGCGCGCTACCGTTGTTGAGCCTGCTCAGTCCACGGTCTGAAAGACCGGTGTGGCTGGCGAAGCGAAGCAAAGGAGGAGGGCTGGCGAAGTCAGCCCGGGGGACATGAGCGGAGTCAGCCGCGCCGGTTCTTCAGACCCTGAAGAAGCACTGGACAGTACAAGACTCATCGCGCCCCAGCCTTCTCCAGCATCGCCACCATCGCCGAGTAACCGCGAGCCTTCGCCAGCGAAAGTGGCGTCTGACCACTGCGATCTGCCAGCTGCAGATTCGCTCCCGCATCGATCAGCGCCTTCAGCGTCGCCTGGTGACGCGCACCGCCATCGCCCAGCACGATGGACTCGATCACGGCGGTCCAGTGCAGGTTGTTCACATGGTCCAGCGGCGCGCCGGCGGCGATCAGCTGGCGCACCACACCATCGTGGCCCAGGTGCGCCGCTGCGATCAAGGCCGTGCCGTCGTAGCGGCTGGTGGTCTGCTTCGCGCTCGCGCCCAGTTGCAACAGCACTTTCAGCGTTTCCTCGTCGTCCGCCACCGAGGCGATGGTGACGGCGTCGTAACGGTCGTTCTCCAGCTTGTTGAGATCGCCCCCAGCTTTCACCAGCGCGCGTATCACATCCCGCTGGCGGGCGAAGGTGGCCACATGCAGCGGCGTGCGGCCCTGGCTGTCGGTGGTGTTGAGTGTGGCACCGGAGGCGACCAGGCGCTGCACCTTGGCCGCGTCGCCCTTGTGCGCTGCCAGGTGCAGCCCGGTGTAGGCCGCGGCCTCGACCGCGCTGGGCGCGACCTGGGCCTGGACTGACACGCCGGCCAAAGCCAGCGAAAAGGCCAGTAACAGCGTTTTCATTTCAACAGCTCGGCCACTTTGGCGATGCCAGCGGTGGCGCAGGCCTCGTCCAGATGGCCGCCGGGCGCACCGCCCACACCAACCGCACCGATGACTTCGTTGCCCACCTTCACCGGCACACCACCGCCCAGCACCAGAAAGCCGGGGATGTCCACCAGGGTCGCGGCGCCGGGGTTTTTCTGCACGGTCTCCAGCATGGCCGCCGTGGTGTTGCGGGCCGAGGCCGACGTGTAGGCCTTGCCCTGCGCGGCGCCCACGGTGTGCGGGCCGGCGTTGTCGGCGCGCTGCAGGGCACGCAGGGTGCCGGCGCGGTCCACCACGGCGGCGGTCACGTTGTAACCGCTCGCGCTGCAGGACGCCACGGTGGCGGCGGCGATCTGGTTGGCCAGGTCCAGCGACATGTTTTTCTCGGTGCGCACGGCCTGTGCGCTGGCGGTGGTGGCGAACAGGGACAGTGCGACGGCGGCGAGTGGGGTGGCAAATTTCATGGAGTTCTCCGGTGTGTTGAACGGTTCGATCAACCGTGGGAGAACTGTAAAAATTCGCGCCCGTTCGCACCATTCGGAGCGCTACGCGCGGGGCTCCGTAGAACTACGGAGTGTCGCTCTGGCCGTCGGCGTCGACCAGCGCGGCGTAGTGACGGATCAGTTGCGCCAGCGACTCGGCCTGCAGCTTGGCGAACAGGTTGGCGCGGTGGCTTTCCACCGTGCGCGGCGAGAGGTTGAGCGCACGACCAATCTCTTTGTTGGTCAGACCCGCGACGATGAAGCCCAGCACTTCGCGCTCACGCTCGGAGAGCTGGGCGTAGCGTTCGCGCGCAGCTCGGTCGGTCTGATGGCGCTCGCGCGAGCGAACGTGCTGGCGCACGGCGTTTTGCAGCGCTTCGATCAGCTGCTCGTCATTGACCGGCTTCTCAAGGAACTCGGCCGCGCCGGCCTTGAAAGCGCGGCGGCACATCTCCACCGTGCCGTGTCCGGTGAGCAAGATCACCGGCTGGTCCACGCCCTGGGCCACCAGGGTGTCGAGCACCGTCAGGCCGCTGATGCCAGGCATGCGCACGTCGAGCACGATGGCGCCGATGGCCTCTCGGTCGAAGCGCTCCAGAAAGCCTTGTGGATCGGCCCAGGTCATGACGCGCAAGCCCACGGTGCCGATCAGCAATGCCAGGCTCTCGCGCACGGCTGCGTCGTCGTCGATCAGGTGGATGGTGGGCGAGAGCGTCGCGCCGTTGGGGGTAAGGATCATTCAGCGTCCTTGAGTGGCAGGCGCAGTCGGAACTCAGCGCCGCCCTGTGGCCCGTTCGTGGCTGTCAGCGATCCGCCCATGCCGCTGGCCAGGGTTTCGCACAGCGAGAGGCCCAGACCGAGCCCACCCGCGCGGGTAGAGAAAAACGGCTCGAACAAACGTGGCAACACCTCGGGGGCAAGACCAGGGCCGCTGTCGGTGACGATCAATTCGCCCTGACCATCGGCGCGCGACACACTCAGGGAAAGTCGGCGCGCGTTCACGTCCACGCCTTCCAGCGCTTGCAGCGCGTTCATCAGCAGGTTGTGCACGATCTGGTCCAGTGCCACCGGATCGGCCGCCACAGTCACCATGTCCACCGCTTGCAGTTGGGGGACCACGCTGCGTCGCTGGCATTCAGGCTCCAGCAAATACAGCGCCCGGCGCACGGCCTCGGCCAGATCCACCGCGAGCACGCCACCCTGCACATCTGGTCGCTCGACCGCGCGGCGCAGGCGGCCCACCACGTCAGCAGCGCGCCGGGCCTGCGCGGTGGCCTGTGCCATGGCGGTGCGCGCGGTGTCCAGCTCCGGCGGCTCGTCGGCCAGGAGGCGCTGCGCGGCCTGTGTGTTGGCCAACACCGCGGTGAGCGGCTGGTTGAGTTCGTGTGCCATGCCGGCGGCGAGTTCGCCCAGCGTGTTGAGCCGGGCCACCTGTCCCAGGCGCAGCAACTCTTCAGCACGTCGGCGGGCGGCGCGCTGGCCTTGCCATTGCGCGAGCGCAGTCAACACCAGCGCCACCGCCGCCAACCACGCCAGCATGCGGCCCCAGGGCAGTTCGTGCCAGCCCATCTGGCGGGACGCCACCACATCGAAGGGCTGGCTCTGTGCGGCCAGGTGTTTGTGGAATTCGAAGCGCCAGCCGCGCCCGGTGTTCAGCGCAGTGGGATCGCCGGGTTGCAGGGTGAACGACTGGCCGGCGTGGTCCAGCCGCACGCGCACCGGGCTGGTCTCGGGTTTCATGGGCCATTCGGCCCAGGGCACCATGGCCCGCAGATCGATGCCGAGCGCGTAGGCGGTGGGCTCCGCAGCCAAGACGAGGCGGTAGCGGCCACTGCCGAGTTCCACCGTGGCCAGGGCGGGACGTTGGTGCTGGCGCGAGGCTGTTTCGGCGCCGGCCAGCGCCGGGTCGGGCCAGTCCCCGCCGCGGTCGCGCCGCTGCACCGAGAGGATGTGCGGATACAGCGCGGGCAGGCGCTGCTCGGGCGGCGTGGCGCCGGGCGCTTCGGGGCCGGGTTGCAGCAGGGCGAGGGTGTCCAGGATAGCGTCGTGCTGCACCACCTGCTGGCTGAGCAGGCGGTGCACGATGCGGGCGTCGGTCTCGAACAGCGCGCGCTGTTCGTCGATGGCCTGGCGCGCGAGCAGCACGGCGCCGGTCAGTGAGATCACCGCCCCGCCGATCCACCACCATCGCACGCCAGCGCCTGTGTTCCGCATGCGCAGGATTCTGGCACGCACGCCGGATCAGTGGCTCAGGGACCGCAGCGAAGGGCCGCCCCGAGCTAGGTCAGGCCATCGGGGTGGCAGCGATCCTCTCGAAGTGGGGAGCCATCTTCCGCGCCGACTGAGGCGCGGAACGCAAGGGGGGCTCAATTGAACAGCGGCTTCACGTTCCAGATCTGGTCGGCGTACTCGCGGATCGTGCGGTCCGACGAGAAGGTACCCATGCCGGCCACATTCATGATGGCGTGGCGCGTCCACTCGGTGGGGCGGCGGTAGAGCTCGTCCACTTTGCCCTGAGCAGCCAGGTAGTCGCCGTAGTCGGCCAGCAGCAGGTAGTAATCGGATTCGAGCAGCGTGCGCGTGATGTCGTGGAAACGGCCGGGTTCTTCCGGACTGAAGGCGCCTTCAGCGATGCGGTCGATGGCGGTCTTCAGGTCGTAGTTGTGGTCGTAGTAGCGGCGCGGGTTGTAGCCGCTGGCGCGCAAGGCGGCGACCTGCTCGGTGCGCAGACCGAAGATGAAGATGTGGTCCAGGCCCACGTTCTCGGCGATCTCGATGTTGGCGCCGTCCCAGGTGCCGATGGTCAGCGCACCGTTGAGCGCGAACTTCATGTTGCCGGTGCCCGAGGCTTCGGTACCGGCGGTGGAGATCTGCTCGGACAGGTCGGCCGCCGGGATGATGACCTCGGCCAGCGACACGCGGTAGTTCGGCATGAACACCACCTTGAGCTTGTCGCCGATGCGCTTGTCGTTGTTGACCGTGCGTGCCACGTCGTTGATGAGCTTGATCACCAGCTTGGCCATGTAGTAGGCCGACGCGGCCTTGCCACCAAAGATCACCGTGCGTGGCACCCAGTTGGCGTTCGGGTGCGCGAGGATCTGCTGGTAGCGCGTGACCACGTGCAGCACGTTGAGCAACTGGCGCTTGTATTCGTGCATGCGTTTGATCTGCACGTCGAACAGGCTCTCGGGGTTGACGATCACGCCCGTTTCCTGCGCGATGCGTTCGGCCAGGCGCTTCTTGTTCTGCGCCTTGGCGAGGCGGAAGGCGCTGTTGAATTCGGGGTCGGCCGCGAGTTCGCGCAGCGCGCTGAGCTCGTCGAGGTTGCGGCGCCAGGTGCCGCCGATGCGCGCGTCGATCAGCGCCGAGAGCGGGCGGTTGGCCTGCGAGAGCCAGCGCCGTGGCGTGATGCCGTTGGTCTTGTTGCAGAAGCGTTCGGGCCAGATCTTGGCGAAGTCGGCAAAGATGGTCTCCACCATCAGGTTGCTGTGCAGGGCCGATACGCCGTTGACCTTGTGGCTGGCCAGCACCGAGAGCGACGCCATGCGCACGCGGCGCTGCCCGCGTTCGTCGATCAGCGAGACGCGGCGCAGCAGCTCGTTGTCATTGGGGAAGCGATCGTGCACCTCGGCCAGGAAACGGGCGTTGAGGTCGTAGATGATGCGCAGGTGGCGCGGCAGCAGACGGCCCATCAGGTCCACCGGCCAGGTCTCCAGCGCCTCCTGCATGAGGGTGTGGTTGGTGTAGCTGAAGATGCGCTGGCACAGGTCCCAGGCGGCTTCCCACTCCAGCCGGTGTTCGTCCACCAGGATGCGCATGAGCTCGGGCACGGCCAGCGCGGGGTGTGTGTCGTTGAGGTGGATGGCCACTTTGTCGGCGAGCTGGTCGAAGCCGCCGTGCGTCTTGAGGTAGCGGCGCACGATGTCCTGCAGCGAGGCGCTGACGAAGAAGTACTCCTGGCGCAGGCGCAGTTCCTTGCCGTGGTCGGTGCTGTCGTCGGGGTAGAGCACGCGCGAGACGTTTTCTGACTGGTTCTTGGCCTCCACGGCGCGCATGTAGTCGCCCTTGTTGAAGGCGTCGAGGTTGATGCCGCTGGTGGCGCGCGCGGTCCACAGGCGCAGGGTCGACACGCTGCTGAGCTCGTGACCGGGCACGCCGCTGTCGTAGGCGGTGGCGATCACGTCGTCGGTGTCGACCCAGCGCACGTGGTCACCTTCCTGCACCAGACGGCCGCCGAACTGGACGGGGTAGCTGAACTCGGGTCGCATGAACTCCCAGGGGTTGCCGTTGACCAGCCAGTAGTCGGGCTCTTCGACCTGGCGGCCGTCGACGATGCGCTGCGCGAACATGCCGAAGTCGTAGCGGATGCCGTAGCCCATGCCGGGCAGGCCCACGGTGGCCATGGAGTCGAGGAAACAGGCTGCGAGCCGGCCCAGGCCGCCGTTGCCCAGGCCGGCGTCGGTTTCGAGGTCGATGAGCGCATCAAAGTCGGCTCCGAGCTGGGTGCAGGCTTCCTTGGCGGCGTCGTAGATGCCCACCGACAGCAGGGCGTTGGTCAGCGCACGGCCGGTCAGAAACTCCAGCGAGAGGTAATACACGCGCTTGGCGTCGCTGTCCTGCGCCGTGGCCAGGGTTTCGCGCCAGCGGTCCATGGTGCGGTCGCGCACGGCGTGGAACAGGGCGAACAGCCAGTCGCGCCGGGTGGCCGAGCGCAGGTCTTTGCCGACCGCGTAGACCAGCCGGTTGGCGATCGACTTGCGCAGCGCGTCGACGGTGTTGTCCAGGTGGTCGTATTCGAACGGCGCAGTGGCCGTGCCGTGGGTGGGTGTGAGCAGGGAGTTGGGCATGGCGGTGGTGTCGGCAGGTCGGGAGCGAGCGGGAGGGGCGGCGTTTCAGGTTCAAGCAGAACGCGTGCCATCGGAGGTTGGGGCCAGAGCGGTTTCGTAGACCCGCAGGTAGTCGCGGGCGGCGCGGGCCCAGTCGAAGCGCAGCGCCATGGCGTGGCGCTGCACGGCCAGCCAGTCGGCCGGGCGGCGCTGCAGGGCAAAGGCGCGCCGCAGCGCGGACGACAGATCGGCCACGCTCAGCTCGTGGAACACGAAGCCGCTGGCGCTGCCGTCGTCCAGGTTTTCCAGGCTGCAGTCGGTCACGGTGTCGGCCAGGCCGCCCACGGCGCGCACCAGCGGGAGGGTGCCGTAGCGAAGGCCGTAGAGCTGGGTCAGGCCGCAGGGTTCGAAGCGCGAGGGCAGCAGGATCACGTCGGCGCCGGCGATGATGCCGTGGGCCAGCGCCTCGTCGTAGCCCACGCGCAAGGCCACCTGGCCCGGGTGACGCGCGACGCAGTCCTGCAGCGCGGTTTCGATGGCCGCATCGCCCGCGCCCAGCACGGCGAGCTGGCCACCGCGCTGCACCAGTTCGTCGACCACGGCCGGCAACAGGTGCAGGCCCTTCTGTTCGGTGAGGCGGCTGACAACGGCGAACAGCAGGGCGTCCGGCCGTTTCTCCAGCCCGAGGCTCTTTTGCAGCCGGGCCTTGGCTTTGGCTTTGCCGGCCAGGCGTGTGGCGCTGAAGCCGGGCTTGACCAGCGAGTCGGCATCCGGGTTCCAGACCGCGTCGTCCACACCGTTGAGGATGCCGCTCAGCACCGCCTGGCGCGCGCGCAGCACCCCGTCGAGCCCGCAGCCCTGTTCGGGCTCGGTGATTTCACGGGCGTAGGTGGGGCTGACCGTGGTGATGGCGTCGCTGTACAACAGGCCCGCTTTCATGAAGGACACGAGGCCGTGGAATTCGAGTCCATCGAGGTGGAACAGCGCATCGGGCAGGCCCAGGGGGCCGCGCAGGGCCGCGTCGAACACGCCCTGGTAGGCCAGGTTGTGGATGGTGAAGACCGTGGCCGGCCGGCGCTGCCCGGAAGGGGGAAGCTGGTGAAGGTAGGCGAAGGCCAGGCCGGTGTGCCAGTCGTGGCCGTGCACCACGTCGGGGCACCAGGTGGGGTCCAGACCGGTGCCTAGCAGGGCCGCGGCCCAGCCCAGCCAGGCGAACTGCTGCGCGCTGTCGGGCCAGGGCTGGCCGCTGGCGTCGAGGTAGGGGTTGCCGCCGCGGTCGAACAGGCCGGGCGCGTGCAGCAGCAGCACCGGGAGGCCATGTGCGCCCATGCGCCCGGCCTGCAGCCAGGGCGCGGGGCCGGCCGCGGTGTCGGGCCGAGGGCCCAGGTCCCAGGGCAGGCCGGGCGCGCCGCCCGCGGGCACCGGCAGGGCGGGGCCTTCCGGCGTCACACCCGCCACGATGGACGGAAAGGCGGGCAGCAACAGGCGCACGTCGGCACCCGCGGCTGCCAGGGCCGGCGGCAGACCCGCACTCACATCGGCCAGCCCGCCGGTCTTGAGCAGCGGATAGACCTCGGAGCAGACGTACAGGACTTTGGGTGAATTCATGCCAGTTTTTCTAGCATGTCTCTGGTCACCAGCACAACGCCGCTGTCGGTGCGGAAGAAACGGCGCGCGTCCTCAGCCGCATCGAAGCCGATCTGCATGCCGTCGGGGATGACGCAGCCGTTGTCGATCACCACCTTGCGCAACTGGCAGTGGCGGCCCACGTCCACCTCGGGCAGCAGCACGGATTCTTCGATCGTGGCGAAGGAGTGCAGCCGCACCTTGGAGAACAGCACCGAACGGCGCACCGAGGCGCCCGAAATGATGCAGCCGCCGGAGACCAGCGAGTCCACCGCCATGCCGCGGCGGCCGTCGTCATCGTCGAACACGAACTTGGCGGGGGCGAGCTGTTCCTGGTAGGTCCAGATCGGCCATTCGCGGTCGTACATGTCGAGTTCGGGTAGGGTGCCGGTGAGGTCTATGTTGGCGGCCCAGTAGGCGTCCACCGTGCCGACGTCGCGCCAGTAGGCGGGGGCTTCGGGTGAGCTCTTGACGCAGGACATGCCGAAGGGGTGGGCCACCGCATCGCCTGCGGCCACCATGGCCGGGATCAGGTCCTTGCCGAAATCGCGGCTGGAGCCGGGCGTGGCCGCGTCTTTTTCCAGGGCTTCAAAGAGGTGCTGCGCGTCGAACACATAGATGCCCATGCTGGCCAGCGCCACATCGGGCTTGCCCGGCATGGCGGGTGGGTCGGCCGGCTTTTCCAGAAAACCGATGATGCGCCGCTCGGTGTCGATGGCCATCACCCCAAAGGCGCTGGCTTCGGCGCGGGGCACCTCGATGCAACCCACGGTGCATTTTTTGCCCTGCGCCACGTGGTCGGCGATCAGGCCCGAGTAGTCCATCTTGTAGATGTGGTCGCCGGCGAGTACCAGGATGTACTCGGGCTTGTGGGCACGCAGGATGTCCAGGTTCTGGTAGACGGCGTCGGCGGTGCCGAGGTACCAGCTTTCGTCGCCCATGCGCTGTTGCGCGGGCAGCAGATCGATGAATTCGTTGAACTCGTTGCGCAGGAAGCTCCAGCCGCGCTGCAGGTGGCGCAACAGGCTGTGTGATTTGTATTGCGTCACCACACCGATGCGGCGCACGCCCGAGTTCAGGCAGTTGGAGAGCGCGAAGTCGATGATGCGGAACTTGCCGCCGAAGTACACCGCGGGCTTGGCGCGGCGGTCGGTCAGCGCGTGCAGGCGCGAACCTCGTCCGCCGGCGAGCACGAGGGCGATGGTGCGTTTGGCCAGTTGCTGGGGGTTGGGCTTTTCCATGCGTGTCTCCTGTCGGGTTGAAAGGCGGGGAATTCAGGGGTGGGGCCAGCGTCCGTGAGCTTTCGTCATGGCCGCCAGGCGTTCGGCGGGTTCGTGGTTCACCTGGCTCCAGTCGAAGCGCCACTCCCAGCAGCCGGTGGCGAGGCCGGGCGTGTTCATGCGGTGCCGGGTGTCCAGGCCCAGCACGTCCTGGAACGGCACCACCAGGGTGTTGGCGACCGACATCGACAAGGCGTTGATCAGGGTCCAGTTGGGCTCGGTGTCCACACAGTGGCCCAGGTAGGCGCGGGCCGAGGTTTTTTCACCCGCCATCGCGCTGTTCCACCAGCCCACGGTGGTTTCGTTGTCGTGTGTGCCGGTGTAGGCCACGGTCTGGCGCTCCAGGTTGTGCGGCAGGTAGGGGTTGGCCGGGCCGCTGCCAAAGGCGAACTGCAGGATGCGCATGCCCGGGAAACCGCAGGCCTCGCGCAGCGCGGTCACTTCGGGCGTGATCAGTCCCAGGTCTTCGGCAATGATGGGCAGTTGGCCCAGCTCGTCTTCGATGGCCTTGAAGAACGCCAGCCCGGGGCCGGGCTGCCACTGACCGGCCACGGCGGTGGGTTCGCTGGTCGGGATTTCCCAGTGCGCCTCGAAGCCGCGGAAGTGGTCCAGCCGCACCACGTCGACCTGCTGGAACAGGTGGGCCAGCCGGTCTTTCCACCAACGGTAACCGCGGTGCGCCATGGCTTCCCAGTTGTAGAGCGGGTTGCCCCAGCGCTGGCCGGTGGTGCTGAAATAGTCGGGCGGCACGCCGGCCACCACGGCGGGATCCATCTGCTCGTCGAGCAGGAACTGGTCGGCGTGGGCCCAGACGTCGGCGCTGTGGTGCGCCACGAAGATCGGCGCGTCGCCCACCATCTGCACGCCGCGCTCGCGCGCGTAGCTGCGCAGCCCCTGCCATTGCACCCAGAAGCGCCACTGCACGAAGCGCCAGAAACCCAGCGCGTGCACCGACTGCTCGCGCACCGAGTCCAGCGCGGTGGGCTCGCGCCGCGCGAGCGGCTCCGGCCAGAGCGACCAGGGGCCGCCGTGGCGTTCGTCGAGCACCATGAAGAGGGCGTAGTCGTCGAGCCAATGGGCCTGTTCGGCGCAGAACGCGGCCAGGGCCTCGCGGCAGACGTCGGTGGCGCGCTGGCTGAAGCCGTCCCAGGCCTTGCGCAGGCAGGCCATGCGGTAGGGCGCGACGCGCTCGAAATCGCAATGGTGGTGGTCAAAGCCCTTGCGCGCCATCCAGGGCAGCCAGCCCAGGTGCACCAGGTCGTCCAGGTCCACCATCAACGGACTGCCGGCGAAGGCCGACACGCTCTGGTAGGGCGAGTTGCCCGGGCCGGCCGGCGATAGCGGCAGGATCTGCCAGATCGACTGGCCGGCCGAAGCGAGCCAGTCGACGAAGTGGCGGGCGGCCGGGCCGAGGTCGCCCGAGCCGTGGGGGCCGGGCAGGCTGGTGATGTGCAGCAGCACGCCGCTGGTGCGGCGCGTGAGCAGGTCGCTGGGGTGGTGGTTCATGGGGTGTGGCGGTGGAGCTGTCATCCGCCTTGCAAACTCTGGACCAGCACGCAGACGCCCGGTTCGTCGAGGGGCAACTGGCCTTCGACGGATTTCCCGCCCGCCGCGTCCAGGGCCACCCGGGCGCGGGTGCTGTCCAGTCGCAACGACCAGCGCCCCGGCGGCAGCGTCAGCACGGTGGGGCCGTGGCCGGCGTGCCAGACCAGCAGCAGGCGTTCGGTCGGCGCCAGACCGGTCTCGCCCGCCGTGATCACGGCGCCCAGTGTGCGGTGCTCGGTGCTCTGCCAGGCCTGGAACGAAGGCGCCAGGCCGTTCACGTCGATCCAGGCGATGTCGGGCGGCCCGCCGTCGGCGAGCGGCTGGCCAGTGAACCAGCGCGCCTGGCGCAGGCCAGGGTGCTGGCGGCGCAACGCGGCCAGGCCCGCCACGTAGGTGGCGAGGGCCGTGTCGGCGTGTGCCCAGTCGAGCCAGGTCAGGGGGTTGTCCTGGCAGTAGACGTTGTTGTTGCCCTGCTGGCTATGGCCGATCTCGTCACCGGCCAGCAGCTGCGGCGTGCCCTGGGCGCAGAACAGCGTGGCGAGCAGGGCACGGCGCCACAGGCCGCGCCGGTGTTGCACCCGCGGGTCGTCGCTGGCGCCTTCGGCGCCGGCGTTGGCGCTCAGGTTGTGGCCGTGGCCGTCGCGGTTGTCTTCGCCGTTAGCGGCGTTGTGCTTGCGCGCGTAGGCGGTGAGGTCGGCGAGGTTGAAGCCGTCGTGGGCGGTGAGCAGGTTCACGCTGGTCGCGGGCCGGCGGCCGCCGCGCTGGAAGGTGTCGCTGCTGGCACACACCCGGTTCGCCAGCTCGCCCCGCGTGGCAGGGTGGCCGAGCCAGAAGGCGCGCACACCGTCGCGGAAGCGGTCGTTCCACTCCAGCCAGCCGGGCGCGAAGCCGCCCACGTGGTAGCCGTTGGGGCCGATGTCCCAGGGTTCGGCGATCAGGCGCACGTGGCGCAGCACCGGGTCTTGCTGCATGGCCGTGAGCAGCGGTGCGTGCGGGTGGAAGGCGTGGCCGAGCGCGGCGACTCGGCCCAGCGAGACGGCGAGGTCGAAGCGGAAGCCGTCGACACCGTAGGCCTGCACCCACCAGCGCAGGCTGTCCATGACCCACTGCAGCACGCGCGGCTCGCTCACGTTGAGGCTGTTGCCGCAGCCGCTGAAGTTGTGCGGCACGCCATGTTCGCCCATCGCATACCAGCTGTTTTGACTCAGGCCGCGCCAGCTGAGCGTGGGGCCATCGAGGTCGCTCTCGGCGGTGTGGTTGAACACCACGTCGAGCACGACCTCGATGCCAGCGCGGTGCAGCGCGTCCACCATGACGCGGAACTCGGCGCGCACGGCAGCGGCTCGCTCGGGGTTGGCCGGATCCGTGCCGCCGGTGGCGGCCGCGTAGCCGGGTTCGGGCGCAAAGGCGTTGAGCGTGTTGTAACCCCAGTGGTTGACCAGGCCGCGCGCCAGCAGGTGGCGCTCGCTGATGTGCTGGTGCACCGGCAGCAGGCAGACGGTGGTGATGCCCAGGCGCTGCAGGTGGGCGCTCACGGCCGGGTGGGCGAGTGCGGCGTAGCTGCCGCGCTGCGCTTCGGGCACTTCGGGGTGCAGCCGGGTCAGCGCCTTCACGTGGGCTTCGTAGATGAACACCCGCTCGCCAGCGATCACCGGGCGCGGCGCGATGGCGTGGCCGGCGTCGAGTTCGGCCTGGGCATCCAGCACCACACATTTCGGCATCGCCGCGGCGTTGTCCTGCGGGTCCGGCTGGTGCTCTGCCCACGACTGGTCGGGTTTCAGCGGGTCGGCCACCGTGTGACCGGCCTGCAGCGCCAGCCGCTCGGTACCGCCCACCAGGGCCAGGGCCCAGGGGTCGAGCAGCAGCCGGGCCGGGTTGAAGCGGTGGCCGGCTTCCGGCGCCCAGGGACCGTGCGCACGCAGGCCATACAGCTGGCCGGCGCTCAGGCCCGGCACGAAGGCCTGCCAGATGCCGTTGCCGACATTGGCCAGCACGATGCGCTGTGTCTCGGGGCCGGTGGCGCTGTCAAACAGACACACCTCAAGGTCTTCGGCCTGCGGTGCCCAGACGGCAAACTGCACGCCGCTTTGCCCGTTCTGCTCGTGCAGGTGCGCACCCAACTCCGGGGTGAGGTGAGCCGGGTTCATGTTCTCGTGGACTCAGGCTTCAGCCACAACACCGCCAGTGGCGGCAGCGTGAACGCCGCTGACCAGTGCTGGCCGTGCAGGGGAACGTCTTCGGCCAGTACGTTCCCGTGGTTGCCCACGTTGCTGCCGCCGTAGTGGGTCGAATCGGTGTTGAGCCGCTCTTGCCAGCGACCGGCGTGGGGCAGACCCACGCGGTAGCCGTGGCGCACCATGGGCGTGAGGTTGGCGATGACCACTACGGTGTCTTCAAGCTGCAGGCCATAGCGCGCGAAGGCGAGCACCGAGTGTTCGGCATCGTCCACCACCAGCCACTGGAAGCTGTGCGGATCGGTGTCGCGCGCATGCAGCGCCGGTTGTGCGCGGTAGGCCTGGTTGAGGTCGCCCACCAGGCGCTGCACGCCAGCGTGGGCCGGGTCGCCCAGCAGGTGCCAGGGCAGTTCGCCGTCGTGGTCCCACTCGGTCGGCTGGGCCAGTTCGGCGCCCATGAAGAGCAGCTTCTTGCCGGGGTGCGCGTACATCCAGGCGTAGAGCGCGCGCAGGTTGGCGAGCTGCTGCCAGCGGTCGCCGGCCATCTTGCCCAGCAGAGAGCCCTTGCCGTGCACCACCTCGTCGTGCGAGAGCGGCAGGCAATAGTCTTCGCTCCAGGCGTACATCATCGCGAAGGTGAGCTTGTTGTGGTGCCAGCGGCGGTGCACCGGGTCCATCGAGAAATAGGCCAGGGTGTCGTGCATCCAGCCCATGTTCCATTTGTGGTCGAAGCCCAGGCCGCCCTCGGCCACGGCGCCGGTCACGCGCGGGAATGCGGTGGATTCTTCGGCGATGGTGGTGGCCTGCGGCGCTTCGCGCTGCAGCACCTCGTGCACCTCGCGCAGGAAGGCGATGGCCTCGTAGTTCTCGCGCCCGCCGTCGCGGTTGGGCACCCACTCGCCGGCCGGGCGGCTGTAGTCGCGGTAGAGCATGGAGGCGACCGCGTCCACGCGCAGACCGTCGATGCCGTACTGCTCGACCCAGAACAGCGCGTTGCCCACCAGGAAGTTGCGCACCTCGAAGCGGCCGAAGTTGTAGATGAGCGTGTTCCAGTCGCGGTGGAATCCCTCGCGCGGGTCGGCGTGCTCGTACAGCGCGGTGCCATCGAAGCGCGCCAGCGCGTGTTCGTCGGCGGGGAAGTGGGCCGGTACCCAGTCCAGGATGATCTTCAGCCCCGCGGCGTGTGCGGCGTCGATGAAACGGCGAAAGGCTTCGGGCGAGCCGTGGCGCGCGGTGGGCGAATACAGCCCGGTGGGCTGGTAACCCCAAGAGGCGTAGAACGGGTGTTCGCTGACGGGCAGCAGTTCCAGGTGGGTGAAGCCCAGGCCGGCGGCGTAAGGCACGAGGTGGGTGGCGAGATCGTCCCAGGTCGGCAGGGTGTGTGGCCCCTCGGGGCGCTTCCACGAACCGGGGTGCACTTCGTAGATGGCCATGGGCGCGGCGGGGCGGGTGTGGGTCGCGGCCGGCGCCGGTGCGGCCCGCAGCGGTTCGCACACGCGCGCGGCGTTGCCCGGGGGCAGCTCGGTTTCACGCGCGTAGGGGTCGGTCTTCATCACGTGCCGGCCGTCGGCGCCCTGCACATCGAACTTGTACCAGGCGCCCACGCCGGCACCGGGGACGAACAGCTCCCACACGCCGCACTCGGGGCGAAACCGCATGGGCTGGGGCTGCCAGCCGTTGAAGTCACCGGTCAGGCCCACGTGGCGCGCATGGGGCGCCCAGACCGCGAACGCCGTGCCCGCCACGCCGTCCATCTCGGTGGTGTGGGCGCCCAGCTTCTGCCAGGGTCGCAGGTGTTTGCCTTCGGCCAGCAGCCAGGCGTCGGTCTCGCCGATCCAGAAGCTGGCGGGGGGGCCGGGAGGGGTGGGGGATGTGGTGGGTGGGTTCATGGGGGCACGCTGTTGAGGCATTCTGGCACCGAACGGGAACCCGCTGGTTACATCCTGAGCCCTATTGGGATCGGCCATGTTGCAGCAGAACGCGTGTGAGCCTCGGCGACAATGTGCGGATGATTCTGGACTCCCGATTTCTCACACCCCGGCGCCTGCTCATGGCGTCCGTGGTGGTTGCACTCATCACCATCACGCTCAAGACCCTGGCCTGGGTGGTCACCGATTCGGTGGGGCTGCTGTCGGACGCGATGGAGTCGCTGGTCAACCTGGCGAGCGCCATTTTCGGCCTCGTGATGGTGACCATCGCCGCCCGCCCGGCCGACGAAGACCACCCTTATGGTCACCACAAGGCCGAGTATTTTTCGTCCGGCTTCGAGGGCATCCTCATCATTGTGGCGGCGCTGGGCATCGTCTGGACGGCGGTGCACCGATTGCTCGACCCGCAACCCATCGAGCAGGTGGGCTGGGGTCTGGCGCTGTCGGTGGCCAGTTCGGCGCTCAACGGGCTGTTGGCCTGGGTGATGTTCCGTGCGGCGAAACAGCACCGGTCCATCGCACTGGAAGCCGATGCCAAACACCTGATCACCGACGTCTGGACCTCGGCCGGCGTGGTGGTCGGCATCGCGCTGGTGCACTTCACTGGCTGGCTCTGGCTCGATCCGGTGGTCGCCATCGGCGTGGCGCTGAACATCCTGAAGGAGGGCTTTCATCTGATGTGGCGTTCGTCGCAGGGGCTGATGGACGAAGCGGTGGAGCCCGAGGTCATGGCCACCATTCAGCAGACACTCGATGGTTTCGCGAGCCAGCGCGACGAAGCTTCCATCATCCGTTTCGACCATGTCAGTACCCGCAAGGCCGGCCAGCGCCGCTTTGTGGACATGCACATGCACATGCCCGCGAGCTGGTCGCTGGGGCGGTCTGCAGCCGTTCGCGCCAGCGTCGAACAAGCGCTGATGAGCGCCGTGCCCGGCTTGCGCGCGTCGATCCAGTTGCTGCCCAGCGATGTGGAAGCCCACTTCGACGACCCCAAGGATCTGATTTGATCGCCCTGTTGCAGCGCGTGAGCGAAGCCCGCGTGGTGATCGCGGGTGAAACCGTGGGCCAGATCGGCGCCGGCCTGCTGGTGCTGGTGTGCGCCGAACAGGACGACACCGAGGCCGTGGGCCAGAAGCTGCTGGCCAAGATCCTGAAGCTGCGCATCTTCAGCGACGAGGCCGGCAAGATGAACCGCAGCGTGCAGGACGTGGGCGGTGGCCTGCTGATCGTGAGCCAGTTCACCCTGGCGGCCGACACGAAGAGTGGCAACCGGCCCGGTTTCTCCGCTGCCGCGCCGCCGGGCCTGGGCGAAGCGCTGTACGACCGCTTTGTTGAAGCGGCTCGGGCGCAGCACCCGGTGGTGCAGACCGGGCGGTTTGGCGCCGACATGCAGGTGCACCTGGTCAACGACGGCCCGGTGACGATTCCCCTGAAACTGAACTGAGTGGCATGGCCCTGATTTTTCATTCTTCCGCGAACCCCGTCGCTGCCGGTCATGTGCTGGGCGAGAGCCTGGTGGGGGAGCCCTGGAACGGTGCAAGGCCGGCCTGGCCGCTGCAGCCGCTGCGCGCGCCCCTGCTGAGCGCGGGCAGCACACCGTGGCACGAGGCCTGGCTGGTCGACAGCCCGCCCCTGTCGGGCGAGAGCGAGGGCATCCGCTGGCGGCGCCAGGGTGACCAGCTGTTTGGCGTGATCGAGATCGACGAGGGCCCGGACGTCGGGCTGCAGGCCGCCAGCGAAGCCGCGTATGCGCGCCTCTTTCGCCTGCTCGACGCCCAGGGTCTGCCGCACCTGTGGCGTCTCTGGAACTACATGGCCGACATCAACCGGGACCAACAGGGCCTGGAGCGTTACCGGCAGTTCAACCTGGGCCGCGCCCAGGCTTTCGAGGGCGCGTCGCGCTGCGTGGTGGGCCGGGTGCCGGCGGCCTGTGCACTGGGGGTGCGCTCCGGCCCGCTGTCGGTCGCTTTTCTGGCCGGGTCGACGCTGGCCGTGCCGGTGGAGAACCCGCGCCAGGTCAGCGCCTTTCTTTATCCCGGCGAGTACGGACCGCGCAGCCCGACTTTTTCACGCGCGGCCCTGGTCTATCCGCCGGGGCAGGAACTGCTGTTCGTTTCCGGCACGGCGAGCATCGTCGGGCACCAGAGCGTGCACCTGGGCGACGTGGCCGCACAGACCCGCGAGAGCCTGGACAACATCGAGGCCGTGCTGGCCGAGGCGCAGCGCCTCAGCCCCCAGGGCGCCTTTGCGCTCGCCGATCTGAGCTACCGGGTCTACATCCGCCACGCGGCCGACCTGGGCGTGGTAAGGGCCGAGATGGCCGGGCGCGTGGCCAGCGCTGAAACCCTGTACCTGCAGGCCGACGTCTGCCGCAGCGAGTTGCTGGTGGAGATCGAGGCCCAGGGGCTGCGCGCCACTCAGGCCGCGTAAGGGTTCGGCTGCCCCAGCCCGGCCAGGATCGCCGTCTCGCGCGCCTCCATCGCTTCGGCGTCGGCCTCGCTGGTCTCGTGGTCCCAGCCCTGCGCGTGCAGGGTGCCGTGCACCAGCAGGTGGGCGTAGTGTTCGGCGAGCGGTTTCTTCAGCTCTTTCGCTTCGCGCGCCACGACCGGCGCGCAGAGCACCAGATCGGCCATCACCAGGGGGGCGGTTGCGTAGTCGAAGGTCAGCACGTTGGTGGCGTAGTCCTTGCCGCGGTAGTCGCGGTTCAGGGCCTGGCCTTCTTCGGCGTCCACGATGCGCACGGTGATTTCCGCGTCGGTCTCCAGCGCGTGCCGGATGCAGCGGGCGACGGTGTGGCGTGGCAGCGCGGCGCGGTGGAGGGCGGCATCGGCCAGCGCGCCGAACTGCAGGGAGAGACTCAATGAGGGCAGGGCCATGGTGTGATCAGGTGGCTTTGCGGCGCACGCGTTTGGGCAGAGGCGGCAGCCGATCGTCGGCCTCGCTGCTGCGCGCGTCGTAGGCGTCCACGATGCGCGCGACCAGCGGGTGCCGCACCACGTCGGCGCTGCTCAGGCGCGTGATGGCGATGCCCTGCACGCGCTTGAGCACGCGTTCGGCGTCGATCAGGCCGCTGAGCTCGGTGCGCGGCAGGTCGATCTGGCTCACGTCGCCGGTGACCACGGCCTTGCTGCCGAAACCGATGCGGGTGAGGAACATCTTCATCTGCTCGACGGTGGTGTTCTGCGCCTCGTCCAGGATCACGAAGGCGTGGTTCAGCGTGCGCCCGCGCATGAAGGCCAGCGGCGCGATCTCGATCTGCTGGCGCTCGAAGGCCTTCTGCACCTTGTCGAAGCCCATCAGGTCGTGCAGCGCGTCGTAGAGCGGGCGCAGGTACGGGTCGACCTTCTGGCCCAGATCGCCGGGCAGGAAGCCGAGCTTTTCGCCCGCTTCCACGGCCGGGCGGGTGAGCACGATGCGCTGCACCGCGCTGCGCTCCAGCGCGTCCACGGCGCAGGCCACGGCCAGGTAGGTCTTGCCGGTGCCGGCCGGGCCGATGCCGAAGGTGATGTCGTGCGTGGCCATGTTCTCCAGGTAGCGCGTCTGGGCCGGCGTGCGCCCGCGCACCTCGCCGCGCCGCGTCTGCATCGCCAGCGCGCCGTCGCCCGGTTCGGCCAGCGCCGTGTCGCCGCTCAGCATCAGCTGCACGGTTTCGGCCGGGATTGGCTTCTTCGCCATCTCGTACAGCGCCTGCAGGGTCTCCAGCGCCTGGGTGGCCTTGGCCTTGGGGCCTTCGATGCGGAACTGCTCGAAGCGGTGCGCCACCTTGACCTGCAGGCCCGCCTCGATGCTGCGGATGTGGCTGTCCATGGGCCCGCAGAGATGACCCATGCGCAGGTTGTCGGGCGGGGAAAAGGTGTGGCGGAGGATCAAACCGATAATCCAGAATAATGTGAGCCCCCTGACCTGGCTGCGCCAGGCCCCCCGAGGGGGGCGGTCGTTCTTGGGGCGGCCCGGCGAACGACCATCTGTGAAAGAAACCCCAATGATAGGCAAATTGACCGGCACGCTGCTGGAGAAAAATCCGCCCCAGATCCTGATCGACTGCCACGGCGTCGGCTACGAGGTGGACGTGCCGATGAGCACCTTCTACAACCTGCCCGCGCTGGGTGAAAAAGTGGCGCTGCTCACGCACTTCGTGGTGCGCGAAGACGCGCAACTGCTCTACGGCTTTGGCAGCGCTGCGGAGCGCGAAGCCTTCCGCCAGCTGGTCAAGATCAGCGGCATCGGCCCGCGCACGGCGCTCTCGGTGCTCTCGGGTCTCTCGGTGGCCGAACTGGCGCAGGCCGTGACTGCCCAGGAAGCCGGCCGCATCGTCAAGGTGCCGGGCATCGGCAAGAAGACCGCCGAGCGGCTGCTGCTCGAACTCAAGGGCAAGCTCGGCGCCGACCTCAACCTGCCCGGTGCCGGCCTGGCACGCAGCGACGCGCAGAGCGACATCCAGCAGGCGCTGATGGCGCTGGGCTACAACGAGAAGGACGCGGCGGCCGCGCTGAAAGCCCTGCCGGCGGATGTGGGGGTGAGCGAAGGCATCAAGCTGGCGCTGAAGGCGCTGGCGAAGTAGGGGATCGCCCCCTCCTCAGGCCAGGGAGGGGAAGCCCAGCCGGGAACGCTGCGGAACCGGCTCCGCCCGGCCGCACCGCGTTGCCCCCCAGGGGGTGCCGCCGCAGGCGGCGCGGGGGCAACGGAATTCAGCGCCGGGCCGCCCCAAGCTGAATTCGCTTCTCTTTCGGGGGGCAGCGACCCGCACAGCGGTGGAGCCCCGGTCCGCGCCGACAGAGGCGCGGGACGCTCGGGGGCTTTCTTCTACTGCGCGTCCCGCACCACCCGCCCGTTGAGTGCCTGTACCGGCCGGGCGTTCATCGGGAACAGCCGGGCGAACAGTTTCAGCTGCTCTCGGCTCACGGTCACGGGCTGTTTGAGCACCATCCACAACACGCCTTCGGTGCAGGGCGGGGTGGTGAGTGATCCCATGAACTGGTAGTAGCGCTGGTCCTGTGGCAGCAGTTCCTTCATGTCGATCAGACCGGCGGGCAGGGGCACGCGGTCGCCGGTGTCCAGCGGCATGTGGGTCCAGACCTTGTGCACCAGATCGTTGGCGGCGCCCGGATCGATCAGCACCGCCACCACGGCGAGCTGGCCCTGGTCGTTCTTGTGCACCAGGTGCGCGACCATGGCAAAACTCTTGTGGTTCACCTTCTCCTCCGCCGGGTGGTGGAAGTGGAACTGCAGCAGCCGGTAGGTGGAGCCGCGCACGGTCAGCGTGTTGCCACCATCCAGGTCGACCTGGATGGTGTGGCCGTTGTTGATCACGCTGCCGCCGCTGGGCTGGTGGTTGAAGACCAGCGGTTCGGCGGGACCTTGCAGGGTACCGGCCTCGTCGATGTGCACCGGTGACTGGCGCTGGCCCGTGGCGCAGGCGCCGAATTCGGGCTTCATCTCGGCCCAGTGTTCGGGGCCTTGTGGGCCCGCGTAGCTCCAGTGGACCTCGTGTCCGCCGGCGGCCGGGGCATGGGCCGATGGCGCTGGCGCCTTGTGCGGGCGGGGCTTGCGGGGCTGGGCATGGGCCGTTGCGCTGTCTGCCGCGGCTGCGTGTGGCGGCGGACCCGCTGATTCACCGACGATGACGTGCACCTTGTTGGGCCCCTGCTGGCTTTCGATGGCCGCCTTGATCCGGTCGATCACCGCCTGGGGGTTGCCGGATGCCGGCGGTGCGGCGTGGGCCGGCACCACCGGTGGGGTGCTGGCGGGGGCGTGCGACGGGGCCGGGTCGGCGGCGAACACGCTTGCAGCGCCGCAGGCGCAGAGGGCGGCGAGCAGGGCGCGCAAGACGGTGGCGGGTGCGGGACGGTGGGGCATGGCAGGGTGGACCGGGGTGACCGGGCCGCAGGCGTTGGGAGCGTTCCCCGCTGTATCGGCCGCGCCGCGGCTTGACTTGAGCCAGCCGGGCTGGCCTGTATAGTCAATGGCCGTTGCCCCGCCACCCCATCGCCGCCCCGCCGTGACCATCCAGACCGACGATTTCGCTCCCACGCCGCGCGTGGTCTCCGCCGCCCCGGCTTCGCCGAAGGAAGAGGCGATCGAGCGCGCGCTGCGGCCCAAGCTGCTGGACGAATACGTGGGCCAGCAGAAGGTGCGTGAGCAGCTGGAAATCTTCATCGGCGCGGCCAAAAAACGCAACGAGGCGCTGGACCACGTGCTGCTGTTCGGCCCGCCGGGGCTGGGCAAGACGACGCTCAGCCACATCATCGCGCAGGAGCTGGGCGTGAACCTGCGCCAGACCAGCGGGCCGGTGCTGGAAAAGCCCAAGGACCTGGCGGCACTGCTGACCAACCTCGAGGCCAACGACGTGCTGTTCATCGACGAGATCCACCGGCTCAGTCCGGTCGTCGAAGAAATCCTCTACCCGGCGCTGGAGGATTACCAGATCGACATCATGATCGGCGAAGGCCCGGCGGCGCGCAGCATCAAGCTGGACCTGCAACCGTTCACGCTTGTCGGCGCCACCACGCGCGCCGGCATGCTGACCAACCCGCTGCGCGACCGCTTCGGCATCGTCGCGCGGCTGGAGTTCTACACCGCCGAGGAGCTGGGGCGCATCGTCAAGCGCAGCGCGGGCCTGCTGAACGCGCCGATGGACCCGGAGGGTGGCTTCGAGATCGCGCGCCGTTCGCGTGGCACGCCGCGCATCGCCAACCGGTTGCTGCGCCGCGTGCGCGACTACGCCGAGGTCAAGGGCCGCGGCACCATCACGCTGGACATGGCCAACCGCGCGCTGGCCATGCTCGACGTCGATCCGCAAGGCTTCGACCTGATGGACCGCAAGCTGCTCGAAGCCGTGATCCACCGCTTCGACGGCGGGCCGGTGGGGCTGGACAACATCGCGGCCAGCATCGGCGAAGAGCGCGACACGATCGAAGACGTGATCGAGCCCTACCTGATCCAGCAGGGCTTTTTGCAGCGCACGCCGCGCGGGCGCATCGCCACGCTGGCGGCCTACCGGCACCTGGGTGTGGCGCCGCCGCCGTCGGGCGATCACCTGTTCCCGGACGCGAGCTGACGTGCCAGCCGGGGTAGACCACGCCAACGGGATGCCGTCAGGCACCGAAGCGCTGTTCCGTGCCGCGCTGGGCCCGCCTGCCGCCCGGATCTACCTGCCCTTCTTCGCCCGATTCGAAGAACGGGGGCGCTCGGGGCTGGTCTGGAGCCCGCGGGCGGCGCTGGGCAACCTGGCCTGGCTGGTGTACTGGCGCCTGTGGGATGCCGTGCTGGTCCAGTCCATCCTGACGGTCGCCGGGGCGGGAGCGCTGGGCTGGCTCTGGGCGCGCGCGGACGGTGTGCCGATGGGCGTGCGGTTCGGGATGGCTGTGGCGGTTGGCGTGCTGTGGTTCGCCGTGCCCGGGTTGTGGGGTGTGGCCTGGCTGCACGGTGGCTTGCGTCAACGCACGGTGGCCGCTGTGGAGGAGGCCGATACCTTCAAGGATGCGCTGGAACACCTGGAGCGTTCGGTGTATGCGTGGCGTCCCCGGGGGTATTTGTTCTCGGCGGCGACCGCACTGGCGGTGGTGTTGCTGGTCGGGTGGACGGCCCAACTGTTGCGCGGGACGGCGGTGTCCGACGAGCCAGCCAGCGCAGCCTTGCTTCGGCCGACACCGCCGCCGTCCAGCAGCCCGGTCGCCACGCCCACGCCAGCGCCCGAGCAGACCGCCGCGCCGCCGGTGGTGGACAAGCTGGTGCCCGTGATCGAAAGCCCTGCGGCCGAGCCGGCTGCGGAGCGGGTTTTGCCCGATCCCGATCTGTCGGGCGTTCGCCCCCGGGTCCGGGGTTTCGGGGTCAATGTCGGCCTGTTTTCCGTGGCGGCCAACGCCGAACGGGCGAAGGCACGGCTGTCCGAAGCGGGCCTGCCGGTGCTGGACGACCCGGTCGAGTCGGCACGCGGGCCGCTCACCCGCGTGCGGGTGGGGCCGTTCGCCCGTCGCGAAGATGCCGAGGCGGCTGCGCAGAAGGTGCGGGCGCTGGGCCTGGAGGCCCGGGTCTACGCGCCTTGAATAGACGCACCCCCGCAGCGCTGCGTGCGACCCCCTCCAGAGGGCGGCACTGGCCGTCCGGCAAAGCCGGCCCGGCGGTGCCCTGGGCTGCACCATTTCATGCGTCGGGGTGTCGCTCCGGTGCCCTGAGTAGCGGATACCGATTGGCCTTCAAGGCGATGGCGGCGCCGCGCAGCACACCCATCACCATCAGGCACTGTGCGGCGTAGTAGCTGCCCAGCACCCAGTAGGCCGACATCGGCAACGGGCTCACGAAGCGGTTGATCGCCAGCAGCGCGTCGCTCAGCATGAAACACGCGGCGCCCACCGCCACCACCTTTGAAGGGCCGTCGCGTTGCACGCTGGCGCGGCCCAGGGCCTGCGCCGCCATCAGGCTGATCGCCAGCACATAGGCCGCCACGGGCCCGCGCAAGCCGGGCGGCAGGCCACCGAACCAGAGCACGGCGAGCATGCCCAGCCCGACAGCGGCCACGCCCCATGCGGCCGGTCGGTTCGCCAGCCAGGGCGCCCCCTGGCGGAACAGCGCGATGTAGGCTATGTGCGCCAGCAGGAAGGCCGCCAGCCCGGGGATGAACAGGCCGTCCAGCATGAGGGACACATCGCCCGCGAGCGAGGCGGCGAGGGCTGCGAGCAGCCAGGGCGCGCCGCGCAGGCCGTCGGCGCGGGCGCGCATGGCCGTGATCACCACCGCCAGGGCCACGACCATGGTCAGCGGCTTGAAGATCAGGTGCACCGCCGGCCAGCCGGTGGCGGCGCTGGCCATCGACAGCGCGGCGCATTCGATCAGCAGCACCTCGCCCCGGGTGATGCGCCCTTGCAGCAGCGCGCCCATGGCCCACAGGCCGGCGAACAGTGCGGTGAATCCCGCCAGGTTGTGCGACAGCGCGGCGGTGTCGGCGCGCCAGAGAAAGGCCGCCACGCCGCCCAGCAGGACCACGAACTGCCATGCCGCGAAGACCTTCACCGGGCGGGTGACGGGCGGTGCGTAGGTTCGCCGCGTGGTGATGTCGAAGGGCGGGTGGGGAAAAGCCGCCGCCACGTCGGCCGGGCGCCAGCCCGGCGGCTTCAGCCACACGCGCAGCTTGTCGGTCCAGCGCCGGGTGTGCCAGCTGTCCCGCGCCAGTGCGGTGTACACCTCGGCGTTGGCCCACAGCGGGTCCCAGCTGTTGAGCGGGCTGCGCGTGCCGTAGACGCAGGGCTCGTGCGGGTCTTCGGGCTCGAAGCTGCCGAAGAGGTGGTCCCAGAGCATCAGGATGCCGCCGTAGTTTTTGTCCACATAGCGGTCGTTCACCGCGTGGTGCACGCGGTGGTTGGACGGCGAGGCGAACCAGCGGTCGAAGCGGCCCAGACTGCCGATCTGCTCGGTGTGGATCCAGAACTGGTAGAGCAGGTCGATGAGCGCGACCACGGCGAACACCAGCGGCGGCACACCGGCCAGCGCCATCGGCAGGTAGAACACCCAGCCGAGCAGCGGGTAGCTGCTGGGCTGTCGGAGGGCGGTGGAGAGGTTGTAGTCCTGGCTCTGGTGGTGCACCACGTGCGCGGCCCAGAAGACGCCGACCGTGTGGCCGAGGCGGTGGTTCCAGTAGTAGAGGAAGTCGTAGAACAGCAGCGCCAGCAGCCAGCCGGGCAGGGTGGTCCAGAAACCGGTGTCGGGCACCAGCGCCAGGCTGCTGAACACTGCGGTGTAGATGCCGATCTTCAGCAGCGGCACAAACACCACGCTGGCCTGGCTCAGCATGCCCAGCGAGATGCTGTTCAGGGCGTCGTCGAAGCGGTAGGTGTTGCGGCCGCGGCGCAGGCCGACAACGAATTCGATGGCGATGAGCGCGAAGAAAACCGGGGTGGCGAGGACGATGATCTGGCTGGGCGACATGCCCGCCATTCTGGGTCGATTCAGCCCAGCGCGCCGCGCGTATCAACCCTGATGACGCGTTCCACCCGCCCGGCCGCGAGTCCGCCGACCACACCGAAGGCAAAGTCGTGCAGGTTCACCGTGGGGTCGCAGTGGCCCGGGATCAGCCACACGGTTTCGCCCAGTTCGGGCAGGGCCGTGCCGGGCCCGGCGGCGCGCAGGATGCCGTGTTCGTCGCCGCCGTTGGCGAACACCAGGCCGCTGGGCCAGGCCACCGCCGGCAGGCCGCTGTCGATGGCGTGGCTCTTGTGGCCGGCGTCGCAAACGGCGTGGTTTTCGCTGCGGCTCATGACCTGGCTCTTGACGAACAGCGCGTGGTCAAACACCGGGTCGTCTGCTTCGGTCTGGTTGACCGCGTAGTCGGCGTCCATGAACAGGTAGGACCCGGCCTGCAGCTCGCCCCAGGCGCCGCTGGCGGTTTCCAGCACGAAGCTGCCGGTGCCCGCGCCCGTGACCAGCGGCACGCTGAAGCCCGCGGCGGTCAGCGCGTCTCGGGAGCGGACCACCGCCTGGGTGGCGCCCTCGATGGCGACGCGGCGTTCGGCCAGCGTGCGCTGGTGCTGGGCCCCGCCGTGGTAGGCCTGCAGACCGGCGAAACGCAGAGCGGGGTGCTGCGCGATCTGCCGCGCCAGCGGCACCGCGGCCTCGCCCGGCGCGACACCGCAGCGGCCCTGGCCGACGTCGATTTCGATGAACACGTCGATGGCGCCGAGGGCGTGCACGCCCGCCGCATCGAGCGCCTGCGCCAGGCGCGTGATGCCCAGGGCGCTGTCCACCGCGATGCCGAAGCGCGTGGGCAGGTCGCGCACCGCCGCCGCCAGCCGCGCCAGCTTGGCCGGCGCGATCACCTCGTTGCTGATGAAGATGTCGTGCACGCCGGCGTGGGCCAGGGCCAGCGCCTCGTCGGTCTTCTGCACGCACACGCCCACGGCGCCGTGCGCCATCTGCCGCTTCGCGAGTTCGGCGCTCTTGTGCATCTTGGCGTGCGGCCGCAGGCGCAGGCCGCGCCCGGCCGCGAAGGCCGCCATGCGCGCCAGGTTGCGCTCCATGGCATCGAGGTCGATCACCAGCGCCGGCGTGTCGATGGCCGCCACACCCTGGCCCACGCAGGCCTGTGCCTGCTCAAGCCGTCTGTTCATCGAGCGCGCCGTTGCCGGTGTTCAGGTGCCCGGTGTCGGCCCAGCCCACCAGACTCAGGCCCTCGGGCGTCCAGAGCAGGCGGTTGATGGCGGTGTTGGTCAGTTCCCAGCTGCGCGGTGCCTGCAGTTCCAGCCGGGTGGCGGCGCGGTAGAGGATGTCGAGCACGCCGCCATGCACCGCCACGAGGATCTGCTCGCCGGGGTGGCGCGCGGCCAGCTCGTTCACCGCGCGCACCACGCGGTCCTGCAGCTGCAGCAGCGACTCGCCGCCGGGCGGCGCGAAGTCGGGCACGCGCTTGCGCCAGGCGGTGGATTCTTCCGGGTAGCGGGCTTCGAGTTCGGCCCAGGTGTGGCCCTCGAAGCGGCCGAAGCAGCGCTCACGCAGGCCGGCGTGCGTGTGCACCGGCTTGTCGTGCCGGCGTGCGACGGCCTGCGCGGTTTCCAGCGCCCGGCTGAGATCGCTGGCGTAGAACGCGTCAATGGGTTCTTCAGCCAGCGCCTGCGCGAGCTGGGCCGCCTGCCAGCGGCCGTGTTCGTTGAGGTCGATGTCGGTGTGGCCCTGGATGCGGGTGTCGCGGTTCCAGGCGGTTTCACCGTGGCGCACGGCCAGGATGCGGGTGACTTTCAAATGGGGGTCCTGTTCGGTTGGGGCGGTCAACAGGGCGCACTGTACCGGGTTGGCCCCGGTCTGCAAAACCGCACGGAAGATGCCCCGGATCGTGCGGGGAATCGGGTGCTTTGCGACACAATCGCCGCATGATGCCGTTTCCCTCAGCGCCGCTCGGGGATTTCTCCACGCTGTTCAACTTCCTGCCTATCGGCGCCTACCGCAGTTCGTCCGAAGGCGTGATGCTGCGCGCCAACCCGGCGCTGGTGAAGCTCAATGGCTACGCTTCCGAAGCAGCGATGCTCGAGAACGTCAACCGCATCTCCTCCGACTGGTATGTGATGCCAGGTCGGCGCGGCGAGTTTCGCCGCCGGCTGGAGCGTGACGGCTTCGTGCAGGGATTCGTGTCCGAGGTGTCGCGCTACCAGGGGGGCCAGCACCTGTGGGTCAGCGAAAACGCCCACGCGGTTCGCGATGCCGGTGGGCAACTGCTGTACTACGAAGGCACGGTCGAAGACATCACCGAGGGCACGCTTGCCCAGCTGGCACTGCGCCAGAGCGAGGAACAGCTGCGCCTGATCACCTCACAGATACCGGGCATGGTCTTCGTGGTGCATGTGACACCCGCCGGGCAGCGCAGCTACCGTTTTGTGAGTTCGGGCGTACGCGACATCTATGGTTTTGGTCCGGAGGATCTGATGCGCGACCCGATGCTGATCGCGCGCCACCGGCATCCCGAGGATGCGTCGCGGATCGAAGAGGACATGCAGAAGATCAGCCAGGGGCCGGTCGAGCTCGGGGGCGAGTTCCGCATCGTGTTGCCCGATGGGCAGATCAAGTGGGTATTTCGCAGATCCTGCACCGTGTCTTCCGATGCCGACGGTTTCCTGCGGGTGGGCGTCTTGCTCGACATCACCGAACGCAAGGCCGCCGAAGCGGCCTTGCGTGAGAACGAAGCGCTCTGGAAGCTGGCGCTGGAAAGCGCAGGCGAAGGGGTCTGGGACTGGAACATCGCGACCGGGGAAGAGTTTTTCTCCAGCCGCATCCTGGCCATGTTCGGCTTCGCCGAAGGCGAGATCACCCACCTGGCCGAGGCGCTGGACAACCGGACTCACCCCGACGACGTGGCGCAGATGCTGGCCGACCGGCAGGCGCACTTCGATGGTCGCACACCGGTGTATCGCAACGAACACCGCGTGCGCTGCAAGGACGGCGGCTGGAAATGGGTGCTGTCGCGCGGCATGGTGATCGCGCGCGACGCCGCGGGTGCGCCGTTGCGCATGGTGGGCACACACACCGACACCACCGAACTCAAGCAGGCCGAAGCGCAGCAGCGCCTGCTCGAAGCGCAACTGCGCGAGTCGCAGAAGATGGAGGCGATCGGCACGCTGGCCGGCGGTGTGGCCCACGATTTCAACAACCTGCTGGCGGCCATCCTGGGCAACCTGGCCCTGGCGCGCGAAGACGTGGGGCCCGATAACCCGGCGCAGGAAAGCCTGCAGGAAATCAGCCGTGCCGCGATCCGCGCCCGCCAGCTGGTGCAGCAGATCCTCACCTTCAGCCGGCGCCAGACCCAGGCCATGCAGCTGCAACCGCTCACGCCGCTGCTGCTGGAAGCGCTGGGCCTGCTGCGCTCGCTGCTGCCCGCTGGCGCGCGCCTGGACACCCGGCTGCCCGATGCGGATTTGATGGTGATGGCGGATGCCACCCAGGTGCAACAGGTGCTGATCAACCTGTGCACCAACGCCTGGCAGGCGCTCGGAGGCCGGCCCGGCGACATCCTCGTGGCGCTGGAGGCCCGACAGGTGGACGCGGCGCAGGCGCTGCAGCTGGGGGATCTGTCACCGGGCGGCTATGCGTGTCTGAGCGTGTCCGACGACGGATCGGGCATGAGCGCCGAGACCCGGAGGCGCCTGTTCGAACCCTTTTTCACCACCAAGCCGCCGGGGGCTGGCACGGGACTGGGCCTGGCGGTGGTGCACGGGATCGTCAAGGCGCACCGGGGCGCGATCGCGGTGCACAGCCAGCCCGGCAACGGCACGCGCTTTGACATCTACCTGCCGCTGGCCGGGGAGACCGGCACGCTGCAGCCCGAACGGGCGCCCGTTCCCGAAGCGCCGGTGTCCGAGGCCAGCGGGCGCCACGTGGTTTACATCGACGACTATGAGGCCATGGTGTTTCTGGTCGGGCGGTTGCTGCGCAAGCAGGGCTTTCGTGTCAGCACCTTCGAGTCGGGCGAGGCGGCGCTGGACTGGCTGCGCACGCACGACGAGCCGGTCGACCTCGTGGTGACCGACCAGAACATGCCCGGCCTGTCGGGCGTGGATGTGGCGCGTGCCATCCACCGCCTGCGCCCGGACCAGCGCATCGCCATCGTCTCGGGGCATGTCAGCGACGAACTGCTGGCCGAGGCCGCGGCGGCGGGCGTGAACGAGGTGCTGGGCAAACAGGACAGCATGGAAGCGCTGGGCGCGGCCATCCGCCAGCTGCTGGAGGCCTGAAGCGCGCTAGCGTGCAACAACACGCACCGGGGGGGCCGCCCCAAGCTTGAATCGTTCCCCCTCGGGGGGAGCGACCCGCGCAGCGGTGGAGCGTGTGGGCCTCGTTCTTCAGCGCGGAACGTCGATGTTGACCTGTCGCACGCCGGCTGGCGGCGTGGGGAAGTCGCGCAGGGCCGCGTCGAGCATGGCGCTCCAGAGTTCGGGGGTGCTGTTCCAGCGGCCCTCGTGCGCGGCGTGCGTTTCATAGACCACCTGCTGGCTACCGGCGTGACGGATCAGCAAAGACACCTTGCGCTGGTAGTACGGCCAGTCCGTGTGCAAAAACATCGGCGACCAGATGATCTGACCGCTGCCGGTGATGACGTGACCACGGCCAAACATGCCGAATGCACCCCAGTGGTGGTCCCACGGGTCTTCCCAGGGAGCGCGTGGCAGTCTCAGTGAGTGGGCACTGACCTGGACCGTCCAGGACGCGGGCGCACCGGCATCGGCCTGATGCCAGCCGACCTTGCCCAATGCGGTGCGGGCCAGTTGTTCCAGCTGGTCCTGTCCGGCGGCTTGGCGGCCTTCGTCTTGGGACGGCAGTCGGTCAAATCGGTAGGTCTGTGATCCCTGCGGCGCGGCACCCGGCAGGCGGGTACCGCCAGCGACATCGTTCCAGCGGGGGAAACTCTCCACCGCGTTGTCCACCCGGTAGACGCTGGCGCAGCCGCCGAGCACCAGCAGGCCCAGGGTGAGCAGCAAGGCGCGCCAGCACACGGTGGCGCGTCGTGGAGCAAGGGTGTCGTGTGGGTGCATCACCGCGCCTCCTGTTGAGTGGATCGGGCCGTCATCTGGCAGGCGGCGGGCCTGCGGTTTCAGTGCGCGGCGATCGGTATGACCGCGCGGGCCGGCACTTCGTTCCCGGTTTCGTCGTCGGTCGTGGGCGGAATGGGGTCCGGCAAGGGCTCTTCGTCAAACGCCTTGTCGCCGTCTTCATCGACCTCGCCAGTGACTTCGATGGACTCGAACGGGAACAGCTTGCGGTCCATCAGATGGCTGGGCACGACGTTCTGCAGCGCGGTGAGCATGTTCTCCAGCCGGCCAGGAAATTTCTTGTCCCAGTCGCGCAGCAGGTTGCCCACCTGCTTGCGCTGCAGGTTTTCCTGGCTGCCGCAGAGCGTGCAGGGAATGATGGGAAATTGCCTGACCTCGGCCCAGCGGATCAGGTCTTTCTCCGGCACGTAGGCCAGCGGGCGGATCACCATGAACTCGCCGTTGTCGCTCACCAGCTTGGCCGGCATGCCCTTGAGCTTGCCGCCGAAGAACATGTTCAGGAACAGCGTCTGCAGCATGTCGTCGCGGTGGTGGCCCAGCGCGATCTTGGTCGCGCCCAGCTCCTTGGCCACGCGGTACAGGATGCCGCGGCGCAGCCGGCTGCACAGGCTGCACATGGTCTTGCCTTCGGGGATCACCTTCTTGACGATGGAGTAGGTGTCCTGCGTTTCGATGTGGTGCTTCACGCCGAGTTTGGCCAGGTACTCGGGCAGGATGTGGTCGGGGAAACCGGGCTGCTTCTGGTCGAGGTTGACGGCGATGATCTCGAAGCGGATCGGTGCGCGCGCCTGCAGCTTCAGCAGGATGTCGAGAAGGCCGTAACTGTCCTTGCCGCCCGAGACGCAGACCATCACGCGGTCGCCTTCTTCGATCATGTTGAAGTCCACGATGGCGCGGCCGACTTCGCGGCACAGGCGCTTTTCAAGCTTGTGGTTTTCGCGGTGCTGCTTGCTGGCGGCGCCGTGCACGACTTCGGGCGTCGGGGCGCCGGCGTCCGACGTTACGGGGTCGATCCAGCCCGTGTCGAGTTTCTGTTCCATCGTGTTCACCATTGCCCACTTTCCATGCGGATCGCCACTTCGCAGTCTTCAAAGATTTCGAGTTTGGCGATCTTCACGCGCACGCCGATCACGCCCGGCAGTTGCATGAGCCGGCGTGTGAGCTTGCCGATCAGGCTCTCCAGCAGGTTCACGTGTTCGGCGGTGCACTCGTCGATGATGATCTGGCGCACCTTGCGGTAGTCCAGCACGTGGTTGATGTCGTCGTCGTGCGGCAGCAGCGGCTGGGTGCCCTGGTTGAGTTCGGCGTCCACCTGGATCGGTTGCGGGCTGGTCTTCTCGTGGTCCAGGATGCCGAGGTTGGCATCGAAGCGCAGACCGGTGAGGGCCAGGATCTGGGTGCCGGCCTGCGGCGCGTAGGGTGTGGTCATGGGTCTGGGCCAGGGCGGCCGGTTTACATCAGCGAAAAATCGCGTTCGAATCGCATCAGGTGCTGGCCGCCGTCGACCAGCAGCGTGGTGCCGGTGATGGAGCGGTTGGCCAGCGCAAAGGCCACGGTTGCGGCCACGTCTTCGGGGGTGGACGAGCGGCCCAGCGGCGACTGCCGGTGCAGCGCCTGGAACTTCTCGTCGCTCAAGAGATGGCTGGTGAGCGTGAGCCCGGGCGCCACGCCGACCACACGCACGCGCGGCGCCAGCGCCATGGCGAGCATGGTGTTGGCGGCTTCGAGCGCGGCCTTGGACAGCGTGTAGCTGAAAAAATCGGGGTTCTGGTTCCAGAGCTTCTGGTCCAGCAGGTTGACCACCGCGCCGTCGCGCCCGCTGTCCTGCAGGTGTTCGTGCAGCGCTTGCGCCAGCAGGATCGCGGCGCCGGTGTTGGTGTGCAGGTGCTGGTCCATCGCGGCGAAGCCAAAGCTCTGCGCGCTGTCGTGTTCGAACAGCGAGGCGTTGTTGACCACGGCGTCGACCTGGCCGAAGTGCGCCACGACGGCGGGCAGCAGCGAGCGCACGCTGTTCTCGTCGCCGAGGTCGGCGCAGAAGGGCGCGGCGCTGCCCGGTCGGCCGCGGAGCGCGTCGCAGTCGGCCGCGGTCTGCTGCGCTTCGGCCGCCGACAGCCGGTGGTGCACCGCGACGTTCCAGCCACCGCGTGCCAGTGTGAGCGCGATCTCGCGGCCCAGGCGCTTGCCCGCGCCCGTGATCAGCACGGTGCGTGGGGCGGGTGGCGAAGAGGGCGTGGCGCTGGGCATGGCGGACAATGGCGGAGTGAAAACCGAATCTGTGAGTGAACCATCAAGTTTAACGAGCGCCCTGCTGGCGCGCCTGCGCGAGGCCATCCAGGCGTCGGGCGGCTGGTTGCCGTTCGACCGTTTCATGGCCATGGCGCTGTACGAGCCCGGGCTGGGCTATTACGCCAACCAGAACCCCAAGTTCGGCCAGATGCCCGCGGGTGTGGCGGGGCAGGGCAGCGATTTCGTGACCGCGCCCGAACTCTCGCCTTTGTTCGGCCACACGCTGGCGCGCCAGGTGGCGCAGGCGTTGGCCGCCACCGGCACCGATGAGGTGTGGGAATTCGGCGCCGGCACCGGCGCGCTCGCGCTGCAGGTGCTGGACGCGCTGGCTGCCCTGGGCCAGCCGCCGCGCCGTTACACCATCGTGGACCTGTCGGGCAGCCTGCGCGAGCGTCAGCGCGCCACACTGGCGAAGCATGCGAACCGTGTGCGGTGGATCGATCAGCTTCCCGAGCAGTTTGACGGCGTGGTGCTGGGCAACGAGGTGCTGGACGCGATGCCGGTGCAGCTGCTGGTGCGTATCGGCGGGCAGGCCGATGGCCGCTGGCACGAGCGTGGTGTGGTGCTGGCTGAAGACGGTGCGCTGGCCTGGGCCGAGCGGCCCACCGACCTGCGCCCACCGCTGGACATCGAGGGCCCGCACAACTACCTGACCGAAATCCACCCGCAGGCCGAGGCGTTCATCCGCACGCTGGCCGACCGGCTGCAACGCGGTGCGGCCTTCTTCATCGACTACGGCTTCCCGGAGGCCGAGTACTACCACCCGCAGCGCCACATGGGCACGCTGATCTGCCACCGCGCGCACAAAAGTGACGACGACCCACTCACCGATGTGGGCGAAAAGGACATCACCGCGCACGTCAACTTCACCGGCATCGCGCTGGCCGCACAGGACGCCGGCATGAGCGTGCTGGGTTACACCTCGCAAGGCCGCTTCCTGATCAACGCGGGCCTGCTGGACGTGGCGAAAGACGCCGGCCCGCGCGAGAACGCGATGCTCGGCAAGCTGGTGAACGAACACGAGATGGGCGAGCTGTTCAAGGTGATCGCGCTGGCGCCCGCAGAAAGTGCGGAAGGCTGGGTTCCCATGGGTTTCGCCTCCGGCGACCGCACACACCGTTTATGAACTGGACGTCGCCATGATCCGCTGGATGATCGTCATCTTCCTGGCGCTGCTGCTGATCAGCTGGTTCACGCCGCTGCTGCAGAAGCTGGGTTTCGGCAAGCTGCCGGGCGACCTGCATTTCAGGGCTTTTGGCCGCGAGTGGTTCCTGCCGATCACCACCACCATCCTGCTGAGCTTCGTGGCCAGCCTGATCGGCCAGATCATCTGAGCGACGGCATACCCCTTGGGGTGTCTTGAAATGGGCGCAGCCGCATCCATCTGTCAGGTATCCTGACCGACTGGAGCCCTTCGCATGTCCACCGCATCCCTGCACATCGTCTGCCCCCACTGCCACACCACCAACCGCATCGCCAGCGCCGACCTCTCGGCGGCGCCCGACTGCGGCAAATGCCACCAGCCCCTGTTCACCGGCCACCCGGTGCCGCTGGACGAAGCAGCGTTTGAAAAACACATTGCGCGCTCGCAGGTGCCGGTGCTGGTCGATTTCTGGGCGCCCTGGTGCGGTCCCTGTCGCGCGATGGCGCCGGCATTCGAGCAGGCCGCGCAGCAGCTGGAGCCGGGCATGCGCCTTGCCAAGGTCAACACCGAAGAAGCGCAGGCCCTCGCTGCGCGCTTCAACATCCGCAGCATCCCGACACTGGCGCTGTTCGTGAACGGCCGCGAGGTCGCGCGCCAGCCCGGCGCCATGGGGGCTGCCGACATCGTGCGCTGGGCGCGTTCGCAGCGCGTCTGAACGCTGGCGCGAGGGCCGCGGCGGCAAAGCCGTTCCACCCACTCTGGCATTCGTGTAACTGAGTTACATGTCCGGCATAATCCGGACCACTTCGCACCGGGGCCGTCATGGGGTACTGTTCCGGGCCGACTTAGTGGAACCGATCACATGCCAAACCCGACCAGCGGACTCCTCCGCGCCCGACTGCTCGCCGACGTGGGCGGCACCAACGCCCGCTTCGCCTGGCAATCCGGCCCCGGTGAGCCGATCACCGATGTGCGCGTGTTGCCCTGCGCCGAATACGCCACCTTGCAGGACGCGATCCGCGTCTACCTGAACGACCTCGGTCACGGTACGCCGGACGCGGTGGCGATCGCCATCGCCAACCCGATCACCGGTGACCAGATCCGCATGACCAACCACCACTGGTCGTTTTCGCAGTCGGCGGTGAAGGCCGAGTTCGGCTTCAACACACTGCGCCTGCTCAACGACTTCACCGCGCTGGCGCTGGCGCTGCCGGATCTGCCGGCGCAGGAGCTGCGCCAGGTCGGCGGTGGCGCGGCCATGCCCGGTGCCGCCATCGGCCTGGTCGGCGCCGGCACGGGGCTGGGGGTGTCGGGCCTGCTGCCCAACGGCCTGGCGGGCTGGGTGCCGCTGGAAGGCGAGGGCGGCCACGTCACGCTGCCGGCCGTGACGGCGCGCGAGCGCCTGGTGATGGACGGCCTGGCGCGCCGCTACGGCCGTTGTTCGGCCGAGCGCGTGTGCAGCGGGCAGGGCATCCTGGACACCTACGGCCTGCTCTGCGAGGCCGATGGCGTGGTGCCGGGTGGCGCGGCCAGTGCGGCCGACGTGAGCGAGGCGGCCCTGAACGCCGGAAACCCGCAGGCGCTGGAAGCACTGACCCTCTTTTGCGCCATGCTGGGCTCGGTGGCCGGCAACCTGGCGCTCACGCTCGGTGCGCGCGGCGGGGTCTACATCGGCGGCGGCATCGTGCCGCGGCTGGGCGCCTGGTTCGGCGGTTCACCGTTCCGGGCCCGATTCGAGTCCAAGGGCCGGTTCCACGGCCTGCTGGCCGACATCCCCGTGTGGGTGATCACGTCGAAACAATCGCCCGCGCTCCTGGGTGCGGCTCGCGCGCTGGACGGTCATTAGGCACACACCTAGGGGTTTCCACGGATGGTTGACGTTAATTAATTAAAGAAAAATTAACTTCCTCGGTGCAGGCTGCGCCGGGTCAACCACAACCGGGCCGCAGGCCATCCAACGGAGACAACCCATGAAGTTCACTTACACCTTTGGTGCCGCGCTGGTCGCTGCCCTGCTCGCCACCGCCTGCGGCAAAAAAGAAGAGGCCGCGCCTGTGGCCGCCGCGCCGGCACCGGCCGCTGCGCCCGCACCCGCCAAGACCGCGGTGGAAGTGCTGCACTACTGGACTTCGGGCGGCGAAGCCAAGTCGGCCGCCGAGCTCAAGGGCATGCTCGAAGCCAAGGGCTACGAGTGGAAGGATTTCGCCGTGGCCGGTGGTGGCGGTGAAAACGCCATGACCGTGCTCAAGAGCCGCGCCGTTTCGGGCAACCCGCCCACGGCAGCGCAGGTCAAGGGTCCGGCGATCCAGGAATGGGCCAAGGAAGGCATGCTGGCCAACATCGACAACGTGGCCGGCCCCGAGAAGTGGGACGAGCTGCTGCCCAAGGTGGTGGCCGACGTGATGAAGGCCGATGGTCACTATGTGGCCGCACCGGTCAATGTGCACCGCGTCAACTGGATGTGGGCCAACCCCGAAGTGCTGAAGAAGGCTGGCGTCGCGGGCATGCCCAAGACCTGGGACGAGTTCTTCGTCGCAGCCGACAAGATCAAGAAGTCCGGCAACATCGCGCTGGCCCACGGTGGCCAGAACTGGCAGGACTTCACCGTGTTCGAGTCGGTGGTGCTGGGCGTGGGCGGTGCCGAGTTCTACGACAAGGCTCTGGTCAAGCTCGACCCGGCCGCGCTCACCAGCCCGACCATGACCAAGGCCGTGACGACCTTCCGCAAGCTCAAGGGCTATGTGGACGACGCCTCCTCGGGCCGCGACTGGAACATGACCACCGCCATGGTGATCCAGGGCAAGGCCGGCTTCCAGTTCATGGGCGACTGGGCCAAGGGCGAGTTCACCGCCGCGGGCCAGAAGCCGGGCGAAGGTTTCCTGTGCGCCGCCGCGCCGGGCACCGCCAACGCCTACACCTTCAACGTGGACTCCTTCATCATGTTCAAGCTGAAGGACGAGGCCGCGCAGAAGGGCCAGGCCGATCTGGCCTCCGCCATCCTGAGCCCCGAGTTCCAGGAAGTGTTCAACCAGAACAAGGGTTCCATCCCGGTGCGTCTGGGTCACGACATGAGCAAGTTCGACGATTGCGCCAAGCTCTCGGCCGCTGACTTCGTGGCCACCGCCAAGGCCGGTGGTCTGGTGCCTTCGGTGGCGCACGGCATGGCCGTCAGCCCCGCGGCCGAAGGCGCCATCAAGGACGCCGTCAGCCAGTTCTGGAACGACGACAAGATCTCCGTGGCCGACGGTGTGAAGAACATCGCCAAAGCCGCTGCGACCAAATAAGCGTTCACCCGCCGCGTGCCCACAACCCCATCCCCGGCGGATGGGGTTGTCTTTGAATGCACCCCATGAAATCTATTGAAAACCTGCTGCCCAAGCTGGTGATCGCTCCGGCCTTCGTGTTCGGTTTTGCGTTCATCTACGGCTTCATGATCTGGAACGGCGTGCTGTCCGTCACCGGCTCGCGCATGCTGCCCAACTACGACGAGTTCGTGGGACTTGCGCAGTACCGGCAACTCTGGGACATGGACCGTTGGTACGTGGCCTTGAAGAACCTGGGCATCTTCAGCCTGCTGTACGTGGGCGGCTCGATGGCGCTGGGCATGGTGCTGGCCATCTTTCTGGACCAGAAAGTGCGTGCCGAAGGCGTGTTGCGCACCGTGTTCCTCTACCCCATGGCCTTGTCGTTCATCGTGACCGGCACCGCCTGGAAATGGATTCTCAACCCCAGCCTCGGGCTGGAAAAACTCATGCACGACCTTGGCTGGACCAGCTTCAGTTTCGACTGGCTGGTGCAGTCCGACTTTGCGATCTACTGCGTGGTGATCGCGGGCATCTGGCAGTCGGCCGGGTTTGCGATGGCGCTGTTCCTCGCCGGCCTGCGCGGCATCGACGACAGCATCATCAAGGCCGCGCAGATCGACGGCGCCGCGCTGCCGCTGATCTACTGGCGCATCATCCTGCCCATCCTGCGCCCGGTGGTGTTTTCCACCATCCTGGTGCTCTCGCACCTGTCGATCAAGAGCTTTGACCTGGTGATGGCGCTCACCGCCGGTGGCCCCGGCTTCGCCACCGACGTGCCCGCCACCTTCATGTACACCATGAGCTTCACGCGCGGCCAGATCGGTCTGGGTGCGGCCAGCGCGACCATGATGCTGGCCACCGTGGCGGCCATCGTCGTCCCCTATCTGTACAGCGAACTCAGGGCGAAACCTCATGACCGCTAAACCCTTCTCTTTCGGGCGCATCGTGGTCTATGGCGTGTTGCTGGTGGCCGCGCTGTTCTTCCTCGCGCCGATGTACGTGATGCTCGTCACCTCGTTCAAGGACGCCGCCGAGATCCGCAGCGGCAACCTGTTGAGCCTGCCGCAGAGCCTGAACCCGGATGCCTGGCACCTGGCCTGGAACAGTGCCTGCACCGGTGTCGATTGCCGGGGATTGCAGCCGTATTTT
This sequence comes from Burkholderiales bacterium GWF1_66_17, assembly GCA_001770705.1. Lineage (GTDB taxonomy): Bacteria > Pseudomonadota > Gammaproteobacteria > Burkholderiales > Burkholderiaceae_C > Hydrogenophaga. The sequence goes on along the minus strand of MERT01000002.1, from coordinate 69,927 downwards.
TGGAACTCGGTGTTCATGGCCGTGCCCGCGGTGCTGATCTCCACCGCCTGGGGCGCGGTCAATGGCTACGTGCTGAGCATGTGGAAGTTCCGCGGCTCTGAAGTGCTGTTCGGTTTCCTGCTGTTCGGCGTGTTCATGCCGTTCCAGGTGGTGTTGCTGCCCATGAGCCAGGTGCTGGGGTATCTGGGCCTGTCCAGCTCGATCGCCGGGCTGGTGCTGGTGCACTGCCTGGCCGGCATGGCCGGGACCACGCTGTTCTTCCGCAACTACTACACCGCCGTGCCGCGCGAGCTGGTGAACGCCGCGCGCATCGACGGTGCGGGCTTCTGGCGCATCTTCTGGCGCATCGTGCTGCCCATGTCCACCCCCATCATGATGGTCACGCTGATCTGGCAGTTCACCAACATCTGGAACGACTTCCTGTTCGGTGTGGCCTTCAGCGGCGCCGACAGCAAACCCATCACCGTGGGCCTGAACAACATGGCCAACACCACCAGCAGCGTCAAGAACTACAACGTGGACATGGCCGCCGCCATCATCGCCGGCCTGCCCACGATGCTGGTCTACGTGCTGGCCGGTCAGTACTTCCTCAAAGGCCTCACGGCCGGCGCCGTGAAAGGATAAAAACAATGGCTTCTTCTCTGCACATCAAGGGCATCCGCAAGGCGTTTGGCAAGGGCGACAAGGCGGTCGAGGTGCTCAAGCGCATCGACATCGACGTCGAGCCCGGCGAGTTCCTGATCCTGGTCGGCCCCTCGGGCTGCGGCAAGTCCACGCTGCTCAACATCATTGCCGGGCTCGAAGAACCGACCGAAGGCGAGCTGCACATCGCGGGCAAGAACGTGATCGGCATGCCGCCCGCCAAGCGCGACATCGCCATGGTGTTCCAGAGCTACGCGCTCTACCCGACCATGACGGTGGCCGACAACATCGGCTTCGCGCTGGAGATGCGCAAGGTGCCGAAGGCCGATCGCGACAAGCGCATCCAGGAGGTGGCGGGCATGCTGCAGATCCAGCACCTGCTGGACCGCCGCCCGGCCCAGCTCTCGGGCGGCCAGCGCCAGCGCGTGGCCATGGGCCGGGCGCTCGCGCGCGACCCACAGCTGTTTTTGTTCGACGAGCCGCTGTCCAACCTGGACGCCAAGCTGCGCGTGGAAATGCGCGCCGAGATCAAGCGCCTGCACCACCTGAGCGGCATCACCACGGTGTACGTGACGCACGACCAGATCGAGGCCATGACGCTGGGCAGCCGCATCGCGGTGATGAAGGACGGCATCCTGCAGCAGATCGACACGCCCGACGAGATCTACCGCCGCCCGGCCAACACCTACGTGGCGGGCTTCATCGGCTCGCCCACCATGAACTTCATCCCTGGCCAGGTGGAGCGCTCGGGGGACAGTGGCAAGTTCGTGTTCGAGGGCGGTTCGCTGGACCTGCCTTGCCCGGACGTGCAGCAGGTGACGCTGGGCCAGCGGCCCGAGCACATCCACCTGAGCGACGACGCGCCCTGGCGCGGCCAGGTGGTGCTGGTGGAACCGACCGGTGCCGACACCTACGTGGTGGTGAAAACCGCCGTGGGGCTGATGACGGTGCGCGCGCCGGCGAACACCAGGATCCAGGTGGGTGACACGGCGGGCATGACGGTGAGCGGGCGGCACAACAACTGGTTTGACCAGGCTTCCGGGGTGAGGTTGAAGGAGATGGATGGGCATCACGCGGCCTGACATCGTCTTCCTCTGAGGGGCTTGGCCGGGTCTCGCCCCGGCGGGCGACCTTCTTTCTTTTGCTCCGCCAAAAGAAAGAAGGCAAAGAAAAGCCGGGCCGAAGTCCGGGGCCCTGCGGGCTCCCTTGCGCTGCTCGGTTCGCGGGGGAAGTTCGCAAACTTGTCCGCTGCGCGTCCTTCGGACATGCGAACTTCTGATCCCCGCGCCCCTGCGCTGCTCAGCCCGGCCACACGGCGTTGGGGGAGGGATCGAAATCGGGATCGGGATCGGGCGCGGACTCCCCTTCAGGCTTGCGTGCCTTCCTCCCTCTCCCTCTGGGAGAGGGCAGGGGTGAGGACTCTCCCCTCACGGTGCCGTTCTGAGCCGCTCACACCAGCCGCAACTGAATCCTCAGCCCCTGCGGCTGCAACTGCGTCACCGTGGCTTCACCGCCGTGGCGGCGGGCGATCTCTTGCACGATGGCCAGGCCCAGGCCGCAGCCGCCGGGTTGCTGGCTGCCGCGCCAGAAGCGCTGGAACACGTGCGCCATGTCGTCGGGGTTCAGGCCTGGTCCGTTGTCGTCCACCGCGAGGTGTGCACCGTCACTGCCCTGGCTCACGCGCAGGGTGATGCTGCTGCCGCGCGGGGTGTAGCGCAGCGCGTTGTCGATCAGGTTGCTCAGGGCTTCGCGCAGTTGCAGGGCATCGCCCTGAATGGTCAGGTGGTCTTCGCCCTCGTAGCCCAGGTCCATGCCGGCGGCGAGTGCGCGCGGCGTCCATTCGCGCGCCACTTCGCGCGCGAGCGTGGCCAGGTCCAGCGGCTCGCGGCGGGCCTGGGTTTCGGTGCGGGCCAGGGTCAGCAGCTGGTGCACCAGGTGGGCGCTGCGCTCGGCACCGGTGTGCACCTTGGACAGGCGCTCGGCCACGCCCGCCTCGCTGGTCTGGCGCTGGGCCAGTTCCACCTGGCTGATCAGCCCGGCCAGCGGCGTGCGCAGCTGGTGGGCGGCGTCGTTGATGAAGCGTTTCTCCTGCTGCACACTGCGCGCCACCTCGCCCAGCAGGCCGTTGATGGCCAGCACCAGCGCGTGCACCTCGCTTGGTGCCTGCGTCATGCCGATGGGCGAGAGCGCGTTGACCGAGCGGTTTTCCAGCTGTGCCGTCAGGCGGGTCAGCGGGGCCAGGCCGCGCCGGATGCCGCCATACACCAGCAGGCTCAGCAACACGCCCAGCGCCAGCAGCGGCACCAGCATGTCGGCCACGAGCTCGCGGGCGATGCGCTGCTGCACCGCCAGGCCCTTGCCGACCTGCACGCGCAGGGTCTGCGGCGCGCTGGCCTCGCCGTAGCTCACGTCCAGCGCCACGATGCGCAGCGGCCGGCCGTCGAGCACGCTGCCGTAGAACACCGGGTCGCCGGCCACCAGCGGCGGGTGGGGCGGCGGTGGCAGGCGCTGGTTGCCGAGCAGAAACTGGCCCGGCGGCGACGACACCATGTAGCTGATGCGGTCGTCGGGATCCTGCTCCAGCACGTCTTGCGCGGCCTTGGGAAAGTCGATCAGCAGGCCCGAACCGACAGGCTTGACCTGGCGCGCCAGCGCCCGCACCGATTGCGTGAGCGATTGGTCGATGCCCTTCTCGACGTAAGACAGGGCGAAGCGGTAGGCCAGCAAACCGCCGCCGGCCCAGAGCACCAGCTGCGGCAGCAACAGCCACAACAGCAACTGGCGGCGCAGGGACAGGCGCGACGGGGCGATCATGGCGCGCCGGCCGACTCCAGCAGGTAACCCAGACCGCGGATGTTGCGGATGTTCAGCGTCGAGCCGCTGAGCTTGCGGCGCAGGCGGTGCACATAGACCTCCAGCGCGTTCGAGGCCACGCCGCCCGTCTCGGCCGGCTCGGACTGCCAGGCGGCGAGCACGTCTTCGCGGCTCACCACCTGGCCGCTGTGGCGCACCAGAAGGTCGAGCAGCACCCATTCGCGCTGCGTCAGGTCGATGGCCTCGTTGCCCAGCCAGGCGCGCGGCAGCTGCGGGTCCAGTCGCAGGTTGCCGGCAGCGGGAACGGCCGGCGCTGGCGCCGTGTTCGCGCCGAACGCGGGCAGGCTGGCGCGGCGCAGCAGGGCCTGCAGGCGGGCCAGCAGTTCGTCGCGGTTGAAGGGTTTGGTGAGGTAGTCGTCGGCGCCCGCGTTCAGGCCTTCGACGCGGTCTTCGACGCCGTCGCGCGCGGTGAGGATCAGCACCGGCAGGGCGGGCAGGCGCTGGCGCAGGCGGCGCAGCACGGTCAGGCCGTCGACCAGCGGCAGGCCGAGGTCGAGCACCACGCCGTCGAAACCCTGCAGGGCCAGCAGCTCCAGGGCCTCGGCGCCGTCGGCCGCGGTGGTGATGCGGTGTCCCGCCTGCGCGAGCTGGGCGCCGAGCGCATCGCGCAGCAGTTCGTCGTCTTCAACAATCAGCAGGTGGGCCATGTGGTCAGTTTAGCCGCCCCGCCTGGCGCGCGGACGTTCAGGCCGCTTCGAGCGGACGCACCTGAAACGCGGGGGCCTTGCCCGTTGGGTCCTGGCCTGCGTACACGGTGAGATGCGGGTAGGGGATCTCGATGCCGGCGGCATCGAAGGCGGCCTTCAGGCGGCGCAGGTATTCGCGCTTCACGTTCCACTGTTCCAGCGGCAGGCAACGAAAACGGCAGCGGATCACCACCGCCGATTCGGCCCAGGACTCGACCCCGGCGATCTCCAGGTCGTCGGTGATGCTGGCGCCGAGGGTCGGGTCGGTGCGCATGGCCCGGGCCACGTCGGCCATGACCCGCATCACCTCGTCCACGTTCTCGCGGTAGGCCACGCCGATGTCCATCACCGCGTTGCTGAAGCCGCGCGTCATGTTGATCACGGTGCTGATGTGGCCGTTGGGCACGTAGTGCACGTTGCCGTCGTAGTCGCGCAGCTGCACGTAGCGCAGCGTGATCTCCTCCACCAGGCCGGCGTGTTCGCCCAGCTTGACCACGTCGCCTTGCCGGATCTGGTTTTCCAGCAGGATGAAGAAGCCGGTGAAAAAATCCTTGACCAGACTCTGGGCGCCAAAGCCCACCGCCAGACCGACCACGCCCGCCGCACCCAGGATGGGCGCGACCGACACCCCCACTTCGGAAAGCACCAGCATGCCGGCGATCAGGCTCACCACCACCCCGACCAGGTAGCGGAAAACGCGGCCCAGGGTTTCGGCGCGTTTGGTGGACTCTCGATCGTCCATGCGGCTGGCGATGCGTTCGCGAAGCGTCCGTATGGCGCGCTGCAGGACGGCGATCAGCAGCCAGGCGGCGATGAGGATGAGGGTCACGCGCAGCAGGGTGGTGGCGGCGCTGCCGAGGCCGATCCACCAGCGGGTGGCGAGTTCCAGGATGTTGCCGTTCATGGGTGTTCCTCCAGAATGGGCGTGAAAAAAGTCAGGGCGGCGCCCGCCGGCTGGCAGGCACCGCCCTGGATCGGATCAAGAGGCCGAAACGGCGTTGAGTGCGTTCAGGAAGCGCTGGCGCCACCAGTGCACGTCCTGCTCGCGGATCTGCTGCAGCAAGGCCCGGTGGCGCCGCTGGCGTTCTTCCAGCGGCATCTGCAGCGCACGCTGCATGGTCTCGGCCGTGCGGGTGGTGTCGTAGGGGTTCACCAGCAGGGCGTCGCGCATCTGCTCCGCCGCGCCGGCAAAGCGCGACAGCACCAGCACGCCGGGATCCTCAGGGTCCTGCGCGGCGATGAACTCCTTGGCCACCAGGTTCATGCCGTCGCGCAGGGGCGTCACCAGCGCCACGCTGGCCGCGCGGTACAGGCCGGGCAGGCGCTTGCGCGCCACGCTGCGGTGGATGTAGCGCACCGGCATCCAGTCGAGTTCACCGAAGTCGCCATTGACCGAACCACACAGGCTTTCCAGCTCCTGGCGCAGTGCGGCGTAGGCATCGACCGACTCGCGGCTGGGTGCCGCGATCTGGATCAGCGTGGCGCTGCCGAGGTTTTCCGGGTAGTTCTGCAGCAACTGGCGAAAGGCCTTGATGCGCTGCGGCAGGCCCTTGGAGTAGTCCATGCGCTCCACGCCCAGCAACAGGCGCCGGCGTGAATATTCGTCGCGCATCTGCTCGTACATGTCGATGGCGTCCCGGCCCTGACCGAGGGCCGTGAACTCATCCACGTCGATGCCGATCGGGAACGCCTGCACCTGCAGGGTCTTGCCGAAGGCCCGGAACTCATGTTCGCCCAGGATGTCGGCCGAGGTTTCGGTGCCCACGTAGCGCGAAAAATGGGCCACGTCGGCCTCGCTCTGGAAGCCCACCAGGTCGTAGGCGAACAGCGAACGCATCAGCCACTCGTGTTCCGGTACCGCGGCCAGGATCAGGGGCGGCGGCAGGGGAATGTGCAGGAAAAACCCCATGCGCTGCTGGCAGCCCATGTTGCGCAGCTCGGCGGCCAGCGGGATCAGGTGGTAGTCGTGCACCCAGATCACGTCGTCGGGCCGCAGCAGCGCCGCCAGCTTGTGCGCGAACATCTGGTTGACGCGCCGGTAGCCGCCGATGAAGCCGGCGTCGAAATCGGCCAGGTCGAGCCGGTAGTGGAACACCGGCCAGAGCACACCGTTGCTGTAGCCCAGGTAGTAGCTGTCGTGGTCTTCGCGGCTCAGGTCCACCGTGGCCAGTTGCACCGGGCCGGCGGTCTGCAGGTGCACATCGCCCTCGCCGGGCGTGCCACCTTCCACCACCTTGCCGCTCCAGCCGAACCAGAGCCCGCCCGAGGCCTGCAGCGCCTGGCCCAGCGCCACGGCCAGCCCGCCCGAAGCGGTCTTGCGCGGATCGGCGATGCGGTTGGAAACGACGACGAGACGGCCCATCTAGATCACCGTGTCCCAGGCCGCCGAGAGGCGAACGGCCGCGTTGATGATGCCCACCATCGAATAGGTCTGCGGGTAGTTGCCCCACATCTCGCCGGTGGTGGCGTGGGTGTCTTCGGAGAGCATGCCCAGCGGGTTGCGTGCGCGCAGCATGGTTTCGAAGATGGCGCGGGCCTCGTCGACACGGCCGACGCGTGCCAGGGCGTCGATGCGCCAGAAGGTGCAGATATTGAAGGCCACCTCGGGCGTGCCGAAATCGTCGGCGGCGTCGTAGCGGCGCATGTAGGGGCCGTCGCACAGGTTTTTTTCCAGTGCATCGAGGGTGGCGATGAAGCGCGGGTCCATCGGGTCGATGAAGCCCACCTCGGCCATCAGCAGCACGCTGGCGTCGAGGTCGTGGGCGCCAAAGGCCGCGGCGAAGGCCTGGCGCTCTTCGCTCCAGGACTCGCGCAGGATGCGCTCGCGCATGGCGCGGGCGTGTTGTTGCCAGTAGGCGGCCCGTTCGCCCTGCTGCAGGGTGAGGGCGATCTTGGCCAGCCGGTCGCAGGCGGCCCAGCACATCAGGGCAGACGAGGTGTGCACGCGGGCGCGGGTGCGCAGCTCCCACATGCCGGCATCGGGCTGGTCGAAGATGAGCACGGCCTTTTCACCCGCGGCTTCGAGCTGCTTGAACTCGGCCAGCCCCGCCGGGTTGAGCAGGCGCCGGTCGTGAAAGGCCTGGGCCGCACCGAGCACGATGTTTCCGTAGACGTCGTGCTGGAAATGTTCATGCGCCTGGTTGCCCACGCGCACCGGTCCCATGCCGCGGTAGCCCGGCAGGTTCTTGCAGATGCGCTCGGGCAGATCGCGCTCCAGACCGATGCCGAACAGCGGCTGCACGTGGCCGCCGTTGGAGCCGACCACGGCGTTGGACAGCCAGCGCAGGTAGTCCTCCATGGTGCCGACTTCGGCCAGGCTGTTGAGCGCGCGCACGACGAAGAAGGCATCGCGCAGCCAGCAGTAGCGGTAGTCCCAGTTGCGCTGCGTGCCCGGTGCTTCGGGGATGCTGGTGGTCATGGCCGCAACGATGGCGCCGGTGTCCTCGAACATCGAGAGCTTGAGCGTGATGGCGGCGCGGATCACCGCCTCCTGCCACTCCAGCGGCAGCGCCAGGCGCTGGCTCCAGCCGCGCCAGTAGGTCAGGGTCTCCTGCTCAAAATGCCGCGCCGTCTCGCCCACGCCGCCCTCCAGGGTTTCGTCGGGACCCAGCAGGAAGTTGAGTTCGCGTGTGAGCAGGAAGGGCTGGTGGCTCAGCACATGGGACACCGAGGCATCGGTGTGCAGCCGCAGGGTCTGCTGCTCACCGACGTAGCGGATGTGGTTGCTGCCCGAGGTGATGGTGGGGGTTTCGGCGCCCCAGTTGAAGCGGGGTGTGAGCGACACGCGCACGCGCGGCGCGCCCTGGAGCGGGCGCACGCGGCGCACCAGCATGGTGGGGCGGAAAAAGCGGCCGCGCGAAGGGAAGCGGGGCGCAAAGTCGGTGATAAGAATGCCCTGACCCTGGGTGTCCCAGAGCTCGGTGTGCAGCACGGCGGTGTTGGGGTCGTAGTACTGCCGGGCTTTATCCAGGTGTTCGATTTCGATCGCGAACGCGCCGGCACCGTCTTCGCCGCCGAGCAGCGCGTGAAACACCGGATCGCCGTCAAAGCGGGGCAGGCAGCTCCAGACCACGCGCCCGTGCGGATCGATCAGGGCGCTGAAGGCGCAATTGCCCACCACGCCGAGCGACAGGGAGGGGGCGGCGGGCGCGGCAAAGCCGGTGTGGGCGAGGTGTTCGGTGGTGGTCGGTGGGTTCATTACGGTGTGGTGTCGGGGGCTTGTGGGGTGGCGCTGCGCAGCCATTGATGCAGGGCCTGCGGGTGGGCGATGCGGTGGGTGGCGCAGCTCGGGCCCTCGCCCACCTTGATGCCCGCACCGCCGAGTCGCTGAACCACGTCGAAGCCGGACTCGTCGGTCACGTCATCACCGGCAAACACCGGCTGGCGTCCTTTGAAAGGGGGCTCGGCCATGAAGGCGGCGATGGCCAGGCCCTTTCCCACGTGGGCGGACTTGACCTCCACCACGGCCTTGCCGCGCAGCAGCTGCAGGTCGGGGTCGTGGCGGATGGCGGCCGTCATGACCGCGGTGCATTCGGCGTCCAGCTCGGGCGCCAGCCGGAAGTGCAGGGCGACGGCGGTCTTCTTGTGTTCCACGAGCAGGCCCGGATGGTGGGCCGCCAGCGCCTGCGCAGCGACCAGCACGGGGCCGAGATCGGGTCGTTGGTCGGTGGACGTGGTGCCCAGGCGCGACCGGCGCACGGCGCCGTGTTCGAACGCCGCCGGCAGCAGCAGGGGGGCGAGAAACGGGTCGATGTCCGCCTGCGCGCGGCCGGTGACCAGCGCCAGCGCACCGTCCAGCTGGGCGTGCAGCCGTTCCAGCAGCGCCACGAGTTCGCGCGGAACCACCACCTCGTCGGGCCGGGGTGCCAGTTCGGCCAGCGTGCCGTCAAAATCAAGAAACAGGGCGCATGGCCCCGCCAGCAGGCTTGGTAATGTGCTCATCAGCCACTGACCGTAACAGACCCGGTGCCGCTTGTCACATGGCGGGCATTTGCCCGACCCGTCGGGTGCGGGACTTCGGGCCGGCTTGACACACAGCCTGGGCTTTTTCAGGGGGTGCGGTCCAGGGCGCCTTCGCCCAGGGCCTTCGCCACTTCGGTGACGCGGGCGCGGTGGATCAGGGCGCCCACGTCCGGGCCCTTCAAGCCCCTGGCCTGGGCCTGCGCGGCGATGTCCGCCGTGACCACCGAGCGGGCCGCCTGCAGCGCCGGGAGCAGGCGTTCCCGCTGCAGGTAGGCGTCGCCGGCGTGGCCAAGCCGGCCCCGCGCATCGCATTCGCACGCCAGCACGATGTCCAGAAAACGGGCCGGTTTGCGGAAGGCATCGCAGCGTTCGAGCAGGCGGACCAGGGCCGCCGCACCGAGTCCGGCGCTGCGGTGGAGGTTGCCGTGTTCGCGGGCGACCACGTCGGCAAGCTCGCGGCATTCCACGGGCACGCGCCAGCGCTCACACAGGCCGCGCAGCAGCCGTGCGCTGCGCTCCTCATGGCCGATGTGGCGCGGCAGCACGTCGGCGGGCGTGGTGCCCTTGCCGAGGTCGTGGCACAGGCAGGCAAAGCGCACCGGCAGCGAAGCACCGAGCAACGCGCTCATGTCGAGCACCATCATCAGGTGCACGCCGGTGTCGATCTCGGGGTGGTGGTCGGCGCGCTGCGGCACGCCCCAGAGCCGGTCCACTTCGGGCAACAGGCGCTGCAGCGCGCCGCAATCACGCAGCACCTCGAACATGCGGCTGGGCCGTTGCTCCATGAGGCCGCGTGAGAGTTCCTGCCAGACGCGCTCGGCCACCAGGTGGTCCACTTCGCCGTGTTCCACCATCTGGCGCATCAGCGCCCGGGTTTCGGGGGCCACCGAAAAGTCGGGGAAGCGGGCCGCGAAGCGCGCGAGCCGCAGGATGCGCACCGGGTCTTCGCCGAAGGCCCCGGTGACGTGGCGCAGCACCCGCTCGCGCAGATCGCGCTGGCCGCCATGCGGGTCGATCAGCCGGGCGCTGGCGGGGTCTTCGGCATCGGCGGCCGCGACGGCCATGGCGTTGATGGTGAGGTCGCGCCGGGCCAGATCGTCTTCGAGCGTGACACCCGGATCGGTGTGGAAGTGAAAGCCGTGGTAGCCGGGCGCGGTCTTGCGCTCGGTGCGGGCGAGCGCGTATTCCTCGCGCGTCTGCGGGTGCAGGAACACCGGGAAGTCGCGCCCGACGGGCAGGAAACCCTGCGCGGCCATGGCTTCGGGTGTGGCGCCGACGACCACCCAGTCGCGGTCCACATGCGACGAAGCGGCTGCGTCAGCGTCGCGCGCCATCAAGGCGTCACGCACCGCACCGCCCACGAGGTAAATGTCCATGGGCGAAGTTTAGGGGGAAGCGCTCAGCGCCCCAGGCGGTAGGGTTCTTCGAAATCGAGGAAATCGTGTTCCGCCAGCGCACCGTCGATCCAGGCCCTCACCCCGGGCAGGGCGGCCACACGTTCCACGTAGGCCTGCAGGTCGGCGGGCAGCGGCAGGCCATAGGTCCTGATGCGCATGCACACCGGGGCGAAGTAGGCGTCGGCGATGCTGAAATGGCCGAACAGCAGGGGCGCGCTGCCATCGGGCATTTTTTCGGGCTGGGCCGCCAGCAGCTCGCCCCACAGGCCGCACAGCCGTGCCATGTCGGCACGCACCGCCGTCTGGTCGCGCCAGATCAGGCGGCCGGTGTCGGGCAGAGCGGCCTCGATGTTCATGGGGCAGTGGCTGCGCAGCGCGCCAAAGCCGCTGTGCATCTCGGCGCAGACGCTGCGCGCGCGGGCACGGTGCCGGGCGTCCACGGGCCAGAGTCGTTTGTCGGGGAAGCGCTCGGCCAAGTATTCGGCGATCGCCAGCGTGTCCCAGACCGCGAAGCCCTCGTCCACCAGCACGGGCACCTTGCCCACGGGGTTGAGGCCGCGCAGGGCTTTTTTGAAGGACGAGTCGGACTCGAACGAGTCGAACCGGACCATGATCTCTTCGAACGGGATGCCGGCCTGCGTCATCAGCACCCAGGGGCGCATGGACCAGGACGAGTAGTTCTTGTTGCCGATGTACAGCTGCAGTGCCATGAAGATCTCCGTGAGTGAGGCCTCATGGTAAGTGGCCGGCAGCAGCCGATTGATGCCAAAGGGTCGCCGGATTGATTCGGGGAGCCTGCGCGGCGGGGGTGGGTCAACTCAAGCGTATTTTTCCAGGATGCGGGTCGAGCGCTCGACCTCGCGCATGGTGACGTCCTCGGATTCGGAGACGGAAACCGCCTCCATGACCGAGCAGGCCATCATGCGGTAGAAGGCCTTGTCCATGGCCTTGCGCGCAGCGGACATCTGCTGTGCCACGTCTTCACAGGGGCGGCCCTTCTCCACCATGTCGATCAGGCCGCGCACCTGGCCCTCGATGCGTTTGAGGCGGTTGATCACGTCACGCTGGTGCTCTGACCGGTAGACCGAGGCGGACGAGGGCGCGGGGGTGCTGCTGGTTGCAGGCTTCGATTTGGCGGTTGCCATGGTGTTTCCTCGGGATGTGGCGTTGGTGAGAGTTTGCCAAAAAAATACACACCGGGACCGCTGGTCATCCCTGATGCCATGGTTGTCTGTGTTAATACCCTACCCCCTAGGGTAGTCACCGATGACAGCACACAGTCGATCGGCTAACTTTCGTTCCGTGGTGTTTTGACAAATCTCAAACGCCCTGCAACGAACCGTTCAACACAAGAGGATCTTCACATGCAAGTCTGGAAGCGTTTTTCCATCGCCCTGGCCCTGGGCACCACCCTGCTCGCCACCACCGGCTGCGGCACCATCTCCACCCTGGGAAAGCTTGAAAAAGGTGCCGGCTCCGAGGCTTCGCGCATGTGGGACCGCTGGGTGGAAGGCGAGGGCGACATTGCCGTGGCCACGACCTGGGAAGCGAAGGTCAAGGCCGGGGTGAGTGCAAAAGACGTCGAGGAAATCCTGAAGATCGTGGCCGTGGAACGCAACATGCGCGATGTGGGCGTTCTGCCGTTGTCCAAGGAGCTGGAAGCCCGTTCCGGCAAGAAGGAGAAGCTGCTGACGGTGTATTCGTACTGCAGCCCGGCCACGGCCCGCAAGATGGTGGACTTCAGTCCGCACATGTCGGCCTACCTGCCTTGCCGCGTCAGCGTGGTTGAACACGACGACGGCAGCCTCTGGCTTTACACCCTGAACATGGACATGATGGTCAAGATGGGCCGCAAGCTGCCCTCGCCGCTGAAGGAAGAAGCCCAGGCCGTGCGCGACACCATCTGGGAAATGATGCAGCGCGCCTCCAAGGGCGAGTTCTGACAGTGCTCCAAGTTCTGATCCTGGTCTGAGAGGCCAGTCGATCGACCGCAAGGGTTGCAAGACCCTTGCGGTTTTTTTGTGTTGTGGCCGCTCAGCGGCGGCGCAGGGCCAGCAGCCGGCTGCGGCTGTTGTGACCGCCCAGGTAGGTGGGCGCCACCGCCGCCACGGCGGCGGGCCGGATGCCCAAGTCCACCAGGCCGGGGAACTGGCCGCTGGCCACGTTGTCGACCGACATGGCGTCCAGGTTGTCGCGGCTCATCAGCGGTTCGCCCGGGGCCAGTTCCATCATCAGCGCCTGCAACCGTCCGATCGCCATGGGCAGCGGCAGGATGGGGCGCTGGCGGCTGCCGAAACGTCCCGCCAGGCGAACCAGATCGGCCAGCGTGAGCACGGCGGGCCCGGCGCATTCATAGGTCTGCCCCACGCTGCTGCGGGGCAGGCCGCTGTCCTTTGCGCAGGCCACCACAGCGCTGGCCACGTCTTCCACCCACACGGGCTGGAAGCGCGCCTGGGCGCCCGCCAGCGGCATCACGGGAAACACCGCCTGCAACTGCGCAAACAGGTTGAGGAAGCGGTCGCCCGCACCGAAGATCACGCTCGGGCGCAGGACGCTCAGGTCGAGCTCGGCGGCGCGCAGCAAGGTTTCGCCGCGGGCTTTGCTGCGCTGGTACCGCGAAGGGCTATCCGCGCTCACGCCCAGGGCGCTCACATGCACCACGCGGCGCACGCCGCTGGCCACGCAGGTCCGGGCCAGCTTGGCGGGCAGCTCGACGTGGGTGCGTTCAAAGGCGGCTTCGCTGCCGTGCAGGATGGCCACGAGGTTGACCACCACGTCGTGGCCGGGCAGCAGCCGCGTGAGCGCGGCCTCGTCGTGCACATCCGCTTCGATCACGGTCAGGCCCGGCAGGTGCTGGACGGCGCTGGCGTTGATCGCGCGCCGCGTGGGCACGGTGACGTGCCAGCCCTCGCGTTGCAGTTTTTCGCAGACGTGGCGACCGACAAAGCCGGTGCCTCCAAGGATGAGGGCGTTTTTCAAAAGGGGGATCTCGGTCGGGTCAGGGCAGGTCGGTGTTGACAGGGGCGGCGGTGGCGCGCGGACCGACGGTCCCCAGGCGCGAGCGCAGCGATTGGGGTTGAGCGGTGAGGATCGCGGCGTAGGTCGTGGTGTTGGCGAGCACCTTCTGCACGTAGTCGCGCGTCTCGTCGAACGGGATGTTTTCGGTCCAGATATCGCCGTCGAGCACCGGGCCTTCGCGCCAGGTGCGCGAGCGACCGGGCCCGGCGTTGTAGGCGGCGGCGGCCAGGGGCAGCGAGCCTTCAAAGTCATCGAGCGCAAACTTGAGGTAGGCCGTTCCGATGGCGATGTTGGTGTCGCGGTCGGTGATGTGGTGCGGGCGGAAGTCGGTCAGGCCGATCTTGCGCGCGGTCCAGCGCGCCGTGGCGGGCATCACCTGCATCAGGCCCGAGGCACCGACTCCGGAACGCGCATCGGTCACGAAGCGGCTCTCCTGCCGGATCAGGCCGTAGACGTAGGCCGGGTCCAGTCCTATGCTGTTGGCCCGCTGCACCACCTCGCGCTGGAACGGCATGGGAAAACGTTGGGCATGGTCTTCGGCCAGGGCGGTGCGCAAGCTGGTGTTGATGCAGCGGTCCCAGACGCCGTTCTGGCAGGCGAGGCGGGCCGCGGCCAGCAACTCGCGTTCACCCATGCCGCCCGGCGTGTGCAGGCCCACGCTGTAGTTCCACTCGCGCACGCCTTCGCTGCGCAGGCCCAGGCGCATGGCGGTGAGCGCGCGCTGCAGGCCGGGGTTTTGCACCGCGGCGGCCATCTCCGTTTCGGTCACGGGCGCCGGGGGTGGGGGCACCACCACGGGACGCCCCAGCGCTTCGAGCGCCAGCTGTTCGTGAAAGCCGCGCGTCGAGGCGATGCTGCCCAGCAGTTCGCGCGCCTGCGCCGTGGCGGCGATGGCGTCGGGCTCGCGCAGCGCGAGGATCGCCCGGGCCCGCCAGTACACCCAGGTTGGTTGCTGGCGCCGGGGCTCGCTCATGGCCGCGATGGCGTCGCGCACATGACCCCAGGCGCCCGCCCGCAGGCCCGCGCGCGCCTTCCAGGCCAGGTGCTCGTCGTGCATGTACTGGTCTTGCCCGTTGACAAAATGCGCCAGTGCTTCAGGCTGCAGCTTCCGGGCCGCCCGCCGACCGATCACGCCCCAGGCCCAGCTGCGCTCCTCCTGGTTGAGCTGGGCCACCCAGCGTTTGAGGTGCATAGCCTCTGCGGCCGCGGCGGGATCGTTGGCGGCCAGCCGGATCGCGGCGAGGGTCACCAGTTCCTTGGTGCGCGGCCGGATGGCGGTGAATTTGTCGTCGAGGTAGGCGGCCGGGTCCCGGATGATGGACTCCAGAATGGGCACCCACTCCGGATCGAGCAGGGCGACCGCCTGGATCGCTGCGCGCGGCTTGTTGGCGTCGAGGGCCAGGCGGGCACGCTGCCAGGCCACTTCGGGTGCGAGGTGACCGCTGTTCAGAAAGGCCTGGGCGGCAATGGCGCAACCGTCGTCGGCGTCGGGCTGGGCATGCCAGCGCAACGCGGTCTGGCGTGCGGCTTCGTCGGCGGGCCGGCGCCGGGCCGCGGCATCGAGCATGAGCGCATAACACTGGACCTGCGGGTCGTCGTTCATGCGGTAGTGCGGCAGCTCGGCCTCGAAGTTCGCCCAGTCGCGGGTTTTGCCAAGATGCAGCAGCCAGTCGTTGCGCAGGCGGTCTTCCCAGTAGGTGCCGGCCATCTGCGCCAGGGCGTTGCGGATGTCTTGCGGGGCGCTGGTCTCCAGGCGGGACTTGATGGTCCAGTAGCGGGCCAGCGGTTCGAGCGCATGGTCACGGACCTCCGGCAGCAGCGCGTCGAGTGCGGTGGTGTTGTTGCGCCGGAAGGCGTCGCGCATGGCCAGCAGGCTCGCATCGGCGCCGCCTTGTGCCCAAGCTGCACCCTGCAGCAGCAGCGCGGCCATAATGATCACAAGACCCTGTTTCATGCTTCCCAGTTTCATGCGTCGATTATGGACAACAAAGAACTTCCGAGTGCCTCTGAAAACCTTGTCCAGCCTGTGGAGGGCAGCAAAGCCGCGTGGCGAAAACGCCTGATCGACAAACGGCAGAATCTGGCCGATCGCGCTTGGCGCAACGACCTGCTGCAGCGGGTCATGCGCGTCTGGCTGATCGAGCGGCCCGACGCCATCATCGGCGCCTACTGGCCGATCAAGGGTGAGTTCGATCCGCTGCCCGCGCTGTTCCGCTGGCAGGAAGCGGGTCTGGAGGAAGATGCGCAGGGCGCCCAGAAACACCGCCGCATCGGCCTGCCGGTGGTGAACAAGGTGGACAAGACGCTCACCTTCTACACCTGGTACCCGGGGTGCCCGATGGAAGAAGACGCCTACGGCATTCCGAAGCCGAAAGACACCGAGATCGTGGTGCCCACGCTGATCTTCGTGCCCTGTGTGGGCTACGGACCGGGCGGTTACCGGCTGGGCTACGGCGGTGGTTTCTACGACCGCACGCTCGCCAGCCTGCAGCCCAAACCTTTCACCGTCGGTCTGGGTTACGACTTCGCCTACGTGCCCGACCTGAAGCCCGAGATCCACGATGTGCCGCTGGACGCCATCTTGTCCGATACGGGTGTGGTTCACCCCCTGCGCGGCTGACGCCGCTTCCCCCTCAGTGGCGCGCTTTCGGCGCTTCGAGGGGGACGCACCTTGTGGCCGGGCAAAGCCCGCTCCACGGGTGCCCTGGATGCGGGCACGTGCTCCGGAGAAGTCGCGCTGGCCTTCCGTTATCAGGGGTGCTCGGCGTTGGCATGCACTTCGCTGATGCGCTTTTCGCGCCGAACCAGATACAGGCCGCTGCCCACGATGATGGCCGCGCCCAGCCAGGTGTGCGAGGCCGGCAGCGTCTGCCACACCAGCCAGTCCAGCCCCACGCCCCAGGCCAGCGCGGTGTATTCGAACGGTGCCACGGCCGAAGCCTGGCCGTGGCGGAAGGCCTCGTTGATGGTCAGCTGGCCCAGGAAGCCGGTGACCGCCAGCGCAAGCAGCAGGCCGGCGTGTTCGAGCGACACCGGCACCCAGTGCGGCGCGGCGAGCAGGCCACCGCCCACCGTCATGAACACCATCATGGTGAGGATCATGCTTTCGCTGCTGTCGGTGCGGCTGACCAGCCGGCCCGCCACCGCCGCGACGGCGTAACACAATGCGGCGGCGAGCACGGCCAGGCCGCCCACGGTCACAAAGCCGGCCTGCAGCTCTTCACCGCTGGGCCGCAAGGCGACCAGCACGCCGCCGAAGCCGGCGGCAATCGCCCACCAGTGCGCCTTGGGCACGCGCTCCTTCAGCACCGGCACCGACAGCGCGGTGATCAGCATCGGCGCGATGAAGAACAGCGTGTAGGTGGCCGACAGCGGCAACTCGCTCACGCCGCGCGTGAACAGTGCCAGCATGGTGATGCCGAGGCAGCCGCGCAGGATGTGCAGTGACCAGCGCAGCTGGCGCAGCGTGTGCCAGCCGCGGCGCCACTGGATCCAGGCCAGCACCAGCGGCAGGGCGGTCGCCCCGCGCAGGCAGGCGATCTGCAGCGGCGGGTAGTGGCCCGACAGCGTCTTGAGCACCGCGTCCATGAGCGCAAAAAACATCACCGCCAGCAGCATGTTGACGATGCTGCGCAGGTTGCCGGCGGCGTGGAGGGCTTGGGTGCTCATGGGTATGAATGAAGAGCCGCGCAGTGTGCCTGATGGATGTTCCGCTTCAGGGACCAAAGATGCGGGAGGCGGGGGTGCCTTTGTTCAGCACACGCCGAAGATCCGGCTCCGCCGGTCCAAGGGCGTGGTCCCCCTGGGGGGAAGCCGCGCAGCGGCGCAGGGGGGTCAATCTATGTGGTCCACGGTATCGGGGTCCGGCACGTCGCCGATCGCCTGGCGCGTCTCTGCGGCCTGCGCCTGCAGCCAGTCGCAGAAGGCCTTCACCTCCGGGCGCACCACGCTGCGCGGCGCTAACACCAGCCAGTAGACCAGGGGCGAGTCCATGCGCATCTGCGGCAGCGGCTCCACCAGGTCGCCGCTGGCCAGGCTCTCGGCCACCAGCGGCAGCCGCGCCAGCGCCACGCCCTGGCCGGTGAGCGCGGCCTGCACGATCTGGTGCGCGTAGTTGAAGTACAGCCAGCGTTGCGGTGTGAGCTTGCTCTTGACCGCGCGGGACAGCCCTCCCGGCTGGCCCTTGCCGGCCGCGGCGGGCGCTGTGGCGCCGGCGAAGGTGTCCAGCCAGCGCTGCCAGGTCAGCCATTCCAGATGGCGCGTGCGGTGCGCGTCGCCGGCTTCGATCAGCGTGACCTGGGCCAGGTCTTCCAGCCGTTTGATGCGGTGTTCCTTCAGCAGCCAGGGGCTGGCCACGGGCGTGAGCTGCTCGCCAAACAGGCGGATCGCACCGGCCGGCATGGCCTGCGGCACCGCGTAGCGCAACGCAAGGTCCACATCGGCGGTGCTGAGGTCCACCGCCACGTCGGACGCGTCGATGCGGATGTCGATGTCCGGATGCTCGCGCTGGAAGGCCTCTAGCCGCGGGATCAGCCACATCGAAGCGAACGAGGCCCAGGTGGTGATGGCCACGCTTTTGCGCCCGGCGCTCTGGCGGATCTGCCTCACCGCCGCATCAATGCGCTCCAGCGCCATGCCCGCGGCGCGCAGCAGTTGCGAGCCCGCGCTGGTGAGTTCCACTGCACGCGTGTGGCGCAGGAAAAGCGCGGTGCCGACCTCGTCTTCCAGCGCCTGGATCTGCCGGCTGACCGCACTCTGCGTGAGCGAAAGCTCCTCGGCGGCGGCGCGGAAGTTCAGGTGCCGCGCCACGGCGTCAAAGGCGCGCAAGTGGCCGGCCGAGATCGGGCGGGTGCGGGGATGGCTGGCAGGAAGCGACATGGCCGGGTCCTTTTGGATTGATGCGAGAACCGAATCAATAGCTTACCCCCATTTCATTGGACGGCTGGACGCCGCGGCGGGAAGATGGCACCCGTGTTGATGCCACTGGAGAACCGTATGTCACACCCCGCTGCTTCTCTTTCCGCCCGCTGTGCCGCCATCGGCAGCTGGCGCCTGCACCCCGGCCACGCCATGAGCCTGAGCCCGAAGAAAACCGCCGTGCTGCGCATCTTCTGCGGCCAGGTCTGGGTGACCCTGGGTGGCCCCTACGAGGGCGCCCTGAACGAGCAGGGCGACCGGTTCCTCGGTCCCGGCGACGTGCTGGCCGTGCCGGCCGGTGCGCGTTTGGTCATGGAGCCGGTCGCGACCCCCGGCGACACCGGGCCGGTGCATTTCGACTGGTCCGACGCCGCGGCGTCGGCGGCCCCCAGCCGCTTCGCCCGCGAGGTGGTGTCGCCCACCCGCGAGCTGGGTGCGGCACTGGGTCAGGCCGGTGTGGCAACGGCGCGCGTGCTGCGGGGCCTGCTCGGCTACAGCGAGTTCCTGACGGCCGGACGGGGACGGGTGCTGGGCCCGTACGAGGCCGGGCACTGGTGAGCCGGGCGAGGCCAGTGCCTGCCCAAGCCGGCCGCTAGCGTGCGGAGGACTTTTTGCGCTGCGGTACCGGCTTGCGCGCCGCCACCGCAGCGCCCAGCGCCAGCCGCGCCCATGGTGCCATCAGCGCGGGCGATTCCAGCGCCTCTTCGGGAGGCGTGTGGTAGTGCAGGCGCATGGTCTTGCCCTTCGCCTCGTACTGGAACGGCCGCCCACCCGCCGCCAGCCACCGGGGTTCGGTCTCGGCGTTGGTCTTGAGGAACAGGGTGTCCCAGGCAATGAGCCCCACGTTCATGCCATCGACCGACAGCCCATAACCCCCGAACATGCGCGTGGCCTTGCACGGGCCCAGGCAGGACAGCAGCTCGCAGGCGTGCAGCACGAAGGGATCGGTGATGGGTCTGGTAGCCATGGTTGCATCGTACTCAGTGATGCCAGCCTGGGGCACGGGTGGGACAATATCCGAATGGCGAGACCGAAATCAGCATCCCACGACCTCAAGCGCGAAGAAATCCTCGACGTGGCGGCGCAGTGCTTCGCGCAGCAGAGTTTTCCCGCTGCGAGCATGAACCACATCGCCACCGCCTGCGGCACCAGCAAGGCGCGGCTCTACCACTACTACGAGAGCAAGGAAGCGATTCTGTTCGACCTGCTCGACCGCTACACCCAGCGGCTGCTGGCGCTGATCGGCGAATCGGAAGCCCGCGCCCAGCGCAAGAACCTGACCGAGCGCGATGCTCTGAACGAGCTGGTGCGCGCCTTTCTCTCGGAGTACGAAAGCTCGGCCACGCGCCATGTGGCGCTGCTGTCCGACACCAAGTTCCTCGGCGATACCCAGCGCGAACTCATCCTCAACCGCCAGCGCGATGTCGTGGCCGCCTTCACCCGCTTTCTCAAGCGTGCTTACCCCGAGCGCGTGACACCCGCAAACCAGACCGCGCTGACCATGATGCTGTTCGGCATGATCAACTGGACTTTCACCTGGCTGCGCCCGGGCGGGCCCATGAGTTACGCCGCCTTTGCCGACGAGGTGGTGGCTGTACTTGAGAAGGGTTTGGACGGATGAGTCCCAGCATTTCACAGGGATATTGGTTTACTTATTCGTAATTGATTTCGATTAGTTAAAATTTGGCTGTTTGCCGATCTGCGCAGCCGACCCCCACACAGGAGACTCCCCATGAGCAAAGCCTTCGCCTCCCAGGCCGACCTGGAAGACAAAAAGATCACCTTTGAACAGCTCAGCCCCCATTGCTGGGCCTACACCGCCGAGGGCGACCCGAACTCGGGCGTCATCATCGGCGACGACTTCATCATGGTCAGCGACGCCACCGCCACGCCGGCCATGGCGCGCGACCTGATCAAGCAGATCCGCACCGTGTCCGACAAGCCGATCAAGTACGTGCTGCTCACCCACTACCACGCGGTGCGCGTGCTGGGCGCCAGCGCTTACTTCGCCGAAGGCGCGACCGAGATCATCGCCAGCCAGGGCACGCTGGAGCTGATCCGCGAGCGTGGCGCGCAGGACATGCAGAGCGAGATGGAGCGCTTCCCTCGCCTGTTCCGCGGTGCCGATTCGGTGCCCGGCCTGACCTGGCCGAGCATGGTGATCGGCGGCGGTGACCCCACCAAGGGCGAGAAGCCGGGCAAGCTGTCGATCAACCTCGGCGGTGTCGTGGTGCAGATCTGGAGCCCCGGTTATGGCCACACCCGCGGCGACACCATCGCCTGGGTGGAAGAAGAAAAGGTGCTTTTCAGCGGTGACCTGGTCGAATACGAGGCCGGCGTCTACACCGGCGACGCCCAGCTCGAAGAGTGGCCCGCCACGCTGGAAGCCCTGCGCGCGCTCCAGGCCGAGTACATCGTGCCCGGCCGCGGCGAAGCCATGAAGGGCAACGCCGATGTGAACAAGGCGCTGGATTACACGAAGCGCTGGGTCACCACCCTGTTCCAGGCCGGCAAGGAAGCAGCAGCCGCCGGCATGGACCTGAAGGCCGCCATGGCCCACACCCGCAAGAGCATGGACCCGGTGTTCGGTCAGGTGTTCATCTACGAACACTGTCTGCCGTTTGACGTGAGCCGCGCCTACGACGAAGCCAGTGGCATCAAGAACCCGCGCATCTGGACCGCCGAGCGCGACATGGAAATGTGGAAGTCCTTGCAGGGCTGAGCGGGGCACGCTCGAAGACAAAAAGAAACCCGCCGAAGCGGGTTTCTTTTTTGGGATGGCCGGACAACTCTGCCGCTATGGGGTCGTGGTTGTCGTGGCAGCCGTCCCGGTGGTGGCTGTTGTGTCGGTGGTGGTGACTGTCGCGCTCGCCGGCTTCACCGTCACCGGTTGCTCCGCTTCGGCCACACGGCCGGCGCTGTCGGTCACGGTCAGGGTGATGGTGTATTCGCCCGGCTCGTCGTAGACGTGATCCACCTGCGCGCCCTGGCCCTTTTCGCCATCGCCGAAGTCCCAGGCGTAGGACGCCACGACCGTTCCCTCGGGCACGTTGGACACCACCGTGCCCGAGCCGTCCACCGTGAAGCTTTCGCCCGCTTCCGGCGTGGTCGGATCGATGTCGATCACCGGAATGGGCAGACACCCGGCCAGCACCAGGGCCAGCAGGCCTGCCAGGAACAGTTTGAAGGTGCGAGGGTGTTTCATGGGCGGAGCTGGAAATGAAGGCGTGCTTTCAGCGGGCCTGTTCGCTATTGGGTGCCCGATGCGTCCAGGTTGTCAAGTGTG
Source organism: Burkholderiales bacterium GWF1_66_17 (assembly GCA_001770705.1). Taxonomy (GTDB): domain Bacteria; phylum Pseudomonadota; class Gammaproteobacteria; order Burkholderiales; family Burkholderiaceae_C; genus Hydrogenophaga. The sequence goes on along the minus strand of MERT01000002.1, from coordinate 48,145 downwards.
TGCATCGCCTGGCCTGTGCGCTGCCGGGGGGCGGTGTCCGCCTTGGCGCGCTGCTACCATGCGGCAGCTTCACTCCTCCCCGCTCTCACGATGTCGCAGGCACTGTCATTTTTCCCGTCTGTTGGTGCCCGCTCTGCCACCTGCGCCGCAGCGGTGTGTCTGACGCTGGCAGGGTTGCTGTCGGGCTGTGCCTCGAAGGGGCCGGTGCCCGCCTCACAGATGGAGGCATCCGATCCGCCCGAGCTGTCGGCGCTGCCGGTGGACAGCGCCGACCTGCAGCGGGCGGCCCGGCGCTTGCTGAAAACCCCTTCGACGCAGACCGGTTGGACGGTGTTCCCCGTGCCGGGCAAAACGTTCACGCCGTTTGAGCCGGTGCAGCACGCGGGCCGGGAGGCGCTGCGTGTGCAGGCGAGCAGCTCCGTGAGCATCCTGCGCCAGCGCATGGAACCGGCCCTTCCCTCGGTGGGGCGCCTCTCGTTCGCCTGGACGGCCGATGCCTTGCCGCCGACCGAGGATGTGGCGCAGGGGCGGCGCGACGACGCCGTGGTTCGGGTGCTGCTCAGCTTCGATGGCGACCGCAGCCGCCTTTCACCGCGCGTGCACCGCTTGTCGGAGATGAGCCGTCTGCTGACCGGCGAGGACCTGCCTTACGCCACGCTCGTCTACGTCTGGAGCGACGCCCATGTCCCGGGCACGGTGCTGAACAACTCCCGAACCGATCGTGTGCGCAAGCTGGTGCTGGATTCCGGCACACAGCATCTGGGGCAATGGCGCGATCACGAGCGCGATGTGCGGGCCGATTTTGTCCATGTGTTTGGCGAGGAGCCCGGGCCGCTGCTGTCGGTGGCGCTGATGACCGACACCGACAACACCCGCAGCCAGGCGCAGGCCTGGTACGGCGCGCTGCGGCTGCTGCCCGCGGCGCCCTGAGCGTCTGACCATGGTCGGCCGTGCGCGGATGCGCGCTTCACCGAATCTCCTCCCGTTTTCATGAACCACAACGCCACGGACTGGGGCATCGTTGCCGTCTTCGCCACGGTCTACCTGGGCATGTTCCTCGGCGGCTTGCCGCGCCTGAAGCTGGACCGCTCGGGCGTGGCCCTGCTGGGTGCCATCGCGGTGATCGCGCTCACCGGTCTGCCGGTGGAAGACGCCGCGCGCGCGGTGGACCTGCCCACCATCGTGCTGCTGTTCGCCTTCATGGTGGTGTCGGCGCAGATGCGGCTGGGTGGTTTCTACACCGAGGTGACACGCCGCGTGGGCGCGCTGCCGCTGTCGCGTGCGGGCCTGCTGGCGGCGCTGATCGGCGTCGCCGGTGGTTTGTCGGCCGTCTTTTCCAACGACGTGGTTTGCCTGGCCATGACGCCGGTGGTGGCGCGCCTGTGCCTGCAGCGTGGGCTGAATCCGCTGCCGTTCCTGATCGGCCTGGCCTGCGCGGCCAACATCGGATCGGCCGCCACGCTCATCGGAAACCCGCAGAACATGCTGATCGGCTCGGTGTTGAAACTGCACTTTGGTGACTACCTGCGCCAGGCGCTGGCGCCAGTGGGCATCAGCCTGGGGCTGTTGTGGTTGTGGCTCGCTTTTGGCCCAGGCGCCAGGGCAGGCGCGGCCGAACTGACCCGCCCGCTCGGCGTGGACGTGCCGCAGGATGACGCCCCCCCGTTTGACCGCTGGCAGACCGCGAAAGGGCTGGCCGTGGCCACGGCGCTGATGGGCATCTTTCTCTTCACCGACTGGCCACGCGATGTGGCCGCGCTGGTGGGGGCGGGCGTGCTGCTGCTGAGCCGACGGCTGCATTCGGCGCATGTGATGGGCTTTGTGGACTGGCAGTTGTTGCTGCTGTTCATCGGCCTGTTCGTGGTGAACCACGCCTTCGAGACCACGGGCCTCGCGGCCGAGGCCGTGGCCTGGCTGGCGACGCAGGGCGTGCACCTCACCGAACCCGGCGCCTTGCTGGTGCTGGGCGTGGCCTTGTCCAACCTGGTGTCCAACGTGCCGGCCGTGATGCTGCTGCTGCCGCACCTGGGTGCCAACGCCAGCGAGGCGGGCATGATGCTCGCGCTGGTGAGCACCTTCGCGGGCAACCTGCTGCTGGTGGGCTCGATCGCCAACCTGATCGTGGCCGACCTGGCCGCCAAGCAGGGCATCACCATCGACTGGAAACAGCACGCGCTCACCGGGATTCCGGTGACGCTGGCCACACTGGCGGTGGTGTGGGGCTGGATGCGCTGGGGTAGCTGACCCCCACACTCCGCCGCTACACGGGTCGTTGCCCCCCGTGGGGGCTGGCCTTGCTTGGGGCGGCCCTGCGCTGCGGCCGGTGTCTAGTGGATCGACGACAGGAACTGCTGCAATTCGGACGTTTCTGGTGACCCAAAGAGCTTGGCCGGTGGACCCATCTCGTGCACGCGCCCCTGGTGCATGAAGATCACGCGGTCGCTCACCTTGCGCGCGAAGCCCATCTCGTGCGTGACCATCAGCAGGGTCATGCCCTCGTCGGCCAGCGCCTCCACCACGCGCAGCACCTCGCCGACTAGCTCGGGGTCGAGCGCCGAGGTGATCTCGTCGCAGAGCAGCACACTGGGCTCCATGGCCAGCGCCCGCGCGATCGCCACGCGCTGCTGCTGGCCGCCGGAGAGCTGGTCGGGGAAAGCGTCAAACTTCTCGCCCAGGCCCACGCGGTCCAGCAGCTGGCGCGCCTTGGCTTCGCCTGCAGCGCTGTCGGTCTTCTTCACCAGCCCGGGCGCCAGCATCACATTGCGGCCCACGCTCAGGTGCGGGAACAGGTTGAAGTTCTGGAAGATCATGCCCACGTGCTGGCGCAGCTCGCGCATGGCGGCGGCGTTGCCGTGCAGCAGCGGCTGGCCGTCCACGCTCAGGCTGCCGGACTGGAACACCTCCAGCCCGTTGATGCAACGCAGCAGCGTGCTCTTGCCCGAACCGCTCTTGCCGATGATGGCGATCACCTCGCCGGGCTTGACCTGCAGGTCGATGCCCTTGAGCACCTCGTTGCTGCCGTAGGACTTGCGCAGCTGGTGGATGTCGACGATGGGGCTGGCGGCGGTTTTCACGGCGGCTGATTCCGCGATGGCTTCAACGGTTGACATTCATCTTCCTCTCTAGATGGCGCGCAGTCAGGCTCACGGGGAAGCACAGCGCAAAGTACAGAAGGGCCACACAGCTGTAGACCAGGAAGGGCTGGAAGGTGGCGTTGGTGATCATGGTGCCGGCCTTGGTGAGTTCAACGAAGCCGATCACCGAGGCCAGCGCCGTGCCCTTGACGACCTGCACCAGGAAGCCGACGGTGGGCGCGATGGCGATGCGCGTGGCCTGCGGCAGGATCACGTAGCGCAGTTGTTCGCCAAAACTCAGCGCCAGGCTCTGCGCCGCTTCCCACTGGCCCTTGGGCACGGCGGCCACGCAGCCGCGCCAGATCTCGACCAGAAAGGCGCTGGTGTAGAGCGTGAGCGCCACAGCCGCGGCCACCCAGGCCGAGGTGTCGACGCCGAACAGCGCCAGGCCGAAATAGGCCAGGAACAGCTGCATCAGCAGCGGCGTGCCCTGGAACAGCTGCACGTAGCCGGCCACGAAGCGCTCGGCACCGGGCCAGCGCGCGGTGCGCGCCACCAGCAGGGCCAGACCGACCAGGCCACCGCCGATGAAGGCGATCAGCGAGAGGCCCACCGTCCAGCGCGCGGCCAGCAGCAGGTTGCGGAAGATGTCCCACAAAGAAAAATCAACCATGTCGAGGCTCCTGCATCGGTTTTTCAGCGGGGAGGGCGAGCGTGAGTGGGTGCAAGGCCCAGGGAGACCGCGGAACGGGCTTGGCCCGGCCGCTGGTCTCGTCCCCCCACCGGGGGGAAGGCGCGAAGCGACGCAGGGGGGCGTTCATCGCCTGCCTCCGAACAGGTAGCGCGGGCCGGCCCAGTTGAGCAGCGCGCGCACGCCCACCGACAGCAGCAGGTAGATGCCGGTGGCGATGATGAAGGCTTCGAAGGCGCGGAAGTTGCGGCTCTGGATCAGGTTCGCCGCGTAGCTGAGTTCTTCGGTGGAGATCTGGCCGCAGACCGCCGAGCCCAGCATCACGATGATGATCTGGCTGGTGAGCGCGGGCCACACCTTCTGCAGCGCCGGCGGCAACACCACGTAGCGGAAAGTCTGCAGTCTGGAGAGCGCCAGGCTGGCCGCGGCTTCGAACTGACCCTTGGGCGTGGCCTCGATGCCAGCGCGGATGATCTCGGCCGCGTAAGCGCCGAGGTTGACCACCATCGCGATCACCGACGCGGTCTCTGGCGTGAGCTTCACACCCGCGGCGGGCAGGCCGAAGAAGACGAAGAACAGCTGCACGATGAAGGGCGTGTTGCGGATCAGTTCCACATAGCAGCCCACCACCCAGCGCAGCCACAGCGGGCCGCTGCTGCGCGCCCAGGCGCAGAGCGTGCCCACCAGCAGGCCGATCACGGCCGAGATGGCGGTCAGGCCCAACGTCCAGAGCACGCCCTTGGCGAGCAGCGGCCACTGCAGCAGCACGGCGATGAAGTCAAATTCGATGCGCATGGCGCTCTCGCTGCAACAGCTGCGACCTTATTCGGGGAGCGTGCCGGCTGGGCGGCCGAGCCACTTCTTGGCCAGGGCATCGATCTCGCCCGACTTCTTGGCCGCGATGATGATCTCGTTCACCTTCAGGCGCAGCGCATCTTCACCCTTTGCCACGCCGATGAAGTTGGGGCTGTCCTTGAGCAGCAGCTTGTACTCGGCGCCCAGCTGCGGGTTGCGCGCCATCATGTTGCCGGCCACCGAAGCGCCGGTGGCGATGAGCTGGGTCTGGCCCGAGACGAAGGCGGAGACGGTGGCGTTGTTGTCTTCGAAACGCTTCACGTCGGCGGTGGCGGGCGCGAGCTTGGTGAGTTCCTGGTCTTCGATGGCGCCGCGGGTCACGCCGATGGTTTTGCCGGCGAGGTCGGCAAAGCTGCTGACTGCGAGCGACTTGGGTGCGAACACGGCCTGGAAGAAGGGCGAGTAGGCGACGGTGAAGTCGATCACCGCCAGACGCTCGGCGTTCTTGCCCAGGGTCGAAATGACGAGGTCGGCCTTCCGGGTCTGCAGGTAGGGGATGCGGTTGGCGCTGGTCACCGGCACCAGTTCCACCTTCACCCCCAGCTTGCTGGCGATCAGCCTGGCGGTGTCGACGTCCAGGCCCTGGGGAGCGAGGTCGGTGCCGACGAAGCCGTAGGGCGGGAAGTCGGTCGGGATGGCGATCTTGATCGTCTTGGCCTTCATCACGTCGTCGAGCGCAGTCTGGGCCTGCGCGGTGCCCAGACTGGCGAGTGCGCCGAACGCGACGGCGGTGGCAAGAAACAGGCGTTTGGTGGTCTTCATAACAGGCTTCCTAGGTAGGTTTCAGGGGCGGGGTGGGAGGGGTCTTTGGCGGCCGCGCGCCCTTTGGGAGCGCGCGGTGCCGGGGAGAGCGGAGCCAGCGCTTCACGCAGGTTAGCCAGCGGGTCGTTGGTCGGTGCCAGGCGCAAGGCGGCCTGCACCTGGCCGATGTGTTCTTCCATCAGGCGCTCGGCCTCGGCGGTGTCGCCGCGCGCCAGCGCTTCGACGATGGCCACGTGGTCCTGGCAGGACTGCACCGCGTCGTGCGTGCTCTGGTAGAGCATGGCGATCAGCGTGGTGCGCGCGGTGTAGTCGCGCAGCGTGTCGGCCAGCAGCTGGTTGCCCAGGCATTCGGCCAGACAGACATGGAAGTCGCCCAGCAGGTAGCTGCGCTGGCCCACGTCGTCGCCCTTGAGCGCGTCCTGCTCGCGCTTGAGGTGTTGCTTCAGGCGTTTGACCGCGGCCTTGTCCACCGGGCCGGTGCGGCGGATCAGGCCTGTCTCGATGACGCGACGCGCCTCGAAAGCCTCACGTGCTTCGTCGTGCGACGGCTGCACCACGTACCAGCCGCGGCGCGAGCTGACGGTGACGATGCCGCGCGTGGCCAGGCGCACCAGCGCCTCGCGCACCAGGGTGCGGCTGCAGTCGAACAGCATCGAGAGGCTCTGCTCGCCCAGGCGGGTGCCGGGAGCGAGGCGCTGCGCCAGGATGGCTTCGATGATGCGTTGGGCGATGTCGGTGGAGCTGACCATGGAAAAAACCTTTGTGGGTTGCTTCCATGCGAATTCCGTGCCATGGCCATACCAGTCTTGTATGCAAGTTTGGTGCGCCAGACTTGTGCGCCGGACGGCCAGAAGCCGGCTGGGCGCACCACAAGTGCTCAGCAGGTGGCGCCGCGGTTCCTGTTCTGGTGCCAGGTCGGCCGGCGGGCCTCAGAGCGCTCCAGCCAGTGCGCGCAGGTCGTCCTGGTAGGCCTGCAGCGTCTGCACCGCGTGGGCGCGCTGCGCGGGCGTGGTGCTGTTGTGCAGGTTCGCGAACTGGGCGCAGCCGCTCTGCACCATCTGCTGGTTGTAGGCGTTGTAGCCCGGCGTGGGCGAGGTGGTGATGCGGACCATGAGGTCGCGCACCGCCTGGGCCGCGGCCGACGGGGTAGCCTGGGCCCGGCGCACGGTCTGCAGCTGGTCGGCCTGCCGGCGCTCGCGCTCGGCCTGGGTGCGCAGCGGGTCCCAGGGGGAGCGTTGCAGCTGCTCGCGCACCAGCACTTGCTGGGCGGGGGTCAAGGGGCCATACAGCCGCTCATAGCGTTCGATGGCACGCTCCAGGCGGCGATCCAGCCGCTGCTCGGGGCTGCCCTGCAGAAAGTGTTTCTCGAAGGTCTGGTTGCTCTTGCGGTGGTGGCGCTCCAGATGGTCGAGCTGGGCGGGGCTGAGCTGCAGCGCCAGCCGGGCCAGGGGTTCGACGCTGCGCTCCAGCACGGCGTTGAAGCGAGCGCGCACGGTGCCGAACTCGCCGCAGGCCTGGCTCGCCGTGAGGTCCTGCGGGGCCATGCGTTGCCAGCGGCGCAGCAGATCGGCATAGGCGGGCAGCTCGCTGCTGTGGTGCCAGGCGAACAGCCCGTCGATGTCTTCGCGCACGCGGGCCGACTGGCCGTTGTCGAAATCCACGTGGCTGTCGAGCCACCAGTAGGTGAGGTTGGGGCCCTGGCTGTAACCCAGTCGCAGCGTGCTGCAGGCCGCCAGAGCCAGGCCAAGGGTCAGCACCATGGCCAGCCGACCGACCCGCAGGGCCATAATGGCCGGCTGACAGGCGCCTGCCAATGGGCTGCGCCAACTTTCCCCAATCGAGGTGTTCATGTCGTTCCCAGTGGATGTGGTGGTGATGGCGGCCGGCAAGGGCACGCGCATGAAGAGCCAGTTGCCCAAAGTGTTGCACCGATTGGGCGGGCGCGCTCTGGCCCAGCATGTGATCGACACGGCGGCGCGGCTATCGGCGCGTTCGGTGGTGGTGATCACCGGCCACGGCGCCGAGCGGGTCGAGGCCGGACTGCATGCCCCAGCGGGCGGCACGCAGCTGAAATACGTGCGCCAGGCGCCGCAGCTCGGCACCGGCCACGCGGTACAGCAGGCCGCCCCGGTGCTGCCGGACGACGGCGTGACGCTGGTGTTGTCGGGCGACGTGCCGCTGACCCGGCCCGAGACGCTGCAGGCGTTGCTCGACCTGTGCGCGGGCGAGCGGATGGCCTTGCTCACGCTGGACATGCCCGACCCCACCGGCTATGGCCGCATCGTGCGATCGGCCGACGGCTCGGTGCAGGCCATCGTGGAGCACAAGGACGCCAGCGACGCTCAGCGCGCCCTCACCGAGATCTACAGCGGCATCATGGCCGTGCCAACGCGGCTGCTCAAAGGCTGGCTCGCGCGGCTGGACAACCAGAACGCCCAGGGCGAGTACTACCTCACCGACGTGGTGAAGTTCGCCGTGGGCGATGGCCTGCGCGTGCAGGCGCACCGCATCGCCGACGCGGTGCAGGTGGCGGGCGTGAACAGCCCGCTGCAGCTGGCCGAACTGGAGCGCGCCCACCAGCGGCGGGTGGCCGAGGCGCTGATGGAGCAGGGCGTGCGCCTGGCCGACCCGGCACGGCTGGACGTGCGGGGCTCGCTGGTGTGTGGCCAGGACGTGGAGATCGACGTCAACTGCGTGTTCGATGGCCAGGTCTCGCTCGGCGACGGCGTGCGCATCGGGACGAACTGCGTGATCGCCAACGCGGTGATCGAAGCCGGCGCGGTGATCCACCCCTTCACCCACATCGACGGCGAGAAGCTGGGTGTGAGCGTGGGGCCGGGTTCGCTGATCGGTCCGTTTGCGCGCCTGCGTCCGGGCGCGAAGCTCGGCGCCGAGGTGCACATCGGCAACTTCGTCGAGGTGAAGAACAGCACGCTGGCCGCGGGCGCCAAGGCCAACCACCTGGCCTACCTGGGTGACGCCACGGTGGGCGAGCGGGTGAACTACGGTGCGGGCAGCATCACCGCCAACTACGACGGCGCCAACAAGCACCGCACCGTGATCGAAGCCGACGTGCACGTGGGCAGCAACTGTGTGCTGGTGGCGCCGGTTACCCTCGGCGCTGGTGGCACGGTGGGCGGGGGTTCGACCATCACCAAGGACACACCGCCCGGCAGTCTGGCCATCGCCCGCGGCAAACAGGTGACGCTGCCCAACTGGCAGCGCCCGGCGAAGAAAAAGCCCTGAGAGGCGGGGGGGCGTCTACCGATCAGGCCCGACGGCGTACGGCAGAGCGCTGCCGGGCTTGCCGGTCACTGTCTTCGTTGCCCAGGTCCATCAGGCCGCTCATGCCCATGACCTCCGAATCGCGAAAGCCGGTCGCAGGGAAGATCTGGTCGAACTCCGAGAACTTCGACTCCAGCTGCTGGCGCACGCTTTCGGGTTCGCTCGCTTCCTTCGGGATGGGTTGGGGCAGGGCGGCCAGGTCCAGCTGCTTGCGGAACTCGCTGGGCGAGGGCATGCGGTGGATGCCGTTCTTGAGGAAAAGGAAACGCACACCCGCGGTCTTGAGGATGCGGTTCTTCATCTTCACCTGGTGGGTCTTGGCCTTGGCGTTGCTCAGGTGGTATTGCTCGATGTCGAACGCATACATGGGCCGGCCGTCCTGGCCGCAGACCACGAAGTCCACCTGCTGCCTGGCCAGACGCTCCTCGGCGCGCCGGCGGTCGGTGGCGCGCCGGATGGAGAGCATGTCCTTGAGCTTCACCTGGGGCAACACGACCTGCCCGGGAAAGGTGTCGTGCAGGTAGTCCAGCATGGCGACCTGCTCGGGCGTGAGGATGCGTTCCGGCGTGTAGCGGTCCTCCCGACCCGAGGGCTGGGGCGCATACCGTCTGTAAGCCCAGACACCCAGGCCCACCAGGGCCAGGGCGATCATGAATGCGATCCAGAGTGGGAACATGCAACCTCCAAATGTGACAGCCGATTATTTTTTTGAGCCGCCATTTTAGGATTCTGTAGTCACAAATTGCTACAGTGAACGCTTTGTTACCTATTGTCTGCGGGTTGGGCGCGCAAGGGAAGGGGCAGGCGGGGATCGAACTTGGCGCGCTTGATGCTGAAGAAGGCCTTCACGTTGCGCACATTGGCATCGCTGGTGAACAGGCGCTGGGCGAGCGCGAGATAGCCGGGCATGTCGGGCGTGTGCACGACCAGCATGAAGTCCGGCCCCGGGCTCACGCGGTAACACTGCTGCACGGCGGCCTCGGCCACGGCGCGGGTCTCGAACGCGTCCAGGTGTTCGGCACCTTGCCGCTCCAGCGTGATTTCGAGCAGGGCCGTGAGGCCGTGGCCCGTCGAGGCGGCCAGTCGGTCAGGGCTGAGCAGCGCCACTTGCTTCTCAATCAGGCCGAGCTGCTTCAAGCGCTTGATGCGACGCAGGCTGGTCGGGGGCGAGACGTGGGCCAGCCCGGCCAGGGTCTGGTTGCTCATTGAAGCGTCGGTCTGCAACAGGTCCAGCAGGCGCCAGTCGGCTTCATCAATGAAATCAGATTCCATAATTTGTATATCTATGATTGAAATAACGATTAATGTCAGTTTGTGAAATTTTAAGTTATCCTAATCAGACTATTGGTCATTAATTTCCTGACCGACTCGGTAGCATCGCACCTTTCTGGTGTGTCTGGAGACTGATATGTGTGGCATCGTGGCAGGGGTTTCGGGGCGTGATGTCGTCCCCGTGCTGGTTCAGGGTTTGCAGCGGCTGGAATACCGCGGTTACGACTCCTGCGGTGTGGCGGTGCACACGGGCGGCCTGCAGCGCGCGCGCAGCACGGCCCGCGTGGCCGAACTGATCGAGCAGGTGAAGCTGGAATCCATCGCCAGCGGCACCGGCATCGCCCACACGCGCTGGGCCACCCACGGCGCGCCCGCCGTGCACAACGCCCATCCGCACTTCAGCCACGGCCCCGGGCACAGTTCCACCGATGGCACGGCCGGCCGCGTCGCGCTGGTGCACAACGGCATCATCGAGAACCACGACGAACTGCGCGCCGCCCTGCAGGCCAAGGGCTACGTGTTCGAGAGCCAGACCGACACCGAAGTCATTGCCCACCTGATCGACTCGCTCTACGAAGGTGACGTGTTCGCGGCCTTGCAGGCCGCGGTGGCGCAGTTGCACGGTGCCTATGCGCTCGCGGTGTTCCACAAGGACGAGCCGCACCGCGTGGTCGGCGCACGCGCCGGTTCGCCGCTGATCCTGGGTGTGGGCGAGGGCGGACAGGAGCACTTCCTGGCCAGCGATGCCATGGCCCTGGCCGGCGTGACCGACCAGATCGTCTACCTGGAAGAGGGCGATCTGGTGGACCTGCAGCTTGGCCGCTACTGGGTGACCAACGGGCAAGGCCGCAGTTTTGACACCACCCAACGCCCGGTGAAAACCGTGCACGCGCACAGCGGCGCGGCCGAGCTCGGCCCCTACCGCCACTACATGCAGAAGGAAATTTTCGAGCAGCCGCGCGCCATCGGCGACACGCTCGAAGGCGTCGGAGGCATCACGCCCGAGCTGTTCGGCGACGGCGCCTACCGGGTGTTCAAGGACATCGACAACGTGCTCATCCTCGCCTGCGGCACCAGCTACTACAGCGGCTGCACGGCGAAGTACTGGCTCGAAGACATCGCCAAGATCCCCACCCAGGTCGAGGTGGCCAGCGAATACCGCTACCGCACCAGCGTGCCCAACCCGCGCACCCTGGTGGTCACCATCACGCAAAGCGGCGAAACCGCCGACACCCTGGCCGCGCTGCGCCACGCCCAGGGCCTGGGCATGAAACACACGCTGACCATCTGCAACGTGGCCACCAGTGCCATGGTGCGCGAATGCGAACTGGCCTACATCACCCGCGCCGGTGTGGAAATCGGTGTGGCCTCCACCAAGGCCTTCACCACCCAGCTCGCCGGTCTGTTCCTTCTGACGCTGGCGCTGGCGCAGGTGCGCGGCCATTTGAGCGACGAGCAGGAAGCGCAGCACCTGAAAGCCATGCGCCACCTGCCCGTGGCGCTGCAGGCCGTGCTGGCACTGGAGCCGCAGGTGATCAGCTGGTCCGAAGACTTCGCGCGCATGGACAACGCGCTGTTCCTCGGTCGCGGCCTGCACTACCCGATCGCACTCGAAGGTGCCTTGAAGCTCAAGGAGATCAGCTACATCCACGCCGAGGCCTACCCGGCCGGCGAACTCAAGCACGGCCCACTGGCCCTGGTCACCAGTGCCATGCCGGTGGTGACCGTGGCGCCCAACGACACGCTGCTCGAAAAGCTGAAGAGCAACATGCAGGAAGTGCGCGCGCGCGGCGGTGTGCTCTACGTGCTGGCCGATGCCGACACCCGCATCGGCAGCAGCGAAGGCATCCACGTCATCCGCATGCCCGAACACTATGGCGCGCTGAGCCCCATCCTGCACGTGGTGCCGCTGCAGCTGCTGGCGTACCACACGGCGCTGGCGAAGGGGACGGATGTGGACAAGCCCCGAAATCTGGCCAAGAGCGTCACGGTGGAGTGAGCCCGGTGCGCGGGTGGTTTTTCCAGGCCAACCCAGGCCGACAAGCCGCCCGCCCCGTCGCCTATGCTCGGGTCCACCATGAACATGGACCCTGTCTACAGCCAGTTGCTGGCGAACCTCCCCCGTGACATCCCGGCACCCCGTGGCCTGGAGCCGCTGCCTGACAAAGGCCTGGCGCACTGGCATGTGCGGCTGACCGGAACGGGGTGGCTCGCGCGCATTCCCAAACAGAGCCAGATGGACCTGGCCGCGTCGGAGAACCTGCGCTACCAGAGCGCCTGCTTTCAGCGCGCCGCACCGTCGGGGCACGTTCCGTTGCTGCACAGCGTGATCGAGCCATCGGCCGGGATGCCCCGGGGGGCGCTGCTGGTGGAAGAGATCGTGGGCACGCCGGCCAGCGAGCCCCACCATCTGGCGCCCATCATGCAGGCGCTCGCCGCGATCCACGCGCTGCCCGTGCCTTTGCCGGAAGAGCGCGCGCCATTGCTCAACGAACGGAATCCCCTGGCAGGACTCGTTGCGCTCATCGACGCGCAGGCCCGCCATCTGGACCATGCCGACGTGCTGCCCGCATCGGCCCGAGCGGTGAAGGCGCGGCTGGCGGACTTGACGCAGCGCATGGCGCCGGCCGTGATGGCCTGTCCGCAGCGCCTGATCACCTTCGACGCCCACCCGGGCAACTTCCTGATCACGCCCTCGGGCAAGGCGGTGCTGGTGGACCTGGAGAAGCTGCGCTACAGCTACCCGCCGCTCGACCTGGCGCACGCGACGCTCTACACCTCGACCACCTGGGACCGCGACGCCTCGTTTCAGCTGTCCACCGAGGCGGTGGCGCAGGCCTACGAGACCTGGGCCTCGGCGGTGGGTGAGTCCATCGCCGGGCCTTGTCGGCGCGCGCTGGTGCCGCTGCGCGAGTTGATGTGGCTCTGGTCGGTGACCTGGTGCGCCAAGTGGCTGGCCGAATCGGCCGGCGGCCACGGGGTGCGAAGCGACGGTGAAGACTGGTCGGCCCGGAACAGCGAAGCCGCGCTGATCGAGCACGTGCGGGAGCGGGTGAACGATTACCTGTCCAGCCGTTGCATCGAACGCCTGCTGGCGGAGTTTGACGAGCTGCAAACCGTGTTGGCCACATGAATCGGGCGAAGCTGTAAGCTTTGGCGGCTTCGCCCGACTATGGGCTTTACCTCTTTGCTTTCGGAGTCTCTGCCCATGAAATGCTTGCCCCTCGCCACCCTGGCGCTGAGCCTGTCGGTCCCCTTCGCGGCGCACGCCGACTGGGCCAAAGTCGAGGCCGATGCCAGGGGCCAGACGGTGTACTTCAACGCCTGGGGCGGCAGCGAGGCGACGAACACCTACATCGGCTGGGTGGCGCAGCAGGTCAAGGGCCGCTACGGCGTGGAGCTGCGCCACGTCAAGGTGACGGACGCGGCCGAGGTGGTCAAGCGGGTGCAGACCGAAGTGGCCGCCGGGCGCCGCACTGACGGCTCGGTCGACCTGATCTGGGTCAACGGCGAAAATTTTCGCAACCTGAAGCAGGGTGGTCTGCTGTTCGGCCCCTGGGCCGAGAGCCTGCCCAACTGGGGTGCGGTGGACCTGAACAAACCCGTGCGCAGCGACTTCTCGGTGCCCACCGACGGCTTTGAAGCGCCCTGGGGCGCGGCGCAGCTGACCTTCATCGCCGACAAGGCCAAAACACCCACGCCACCGCGTTCGGCGGCCGAGCTGCTGGTCTTTGCCAAGGCCAACCCGGGCCGAGTGAGCTACCCCAAGCTGCCCGACTTTCACGGCACGACCTTCGTCAAGCAGGTGCTGATCGAACTCGCGCCCGATCGAAAACTGCTGCAGGCGCCGGTGTCGGTCGCCAGCTTCGCCGCAACCACGGCACCGCTGTGGGCCTATCTGGACCAGTTGCACCCGCAGCTCTGGCGCAGCGGCAAGACCTTCCCGGCCAGCGCCGCAGAAATGCACCGCATGCTGGCCGATGGCGAGCTCAAGCTCTCGCTGACCTTCAACCCCAACGAGGCGGCCAACCTGATCGGCACGCGCCAGTTGCCCGCCACGGCCTACAGCTTCGGCTTCACGGGCGGCACCATCGGCAACGTGCACTTTGTCGCCATCCCGGTCAACGCCAAGGCGCGGGCCGGCGCCCAGGTGGTGGCCAACTTCCTGCTGTCGCCCGAAGCCCAGGCCCACAAGGCCGACGTGGCGGTCTGGGGCGACCGAAGCGTGCTCGACCTGGCCAAACTGTCCACCGCCCTGCAGGCCACCATGCGCAAGACCGCACCCGGCGCACTGGCCGAGGCCGTGCCCACGCTCGCCGAGCCACACGCCAGCTGGGTGGAGGCGCTGGAGGCCGAGTGGCTGAAGCGTTACGGCGCACGCTGATCCGCCGCCTGGCACCGCAGGGGCCACCGGGCCACGGTCGGCGGTCGTCGTCGGCGTGGCTGGCGGCGCTGCCGGTGGCGCTGATCCTCGGGCCCTTGCTGCCGGGGCTCTATTGGGCGCTCGCACCCTCGCTGGATGCCGCTGTCTGGCAGGCCCTGTGGGCCGACGCCCAATGGCCCCAGGCCTTGCAGGCCACCCTGCTGTCGGCCCTGCTGGGAACCGCGCTGGGCGTGGCGATCACGGTCGTGCTCGCCACGCTGTATTACCCGGGCCACCGCTGGGCCGACCTGCAGCGGCGCATGCCTTTGTTGCTGTCGGTGCCACACGCGGCCTTTGCGGTGGGCCTGTTTTTTCTGCTCTCACCTTCGGGCTGGCTGGCACGCGCGCTGGCCCAGGCGCTGGGCTGGGCCGAGCCGCCCGACTGGATCACGGTGCAAGACCCTTACGGCCTGAGCCTGGCGCTGGCGCTGGGTATCAAGGAGAGCTGGTTTTTGCTGTGGGTGCTGGTGGCGGTGCTGGGCGAGCAGCAGGTCCAGCGCCACATGGTCGTGGCCCGCTCGCTGGGTTACAGCCGGGTGCAGGCCTGGCGCAGGGTGCTGTGGCCGCAGTTGCTGCCGCGCCTGGGCTGGCCGCTGGCCGCCGTGTGGGCCTACGGGCTGTCGGTGGTGGACATGGCCGTGATCCTCGGGCCGGGCACACCGCCCACCCTGGCCGTGCTGATCTGGCAGTGGCTCATCGATCCCGATTCCGCGATGCAGGCCCAGGGCGGAGCGGCCTCGCTGGTGTTGCTGGCGCTGTTCCTGCTGGGGGCTGGCGCCGCACGGTGGTTGTGGCGCCACACCGTGCACCGCGCGGCCTACCCGACTGGCGAGCGCCGGCCCGCGCCGCGCCCGGCCCGCGTGGGTCTGCACCTGCCCTTGCTGCTGATCGGCTATGCGGTGGTGGCGGTGCTGCTGGTCTGGTCGCTGGCCGAAAGCTGGTTTTTCCCCGCACTGTGGCCCGAATCGCTGTCGCTGCAGACCTGGCAGCAGGCCGACTGGGCGCCGTTCTGGACAACGCTGTGGCTCGGTGCGGCTGCCGTGCTGCTGTGCTTGCCTGCTGCACTGCTCTGGCTGGAGTGGGGGCCGCAGCGGTACAACGCCGTGCTGTATGTGCCGCTGATCATTCCCGCCCTGCCGCTGGTGGCGGCGCAGTACGCGGCCTTGTTGCGGCTGCAGGTGGACGGCACCGCGGCCGGTCTGGTTTGGAGCCACCTGCTGTGGGTGCTGCCCTACATGGTGCTCACGCTGATCGGCCCCTACCGGGCGTTCGATCGCCGCCTCATGACCACCGCGCGGGCACTCGGGGCTTCACCGCTGGGCGCCTGCCTGCGCGTGAAGTGGCCGATGCTGTTGAAGCCCATGCTGGCCGCGCTGGCCGTGGGTTTTGCGGTGAGCGTGGCGCAGTACCTGCCGACGCTGTTTGCGGGCGGCGGACGGTTCGTGACGGTGACCACCGAAGCCGTGGCCCTGAGCGCCAGCGGCAACCGCCGCGTGCTGGCCGTGCAGGCGATGCTGCAGATCGTGCTGCCGCTGCTGGGCTTCGGCCTGGCGGCGCTGTTCTCTTATTGGGCCGGCCGTTGCCGGAAGGGTTTGCGTTGACATGTTGGATATACGGAACCTCACCATCACCCAGGGCCCGAACGCGCTGATCGCGGGTCTGAATCTGCAGGTCGAACCGGGCGACATCGCGACGGTGACCGGGGCTTCGGGCTCGGGCAAGTCCACGCTGCTCAACTGGCTGGTGGGCGATCTGGACCCGGCCTTCCAGGCCAGCGGCGAGCTGTGGCTGGCCGGCCAGCGGCGCGACCAGTTGGCGGTGGAAGCCCGGGGCGTCGGCATCCTGTTTCAGGACGACCTGCTGTTTCCGCACCTGAGCGTGGGCCAGAACCTGGCCTTCGCCTTGCCCGCCGCGCTCCAGGGTGCCGCTGCGCGCCGCGCGCGGGTGGAACAGACGCTGCGCGAGATCGGGCTGGACGGCTTCCACGACCGCGATCCCGCCACGCTCTCGGGCGGCCAGCGCGCTCGCGTGAGCCTCATGCGCGCCCTGCTGGCCGAGCCCTGCGCGTTGCTGCTGGACGAGCCGTTTTCCCGGCTCGACGCCGAGCTGCGTGCGCAGTTCCGGGGCTTCGTGTTCGAGCAGATCGCCCGCCAGCGCATCCCCACCTTGCTGGTCACGCACGACCCCGATGACGTGCCGCCCGGCGGGCGGGTGCTGGACATCCATCACTGGCAGGCATAGGGTGACACCCCCGCCGCGCTGCGCGCGACCCCCTCCAGGGGGCAACGCTGGCGGCCCGGCAAAGCCGGTTCCCGCGGCGTTCTGGGTCGTGCTCGTCATCCCGGAAAGGTGGTTGGACTTCCAGAGGCCGCGTTTCAGATGGCTGGTTGCAGGTGGGCGGGCAGCCAACGCAGGTCGGCCGGTTCATCGATGTCGTGCAGCGTCGGCAAGTTCTGCAACGACCAGCCTAGTTGTTCCACACGGCGCCGCGTTTCTTGCGCCACGGTGGCCGTGCTCCAGGCGATACCGGCAAACAGGCTGGCGTCGAAGTGGTTCAGCCCGAGCAGCACGTAGCCTCCATCGAAGGCCGGTACCAGGGTGGCGTCTGCAGCGATCAGGCTGGCCGCGGCCTCGCGGATGCGCCCGGCCGTGAGGTCGGGGCAGTCGGTTCCCATCAGCAGCACGGGCTCTCCCGCATCCAGCACGCGCTGGGCCGCGCGGGCCATGCGCTCGCCCAGATCGCCGTCGCCCTGGTCGCTCCAGGTCAGCGTTGCCTGCAGCGCCAGCCCCGACCAGAGCGGGTCGGCGGGCGCGGGCGTCACGCACAGTTCCACCGGGCCCACACCGCTGGCCAGCGCTTGCGCCACCGCGTGGTCCAGCAGCGCGGTGGCCAGCAAGGCGGCACCCTGTGCACCCAGCGCCGGGATCAGCCGGGTTTTGGCCAGGCCCGCCACGGGGGCTTTGGCGAAGATGACGATGCGGGGTGGCTGGGTCATGTCAGTCTTAGCGGTACCGCTGCGCGAGCTGCTCGGCCGGTGTGCCGCGCCAGTAGGCCCAGCGCAGGCGCCACATCAGCAGCACGGTGCGCCAGACGCCGCGGCTTTCCCAGCGCCGCCCCGAGGTCCGCACCGGGGTGGGAATGCAGGCGGGGCGCGCCAGCGCCCGCAGGCGGTTGCTGAGTTCGATGTCTTCCATCAGGGGCTGGTCGGGGTAGCCCCCCACGGCGTTGAAGGCCTTGCGGGTCACGAAGATGGCCTGGTCACCGGTGGCGATGCCCGTCCAGCGCGAGCGATGGTTCATCAGGGTGGCGATCACGCGCAGCATGGGGTGTGCGCCGTCGATGAGCACATCAAAGCGTCCCCACACGGCGGCGGTCTTTTGCATGCTCTGGCGCAGGGTGGTGAGGGCGTCTTCGGGCAACAAGGTGTCGGCGTGCAGGAACAGCAGCACGTCGCCGGTCACCTGGGCCGCGCCCAGGTTCATCTGACGGGCCCGGCCTTTCTGTGACGCCAGCACCCGAAAGCCGGCACGCTCCGCCAGCGAAACAGAACCGTCGTCGCTGCCCCCATCAACGATCAGGATTTCACAACCCTGGCGTTCCAGTTCAGTCAGCCGCGCCAGCAAACCCGGCAAGCCAGGCGCCTCGTTGAGCATGGGCACGATGATCGAAAAACGCATGGTCAACGGCTATGGATTCGTATGGACTTGGCGCCGGCCCGTCTCACACCATCAAGCCGTCAGCACCACCGGCTCCAGCACGTCGGAAGCGCCGCGGATGCGTCCAATGGCAGCGGTCTGTGGGTAGCCCGCAGCCTTCAGGGCGCGGATGCAATCAGTGGCCCGGTCGGCCGGCACACTCGCCAGCAAGCCACCGGCGGTTTGCGGGTCGAACAGCAGCGGGTAGCGCGGGTCTTTCACGAAGTCTTCGGCGTTGCGCAGCGCGCGGCGCAGGCGCACGTTGGCGGGCTGCAGCGAGCTGACGATGCCCGCCTCGACGCATTCCACCGCGCCGTCGAGCAAGGGCAGGGCGCTCAGCTGCAGCTCGGCGTCCACGCCCGAGGGTCGCGTCATCTCGACCAGGTGCCCGAGCAGGCCGAAGCCGGTCAGGTCGGTGCAGGCGGTGGCGCCGTGCGCGCGCAGGATCTGGGCGCCGGCCTGGTTGGACACCACCATCGATTTCAGCGCCGCGTCAATCCAGCGGCCTTTGGCGGCGTATCGGGCGTGGGCGGCGAACAGGGTGCCGGTGCCGATGGGCTTGGTCAGCAGCAGCACGTCTCCGGGCAACATGCCGCCCTTGCGCATGACACCGTCCATCTGCTCGTCGATCAGCCCGTTGATGGCAAAGCCCAGCGCCAGCTCGCGCCCCTCACCGGTGTGGCCGCCGACCAGGGCGCAACCCGCGGCGTTGAGCACCTCGACCGCGCCGGTCATCATCTGCAACAGCAGGTCTTCCACCTTAGCTTCCAGGCCCGGTGGCACGGTGGCGATGGCCGTGGCGGACTGCGGCTCGGCGCCCATGGCGAAGATGTCGCCCAGCGCGTGGTTGGCCGCGACCTGGCCGAACAGGTAAGGGTCGTCAATGAAGCTGCGGAAAAAGTCCACGGTGTGCACCATGGCCTTGCCCGGCGGCACGCGCACCACGGCGGCGTCGTCGGGCGCGTGCAGGCCGATCAGCACGTCGTCGCGCTCGACCGGTTGCAGGCTGCCCAGTGCGCGGGTCAGGATGCTGGCGCCCACCTTGGCACCGCAGCCGCCGCAGCGCATGGCAATCGCCGAGATCGCCTGGCGCGATTCTTCGGCACTCAGCACCAGGCTGCTGGTGGGCGTTGCCGCTGCCGGGCTGGCATCGGCCATGGCCGGCAGCTCGGTGAACTTGCGCATGAAGCGGCGGTCGATCCAGTCCTTCCAGGTCCAGACCCAGGCGCCGGCAAAGCCCAGGGCGCCGCGCGAGGCCACGGCGTAGCGGTCGCCGGTGGAGATGAGCGCCAGCCAGCGTTGTTGCGGGTTGTAGGCCACCAGGGGCTGACCGCGCAGGCTCAGGCGCAGGTTTTTCGCCAGCGGCGGGCCCATGCGCACCGCGAACACACCGGCCTTCTCCAGCGGGCGGGCCGTGAACGAGGCCACGTCACCCACGGCAAAGATCTTCGGGTCGTCCAGCGTCTGCAGTTGTTGATTGACCTGGATGAACCCGTGTTCATCGAGCGCCAGGCCGGTGCTTTGCAGCCAGACCGGGCCTCCGGCCTGCGTGACCCACAGGGTTTCGTCGGCGTCGAAGGTGCGGCCGTCCTGCGTGTGCAGGCAGCCGGGCGAAACCTCCGTCACCTCGGCGCGGGTGTGCACCGCCACGTGGCGTTCTTTGAGCACGCGGGCAAAGCGCGCGCGCACCCCGGGGTTGTGTGTCGGCAGGATGGTGTCGCCCGCCGTGAGCAGCACGAAGCGCAGCAGGTCGGGGTTGCGGCCGAGCTTCAGCAGCTCGTTGCGCAGCCGGAACTGCACCGACAGCACCAGCTCCACACCGCCCGCGCCACCGCCCACCACGGCGATCGTGAAGCGGCTGTGCAGCCCGCGCACGCGGTCCAGCAGCTGCAACCAGCGCTGGTTGAAATGGGCGATGGGCTTGACCGGCACGGTGTGCGCCCGCGCGCCGTCCACCTGGCGCACGTTGGGCGTGGAGCCGGTGTTGATGGACAGCAGGTCGTAGGGCACCGAAGGCCGGTCGCGCAGCAGCACGCGCTGGTTGGCCCGGTCCAGACCGGTCACTTCGCCGTGGATGAAGCGCGCCCCGGCGAACGCCGCCAGGCGGCCCAGGTCGATGTGCACGTCGTCAAAGCTGTAGTGGCCTGAGATGTAGCCCGGCAACATGCCGGAGTAGGGCGTGTCGATGTCGGTGCAGATGAGCGTGATGCGCAGGCCGGGCTCGGGCTGCATGGCGAGCATGCGCAAGACGACCACGTGGCTGTGGCCGCCGCCGACGAGCACGAGGTCGCGCAGGATGGGTTGTTCAGAGGCTTGCATGGGAACCTGTGTAGGGCTGTTCCCGTTGATCATAGGTTGGCGCGCAAACAAGCCGCCGGGATAGGCGGTGTGGCCCGTGGTGGTGTCAGGCCGGGTGGCGCTTCGCGATCCAGGCGTCGATCGACAGCTGGCCCGGGCCGTGTGCCATCAGGTAGAGCAGCACGGCGGCCCAGGTGCCGTGGGTGGCGTAGGCGTCGGGGTAGACGAAAAGCTGGATCACCATCGTCATGCCCAGCAGACCCAGGGCCGACAGGCGGGTGGCCAGGCCGAGCAGGATGAAGAGGGGCAGGATGTGTTCACCCAGTGCCGCCATCGTGGCACCCAGCTCAGGCGGCAGCAGGGGCAACTGGTATTCCTCCTTGAACAGGAAGACCGCGTTGTCGGACAGGCGGGGCCAGCCCAGCGTGAAGGTGCCACTGACGATGTCGATGGCCAGGCCTTCGATCTTGGTCTGGCCGGATTTCCAGAACACGGCGGCGATGGAAAAGCGCGCGATGAAGGCCAGCAGCGTGTTGGGCAAGTGGCCCATCGCGCTGTGCACGCGGTGAAGCAGGGTGGTCAGGCGCGGGATCGTGCTGCCAGGCGCAGCGCCTTCGGTGGTGGTGAGCGTGTTCATCATGGCTCCTGGGGGTTGTGGCTGAGGACAGCGGAGGGCTCAATGGGGAAGTTCCGCGCCGATCAACAGTTCGTGGCGGATCAGGATGGCCAGCGCCTGTGAAAGATCGAATCCGGGTTCTGCAACAAAGGCCTGGTCGAGGGCCTCGCCAAAGAGGGCGTTTTCCAGCAGGCCCTCGACCAGCGCGGCCATGCCGGGGGTGGTCTGCAGCACCATCACATCCCACCCGCTGCGAAAGACCAGGGCACATTCGGCCTGCGCCAGATCGACGCCTCCGAGCGCGATGCCGCTGTCTTCCTGGTGCGCGGCCCAGATCGACACGGCCGCGTGGGGCGAGCGCAGCAGGTGCAGGCTGGGCGCCAACTGCCAGCGCAGCGAGGGCAGGTCGTCGGCGTCCCGCAGCAGGGCCGAGAGGCCGGTGGTATCGAGGGGCTGCGCATCGGCGGCGTGCAGGGTCTGCAGGCGTTGCCATTCGAGCCGCGCCACGTCGGCCAGGTAGGGCAGGCCAGCGGCCGGCGGGAACCGCGCGACGAACCCGGGCAGTTCGTCGCCGTAGTGGGCGAGCACGCGGGTGCGGGGCGGGTGGGCACGCACAAAGACCTGGGCCAGGGCGCGGAAGAAGGCTTCGCCCACCAGCTGTTGCGTGACCGGGAAGGTCTGGGCCAGCGCGTCCACCAGCGAGACCACCACGTTGTTGCGGTAGACAGCCAGGCGCCGCTCGGGGTCACTGTGGTTCCAGGTGACGAGGCCGTTGGGCACGGCGTGGGCCGGGTCCAGCAGGGCCTGCGCCCAATGCAGCTGCGCGCTCATGCGGTGGCCTCCTGCCCGGGGGCGCAGCGGGTCTTTGTTCGTGGGCAGGGCTTGGCGTATTTCGACGCCGCATGGGTGGTGGCCAGTAGGCGTTGTTCGACCGTGCGCGCTTCGCCCAGCAAGACCTCGAAGGCGGGCAGGTCGTTGTCGCGTTCGATCAGCGTCGGCTTCGGGCCGGTGAGGGTCAGCGCGGCTTCGTACAGCGCCCAGACCGCTTCGGCCACCGGGGAACCGTGGGTGTCGATCAGCAGGCGGTCACCCGCGCTGTCCAGGTCTTCGGCAAAACCGGCCAGGTGGATTTCGCCGGTGGCGTGGCAGGGGAGCTCGCACAGGCTGCGCAGGGGGTCGAGGCCGTGGTTGGTGCTCGACACATAGACGTTGTTGACGTCCAGCAGCAGGCCGCAGCCGGTGCGCTGGACCACCTCACGCAGGAAGTCGCCTTCGCTCCAGGTGGAGCTGGCGAAGGCCACGTAGGTCGAGGGATTCTCCAGCAGCAGGCTGCGGCCCAGCCGGGCCTGCACCTGGTGAATGTGGTCGCACACGCGCTGCAGCGTGGACCCGTTGTAGGGCAGGGGCAGCAGGTCGTTGAAGAACACGCCGCCGTGGCTGGACCAGGCCAGGTGTTCGGAAAACACGGCGGGCTGGTAGCGTTCCACCAGCCGGGCCACGGCTTCCAGGTGGTCGGCATCGAGCGAGTCTTCGCCGCCGATGGACAGGCCCACGCCGTGCAGGCTCAAGGGGTAGTGCTCGCGGATGCGGGTGAGGTGGTGGTGCATGGGACCGCCCGCCACCAGGTAGTTCTCCGCATGCACTTCAAAGAAACCCAGGTCGGGCCGATGCGCATGGATGTGCAGGAAGTGCTCGGGTTTGAGGCCGAGCCCGGCCCGGTGGGGCAGCGCGAGGCTGCCGGGCTGTTGAGAGCGGTTGGGCGCGACCGGCGGCGTGGAGCCCAACGATGATGCGGGGTGGGGGCTCATGGTGGGGTCTCCGGTGTCCGACGATTGCGCCCTCGTGGATCAGGACATTTTTTCCTTGAAGGCGGCGAGCTGGCCAAAACCGGTGGACGACGTGGGCGATGCGGTTTTCTCGCAGCTGCCCTTGGGCACCAGCGACCAGGCGTTGCCCTGGTGGTCCATCTTGGAGGTGCCGGCACAGGTGGTGCCGGGGCCGGCGGCGCAGTCGTTCTTGCCCTTGAGGGCGACGCCGAAACATTTCTCTTTGTCGGCCATCTGGGCGGCGGCCGGGCTGGCGGCCAGCGTCAGGGCCGCGCCCATGGCGAAAGCCAGGGCGGTGCCGGATGCGATGCGGGCGGCGTTGCGACGGGTGATGGTGTTGCTCATGGTGATCTCCAGATAAAACGTGTTGGGAAGCGACGGGTGCCAGCCAACGTGAATGGCTTGCAGGGAGGTAGTCGCCGCGTCTGAACGATCCTTACAGCCGCACTCGAAAAAAAAGGAACGTGTTTGTGTCGCCTTGGCGGCGGTGGTGCGCGCCCGCCGCCCGTTGTAACGAATAGGCATGCTGGGGCGACTAGGCGCCACACAACACAAGGCCTTCTGAAAATGGGTGATGCACCTTTGCCGGAGCAGACGCTCGGCCTGAGCTCGCAGGCAGTTCGGATCCGGCGACGGTCGCGTGCTGGCCGCCCGCGACGCGTTGCGTTGCTCAGGTCATCTGGAAGCGTGCGGCGCCATCGCCGCTACCCAGCGCGCTATTCCGTGCGCTGGGGTTCGAGCGCGCCGGACCGCGCCTGATGTTTCTCGGGCGGCTGCCAGCGGAAGAACATCGGGTAGACCTTTTCCACCACCGGGCCGTTGAAGTCCCAGGCCAGGCACTGGCCCAGGTGCATCGGCGGGCGTCCGTCGGCGGTGGGCGCGAACGAGGCCGAGCGTGTCTGGAACGCGGCGGTGGCCAGGTTGAACAGCAGTTCGCGCAGGTGGGTGCAACCCTGGATGCCGCCGAGGTGGCGTTCGATGGTCTTGCGCCAGCCGCGACCCAGCGTCTCGCCGATCAGGCCTTGCATGGGTTCCATGGCCTGCGGGCAGGGCGCGTGCGGATGCGCGTCCATGGCCACGGCCACCTCACGGATCACCATGTTGTTGTCCAGCGTGACGCGGAGGTGCATGTGGTGGATGGGTTCGTGGGGTGCCCACTCGCCCTCGCCCTCGATTTCGAAGGCATGGGGTTTGGTGTCGAGCAACTCGCCCTCGATGTCCCACAGGCCGTCGTCGCGTTCGAACCCCCGGTATTCGACTTTTCGGGTGTGCATGGGCTTGCGGGAATGGGGCGTGGGCAGTGGCAAAACGGGACCTCGGCGAACAAGTGACTGAACCCCGATTTTCCCCGATGCACGCGATCACTGTCCCGGGCCGGCCGCAATGCCTTCAAGGTCATGGGGTACGTGGATACTGCAGTACCTCCATTCCCTTTCCATCCCGATTCGTGATGACCGCTTCGAACCGACTGCAGGCACAGGATGTGCTCGACCTCGCCCGGCGCCAGTGGCGCGACACCTGCGCCGCCTGTGCGCCCTTCGCCAGCCCCGGCTGGGACTCGTTTCCCGGCACAGTCAGCGACGAGGCCCTGCAGTTGCTGGGTGCGCTGTGGCTGCCCGGCGACGAGGAGTCGACGCTGGAGGAACATCGCCCACCCGGCGTGGACCAGTGGTCGGCCGAAGCGCCGATCGCCCTGCATTTCCATCCCTGCAACCGCTGCCAGGTCTGGGCCTGCAAGGCGTGTGGCAAACCGTTCCTGCGCTACACCGAATACGGTGGCTATTACGAAGACCGGCGCATCCGGGAGCTGGACCCGGCGCGGGTGGACCTGCGCGAACCGGAGGTGTGAGCGGTGCAGGCGGGTCCTGCGCATAGCTCCATCGGCGCACGACCCTAGTTCCATCGGCGTATTCAGCGGGCGCAGGGCAAGCCGATGCATGTCTCATCAGGCCGTGGTGTGCACGCGCCAGGGGATTTTCATGGGGTTTGTTTCAAGGTTTCGTATCGGTACCCGTCTGGCGATGGGCTTCGGGTTGATGCTGTTGCTCATTGCGGGAATGATCGTTTCGTCTTACGGCGCGCTGCAACGCATTGGTGCAGAGAACAGCCAGTTGATTGACCAGGAACTCGTGAAGGTGAGCGCTGTGGCCGTCATCGACACGACCACGCGGGCCAACGGCCTGAACACCACCGAGCTGCTGCTGGTGGAGCCGGCCCAGCTGCCGGTGATCCAGGCGCGCATGCAGCAGAACCGCCTGGCGATCGACGAAGCGCTGAAGACGCTGGACCGTCTCGTGGTCAAGCCCGAAGGCCGCGCCGCGCTGTCGGAACTGCAAACGGCGCGCGCGGCCTATGTGGCTTCGTTCGCGAAGATCGCGCCGCTGGTGCAGGCGGGCCAGATCGACGAGGCGCGGCAGCTGGTGCACAACGAAACCCTGCCGGCGCTGGGCCGGCTGCAACAGCCCATCGACACCCTGCGCCAGCTGCAGGACACGTTGGCGCAACAGCACGGCGCCGCGGTGACGGCCGGCATCACCAGTGCCCGCAACCTCATGCTGGTGCTGGGCGGGGCCGCGCTGGTTCTGGGCCTGGTGGCTTCTGCCCTGCTGGCGCGCAGCATCGTGCTGCCGCTGCGGAACGGCGTGGTGGTGGCCAACCGCATCGCGGCGGGCGACCTGACCCAGACGGTGGAGGCCAGCGGGAAGGACGAAGTGGCCGACCTGCTGCGCGCGATCGGCACCATGCAGGCGGGTCTGCGCCAGTTGGTGGCGCAGGTGCACCAGGGGGTGGAACACGTGGGCTCGGCGTCTTCGCAGATCGCCAGCGCCAACAAGGACCTGAGCGGCCGCACCGAAGCACAGGCGAGCGCGCTGGAGCAGTCGGCCGCGGCGATGGAAGAGCTGACCAGCGCCATCGCCATCAACGCCGACAACGCCCAGGAAGCCCGCACGCTGGCGGTGAACGCCTCGACCGTGGCCGAGGCCGGTGGGGAGACGGTGGGCTCGGTGGTGCGCACCATGCGCAGCATCGACGAGTCGTCGCGGCGCATCGGTGAAATCATCGGCGTGATCGACGGCATCGCGTTCCAGACCAACATCCTCGCGCTCAACGCCGCGGTGGAAGCGGCGCGCGCCGGCGAGCAGGGCCGCGGCTTTGCCGTGGTGGCTTCGGAGGTGCGCTCGCTGGCGGGCCGCTCGGCCGAGGCAGCGCGGCAGATCAAGCAGCTGGTCGCGGCGAGCATGGAGCAGGTGAACTCGGGCACGGCGCTGGCCGACCAGGCGGGCCACGCCATGACCGATGTGGTCGGTGCGATCAAGCGCGTGAGCCAGCTGGTGGTGGACATATCGACCGCCATGCGGGAGCAGAGCACCGGCGTCGGCCAGGTGGGCGAAGCCATCGCGCAGCTGGACCAGACCACGCAGCAGAATGCGGCGCTGGTGGAGGAAACGGCGGCGGCTTCGCAAAGCCTGGACGACCAGGCGCGGCACCTGGTGGCCTCGGTCGCGCTGTTCCGCATCGATGCGGCGGCCCAGATGGCTTGATGCGGTAGCGGGTTGATGCCCCGGAGGCTGCACAGGCAGCGGCCAGGCTGGCACACTGGGCGCACCACCGCCAGGAGACCCGCCATGTCACACGAACACGAGCACCCGCATTCACACAGCCACGAACACGAGCCGGCCTGGAAGCACGACGGCGTGCGCGTGGTGCCGGGCAACCAGCTCGACGGCAACGTGCCCAGCACACCCGGCATGGACCGCAAGGCGGCGATCAACTTCGCCCGCGTGGGCGCCCAGAAGCTCTGGGCCGGCACCGTGACCATCCACGCCAACGCCAAGACCGGCGCCCACCACCACGGCCCGCTGGAGAGCGTGATCTACGTCGTGAAGGGTCGTGCGCGCATGCGCTGGGGCGACAAGCTCGAATTCACCGCCGAGGCCGGACCGGGCGATTTCATCTACGTGCCGCCCTATGTGCCGCACCAGGAGATCAACGCCAGCCCGACCGAGGTGCTGGAGTGCGTGCTGTGCCGCAGCGACGGCCAGGCCGTGGCGGTGAACCTGGACATCGAGCCGGTGGAGAAGCCGGAACAGGTGCTGTGGGTGGACCCGACGCACCCACATGGGGGGGTGTGAAACATCTCCGATTCATCAGGTGGCCTGAACAAGGACTGCTTCGCCCATGGCTTGCACAACGGATCCCGGGTGATCCCCTCAGGGAGTTGGTCCTTCTAGACAGGTTCTCTTGATTCAGCGCAATGGACAAGAAGAGGAAGCCGCCCAGACTGTGTCTGGAGTGGGTTTGCATTTGAAAGCGACCCATCCCACACGGAAGCATGGCAAGACATTGCGAGGAATTCACATGAAACTCAAGTCCTGGATACTCATCACTTGTTCTCTGCTGATGGGAACTTCGGCCTTCGCTGGTCAACCCACCTACAAAATGGGTGAGACGATGTTTGTTGAAACTGGCGTGGAAGCACCGGACCTCAACCCCACCTGGTATGCCGCCATGGTGGCAAAGCCCTACGCGCCGGTGTTTGAGATGCTTGCGACCCAAGGCACGCAGGGTCGCTACTACCCATACACCTACCCCGTCACCTTGAAAGACATGGTCAGGTTTCACGGCCATGACTGTGAGGGGACCACCACCGCGGCCAACTCGGCCTGGGTGGCTTTCAAACTGCTGTTTCCGGATGGGGTCATTGACCGCAGCGTACTCAGGGGCATCAGCGGCGAATCGCCCTGCTGGTCTGATGCGGTCGCCTATCTCACTGGTGCCCGGATCCAGTACGGCAACCTGGGGTTTTTCAAGGACCGTCGGTACAGCCACGCCATCATCCTCTACCGCGAAGACACCCAGATGGCCGTGCTCGCCACCTGGAAAGAAGGCATCAACAACATTCCAGGCGAACCGGTCATGCTGCCCGGGAAGATCACATGGAAACCCAAGGTCACCATGAAGGAGGTAGAGGCACTCAAGGCAGCCGTCAAGCAAGCGGGTGGTCAGCCCACGCCGTATCAGGTCGACTTGATGCGCTACCAGCAATGGGTGCATGTCAACGATATCCTGGAGCGGCCACTTGAAGAGAGCTACCAGGCCCAGGTGATCGAAAACTTCAAGTGGGAAGACTGGATCGATCCGACCAAGGTGCTCGCGAAGCCACACGAGCGCACCGACACGCGCCTGAAGAACTACCCCTATCGAGGCAGTCCGATCGAAGGCCCGAAATAACCGGCCACCAAGCCAGGCGGAGAAAACTCCGTCACAGCGGGATTGCTCGCAAGGCGCCCATGAAGGGGGCCCCTCGTGTTGTCCGTCAACGTGACACTTCGCCGGCTTTCGATGGACGGCGGTGCAGCAGCCACTGCGCGAAGGCGCCGCACAGCGCGAAGCCCAGCATCAGCAGCCCGAGGTTGAGCGCGCCCTCGTGACGGAACAGGCCGACGGCAAAGCCACCCACGGCGCCCGTCATCTGCTGCATCAGCCCGGCCACCGCCGCGGCCGAGCCCGCCAGCGCGGGCACCAGCCCGATCGTGCCCCCGAACGCTGGTGGCACCAGCAGGCCGTGCCCGATGCCCACCAGCATCAGCGGCAATGAAAACGCGAGCGGCGTGTTCACGCCACCCAGGGCCAGTGCCACCATCAGCGCAATGCCGCCCAGCGTGCAGCCCTGCCCGATGTCCATCATCATGCGTTCGCCGGTGCGGTGCGCCATGTGCGAGGCGAGGAAGTTGCCCACGATGTAGGCGCCCGGCACACACATGATGTAGTAGCCGATGCCGTCGGGCTTGACGCCGTAGCTGCCCAGCACGATGGGCGCGCCACCGAGGAAGGCGTAGAAGGTGGCGGTGGTCATGGAGAGCAGCGCCACGTAGAGGATGAAAGCGCGCTCGCGGCCCAGCCGCGCGTACGACGACAGCATGGCGCGCAGCCAGTGCGGCTGCACGGTGGTGGCCTTCTGGTGGTCGGGCAGGCCGCGCCACGCCGCCACGAACAGCACCACCGCCAGCACCGCCATCACCACAAAATTGGCCTGCCAGCCCAGGCGCACATGCAGCTGCCCGCCGATGATGGTGGCCAGCGGCGGGCACAGGCCCATGGCCATGCCCACGTAGGCCATCACGCGCGTGCGCTCGGGGCCCTGAAACAGATCCTGCACCATGGCGCGGCCCACCACCATGCCCGCTGCCGCGCCCGCGCCCTGCAGCACGCGCGCGGCCACCAGCAGCGGCAGGTTGGGCGCGAGCGCCGCCAGCACCGAGCCCAGGAACGCAACCGCCAGGCCAAACAGCAAAATCTTCTTGCGCCCGATGCGGTCCGACAGCGGGCCGTAGAGCAGCTGCAGGGATCCGTAGGCCACCACGTAGCCGCTGAAGGTGAGCTGCACCGCGGCCTGGCCGGTGCCGAAGATGGCGCCCCATTCCTGCATCGAAGGCAGGCAGATGGTCATGGCCAGCAGGCCGAAGGCGAGTTGCGCCAGCAGGTTGGCGATCAGCAGGCCGGAGGGTGCGGACCGGGTTGTCGGAGACGTCATGGAAGGGAGGAAACGGTGGTGGCGCAGGCCTTAGCGAAGGCGCAAGGCTACCCGGAATGGATCGGTGCCGTGGGATTCAGGGTCGCAGAGGCGCACGCTCCAGCGCATCGACCCACATCGCCTTCCAGGGCGCCCAGTCGTGACCGCCGGGCGCGCTGAGCAGGTGATCGGCCGGCAGCAGGCCATCGAACAGGCCCGGGAACGGCTCCAGCCGGTCGCGGGTGCCGTAGCCGATGTAGAGCACCGGGCGCGCCTGCGCCGGGTCGCCGTAGCCCTTCAGCCACCGCAGCAGATCGCGCTGGAAGTCGCCGGGCTGCAGCGGCAACGCGGGTTGCCAGCGTGCGATTCCACCCGCCTCGGCCACCTCGCTCAGCACGCTGTGCGAACCGATGAACGGGGCCAGGGCGATGAGGCCATCGATCTCGCCGGGCGCGCTCTTGGCGTACAGCAGTGATCCCATCCCGCCGAGCGAAATGCCGGCCAGCCAGATCGACCGGTAGCCCCGGGCGCGCGCCGGCTCGATCACATCGGCCCGCAAGCGGGCTTCAAAACTGCCGTTGCGAAAGTAGCCCATGTGCGCATCCGCCACCACCATGTCCACGCCCGGGTGGCGCAATCGCAGCTGGTCCACGAAGCCTTCGCGCACGATGTCCTGCGGCACCTCCTGCGACCCCGGCATGAACACGACCAGGGTGTGGCCCGGGCCGCTCGACGACGCCGGCAACCACAGCGCATCCATCGGCACCTTCGCAGGGCGCGGCAACGCGCAGCCCACCAGCAGACCCAGCACCCCCGTCATGAGCAGCCACAGGGCGGTGCGTCGTCGAAGGGGCATGTGGGCGGTGGTGATCCTGGGCATGGTGGGGCGCCGGGGCGTGTGGCAGGCAGGGCTACTGTAGCGCCAGCATGGGATTCGATGTCTCGCTAAGATCGCTCGATGACCTCGTACTGGCTGATGAAGTCCGAGCCCGAAGAGTGCTCGATCGACGACGCGCTGGCCGCCCCGCAGGCCACCGTGCCCTGGACCGGCGTGCGCAACTACCAGGCCCGCAACTTCATGCGCGATGGCATGCGGGTGGGCGACGGCGTTCTGTTCTACCACTCCAGCTGCGCCGAGCCGGGCATCGTGGGCATCGCTCGCGTGGCCTCGGGCACACGCCCCGACCCGACGCAGTTCGACCCGCAATCGCCTTACTTCGACCCGAAGTCGCCGGCCGACAAGCCGCGCTGGTTGCTGCTGGACGTGCAGGCGCTGAAGAAGACCCGCCTGATCGGCCTGCCCGAACTGCGCGCCACACCCGAACTGGCCGACATGGTGGTGCTGCAGCGCGGCAGCCGCTTGTCGATCACGCCGGTGAGCGAAGCGCACTGGCGCTGGATCACACAAAAGATGCTGGGCGGCTGAACGCCGCGGTTTTGTTCAGCCGCGCGGTGCGGCAAAACGCTGCGCCGACCGCTCGCGGGCCTTGACCGCCTCCAGCTCGCGGTTCTTCGGCTCGGCGTTCGTCACCATCGACCGGATCAGCCGTCGCGCCGAGTCCGCCACCTCGGCCACCGCGCGCTCGAACGCTGCTTCGTTTGCCTTCGAGGGCACGCTGAAGCCGCTGAGCTTGCGCACGAACTGCAGCGAAGCATCGCGGATTTCCAGCTCGCTCGCGGGCGGCTCGAAGTTGAACAGCGTCTTGATGTTGCGGCACATGGGGCGCTCCTGCGTTGAGGGATGGCGCCATGGTACGAAGCCGGCGGCGGAGTTTCAAGACGCTGTTTTCGCGATGCGCTCCCAGTCCCGCAGGGTCTGCTGCAAGCGGTTTCTGGCATCGGGGTGGCCGTCGCTGAAGGCCGCGTTCAGGCGCTTTTTCAACGCCTCGTCGGGCGGCGGCGCGGCCGTGGCCTTGAACCGGTCGATCAGCAGCATGACCGTCTGGAAGTTCCGGGAAGCGATGGCCAGTTCCAGCATGCTCTGGCCGCTGTCGGTGGGGTCGTGCACGTTCGCACCGTGTTCGATCATGTACTTGAGCAGGCCGGCCTTGCCTTCGCGGCAGGCCCAATGCAGGGGCACCAGCCCGCCATCGAGCCGGGCCGTGAAGTCGGCATCGGGGGCCAACAGATCGGCGGCCAGCGGCCAGGCCGACGCCTTGATCATTTGCTGGTGTTTCCAGTCGGACATGGGATGGGTGGGCTTGGGTGGATGCGCTGTGGGTTCTGGGGGCAGTCTCTCACAGACGCCAAGGTGGACCACAGGCGGGTGCTTTCAATGAAAATCCCGGCTCTCCGTCGCCAGCCGGCCCAGCAGCGGCGAGAGGTCTTCCAGGTGGCCGGCGATGAGGTTGCAGACTTCGCCTTCGCGCTGCCACACGCCGTGCACCGCCATCAGCCGTGAACGGGTGAGGGCGCTGCGCTGGCGCTCGCGCAGGGCTTTCCAGACGATGACTTGCACGACGCCGGTTTCGTCTTCCAGCGTCACGAACACCACGCCTTTGGAGGTGCCGGGTTGCTGGCGCCCGGTGACGATGCCGCAGGCGCGCACGAGGCGACCGTCGGGCGCGTCTTTCAGCGCTTCGGCGGTCATGAAGCGGCGCGCCTGCAGCCGCTCGCGCAGCAGGGCCAGCGGGTGGCGGCGCAGGGTGAGGCCGAGGCTCGCATAGTCCCACATGATGGCTTCGCCTTCGGGGGCTTCGGGCAGGTCGAGCGCATCTTCTTCCACCGGGGCTTCTTTGAGCAGCGCGGGTGGGGTTTTGAGGGCGGCGGCGTCCCAGACCTGCTGGCGGCGATGGCCGCTCAGGGACTGCAGCGCGTCGGCGGCGGCGAGTTGTTGCATGGCTTGCTTGTCGAGGTTGGCGCGGCGGGCGAGGTCTTCTGAATCCGTGAATGCAGCTTCTTCGCGTGCAGACACGAGGCGCTGCGCTTCGTCGTGTGACAGGCCGCTGACCATGCGAAAGCCCAGGCGCACGGCGGGCATGCTGGGCGAGGGGGCGGCCCTCACCCCAGCCCTCTCCCAGGGGGAGAGGGAGTCGAAGCCCTGCTCTTCCAGCGTGCAGTCCCAATCGCTCTCCATGACGTCCACTGCGCGCACTTCGACGCCGTGGCGCACGGCATCCTGCACGAGTTGGCTGGGGGTGTAGAAACCCAGCGGCTGGCTGTTGAGCATGGCGGCGAGGAACTCGGCCGGGTGGTGGCGCTTGATCCAGCAGCTGGCGTAGACCAGCAGCGCGAAGCTGGCGGCGTGGCTTTCAGGAAAGCCGTAGCTGGAGAAGCCTTTGATCTGCTCGACCACGCGCTGCGCGAAGTCCAGTTCGTAGCCGCGTTCGGCCATGCCACTCAGCAAGCGGTCCTGGTACTTGCCCAGCCCGCCCTTGCGCTTCCACGCGGCCATGGCGCGGCGCAGGCCGTCGGCCTCGCCGGGCGTGAAGCCGGCCGCGATGATGGCGATCTGCATGCACTGCTCCTGGAACACGGGCACGCCGAGCGTGCGCTTGAGTGCGGCGTCCAGGCCCTTGGGGTAATCGATGGGTTCCTTGCCCTGGCGGCGGTTCAGGTAGGGGTGCACCGCGCCGCCCTGGATCGGGCCTGGCCGCACCAGCGCGACCTCGATCACCAGGTCGTAGAACTCGCGCGGCCGCAGGCGCGGCAGCATGCTCATCTGCGCGCGGCTCTCGATCTGGAACACGCCCACGGTGTCGGCGGCGCAGATCATGTCGTAGGTGCTGGCGTCTTCGGCCGGGATGTCCTGCATCTGGAAGTCGAAGCCCTTGCGCTGGCCGATGAAATCGAGCGACTTGCGGATGGCGGTCAACATGCCGAGCGCGAGCACGTCGACTTTCAGCAGGCCCATGGCGTCGAGGTCGTCCTTGTCCCATTCGATCACGGTGCGGTCGGCCATGGCGGCGTTTTCGATCGGGACCATGCGCGACAGCGGCATCTGGGTCAGCACGAAACCGCCGGTGTGCTGCGAGAGGTGGCGCGGAAAACCCATGAGCTGGCCGGTGAGCGCCACGAGCTGGCGCACCTTCAGGCTGTCCGGATCGAGCCCCGCCTCAAGGATGCGCTCGGGCGCAAAACCATCCTCGCTCCACCAGCGGTGGCCGCTGCCCAGCGCGTCGAGCGCGGCCTCGTCGAAGCCCAGCGCCTTGCCCACGTCGCGCAGGGCGCTGCGGGGTCGGTAGCTGATGACGGTGGCGGTGAGCGCGGCGCGCTCGCGGCCGTACTTGGTGTAGAGGTACTGGATGACTTCTTCGCGCCGCTCGTGTTCAAAGTCCACGTCGATGTCGGGTGGCTCGTTGCGCTCTTTCGAGATGAAGCGCTCGAACAGCACCGCCGTGCGCGCCGGGTCCACCTCGGTCACGCCCAGGCAGTAACAGACCGCGCTGTTGGCCGCCGAGCCGCGGCCCTGGCAGAGGATGTGCTGCGAGCGCGCGAAGGCGACGATGTCGTACACGGTGAGGAAGTAGTGCTCGTACTGCAACTCGCTGATCAGTGCCAGCTCGTGCTCCACCTGTTGTTGCACCGAGGCGGGTGCACCCGCAGACCAGCGCCGCCCCATGCCCTCGTAGGCCAGGCGGCGCAGGTAACTCGCCGGCGTCTCGCCCGGCGGCACCACCTCGCTCGGGTACTGGTACGCCAGCTCGTCAAGCGAAAAGCTGCAACGTCCGGCGACCTTCAGCGTCTCGGCCAGCAGGGCTTCGGGGTAGCGCTGCGCCAGGGCCAGGCGCGAGCGCAGGCGCTGCTCGGCGTTGGGCGCGAGCGCGTGGCCGCATTCGGTGAGCGGTTTGCCGATGCGCGTGGCGGTGAGCACGTCCTGCAAGGCCTTGCGCGAGCGCAGGTGCATGTGCACGTCGCCCACCGCGACCAGCGGCACGGCGGTGAGCTCGCTGCTCTGACGCAGCCGGTGCAGGCGCATCTCGTCGTCCATCAGGCGCAGCTGCTCCACGCCGAGCCAGCAGCGGCCCACGAAGTGCAACAGCAGCCAGCGTGCCACGCTGTCCATCTGCGCCTGCGTGCTGCCGCGCTGCGGCACGGCGATCACCAGGCAGTCGGCCAGCGCGTCGGGGCTGATGGCGTTCAGCGTCAGGTGGTACGTGCCCTTGGGCGCCGTGCGGCGCAGCCGGGTGATGAACTCGCAGAGGTTGCCGTAGCCGTTCAGATTGATGGCGAGCAGGACGAGGGTGAACGGCGCATCACTCTGCACCTGGAACTGGCTGCCCACGAGCAGCTTCAGGCCCTGCTCTTTGGCCGCCACGTGCGCGCGCACGATGCCGGCGAGCGAACACTCGTCGGTGAGGGCGAGGGCTGTGTAACCCAGCGCCTGGGCGCGCTCCACCAGCTCTTCGGGCCGGCTGGCGCCGCGCAGGAAGCTGAAGTTGGAGAGGCACAGCAGCTCGGCGTAGGGTGGGATGCCGGTCATGCAAACACCCCGTGCAGAAACCACGCGGGCGCTTCCTCCAGCCGGGTCTGGAACACCCACAACACGCCCGCGTGCGCCGACTGCGCGACCCAGTAGTCGCGCACCACGTTGCGGATCTGGCCGGCGGCTTCGTCGCGGTCCCACCAGCCGCCTTCCACCCGCTGCGGACCGGCGAGCAATTGCAGTTCGCCCTGGTAATACGGCCGGTTGGCGCGCACCAGCAGCTTGAGCGGGGCGCTCAGGATGAAGCCGGGTTGCGGCAGCTCGCTGCCCGTGGCGGGCTTTCGGGGCAGGGGCTCGGGCGCCGGTTGCCAGCGGCACATCCACTCGGGCCGGTGGTCTTCGCACAGCACCGGGCGCATCACACGCTGCGGCCCCAGGCGGGCTGCGATGCGCTCCAGCACCAGGGGCAGCGTCTCGCCGCCAGCGTTGTCGTCGGGCAGCCAGGAGGCGCTTTTTTCCTCCAGCGGCATCACCTCGTCGGCGACCAGTTCCAGGTCGCCCACCGGGGCCAGCAGTTCCACCCGGGCCAGGTGCTCGGCGAGCAGGCGGCAGAGGTGCTCCAGGTTGCGGGTGGGCTCGGCGGTGTGCACGGTGAGGCTGCCGCCATCACCCGCCGATTTCGCGCGCATGGCGTCGTGCGCCCAGTGCAGTGTGAAGGCGGTGGTGCCGCTGTGGCGCGCGGCGAGCCAGCCACACAGCGCCAGCAGCAGGCGGCGTGCGCCGAACAGCAGGGCCGTCGCATCGTCCACGCGGAACATGAGTTCCAGCCGCTGCGCGAAGCGCTCGGGCAGTGCGATCCAGCGGTGCACTTCGGGCGCGCGGCCGTAGGCCTGGTCGAGCGCGGCGAGCAGCTGTTTGTCGAAGCGCCGGCCGACGCCGCCGCGCGGCAGCCGCCGCACATCGCCCAGGGTCCGGCAGCCGATGTGCGCGAGCGTGAGGCGGTGCGGGCGCACGGCGCTGAGCGTGTCCATGGGCAGGGCGTCGAGCAACACGCCCAGGGGTTGGCGAAAACCGTCTTGCACGCCAGCGCGCGCCAGCGCCAGCGCGGCCAGGCTGTTGGGCGCCCAGGCGACCTGGCTCACGCCCAGCTCGGTGCCCTCCGAGACCACACGATCACACAGCGCGTGCCAGCCGCCAAACAGGCGCACGCTCGCCGCCAGCTCCATGACCACGGCTTCGTCAGCGACAGCAACCCGGGGCGTGAATTGAAGGGCCCAGAGTGCCAGCGCCTGCAGCGCCGCTTCAGTGGGCGAGGCGGTGTCGTCGGGTGCCGGCAGCCGGAGCGCTGACCAGAGCATGGCCGGCCTCGCTGGGAAGAGGGAACGGGGCGGTCTGCGGCGCCGGTTCGAGCGGCAGCAGGGTGCTGGGCTTCTGCAGCCGCGGTGTCAGGATGGCCTGCAGGCCGCCGGGCACGGAGGGCAGGTGCAGCGTGGTCTCCAGCGGCGGGCCCTTGCGCTTGAACACGTCGACCAGCAGTTCCCAGTCGGCCCCCACGCGGGCGAGCAGGCGCAGCGGCGCGGCCGACGATTCGCGGGCCGCCGTGGCGGGCCGGCACAGGAACACCGGGCCGGCGCAGCCCGCGGCCAGCACCTGCAGGCGGCGCACCTGCTCGGCGCGCACCTGCGGCAACCAGGCGATGAGCGCACCGCAGGCGTTGGCCTTGACCAGCTGTTCGGTGGACCACAGGCGTTCGGCCGGCGTCTCGGCCATCACCCAGACCAGCTGCCGCTCGGCGATGCCGTCCAGCCGCAGGCCCGGCGGGTGTGGCGGCCGGGGCGGGCCGACCAGCACCACACTGCGACCGGTGGCACACACCTGGCGCAGCAGCGGCCCGAGCAGCCGCCATTCCAGCGTGCCGCTCTGGGCGCTCAATATTTCGGTGACACCGTGGCCAGGCCAGCCGCCACCGGGCAGGGCGACGTCCAGCGCCTCGAAGCCGCTGGACCAGGTGGCCGCCACCGGGCTGCCCAGCTGGTCGGCGCGCCAGAGCGCGGCCGCCACGGCGGCGGGCAGTGCGCTGGAGAGCGCACCCGGCGCAGGCACCGGGCGGGGGGCATTGTGGGCAGGCCGGGCCAACGGAGGGTCGGGCAGGCGGGCTGGGGTGGGGGAGGACATGATCCATCAGATACTGTTCATGCGTACAGTATCTGAAAGTAGACCCGTTGTCCAGCCAAGCCCTGGGTGGCCGTGTGTTCCGGCGCTCCGCGGACCGCGAGGGGCGATCGGCAGCGCCTGAGCGCGCGTGCTCAGGCGGTGTTCAACTCAGGTCAGGTCTTCGACTCGGTGTAGGTGCACGAAAGGTCGGGGTTGGCCGCCTGCGCATCGCGGCACATGGCGTCGAACGTGGCGCGATCCCGTTCGGCCTCGTTGGTGTTCCACACGCCCATGCCGGCAGCCACACCGAGCACCGGGCAGAGCGCGGCAAAGGCGCCGCCCGAGGCGATCGTTCCGATGATGCAGAGGTTGTTGGCGGCAGCGCCCCAGCCGAAGGCGCCGTACATGCCCCACAGGCGGGGTTGCTCGGCGGGCGGGGCTTCCTTGATCTGCTGGTAGGCCGCGACCTTGATGCCCAGGGTGATGATGCCCAGCGGGTTGGCTTCCGCGGCCCCCATCAGCAGGCCGATGCCGGTGGAGCCCACGTCGGCGATCTGGCCGTTGACGGCCTGGCTCTCGCCGACCTGCGGTGTTTCGGCGCGGGCCGTGTTCCACGCCAAGACCATCGCGGCGGCCATCAGCAGACGCAGCCCCAGGGTCCGACCCCGGGTGTGCCAGCGGGTGCCTTGGTGTTCACGCGGGTGCACCCCTGCGGTGATCCGGGGGGCCAGGTAGGTCAACGGTTGGACTGAGGCATTCATGGCGCGGTTCCTTTAGTACTTAAGTCCCGGGTTTGAAAACCGGTTGTGCGGTTCATGACCAGGACAGCTTTCTTATCGGCCGGCGATCCGAAAAATTTCGGCCAATTTCGGGCCTTTCTGTCAAACGATGAGCGGCCGGGTGTGTGGTAGCCGCTGTGCCCGCGCGCAGGCACCCGGGTCCGGGTTGGTGGATGGACACCACACCGGGCCGGATTTGGGGCATGAAAAGCAAACATCCGGGCAGATGGCCGGGGGACGGTGACAAAATGTTTGAAGCCAAGCCACCACCCACCATGTCACCACCCGCCGGGCGCCCGGACTCACCAACGAACCACTCGGACATGCACCGGTCGAGTGGGCGGCGGCTGGCATGGAAGACATGGGAGGTCTGGATGACCTGGCAGGCGGCGGCCCGCGCGGGTCTGGCGATCGGTGTGCTGACCGTGTGGCTGGGCCTGGCGGCCTGCAGCGAGCCACCGGTGCCCGCGCTGACCGTGGGCATGAACACCTGGGTGGGTTACGACCCGCTGGTGCTGGCGCGGGACCGGCAACTGATCGACACGCAACAGGTCAAGGTGGTGGATCTGTCGTCCAGCTCGGAGACCCTGCGCCATTTCCGCAACGGCCTGCTCGATGCGGCCGCGCTCACGCTGGACGAAGCCCTGCGCCTGACCGATGAGGGGTTTGATCTGCGGGTGGTCGCCGTGCTGGATACCTCCACCGGTGCCGACGTGGTGCTGGCCAACCCGGCCGTCCAGAGCCTGGCGCAGCTTCACGGCGCGGGCATCGCGGTGGAGGGCACCACCGTGGGCGCGCTGATGCTGGAGCGCCTGCTGCAGGCGGCGGGACTGGAGCGGACCGATGTGAATGTGGTCAACATGGAGGCCACCTTGCACCTGTCCGCGCTGCGCAGCGGGCACGTGAGCGCGGCCGTGTCTTACGAGCCGGTGGCCGGTCTCCTGCGCGCGGCGGGCTACAAGGACATCTTCGACAGCCGCCTGACGCCGGGCGATATCGTGGACGTGCTGGTGGTGCGTGCCAGCACGCTGCAGGAGCGCCCCGCCCAGGTCGATGCCCTGCTCGCAGGCTGGCAGCGCGGACTGCAGGCGCTGCAGGAGCGCCCCGAGGCCGCGGCCCGCCTGCTGGCGCCCGGGGTGGAACTCTCGCCCGAGGACTACCTCGCCACGCTCCAGAAACTGACCTTCTATTCAACAGAGCAGTCGCTCGAACTGCTGTCGGGTGCGCCACCGGCGCTGGGGCAGGACGCCTCGCGGCTGGTGACGACGCTGCAGACCATGGGCCTGATCAAGGCAGCGCCCGACTGGCGCCGCCTGCTGGCCCCCGAGCCGGCCCGGCGCCTGAAGGAAACCTCAGAATGAGCCCCCGTCCGGCCTTTCCGAAGCGGACTCGCACCGCAGTGCGCAGCACGGAGGTTGCCGAATGAGCCCCCGCCCGGCCGTTCCGAAGGGGGCTCGCACCGCAGTGCGCAGCACGGAGGTTGCCGAATGAGCTGGACCCGCTGGCCCCTGACCATTGCCGGGCGCTGGCTGGTACCGCTGCTGATGATCGTGTTCGCGCTGGCGGTGATGAGCCTGCGTTACCAGCACCAGATGCGCCAGATCGATCAGGATGTCTCCGCTCAGGAAAGCCAGCGCCTGCGTGAGCGGCTGAGCATCGAGCAGACGCGCATGGATGAGCAGGCGGGCCTGGGCAACAGCTTGCTGCTGCACCGGCTGGTGGGCGGGCTGGCCTTGCACCAGGGGCTGAACCAGGCTTACCTGGTCGGACCCGAAGAGCGGGTGTTGACCTCGCTGTCGCGGCTGGACATCGGGCAGCCGCTGAACGCGGTGTTGTTACGGGAGGGTGGGTCTTCGAGCCAGCTCCTGGCCCTGGCGTCGGCGCCGTCGCCGTCGCCGTCGGCCATCGTGGTGGAGCGGCTGGCTCTGCAGCCGGTTTTCATCGGACTGGTGCCGCTGCAGGGGAAGCAGCGTTTGCTGGTGCAGGTGGACATGAGTTACCCGCTGGCGGTGCGCCGCGCCAGCGAGCAGGCCGAGCTGGTGCGGGAAGGGCTGGTGTTGCTGGCCGCTGTGGTGCTGCTGGCGGTGCTGTTGCACCTGCTGTGGTTCCGTCGCGCGCAAAGCCTGGCGCTGGCGCTGGCAGAAATGGGCGCGGGCAACCTGTCGGTGCGCACCGGCCTGATCGGGCGCGACGAGCTGGCCCACATCGGCGAGGCCGCCGACCGCATGGCCGAGCAGTTGCAGGCTGGGCAGGCCAGGATCCGGACCATGAACGAACTCGTCAGCCGCTCACCCCTGGTGGTGATCGAGTGGCGCAACGCCGATGGCTGGCCGGTGCTTTATGTCAGCGATTCGGTGAGCCAGTGGGGCTATGCGCCGGCCGACCTGATGGACCACCAGCGGCAGTACTTCGATCTCATCCACCCCGACGACGTGCAGCAGGTGAACGACGAGGTTGTGCGGCATTTCGCCCACGGGCCCGACGAGTACCGGCAGGAATACCGCGTCCGCAAGGCCGACGGCGGCTGGGCCTGGGTCGAAGACCGCACCTCGCTCGCGCGCGACGAGCGTGGCGAGGTGAGCGCCATCAGCGGCATCCTGCTTGACACCACGGCGCAGAAAGAGGCCCAGCTGGCGCAGCGCGAGCAGGCTGAGCAGCTGCGCAGGTTCTACGAGCTGCCGTTCCTGGGCATGGCCATTTCCTCGCCACTGGACAAGCGCTGGTTGCAGGTGAACGACCGCCTGTGCGAGATCCTGGGTTATCCGCGCGAAGAGCTGCTGGAGATGAGCTGGGCGCAGATGACCCCGCCGGGCGACCTGGAACGCAACCTGGCGCTGTTCGACGAGCTGCTGGCGGGGCTGCGCAATGGCTACCAGATGGCCAAGCGCTTTGTGCGCAAGGACGGCCGCATGGTGCATGCCGAGATCGATGTGCGCGCCGTGCGCGACCGCGACGGCCGCATCCGCCAGTTGTTCACCACCATCCAGGACGTGACCGAGCGCATGGCCGCCGAAGTTGCGCTTCAGCGCAGCCAGGCGCTGTTGCTCAAGGCACAGCAGATCGGGCGCATGGGCAGCTGGACTCAGGATCTGGGCAGTGGCCTGGTCACCTGGTCGCCGCAGGCCTACGCCATCCACGAGGTGGACCCGCGGACCACGCAGCTGACGCTGGAGAAGTGCCTGGCGCTGGTTCACCCTGGCGATGTGGAGCACGTGACACGCATCTACGGTGCCTGTGTGGTCGCCGGGGAACCCTACGACATCCGTTACCGCCTGCGGTTGCCAGACGGGCGCATCAAGCACGTGCATGTCAAGGGCGAGTTCGAGCGTGAAGACGGGCAACTGATTCGCAGTGTGGGCATGGTGGTTGATGAGACCGATCTGGTCGAGGCCCAGCGCGAGCGCGACCGCCTGGCTTCGGTGATGGAAACCTCGACCGACATCGTGAGCATGGCCGACCCGCAGGGGCGGGTGTTCTATTTCAACCGGGCCGGTTACGCGATGCTGGGTCTGCAGCCGGGGCAGCCGCTGGATTGCGTGATCCCGCAGGTGCATCCCGATTGGGCCGCCCGGCGGGTGCGCGAAGAAGGCATTCCGGTCGCCATCGCCGAAGGCCGCTGGCTGGGCGAAACCGCGGTGTTCAATGCCCAGGGCCGCGAGGTTCCCATGTCCCAGCTCATCATGGCGCACCGGGGTGAAGACGGCGAAGTCGACTACATCTGGACCATCCTGCGCGACATCTCCGAGCGCAAGGCAGCCGAGGTGGCGCTGAACCTGGAGCGCATGCAGCTGAACGAGGCGCAGGCGGTGGCGCACATTGGCAGCTGGAACATCCAGATGCCCGAGGTCTTGGTGAGCTGGTCCGCAGAGCTTTACCACATCCTGGGGCTCGACCCGTTGCAGGTCGCGCCCAGTCTTGAGGCTTATCAGAGCGTGGCGCACCCGGACGATCGGCAGCGTTTGCGACAGCACATCGAGAACGACATGACCCGGCAGACCGAGGGCATCAACCGGTTTGAATACCGCATCGTGACGGCGCGGGGCGTGCGCCACGTGGGTGTGTGCGCCCAAGTGGAGAAAGGTGCGCAGGGCCAGGTGGTGCGCATCTTTGGCACCACCATGGACATCACCGAAGCGGTGCAGGCCGAGGAAAAATTGCGCCTGATCAACCAGGAGCTGGAGCGCCGCGTGGCCGAGCGCACCGCGCAGCTGAGCCAGGCCAATCAGGAGCTGGAAGCCTTTTCCTACACCGTGTCGCACGACCTCAAGGCGCCGCTGCGCGGGATCGACGGCTACAGCCAGCTGCTGGTGGAGGAATACGGCGAGCGGCTCGACAACGAGGGCCGCGGCTTTGTCGAACGCATCCGCAAGGGCGTGCAGCAGATGAGCGACCTGATCGCCGATTTGCTGGCGTATTCGCGCATCGAGCGCCGCGACATGGTGCACGAGCCGGTGGCCCTGCTGCAGCTGGTGGAACAGGTCGTGGACAGTTACCACGCCGACATTGAAAAACACGGCACCGAGATGCGCCTGGCGATGGAGCCTTTCACGCTGCCGCTGGACCGAGATGGCATGGCGGTGGTGCTGCGCAACCTGATCGGCAACGCCCTGAAGTTCAGTCGCGACAGCGCGTCACCCCGCATCGAGATCGGCGCCCGCCACGAGACGGGCCGGCGTATCCTGTGGGTACGCGACAACGGCGTCGGCTTCGACCTGAAATACCACGACCGCATCTTTGGCATCTTCCAGCGCCTGCACCGGGCCGAAGAATTCCCGGGCACCGGTGTGGGCCTGGCGCTGGTGGCCAAGGCGGTGCAGCGCATGGGGGGCCGTGTCTGGGCGGAAAGCCAACCCGGCGCCGGTGCCACTTTTTATCTGGAGTTTCTCGAATGAACACCTCAGCTGCCATGCCTCCGATCCTGCTGGTTGAAGACAACCCGATGGATCTGGACCTGACGCTGCGGGCGTTCAGCAAGAAGAAGTTCGCCAATCAGATCCAGGTCGCCCGGGACGGAGAGGAGGCGCTGGCTTTCCTGCCGCGGTGGGAGGCGGGCGAGGCCTTGCCTGCCGTGATCCTGCTGGATATCAACCTGCCCAAGGTCAATGGCCTGGAGGTGTTGCGCCAGCTCAAGGCGCACGAGCGCTACCGTCGCATCCCGGTGGTGGTGCTGACCTCGTCGCGCGAAGACCGCGACCTCAAGACCGCTTACGACCTGGGTGTCAATTCCTACATCGAAAAGCCGGTGAACTTCAGCAAGTTCATGGACGTGGTGGAGCACATCGAGCTGTACTGGTGCGTCATCAACGAGCGGCCACTCTGACAACCACCATCCCATTCAAAAACCAAGAGGAAAGCAACAATGATCAAGATCCTGATTCCGGTGGACGGTTCCGAACACGCTTTGCTGGCGGTGCGCCACGCCCTGCGTCTGGTGGGCGCGGGCCTCAAGGCGCGTTTCGTGGTGGCGAATGTGCAGGAAACGGCCACGCTCTACGAGTTGATGGTGGCGCACGATCCGGCGGTGCTG
The DNA here is from genome assembly GCA_001770705.1 of Burkholderiales bacterium GWF1_66_17. GTDB lineage: Bacteria > Pseudomonadota > Gammaproteobacteria > Burkholderiales > Burkholderiaceae_C > Hydrogenophaga. The sequence continues at coordinate 5,008 of MERT01000002.1, read as the reverse complement.
GAGCAGGTGAACGAGGCCGCAGGCCACGATCTCATGCGCTCGGCCGTGCACCTGCTGCAGGCGGCGGGGCTGCCGGTGACGCAGGACACGGCCACCGGGGACCCGGCGAACATGCTGGTCGAGATGGTGGAGCGCAACGGCTGCGAGGCGGTGATCATGACGGCGCACGGTGGCGGTCTGCGCGCGGCGGTGCTGGGTTCGGTGTCGCAGGAAATGGTGCGGCTCTCGCCCGTGCCGGTCACGCTGGTCAAGCAGCCTGTGGACGAGCCGGGCGACGAGGCGGTCGACGAAATCGCTGGCGAAGCGGGCATCTGATTTTTCTCGCTTCTCGCATCTTCTGATGCGTGGTTGACGTGTTGGGATGCGGCCCGTTTCACGCCCAAGGGTGGGGTGGCCGCGAACGCCGGGCGGTCAACTACGCTCATGTCCCCCGGCGGCCTGCGGCCGCCTCCTCCT
>MERT01000002.1:0-4493 GCA_001770705.1 Burkholderiales bacterium GWF1_66_17 | reverse complement strand
AGCCTGCCCACGCGCCACCCGGTCCGGCGTGGTGGGGTGTTCTGCATAGCGAAGTAAAGGAGGAGGCGGCCGCAGGCCGCCGGGGGACATGAGCGGCGCAGAGCGCCCCGTTTCGTCAGACCCGCAAGGAGCTTGGCGCCCCCAGAGCGGTTCCTCACCAATAGCTTTCCCTGCATCCCGGACGTCCTGGATCAGGCGAAACGCATCGTCGTTTTCGATGGGTTTAAAGATTACGTTTAGAGAAACGTATTTACTGATGTGAAATTATCGGCTACAGTCCAACCCTGACAACGCCACCGCTTTTCCGCCAGCGGGGGTGACAACGAAGGAGCAGACACCGGATGGCCACCTACACCTACCCCACCTTCCCGTACACCGGCCCGGCCGACCTCATGCAGGGCGCGCCGCAGCGCAAACCGCTGGTGGTCATCGGCGCCGGTCCGGTCGGCCTCGCCGCCGCCATCGACGCCCGCCTGCAGGGGCTTGAAGTCCTGCTGTTCGACGAAGAAGACAGCGTCTCCTTCGGCTCGCGCGCCGTCTGCTACGCCAAGCGCGCGCTCGAAATCCTCGACCGCCTAGGCGTCGGCGACCCCATCGTCGACAAGGGCGTGAGCTGGAATGTGGGCCGCACCTTCCTGCGCGAAGAAGAGGTCTACCGCTTCAACCTCGTGCCCGACGCCGGCCACAAGCGCCCCGGCATGATCAACCTGCAGCAGTACCACCTGGAAGAAGCGCTGGTGCGGCGCGCCGAAGCGCTCGGTGTGGACCTGCGCTGGAAATACAAGGTGGTCGGCGTCGAGCAGCTGGCCGATGGCGCCCGCGTGAGCATCGAAACCCCCGACGGCAACTTCGAGATCGACGCCGACTGGCTGATCGTCGCCGACGGTGCGCGCAGCAACGTGCGGCGCCAGCTCGGCCTGGACATCGAAGGCCATGTGTTCAAGGACCGCTTCCTGATCGCCGACGTGATCATGAAGGCCGACTACCCCGCCGAACGCTGGTTCTGGTTCGACCCGCCCTTCCACCCCAACCAGAGCGTGTTGCTGCACAAGCAGAGCGACAACGTCTGGCGCATCGACTTCCAGCTCGGCTGGGACGCCGACCCGGAAGAAGAGAAGAAGCCCGAGAAGATCATCCCGCGCGTGAAAGCCATGCTGGGCGACGAGCGCGAGTTCGAGCTGGAGTGGGCCAGCATCTACACCTTCCAGTGCCGGCGCATGAAGAACTTCCGCCACGGCCGCCTGCTGTTCGTGGGCGACGCGGCGCACCAGGTTTCGCCGTTTGGCGCACGCGGTGCCAACTCCGGTTTCCAGGACACCGACGACCTGCTCTGGAAGCTTGCGCTGGTGATGAAGGGCCTGGCGCCCGAGGCCCTGCTGGACACGTATGACGCCGACCGCACCTACGCCGCCGAAGAAAACATCCGCAACTCCACGCGTTCGACCGACTTCATCACGCCCAAGAGTGCGGTCAGCAAGCTGTTCCGCAACGCGGCGCTGGAGCTTGCGCGCAGCCAGCCGTTTGCGCGCAAGCTGGTGAACTCCGGGCGGCTGAGCATGCCGGCCTTCCTGGTGAACTCGGCGCTGAACACGCCCGACGTGGACGCCTTCGACGGCGACATGGTGCCGGGTGCTCCGCTGGACGACGCGCCGGTGCGCGTGGCCGGGCAGGACGCCTGGCTGCTTGATCAGCTGGGCAACCGCTTCCAGCTGCTGGCCTTTGCCGACAGCGTGGACCAGCTCGACCCCGTGGTGCGCGCGCAGGCAGCGGTGCTGGCGGGCGGATCGATTCCGGTGGAGGTGGTGCTGGTCACCGCCCATGCGGGTGAATCGGCGGGGCTCAAGACGCTGCACGACCGCGACGGCCTGATGGCCCAGCGCATGGATGCACGCCCCGGCACCTGCTACCTGATGCGCCCCGACCAGCACGTGGCCGCGCGCTGGCGCCGGTTTGACGTCGCCGCCGTGCGCGCTGCGCTGGCCCGTGCGACCGCACAGACCACCCCTGAAACCGTGGCGGCCTGAACACCACCCGAGGAGACACAACATGCCCCTGCAACTCCAGCCCAACCTCGCCGAACCCGGCCAGCGTTACTTCCGCGATTTCACGCCCGGCGACGATTTCTACGAGGCCCTGATCGAGACCCACCGCGACCTCAGCGACGAGCAGAGCCAGCTGCTCAACGCCAAGCTGATCCTGCTGCTGGCCAACCAGGTGGGCGACATCTCGGCGCTCAAACAGGCCTTGGCCATCGCTCGCGAAGGCGTCTGAACCCATTCACCCGAAGGAGACTTTCATGAACATCCGCAAGATCCACCACGTCGCCTACCGCTGCAAGGACGCCAAGACCACCGTCGAGTGGTACCAGAAGCACCTGGGCATGAACTTCGTGCTCGCCATCGCCGAAGACCAGGTGCCCTCGACCCACGCGCCCGACCCCTACATGCACCTGTTCATGGACGCGGGCGGCGGCAACATCCTGGCCTTCTTCGAGCTGCCCAACGCGCCCGAGATGGGCCGCGACCCGAACACACCCGACTGGGTGCAGCACATCGCGCTGGAAGTGGACACGGTCGGTGAGCTCGAAGCCACCAAGGCACGCCTCGAAGCCGCCGGCATCCCCGTGGTGGGTCTGACCGACCACACCATCTTCAAGAGCATCTACTTCTTTGACCCCAACGGACACCGCCTGGAGCTGGCCGCCAACACCGCCACGCCCGAGATGATGAAGAAGCTCGACGAGGTGAAGTGGGACATGCTCAACGAGTGGGACAAGACCAAGCGCGCCCCCAAGCACGCCGCCTGGATGCACGAAAAAGAGTTCACACCGGCCTGATACCCGATTCCGCCGTTGCCGTTCGTCGGAACAAGGCGGTAAAAGGGGCTCAAGTTCGGGGATGCACGGCCGAAACCTCAGAGGACCAGCGGAATTGTCTTGATCCGCTGGTCCCGTTTTCAAGGGGTTTGCCATGATCAGTTTCACAACCAGCCAGCCGGTGCATTGGCCGCCTGCCGCGTCCCCCGTGGTCGCGCCAGTGACCACCGTCTCGGCCGTCCAGCCCACGCAGGCCCTCTCGCGAGACACGCAGACGGGCACGAACACCGGCGGACGAGACGGTCAGGCGCAGGCCACACGGTTGGCCAGCGGTGGCAAAGACGCGGCCGAATCCACCGCGCCGCCAACGGCGCCTTTGTTGCCGCGGGAACAGGCCGAAGGGAACCGCGAAAGCGCCCCGGCCAGCCAGGCCGAGGCGGCGGAAAAGGCCGAACGCCTGGCGGCCGAAGCCCAAGCTCAGGAAAAAGCGGCCCAGAAACTGCCACTGCAGGACGTGCTCACCAGCGTCTGGAAGGCCAGCGCGGCGGTGGTCGACGTGGTGCTCGGCCGCGAGCAACAGCTGCAGGCCGCAGCGGCGGCCGACAAAGCGACCGCCGTGGCCCCCGCGGGTGCGTTCGCACCGGTCGCCACCGGCACAAGCCCAGCCCAGGTGACCGCCACCGCAGTCCCCACGGCGGTGCCGAACAACAACGCAGCGCCCACGCAGCCGGGCGAAGGCCGTTCCGGCCAAGAGCCGGTGGCCTACACCGAGCAGGGCACCAGCAGCTGGGCGCCGCTGGAAGCGGGCAGCCTGATCAGCCGCCGCGTCTGATCAACGACCAGGCCAAAAGCAAAGGGCAGGTGCCATGCACCTGCCCTTTGCTTTTGGGGGGTCTGCCGACTCCATGCGCTTTCAGCTTCAAACGTATAGCGGGGCGGTTCCATGACGCCGGAGCATCACACCGGCGCACGAAGTGGTGCAACCCAGGGCGCCGCCGGGCCGGCTTTGCCGGACGGCCAGCGGCGCGGGGGGCTTCAAACCGCCTGGCGCAACTCGAAATGGCGCAAGGCCTTTTGTGTGAGCTCCATCTCGCGCAGCAGTTGCTGACCCAGCGCCACCGGCACCACCTCCTGCGTCTGCGTGGCCAGGTGTTCGATCTGGGCAGACGTTTTCACCAGCGAGCGGAAGCCCATCAGCATGCAGGTGCCCTTGAGCTTGTGGGCGTTGTCGCCCACCGCCGAGCGGTCGCCTTCGGCCAGTGCCGCCAGCAACACGTGCACCGTGCCTTCCGGGGGGTCGAACACCGTCTTGAGCAGCTCGTCGAGTGAGTCCTCCGGCATCATGGCCACGATCTCGGTGTACGACTCGGTGTCGACCAGTCCCGCGGCCGAATGGCTCAGGTCCGGCAGGCGCACCGGCAGCTCGTAGGACGACAGCGGGAACGGACCCGACGCGCGCGTGTTCAGCGCGCCCAGCAGCGAACTGTGGCCGGGTTCGTCGAGCAGGCCGCAGCGGGCCAGCGCGCGCTGCAGGTCGTCGGCCTGCAGCGGTTTGCTGGCGAACTCGTTCACACCCACGTCCAGCGCGCGCTTGCGCGTGTCGTTGACGACGTCGGCCGTGACCAGGATCACCTTGATCTGCGACGCCGGGCCATCGAGCCGGCGGATGGCTTCGGTG
>MERT01000001.1:267346-821643 GCA_001770705.1 Burkholderiales bacterium GWF1_66_17 | reverse complement strand
CGCCCACGCTTATCGGCTGTATGTTTTTAATGATCCTACAAACCTCCACAGCACTTGCTGCTTCCGTCTGCCTGCTTAGCTGCGATCAGCTGAGCCCACGATTTTACAACGATTTTTGCCACAACTGGAAGACAGGCTAAATTTTTTAACGTCCCCCATGCTTCCTCGGGAACTGCCTCTGCGGATTCAAGCCTGTAGTGCAACACCCTGAGGCGTGTTGAACGAGGGCTGGAGTGTAGCGGACTGCTGAGGAGCAGTTCCCGATAGACCGCCAACGGGATGGTCCGCCCAGACCTCTTCTGAGCCGCCTGTTGATCTGATCGGCAATGGCATCGGTCTGCTACCGGCAGCCCCGGGAGGACGGTGCCTTTGTGCAGTACAGGCGCACCAGCCCGTTGGTGTTCTCGATGGAGTCGCGTTGCCACGGACGGGATGGATCGAAGAAGTGCTCCGCGATGCCCGTGCGTCGATCGTATGCCGCGCTCAGGAGCATGGGCGCTGCGGTGCCCAGCAGTTTGTCAAAACGGCCTGAATCAGGCAGTCTGCACTGGCAGGTATGAACTCGGTCAGCTCAAACAAGCTTGACCATCTGCCGACGGAACTCCGCCACGTACTGCGGCCGCACCTTGGACACTGGCGGAAGGCCAACGACAAAGAAACCCTCTCTCACCACTACGCCAACGAAAACACGCTGCTCAACTCGCTACCGACCAAGGGAATTTTTCGGCTTCAGAAACGACAAAGCCCAGTCGAAACCGGGCTAAGTACTTGATTCATATGGGGTGGCTGATGGGGAACCACCAACGCGAGCCACACCCTATACAAATCAACGACTTAGGCGACCACCTGCCGCCTCTGCGTCCGGGCTTGTGTCCGGTGCATTGGCGCGATCTTACCCCGTGAATTCCTCTCACCTACAGGACCTTCTCGGGGTCCCCTCTTGTTTTTCTTCGGGGGTCTGGGAATGATCGGCGGCGCACCGCTGTTGGTGTGCAAAGGTCCCAAGCTGCAATGCTGTTCACCGTCGCCCGTTTCCCTTTCGTTGCCCTCAATCTTTTCGCTACCGTCGCTTTTGGAGGCCTCATCCGTGTGGGGCGCCATGAGGTGTACTCAGGGTGCGCCGCCATGCTGCCCGACCAGCCCCCGCTGTGGCCCCGGCGGTACCGTAAAGAGCGTACCGTGGTGGTCCGGCTTAGGGGGCCGTGCGGTGGTGGTCTCGCGGTTGGCATGACGGCCAGGGTACGGGCAAGCTCCCTACCCTCTTCACCCTCGGGTCCCGAGTCGACCCCCAGCACGGACTCGTAGAGGCGCCTCAGAACGGGCAATGGGGGGGGTGCTGAGCGGGGAGCCCCCCGCAACCGAGAGGCAGCAGACCGCCCCGGTACGATAGCTGCATCCAACCGCTCGCGACCCGCAGCCTTTGTGGTGAACTGCGGTGCCCTGCCTGGCGGGAGTGAGCCGACTTCACGCATTGGAACCTTCATGTACCTGAATCGAGTCGAACAAAAACGCATCCTTGAGGACCTCGCGAAGACCTATCCAAAGCCAGCTAGGCCATCGCTTCCAGAAGACCCGGAAAACAAGAGGCTCGCAGCCACCCTGAGCTACCTGGAAGAGCATGGGCTCGTTCGCCATGTCGAGATTCCATTCGTTCCCATGGGCACCCGCATGGACCTGGGACACGCCATCACCGCAAGCGGCCTAGATTTCCTTGCCGAAGACGGCGGCCTCTCCGCCATCCTTGGGGTCGTTACGATCAAGCTGCATGACGACACCATAAAAGAGCTGATTGGGCTGCGGATTCAAGAATCCGAGCTACCTCCCTCCGATAAGAAGCGCTTCCTTGACAACCTTCGAGAGCTGCCCGGCGAGACAACCAAACACCTCGTAATGAAGCTTGTTGACATGGGCCTGGAAGCGACCCCGCAGGCGCTGGCGTTGCTTGGAAAAGTTCTCACTGGCCCTTGAGAAGCTCTTCTCCCCCCCTTATCACCCGTGAACACAACGGCCACGTCTTCACCTTCAGGGGTGACGGCTGGTTCAACATGACGAAGGCCGCGCAAGCCTTCGGGAAAGATGCCTTCGAGTTCCTGCGCCTCCCCTCCACCTGTGAGTACATCGACGCCATTTCTAAAACCGGGAAAATCCCGGAATTGAAAGAGGCCTCCCGTGGCCGCTACGGTGGCACCTGGGCACACCCCAAGCTGGCCGTGTTCTTCGCCCGCTGGCTGGACGTGAAGTTCTCTGTCTGGTGCGATGCAGTCATTGAGGACATCCTCAAGGGGGCCGCTGAGGTGGTCATAGCGAAGCCCCAAGAGTCGGCGGTGTTCAAGCTCCCGGGGGACTGCACGGATGACGCACGCTCTGCCGGATACTGACGATCTATCGACTGAAGGCACCCGACCCTATGGACCGCGAATACAAAGACGCACGCTACACAACTCTCATGGCTAGTGACATTCAGCGTGACGGAATGGGGCTAGAGATGCACCGGACGGCAAGCGGTCTAGATGCGGTCGTTGCTGAGGTCTTCTACTCAGACGCCAACGGCTCGTGGACGATCAACACCTTTGATTGCGACGTACCACTAGAACTCGTTGAAGAGTTGATCGCTGAGGCGAGGTGCCGCCTTCCTCCCAAAGCTGGCTAGTGACACCTTGGCCCGCTGCTGGGCGCCCCAGCACTTCCCGGAGTCCGAAGGGTTCCGCTGTGACCTCCGACAGGTCGGCCCTCAGGGGTTCTCGATCCCCCTGCCCCTGCCAGCTACGCTGCCGCTTAACCTGGGCGGTGCCGCATGAACGCCCCAGCTCTGCAACAGTTTGAATACCTCCCGGGGATGACCCTCAGGGTTCTCCACAAGGACGGCGAACCGTGGTTCTTCGCCACTGACGTTTGCAAGGTCCTAGAGCACTCCAACGTCTCCAAGGCTTTGCAGGCGCTGGACACCTCCGAAAAGGGTCTAACCAATGGCTATACCCCTGGCGGCGCCCAGCGCCTGAGCATCATCACCGAGTCGGGCCTCTACCTGCTGGTCCTGAAGTCCCGCAAGGAGGAAGCCAAGGCCTTTCAGAAGTGGGTCACGGGGGAGGTGTGGGGGGCAGTACAGATAGCGAGAGACCGGGCATTCCATCGGGGGAGACCACTCAGTGATTCCCCGCCCAGAGTCACACCTGAATGTTCCTACTGGCCCCCGCTCCAGTAGTCTGGGGTGGCACCAGTAGGTCTCTTTCAGATGGACTGAGGGGGCATCGCCGGGAGGGGGAACCATGGTCTACCACCCGTGGGTAGCCACTGAAGGGAACCGGCTGGGTCTTGCCCCGTTGGTTGGTCGGTGGCGCCAGCCGCACCCCTTCAGTTGATGCCGTAGCGGGTGCATCGCTGCGGTGGTCTTCAGCCCTTTTTGGTGGTCCCTACTGGTGCTTACTTATAGGGAGAAATATTCACTGACCCACTCTTGGTAGTCGGGCGTTTCCACCTCAGGGCGTTGGTCCAGGTGCCGTGCGATCTGTTGCGATGCGAACTCCGAAGCCAGGGCGTAGCGGCCCACCTGGGTGGCGCTGTAGTCACGCGGGAGGGCTTCACCGATGGTTGCAGCGCCCACCACGGAACAGGCCACGAGAATCCCGAAGATCAATCGTCCGTTCAATGGGCCGTTTGAGTTCTGCCCTTGGGTCTGGGCACACTCAGCCGCCCTGAGAAGGTCAGCCAGCCAGGGAATCTGATGAGGGAGGGCTGCAAAGTGCTTGCCCCAGTCCTGAAGGCCGCACGACCTCAGGTAGGCTTGCACCCGGCTGTTGTCATGGGCCTTGGGTGGCCGCCCCCTCCCCCGCTTGAGCGTAGTGGGCTGTGCCAGGGCGCTCATTCAGCACTCCCCGCGAAACCCTCAGGGGTGAACCTGCCGATGCTCTCCAGGACCAGCGCTAGGGCCGCCCAGAGCGGCAACCTTGGGTTGGCCTTGAGGAACCGACCCAGTGGCATCCCGACGGCTTCCTGTACCTCTGAGGACTGCACGCCGACGGCGCGGAGCTTCGCCTTGATCCGTGAGACCGTCGCCGGCTCGGTGCTGGCTGCCACCCTCACACCGGCCACCTTCAGGTGCCCCCGCATGAAAGCCGTATCGGCCCACTCTTGGCGCAGGTTCAGGGATGCCCAGTGCTGGCGCTTCGCTTGCTGGGCTGCGTAGGCCTTCGCGTGGTCGGGTGCGGGAAGCCTTGCTGCTGCTGTTTCTCGGGCAGAAAACGGCCGTTCTGAGGTGGGCAAGGGGGTAGGTGCTTGCGGGACTCTGCGGGGCCTTACGGGCATCTCCACGCGGATGTATCGGGGGCGGATGGTGGTCGGGGTAGCGGTGGCGTCTGCCATGTGGGACTTTCAAAAGTGAACGGACAAAAGAAAACCCCCGGGGCGTCTGGAGGGACACCTTCGGGGGTCGTTGGGATAGAGGGAGCTGTGGGGGCTCTCTTCTTATAGGGTGGGTTTTATTCCTGGTGCTGCTGGTTCTCAGGTGAAAACCGCTTTTCCTCTTCGGACGGGGGGCTGGTTGCTTTTTCCTATTGGGTGGGGCGATCAAGTGTGGGCAGCACCACCACGCTCACGCTGGGGCGGTCAGGTTGTCTCGAATCCGCATGATGGTTTGACGGCTGGTGCCATGGTCACGGGCGACCGCTGCCACCGACTCACCCGCAGCAAGCCGCGCACGCACGGTCTCGATAACGCCCCCTTTGAGGCTTTGCGGGCGCCCCAAGGTCTTGCCCTCAGCTTTGGCCCTAGCGAGCCCCGCTTGGGTCCGTTCGATCAGGAGGTCCCTCTCGAATTCGGCCATGGCGTTGATCACTCCCATGGTCATCTTTCCGGCTGGGCTGGTCAGGTCCATCCCTCCCAGAGCGAGGCAGTGAACACGGATACCCGATGCGGTCAGACGATCCACCGTAGCCCTAACGTCCATGGCGTTACGGCCCAGCCTGTCCATCTTGGTGACCACCAGCACGTCACCCGCTTCCATCTTGTCCAAGAGCTTGGCAAAGCCCTTGCGCTGGGCGGCCTCTACGGACCCGCTCACGGTCTCGGTAACGGCCCTCTGAGGTGTGACAGCAAAGCCCGCCGCTGCAATCTCCCTGATCTGGTTCTCGGTGGTCTGGTCGTTGGTGCTGACACGGCAATATGCAAAGACTCGGGACATGGTGGAGGGCCTCAGGTGTTGTGTACGGAATCGATGTCCGAATACTGAGGCATGTCCGAAAGCGTGTCAAGCTAATTTGTGGACATCATGCCGGGGGGCGTCCGTAACCGGTCGATTGCGGACACAAAGGCGATACGATGACATCATGGCAAACGACCACCCTTTGTTCATCTACCGATACTTGGACCGTGCAAACCCACGTGGCGACAGTCCAGGCTTTCGCGTCCGAGCGCATGCCGCTTTTCCTGGAGAAGACAGTTTGCAGTCTCAGGTTTGGAAGGAGTTACGGGCCGAGGCGGGCATTCAAGTAGAGACCAGCCAATGGGGGGTGTACTGGCAAGAATTCTTCCGGAAGGCACCGATGAATGAGGTGTTGACCTCCATCACGGTGACCTTTGGAGTCCTGCGCGGTCACGGAGTAAATCGCAGCAAACAGTATCTAGCTGCAATTGCACGCGCCCTCGCGGATGAACACATGGGGTTCCGCATAGATGACAATGGAATCATCCACTATGCGGTGGACGAGGTATTCGAGGGGGAACGATCCTCTACGCTGGCCGTCCTTAACGCCCCGGTATTGGCAGTCTCACGGTGCGCGTATGAAGCGGCCTATCAGTACCTTGACCAGCGACCCCCGGATACAAAGGCTGCTGTTCGGTCGATATTCGAGGCCATTGAAATCGTCGCGCGACAGCTAAATCCAAAATCTAGGAACCTCCACGCAAACCTGTGCCGGGAGACACTTCGGGACCAGTACCTCACCGCATGTCAGGGGGACGCGGTGGAGATGCGGGTCTGGGCTGGAATGTTCGACAGCATGGCTCTGTGGGTCCAAGCGATGCATGAATACCGGCACGGCCAAGTTGACAATATCGCGCCTCCCAGTGAGGAGTTTGCGGTCTACATCTTGAGTTCCGGCTCAGCTTACCTGCGGCTCATTGGAGAACTCGCGGTCCGTGTCGGTGTGCAGCCTGCCCCGTGATGCTCCCGTCTGTGTTGAGCGGGCACAAAACCTTGGCGAGACCCCCTGGTACGGGGCGGGGAGTGACTGGGGGAATTCCCTAGATCACTGCCAAATGAGGGAATTTCCCGTATTGGGGTGCAGGGTCAGGTGCTACTCGCTTGGCCCCATCACCAACGACAGGAGGAAGCCCCACGAGGAACCCACAAGTAGAGGAGCACCTAGACCAAGGTTGCGCTCCACAACGAGCCACACGCCCAGCGCGAGCAACACCCCCCAAACAATCCGAGCCTTGGTAGTTGGCGCAACTTATCCCACGGATGCCGCACCGTGTGAGGTGAATGGGGGTAGCGATTTGCTCTACCCCAGGTCGCGCACCCGTGCGGGGCTGCTAGGATGCCCTGAGGGTGCCCGCACCGTGGCCCTTGAGAGGCTCCCCATGTTCGCCCCGACCTTCGACCCTCGCGCCGCGCTCGCTGCTGCTCACTGCCCACGGTGCCACGCCCTGGGTCTCGTGGAGGTGGACCAAGAAACCCACGACGCCGCGCCCCTCGCTGATCGCCACAAGGGCACCGCCATGGTGGACCCTAGCGTGCCCGCTCAGTGCCCCGCGTGTGGGCTGGTTATGGAGTGGCCCGGCTGCTGCGACTGAGCACGCACGGAAACACAAGACCCTTTTTCAAATGCGCCGCCTGGGGCCACTGAGGGGGGAAACGAGAGGCGGCACGGGGGGAATCACACCGCCGAATTGCATGGAAGGGGGTCGAAAAAATGTGCTTCAGAATTTCCCCAAGGCTGGTCAACGTCAGCATGCAGCGATCCTCCGTTGAACCCGGTATCGGCTAGGAGTTGCCATCGGCCAGGCGGGAGAGGAGTCGTTCAAGGTCGGAGTTGACTGGTACGCGCAGGGAAGGCGTGCAAGGCATATGCTCCTGCAGGCGGTTTACGGTGCCTTGCCGGTGTGTGTTCGTGTCGAACGCCCTGTTAGGCCGCACCAGCCCTGTGCGTCGCCCCGACGTTGTGTTGCGGGTCACAGCAAACCTACCGACGCTGCAAAGCGCTTTCCAAGCTCCGTGCGGGTAAGCAAGCCTTTCTGGAACGTTATGGAAGCACCTGCTTCTTGAGGAGTTCCCTTCAAACGGAGTAACTCTGGACGCTGTGCTACCCACGCGTAGTGAGATTGATCGTTTAGATGCTTGTCGTAAGCGACCTCGACCAGACCGAGTCGGATCCAATTGTCAATCATCGCAGGCAACCGCGGATCCTCGACCGGCTGACCCGTCACACTGTTCATTAGATTCAATAGGTGTTGCACAAGAACGTTATATCCGCCTGTCGCCAACTTGCAATGAATCTGGACGATTGGTATAGCAGCGACGGATTGAAGAACACTGCGAACAAGTTTGGCGTCCTCACTATCTAACTGCTTGATGATTTCGACAAATGCTGGATGCGCATCCGCCGAGACGCGGCCGTCCATCGAAGTTGCCAGAAGGTTTAAGTACATCTCTTTGAGATTCGGCTCTTCGTGCGAAAACGCAAGCCCTTGGAGAGTCGGTCCGGCAATTGACGCTTTCGGCTCAACAATATGCTCCTGAGGAATAGCCTCAGCTTTCTCCGCCATCTCCTGTTGGAACTGGCCCGAAAAGTATGCGCGCGCCTTATCAAACGCAAAGTTGATTGCAGCAAGCGGAACAAGAACGTTGTTTATGGCCTTGGTCAGCATGACTGCTGTCTCTCCTAAGTTTCCGGCAGCTTCTTTCACTTGAGGACTGTCACCGGCAGCCTTGATGACTTCTCCGATAAGAGCAATGCCATTCTTTGCAGTGCTCAACGGCTCTTCGTTAGACATCGATTCTCCTCAAAAATTTCTGAAGGGGTGAATTGTCGCATCTTCTGATCGGGAAATTGATACATACACAAAGGCATCTCGTTTGCGGTCTACCGGATGAAAGGAAATGCCCCGTCCCGGATCCGAACATTTGCGGGATACGGCATCCAATTGCCACGATAAGAATTTCGAACTCTCATCAACTCACTCGTTGATCGGAAGGGGAAGTCCATGAGCATGGCGGTGGGTAGCGCGGCTAACCCGTTGGATAAGTTGGCAATTGAGCCCTGAAGGACCGTTTTGGGGAACGCGGGGAAGGACAGCAACGGGTCGAGACCGCCAGCTCGTCCGCGGTGTGAGCGGTCATTCCTAACATGTTCGCTTATCGCCCGTGCCGAGCGACCGATCTAGGTGGTCGAACGATCGCTAGGGCCGAGATGGTAAACGACTGGTTGCGGCATACGTGACGCTACCGCTTCCCTCCGCATAGTGCTGTCGTTTTTGCGCCCCTCTCTGCTCGCAAGATCGTGGCTAGAACGTTGATCTATTGGAAATGACGATAGGGAATGTCACCCGCTCTAGGTCAGTCTGCACCAGCTTCAGGGCTGCAGGACTCATCCGGTAGCTCTTCCACTGCACCTGGGTCATGTGTTCGGGCTTGTGCCCAGTCATGCCAAACGTGGGGATGCCCTGGTTCCCTGCGTAGGTGATGAACGTCTTGCGGAACACGTACATCCCGAGAACCCGTCGCCCTGGTGGGGCCGTGTTGTCGTAGAGGTCAAGGACCTTCAGGAACTCCGTGAAGGCTTCCCCAGCGACCTCGAAAGGGTTGCCCTTCTTGATCCGAGCACCCGGGAACATGCGATCTGCCCCGTTGGTCTTCAGCCGCTCCAAGTACGCGGGGAGACCCAGCCGCACAAGCTTCGAGTGCATCGGTACGCGCCGCGCTTCGCCGGTCTTCACGGACTTTTTCACGCCCTTCCCTGCTGCGGTGTACTTGTCAAACAGAAGGAAGTAGATGCCATCCTCTTGTCCCCAGTCGCATTGAGGGTTCAACTGGCATATCTCCCGGGGACGTGCCCCGGTGTACAGACCAATGACCGGCATCCAGTAAGCGGCATCGGCGCCGTGATTGCCTGCGATAGCTGCGAACTCTGAGCCCTCGAAAAGGCGCTTCAGCTCTGCGGTGGTCAAGTCTCGTTGCACGTCTTCACCGGACACACGGTCACCGGAGTACCCGATGCCCTCTGTGACCAGCTCGGGAAAGCCGTCATCCCCGTGGTCCCTTCGCGATGCCGCTAAGAACTTCTTCAGGGGCGCCTGATAGCTCTGGCTGTATGTTCTGGGTGCCATGACCTCTTCGACCTCGCCTGCCATCATCTTGGCAATGGACTCCCCATGATCGAACCGCAACGCCCAGTCAGAAGGCAGGCAACAGATGTCGTGCAGAAAGGCCGTTACCTGTTTCTGGCGGAGCTGGCTCACTGGGGTCTGTTCACCGAGCATCGCCCCGAACAGTTGCAAGCACCGAACCACCTTGCGGGTGTAGCCGTTGGGGCTTCTTCGGATGACCTCAAGATAGTCCCTGATGACGGTCCCGAGGGTAAGCATTGGGGCCACCTTCGCGGGGGCCGTGGGGGCTTCAGGGAGGGGCGGCGGGGTCACGGCCTCACGTCCATGCAACCGGCGTGTGCTGGGCTTGATGAACTCGGTATCCATGGCTGTGGCGAACTCAAAGACCAGCGAACGGAACGCCGGTTCCTCTCGCTTGTGCGGAATGCCCGCAGCAGTCAGGAACAAGGCCGTGACGTTGGCAAGACCTTCTGGACCGACACCGGACAGCACATCCCCCGCAATCTGGGTCAGGAGGTCATGAAAATCCAGAAGGTCAGCGCGGGGAGCGAACGCCCGCAACGCTTTGTGTTGCTCCCTGTTGAAGCCCTGCGCGAGTTGGGTAGCGAACGCGCCCCGCTGTTCCTCGGTGTACTCACTGAGTGGATGTGGTCGGGGCTTCAGGGCCTCCGCTGCAAGCTCCGCACGCTTATCCTCAATGAGCCCCTGAAAGGCGATGTAGTGCATGAGCGCGAGACGCTCCGCCGCCTTGGACTTCTTCAAGCCAAGGTTCACCATCGGATAAGGCCCGAGGTGGTCTTTGAGGTCAGTGGGGATGTAGAAGCGGAAGTAGGCTCTTCCGTCGGTCTTGGTGTGGTAACCGCGCCATGCTGGCATAGCCTTGCCCTGATCGAAAAATCGGAGCAGCTGCCCGAGATTTTCAGGGGAACTGTCCGGGTTTGTGTCCGGACAGGCTTGCCTAAGTGCTTGATTCGCTGAAGTCTTTATGCGGGACAAGGACTTAGCGAATCAAAATGTGATGTTGGGGTGGCTGATGGGGCTCGAACCCACGACAACAGGAATCACAATCCTGGACTCTACCAACTGAGCTACAGCCACCGCAAGCCATGCATTATAGCGTGTTCCTGAGCGGTTTACGCGATTGAAGACCAACTTCAGCGTTGCGGCGCTGGCACCATGAGCTTGACGCGGAACTGCTCCTTGAGCATCTCGTAGTAGGCCTGGCTCTCGGCAGCGGTCCACCACTGTGTGTATTGCGCCACCTCTTGGTTGGGCACTGCCGCATCGCGCTTGGCCCGCGGCAGGACTTTTTCGACCTTCACCACCGCGTAACCCTGATCACCCAGGCTCACGCCGGCCCAGGCCGGCAATTGCGCAGGGTTGGTGCTCAGGGCCACCTTGAGCAGCGCCGCAGGCATTCCTTTGGGGTCTTCGCGCGAAATGATCACCGAAGCCGGCATGCCCGAGGCGTCCGCGCCAGCCTTCCAGGCGGCCAGTTGTTTGGCGCCTTCTTCGCTGGCGAGTTCGGCCGCGCGCTGGGCCACCAGGCGAGCGCGCACGCTGTCGCGCACTTCGGCCAGGGGCTTGGTGCGGGCGGGGGTGTGACTCACCACACGTGCTGCGGCCAGCTGACCGGATCCGGTTTCCACCGCTTCGGTGTTGCGCTTGCTTTGAACCGCCTCGGGCGCGAAGATGGCATCGAGCATCCGCGGATTCGCCAGCACGCCGGCGTCCGCACCGGGCTGACGCGTCAGCCCCTTGAATGTCTTCACTTCAAGCTTCAGGCGCTCGGCCGCGGGTTGGAGGCTGTCTGCCTGCTCGTAGACCAGGTTGCCGAACGTGTCTGCGGTTTCGGCGAACAGCTTTTGCGCCTGTTGCTGTTTCAGATCGGTTTCGATCTGCGCGCGCATTTCGTCAAAACTGCGCGGTTTGGGCGCCTTGATATCGGTCAGCTGGATGATGTGAAAACCGAAGTCGGTCTCGACCACGTCGGAGATCGCGCCTTTTTCCAGCGCAAACACCGCGTCTTCAAAGGGCTTGACCATGGCGCCACGCCCGAAGTAGTCCAGGTCGCCGCCATTGGCCGCAGAGCCCGGATCTTTCGACTCGGCCCTGGCCACGGCTGCGAAGGTTTGCGGGGCTTTTCTAACCTGTTCGAGCAGCGCCTGCGCACGCTGGCGCAGGGCATCTTTTTCTGGCGCGGGCGCGCCCGCGGGCACGCTCAGGAGGATGTGGCTGGCACGGCGCTCTTCGTTGCCCGACAGGCGGGACACGTTCTGCTCGTAGTACGAACGCACATCGGCTTCGTTGAGGGTCACAGACTGCTGCAGGGCCGCTGCGTCCAGCACCAGGTATTCCACATCGGCCTGCTCGGGGGCCTGGAACAGGGCCGGGTTCTCCTGGTAGAAGCGCTCGATGTCGGCATCGGCGGGCTGAACGCGGCTGGCCTGATCGGCAGCGGCAAAGCGCTGCACGCGCACTTCGCGGCGTTCGAAGAAGGCATTGAGCGTCAGTTGGGCCAGGTCGGCCGGGACGAAACCGGAACCCGTCACGCCCTGCCCCACCTGCTGTTTTGACAGGTCGGCCCGCACACTGGCCTCGTACATCTCGGGCGTCATGCCCTGGCGACCCACGAGCTGCCTGTAGGCCTCGACATCGAGCGTGCCGTCGGCGCGGCGCAGGGCGGCAATGGCCGGGTCTTGCTGCAGCGCGCGGGCCAGGTGCTGGTCGCTGGTGTAGAGCTTGAATTTTTCGGCCGCTGTCACCAGCAGACGGTCACGCACCAGACGCTCCAGGGCAGCATAGCGAAACTCTTCACTGTCGAGCAGCTTGGCGTCTAGGGTCGGATTGGCATCGCGCAGGCGTTGCGACTCCACGCGATGAGCCTGGTCCCATTCGGCCTGGGTGATGTCCTTGCCGTCGACCGACGCCACCGCCTCACCGCCCGGGTTGGGATCGGAAAAGCCCTGGACACCGAACAGGACGAACCCGGGAACGATCAGGATCAGCAAAAAGCCCATGAGGTACTTCTTGTGATTGCGGATGGATTCGAACATGCCTTGAATTCCTGAAACAACAAACGGCAACAGACTCTGCTCTGTCTGCGCCGGCAACAAAAAAGGCGAACCCGGGTTCGCCTTTTCGATGGTGGTGGGTGCTGACGGGTCAAACCGCCGACCTACGCTTTGTAAGGGGCTATAAAACCATTAAAAATCAACAACTTACAAAAACAACCCGCTTGGCTTACCAACTCGCGATAGGAAGTGGCCTCGAATTTTACTCGGATCACGCAAGCGAACGCTCTTCGGCCAGAAACAGCGTCCCGGACAACAGGATTCTGACGCCGTTATCTGCTCGTATCCCTGATCCCCACTCATGCAGGGGAGCACGCAATCCCGCCTGGAGCGCGGAGGTTCTGCGCAGTCTGTTCCGATCACGAAGGAGAACCCGTCAAGGACGTCGCACCCGCGCGCGGTTTGAAAGAGCACCCGGCTTCGGGATGCCATGTTGTATGACGCTGCGCCTTACAATGCCCCCATGGCTCTCCATCCAACCATCACTGCCCACCCGGCAGCCCGCTTGTGCCTCGCGGCAGGCGGCGCCGTGGCCGGTCGCAAGCTGATGGGATCGGCTGGACTGCGCCAGCCGGCCGCACATTCTTAAGCCCGGCGATACCCCTTCCTCCTTTTTGCGCAATCCATCTATCGCCGGGCCCCAGCCCAGCGCGATAGCGGGCGTCGCCTTTTTGCGGCGCGCCTGCACCAGTTGGAGTGCAACATGCACAAGCCCCAGGATGGTGAGCGGCTGCTCACCGAGATCGATTTCGCACGCCTGAACAACCTGCACAGCGAACAACTTCCGCCCGAGCTGGTTGACACCCTCGATTCGCTGGACCTCGTCCCCTCGCGCGAGATCCCGCCCGACATCGTCACGATGTACTCGCAGGTCATCGTCGAAGACCTGGCGTCGAAGAAGCGGCAGAAGCTCACGCTGTGCTACCCGAACGACGCCGAACCGCACCAGGGTTTCATCTCCGTGCTCTCGCCGGTGGGCGCCAGCCTGCTTGGCCAGCGCGTAGGTGCCATAGCCCGCTGGCGGACCCCCAATGGGGACGGGTGCGCGGCCGAGATCGTCACGCTGCTGTTTCAGCCTGAAGCCAGCGGCGACTACACCACCTAGCGGTTCATCACCACCGATCTCACGCTCCGCGTGCCTTGTGCCGCGGGGCTGGCCTTCGTTCGTCCAGGAATTCCCATGTACTTCGACTCCATCCTCGCCGTCTCCGATTTCACGGCGCTGTCCGCGCACGCGCTGGAGCGCGCAGCCCTGCTGGCCAGACAACACCAGACCACGCTGCGGCTGGTCCATTTCGCCGACAGCCCGAAGACCTATCTGGCCGACCCGATCGCGCGCCTGGGCCAGCGTGCGCGCCAGCTGGCCAGGCGCCATGAGATCGCCGTGCACGCGCTTGAGCGGTCGGCTTCGCTGGATGAGGTGCTGGCCGAGGCCGGCGCCTCCAGCCTGCTGGTCATGGGGCCGCTGTCGCAGCGCAGCTGGAAGCGGTTTTACCTGGGCACGGCACTCGACCAGGCCGCGCACGGCAGCGTCTGCCCGCTTCTGGTCGTCAAGCAGGCACCGGGCACGCCGTACGCGCGGGTGCTCGTGGCGGTCGACCTGTCGCCACGGTCGAAGCCCTTGATCGACTTCGCCGGCCGGTTTTCAAGGCCGCCCGTGCTGACGCTGTTTCATGCCATCGACACCATCGATGACGGCAAGCTGCGCTCAATCGACGTATCCTCTGAAGCGATACGGGCCAACCGGTTCGGCTCGCGCCTGCTGGCCAGGGACCGCCTGGCTCAGCTCATCGGCACGCTGGACGCGACCCGGCCCCCGCTGGCCTTCGACGTTGAACACGGCGACCCCGCCTACTCCACCGCCCTGCACCTGCGGGCCACCCAGGCCGATCTGGTCGTGGTGGGTAAACGGCGCAGCTCTTCGCTGGCGCGGTTTCTCACCGGCAGCGTGGCGCAGCGCCTGGCCAGGTGGGCCGACAGCGATGTGCTGATCGCCCCGCTGGATCGACTGGCCTCCCCCACGACCACAGGCAACAGCCGCTGAGAACGCCATGGACCTGACCCAACATTTCATCAAGACCAAACAACCGTTCGCTGACGGCTTTCGCTGGTTCCTGCGCCACCACAAGGACGGCAGCAACGACCAGGACCTGCTGGACGCCCTGGTCGATGCGGGCCGTGTCAACGACGCCTGCTGGCTGCTCGATCAGTTCGGCCCCACCAACGAGACCCTGACGCTCGACCATCTCGCCCGCCGCCATCGTGTTCGCGGGTTCGTTGCGGTGGCGGCCGACAGCGTCCGTGCCAGCAGCGGCATCTCGGCCGGTGCGCAGATCAATTGCGCCATGCACCTGGAGGCGGGCTGGGGCATCAGGGACGGCGAATCCATCCATGCGCGGGGAGCGATACGCTCTGGCGAGAGCCTGAGCGCGTTCGAGACCATCCGCGCCGGTGCCGGGTATGGCGTCTTTGCCGGACTGAATGTGCAGATGGAGGCCTGGGAATCCAGTGCCCGGGTGCGTGCCAGCGGGAGGCCCGAGGGCCTGCTGAGCGGCTGGTGGGCGGGAGCCCGCGATGTTTGAGCCCTGGCTGTGGGCCGTGCTGGCATGGCCCCTTCCCGTCTGTGCGCCCGCGCTGCTGGACAGGATCTCTGCGACCCCGATGGCCAGGCGCGCCGCTGGATGCCGACCGGTCATGGAACTGCGCGTGGACGTCCAGCTGCAACCCACCGTCGTCGAAGAAGACTTGAAGGCGCTTCATGCCCGCCTTGAGCATTCGGGGCTCCTGGAACACGGCACCGCAATCATCAAGACACACGCACCTCATCTGATCTTTCGTCACCGCGAGGCCGATGGCGAGCACTACGTGTATGTGGAAGACACGGCCCAGGGCGTTCTTGCCGGCTACACCGTGTTCAATCGACTGGTGGAAGTCAACCGCCAGCTGGATCGATTCGTCCGCGCCCCGCACTCCAAATACGCGACCGCCTACCAGCGACGGGGCATTGCAACGGCGGTGTACGAATGGGCGTTGGCGCAAGGGTTCTGCCTGATCAGCGGAGCCCGCCTGTCCCCGGGTGCCAACGCGCTGTGGCAATCACTGGCGAACCGTCATCGACTCGAACACGTCGACATTCGCAACAAGCGCATCCATTGCCTGGGAGCACAGATCGACCGGCAGACCGAAGAAAGCCTCCAGACCCGCATGTTGCTGCTCGGTGAGGGATGGGACGTCGACACCTGGACCTCAACGGCGGCGCGATCGGGCCCGTAGCCCTGGCCCGTGAGGGACCGGGAGCATCGCAAAATTCAGGCGGTGATGTTCGGTCAGCCAACGGATGTCTTCGGGGTGCTCACGCCCGGGTTCAGGCGACTGCCTGGTCTGGTGCGGCTTAGCCTGCCCGCAGACGGTGTACACCGAGTTGTTCCAGTGGATAGAGCACCGCACCGAAGGCGACCGCCAGGTCCGTCTGCGGCTCGACCGCAGCCCCTGGAACGGCCAGAAGCTGCTGCGGCGCGGCAGCAAACACCTGGCCTGGGCGCTGCTGGCGCTCTGGACCGACTTCACACTGGTGGGCTACTTCACCCCCATCCGCGAACTGGCCCAGGCGGTGCCACACCAGCTCGGCCCCTGGGAAAGCTTCTGGATCGGCATCTATGGACTGGCCACCTACGGCAACGCGGGCTTCCTGCGCGAGAGCGTGTGCCAGCACATGTGTCCGTATGGCCGCTTCCAGGGCTCGCTGATGGACGCCAGCACCCTGTACGTGGCCTACGACGAACGCCGGGGCGAGCCCCGCGCCCCGCGCCCCCGCGGCAGCGACCCGGTGCAGCGCGGCAGCGGCGCCTGTGTGGACTGCACCCTTTGCGTGCAGGTGTGCCCGGTGGGCATCGACATCCGCCAGGGCCTGCAGGCGGCCTGCATCAGCAGTGGCCTGTGCATCGACGCCTGCAACCAGGTGATGGACAAGCTGCGCGCGCCGCGGGGACTGATCCGTCTGGCGTCAGAGCGCGAGCTGTCCCACGCAGGCACGCCGGCCCTGACGCTGCGCGCGCACCTGGGGCGGCGCAGGGTCCTCGTCTACGGCGGGCTGATCGCCCTGGCCTCCACGCTGATGGCGCTCAGCTTCATCCACCGCCCCACCCTGCGCCTGAACGCGGTGCGCGACCGCGCGGTGCTGGCGCGCCAGGTCGAGAACGGCGCGGTCGAGAACGTGTACCGGCTGCAGATGATGAACGCGAGCGAACGGCCGCACGATGTGCAGGTGGACGTGACCGGCGCGGACGGTCTGCGCCTCACCGCCCCGGCGCACGTGCACCTCGCGGCGGCGGGCGCCCACGTGCAGACGGTGACGCTGCGCTTGCCCCCCGAACAGGCCCGGGTGCTGGCCGGCCAGGTGCTGCCGATCCGCATCGGCATCGCCGAGACCGGCGGCCATGCCATCGAGCGCGCCGAGACATCGTCCACCTTCATGGTGCCGCATTGAACTCACAGGAACCCCTGTTCGGCGGGCTCTCGGACAAGAAAAAAGGGCTTGGATTTCTCCAAGCCCTTTTTTCTATCTGAGATTTTTTGGTGGGTGCTGACGGGGTCGAACCGCCGACCTACGCCGTGTAAAGGCGCCGCTCTGCCAACTGAGCTAAGCACCCCACCGGAAAACCGGGATGGCGCTTCAGTTCAGCGCATCCTTCAATGCCTTGCCCGGGCGGAACTTCGGCACCTTGGCGGACTTGATCTTGATCTCTTCGCCGGTGCGCGGGTTGCGGCCCTTGCGCGCCGGACGCTTGGTCACGGCAAACGAACCGAAGCCCACCAGAGAAACGGTGCCGCCCTTCTTCAGGGTGGTGCGGATGGCGGTGATGGTGGAGTCCAGTGCACGCGTGGCAGCCGCCTTGGAAATATCGGCGTGCTTGGCGATGTGTTCGACGAGTTCTGTTTTGTTCACAAATAGCCCCTCTTGAAGTGATTGAAATTTCTTGTGGACCGTTCAGCCGCCCTGTTCAGAAGCCTGTCTGACGACGCACTGACCGTATCGCTCGTGTTCGCAATGGCCGGGCAACGAGGTCCAACCGGTGCCCGTGGATTAGACCCATGGGTCAAGTTCCCTGTCAACACATCAGCCTGCGCGAGCGGCGGCCGGCTGAACGAAAGCGCAGATTCTATGCGCTTTGTCAGAGGTCAATCGGTTCGTTCGTGAAATTTGGCACGCATGCCGGAACGGTCACACACCGTTTCAACCGCGCAGTGCGTTTTCGATCGCTCGCCCCACATCGGCGGTGCTCGCGGAGCCCCCCAGATCGGGTGTGCGCGGGCCCCCGCTGCCGGGCTGCAACACCGCTTCAATGGCCTGCATCACCGCGTCGTGTGCCGCGCGGTAGCCCAGGTGGTCGAGCATCATGGCACCGCACCAGATCTGGCCAATCGGGTTGGCGATCCCTTTGCCGGCGATGTCGGGCGCCGAGCCGTGCACCGGTTCGAACAGCGAAGGGTGCTGGCGCGTCGGGTTGAGGTTGGCACTGGGCGCGATGCCGATGGTGCCGGTGCAGGCCGGCCCCAGGTCGGACAGGATGTCACCGAACAGGTTGCTGCCCACCACAACGTCGAAGAAGTCGGGGCGCTGCACGAAGTGCGCGGTGAGGATGTCGATATGGAACTTGTCGACCTTCACGTCCGGGTACTGTTTGGCCATCTCAACCACACGCTCGTCCCAGTAGGGCATGGTGATCGCGATGCCGTTGGACTTGGTCGCGCTGGTCAGGTGCTTCTTCGGCCGCGAACGCGCCACTTCGAAGGCGTGGCGCAGCACGCGGTCCACACCGATGCGGGACATCACCGTTTCCTGCACCACGATCTCGCGCTCGGTGCCGGCGTACATGCGCCCACCGATGCTGGAGTATTCACCCTCGGTGTTCTCGCGCACGATCACCATGTCGATCTCGCCGGGCTGGCGCGGGCTGCCGTCGCGGCGCACCACCGGCGCGGTCACGCCGGGCATCAACCGGGCGGGACGGATGTTGACGTACTGGTCGAACTCGCGGCGGAACATCAGCAGCGAGCCCCAGAGCGAGACGTGGTCTGGCACCTTGTCGGGCCAGCCCACGGCGCCGAAGTAGATGGCGTCGTGCCCGCCGATCTGCGCCTTCCAGTCGTCGGGCAACATCTGGCCGTGCTTCTCGTGGTAGTCGCAGCTCGAAAAATCGAAGTGGTCAAACTGCAGCGGGATGTTGAATTTCGAGGCCGCGGCTTCCATCACGCGGATGCCTTCGGGCATGACTTCGGTACCGATACCGTCGCCGGCGATGACCGCGATGCGGTGGGTAGTGCTCATGGGTGTCTCCTGAGGGTCAATGGGTGAAAAAATCGAGGGCCTCGGCGACCACCCGTTCGGGCAGTTCCTCGGCGATGTAGTGACCGCACGGCAGGGCCTGGCCCGACACCCGGTCGGCGCGCTCGCGCCAGAGCGAGAGCACGTCGAAGCAGCGCCCCACCGTGCCGTGTTCGCCCCAGAACACGCGCAGCGGCTGCGCCAGGCGACGGCCAGCGGCCACGTCCGCACGGTCGTGTTCCAGGTCGATGCCCGCACTGGCGCGGTAGTCCTCGCAAATCGAGATGGCGGTGCCGGGCAGCGCGGCGCAGCGCTGGTATTCGGCGAGCGCCACCGGATCGAACGGCGCCAGGCCTGCGTGGCGGCTGCCCATCACGCTGCGCACATAACGCGCCGGGTCAGATTCGATCAGGGCTTCGGGCAACGGCGGCGGCTGGATCAGGAAAAACCAGTGCCAGTAGGCGCGCGCGAAGTCCTCGGAGGTCTGGGCGTACATGGCGAGCGTGGGCGCGATGTCAAGCAGCATCAGGCGCTGCACCGCCTGCGGGTGATCGGCCGCCAGCCGGTGCGCCACGCGGGCACCGCGGTCGTGGGCCAGCACGCCGAAACGGTCGAAACCGTGCTGCGCCATCACGGCCAGTGCGTCGAGCGCCATCTCGCGCTTGCTGTGCGCGGTGTGCGCTGCGTCGGGTGCAGGGCGGGACGAGTCGCCGTAACCGCGCAGGTCCATCAGCACCACAGTGAAACGTTCGGTCAGCGCGAGAGCCACCCGATGCCACATGGCCTGGGTCTGCGGATGGCCGTGCAACAGCAGCAGCGGTGGCCCCTCGCCGGCCACGCGCGTGTGCAGGCGAACGCATTCGCGGAGCACGGTGCAGGTCTGAAAACTTGTGAACATGGCCGCAAGCTTAATCCGCCAAGCAGCAATAATCCGGCAATTGATTAATTCTTGAGAGGAAACAATTGGACCGTCCCGATCTCGAACTGGTGCTCGCGGTGCGCCAGCACGGCAGCCTGGTGATGGCCGCGCGGGCCCTGCGGGTGGCACCTTCGGCCGTCACCAAACGCCTGGCCGCGCTGGAGGCCCGGCTCGGCCTGCGCCTGTTCCAGCGCACCACCCGCCGCGTCAGCCCCACGGCCGAAGGCGAAACCCTGTGTGAGCGCGCCAGCGAGCTGCTGCGCGGGTTCGACGCACTGGAAGCCGAACTGCGCGAGCGCCAGACCGAACCGGCCGGGCCGATCCGGCTCGCCGCCACCTTCGGTTTTGGCCGCCTGTGGCTGGGGCCGGCGCTGGCCGACTTCCAGGCCCGGCACCCAGCGGTGGCGGTCCAGCTGCAGCTGACCGAACAGCTGCCCGATCTGGCGGTGGACGGTTTTGATGGCGCCATCTGGCTGTGGAACGCCCCGGGGCACCGCGCGGCCGAATGGGTGTCGCGCCGGCTCGCCGCCAACCAGCGGGTGCTGGTGGCGGCCCCCGCCTACCTGCAGGCCCATGGCGAGCCGCGTTCGCTGACCGACCTGGCGGCCCACGCCTGCCTGGTGGTGCGCGAAAACGGTGGTGGACCGGAACAGCGGTTTGACCACTGGCGGTTGCAGCGCGAGGGCGAGCCCGAGGTGCAGCACACGCCGGTGCGCGGACCGCTCTCCAGCAACTCGGGGGAAATGGTGCGCGACTGGTGCCTGGCCGGTCACGGCATCATGCTGCGCAGCCTGTGGGACATCGCGCCGCAACTGGAAAGCGGTGCGCTGGTGCGGGTGCTGCGCGACCATGCCATGCCCGACGCCGACATCCACTGGCTCGCGCCCTACCGCGCGCAGGTGCCGAGGCGCATCCGCTTGCTGGTGGACTTTCTCGCCGATCGGTTCAAGGACGAACCGTGGCGCAGGCTCAGCGCGCCGGCCGCACCACCAGGCTCACGCCGAAAGCGGTGAGCGCGGTGCCCGCCAGCGTCACGGAGGTGATCGGCTCGGCAAACAGCAGCCAGGCGATCAGCGCCGTGCACGGTGGCACCAGGTACATCAGGCTGGTGACCGAGGCCGCCGCGCCGCGCTGGATCAGCATGTACAGCAACGAACTGCCGCCCAGCGTCAGCCCCAGCACCGACCAGGCCATGGCGCCGGCCAGCTCGGCGTTCCAGCGCATGGTCTCGCTCTCCATCAAGGCCAGCGGCAGCGTGACCAGCAGCGCTGCCAACAGCTGCACGGTGTTCGCGCTGCGCACGTCGCAAGGCATCACGAATCGCTTCTGGTACAGCGTGCCGGCGGTGATGGCGAACAGCGCCATCACGGCGAACGAGAGGTTGAGCCAGGTGGCCTGGTCGCCCGGCCCACCGGCGCCGAACTTGCGCGAGACCACCAGCACCAGACCGGCAAAGCCCAGCAGCAGGCCGACCCACTGGCGGCGCGACACATGTTGCCCGCCCACGCTGGTGAGCCAGATCGCGGTGAGCACCGGCTGGATGCCGACGATCAGCGACGACAGGCCCGAACCCATGCCCGCCTTCACCGCAGCCCACACGCCGCCCAGGTAGCCCGCGTGCATCAGCACACCGGTCACCGCCAGATGCAAAGCCTGGCGCCGGTCGGACGGCCACTTCACACCCGCGAGCACGATCCAGGGCAGGAAACAGAGGATGGACAGTGCGTAGCGCACCGCCAGGAATTTCATGGGCGGTGCGTGCGGCATGCCGTAGCGCGCGACGATGAAGCCCGTGCTCCAGATCAGCACGAACACCCAGGGCATGGCGCGCAGCCATGCGTTGTCTCGGTTCGCTGGCGTCATCAGCGCGAGCGGGCCCGGATTTCGGGCAAGGCCTTCTGCAGGTAATACACCATGGACCAAATCGTCAGCACCGCCGAGATCCAGATCAGCCAGGTGCCCCACAGGTGGGTGTCGATCACGCCGAACAGATGGCCGTTGTACAGCAGGAAAGGGATCGCGGTCATCTGCACCGCCGTCTTGAGTTTGCCCACCATGTGCACCGCCACGCTCTTGGTGGCACCGATGATGGCCATCCATTCGCGCAGCGACGAAATGGCGATCTCGCGGCCGATGATGATGAGGGCCACGAACACGTCGGCACGTTCCAGATGCACCAGCACCAGCAGGCTGGCACAGACCAGGAACTTGTCGGCCACCGGGTCGAGGAATGCGCCAAAAGCCGAGGTCTGGTTGAGCCGGCGAGCCAGGTAGCCGTCGGCCCAGTCGGTGGCGGCAAACACCACGAACATCACCGTCGCGATCAGGTTCTGTTCTTTGGCACTCATGCCTTCCAGATAGAACACCCCAATGATCAGCGGGATGGCGACGATGCGCGCCCAGGTCAGCAAGGTGGGAAGGTTGAAAAACATGGAGGGATTATGGAGGGATGTCCGGGCCGACCGAAAAAGACCGGCGGGCCAGAGCATGCAGTGAAGGGTCAAGGCCGGCAATGGTTACATTTGTACACTGCTTCAAACACCGGCCAAAGCCAAACCAGGGGTTCACCACCGCCCCCCGATCCCGGGGACCTCGTGATCCACGCAGTTTTTCCTGCAAAAGCCTTTCCACCAGCCCACCGGTTTTTCCATGAGCAGCCACGAGCCAGACCGCGTTGCGGGCCCGCGCCACTACACCTTGCGTTTCACGCTGGTGGCCGCCTTCGCCGGCGTCACGCTGCTGGTCGGGTTGATCATCAGCGCCGCCACGACCCATCTGGTGGGGGGCTTCGTGAACGACGAATTCCGGCTGAGGCTGGCCGACCTGGCGGCCGTCGCCGCCAGCCAGATCGATGTGCCGGCGCACCACCGTTTGCAGCAGGCGGCCGATCAGGACAGCCCGGCGTACACGGCGCTGCGCCAGCAATTGCGCGATATCCGCGATCGCGGCACGCACATCCGGTTCGTCTACACCATGCGCCAGCGGCCCGACGGACAGATCGTGTTCGTGGTCGACGGCGAAGAAGACCCCGCGGCATTCAGCCCCCTGGGTGATGTCTACACCGACGTCGCGCCGGAGCTGCTCAGTGCGTTCGCGGCCCGTCCCGGTTCACCCGCGTCTTTTGTGACGGCCCGGTTCTACACCGACGCCTGGGGCACCTGGATGTCGGCTTTTGCCCCCCTGTACCTGCCCGATGGACGCCTCGACGCGGTGCTCGGCATGGACATCTCCGCGCACCGCGTCCTGGCGCAGGAGCGGCAGCACCAGATCGTGATCTGGGCGGTGTGCGCTGCGTTGATCCTGCTCTTCATGCCCGTGGCCTACGTCATCGCCCAGCGCCTGCGCCGCCCCTTGTCGCAGCTCGAAGCCGAGATGATGAAGGTCAAGCAGTTCGATCTCGACAGCGCGCCGACCATCCGCTCCCGCATCATCGAAATCAACGGCATGGTGCAGCAGCTGGAGAACATGAAGTCGGGCCTGCGCTCGTTCCAGAAATACGTGCCCGCCGACCTGGTGCGCCGGCTGATGGCCCGAGGTGTGGATGCCGAGCTGGGCGGCACGCAACAGGATCTGACGATTTTCATGTCGGATGTGGAAGGGTTCACCGCCATGGCCGAACGCCTCGCACCGGCCGATCTGGTGCACCACCTGGGCGAGTACCTGACCGCCGTGACGGGCAGCCTGCTCGAAACCGGGGCCACAGTCGACCAGTACATCGGCGATGCGATCCTGGCGTTCTGGAACGCGCCGGAGCCCACGGCGGACCACGCGCTGCGCGCCTGCCGGGCGGCGCTCGACAGCCAGACACAGACCACCGGGCTGAACCGGAAGTGGGCCGCCGAAGGGCGGAACGTGGTGTTCAGGACGCGCATCGGCATCAACACGGGTGAAGCGATCGTGGGCAACATCGGCTCGGTCGACCGCATGAGCTACACCATCATCGGCGACCAGGTCAATCTGGTGAGCCGGCTGGAAGCCGCGAACAAGTTCTACGGCACGTCCATCCTGCTGTCGGAAAACACCTTCCAGCAGGTCCACACCGTGTTCGCCACCCGCCTGGTGGATCAGGTGATCGCCTACGGCAAGACCGTGCCGATCCGGGTCTACGAGCTGCTCGGTGAACACGGCCAGCTGCCGGCCGGGCTGGAGGCCATCGCGCGCAGGTACGAAGCGGCGTTCGGACACTACGGCCGCCGCGAGTTCGCGCAGGCCGCTGGGCTGCTGGAAACCAACCTGAGCGGCGACCTCGCCGACCCACCGTCCCGGGTCCTGCTCGACCGCTGCCGGAGGTTCATGATCCAGCCACCCGCGGCCGACTGGGACGGCAGTTTCGTGCTCACGAGCAAATAAAGCGCCGCCTTCGCGCGGTGTCAGTGCAGTGCGCGGTAGATCGCGTCGGCCAGTTCGGTGGAAATGCCTTCGACCGTGCAGAGGTCGTCCACGCTGGCCGAGGCCACGCCGCGCACACCGCCAAACCGTTGCAGCAGGCGGGCACGCTTCTTCGGCCCGACGCCCGGGATGTCTTCGAGCCGGCTGCCGCCGGTACGCACCTTCGCGCGCTGGGCGCGCATGCCGGTGATGGCGAAACGGTGGGCCTCGTCGCGGATCTGGGCGACCAGCATCAGCGCCGCCGAATCGTGGCCCAGGTAGATCTTTTCGCGGCCGTCGGCGAACACCAGCTCTTCGAGTCCCACCTTGCGACCCTCGCCTTTTTCCACACCCACGATGAGCGAGAGGTCCAGGCCGAGCTGCTGGAACACTTCGCGCGCCATGCTGACCTGGCCCTTGCCGCCATCGATCAGCACCAGATCGGGCATGCGCGGCCCGGTGGGCAGGCCGGAGGTGGCGTC
Source organism: Burkholderiales bacterium GWF1_66_17 (assembly GCA_001770705.1). GTDB lineage: Bacteria > Pseudomonadota > Gammaproteobacteria > Burkholderiales > Burkholderiaceae_C > Hydrogenophaga. The sequence continues at coordinate 797,154 of MERT01000001.1, read as the reverse complement.
GGTGGCGCCTTCGGCTGCGGGTTCTGAAGCGTCCGTCGTCTCGGCGGGCGCAGCCGTTTCTTCGGATTCCGCACGCAGCGCCTCGGCGATCTTGCCGTAGCGACGCAGCAGCACCTGGCGCATGGCGGCGTAGTCGTCGCCGGGCGTGATGCCGTCGATGTTGTAGCGCCGGTACTGCGCGTTCTGCATCTTGTGTGTTTCGAAAACCACGCAAGACGCCTGGGTGGATTCGCCCGCCGTGTGCGAGATGTCGAAACACTCGATGCGCAGCTCGTCCAGGTTGTCGTCCGGCAGCGCCAGCGCCTCGGCCAGCGCGCGCGTGCGGGCCTGCTGCGAGCCCTCTTCGGCGAGCAGGCGAGCGAGCGCGATGTCGGCGTTCTTCTGCGCCATCTCCAGCCAGATGCGGCGGTGCTCGCGCGGCTGGTGCACGGCGTTGATCTTGGCGCCGATCTGCTCGGTCAGCGCATCCAGCAGTGGCTTGCCCACCGGATGGCTGGTCACCAGGGTGTGCGGCATCGCAATGCCCAGGTAGTGCTGGGCGATGAAGGCTTCGAGCACCTGCACCGCCACGCGCTCGACCGGGTCGGCGCTGTGACTGCCCTCTTCCGCCATCAGGCTGTCGATCTGGGTGGCGTCTTCCACATGGGCCGGGAAATACGGCCGGTCGCCGAGGTGGCGGCCGCCGCGGATCATGGCCAGGTTCACGCAGGCGCGACCACCCTGCACTTTCACGGCGAGCACGTCCACGTCCTTGTCGGACACGTTGTCCACCGCCTGCTGGTGCAGCACCTTGGACAGCGCGCTCATCTGGTTGCGGATCTCGGCCGCCTGCTCGAATTCGAGCTTTTCGGCGTGCGCCATCATGCGCGCCTCCAGCTCGTCCAGCACGGCCTGGGTTTCGCCGCGCAGGAAGCGTTCCGCCGCGGCCACGTCGCGGCCATAAGCCTCACTGTCCACCAGGTCCACGCAGGGCCCGCTGCAGCGCTTGATCTGGTACAGCAGGCAGGGCCGGGTGCGGTTGGCGAACACCGTGTCTTCGCAGGTGCGCAGCCGGAACACCTTCTGCAGCAGCGTGATGGACTCCTTCACCGCCCATGCGCTGGGGTACGGGCCGTAGTAGCTGTGGCGCTTGTCCACCACGCCGCGGTAGTAGGCCATGCGCGGAAACGCGATCGACGGCACCGGCCTGGCGCCTGCGGTGCGGAAGGTCTCGCGGGTGCCGGTGATCTTGAGGTAGGGGTAGCTCTTGTCGTCCCGGAACAGGATGTTGAACTTCGGCGCCAGCGTCTTGATGAGGTTGTTTTCCAGCAGCAGCGCTTCGGCCTCGGAGCGCACCACCGTGGTCTCCATGCGCACGATCTTGCCCACCATGTGACCGATGCGCGTGCCGCCGTGGGTCTTCTGGAAATAGCTGCTGACGCGCTTCTTCAGGTTGCGCGCCTTGCCAACGTAGAGCAGTTGCCCCTGGGCGTCAAAGTAGCGGTACACCCCCGGCAAGCCCGGCAGGGCCGCGACTTCGCTGAGCAGTTGTTCGGAATGCGGTGTTTCGGATTCGGATTCGGGGCGGGACATGGGCGGTATTGTGAACGGCGCACCCGCCGCCTGCGGCGCTGGCCGGTGGCAAGATCACGCCCATGTCGACCAACGATCCTTCCGCACCCACCCCGGACACCCCCTTGCGCTGGGACATCTTCTGCCAGGTCATCGACAACCTTGGCGACATCGGCGTCTGCTGGCGCTTCTGCGCCGGCCTGGCCGCCCGGGGGCACACCGTGCGGCTGTGGATCGACGCGCCGGAGGATCTGCGCTGGATGGTCCCCGGTGCGCTGGAAGGTCACATCGAGGGCGTGCGGGTGCTGCCGTGGACCGAGCCGCTGGCGCCGGGCCTGCTGGAAGGGCTGACGCCGGCCGACGTCTGGATCGAAACCTTCGGCTGCCGCCCGCCGCCCGAAGCGCTGGAACACCGGGCTGCTGCCATCGCCGCTGGTGGCCCGGCGCCGGTGTGGATCAACCTCGAATACCTGAGCGCCGAGCCCTACGTGGAGCGCTCGCACCGGCTGCCCTCGCTGGTGTCTGACGGGCCGCTGCGCGGCGTGGGCAAGTGGTTTTTCTACCCCGGTTTCACGGCCGCCACCGGCGGCCTGCTGCGGGAGCAGGACCTGCCCGAGCGGCAAGCTGCCTTCAACGCCGGCGCATGGCTCGCTGCGCACGACCTGCCCCGCACCGACCAGCCGCGCGCCAGCCTTTTCTGCTACGAACCCGCCGCCCTGCCCGCGCTGCTGCAACAGGCCGGTCAGGACGGCGCCAGCGACTGGCTGGTCACCGCCGGACGCGCGGCCGATGCCGTGACCGCCGCCCAGGCGCAGGGGCTGGACGCGGGCCAGGCCACCCTGCACCGCCTGGCGCGCCTGACCCAGCGCGACTACGACCACCTGCTCTGGGCCTGCGATCTCAATTTCGTGCGCGGCGAGGACTCGCTGGTGCGAGCGCTGTGGGCCGGACAACCGCTGGTGTGGCACATCTACCCGCAGCACGACAACGCACACCACGCCAAGCTGGAAGCCTTTCTGGACTGGCTGCAGGCGCCCGATTCGCTGCGCGCGTTTCACCGCCTCTGGAACGGCATGACCAGCGCCCAACGCGTCTGGCCGGGCTGGCGCGAGGTGGCCAGCTGGCGCCCTTGTCTGCTGGCCGCACGCGAGCGCCTGCTGGCCCAACCCGACCTGGTCAGCCAGTTGCTCGATTTCATTGCCGAAAAGCGATAAAATTCAAGGCTTTGCAGAAAACTGGACCACCAGACCCCGGCGGCCGTTTCCTGAGCGCCATCTGCTTAGCCGCACAGATCGCCCCTATCAGCACAGTTCCCGGGTTTGCACCCATGCACGGAACACGCGGCCCAACTGTTGGAAACCTTATGAAAATCGCTCAAGAACTCCGCGCCGGCAACGTCATCATGCACGGCAAGGACCCGATGATCGTCCTGAAAACCGAATACGCCCGTGGCGGCCGCGGTGCAGCCACCGTGCGTCTGAAGCTCAAGGCCCTGTTGAACAACATGGCCACCGAAGTCGTCTGCCGCGCCGACGACAAGATGGACCAGATCATTCTGGACAAGAAGGAGTGCACCTACTCCTACTTCGCCGACCCCATGTACGTCTGCATGGACAGCGAATACAACCAGTACGAAGTCGAAGCCGAAAACATGGGCGACGCCCTGAACTACCTCGAAGACGGCATGACCGTTGAAGTGGTGTTCTACGACGGCAAGGCCATCTCGGTCGAACTGCCGACCAGCGTCGAGCGCGTGATCACCTGGACCGAACCCGCCGTCAAGGGCGACACGTCCGGCAAGGTGCTCAAGCCCGCCAAGATCGCCACAGGCTTTGAAGTCGCCGTGCCACTGTTCGTGGCCCAGGACGACAAGATCGAAATCGACACCCGCACCGGCGAATACCGCAAGCGCGTCTGAGGATTTGAGCCCCCACGCTCCGCCGCTGCGCGGGTCGCTGCCCCCCCGAGGGGCGCGTTTCGGCTTGGGGCGGCCCGGCGCCGAAACCCCGGTTCATTGAAAAGGCTCCTGCGGGAGCCTTTTCGCTTTCATCAAGGCCCACATGGACCTCATCGCCCGCATCGCCGACGTCATCATCCCGGTGTTCCTGATCGTGGCCATCGGCTACGGTTACGCGCGCCGCCGGCCGCCCGACCTGACGGTGTTCAACCGCATTGCGCTGGACGTGCTGGCGCCCGTGCTGGTGTACTCGGCGCTCGCGGCCAAGGACTTCCGCCTCGCTGACCATGTGCCGCTGCTGATCGGTGGCACAGTGCTGATCCTCGGTGGCGGCCTGCTGGCCTGGCCGCTGGCCCGCGCGTTTGGTGCCCAGCCGCGCACCCTCGTGCCGGTGGTGATGTTCAACAACTGCGGCAACATGGGCCTGCCGCTGGCCCTGCTGGCGTTTGGACCTGCGAACTTCGGCGCCGCGGTGGCGCTGTTCTCGGTCAGCAACCTGTTTCACTTTTCCCTCGGTGCGCGCATCACCAGCGCTTCGGCCCGCACGCGCGACCTGCTCACCAGCCCGCTGATGATCGGCACCGCGCTGGGCTTTCTGAGCGCGCTGACCGATGTGCGTCCGCCCGACGTGCTGCTCTCGGGCCTCAAACTGCTCGGTGACGCTTTGCTGCCGATGATGCTGTTCGCGCTCGGTGTGCGCCTGACCTCGCTCACCCGCGCAGGTCTGGCACTGGGCTTGCTGGGTGCGCTGGCCCGTCCGCTCATTGGCCTGGCCATCGCCATCCCGCTGGCCTGGGTGCTTGGCCTGGAGGGTGCTGCACGCGGCCAGCTGTTGCTGTTCGCGGCCTTGCCACCGGCCGTGATGCAGTTCATGCTGGCCGACCGTTACCACCAGGAACCCGACAAGGTGGCCGCGATGATCATGCTGGGCAATGCGCTGGCCGTGGTCTTCGTGCCGCTGGCCCTGGCCCTGGGCCTCTGAGCGGCCAGACCGCCAGGACCCCCTCTCATTCACGAACACATCCCAAGGAGCACCCCATGGAAGCCACCCAAGACCTGAACGAACGCCGCCTGGCCGACGCCTGGGCCGAACTGCAGTCGCACTCCAACGAAGGCCGTCCGCTGAAAGCCGACGCCTACCGCCTGGCCTTCGCCGACCCCGAGTTCCTGCTGCGCCGTGAAACGCGCGGCATCCGCTTCCAGCTGGAAATGCTCAAACCCGACCTCGCACAGCGCGACCTGGGCATTGAAAACACCATCGTGGTGTTTGGCAGCGCGCGCGTGCGCGAGCCAGAGATCGCACAGGCGCTTCTACTCGACGCCGAGTCCAGCGGCGACCCCCAGGCCGTGGCCCGTGCCCGCGCCATGGTGCGCAACGCCCGACACTACGAACAGGCGCGCGAATTCGGCCGCATCGTCGCGCGCTACAGCGCCCGCTGCCCGACCGAAGACCAGTTGTTCATCTGCACCGGCGGCGGTCCCGGCATCATGGAGGCGGCCAACCGCGGCGCCCACGACGAGGGCGCGCTCAACGTCGGCCTGAACATCGCCCTGCCCCACGAGCAGGCCGGCAACCCCTACGTCTCTCCCGAGCTCAGCTTCAAGTTCCACTACTTCGCGCTGCGCAAGATGCATTTCATGATGCGCGCCAAGGCGCTGGTGGCCTTCCCCGGCGGTTTCGGCACGCTGGACGAGCTGTTCGAGGTGATCACGCTGGTGCAGTGCAAAAAAGCCAAACCGGTTCCGATCGTGCTGTTCGGCAGCGAACACTGGAAGCGCCTGATCAACCTGGACGTGCTGGTCGAAGAAGGCATGATCGCGCCCGAAGACCTGGAGCTGTTCCACTATGTGGACGATCCGCAGGTGGCGTGGGACTACATCATGAAGTTCTACGACTTGCCCTCGGTCTGACCCCCCTGCACCGCTGTGCGGCTTCCCCCAGGGGGACCACACCTGCGGCCCGGCAGAGCCGGTTCCGCGGTGTGTGCTGGATCAGGCACTTCGCGCCGGCTGCACCTGCAGATCAGTACCCCCCACCGAGCGCCTTGTACAGCGCCACCTGGTTCTGCTGCTGGGCCAGTCGCGTCTGCGTCAGGGCCTGCTGGGTGCTGAACAGCGAACGCTGCGCATCCAGCACGTCGAGGAAGCTGGCGACGCCGTTGCGGTAGCGCAGCTCCGCCAGGCGAAAACGCTCGGCTTCGGCCGTGGCCTGGGCCTGCTGGGCACGCAGCTGATCGCCCAGCGTGGCGCGCCCGGCGAGTGCATCGGCCACTTCGCGGAAAGCCGTCTGGATGGCCTTCTCGTACTGCGCCACCGCCAGTTCCCGGCCCACTTTGGCCGATTCCAGACCGGCCCGGTTGCGACCCGCATCGAAGATCGGCAGCAAGGCCTGCGGCGCCAGCGAGAAGCCCCAGGAACCGCCCTTGAACAGACCTGAGAGTTCGCTGCTGGCCGATCCCACGCTGGCGGTGAGCGAGATGCGCGGGAAAAACGCCGCGCGCGCCGCACCGATGTTGGCGTTCGCCGCGATCAGCGTCTGCTCGGCCTGGCGGATGTCCGGCCGGCGGGTGAGCAGGTCCGACGGCAGGCCGGCGGGCAGGTCGCGGAACAGGGGCTGCGTGGTCACCGCGTCCCTGCCGGGATCGACGAGCCCCGCGGGCAGCGGCTGCCCCACCAGCAGCGTGAGCGCATTGAGGTCCAGCGCACGCTGGCGCTGCTGCTGGGCCAGGGCGGACTCGGCCGTTGCGGTTAGCGACTCGGCCTGGCGCAGGTCCAGCGCCGAGGTAACACCATTGTCAAAGCGCAGCCTGGTCAGGCGCAGCGAATCCCGGCGCGTGGCAAGCGTTCGCTGCGTCAGCGCCAGCAGTTCGTCGCTGGCCTGCAGGCTCAGCCAGGTGCTTGTGACCGAGGCCACCAGGCTGGTCTGCGCCGCGTGGCGCGCTTCTTCGCTGGCCAGGTACTGGGCCAGCGCCACTTCCTTCAGGCTGGCGATCCGACCGAAAAAATCGATCTCCCAGCCGCTCATGGCCAGCCCCGCCGTGTACAGGCTGGTGATGCTGTCGTCGGCATTGCTCTGGCGGCTCCCCGTGGCGGCGAGGTTCAGCGTGGGGAACTGGTCGGCGCGGCGGATCTGGTACTGCGCACGCACCTGCTCGATGTTCAGCGTGGCCACCCGCAGGTCGCGGTTGTTCTTGATCGCCAGCCCGATGAGTTCGCGCAGGCGCGCATCGCTCACGAAGTCCGCCCACGCAACCTCGGCGGCCGGCGTCGCCGCGGCCACCGGCGTCACGCCGGACCACTCTGCGGCAACCGGCGCGGCCGGACGCTCGTAGGTGGGGATGAAGGAGCAGCCGGCCAGCGTCAGGACCGCCAGGGCCAGTGCGCCGCGGCGCATAGTGAGAGAAGAAATCATGTCAGTGGCTCCAGCGCGTATCGAGAAAGACACGACGCAACGAAAGAAGAAGCGCCATCCAGGGCACCGCCGGGCCGGCTTTGCCGGACGGCCAGTGCCGCCCCCTTGAGGGGGTCGCGCGCAGCGCGGCGGGGGTGTTCCATCTCAGTGCGCTCCATGGTGTTCAGCTTCCTCAGCTTCCCGACGGTGCTGGCGATCGCTGCCCTTGAACAGGGTGCGCACCACCACAAAAAAGATCGGCACGAACACCACCGCCAGCACGGTGCCCGTGAGCATGCCGCCGATGACACCGGTGCCGATGGCGCGCTGGCTGGCCGAGCCCGCGCCGGTGGCCAGCGCCAGCGGCAACACACCCAGCGTGAACGCCAGCGAGGTCATGATGATCGGCCGGAACCGGATGTGGGCCGCGGCCAGCGCGGCTTCGATCACGCTTTTGCCCTGCGCCTGCAGGTCCTTGGCGAACTCGATGATCAGGATCGCGTTCTTCGCCGACAGACCGATGATGGTGATCAGGCCCACCTGGAAGTAGACGTCGTTCGAATAGCCCCGCAGCAGCGTCGACAGCAGCACACCGAGCACACCCAGCGGCACCACCAGCACCACGGCCAGCGGAATCGACCAGCTTTCGTACAAGGCCGCGAGCGCGAGGAACACCGCCAGGATGGCGAAGGCGTAAAGGATCATGGCCTGCGAACCGGCAAGCTTTTCTTCGCGCGACTGCCCGGTCCACTCGAAGCCGAAACCCTGCGGCAGCTTGCCCGCCAGTGCTTCCATCTCGGCCATGGCCTGGCCGGTGCTCACGCCCGGCGCGGCGCTGCCGCTGATGCGCATCGACGGGTAGCCGTTGTAGCGCACGGTCTGCATCGGGCCGGTGATCCAGCGTGTGGTGGCAAAGGCCGACAGCGGCACCGCCTGCGCCTTGCTGTTGAGCACGTTGATGCGCAACAGGTCTTCGGGCTGCATGCGCGCCGTGGCATCGGCCTGCACCACCACCCGCTGCAGGCGACCCGCGTTGGGGAAGTCGTTCACGTAGCTGGACCCGAGCGCGGTGCCGATGGCTCCACTGATCGCGTCGAACCCGACGCCCAGGGCGCTGGCTTTCTCGCGGTCGATGTCGATCTGCAGCTGCGGCGCGTCTTCCAGGCCGTCCGGGCGCACCTGCGCCAGCAGCTTGCTCTGCGAGGCCATGCCCAACATCTGGTTGCGCGCCGCCAGCAGCGCGTCGCGGCCACGGCCAGCACGGTCCTGCAGCCGGAAGCTAAAGCCCGACGAAGCCCCGAGCTCGGGAATGGGCGGCGGGCTCAGCGGGAAGATGAACGCATCGCGGATGCCCGACAGCGCACCAAAGGCACGGCCTGCCACGGCCTGGGCTGCGCTGCCTTCGCCGGTGCGTTCGGACCAGTCCTTGAGCGTGACGAAGGCGAGCGCGGCGTTCTGGCCCTGGCCGGAGAAGCTGAAGCCCAGCACACCGACCATGCTCTGCACCTCCGGCTGCTGGAGCATGAAGCCTTCGACCTGCTGCATCACGGCCAGCGTGCGCTCCTGCGTCGCGCCTGGCGGGAGCTGCACGTTGACCAGCAGCGTGCCCTGGTCCTCGTTCGGCAGGAACGAGGTGGGCAGGCGCATGTAGACCACGACCGCAGCGGCCACGATGGCGGCGTAGATCACCAGCGTGCGGCCGGCACGCGGCAGCAGCTTCGCCACGCCACCTTCGTAGCCTTTGGCGGTGCGGGCAAATCCGCGGTTGAACCAGCCGAAGAAGCCGGTCTTGGCGTGGGCATGCCCCGCCTCCACGGGCTTGAGCAGCGTGGCGCAGAGTGCGGGTGTGAGCGACAGCGCCATGAAAGCCGAGAAGGCGATCGACATGCCCATCACCGCGGCGAACTGGCGGTAGATGTTGCCCACCGAGCCGCTGAAAAAGGCCAGCGGCACGAACACGGAGATCAGCACCACGGTGACGCCGATGATGGCGCCCGATATCTGGCCCATGGCCTTGCGCGTGGCCTGCAGCGGCGGCAAGCCTTCTTCGCTCATGATGCGCTCGACGTTCTCCACCACCACGATGGCGTCGTCCACCACGATGCCGATCACCAGCACCATGCCGAACATGGTGAGCACGTTGATCGAGAAGCCCATGGCCATCAGGCCGGCGAACGTGCCCAGCAGCGCCACCGGCACCACGAGGGTTGGAATCAGCGTGTAGCGCCAGTTCTGCAGGAACAGGAACATCACCAGGAACACCAGCGCGACCGCTTCGGCCAGCGTCACGGCCACCTGCTGGATGGAGATCTTCACGAAGCGCGAGCTGTCGTAAGGGATGGCCCAGGTCATGCCCGCGGGGAAAAACTTCTCCAGTTCTGCCATCTTCTCGCGCACCGCTTCGGCCGTGGCCAGCGCATTGCCGCTGGGCGCGAGCTGCACACCAATACCGGTGGACGGCTTGCCGTTCAGGCGCGCCGAGGTGGCATAAGCCTGCGCACCGAGCTCGATGCGGGCCACATCTTTCAGGCGCACAGTGGCGCCGTCGCTGCTGGCGCGCAGCACGATGTTGCCGAACTGCTCCACACTGCCGAGCTGCCCGTTCACGACCACGGTGGCGGCGATGCTCTGACCCGCCACGTTGGGCAGGGCGCCGATTTCACCGGCCGACACCTGCGCGTTCTGGGCGCGGATGGCGGTGGTCACGTCGGCCGCGCTCAGGTTGAAACCGAGCAGCTTGGCCGGATCGAACCAGACGCGCATGGCGCGCTCGGTGCCGAACAACTGGGCCTGGCCCACGCCGGGCAGGCGCTGCAGTTCGGGCACCACGCTGCGCGACGCGTAGTCGCCCAGCGCGACCGGGTTCCAGGCCGGGTCGTCGCTGGAGAGGATGGCGAACAGCAGGAAGTTGCTGCGCGACTTGTCCACCCGTACACCCTGCTGCGTCACCGCCGAGGGCAGGCGCGGCGTGGCGCGTGAGAGCCGGTTTTGCACGTCCACCTGCGCGAGGTCAGCGTTGCTGCCGGGCTCGAAACTCAGCGTGATGCTGCCGGTGCCGTTGGCCTGGGCCACGGCTTCCATGTAGATCAGGCCGGGTGAGCCGTTCATCTCCTGCTCGATGACCGAGAGCACGCTGTCTTCCAGCGTCTTGGCCGAAGCACCGGGGTAGGTGGCGTTGATGACGATGGACGGCGGCGCCACCGGTGGGTACTGCGCGATCGGCAGCTGGGTGATGGACACCGCGCCCAACACCATGATGAAGAGCGCGATCACCCACGCAAAGATGGGCCTGTCGATGAAGAATTTCGCCATATCAGTTTCCGCCGAGCCGCCTCAAGGAGGCTGAAGCCCCCATGGGGGGCAGTGAACACAGTGAACGTGGGGGTCGTGTCATTCCGGGCGCTCCTTACTTCGACGCAGCCGGAGCCGGGGCTTCGGCCGGAGCAGCGGCTGGCGTGGCCGGAGCAGCGCCCGGCGCCTGCCAGGGCACCGCCTTCACGGGTGTGCCCGGGGGCATCATCTGCAGCTTCTGGAAGCCGTCCACCATCACCTGCTCGCCGGCCTTCAGACCGTCCAGCACCACCCATTTCCCGTTCTGCTGGCCGCCAATCTTCACCGTGCGCTTCTCGATCTTGCCGTCGGCGGCAACCACCGACACCGTGTCACCCTGGGCCGAGCGCGTCACCGCCTGCTGCGGCAACGAGATGGCATCGCGCGCCGTGGCCTGCTCCAGGCGCACACGCACATACAGCCCAGGCAGCAACGTGCCACCGGGGTTGGGCACCTCGGCGCGCAGCGTCACCTGCCCGGTGGTGGGATCGACCGTGAGGTCCGAGAACAGCAGGCGTCCCGGCTTGGCGTATTCGCTGCCGTCTTCCAGCACCACACGAACACTGGCCGCGCCAGCGCCGGCCCCCTTGAGCTGGCCACTGGCCAGCGCGCGCTGCAGCTTCATGGCTTCGGCGGCGGATTGGGTGAAGTTCACAAACAGCGGGTCCACCTGCTGGATCAAGGCCAGCGGGGTCGCTTCGCCCTGGCCCACCAGGGCGCCCTCGGTCACCAGGGCGCGTCCGATGCGTCCACCGATCGGCGCCGTGACATTGGCGTAACCCAGGTTGATGCCAGCCGTCTGCACCGCAGCCCTGGCCACGGCCACATCGGCCTCGGCGGCTTTCTGGGCGGCTTCGGCGTTCGCGAATTCCTGCTGGCTGATGGCGTTTTCTGCCACCAGCGGCTTGTAGCGCGCGGCCAGTGCCGACGCCTGGGCGAGGTTGGCCTCGGCCCGCGCCAGACCGGCCCGCGCGCTCTGCAGCGTGGCCTGGTAGGGCGCCGCATCAATGCGGAACAGCGCCTGGCCAGCCTTCACGTCGCTGCCTTCCTTGAACAGGCGCTGCTGCAGGATGCCCGCCGCCCGAGCCCGCACCTGCGCCACACGCGAGGCCTCCAGCCGGCCCGGCAACTCCGTCTGCAAGCCCACGTCACCCGGCGCCACCGTGACCACACCGACCTCGGGTGCCGGCATGCCGCCACCCGGCGGCGCCGCGGCGGGCGCCTCGGCCTTGCCACAGGCGATCAGCAGCACGGCCACGGAGATCACCGACAGGCGGCGGGCCCACGACGCCGACCGACCGGGAGTCGCCAGCGAGGGATTGAACAAATCGGAAGGCTGGGGACTCTGGGCAGGCATGGGAATCCTTGAAGGCATGAAATCGGGGGAGCCGCCTGAAAGAGCGGCCGGCATGGCCGTCGCGGGGATACCCAACGAAGGCGAGGGGTTGAAGTATACATACATCCTTGAATGTATGTATAGTCAGACGGACACAAGTCCCCATCTTCACGTGGGGACATTCGACAGGAGACATGACATGGTTCGCCGCACCAAAGCCGATGCCGAGGCCACACGCCACAGCCTGCTTGACGCAGCCGAGCGCCTGTTTCAGGAGCGCGGCGTTTCACGCACCTCGCTCAACGACATTGCCGTGGCCGCCGGCACCACCCGAGGCGCCATCTACTGGCACTTCAAGGACAAAGCCGATCTATTCAACGCGATGATGGAACGCGTCACTTTGCCTCTGGAAGAAACCCTGGCAGGCATAGGGAAAAAGGCCTCCGCCCTCGACAACCCGCTGCAGCCGCTGCGCGACGCCATTGCGCACGCGCTGCACAAGGCCGCCACCGACGAGCAGACGCGGCGCGTGTTCGAGATCGCGACCCTGCAAGTGGAATACAACGACGAAATGCACGCGGTGCGCGCGCGTCACCTTCAGGGTCGCAACGAGTGCGTGCAGCAGACCGCCAAAGTGTTGCGCTCGGCGGCAGACCACCAGGGCATGACGCTTGCCGTCCCGGTGCAGTGCGCGGCGCTGGGGCTGCACGTGATGATTGACGGCCTGATCCAGAACTGGTTGCTCGACACCCAGGCGTTCGACCTCCGGCGTTGCGGCCGGCAGGTGGTCGACACCTATCTGAACGGCCTGGGCTTCAGTCAGCCGGGCGCCCGGGCACCGCGTCGTCCGGCGCAGGCGCCCGCGACGGCAGTTTCAGATGCAGCGCTGCCTGCGCCAGCAGGTTCGCCGACACGGGTGCGGTCACAAACAGAAACAGCGTGATCAGCAACTCGGCAATGCCCGGGCGACCGTGTCCCACGGACACCAGCATCGACGCGATCAGCACACCGCCCACCCCCAGCGTGGACGCCTTGGTGGGCGCGTGCAGGCGCATGTAGAAGTCGGGCAGCCGCACCAGGCCAATGGCGCCCACCAGCAGAAAGAACGCCGCGATCACGATCACCGCGGCAGCGGTCCATTCGATGAAGGGATTCATTCTCACTGCTCCTTCATTCCACCACGTCACCGCGGCTGAGGTAACGCGCCAGACCCACCGTGGAAGCAAAACCCAGCATCGCCACCAGCAGCGCGCCCTCGAACAGCAGCGCTGTGTTCCAGCGGATGCCCAGCAGCACGATCAGCGCCACGGCATTCATGTAGAGCGTGTCCAGCGCGAGCACGCGATCGGTGGGCGTCGGGCCACGCAGCAGGCGCACCGCACACAAGAGCACGGCCAGCGTCACCGCGGCGATACCGATGTTCAGCGCCATGTCGAGCACATTCATGTGGGGCTCCCGGGTTCGAGGTGGAAGGCGCGCAGCAGCGGCGCCTCATAGCGTTGTTTCATGTCAGCGGCCATGGCGGCCGGGTCGTCACAATTGAGCGCGTGCACCAGGATCACGCCCCGCTCTTCATCGATCACGGCCGACACGGTGCCCGGCGTGGTGGTGATGATGCTGGCAAACAGGGCGTTCACCCGGTGGTGCTTGCTGGCCAGCGGCACCGGGATCCAGCCCGGCTGCATGCGGTCCAAGGGCCCGAGCACCAGCTTGGCGACCACGATGTTGGACACCACGATGTCCCACAGCACCACGGCCATGAGGCGCAAGGCGGTGGGCCAATGCAGCACGCTGGCCTGCGTCAGAAAGGGCCGCAGCAGGCGCGGAATGATCAGTCCGATCAGCACCGCCGAGAGCAGATGCACCGGCTCCACGCTGTGCGAAAGCGCCAGCCAGCTCGCCGCCAGCAGCACCGACAGCACGGGATGCGCAAACCATCCGCTGGCGGGGTAGCGCTTGGTGCTCTTGTTGACCGTGGGCGTGATCGGGCTCATGGCAGGACCTTCGCGGGAGCCGCCTCGACGGCGGGAGTGGCGTCAGCTGGCGCAGCGCGCGAACCGTCATAGGGGCGTGTCGTGTTCGCCTTGGTACCGCCTTGTGAGCCGAGAACGGCGTCGGCGTAGGCAGCGGTGTCCGCCAGCTGCACGGCCGCGGCGTCGGTGTAGCGCTTGACCGGCGAGGCCATCACGGCCAGTGCCACCGTGATCGCCATGAAGGCCCAGGCCCCCGACATCAGCTTGGCGCTGGCGCCCGACGCCACCTCGACGGCGCCCACGTCCGGTTGCACGTGCCAGAACACGATCACCCCGGCGCGCGCCAGACCCACGATGGTGAAGAAGCCCACCAGCAGCACCACGCTCCACACCCAGGCCTGCGCAGCGAGCCCCGAAGCGCTCTGCAGGATCATGAGCTTGCCCAGAAAACCCGGCAGCGGCGGCAGTCCGGCCGCCGACGCGGCCCCGAACAGCATCATCATGCCCAGCAGCACCGGCTCGCGCAGGGCCACCGCCGGGCGCAGCTTGTCGCCCGCCTCGCCGCGTTGCGCGGCCATGAGCTCCACCAGCAGGAACAGGCCCGCGATCACGATGGTGCTGTGCAGCGTGTAGTACAGCGCGGCCGACAGCGTCTCGGGCGTGAACAGACCCACACCGGCCAAGATCGTGCCCACCGAAGACACGGTGAGGTAGGCCACCATGCGGCTCATGCTGTGCGCGGCCAGCGCACCGAGCGCACCCAGCACGCTGGTGGTCAGCGCCAACGGCAGCAGCCAGGCCTGTGCCGCCAGACTGGCCTCGCCCGCCTCGACGCCGAAGATGCCCCAGTGGGTGCGGATGATGCTGTAGACCCCCACCTTGGTCATGATGGCAAACAGCGCCGCCACCGGCGCGCTCGCCGAGGCGTAGGTACCAGGCAGCCAGAAATACAGCGGCACCAGCGCGGCCTTGAGGCCAAACACCACCAGCAGGATCAACGCCGCGGCGCGCGCGATCAGGGCCGAGTCGCCCGTGAGCTGCGCCACGCGCAAGGCCAGATCGGCCATGTTCAGCGTGCCGGTAACGGCATAGATCATCGCCAGCCCGATCAGGAACAGGCCCGAGCCCGCCAGGTTGAGCACCACGTAATGGATGCCCATGCGCGCGCGCTCGCGGCCCTGCCCGTGCAGCAGCAGCACGTAGGACGCGATCAGCAGCACCTCGAAGAACACGAACAGGTTGAACAGGTCACCGGTCAGGAAGGCACCACACAGCCCCATGAGCTGGAACTGGAAGATGGCGTGAAAGTGGCGACCACGCTGGTCCCAGCCGCCCGTGGCGTACCAGAGCACGGGCGCCGCCACCAGATAGGTCAGCAGCACCATCAAGGCCGAGAGCCGGTCGAGCACCAACACGATGCCAAAGGGCGCCGGCCACTCGCCGAGCTGGTAGACCACCAGCTCGCCGTTGCCAGCGCGCCAGACCAGGCCGGCGGCCATCACCGAGCCGAGCAGCACCGAAGCCAGACTAAGCCGGCGGCGCCAGCGCACGCGCGCGCCGTCGTGCCCGCCGCCCTGCCCCGACATGCCACCAAAGTCACCCAGCAACAACAGCCCCATCGCGGTGAACGAAGGCAGCAGCACCGACAGCACTGGCGCATGCTGCAGCCAGAAAGCGAAGATTGATGCAGCCATCAGTTGCGCTCCCCGTGGCGGACCGTGGGCGCGGCCGGCGATCGACCGGGCGCACGGCCGGGTTCGTGGCCGTCCACATGGTCGCTGCCGCTTTCATGGCGGTTGCGCAGCGCCAGCTCGATCACGAAACCCGTGGTCGCAAAGCCGATCACGATGGCCGTGAGCACCAGCGCCTGCGGCAGCGGGTCGGCCACAGGGCCCTCGCCCACCAGGATGGGCTGGGCGTTGGACCACAGGCGCCCCATCACGAAGATGAACACGTTGACCGCGTAGCCGAACAGCGACAGGCCCAGCACCACCGGGAAGCTGCGCCCGCGCAGCATCAGGTAGATGCCGCAGGCGGTGACGAAACCGATGCCCGTGGCCAGCAGGAATTCCATGCTCATCATGATTGGCCTCCGGCCGTTGCGGTGAGGGTGGAGGACGGCTCGCCTTCACGGCTCACCGATCCCAGCACCGAGATGGTCAGCAGGGTCGAACCCACCACCGTGAGGTAGACACCGAGGTCGAACAGCGCGGCCGAGGCCAGCGGCAGTTCACCCAGCAGCGGCACATGCGGGTGCCCGTGCGCGCTGGTCATGAACGGCCGGCTCCAGAAGAAGGCGCCCGCACCGGTCAGGCCGGCAATCGACAGGCCGGCGCCGATCCAGCGCACGAAGCGGCGTCCGGACTGTGCGCGCAGCATGGCTTCGGCGTTCGCCTGGCCCAGCGCCATGAACTGCAGCACCAGCGCAACCGCCGTGATCAGGCCGGCAATGAAGCCGCCGCCCGGCAGGTTGTGGCCGCGCATGAAGATGTAGAGCGTGAACACCAGCGCGAGCGGCAGCACGACCGAAGCCGCCACGCGCAGCAGCAGCGGCTGGGCCGCAAAGGTCCAGGGCAGCCCTTGCGGGTCGGTCAGGGGCCGGCGCGTGCGCATGCCGTCCATCAGCGCGAGCACGCCGATGGCCGCGATGCCCAGCACCGTGATCTCGCCGAAGGTGTCGTAGCCGCGGAAGTCAACCAGGATCACGTTGACCACGTTGGTGCCACCGCCCACCGGCAGCGATTTCTCCAGGAAGTACCAGGAGATGGAGTCGTGGTTGCGCGTGAGCAGCACCCAAGCCACCCAGGCCACGCCCGCGCCACCCGCGAGCGCCATCACGCCATCGCGCGTGCGGCGCAGCGCCGTCGATTCGCGCGGTGAGTACTGCGGCAGCAGCGCCAGACCCATCAGCAGCAGCACGGTGGACACCACCTCGACCGATAACTGTGTCAGCGCCAGATCAGGCGCCGACAGGCTCACAAAGGTCAACGACGTGACCAGCCCGACCACCCCCACCAGCACCACCGACTGGAAGCGCTGTCGGTGCGTGAACACCAGCGCCAGGCAGGTCGCGGCCAGCAGCAGCCACACCGCGATGGCCAGCGGCGATGCGGGCAACAGCTCGCGCGAACCCGCGCCAATGCCCTGCCCGACCAGTTGCGACGACGCCACCACCACCGCTGCGCCCATCAGCCAGACCAGGTAAAGCTGCAGCGAACCGGTTTCCAAACGGATGGAGATGCGCCCGGCGAGCGCGAACAGGCCGTCGATCAGGCCCTCGAAGATCTGCCGCCCGGTGGCCGGGCCGAACCAGGTCTCGGATTCGATGCGGTGCATGCGCTTGCCACTCGCCAGCAGGAAGTACAGGCCGGCGCCCGCGGCCAGCGCGATCGCGCTCATGAGCAGCGGCAGGTTGAAGCCGTGCCAGATCGCCAGGTGGTAGTCGGGCAGCGGCTGACCCGCCAGCGCCGTGGCCGCCACATGCACCAGCGGCCCGAAGGTGATGGCGGGCAACAGGCCCACGACGATGCACATCGTCACCAGCAGCATGGCCGGCAGCTTCATGCCCAATGGCGGCTCGTGCGGGTGCGTGTTCGGCACGTCACCCAGCTCGCCATTGAAATACGTGTCGTGCACAAATCGCAGCGAGTAGGCCACGCTGAACACGCCCGCCAGCGTCACCAGCGCAGGCACCACCCAGCCCCACAGGCCCGAGGTGCCCACCACCGCCTCGGTGAAAAACATCTCCTTGGACAGGAAACCGTTGGTCAGCGGCACGCCCGCCATCGACGCGGCCGCCACCATGGACAGCGTGGCCGTCCAGGGCATGAACTTCCAGAGGCCCCCGAGCTGCCGCATGTCACGCGAATGCGTCTCGTGGTCCACGATGCCGGCGATCATGAACAGCGAGGCCTTGAACGTGGCGTGGTTGAGCACGTGGAACACCGCGGCCACGGCGGCCAGCGGCGAACCCAGCCCGACCAGGAAAACGATCAGGCCCAGGTGGCTCACGGTGGAATACGCGAGCAGGCCCTTGAGGTCGTGCTTGAAGAGCGCGATGAACGCGGCGAACAGCACCGTCGCCAGACCGGTCGCGGTCACGATCACCTCGAACCAGCCCGACCCGGCCAGCACCGGGTACATGCGCATCAGCAGGAACACGCCGGCCTTCACCATGGTGGCCGAGTGCAGGTAGGCCGACACCGGCGTGGGCGCGGCCATGGCGTCGGGCAGCCAGAAGTGGAACGGGAACTGCGCGCTCTTGGTGAAGGCGCCGAGCAGGATCAGCAGCAGCGCCGGCACAAACAGCGGATCGGCCTGGATCATGGCCACGCTCCCCAGCATCTCGCTGAGTTCGTAGGTGCCCGCGATCTGCCCCAGCAGCACGAAGCCGCCCAGCATGGCCAGACCGCCTCCCCCGGTCACGGCCAGCGCCTGGCGCGCGCCGGCCCGTGCATCGGCCCTGTGGCTCCAGAAGCCGATCAGCAGGAAAGACGACAGGCTGGTGAGCTCCCAGAACACCACCAGCAGCAGCAGGTTGTCTGACAGCGCCACGCCCAGCATGGCCGCCATGAACAGCATCATCTCGCTGTAGAACTTGCCGGGTGAGTCCTTCGGGCTGAGGTAGAAGTGCGCGTAGAGCACGATCAGCAGGCCGATGAACAGGATCAGGCCCGCGAACAGCAGCGACAGGCCATCGAGCCGGAACGTCAGGGCCAGCCCGATCTCGGGCACCCAGGCCCAGACGTTACGCACGGTCTCGCCCGCCATCACGGCCGGCGCATGGCTCAGCAGCAAGGCCAGGCTGGCGGCCGTGACCGCACCGGCGGCACACGCGGTCAACAGACGGGATTTCGACCCCAGCCAGAACGTGGCTGCGGTGCCCAGCAAAAGCGGCAGCAGGACGATCAATAACAGCACGGCTCTTCTTTCAAGTAGGTTTGCGATTCTAGAAGGCTCGCGCGCCCTACCGCCCCGAAGGCCACCGTCCGCGCTTTGCGGGAGCGCGAACTCAGTGCCGCTCGGGGCCACCCAGGGTCGGGCGCAAGGTCCAGGCCAGGCGCGAACCCAGCCCCACCACCGCACCCACCGCCCAGAACACACCGGCCACGCCCACCACCACTCCGGCCGATACGAACAGCAGCGGCATCACCACGCTGGAGCCGTTGATGGCCATGGCCCGCAGGCCAAGCGCCTCGCCATGGCGGTGCGTCGGCGTGATCTGGTGCAGCGTGCTCATGATCATGGGCTGCACCGACCCCAGCGCGAGCCCCAGCCCGATGGACAAGGCGCCCATGGCCCAGGCCGCGTGAACCAGCGGGTACACCGAGAACAGCAGTGCGGTGATGACCATGGCCGAGCCGATCACCACCGACTCGCGCAGGTGCGCCGCCAGCCAGGGCATGGCCAGCCGGATCGCCGTGGCCGCCAGCGCGAACGCGCCCAGGATGGACCCGATCACCGTGGCGCTGAGATCGCGTTCGTGGCCGATCACCGGCACCAGGAAGGTGTGCACGTCCCAGCACGAGGACAGCATCCAGTTGATCAGCATGAGGCGCCGGAAGGTGGTTTCGCGCAGCAGGTTCCACGACGATCCGCTGGTGTTGCGCAGCGCCGGTGCCACCGGCTCGTGTTCCACCGCGCTGCGCACCCAGAACCAGGCCAGCGAGGGCAGCAGGGCCAGCAGCAGGTAGGCCGCGCGGAAACCCCAGGCATCGATCATCAACCCGGCCGCGAACGGCCCGAGGAAGTTGGAGATGGACGGCCCGATCGCCATCCAGCTGAACACCTGCTTGAGCTCGGTGGGGTTGGAGGCCAGACGCCCCACGTGGCGCTGCAGCGCGATCATGGCCAGGCCCGTGGCCGCGCCACACGCCAGCGCCGTCAGGCACAACACGGGAAAAACCGGAAAGGCCACCGCAGCCGCCGCGCCCAGCGTGGCCGTGCCGATGGACAGGGCAAACGGCTTCTTGAGCCCACGCCGGTCGGCGTAGCGACCCGCGGGTAGCGCCAGGAACACCTGAGCCAGCGCAAACAGCGCCAGCAACATGCCCACCGCCGCGGGGCTGTAGCCCTCGCGCAGCGCCATCAGCGGCGCGGCCATGCGAAAGCCGGTCATGCATGCGTGCAGGCTGACCTGCGCCGCGATCAGGCGCGCGAGCCCGGCGCGCAGGCGGGTGCTCAAACCTCCCCGCGGTCGTTGGGATCGAGCGGCAGCAGCGCGGCGGCCTGCTCCTGCGGCAACGCCTCCACCGTCTTGAGCGCCCGGCTCATGGCGCGGCTGCGCGTCTCGGCGCTGTCCAGCGTGTTGAGCACGGTCTGCGTCTGGGCCTTGACCTTGGACAACACGTCGCCAAACTTGCCGAACTCGGTCTTGACCGCGCCCAGCACCTGCCAGACCTCGCTGCTGCGCTTCTCCAGCGCCAGCGTGCGAAAGCCCATCTGCAGCGAATTGAGCATGGCCATCAGCGTGGTCGGCCCGGCCAGCGTGACGCGGTACTCGCGCTGCAAGACTTCCATCAGCCCCGGGCGGCGCAGCACCTCGGCGTAGAGCCCTTCGGTGGGCAGGAACAGGATGGCGAAGTCGGTCGTGTGCGGTGGCTCCAGGTACTTGTCGGCCATGCTTTTGGCTTCGAGCTTGATGCGCTGCTCCAGCCCACGCGCGGCCAGTTCGGCGCCCTCCACGTCGGCACGCTGCTGCGCATCGAGCAGGCGCTCGTAGTCTTCGTTCGGGAACTTGGCGTCGATCGGCAGCCAGCACGGCGCGCCATCGTCACCGCGGCCTGGCAGCTTGATCGCGAAGTCCACCACGTTGCGGCTGCCCGGGCGTGTGGCCACCTGTGTCGCGTACTGGTCGGGCGCAAAAACCTGCTCCAGCAAGGCACCAAGCTGCGCTTCGCCGAACATGCCGCGGGTCTTCACGTTGGTCAGCAGGTGCTTCAGGTCGCCCACACCCTGCGCCAGCGTCTGCATCTCGCCCAGGCCCTTGTGCACCTGCTCCAGCCGGTCGGCCACCTGCTTGAAGCTCTCGCCCAGGCGCGCCTGCAGCGTGCTCTGCAGTTTTTCATCGACGGTCGCGCGCATCTCGTCGAGTTTGGCGGCGTTGGTCTGCTGCAGCTGGGCCAGCTGGCTTTCCAGCGTGGCACGCACCTCGCTCAGACGCTGCTGGTTGCTTTCCATCATGGCCTTGAGCTGCTGGGTGATGGTGTCGCCCAGCGTGCCACGCAGCTGCATCAGCTGCTGCGCAAAGGCGTCGATCTGTGCATTCTGCGTGCGCGTGGCCTCGGCCGCCTGCTGACCCATGCCCAGGCTGATGGCCTGCAGCTGATGCGTCAGCGTATCGCCCAGGGTGCCACGCAGTTGCAGCAGCTGCTGGGCGAACGCGTCAAGCTGGGTGTTCTGCGTGCGTGTGGCTTCAGCGTCCTGTCGCGTGAGCGTTTCCTGGAAGGTGGCCAGGGTCTGCTGGATCTCCTGCCGGCCACCGCGGGCGTTGTCGGTGATCTCGCGGCGCAGCTCGCTCTCCACACGCTCGATGCGTTGCGTGGCCTGCTGGCCCTGGCTTTGCAGCGCGGCCAGCACCTGCTGGCGCTGGGCCGCTTCTTCAGCGTTGGCGGGTGGGCGGCGCTGCAGCAGCCACAGCAGGAGCAAGGCGTTCACCACGCCCAGGGCGAGCATGGTCCAGTTGAGCAAGTCGTCGTTCATGCCCGCATCGTACCGTCCCTCAGACGAAGAACAGCCAGGTCATCACGGCGAACAATGGCACCAGGATGCCCACCGACCAGACCATGTAGCCGAAGAAACTCGGCATCTTCACACCACGGTCTTCCGCGATGGCTTTGACCATCAGGTTGGGCGCATTGCCGATGTAACTGTTGGCGCCCATGAACACCGCGCCTGTCGAGATCGCCACCAGCGTGGGCGCCAGCGTGGTCATGAGCACGGCCGGATCCCCGCCCGCGGTGTTGAAGAACACCAGGTAGGTTGGCGCGTTGTCCAGAAAGGAGCTGAGCACGCCCGTGGCCCAGAAATACATGGCCGGGTTGGGCGAGCCGTCGGGGTTGGTGACCGCCTTGACGATGGCGCCAAAGGGGCCGTCCACACCGGCCTTGAGCATGGCGATCACCGGGATGATGGTCAGGAAAATGCCAGCGAACAACTTGGCCACTTCCTGCATCGGGCCCCAGGCGAACTGGTTGTCGGCGTGCACACCCGAGGGGGTGAGCTGCAGCGAAGCCACCGTGATGATGATCAGCCCGATGTCGCGCACGATGCCGGGCAACCCCACTTCGGTGCCGGCGATGTTGAACACCACGCCCGACTTCCACAGCCCGCTCAGCAGCACCAGCCCCACCACCCCCAGCAGCAACAGGAAGTTGATGCCGCCGTCGAAGCCGAACTGTTGGTCGTCGGGCGTCGGATCCTGTGGCTGGACCTCGTCCCTGCGGTGGTAGAACCACCGGTCCAGCGCGTAGAAGATGGCCAGCAGCGCCACCAGCAGGAAAGCCGTCTCCGGCAGGATGTTCATCAAGGTCCAGGAAAAGTCCACGCCCTTGAGGAAGCCCAGGAACAGCGGTGGATCGCCCAGCGGCGTGAGTGAGCCGCCCGCATTGGAGACGATGAATATGAAGAACACCACCACATGCACCACGTGCCTGCGGTTGTCGTTCGCGCGGATCAGCGGGCGGATCAGCAGCATGGAGGCCCCCGTGGTACCCATGAGGCTGGCCAGCACCGCGCCCACCGCCAGGATGCCCGTGTTCAGCCCCGGGCTGCCGTGCAGGTTGCCGCGGATGTAGATGCCGCCAGCCACGGTGAACAGCGCCGTGAGCAGGATGATGAACGGGATGTATTCGGCCAGCAGCGCGTGCACGATGCTCGCGCCCGCCACGCCCGGTCCGAACCCGATGGCAAATGGGATCAGGAAGGCCAGCGCCCATGCGGCCGACACTTTGCCGAAGTGGTGGTGCCAGAAAAACGGCGCCACCAGCGGCATGATGGCGATCGACAGCAGGATGCCCGCAAAGGGCACGCTCCAGAGCACGGACAGCTGCGCGCCGTCCATGTCGGCGGCCCGCGCCAGTACGGGCAAGAGGCCGGCGACCAGAACGACCAGGCGGGGGGAAAGGGTCTTCATGGACGTGTCTCCTGGAGCGGCTCGGTTTGGCCGCCTGTTTCGTGTACGGCCCCGGCTCGCTGGGCCACGCCATGCGCGGCATGCAAAAACAAGGCCCACGATTATTCCAGCAACGTGCTGAAAGCCCGCTGACAACCGGCCCGCACCCTGTCGATAGAATGACCCGATCCTTTTTCTGGAGCCCTCCATGAGCGTTTACGACAAGCTTTCCCAACTCGGCATCGAACTGCCGCCCGTGGCCATCCCCGCCGCCGCCTACGTGCCCTTCGTGCAGACCGGCAATCTCATCTTCCTGAGCGGTCACATTGCCAAGAAAGACGGCAAACCCTGGGTCGGCCAGCTCGGCCTGACCACCACCACCGAAGAAGGCAAGCTCGCCGCCCGCGCCATCGCCATCGACCTCATGGGCACACTCGCCGCCGCCTGCCTGGCTGTCGGCAAGACGCTGGACGACGTGAAGCGCATCGTCAAAGTGATGAGCCTGGTCAACAGCACCGGCACCTTCACCGAGCAGCACCTGGTCACCAATGGCTGCAGCGAACTGCTGGGCGAAGTCTTCGGTCCGCAAGCCGGCGCCCACGCCCGCAGTGCGTTTGGCGTGGCGCAGATTCCGATGGGTGCCTGTGTGGAGATCGAGCTGATCGCCGAACTGGGGTAGACCTCAGATCCGCCACCATCCCCGCTCCAGCGCAGAACCGAAACGGGCCCGCCAGAGCCGTCGCCCCGATGGGCAAAAAAAAAGAGGCTCCCGAAGGAGCCTCTTTTTTTGGAGCATCGGCCCGAAGGCCGCTCACGCCGGGATCAATCAGACCTTGGAGGCCTTCTTGGCCAGGTCGGTGGCCTGCTTGGAAGCAACGGCAAAGTTGGCCTGGGCGGTTGCAGAAGCTTTCTTGATCGTGGCCTGGGCCGACTCAACAGCTTTCTGGCTCTGGCTCAAAGCGCTCTGGAAAGCAGCCACGGCGGCTTCGGAACCGGCCGGTGCGTTCTTGACCAACTGGTCCACGGAAGCGCCAAGCGCTTTTTGGGCTTCGGCCACCTTGGCTTCGAACTGCTTGGCGAAATCTTCGCTGCCTTCGGTTGCGATGCTTTGCACGTGCTGGAAGTAGGCGGTCGACTTTTCAGCCAGGGGCTGGAAGAAGGCGGCTTGCAGGCTCATGAATTCCTGGGGCGTCTTCACGGACATGACGGCCTTGGCGTGATTGAAGGACTCGCCCAGGGCGGCTTTGGAAGCAGCCATGTTGAGTTCGACCAGCTTTTCCACGCCGGCGTATGCCTTCTTGGCGGCGCCTTCGAAGGCGTCCATGTTGGCTTTGTTGGCGGCGATGATCTGTTCAGCGGGGTTGTTCATTTCGGGTTCCTTGAAGTGGAGGGTTGAAGGAGCCGCTCTTGGACATGCCCCGGATCACCGAGTTATGTTGCAGTGCAGCATGAACGCAATTCTACGGGTAATCCCGAAGATGGCAAGCGTTTTTGCTGCAGCGCAGCAAAATTAGAGGTGAACCCCAAACCAGGGGTGCCCAACACCAGTGCTCAGAACCAGGTCGTGACCGCGTCCACCACGCGGTAGGCGTCGTCCACCACCGGCATCCAGCGCCATTTGTCAAACGTGGTGCAGGGGTGCGAAATGCCGGAGGCCACGGTTTCGCCGAGCACGGGCCATTCTTCCTCTGGGGCCGAGGCGTCGTAGCGCAGGTAGGCATGCTGGTCATTCAGGGCGTCGATGCGCCAGTGGGCGGGCACGCCGCGAGGCGCGCCGCCCTGCCCGTCCGAACGCCAGATCGGCAAGGGCAGATCGAGGTCGTGGGACACGTCGCGCCGACCCATGCTGAGCAGGGCCAGGCCGGGCTCGGGGCAGCTCTGCACACAGGCCAGCACCTCCAGCGCGGGCTTCAGGGTCTCCCGCAGGTTCAGGCGCTCGGCAACACAGCAGAGGTAACGGGTGTAGCGCTGGTGGTCGTGTGTGAGGTAGCAGCCCGAACGCAGCACGCCACGCACCGGCTGGCCCAGGTCGGGTGTGAGCCGCTCGGCCACCAGATCGAAGATGGCGGAGCCACCGGCGCTGAGGATGATTTCTTCATGGGCGAACCAGCCCTGCGCGATGGCTTCGCGGGCGACGGCGTCCACCCGGTCCATCAAGTCGCGCACAGTGGCGCGGTCCTGGGTGTGGTCGCAGGTCGCGGTGGTGCCTTCGTAGCACTCGATGCCGGCGAGTCGGAGCACCGGGCTGGCAGCGATGCGCCGGGAGATCTGCCGCGCCTCGTCCGCGGTGCGGCAGCCGGTGCGCTGGCCAGCGATGCCCAGCTCCAGCAGCACCTCGAACCGGCCCTGGAAACCACGCGCCATGGCCCAGGCTTCGATGGCGTCCACCTGCCCGGTGGCGTCCACGAGGAACATCGAACGCAGCGCAGGCTGCTCGGCGTGCAGCAGCGCCAGCGCGTCCAGCTCCGCGCGCTGGATCACCTGGTTCGCGATCAGCAGCACCTGCACACCGTGCCGCGCGCCCACCGCCGCCTGGAACACGGTGGCGAAGCTGATGCCCCAGGCGCCCGCGTCCAGCTGCATCTGCCAGAGTTCGGGTGACATGCTGGTCTTGCCGTGCGGCGCGAGGTACAGGCCGCGCTGCGCGCAGAAGTCGCGCATCCAGTGCAGGTTGTGCTGCAAGGCGCTCTGTTTGATCACCGCCAGCGGAAGGGCCAGGTCACCGCGCAGCAACTGCCAGTCCTGTTGGGCGATCTGTTCGCGCGGGATCGGCTCCTGGCCGGTGGGGAAACCTTTGAGGTGGGGACCGAAGGGGCGCTGGCTGTGCATGGTGGAAGCTTTCATCTGAGCGGCCGTTCGGCGAGGACAAGTCAGCGCTTGTTCTTGCGCGCCTGAGCGCGCCGCACCTGACGGCTTTGCGAGGCCTGAGCGGTGGCCTCGTCGCGGGCCTGGCGGCGCTTTCTCAACACCGCCGCGATCACCCGGGCGATGCCGAAGGCGATGGCGAAGCTGACCGCCGCCACAACCACCCCGGAATCGCTGAGGTCCATCACTCCACCCGTGTGACGCGGCTGGGCTTGAAGCCCAGATCGGCCGCCTTGCCCTTGCGGGCGCGGGCAGCACGGGCGTTGTTGAGGCTGCGGATCTCCAGCGTTTCGTCGCGATCCTTGCCGCCGCGGCCAATGCCTTCGATCTTCACGCTGCGGGTGTAGGCCGCTGCGCCGGCGAGCGTGTCCTTGGCTTCGAGGTCGATCAACATGAGCCCGCGACCGCCCTTTTCCATGGCCTTGAGTTCGGCGATTTCAAAGGTGAGGATGCGGCCACCGGTGGAGGCGCAGGCCACGTGCGTCGCCGGCAGCAGCGGCTGACTGCCCGAGGTGTTGGCCACGTGCGAAGGCGCGCAGATGGTCTCGCCCTCCCCTACGCTGATGAAGGCTTTGCCGGCTCGCTGGCGCGACACCAGGTTTTCCACCGTCGCCAGGAAGCCGTAGCCACCGGTGCCGCTGAGCAGCAGCGTGGCACTGGCCGGGCCGGCGAAGTAGTGCAGCGGTTGTGTGCCGCTTTCGAGTTCGATCAGCGTGGTGATGGGCTGGCCGTCGCCCCGTGCGCCGGGCAGGCTGGCCACCGGCACCGAGTACACGCGGCCATTGCTGCCGAAGACGATGAGCAGATCCACCGTGCGGCACTCAAAGGTGCCGTACAGGCCATCGCCCGCCTTGAACGCGAAGCTGCCGGCCTCGTGACCGTGGCCGGTGCGCGCACGCACCCAGCCTTTGCTGGAGATGACGACCGTGACCGGCTCGTCCACCACCTTGATTTCGGCCACGGCCTTTTTCTCGGCCTGGATCAGCGTGCGGCGCGGGTCGGCAAAGGTCTTGGCGTCGGCCTCGATCTCTTTGATCATCAGTCGCTTGAGACTCGCCGGATTCCCCAGGATGTCTTCCAGCTTGCCCTGCTCTTCGCGCAGCTCTTTCAGCTCCTGTTCGATCTTGATGGCTTCAAGACGCGCGAGTTGACGCAGACGGATTTCGAGGATGTCTTCTGCCTGGCGGTCGCTGAGCTTGAAGGCGGCGATCAGCGCGGGTTTGGGCTCGTCGCTGTGGCGGATGATGCGGATCACCTCGTCGATGTTCAGCAGCACGAGCTGCCGGCCTTCGAGGATGTGGATGCGGTCGAGCACCTTGTTCAGCCGGTGCTGCGTGCGGCGGGTGATGGTGCCTTGGCGGAACTCGATCCACTCGCTCAGCATGAGCCGCAGGCTCTTCTGTGTCGGCCGCCCGTCGAGGCCGATCATGGTCAGGTTGATCGGCGACGAACTTTCCAGGCTGGTGTGGGCCAGCAGCGCGGTGATGAGCTCGCTCTGCTCGATGCGGCTGCTCTTGGGCTCGAACACCAGGCGCACGGGGGCATCCTTGCTCGATTCGTCGCGCACCACGTCCAGCACCATGAGCATGCTGGCTTTGAGTTGCGTCTGCTCCTGGCTCAGCGCTTTCTTGCCGGCCTTGACCTTGGGGTTGGTGATCTCTTCGATCTCTTCCAGCACGCGCTGGGTGCTCACCCCGGGCGGCAGCTCGTTCACCACCAGCTGCCACTGGCCGCGGGCCAGGTCTTCGATCTTCCAGCGCGCACGCACTTTCAGGCTGCCGCGGCCGCTGCGGTAGGCGTCGGCGATATCGCCGGCCGGGCTGATGATCTGGCCGCCGCCGGGGTAGTCCGGGCCGGGGATGATGGCGAAGAGTTCTTCGTCGGACAGCTTGGGGGTCTTGATCAGCGCCACGCAGGCGTCGGCCACTTCGCGCAGGTTGTGGCTCGGGATCTCGGTGGCCAGGCCCACAGCAATGCCCGAGGCGCCGTTGAGCAGGTTGAACGGCAGGCGCGCGGGCAGCTGCTTGGGCTCTTCGAACGAGCCGTCGTAGGTGGGAATGAAGTCCACCGTGCCTTGGTCGATCTCGTCGAGCAGCAGGCCGGTGATCTTGGCCAGACGCGCTTCGGTGTAGCGCATGGCGGCGGCGCCGTCGCCGTCGCGGCTGCCGAAGTTGCCCTGGCCGTCGATCAGCGGGTAGCGCTGCGAAAAGTCCTGCGCCATCCGCACCAGTGCGTCGTAGGCCGCGCTGTCGCCGTGCGGGTGGTACTTGCCCAGCACGTCGCCGACCACGCGCGCACTCTTGACCGGCTTGGCAGCCGTGTTGCCGCTGTAGCCCAGACCCATGCGGTCCATGGCGTAGAGGATGCGGCGCTGCACCGGCTTCTGGCCGTCGCACACGTCGGGCAGGGCCCTGCCCTTGACGACGGAGAGTGCGTATTCGAGGTAGGCGCGTTGGGCGTAGGTGGCGAGGTTGTCGGCTTCAGGCTCGCCGGGCAGGCCCAGCGGGAGTTCGGGAGTGAGGGTGTCCATGAAGAGGCGGGTTCAGATTCAGAGTTTGGCTGTGGGCAAAGCGCCCTGCCCCGGCATGATGCCGGTAGAAGAGGTGGCCGTTCGCTGGCGCGACAAGGTGCGCGGCGGCAGGAGGTTCTGGTGCAGTTGCGTCACCTTGCGCACGTAGTCGCGGGTTTCGCGGTAGTTGGGGATGCGCCGGCCGGCGCGCATCACCGCGCCCTCGCCCGCGTTGTAGGCGGCGAGCGCGAGTTCGGTTTCGCCGTCGAAGTACTTGAGCAGCCACGCCAGGTAACTGGCGCCGGCGAGGATGTTGGTGCGCGGATCGGTGAGCCGCTCCTGCAGGGTTTGATGGGTATCCGCCTTGACGCCGAAGCGCCTGGCGGTGTCGGGCATGAGCTGCATCAGACCGACCGCGCCCTTGGGGCTGACCGCGTGGGCATTGAAGCCCGACTCGGTGGCGATCACGGCCTTGAGCAGCTCGTATTCGAGTCCGTAAGCGGTGGCGGCTTCGCGGATCAGGTGGCGCACGGCCTTGTACGAGGTGGACACCGCGAACCGGGCCTGCAGCTGCGGTGCGTAGGCCGCACCCGGCGCCATGCCTGGCTGCTTCCTGGCCGCGCGCTGGCCGCCGCGGTAAAACAGTTCGTAGCGGCGATCGACCTGGTGGTCGGCAAAGTGCGACACGCCGCGCCGGTCCACATAACCCCAGATCTCGGCCCAGGCGGGCGCGGACAGCGAGAGCACCAGCGCGACGGCGGTGCCCTGCAGCCAGCGGCGCGCCGTGTGCTTCACACGTCCACCTCGACGGAGTCGCCGTGCAGCTCCATCAGCTCACGGCGCGAAGCGGCCTCGCCCTTGCCCATGAGCTTGGTGATGAGCGCTTCGGTGCCGGCGAAGTCCAGCGAGCCGAGGTTGACCTGCATGAGACGGCGCGTGTCGGGGTTGAGCGTGGTGTCCCAGAGCTGTTCGGCGTTCATCTCGCCCAGGCCCTTGAAACGGCTGATCTGGCACTTGTCGCGCACCACGCCATCTTTCTCGGCCTTGTCGAGGATGGCGTGCAACTCGCCCTCATCCAGCGCGTACTGTTTAATGGCGGGCTTCTTGCCGCGCGCGGGCACGTCCACCCGGAACAGCGGCGGGCGCGCCACGTACACATGGCCGGCCTCGATGAGCTTGGGGAAATGGCGGAAAAACAGCGTGAGCAGCAGCACCTGGATGTGCGAGCCGTCGACGTCGGCGTCGCTCAGGATGCAGACCTTGCCGTAACGCAGGCCACTCATGTCGGGCTTGTCCAGCGGGCCGTGCGGGTCGATGCCGATGGCGACCGAGATGTCGTGGATCTCGTTGTTGGCGAACAGGCGGTCGCGCTCGACTTCCCAGGTGTTGAGCACCTTGCCGCGCAGCGGCAGGATGGCCTGGCTTTCCTTGTCGCGGCCCATCTTGGCGCTGCCGCCGGCCGAGTCGCCCTCGACCAGGAACACCTCGTTGTGCGCCAGGTCCTTGCTCTCGCAGTCGGTCAGCTTGCCGGGCAGCACGGCCACGCCCGATCCCTTGCGCTTTTCGACTTTCTGGCCGGCCTTCTGGCGGAACTGCGCAGCCTTGATGGCGAGTTCGGCGAGTTTTTTGCCGTAGTCCACGTGCTGGTTGAGCCAGAGCTCAAGTGCCGGGCGCACGAAGCTGCCGACCAGCCGCACCGCGTCGCGCGAGTTCAGGCGCTCCTTGATCTGGCCCTGGAACTGCGGATCGAGCACCTTGGCGCTCAGCACATACGAAGCGCGGGCGAACACGTCTTCGGGCAACAGCTTCACGCCTTTGGGCAAGAGCGCATGCAACTCGATGAAGCCCTTGACCGCCTGGAACAGGCCGTCGCGCAAACCGCTTTCGTGCGTGCCACCGGCGCTGGTGGGGATCAGGTTGACGTAGCTTTCGCGCACCGGCTGGCCGTCTTCGGTGAAGGCCACGCACCAGGCAGCGCCCTCGCCTTCGGCAAAGTTGTCGTCTTTGGCGTCGGCAAAGCCTTCGCCTTCGAACAGCGGAATCACCGGTTCGCCGTTGAGGGTCTGCTGCAGGTAGTCGCGCAAACCGCCCTTGTAAAGCCAGGTCTGGGTGTCCTTGGTCTTTTCGTTCACCAGGGTCACCGTCACGCCCGGCATCAGCACCGCCTTGCTGCGCAGCAGGTGCGTCAGCTCGTTCATGGGCAACACAGCGGACTCGAAATACTTCGCATCGGGCCAGGCGCGCACCGTGGTGCCCTGCTTGCGGTCGCCCTCGCCTTTGGGCGTGATCACCAGCTGTTCGATCACGTCACCGGCCGAGAACGCCAGCTTGGCCACCTGGCCTTCGCGGTAGCTGGTGACTTCCAGCCGGGTCGAGAGCGCATTGGTCACGCTCACGCCCACGCCGTGCAGACCACCCGAGAAGCTGTAGGCGCCGCCCTTGCCCTTGTCGAACTTGCCGCCCGCGTGCAGGCGGGTGAAGACGAGTTCGACCACCGGGGCCTTTTCTTCCGGGTGCAGGCCAAACGGGATGCCGCGGCCGTCGTCTTCGATGCTCACCGAGCTGTCGGGGTGCAGCGTGACCTTGATTTTTTTGCCGTGACCAGCGAGGGCTTCGTCGGCCGCGTTGTCCAGCACTTCCTGGATGATGTGCAGCGGGTTGTCGGTCCGGGTGTACATGCCCGGGCGCTGTTTGACCGGCTCCAGTCCCTTGAGGACGCGGATGGAGACTTCGGAGTATTCGTTGGGAGATTGGGTCGCCATGGCTGCGGATTGTAAGCATCCCGCGCCAAACCACTGGATGCAAATACAGAGGAAATACCCGGCATCTCGACCGATTCGCGCTGCGCATCAATGGCGGCCGCCGATTTCATGACCCCAAGCACGGGAGCGACACCCGGCGAATGCCCGGATTCGCTACAGTCTCGGGATGACTTCGCAACCGGCCACAGCGCCTGCCCCCCGTCTCTCCGCGTTCCAGGTGCTGGCCTGCGGCGCCGCCATCGTCACCCTCTCCATGGGTGTGCGCCACGGCTTTGGCCTGTGGCTGCAGCCCATCACCCAGGATCAGGGCTGGACGCGCGAGAATTTCGCTTTCGCGCTGGCCATCCAGAACCTCTCCTGGGGCCTGTTCGGCATCTTTGCCGGCATGGCGGCCGACCGCTTTGGTGCCTTCCGCGTGCTGCTGGTGGGCGCGGTGCTTTACGCGCTGGGTCTGGCGGGCATGGCGCTCTCGCCCACGCCGCTCACATTTGCGCTGACCGCGGGCGTGCTGATCGGCGCCGCGCAGGCGGGCACCACCTACGCGGTGATCTACGGCGTGATCGGGCGGCAAATTCCGGCCGAGAAACGATCCTGGGCCATGGGCGTGGCCGCTGCAGCCGGCTCGTTCGGCCAGTTCCTGATGGTGCCGATCGAAGGCTGGCTCATCAGCTCTTTCGGCTGGCAGGAAGCGCTGCTGGTCCTCGGCGCTGCGGTGCTGCTGATCATGCCGCTGGCGCTGTTTCTGCGTGAACCCGGGTTTGTGGGCGGCGTGGCGCCCAAACGGGAACAGACCATCGTGCAGGCGCTGCGCGAGGCCTTCAAGTACCGCAGTTTCCAGTTGCTGATGGCGGGCTACTTCGTGTGCGGCTTTCAGGTGGTGTTCATCGGCGTGCACATGCCGAGTTACCTGAAGGACAACGGTCTTTCGCCCCAGGTGGCGAGCTATGCGCTGGCGCTGATCGGCCTGTTCAACGTGATCGGCACCTACGCCGCGGGCGCGCTGGGCCAGCGTTTCCCCAAGCGCTACATCCTGTCGTTCATCTACATCGCGCGTGCGGTGGCGATCAGCGTGTTCCTGATCGTGCCGTTGTCGCCAGCCAGCGTGTACGTGTTCGCGGCCGTCATGGGCGTGTTGTGGCTGTCCACCGTGCCGCCGACCAACGCGGTGGTGGCGCAGATCTTTGGCGTGGCGCATTTGTCCATGCTGGGTGGCTTCGTGTTCTTCAGCCACCAGATCGGCAGTTTCATGGGTGTTTGGCTGGGCGGCGTGCTGTACGACCAGACCGGCAGCTACGACATCGTCTGGTACATCTCGATCGCACTGGGCGTGTTCGCCGCGCTGATCAACCTGCCGGTGCGCGAATCGCCCATCACCCGCGGTCCGCAACGCATGGGAGCCGCGGCGTGAAGCCCCTGGTGGTCAAGGCGCTGGTCTGGAGCGGCGTCGCGCTGGCCCTGCTGGGCACGCTGGCGCTCTACAACCGGCCTGACTTCCTCGTGAATCTCGCCGACCAGCTTTGGAGCTGTTTCTAGATGCACGGCACGGAAGCCCCTTCGGCCTGGGTACAACGCTGGTCGCACCTGGTCCCTGCGGGTGGACCGGTGCTCGATGTGGCCTGCGGTCATGGCCGCCACCTGCGCTGGTTCGCGCAGCGCGGCCATCCGGTGACGGGTGTGGATCGGTCGCCAGAAGCCATCACCGCGGTGGCGGATCTGGGTCGGGCTGTTGAAGCCGACATTGAAAACGGCCCCTGGCCGTTTGCTGGCGAGACATTTGACGCTGTGGTGATCACGAACTACCTCTGGCGCCCGCTGCTGCCGCAGATCGTGGCCAGCGTGGCGCCCGGCGGCGTGCTGATTTACGAGACCTTCGCCGCCGGCAATGAAACCGTAGGCAAGCCCTCACGGCCCGACTTCCTGCTGCAATCCGGCGAGTTGCTGCAGGTCGCTGCCGGCTTGCACGTGGTAGCGTTTGAAGACGGCTTCACCGACCGGCCCGAGCGCTTTGTGCAACGCATCGCGGCGGTGCGAAAACCCCCGGATACTTCCGCCCTGCCCGCGCGGTATCCGCTGGATGCCACTGGGTAGAATGTCAGATTCGCGCGTCCGCTGACGACAGCCTCCCCGGGAGGGCTCGCACGGCCGGCGCCCACCTCTTGAGCAACCAGCTTATGAAACCCATTACCGGCAGCATCGTGGCCTTGGTCACGCCCATGAACATCGACGGCAGCGTGGACTACCCCGCCCTGCGCAAACTGATCGACTGGCACATCGCCGAAGGCACCGATTGCATTGGCGTGGTCGGTACCACGGGCGAGTCGCCCACGGTCACTGTCGAAGAGCACTGCGAAATCATCCGCGTCTCGGTGGAGCAGGCGGCCAAACGCGTGCCCATCATGGCGGGCTGCGGCGCCAACTCCACCGCCGAAGCCATCGAGCTGGCCAAGTTCGCACGCAGCGTCGGCGCCGACTGCCAGCTGCAGGTCGTGCCCTACTACAACAAGCCCACGCAAGAGGGCCAGTACCAGCACTTCAAGGCCATCGCCGAAGCCACCGGTGATCTGCCCATCGTGCTGTACAACGTGCCCGGCCGCAGTGTGGCCGACATGTCGGTCGAAACCGCCCTGCGCCTGGCGCAGGTGAAGGGCATCGTCGGCATCAAGGAAGCCACGGGCAACATCGAGCGCGCGCAATGGCTGATCCGGGAAGCACCCGAAGGTTTCGCGATCTACTCCGGTGACGATCCGACCGCCGTGGCGCTGATGCTGTGCGGCGGCCAGGGCAACGTGAGCGTGACGGCGAACATCGCACCACGCCTGATGCACGAGCTCTGCGTGGCTGCCATCGCGGGCGACACCCGCAAGGCCATGGACATCCAGTTGCGCCTGATGCCGGTGCACAAGAACCTGTTCGTCGAAGCCAACCCGATCCCGCTCAAGTGGGCCATGGCCCGCATGGGCCTGTGCTCGGAGACCATGCGCCTGCCGCTCACGCCCATGTCCCGCGCCCTGGAACCCCTGGTCGAAGGGGCGCTCAAAGACAGTGGCCTGATCGATTGAACCTGGTCGCCCGACTTCCCCCTTTTTCCCCGAACCCGAGTCTGCTCATGCAAGTCACTTCAAACTGCCCGACGTCCCTCACGGCAAACCAACGCGCTTCGCGACCTCTGGGGCGCATTGGTGTGATCGCCGTGGCCGCTATGCTGGCGAGCGGCTGCACCATGCTGCAGGAAGACAAGATCGACTACAAGAGCGCCCAGCGCGGCAGCACGCTGGACGTGCCACCCGATCTGACACAGCTCAGCCGCGACTCGCGCTACAACGTGCCGGGCACGGCGGTCACCGCCAGTGGCCAGCAGGCGGCCCAGGCGGCGGTCACGCCCGGCATCACGGCGGTGTCTTCGGTGGGCGATGTGCGCATCGAACGTGCGGGCAACCAGCGCTGGCTGGTGGTGAACCGTCCGGCCGAACAGCTGTGGACTCCGGTCGGCGACTTCTGGAAGGAAAACGGCTTCCTGCTGGAACTGGACCAGGAAAAACTGGGCATCATGGAAACCGACTGGGCCGAAAACCGCGCCAAGATTCCACAGGACTTCATCCGTTCGACCATCGGCAAGGTTTTTGACAACCTCTACTCCACCGGCGAACGCGACAAGTTCCGCACCCGCCTCGAACGCAACGCCGCTGGCGGTACCGAAATCTTCATCAGCCACCGCGGCATGGCCGAGGTCTACACCAGCAGTCAGAAAGACCAGACCATATGGCAGCCCCGGCCTTCCGATCCGGAGCTGGAGACCGAGTTCCTGCGCCGCCTGATGGTCAAGCTCGGCGTGAGCGAGGCGCAGGCCCAAGCCGTGGCGGCCGCAACGCCCGCGCAGGCAGCCGCCAAGGTGACCCTGCTGGGCCAGCAGCCCGTGGTCCAGCTCGATGACGACTTTGA
The DNA here is from genome assembly GCA_001770705.1 of Burkholderiales bacterium GWF1_66_17. Classification (GTDB taxonomy): domain Bacteria; phylum Pseudomonadota; class Gammaproteobacteria; order Burkholderiales; family Burkholderiaceae_C; genus Hydrogenophaga. The sequence continues at coordinate 762,429 of MERT01000001.1, read as the reverse complement.
CCGCGCCTGGCGCCGTGTCGGCCTGACGCTGGACCGCACGGGCTTTACCGTCGAAGACCGCGATCGCACCCAGGGTGTCTATTTCGTGCGCTACGTGCCCACGACTGCGGCCGACGCCCAGAAGCCGGGCTTCTTCGGCCGTCTCTTCTCCAGCTCAGCCCCCCAGGTCAGGCCCGCCAAATACCGGGTGAAGGTCCAGAGCAGTGGCAACAGCAGCACGGTCTCGGTGCTCAACGAACAGGGGCAGCCTGAATCATCGGCCACCGCCCAGCGCATCGTTCAACTGCTCGCCGACGATCTCAAATAAGCGTCACCCTGTGCCGGCCCGAATGGGAGGCACCCACGAAAAAGCCGCCCTCGGGCGGCTTTTTTCTGGACGGGCAAAACCCGATCCAATTACTGAGCAGGCTTGACTGCGGCCTTGGCAGCGTCGGCGGCAGCTGCAGCTGCGTCCTTGGTGGCGTCTGCAGCAGCAGCGGCGGCGTCCTTGGTGGCGTCTGCAGCGGCAGCGGCAGCGTCCTTGGTGGCATCGGCAGCGGCAGCGGCAGCGTCGGTGGTGGCGGCTGCTGCGTCCTTGGCGGCATCGGCGGTGGCGGCAGCCGCGTCCTTGGCGGTGTCAACCACAGCGGCTGGCTCAGGGATGGTGACGGCGGCTTCTTCTTTCTTGCCGCAAGCGGTCAGGGTCAAAGCGGCAAGCAGGCTGGCGAGGAGGATGGATGTTTTCATGGTGGTATTCCTGTGGATGAAGATGAACAGACTTCGAATAGTTATGAATCAACCCAAAAAAAAACCCGAATACAGGATTCGAGCTCGGTTGACCCAGTCAGACAACCCTTAAAGACCCGGCTTCCAGACTGGAACAGAATAATAGCCGGAAAAATGCATACGTATTTACCCTTATCATTTTTTTCTTTTTCTCACACAGATGTGTTGCTTTAGAAGCCACATCCCATACAAAAGCTCACAAACCGAGCGTGGTGGCCGGAAACGAAGGGCTGCCCATGTCCCAGCACGTGTCCAGCCGCTCTTTCAAGGCCACGCGCCGTCGGGCATCCACACTGGCCACCACTGTGCAGCGCATCACATCAAGCCGCTCCATGGTCCAGCCGGGTGACCAGATGGCACTGGGCAGCTCGGTGCCCACCATGCTGGCGCAGGCGTGGGCCTGCACCAGGTGCGACCACGTGACGCGCCATTGCACCAGGCGGGGATGCAGCTGACGCAAGGGTCCGAAGTCCCGTGCCATGAACTGGATGTGGCGCCCGCGCCCGGCCCAGGCCTGCAGGGCATCGATCACCACCCGCTCGCCCAGCGGCCAATCGGCAAAGTCCGGGTCGCTCAGGATCATGTGCGTCCAGCCCTCCCGAGCGGCGCAAACCATGGCCTGTCGCACCAGATCGGCAAAGGCCTGCCGACCTTCCAGCCGCCCTTCCGGCAACGCCTGCTCGGGTGTTCCCGAGCCTGATGCGGACTCTTGACCCATGACCCCACCTCCGTCAACGCAAAGAACGAACGAATCAGTCGGCCGCCACACGGTGCAGCCAGCCGGCTTCAAACCAGTCCTGCAGCAACGCCTGCGCATCGGTGCTGGCGCGTGCGGCCTGGCGGGCATCCAGGCGGCGTTGGTCAGCCAGGGTGCGCATCAGGCGCGCATCCACACCGCCGGCGCGGAAACTCTCCCCGTTGATGAACACGTGGCGGTCGTCGTACATCATGCGCGTGCGCCGGTCCAGCGCCAAGGGGCCGGGTGTCCAGTCTGCATCGGGTTCTTCGAACCAGACGCGGGGCTTGGGTTCGGTCATCACCTCACCCAGCGCACAGGCCAGCGATTCGCGCTCGGCCAGCAGGCGCTGCAGGCCATCGGCCGCAAAAGCCTCCAGCGCGGGCGGCATGGCCGCGGGCGTGGCGGTGGCGGGCTGCGCCGGGTCGCGGTAGAGCGTGGCATCGTCGAACTCTTCGGCCATGCGCTGCAGCAGCTCCCCCGCCAGACCACCCCGTTGCGGCACCCGGAAACCGACCGAATAGGTCATGCAGTCATCGCCCACGGCCACACCGTCGTGCGCCCAGCGCGGCGGCAGGTACAACATGTCGCCAGGGTTGAGCAGGTGCTCCTCCTCGGGCTCGAAGTTGCTGAGGATCTTGAGCGGCACGTTCGGCTCCAGCGACAGGTCTTTCTGGCGACCGATGCGCCAATGGCGCTGGCCGCTGGCCTGCAGCAGGAACACGTCGTAGCTGTCAAAGTGCGGCCCGACGCCGCCGCCATCGCTGGCCCAGGAAATCATCAGGTCGTCCAGACGGGCGTCGGGCACAAACCGGAAGCGCTGAAGCATCTCGTGGGCCACGTCCAGATGCAGGTCCACACCCTGCACCAGCAGGGTCCAGCGTTTCTGCTTCAGCGGCGGAAAAGCGGTGCGGGCGAAAGGGCCGTGCTTGAGCTGCCAGCCAGCCGGCTTGCTCACGATCATGCGCGATTCAACGGCTTCTTCGGCGGCCATGGCAAACAGCGCCTGGCGGTTCAGAAACGGCTTGAAATCCGGAAACGCGTTGCGGATCAGCAAAGGCTTTTTCTGCCAATAGCGGCGCATGAATTGCGCGGGCGAGAGACCGCCGAGCATTTCGCGGGGCATGTCGGGGCTGAAGGTTTTGGGGTTGGATGGGGTGGCTTGGGTCATGGGACAATTGTCCGATGAAAACGACGATGAAAATCACCCCTCAGTGCGTCGTCGCGCTGACGTGGACACTCAAGGACACCCTGGGCGAAGAGCTGGACGTGCTGGAAGAGCCGATCGAGTTCCTGGTGGGCGGCAACGATCTGCTGGCCGGACTCGAAGAAGCGCTGCAGGGCCATGTGGAAGGCGATACGGTGGAGCTGCAGCTCGAACCCCAGCACGCCTTTGGCGACTACGACGATCGGCTGCTCTTTCTGGAGCCGCGCCACCTGTTCCCGGACAACCTCGAAGAAGGCATGGGCTTCGAGGGACTGCCCGAGGGCTGCAACGCTGCTGCGCCGCGCGACCGCCTGTATTTCGTGAGCGACATTTACCCCGATCATGTGGTGATGGATGGCAACCACCCCCTGGCGGGCATCGCCTTGCGCATCCACCTCAAGGTGCACGCCGTGCGCGAAGCGCAGATCAGTGAAATCGGTCGTGGCACGCTGGGCACAGGCTTCTTCCGCATGCAGGTCGACAACGGCGATGCACCGTCAGATCCGGACCAAGCTGCGGGCAAACCCACGCTCCACTGATTCCGCAAATCGGACCGATTCCAAAAACGAGAGGGCTGCATGTGCAGCCCTCTCGTTGTTTCTGATGAAGATTCGCCGTGACCGGTCAGCCCCGGCCCGTTGAACCGTAGCCGCCCGCCCCGCGTTCGCTGGCCACGTCGAAATCGTCCACCACGTTGAAGTGCGCCTGCACCACCGGCACGATCACCATTTGCGCGATGCGCTCCATGGGTTCAATGGTGAAAGCCACGTCGCTGCGGTTCCAGGCGCTCACCATGAGCTGGCCCTGGTAATCGCTGTCGATCAGGCCCACCAGGTTGCCGAGCACGATGCCGTGCTTGTGCCCCAGCCCCGAGCGCGGCAGGATCATGGCCGCATAGCCCGGGTCGGCCAGGTGGATGGCCAGCCCGGTGGGCACCAGTTGCCAGGCGTTGGGCGCCAGCGTCAGTGGTGCATCGAGGCAGGCCCGCAGGTCCAGCCCAGCGCTGCCGGACGTGGCGTAAGCGGGGAGCTGGTCCGCCATGCGCGGGTCCAGCACTTTCACATCGATCTGCATCACTCGGCTTTCTTGATCGCGTCTTCCAATGCCTTGGCCGGGTCAACCTCTTCTTCGACCGCGGGCGGGGCAGCAGCGTCATCCGCAGGCGCTGCATCGCCGGCCGCAGGGCTCTCTTCCCCGGAAGCGTCCATGTTCGGCTCTTCGTTTTCTTCGCTCTGCAGGTCCTGCATGTTGTTGAGCATGTCGTCCACCGTGGCATCGTCCACCACCGCCGCCTTGTCGAGGTTGCCGGTCACGATGCCCGGGTTGAACACGATCACCGCGACCATGATGAGCTGCAGGATGATGAAGGCAATCGAGCCCTTGTAGATCTGCGCCGTGGTCACCGCCGGAATACGCTCGCCCGTGACGACATCGTCGTAGTCGTTGCGCGCGGCCACGCTGCGCAGGTAGAACAGCGCAAAGCCGAACGGCGGCGTGAGGAACGAGGTCTGCAGGTTCATCGCCAGGATGATGCCGAACCAGATCAGGTCGATGCCCAGCTTGTCGGCCACGGGGGCCAGCAGCGGCACCACGATGAAGGCGATCTCGAAGAAATCGATGAACATGCCGAGCACGAACACCAGCGCGTTCACGAACAGCAGGAAGCCCAGCTGCCCACCGGGCAACTTGGCGAACAGGTGTTCCACCCAGATGTGGCCGTCGGCCGCGTTGAAGGTGAAGCTGAACACGGTCGAGCCGATCAGGATGAACAGCACGAAGATGGCCAGCTTGGTGGTGTTCTCCAGCGCCTGCTTGAGCAGACCGAACGACAGCGTTCGGCGCGCACCCGCCATGATCAGGGCGCCGATGGCACCCATGGCACCACCTTCCGTGGGCGTTGCAACACCCAGGAAAATCGTGCCCAGCACCAGGAAGATCAGCACCAGCGGCGGGATCAGCACGAAGGTCACGCGCTCGGTCAGGCGCGAGAGCAGGCCGATGCCGAACAGCTTGTTGACCAGGGCCAGCGCCAGCGCGAGAAACGCGCTGATGGTCATCGACAGGATGAAGACCTCGTCACCGGGCGCGGGCATTTCACGCTCCAGCCAGGGGTTCATGATCGATTCATGCACCTGGGACCAGCCGTAGCCGGCCGCAGCACACAGCAGCAGCAAAGCCAGCAGCGACCGGTGGCCGCTGGAGCCATTGGGCTCGTTGTAGATGCGCGCTTCAGCCGGCAGCGCCGGCACCCACGAAGGCTTGACCAGCGCCACCACGACGATGAAAGCCAGGTACAGACCCACCAGCGCCAGGCCGGGGATCAGTGCACCGGCGTACATGTCGCCCACCGAGCGACCCAGCTGGTCGGCCAGCACGATCAGCACCAGCGACGGCGGCAGCGCCTGCGCCAGCGTGCCGGATGCGGTGATGGTGCCGGTGGCGATGGTGCGGTTGTAGCCGTAGCGCAGCATGATGGGCATGGCGATCAGGCCCATCGAGATCACCGACGCCGCCACCACACCGGTGGTGGCCGCGAGCAGCGCACCCACCAGCACCACGGCGATGCCCACACCCCCGCGCAGCGGACCGAACACCTGGCCCACCGTCTCCAGCAGGTCCTCGGCCATGCGGCTGCGCTCCAGGATGATGCCCATCAACGTGAAGAACGGGATCGCCAGCAGCGTGTCGTTCTGCATGATGCCGAACACCCGCAGCGGCAGGGCCTGGAACAGGTTGGAGGGGAACAGCTCCAGCTCCATGCCGATGAAGCCGAAGAACAGGCCCGTCGCGGCCAGGGAGAACGAGACCGGAAATCCCATCAACAGGAAAACCAGCAGCCCGGTGAACATCATCGGGACAAAGTTGGACGTCAAAAATTCAATCATGCTGAGGCTCCCGCTTGACGGGCTTTTTCCTGTTCGGCGATCTCTTGCGCCAGCAGTTCGGTCTCACTGGGACCGGAATGGCTCAGGACATCAGGACCCTGACCGTTGAGGAAGGCAAAACGTTTGATAAGTTCGGAGATGCCCTGCACGAACAGCAGCGCAAAGCCCAGCGGAATCAGGGCGTACACCGGCCAGCGGATCAGGCCCCCGGAGTTGGACGACATCTCGCCCGACTCCAGCGCGTTGATGAACAGGGGCCAGCTGAGTGTCACCATCATGTAGCACAGGGGGAACAGGAAGACCAGGATGCCGCCGATATCGATCCAGTTGCGGGTTCGGTCGGTGAATTTGCTGGAAATGAAGTCGATGCGCACGTGCGCGTTGCGCAGAAAGGCGTAGCCACCACCGAGCATGAACACAGCGGCAAACAGGTACCACTGGATTTCAAGCCAGGCGTTCGAGCTGGTGCCGAAGATTTTGCGGATGAGGGCGTTGCCCGTGCTGATGAGCGTGGCGGCCAGGATGAGCCACATGGCCAGCTTGCCGATGAGCTCGCTGACGGCATCGATGAGCCGGGATATTTGGAGTAGGAACGACATGGGAATCCCCGTTTGGATGGGTTGCTCGTGGCAAGCCCGCCAGTTTAGCGAAAGCGGGGCCTCTGATCAGAGAGACTGGGCGATGAGGCGATGGATGCCATGGCCGGGTCACGGACATGAAGACCAACCTGCACAAAAAACCCCGCAGAGCGGGGTTTTTTGCCAGGCTTGTTCGCCGTTTACAGCTTGGCCGACTGCATGTAGCGGTCGAACTGGGCTTCGGTGAAGCGGAACCAGAGGTTCTGGTCCTTGCGGAAGGCCGAATAGTCGGTGTAGATCTTCTTCCAGGCCGGGTTGGTGTCGTTCAGCTCGGCGTAAAGTGCCATCGACTCCTTGTAGGCCAGGTCCATCACGGCCTTGGGGAACGGCAGCACCTTGGCACCACCGGCCACCAGACGCTTGAGAGCGGCCGGGTTGCGGGCATCGTAGCGAGCCTGCATTTCGGTGTGTGCGTAGGCGGCAGCGGCTTCGACGATGGCCTGGTTCTCTTTCGAGAGGGCATTGAACGCTGTCTTGTTGATGTAGAAGTCGAGCTGTGCGCCGCCTTCCCACCAGCCGGGGTAATAGTAGTTCTTGGCGACCTTCTGGAAGCCCAGCTTCTCGTCGTCGTAAGGACCGACCCACTCGGTCGCGTCAATGGTGCCCTTTTCCAGCGCCTGGTAGATCTCGCCACCGGGGATGTTCTGCGGCACGCCACCCATGCGGGTGAAAACCTTGCCGGCGAAACCGCCGATGCGCATCTTCAGACCCTTGATGTCGGCAACGCCCTTGATTTCCTTGCGGTACCAGCCACCCATCTGGGCACCGGTGTTGCCGCCGGGGAAGTTCACGATGTTGTACTTGTCGTAGAACTCGCGGAACAGCTTCAGGCCGTTGCCGTCGTAGTACCAGGCGGTCAGCTGGCGGCTGTTCAGGCCGAACGGAATGGCCGTGCCCATGGCGAAGGTGTCGTCCTTGCCGAAGAAGTAGTAAGGCGCCGTGTGGGCGGCTTCGACCGTCCCCTGCTGCACGCCGTCCACCACGCCGAACGCGGGCATCAGTTCGCCGCCCGGGTGCACCGAGATGCTGAACTTGCCGCCGGTCATGTCACCGACCTTCTTGGCAAACACATCGGCCGCACCAAAAATGGTGTCCAGGGCTTTCGGGAAGCTGGAAGCCAGCCGCCAGCGGATGGTGGCCTGGGCATGCACCGCGGGCGCGGCGCCTGCGGCCAGCACACCGGCAATGCCGGCATGCTTGATGATGGAACGACGATCCATAGTTACAACTCCATTTAGGTGATTTTTTCTCGACCAGCACGCACGGTTGTGGTGTTTGGCAAAGGCGCTTAGGCCAGTGGATTGTAAGGAACGCACAGACCCCGCCTTCACGGGTTTTCCCTCGGGAAAAGGCATCAAAGTCCGCTTTGTGACGTGCTTTTCACACGCTTGCGGGGGAAATGAAAAACACTTCAAGGTTCGCGTGAAAAATGCTCACGAAACCGCGTGCTTCGGTCCACTCAAACGGCGGTATTTTTGTCGTGTGCGATCCGTGCATGCACATCGTGCGCGTGGATCGATTCGAAGTTGATGACGTCCACGGTGTAGGTCAGCACGCGCGGATCGTCGTTCAGCGCCAGCGCCACATCGCGCACCAGGTCTTCGACGAACTTGGGGTGAGCATAAGCCCGCTCGGTGACCCACTTCTCGTCGCTGCGCTTGAGCAGCCCCCAGAGCTCGCACGACGCATGGTCTTCGGCAAAACGCACCAGTTCGGCCCAAGGCACGGCCTCACCCAACAGAACCTCCAGGCGGATGTGCGAACGCTGGTTGTGTGCACCGTCTTCGCTGACCTCTTTGGAACACGGGCACAGCGACTTCACCGGCACCGTGGCCACCATGCGAACTTCGGTGCGGCCGCCTTCGCAACGCGCCAGCCAGCCGCCTTCGTATTCGAGCAGGCTTTGCTGACCCGATACCGGGGCCGTCTTGCGGATGAAAAACGGAAAGCTCACCGAGAGGCCCGCGCTGTCGGTCTCCAGCAGCGCCATGAGCTCGGGCATGGCCAGTTGCAGCCGATCGAAGTCGACCACCTCGCCATCGAGCGTGAACGCGTCCAGCCAGGCCAGCAGGCGCGACATGTGGGCGCCCTTCTGCTCGGCCTTCAGTCCCACATGCAGGTCCCAGAGCCCCACGCTGTGTTGCACCCGGCCCGCCACCTCCAGCACCAGCGGGTAACGCAGGTTCTTCACGCCCACGCGGGCAATCGGCATGGCACGCACATCGTGCCGCCCCTGCACATCGGGCATGACGGCGCGCACGCCGCTCGACAGATCGCTCATCAGGCCACCACTTTCAGGCCCGACACGTTGTCGAGAAGGCTGGCGAAACGCGCCCGCACGGAGCGTTCGATGCCCACGGCGTCCAGCCCCTCAGCGGCCAGCAGCTTCGCCGGATCGCCGTGTTCGGTGAACACATCGGACAGCCCCAGTTGCAACACCGGCATGGCAAAGCCTTCGGCCTGCAGTGCTTCCAGCACCGCGCTGCCGGCGCCGCCCATGGCGCAGCCTTCTTCGACCGTCACCAGCGCCTGATGCGTCTGAGCGAGTTCACGAAGCAGCTCAATATCCAGTGGTTTGGCCCAGCGCATGTTGGCCACGCTGGCGTCCAGCTGTTCGGCCGCTTCCAGCGCCGGGTAGAGCAGCGTGCCGAACGCCAGGATGGCCACGTTGCGACCGGTGCGACGCATCTCGCCCTTGCCAAAGGACAGTCCTTCCAAGCTGGTGGGCACCTTCGTACCCACACCCGCACCGCGCGGATAGCGCACCGCCACCGGGTGGTTTTGCGCATGGGCTGTGCTGAGCAGTTGCCGGCACTCGGTTTCGTCGGCCGGGCAAGCGATCGACATGTTGGGGATGCAGCGCAGAAAGGCGATGTCGTAGGCACCCGCGTGGGTGGCGCCGTCGGCGCCCACCAGGCCCGCGCGATCGAGCGCGAAGACCATGGGCAGGTTCTGCAACGCCACGTCGTGGATGAGCTGGTCGTAAGCGCGCTGCAGGAAGGTCGAGTAGATCGCCACCACGGGCTTCAGTCCCTCGCAGGCCAGGCCGGCGGCAAAGGTCACTGCGTGTTGTTCGGCAATGCCGACGTCGAAGTAGCGACCCGGGAAGCGGCGCTCGAACTCGACCATGCCCGAGCCCTCGCGCATCGCGGGCGTGATGCCCACCAGCTTGGGATCGGCTTCGGCCATGTCGCACAGCCACTGGCCGAACACCTGCGTGAAGGTGGGCTTGGCGGGTGTGGCCGACTTGACCAGGCCCACGGCCGGGTCGAACTTGCCCGGGCCGTGGTACGCCACCGGGTCGGCCTCGGCCAGCTTGTAGCCCTGACCCTTCTTCGTCACCACGTGCAGGAATTGCGGGCCGCTGTCCTTGTCGAGCAGGTGGCGGATGTTCTCCAGCGTGGGGATCAGCGAGTCCAGATCGTGGCCATCGATGGGGCCGATGTAGTTGAAACCGAACTTTTCAAACAGAGTGGCCGGCACCACCATGCCCTTGGCGTGTTCTTCCAGGCGCTTGGCGAGTTCGAACAGGGGCGGCGCGCCCTTGAGCACCTGCTTGCCCACGTTCTTGGCCGCGGCGTAGAACTGGCCGCTCAAAAGCTGGGCCAGGTAGCGGTTGAGCGCGCCCACCGGCGGCGAGATCGACATGTCGTTGTCGTTGAGCACCACGAGCAGGCGGCCGTCGGCCACGCCCGCGTTGTTCAACGCTTCGAAGGCCATGCCCGCGGTCATCGCGCCGTCGCCGATGATGGCCACGGAATGGCGGCTCTCGCCCTTCATCTTGGCCGCCATCGCCATGCCGAGCGCGGCGGAGATGCTGGTGGACGAGTGCGCGGTGCCAAAGGTGTCGTATTCGCTTTCGTCGCGGCGCGGGAAACCGCTGATGCCGCCGAGCTGGCGCAGCGTGTTCATGCGGTCTCGCCGGCCGGTGAGGATCTTGTGCGGGTAGGTCTGGTGGCCCACGTCCCAGACCAGGCGGTCTTCGGGCGTGTTGAAGACGTAGTGCAGCGCGACGGTGAGTTCCACCGTGCCGAGGTTGGAACTGAGGTGGCCGCCGGTGCGGGCCACGCTGTCGATCACGAAGGCCCTCAGTTCATCGGCCAGCGGATGCAGTTGGGCACGGGAGAGCTGGCGCAGGTCGGCCGGCGATTCAATGGAAGACAGAAGTGAGCTCATGACCATCGTGGAGTGCGGCGCTTGTTGTAGTGGGGCTCAGCTGACGCGCCGTCCGACCCAGTCGGCCAGTGCATGCAAAGTCTCGGTGTGGGCGAGGCCGCTGTCGCGCAGGTCCTCGTGGGCTTCGTCGAGCAGGCGATCGGCGCAGGCCTGGGCCGGCTCCAGCCCCATGAGGGAAACGAAAGTCGGCTTGTCGCAGGCGGCGTCCTTGCCGGCGGTCTTGCCCAGCGTGGCCGAATCGGTGGTGACATCGAGGATGTCGTCCACCACCTGAAACGCCAGGCCCAGGCGGTCGCCGTAGCGGCGCAGGCAGGCGAGCGCGTTCCCGGTCGGCTGCCCGGTGGCCGCACCCATCATCACGCTGGCCTGCAGCAGCGCGCCGGTCTTGCAGCGGTGCATGGCTTCCAGCGCCGGCCGGTCCAGCGCGCTGCCCACGCTGGCGAGGTCGATCGCCTGCCCACCGGCCATGCCGGCCGCGCCAGCGGCCTGCGCGAGCTGGCGGCACAGTGTGGCCGAGAGGGCCGCGTCGGTGGACCCGTCATCGGGCACCAGCAGCTCAAAGGCCAGCGCCTGCAGGGCGTCCCCCGCCAGCAGGGCCTGGGCTTCGCCAAACTGCACATGGACTGTGGGCTTGCCCCGACGCAATACGTCGTTGTCCATGCAGGGCATGTCGTCGTGCACCAGCGAATAAGCGTGGATCAGTTCAACCGCGCAGGCGGCCCGCAGGGCGGTGCCGGCATGCCCCTGCACCGCTTCGCAGGCGGCGAGCACCAGCAGCGGGCGCAGGCGCTTGCCACCATCGAGCACCGCGTAGCGCATGGCCAGCCCTAGGCCCGCCGGCGCGTCGGGCGACACCCAGTCGCTCAGCGCCCGCTCAATCAGCGCCTGCTGTGCCGCGCGCCAGGCCACAAAACCCACCCCATCGGACATCGCCGCGCTCAAGAGGCGCTCCAGGGTTTGAGCTCGCCGCCTTCAAGCAGCTGGATCTGGTTTTCCACCGCTTCGAGCCGGCCGCGGCAGTAGGACAGCAGTTCGGCGCCGCGCTGGTAGCGCGTGAGCAACTGGTCCAGCGGCAGCTGGCCCGCATCCAGCTGGGACACCAGTTGCTCCAGTTCTTCCAGGGCCGCTTCGTAGCTGACGGCCACGTCGGCAGACGCGGCAGCACGTCCCGCTGAGCGGGATGACTTGGTGGTGGTGGATGTGGTCATGCGAGCGAGAAAAGAAGCGGCTGCGGCCAGAGCTCGAATGGCCCGGACCGGGCACCCCTGAAGGCGGGCAAGCAGGACAACCGCCGACCGACGGATGCACCGCAGCAAACGGGGATTTTATCCCCCCGCCGGACCGGGACGCCGTAAGAGGTAAAGCCCCTTCAGACGGCCCGCCACCGAACGCCGACGGTGGCGCCCCGGCTGAGCTCCCCGGGGTACAATCCGCCCTCCTTTTTCTCCACTGACGGGCCTCATCCGCCCGGAGGGACGCACCACTCCACCCATCCCGCGCGAATTCGTCTGACGAGCACAGCGCTTACCCTGCCCCTTCATAGGGGGAGTCTCTAGGTCAAGACACATGTCTGATTTAAGTCTTCAACTCCAGCAGGCCAGAAGCCAACTCCCGGTTTCCAGCTATTTCGACCAGGCGCTTTACCAGCGCGAACTGGAAACCCTCTTCCAGCGAGGGCCCCGCTACGTGGGGCATGCCAACGCGGTGCCCAACGTCGGGGACTACTACGCCCTGCCCCAGGAGGGCGAAGGACGTGCCCTGGTGCGCACGTCCAACGGCGTGGAGCTGGTGTCCAACGTCTGCCGCCACCGCCAGGCCGTCATCCTCAAGGGCCGCGGCAATCTGGGCGAGAACCGCAGCGGCCACGCCGGCGGCAACATCGTCTGCCCGCTGCACCGCTGGACCTACAGCGGTGGCCAGAACACCAGCAACAAGATCGGCTCGCTGCTGGGCGCGCCGCACTTTGCCAACGACCCCTGCCTGGATCTCAAACGGTATCCGCTGCGCGAGTGGAACGGCCTGCTGTTCGAAGACAACGGCCGCGACATCGAAGCCGATCTGGCGAACATGGGACCGCGCGCCGCGCTGAACTTCGACGGCATGGTGCTTGACCACGTTGAGCTGCACACCTGCAACTACAACTGGAAGACCTTCATCGAGGTCTATCTGGAGGACTACCACGTGGTCCCATTCCACCCGGGCCTGGGTGGCTTCGTCACCTGCGACGACCTGCGCTGGGAATTCAAGCCCGAGTACTCGGTGCAGACCGTGGGCGCGCAGAACCTGCTGGGCAAGGCCGGCAGCCCGGTCTACCAGCGCTGGCACCAGCAGCTGATGCAGTACCGTCGGGGCGAAGCGCCCTCGCACGGTGCGATCTGGCTGACCTACTACCCGCACATCATGGTCGAGTGGTATCCGCACGTGCTCACCGTCTCGACGCTGTACCCGCTCAGCGTGGACAAGACGCTGAACATGGTGGAGTTCTACTACCCCGAAGAAATCGCCGCCTTCGAACGCGGTTTCGTCGAGGCGCAGCGCGCCGCCTACATGGAGACCTGCATCGAGGACGATGAGATCGGCGAACGCATGGACGCCGGGCGCAAGGCCCTGCTGGCCCGCGGCGACAACGAAGTCGGCCCTTACCAGAGCCCGATGGAAGACGGCATGCAGCACTTCCACGAGTGGTACAGATCGCGGATGCAAACGGAGTGAGCATCCGCGCGCATTCGTCCCAGGCCACCGCGGAACGGGCTTTGCCCGGCCGCCAGTGCCGCCCCCCTGGGGGGGTGACGCCGCAGGCGGCGCAGGGGGGCTGACATGTTGTGGATGTTGCTGGCCGCGCTGCTGTTCGCGACCATGGGTGTGTGCATCAAGTTCGCGTCGGTGCACTTCAACAGTTTCGAGATCGTCTGCTATCGCGGCATCGTGGGCGTGGTCTTCATCTACTTCATGACGCGGGTGCGCGGCGTGTCGCTGCGCACGCAGGTGCCCATGATGCATGTCTGGCGCAGCGTGGTTGGCGTCACCGCGCTGACCACCTGGTTCTTCGCCATCGCCGCGCTGCCCCTGGCCACCGCCATGACGCTGAACTACATGAGCAGTGTCTGGATCGCGGCCTTCCTGCTCGGCGGCGCGCTGTTGACGCAGGGCCGCAACGCACCGATCCGCCAGCAGGCGCCGCTGTTCCTGGCCGTGCTCGCCGGCTTCGGCGGCGTGGCCATGATGCTGCGCCCCACGCTCCAGCCGGACCAGGTCATGGGCGCGTTGCTGGGGCTGCTCTCGGGGATCTTCTCGGCCTTCGCCTACCTGCAGGTGGCCGCGCTCTCACGCGCCGGCGAGCCCGAGAGCCGCACGGTGTTCTATTTCTCGGCCGGTGCGGTGCTGGTGGGCGCCATCGGCATGCTGTTCACCGGCATCAACACCTGGCACTGGCCCAGCGCCCTGTGGCTGCTGCCCATCGGGCTACTGGCGGTTCTGGGTCAGCTGTGCATGACACGCGCCTACGCCAGCGGCGCCACCCTGGTGGTGGCCAACCTGCAGTACTCGGGCATCGTCTTTGCCGGCATCTACAGCCTCACCATCTTTGGCGACCAGTTGCCGCTGATCGGCTGGCTGGGCATGGGTCTGATCGTCGTCAGTGGCATCACAGCCACAGCCTTGCGCGCACGCGCCATTCCCAACGCACCCGCCGAAGACCACTGACACCCGGGCAACGGGGTTCGACAGCGGGTGCTGTCGGCAGCAAAACGGTCGTTGTGTATCGAGTCGGTCGGTGCAATCCCGCACAATGGGTTGCATGTACACCACCCTCATCACCCCCACCGAGCTGCGTGAACTCCAGAACCGCGCGGCGCCGCTCCAGCTGTTTGACTGCAGCTTCGAACTCACCAACCCGGACGCCGGCGTGGCCCAGTTCAACGAGGCCCACATCCCGGGAGCCCTCCACGCCCATCTGGACCACCACCTGAGCAGCCAGTCCCCGGACGACCGCGCCAGCGGCGGGCGCCATCCCCTGCCCTCGCGCGAAACCTTTGCGGCCTGGCTGGACCGGATCGGTCTGACCGCCGACACACAAGCCGTCGTCTACGACCGCCAGGGCGCCAACTACAGCGGCCGCCTCTGGTGGATGCTGAAATGGTGCGGACACGAAGCCGTCGCCGTGCTTGATGGCGGCCTGCAAGCCTGGCTCGGTTCAGGCGGCCCCGCTGAAACCGGTCCCGCCGCGCTGCGCAGCCCGGCTTCTCGCGGCGGCTTCGCCCTGCGCGACCCGCTCACCCGCCTGGTCGACACCACAGCCATCGCCAGCCGGCTGGGTGACCCGTCACTCACCGTGGTCGATGCCCGCTCCGCCGCCCGGTTCCGGGGCGAGGTGGAGCCGCTGGATCCGGTGGCCGGACACATTCCGGGCGCGCTCAACCGCCCCTTCGTCGACAACATCGGTGCCGACGGCTGCTTCAAACCCGCGGCACAGTTGCGCGCCGAGTTCACGCAACTGCTGGCCGGGCGCGACCCGTCCAGCGTTGTCCACCATTGTGGCAGCGGCGTGAGCGCCATCCCCAACCTGCTGGGCATGGAGATCGCCAAGCTGGGCCGCAGCGCGCTCTACGCGGGAAGCTGGAGCGAGTGGTGCAACACGCCGGGCTTGCCTTGCGCACGAAGTCAAGTTTCCGGCGGATGAGCCGAAGATACGGGAAGACCCGAACTGGATATGAACCCGCAGCCAGCGCCTCCTTGACGCGCTGGCAACCACTACAACGTGAAAGAACCCGCACCTCCATCCCCGGTCGAGCCTGAATCCGCCATCCGCAAAACGACGCTGAATGCGATCGCCCTGCTGATTGGCGTGGCCGCCACCCTGCTCACGCCGCTGGTGTACCTGAGCAGCACCAACCCACTGGAAACCTGGGCCACGGTGCTGGTGGCGGTCATCGGCTGGCTGGCGTACTCCCTGGTGCAAAAGGGCTACACCACCTACATGCCGCACCTGATGGTGTATTCGGTGCTGACGGCGGCCAGCATGGCCGTGATGGCCTTTGGCTCGGTACGCACGGCGGGGGGATTCCTGTTCGTGGCGGCGGTGGCTGGCGCCGGCATTCTTCTGGGCCGCGCCGCGTTGATCGGTTCGGTGGTCTACAGTGTGGTTTCGCTGGGCGCGCTGACGCTGGCCGAGGCGCGGGGCTGGCTGCACACGCCCAATTTCACCGTAGGCACCAAGGTCTGGCTCACCCATTCATCGGTGCTGGTCGTCGTGGCCATGCTGGTCTTTTACAGCCGCAAGCGTGCCAACATCGCCCTGGCCCAGAAGATGGAAGAGCTGCAACTGCGCAAACGCACCGAGCACGAGCGCGACCGCAGCATGGAGCGGTTCGCCCGCATCTTCCGCACCAGCCCCAGCCCGATGCTGGCGCAGTCGGCCCGCACCGGCGCCATCCTCGACGTGAACCCGGCGTTCGAACGCTGCTACGGCTACACCAGCGAGCAGGTGCTCGGCCGCGTTGACGCGTTCCTCTGGGCCGACCCCGAACAGCGTGCCAGCTACCTGGAGCGACTGTTTGCCCGGCGCCGCACCGATCAGGAACGTGTGACCGGTCTGCGTGCCGACGGCAGCCATTTCGAGGCCCTGATCTCCAGCGAGATGGGCGACGACCCGCAGGACCGGCTGATCATCACCACCGTGGCCGACATCACCACGCAGAACGAAGCCATCGAGCGCCTGCGCCGCTCCGAAGAGCGGTTCGCCAAGGCGTTCAACTTCAGCCCGCTGAAGATGACGATCACGCGGCTGAGCGACGGCACGTTCCTGGAGGTGAACCAGGCGAGAGATCCGGTACAGGGCCTGCACAAAATAGACCTCCTGGGCAAATCCACGCTCCAAACGGGCGGCTGGCTGAGTCCGGCGGATCGCCAGACTTTTGTGGAGCGCATCCAGCGGGAAGGCCATCTGAGCGCCTACGACACCCGCATGCGACACGCCGATGGCCAGGTCATCGACGCCAGGATGTGGGCCGAGCTGATCGAGATCGACGGCGAGGAATGCATCCTGTCCTGCTTCGTCAACACCACCGAAGAGAAGCGCCGCGAAGCCCAGTTGCTCACACTCACCCGCGGCATGGCCGGACCCGGCGGCGACGCGCTGTTCCAGGCGCTCACCATGCACATGGCGCAGGCCATCGGGGCCGACATGGTCACCGTGGGCGAGCTTCACCCGGAACGCAGCGTGCGCACCCTCTCGGTGTGGAAAGACGGCGCCGCCAGCCAGAACTTCAGCTTCCCGCTCGATGGGGCACCTTGCGGCGACGCGATGCAGCAGACCGACCTGTGCGTGCACCTGGAAGGTGTCGCCGAGCGGTATCCGGGCGATCAGGCCCTGATCGATCAGGGTTTTCAGGCCTATGTCGGCCAGTCGCTGCGCGACGAAGACGGCACGGCCATCGGTCTGCTCAACGCACTCTGGCGCCGTCCGATCCAGCTGCGGGCCGACACCCAGGCACTGATCGCCATCTTTGCCAGCCGTGCCACGGCCGAACTCATCCGCCTGCGGCGCGACCGCGAAATCCTGCACCTGAATTCGACGCTGGAACAGCGCGTTCGCAAGCGCACGGCCGATCTGGAAAAGCTCAACGCCGAACTCGACTCGTTCGCCTACTCGGTGTCGCACGACCTCAAGTCGCCATTGCGCGCCATTGACGGCTTCACCCGGCTGCTCACCGAGCAACTGCAAGGGCGCCTGCAGCCCGACGAACAACAGCTGTTCGAGCGCGTGCTCGCCGCCACCAGCCGCATGGGCCTGCTGATCGCGGACCTGCTGGCGCTGGCCCGGGTCAGCCAGGGCACGCTGCACCGGTCTCAGACCGACCTCAGCACCCTGGCCGAGACCGTGCTGCGTCTCGAACAGGAAAAACACCCCGAACGCGTGCTTCGCTGGCGCATCACGCCGGGCCTGATCTGCCTCTGCGATGCCCGCCTGGTGCGCACCGTGCTGGACAACCTGCTCGGAAACGCGGTGAAGTACACCCGTGACCGGACCGACACACTGATCGAATTCGGCCAGCACAACGCCGACGGAGACCCGCCCTTCGCCTTCTATGTCCGCGACAACGGCGTCGGCTTCAACATGCAATACGCCGACAAGCTCTTCAAACCTTTCCAGCGCCTGCACATGCCCAGCCAGTTCGAAGGCACCGGCATTGGCCTGGCCACGGTGCGGCGTATCGTCGAGCGCCACGGCGGCAGCATCCGCGCCGAATCCGCCCCGGGCCAGGGCGCGGTGTTCCACTTCACGCTGGCCGGCTCCGGGCCGATGAACCCGGCCTTGCCCCTTTCCCCCGCTGCTGCCGCGTAGCCACTGTCCCCTCATGGACAACCCCATCCTCACCGACGATCCGCTGGCCCCGGGGCAGACGGGCGTGATCGAACGCCACCAGGAGCAGGCGGTGCGCGCGCTGCTGCTGACCCTGTGCGTGGCCGCGCCCTCGATCGCGGCTGCCGTGTTCCTGCGCGACGGTGCGACCCGGGTGGTCGCGGTGATCGCACTGCTCTCCATTTTTCTCTGGGCGCTGTGGCTGCCGTTTCGCCACGGCCGGATACGACTGGTGGCCTACGCGCTGATCGGCAGCATGCTGCTGGTCACCACGCTGGCCACGGCGTTCGATGGCAGCGTTCGCAGCAGCGCGGTGATCGCCATGATGGCGACCGTGGTGCTGGCTGGCACTTTCCTGCCGCGCCCCGGCATGATCGCCGTGGGCCTTTACTGCACCCTCGTGCTGGGCCTGTTCAACTGGCTGGAGCAGCGCGGCATCTTCGTGCCCGGCTCCATGCGGATGGGCTGGGCGGTCTGGGTGGTGCACACCGCGGTGATCGCCACCATTCTGGTGAGCGTGTTCTTCGGGCGCTACCGCCTCATGAGGGCCTACAGCCGTCTGAGGCACAGCCTGAACCAGACCCTGGAAACCGAAGCCGATTTGCGCGCCAGCGAGGAGCGCTTCAGGGCCCTGTTCCGGGGCAACCCGGCCGCCTGCCTGGTGCAGTCACTGAGCAACCGCATGGTGGTCGACGTCAACGATGCGTACGCCGTCGTGAGCGGTTTCAGCCGCGAGGAAATGCTCGGCCAGCCCCCGCCCGTGCTCTGGGCCAACCCCGCCGATGACAAGACCTTCCGCGCGGCGCTCAAGGCCCATGGCCGTGTGCGCGGCATGCGAACCCTGGGGCGGCGGCGCGATGCCAGTCTGTTCGAAGCCCTGATGTACGCCGAGGTGGTGCAAAACGGGCCCGAACGCCTGCTCTTCGTGATGGTGATCGACGTCAGCCTGGAGGAACGGGCACGCCAGGCGCTGCAGAAATCGGAAGAGCGTTTCTCCAAGGCGTTCAACTTCAGCCCGCTGGGCATGAGCATCACACGGATATCCGATGGACGCTTCATGGAGGTCAACCCCGCCAAGGAACGTGTGCTGGGCTACAGCCAGGCCGACTGTGCGGGCAAGACCGCGACAGAGGTCGGCATCTGGCTCAGCCCGGCCGACCGCGAGGACTACATCCGGCAGCTGCGCCAGGATGGCCACCTGCTGGGCTACGAAACCCGCATGCGCAACAAGCAGGGCGACGCGGTGGACGTGCGGGTTTGGGCCGAAACCATCGAGCTCGATGGCGAGCCCTGCGCGCTGGCCTTCACGATCAACGTGGCCGAAGAAAAGCGCCAGAAGGCCCTGCTGATGAACGTGGCCCAGGGCGTCTCGTCCGCCACCGGCGAAGCCTTCTTCCGCTCGCTGGCGGAGCGCCTGGCCCAGGCCGTCGGGGCCCATGGGGTCGTGATCGGCGAACTCAGCGCCAACCAAAAACAACTCGACACACTCGCCCTGCTGAGCGACGGCGAGCTGCGGCCCCCCCAGACGCTGAGCCTGGACCAGACCACCTACGCGCGCATCCTGCCGCACCAGGACCTGCTGGTGGAAGACACCAGCGCGCCCCCACGGCGCCAGAGCACCCCGCCCTTCGACCCAGACCGGGTGCAGACCCTGGCCGGTATGGTCCTGCGCGATCCGGACGGTACCGCCATCGGCCTGCTGGTCGCCACCTGGAGCCAACGGCAGGTGCCCGGGGCGGACACACGGGCCTTGCTGACCATCTTTGGCAGCCGGTGCAACGCCGAGCTGGTGCGCCTTCGGCGGGACCGCGAAATCCAGAAGCTGCAGGACACGCTGGAGCAGCGCGTGGTGGCCCGCACCGAACAACTGCAGTACCTCAACCGGGAGCTCGACGCCTTCGCCTACACGGTGTCGCACGACCTGAAGTCGCCGCTGCGCTCGATCGACGGCTTCATGCACCTGCTGCAGGAGCAGATGGCCGGGCGCCTGACCCCGGACGACGAAGGCCTGCTGCAGCGCGTGGCGGGCTCGGTGGCGCGCATGAACCGGCTCATCACCGACCTGCTGGCGTTGGCGCGGGTGAGCCAGGGCACCTTGCAGCGCACCGAAGTGAATCTGAGCGAACTGGCGCGGGATGTGCTGCGCCAGGAGTACCACCGCGATCCGGCGCGCGAGGTCGAGGTGGTGATAGCGCCGGGCATGGTGGCCGATTGCGACCCCCGCATGGCGCAGATCGTGCTGGAAAACCTGCTGGGCAACGCCTGGAAATACACCCGCCAGCAGGCCCGGCCGCGCATTGAGCTGTCCCAGGTCAACACCCCGCCCGGCGAAGCGCCCGTGTTTTGTGTGCGCGACAACGGCGCCGGGTTCGAAATGTCACGCTCAGAGCGCCTGTTTCAGCCGTTCACCCGGCTGCACTCGCCCAGCGAGTTCGAAGGCACCGGCATCGGCCTGGCCACGGTGCGCCGCATCATTGAGCGCCACGGCGGCCACATCCGCGGCGAAGGCGCGGTGGACCAGGGCGCGTGCTTCTGGTTTTCTTTCGGTCGCCAGGCAGTGGACTGAACGCCAGGCTTCGTCGCAGCCCGTATCCGTTGGCCATCACACCGGAGCACGATCCGCAACGCACGAAACAGCCCAGCCAAGGGCACCGCCGGGCCGGCTTTGCCGGACGGCCAGTGCCGCCCCCCTTGAGGGGGTCGCGCGAAGCGCGGCGGGGGTGGTCCTAATGAGCCAGACTGCTGACCAGCGTCACCAGCGCGATGCCCGCCAGCAACCAGGCCACCTGCGCCGCCGTCTCGCGCAGGCCCAGGCGTTTCTGCAGCTGCGGGATCAGGTCGGCCAGCGCCACATAGACAAAGCTGCTCGACGCCGCCACCAGGAAATACGGCAGGTAGTCTTCCAGCTGCGCCAATAGGAAATAGCCCACCACACCGCCCAGCGCCGTCACCGTGCCCGCCAGCGACACCTTCACCAGCGCCGCGCGCTGCGTGCCCGAGGTGTGGCGCAGCACCACCAGATCGCCCATGTGGTGCGGCACCTCGTGCGCCAGCACCGCCACTGCCGTGACCACACCCAGCCGCATGTCGGCCATGAAGGCCGACGCGATCAGGATGCCGTCGCCAAAGGCGTGCACGCTGTCCCCGGCCAGCACCGCCCAGCCGCCGGAGCGTGGGGTGTGGTGATCGTGGCCATGGCCGTGGTGGGCATGGTCGTGGCCTTCGTGCCCCTCCTCGTGCCCCGCGTCGTGGTGGTGCTCGTGGCCGTGGTGCCAGAGCTCGGCCTTGTCCAGCAGGAAGAAAAACACCAGCCCGGCCAGCAGCACGGCAAAAAGCTCCTGCGCGCCCGCCTCGCTCTCAAACGCCTCGGGCAACAGGTGCATGAAGGCCGTGGCCATCAGCGCGCCGGCCGCAAGGCTCAGCATGTGCTGGGTGAAGCGCGCCAGCATGGCGAAGCTCAGCGCGGCGGCCAGCCAGACGCTGCCCACGCCGGCAGCCACGGTTCCCAACAGGATTGCGATCAGGGTCATCTTGAATACGGGGTCACAAAAAAAGGGCCGCTACCGCGACCCTCTGGCTTGGAGAAGCCGTCCAGGCTCAGGCCACGCCGTGCTGCTTGAACCAGGCCGTCGCGCGCTTCCAGCCGTCTTCGGCCGGCTCCTTGCGAAAGCTCGGGCGGTAGTCGGCGTGAAACGCGTGCGGCGCGTCCGGGTACACGACAAATGTCGAAGCCTTGGCCGCCGCATTGCCCGCGGCCAGAACGGTCTTCATCTTATCAATCGTGTCAAGGGGGATGCCGGTATCGGCCCCGCCATACAGGCCCAGCACCGGACCATGCAGCCCCGCGGCCACGTCCACCGGGTGCTTCGGGTTGAGTTCGCTGGCCTGCCCGACCAGCCGGCCGTACCAGGCCACCGCCGCCTTGACCGAAGGGTTGTGCGCCGCGTACAGCCAGACGTGGCGCCCGCCCCAGCAAAAGCCCGTCACGCCCAGCTTGCGGGTGTCGCCGCCGTTGGCCGCAGCCCACTTCACCGCCGCGTCCAGATCGCCCATCACCTGCGCATCGGGCACCTTGGACACCACCTCGGCGATCAGCTTGGCGATCTCGCCATAACTCTGCGCGTCACCCTGTCGCACAAACAGCTCGGGCGCAATCGCCAGGTAACCGGCCTGGGCAAAACGGCGCGCGGTGTCGGCGATGTATTCGTGCACGCCAAAAATCTCCGACAGCACCAGCACCACCGGCAGCCCGGTCTTGCCCGCGGGCGCGGCGCGGTAGGCCGGCATCTGGAAACCATTCACGTCGATCATCACCTCGCCCGCCGTCAGGCCGTCGGCCGGCGTCTTGATCGCCGTCTGCGCCATGATGGGCAGGGCCGCGGCGGCGTAGCCCACGCCCAGGGCAGCCTTGAGTGCGGTTCGGCGCGTGGCGGTTGCGCCCACGTCGCGCGCATCGAGCAGCGCCCGACTGTCGGTGATGAGATCTGCATTCAGCATGTTGTTCTCCGGTTGGGGTTGTCGTCAGCCTGACCCCTGCAGCGGACCGGCTGAGGGTATCAGCCTGTCCTGATCGTCCACACGGCGATTGGTTCACGATCGGTTGCAATTGGCGCGTTGCCGGCTCGGTGCGCGCTGACCACAATGCGCCCAATAAACACCACGCCACAAGGCAGAGGGAGGCCACATGCTACAGCTCGGTCCGGTGCTGCAGTTTCTGGGTTGCCAGAATCACACATGGGGTATCGGCGTACTCGTCGTCAGCGACGCAGACGACCCGCCGCCGGCCCTCCAGGTCCCGGCGCCCGCCCAGGTCGTCGCCCCGGTGCAGATGGCCGTACCCGGCCTTTCGGCCACCGCCTGGCGCTTTGATGTGGCCGTGCCCCAGACGGCAGCGGTCCAGACAGTCAACTATCTGTTGAGCGGCCAGAGCCACAGCTTCGATGTGCCCGGGATCGACGCCATGCCCAGCATGGCCTACGTGTCGTGCAACGGCTTCTCGGACCCGCGCGCCAAAAAGGGCCTGCAGCAGCCCAACGCCCTCTGGTCGCGCCTGGGCCGTCTGCACAACAGGATCGACCGCGTCGACAGCACCAGCTTCGGCCCGCTGCACCTGCTGCTCATGGGCGGCGACCAGATCTACAGCGACGACATGTGGGTCAAGCTGCCCGAGCTGCAGGCGTGGTCTGAGCTGCCCTGGCCCCAGCGCATCACCGCCCCGTTCACGGCCAGCCTGCGCAACGCACTGGCCGCACACTTCTCCCGCCTCTACCTGGACCGCTGGAGCCAGCCCGAAGTGGCGGCCCTGCTCGCCAGCGTGCCCACCGTGATGATGTGGGACGACCACGACATCATGGACGGCTGGGGCTCGCACCCCGCCGAGCTGCACGACTGCCCGGTGTTCCAGGGCATTTTTGCCGTGGCCAGCAGCGCATTCGAACTCTTCCAGCGGCAGATGATGGGCGCGCCGTCGCCCGCCACCCTGCCGGGCCAGACGGCCCACAGCAGCGGCTACCGCATCGGTCCGGCGGGCCTGCTGGTGCTCGACATGCGCAGCGAACGCCGGCCACGCGGTGGCGACGTGAACGCCAGCGGCGGCCAGCTGCGGGCCGAGCAGGTGGTCAGCGAAGCCAGCTGGCGCGCCATCTACCGCTGGCTCGACGCCCAGGCCGCCGCGGGCGACATGAAACACCTGTTCGTGATGAGCAGCATCCCCGTGGTGCACCCCAGCTTCGAACTGCTGGAGAAACTGCTCGGCGTGTTCCCCGGCCAGCAGGAGCTGGAAGACGACCTGCGCGACCACTGGACCAGCCCGCCCCACAAGGCCGAACGCCTGCGCCTCGTGCACCGCCTGCTCGCGGCCAGCGCAAGCGGCACCCGCGTGACCCTGCTCTCAGGCGATGTGCACGTGGCCGCCGTGGGCGTGATCGAATCCGACCGCGCCGACGTGCCCGCCACGGCCCGCGTGATCAACCAGCTCACGTCCAGCGGCATCGTGCACCCGCCACCGCCAGGCGTGGTGTTGTTCTTTCTGGAACAGGCTTGCCAGATGGTGGAGACCATCGACCGCGGCATCAGCGGCGCGATGTACGAGTTCCCGACCACCCGCCACCGCATGATCGGCTGCCGCAACTTCATGACCCTGCAGCCCGACGC
The DNA here is from genome assembly GCA_001770705.1 of Burkholderiales bacterium GWF1_66_17. Classification (GTDB taxonomy): domain Bacteria; phylum Pseudomonadota; class Gammaproteobacteria; order Burkholderiales; family Burkholderiaceae_C; genus Hydrogenophaga. Next base: position 738,509 of record MERT01000001.1, on the reverse strand, counting down.
CCCCGGCCAGGCCAACCGCTTCTGGATCAACTGGTGGGCCGAGGGGGAGGCGCATCCTTACACGAAGGTGGTGCACCCGGTGACGTGAACGGGCTGGGTCAGTGCGCCTGATCCCAGTTCGCCCCCAGCCCCACCTCCGCCAGCAGCGGCACCTTGAGCGCAGCCACACCGGCCATCAGGCGCGGGATCTCGGTCTTGAGCCAGTCCACTTCCGCCAAGGGCACTTCGAACACCAGTTCGTCGTGCACCTGCATGATCATTTTCGTGGCCCTGCCCTGCTCGTCCAGTGCCTTCTGCACCGCCACCATGGCCAGCTTGATCAGGTCGGCCGCTGTGCCTTGCATGGGGGCGTTGATGGCCTGGCGCTCCAGCGCTGCCTGCTTCGCGCCCTTGGCGTTCTGGATGTCCGGCAAAACCAGGCGGCGCCCGAACACGGTCTCCACGTAGCCCTGTGCCTTGGCCAGGGCGCGGGTGTCATCCATGTACTGCTTCACGCCCGAGAAGCGCGCAAAGTAGCGGTCGATGTAGGTCTTGGCGGCTGCGTTCTCGATGCCCAGCGACTTGGCGAGGCCAAAGGTGCCCATGCCGTAGATGAGGCCGAAGTTGATGGTCTTGGCGTAGCGGCGCTGCTCGTTGCTGACCTCGGCGGGCGTGATGCCGAACACCTCGGACGCGGTGGCGCGGTGCACGTCTTCACCGGCCTGGAAGGCGCGCAGCAAGGCCGCGTCGCCGCTCAGGTGCGCCATGATGCGCAGCTCGATCTGCGAGTAGTCGGCGCTGGCGATCACGCTGCCAGCGGGCGCGACGAAGGCTTCGCGCACCTTGCGGCCTTCGGCCGTGCGGATGGGGATGTTCTGCAGGTTGGGGTCGTTGCTCGACAGCCGCCCAGTCACGGCCACGGCTTGGGCGTAGTGGGTGTGCACGCGACCGGTGCGCGGGTTGGCGAGCTGGGCCAGCTTGTCGGTGTAGGTGCCCTTGAGCTTGGCGAGACTGCGGTGCTCCAGGATCTTGGCGGGCAGCGGGTAGTCTTCGGCGAGTTTTTCCAGCACCTCTTCGTCGGTGCTCCGGGCGCCGGTGGCGGTTTTTTTGATGACGGGCAGGCCGAGCTTGTCGAAGAAGATTTCGCCGAGTTGCTTGGGGCTGGCCAGGTTGAAGGGCTGCCCCGCAATTTCATACGCCTCCTGCTCCAGCGCAAAGATGCGCTGGCCCAGCTCGTGGCTCTGTTTGGCCAGCGTGGGTGCGTCGATCAGCACGCCGTTGCGCTCGATGCGGTAGAGCGTTTCACTGCTGGCGATCTCCAGTTCGTAGATGAAGCGCAGTTTCGCATCGGCGTCCAGCTGCGGCCAGAGCGCGCGGTGCACATCCAGGGTCTGGTCGCTGTCTTCGCAGGAGTATTCGGATGCCTTGGCCACGTCGACCTGGGCAAACGGGATCTGGTGCGCGCCTTTGCCGCACAGGTCCTCGTAGTTGATGCCGCTGCGGCCCAGGTGGCGCTCGGCCAGGCTGGACAGGCCGTGCGGCTTGTGCACCTCGAGCACATAGCTTTGCAGCATGGTGTCGTGCACATAGCCCTGCACCTCGATGCCGTGGTTGGCGAACACATGGCGGTCGTATTTGATGTGCTGGCCGAGCTTGTGTTTCGCCGGGTTCTCCAGCCAGGGCTTGAGCTTCGCCAGCACCTCGTCAAACGGGAGCTGCTCGGGCGCGTCGGGGCCGGCGTGTTTGAGCGGGATGTAGGCGGCTTCTCCGGGTGTCACGCTGAAGCTGATGCCCACGATCTGGGCCACCATTTCGTCGAGCGAGGTGGTTTCGGTGTCCACAGCCACGAGATCGGCGGCTTCCAACCTGGCAAGCCAGGTGTTGAAGAGGTCCCAGGTGAGGATGGTGTCGTAGGCGAGGCTGCTGCTGGAGGGGGCCGCGGACGTTTCGCTGGCCTCGGCTGGCCCGGTTTCGCTGAAGAGGTCGTTGGTGGGCGCGCCCCTCGCCCCGGCCCTCTCCCCAGAGGGGCGAGGAGGTGAAGATGGGCGCTCGTCGCCACCGAGCGCCTTCGCGAGGCCCTTGAAGCCGTAGGTTTCGTAGAAGGTCTTGAGCGGTTCGGTCTGGGGCTGGCCGATGCGGATCGCGTCGAGCGCGGGCATGTCGGGCACCCAGCCGTTCAGGTCGCAGTCGGTCTTGATGGTCAGCAGCTGGCGGCCGGTGGGCAGCCAGTCGAGCGCCTTGCGCAGCTTCTCGCCCACCGCGCCCTTGATCTGGTCGGCCTGCGCCACCAGGGCGTCCACCGAACCGTATTCCTGCAACAGCTTCACGGCGGTCTTGGGGCCCACGCCCTGCACACCGGGCACGTTGTCGACCTGGTCGCCCACCAGCATCTGGTAGTCCAGCATCAGACGGGCTGGCACGCCGAATTCGGCCTCCACCCCGGCCAGATCGCGCACCTTGCCGCTCATGGTGTCGATGATGGCGATGTGTTCGTTCACCAGCTGGGCGAGGTCCTTGTCGCCGCTGGAGATGATCACGTTGATGCCCTGGCGGGCCGCTGTCACGGCCAGGGTGCCGATCACGTCGTCGGCCTCGACGCCGGGCACGTCGAGCACCGGCCAGCCCATCAGGCGCACCACCTCGTGAATGGGAGCGATCTGGCTGCGCAAATCGTCGGGCATGGGGCTGCGCTGGGCTTTGTATTCGGGGTAGATGGCGTCGCGGAAGGTCGGGCCTTTGGCATCGAACACGCAGGCGCCGTACGCGGCGGGGTGGTCTTTGAGCAGCTTCTGCATCATGTTGATCAGGATGCGGATGGCTCCGGTCTTCTGCACCGTGCCGTCGGGCAAGGTGGTGCTCATGGCGTCACCACCGGCAAAGAAGGCGCGGTAGAGGTAACTGGAACCATCGACCAGCAACAGGGTGGGGGTGGGCGTTTTTTCGTCGGACATGGGGCGATTGTGGGGGAATCTCCACAGCCCGGGCCGACGCGCGGCGCCACCCGACTGCCTACAATGGGGCATGCGCCATACCACCACCTTCCTGTCCCGCCTGTCAGTGCCGGCTCTCGCCCTGACCCTTGCCCTGCCCGCGCTCGCCCAGGCCCCTGCGCCAGCCGCCGAAGCGGCGGCGGTCGTGCCTGCCGAATCCGGCCCGCCCGCGAGCGGCGCGCGCATCGAGCGCATCACCCACGAAGACGGGCTCTCGCGCATCGACGAGCTGCGCGTGGGTGGCCAGACGCGCAGCATCGCCGTGCAGCCCAAGAACGGTGCACCCGGCTACGAAATCACGCCCTTGCCGGCCGGCGCAGACCTCACCGAAACCCAGAACAAGGGCTCCACGGGCAAGAGCCGCTGGCGCATCCTCAACTTCTGATCGCCTGTATTTTTCATGGCCGTTTACACCGAAGTCCCGTTTGACGAGGCGGCAGCGCTGCTGCGCGCGCTGAACCTGGGCGAACTCACCGAGCTGCGCGGCATCCACGGCGGCATCGAAAACACCAACTATTTCGTCACCACCGAGCGCGAAGGCCGCCACGAGACCCACGTGCTCACGGTGTTCGAGCGCCTGGGTTTCGAGCAGCTGCCGTATTACCTGCACTTCATGAAGCACCTGGCGGGCAAAGGCATCCCGGTGCCCGAACCCGCCGCCGATGCCCAGGGCGAGATCCTGCACAGGCTGCAGGGCAAACCGGCCGCCGTGGTCAACAAGCTGCGCGGCCACAGTGAACTGGCGCCCACGGAATCCCATTGCCGGGCGGTGGGCGACATGCTCGCGCGCCTGCACCTGGCCGGGCGCGATTTCGGCATGAGCCAGCCCAACCTGCGCGGCCTGCCGTGGTGGAATGAAACCGTGCCGGTGGTGCTGCCGCACCTGAGCGCGAGCCAGAATGCCCTGATCCGCACCGAACTGGCCTACCAGAACCACGTGGCGGCCCTGCCCGCGTATGCCGCCCTGCCCCGCGGCCCGGTGCACGCCGACCTGTTCCGCGACAACGTGATGTTTGAAGACGGTGAACTCACCGGCTTTTTTGACTTCTATTTCGCCGGCAACGACAGCTTTTTGTTCGATCTGGCGGTCTGCCTCAACGACTGGTGCATCCGCCACAGCGCGGACGACAGCGACGGCCAGCACGACGCCGCCCTGGCGCAGGCCATGGTGTCGGCCTACCAGGCGGTGCGACCCCTGAACGCGGCAGAACGTTGCCTGCTGCCGGCCATGCTGCGCGCTGGCGCGCTGCGTTTCTGGCTCTCGCGCCTGTGGGACTGGCACCTGCCGCGCGACGCCAGCATGCTCAAGCCCCACGATCCCACCCACTTCGAGCGAGTGCTGCGCGAGCGGGTGGCCCTGGCGCCCGGCCTGCTGGCCTCGCTGCTGGAAGAACACAGCCTGGCCGCCTGAGAGGCTGAGAGGAAATCGGTCATGCCCGCCTTGACGCCCCAAACCACCGCCAGCCGCGTTGCAAATGCGCGCCGTAGCCCGAGCTACGGCTGTGCTTTGCGCCTTGCCGGCAGCGCTTTGGGACGCCCTTTCGGCCACGCCCAATTCCCTCCCAGCCTCTGAGCCCGACACAACCCCGCATGAAACTTCGCAACGTCCCCGCAGGCACCGGCCTGCAATGGGTGAAACTGGGCATCCAGACCTTTTTTCGCCAGCCCCTGGCCCTCTCGGGCCTGTTTTTCATGTTCATGGCCGCGGTGTCGGTGCTGTCGATCATCCCGATTCTGGGCACCGCCTTGTCGGCCGTGCTCACGCCAGCGGCCAACCTGGGCCTGATGGCGGCCAGCCGTGAGGCGTCGGCCGGGCGCTTCCCCATGCCGTCCACGCTGGTCAGCGCGTTTCGCGGGAGCCGCGAACAGAAGCGCGCCATGCTGGTGCTGGGATCGATCTACGCCGGCTGCCTGCTGCTGGTGCTGGCCACGGCCGCGCTGCTCGGCCCCGCGGCGCCGGTGGGCGAAGTCGAAACCAGCGTCACCCCCCAAATGATGCAGGACCTGCTGGGCAGCCCGGGCCTGTGGATTGCCCTGCTGGTGTACATCCCGGTGCTCATGATGTTCTGGCACGCGCCGGCGCTGGTGCACTGGCACGGCGTGAGCCCGGTCAAGAGCCTGTTTTTCAGCGCCCTGGCCTGCTGGCAGAACAAGGGCGCCCTGCTGGTTTTCGCCATCGGCTGGATGGGCGTGTTCCTGCTCTCCGGGCTGGTGATCAGTTTCCTGGGCTCAGTGTTGGGCGGCGCCCAGGCGCTCAACATCATCATGTACCCGGCCGTGCTGTTCGTGGCCTCGATGTTCTACGCCTCGGTCTATTTCACGTTCCGCGACAGCTTTGACACCGGCGCCGAGCCCGAACTACTGCCCTCAACCACCGGAGACCCGACATGACTCAGCACACCCTGCTTGGCCGCCATGAAGACGAAATGCTGTGGTTCCAGCGCCGCGAGGTCCTGGCCGCGGCGGGCACCTGGCTGGCCCTCGGGGGCGCGGGCGCCGCGCAGGCCCAGGCGCGCAGCAATGTGGTCGATCTGCTGGGCGACGTGCTGCTCAACGGGCAGCGCATGTCGCGGCAGCACACGGTGCAGACCGGCGACCAGATCCAGACCGGCCCGGGCTCGCGGCTGCTGTTCGTGGTCGGCAACGCGGCATTTCATGTGCGGCAGAACTCGCGCCTGGAGGTCGGGCGCGGCGCCACGCTCAACACCGTGAGCCTGCTGCGCCTGCTCACCGGGGCGGTGGTCAGCGTGTTCGGGCGTTCGGCCAGCCGCAGCATCGTCACGCCCACGCTCACCGCCGGCATCCGCGGCACCGGCGTCTACACCGAGGTCATGCCCGACCAGCGCAGCTATTTCTGCAACTGCTACGGCACGGTCGACGTGAGCGCCCGGGGCGACAAGACGCTCTCGGTGTCGAGCTACCACCAGTCGTTCTGGGGTGAGGTGGAGCCGAAGAACGGCCGACTGCTCACGCCGGCCCAGGCGATCAACCACACCGACGAGGAACTCGAATTCCTCTGCCAACTACTGGGCCAGCAGACCGCCTGGCAGATCGCTGGCAAGAAGGGTGTGAAGGACGGCCAGGGCTACATGGAACAGCAGCCGGCCCACATGCACCCGGCGATGAAGCCGCTGGTGCCCTGAGCGCCCGGCGGCTTCACACCCTTGCTCACAGACCGATCACGCCGCCATCTTCCCGGGTGATCACGATGGTGGCCGAGCGCGGACGCCCCGCAACCCCGTAGCCGGCGTTGCCGGGCCACTGGCTCTCGAGGGCGAAGCTGGCACCGCTGCCCAACGCCGGGGTGTTTTCCCCCGGGTGCTGGATGTTCACGAACAGCGCCTTGCCGTCGGCCGATTCGGTCAGTCCAGTCACCTCGGCCCCTTTGGGCGCCACCATGAAGCGGCGCAGGCGGGCCTCACCCAACGCGGCGCCGATGAAGGTGTTCTGGGTGCCGGTGGCGCCGTTGAGGCTGTTGTCCACTGTGATGGCCTGGCCGTCACCGACTTTGCCCGGGAGCGCGGCCAGCAGCATGCAATTGCTCACGTCGGTGTAGGCACCGTCATCGGTCTGGATCCAGCAGATGCCGGAGGCCTTGCTGAACCAGAGGCCATCGGGCGACGAAAAATCGTTGTCGGCGCTGAGGCCCGACAGGTTGACCTGGGCGCCCGCGTCGGCTTCTGCACCGAAGAGAAACACGTCCCATCGGAAGCGCAGCGACGTGGCATCGACACGGCCCTCTTCCCGGAAGCGGATGATGTGACCGTTGGGGTTGCCGCTGCCGGCACGGCCATCAGCGTCCTTGTAGGCGCGCGGGTTGGCGCCATCGGTGGTGTCGAGGTTGCGCAGCGTGCTGTTGTTGGTGAGGGTGAAGTAGATCTCGCCGTTCTTCGGATTGACCGCGCCCCACTCGGGACGGTCCATCTTGGTCGCACCCACGGCGGAGGCGGCGTGGCGCGCGTTCACCCACACGTCGGCCTGGTTGGCGAAGGCGTAGCTCGCATAGTTGGCGATCAGCGGGTTGTTGATCGACAGTTCGATCCAGTCGCCATGGCCATCGTCATGGAACTTGGCCACATACAGGTGGCCTTCATCGAGGTACTTGTTGCCGGCGGCAATGCCCTGGCCTTCGTCGCGCGGGTTCCAGCGGGCCTCGCTGACGAACTTGTAGATGTACTCGTTGCGCGAGTCGCAACCCATGTAGACCGCCAGCGGCTGGCCTGGCTTGGGCAGGCCGAACACGGCGGCCTCGTGCGCAAAACGCCCGAGCGTCACGCGCTTGGCAGGCGTGGTGTTGCGCAGTGGATCAATCTCCACCACATAGCCGAAGGTGTTGGGTTCGTTGCGGTAGTCCTCGGCAGCGGTGGCACCCGCCGCAGAGATGTTCCAGCGGTCGAAGCGCGACTGGTCGGCCGGGTTGGCCGCGGTCACGGTGTACCAGCCCTGCGAGACGCCGCTCGAGGCCGTGGCGGTCAGGGGCGTGCGCGCCACACCATAACGCGCCCGCGATGCCGCGGTCTTGGCGTCGACCGCAGCAGAGCCCGCCGGCATGTTGAAGTAGAACGCCCAGTTCTCTTCGCAGGCCAGGAAGGTGCCCCAGGGCGTCTTGCCGTGTCCGCAGTTGTTCAGCGTGCCGCGCGAGCTGGCGCCGGTCGGGTCGAACTTCGTCACCATGAACTGCTGGATGTCGGCCAGGTGTGCGGCCGGTCCGGCGATGCGCATGGGCGTCTGGCCGTTGACGCGGCGGTTGTAGATCGAGTTGACCTGGTAGGTCCAGCGGCCGTTTTCGCGGCGCTTGCCCAGCAGAAACGCCCGCCGGCCGTCCATGCCCTTGCCATCGTGCTCGCCGGGCTGAAAACGTACCTCCACGATGGACACGCCGTGGTGGTTCATTTCCTTCAGGGCTTCGAGTTCCGGGCGGGTGCCGAGATCCCAGTCGCCGAACTGCGAGAACTTCTTGCCTGGCACGCCATTGGAAGTCTGACCGGCAGCGTGGAAGAAGTGGGCATCGGCGGAGCTTTCGTGGTTCACCACCAGCACGGCGCGGTCGGTCTCGTGATCGGTGTAGCGGCCTTGGCGGTCGATGTAGAAGAGGTCCATGCCGTCGTGGTGGTCGCCCACGCGCAGGCTCCAGTCGTCGGACTCGGTGCCGGCGTTGCTGTAGGCCGGCACCTGGGGCGACAGGCGATCACCCGTGGCGTGCAGCACGGTGAAGGTGTAGCCCGGCGGCAGCATCACTTCGTCTGCCACGCTCTTGGCCACGGCATCAAAATCCAGCGCTCGGCCGCGACGGCCATCGCGGTCCTCACGGTCGTTGCCCGTGCGGGCCTGCGCCGCGTTCAGCATCGGCAGACTGCCCAGCGCGGTCAGGCCAACGCCCCCTTGCACCACCATGCGGCGGCTGACCGGGTGGCTGCGGGCACGGTCGAGCACTTCGCGGAAGTGCTCGTTGTCGGAGAAATTGCTCATTTCATCGGTTCGATCGGACATCGCGGGCTCCTGTGGGGTGGGTTGGGAGTGGGGTCGGGGTAAGCGCGGGACTTCAGTTTCGAATGCACGCATGTCAACTCCGTGAACCCTTTCCGCCCGGGCGCATGTGTCAAACCGGTGTTTTTCACACAGCCGTCACACTGATCACGCAATCTTGCGGCTTCCATCAACCCCGACCTCTCGACACATGAGCCACGACGCCTCCTCCATCGACTTCAACGACGAAGACTCCAACCACACCGCCAACCCCCAGTTCGGGCAGGTGCTTGACGCCCGCCTGAGCCGCCGCGGCCTGCTGCGCGGTGCGGCCGGTGCCGCTGGTGCCGGCGTGCTGGGCGCATCGGCCCTGAGCGGCTGCGCCACCGCAGGCGGTGCATCGGGCACCACCGGCCCCGCACTCACCAGCCTGGGCTTCAAGCCCGTGGCCAAGAGCCTGGCCGACAAGGTGGTCGTGCCCGAGGGCTACACCGCCCAGATCATCTACGCGCTGGGCGACCCGCTGGCCGCCGGTGTGCCGGCCTTCAAAAACGATGGCACCGACACCGCTTTCGAACAGCGTGCGGGCGATCACCACGACGGCATGGAGTGGTTCGGTCTGGACGCGTCGGGCAAACCCTCGAACAGCTTCAACAGCCGCGGCCTGCTGGCCATGAACCACGAAGCCACCACGGATGAAAAGCTCTCGTCGTTCTTCATTCACGCCAACGGCGGCACCGCCTCCCTGCCCCGCCCGGCCTCCGAAGTGGACAAGGAACTCGCGATCCACGGCCTGTCCGTGGTCGAGGTGATGTCCAACGGCAAGCAGTGGACCACCCAGCCAGGCTCCGCCTTCAACCGCCGCGTCACCACCATGACGCAAGCCGTCCTCCACGGCCCGGCGCGCGGCAGCGAACACCTGGTGACGAAGTTCAGCACCGACGCCACCCTCTGCCGCGGCACGCTGAACAACTGCGGCACCGGCAAGACGCCCTGGGGCAGCTTCGTGAGCGGTGAAGAGAACTGGTACGGCTACTTCTTCCGCGACGCGCAGGACGACGACCGCCGCAAGAAAGACAAGCAGGTCCAGGCGCTCAAGCGCTACGGCCGCAAGGCAGGTGCCGCCAGCCGCCACGGCTGGGAAAGCGCCGGTGCGCAAGACCAGTACGTGCGCTGGAACAACGGCGCCCTGGCCGCCAGCGCCAAGGACGACTACCGCAACGAGATGAACACGTTCGGCTACGTGGTCGAGATGGACCCCTACGACAAGAGCCAGCCGGTCCGCAAGCGCACCGGCCTGGGCCGCTTCGCGCACGAGAGCGTGGCCTTCGCCAAGCCAGTGGCCGGTCAGCCCATCGTGGCCTACATGGGCGACGACGCGCGCGGTGAATACATCTACAAGTTTGTCTCTGATGCCAAATGGGATCCGAAAGACGCCAGCCCGGCCAACCGCCTGGCCGCCGGTGACAAATACCTCGACAAGGGCACGCTGTTCGCCGCCCGATTCAAGGACAACGGCAGCGGCGAGTGGCTGGAACTGTCGATGAACAACCCGGTGATCGCCGGCAGCTCGTACTTCGAGTTCAAGAGCAACGCCGATGTTGCCATCTTCACCCGCCTGGCGGCCGATGCCGTTGGCGCCACCAAGATGGACCGCCCGGAATGGAACGGTGTGCACCCCCGCACCGGTGAGGTCTACTTCACCCTGACCAACAACAGCAACCGCAGTGCCGCCACGGCCGATGCCGCCAACCCGCGCGCCTACACCGACATGAAGGGCAGCAAAGAGCAGAAGGGCAACGTCAACGGCCACATCGTGCGCCTGGCCGACGCCTCGCCCGCAGGCTCGTCGTTCAAGTGGGACATCTACGTGTTTGGCGCTGAAGCCGGCGCCGACAAGTCCGCTGTGAACCTGTCGAACCTCACCGACGACAACGACATGTCGGCACCCGACGGCCTGGTGTTCAGCCCGGCCACCGGCGTGTGCTGGATCCAGACCGACGACGGCGCCTTCACCGACAAGACCAACTGCATGATGCTCGCCGCCATCCCGGGCAAGGTCGGCGATGGTGGCGCACGCATCGTCAAACACGGCGACAAGCAGGTCACCACCTACGTGGGCAAGACCCCGACGCCCGCCACGCTGGCGCGCTTCCTGGTCGGCCCCAAGGGTTGCGAGATCACCGGCTGGTGCGAAACGCCGGACGGTCGCGCGATGTTCATCAACATCCAGCACCCGGGCGAAAGCACGACCATGGCCGATGTGAACGACCCGTCCAAGTACCAGAGCCAGTGGCCCGCCAACGCCGGTTACGGCGCCGGCAAACGCCCGCGCTCGGCCACCATCGTGATCACCAAGAACGACGGCGGCATCCTGGGCACCTGAACGGGTCAGCCCTGCTTCGAAAGCCCGGCTTGCCGGGCTTTTTTTGTTGGGCGAACTTCGTCTGAGGCGTGCACGGGTAACAGGCCTGTCATCAAGCCGCGGCAGCATCGGTAGCACTTTCCACCTCCACAGGAGATGAACTTGAAGACCGATCTGTTTCGACGCACCGCCCTGCTGCTGGGCACCAGTCTCGCGCTCACGCTGGCGGCCTGCGGCGGCGGCGAGATGGGCGATGAGCTGATACCCAAGGACGGCGCCCCGAAGTTTCCCACCGTGATGCTGACCCTGGTGCACGTGAACGACCACCACTCGCAGCTCGACCCTTTCCCCAAAACCGAGCTGCTGATCGACGGCCGGCCCACCCGCGTGGAGCTGGGCGGCTTCGCGCGTGTGACCAGCGCGTTCAAGTCCTACAGCAACAAAGACAACGTCATCAAGCTGCACGCGGGAGATGCGGTCACAGGATCGCTCTACTACACCCTCTTCAAGGGCGAGGCCGACGCGGCACTGATGAACACCGTGTGCTTCGATGCCTTCGCCCTCGGCAACCACGAGTTCGATGATGGGGACGCCGGCCTCAAGGTCTTCCTGGACCATCTGCGCAACGGCAGCTGCAAGACACCGGTGCTGGCGGCCAATGTCAAGCCCGCGCTGGGCACGCCGCTGGCCATGACGTCGGCCACCGGATACATCCAGCCTTTCACCATCAAGACCGTCAAGGGCGTGAAGGTGGCGATCATCGGCATCGACATCAAGGGCAAGACCACCAACTCATCGCGCCCGCTGGACACCACCGTGTTCGAAGACGAAACCGAAGCCGCCCAGCGCACCATCAACGCGCTCAAGCTGCGCGGTCTGCGCCATTTCGTGCTGCTGACCCACCAGGGCTTTGATGCCGACAAGGCCATGGCCGCAAAACTCACCGACGTCGACGCCATCATCGGCGGCGATTCGCACAGCCTGCTGGGCGACTTCGGCGCCTACGGCCTGCCCGGCTCGGGCGCCTACCCGACGCAGCTCACCAACAAGGACGGCAAAAAGGTCTGCGTGGGCCAGGCCTGGGAATACAGCAAGGCCTTTGGCGAGATGAACCTGAAGTTCAACAACAAGGGTGAGGTGCAAACCTGCAGCGGCCAGGCTTCGCTGCTGATCGGCTCCAGCTTCCAGCGCCAGGACGCAGCCGGCACCTGGGCCGCGGTGGACGAGGCCACGCGCCAGCAGATCGTCAAGCGGCTCAAGAAGTCGCCGCTGCGCGTGACCGAACCGGACGCCACCGCCGCTGAAACCCTGGCCGGCTACGCCGGCCAGGTCAATGCAAAAAAGGCAGAGACCATCGGCACAGCGAGCGAAGCGCTGTGCCTTGTGCGTGTGCCCGGCGAAAGCACCAACCGCTCGGGCGGCGTGGCCGGTTGCGAAACCGCCAACACGCTGACGCGCGGCAGCGATGCCGCTCAGGTGGTGGCCGAGGCCTTTCTGGCCGGCAGCCTGGCCGCCGACATCGCGATCCAGAACGCGGGTGGCGTGCGCATCGCCGTGCCCGCCGGCACGATCAGCATGAACACCGCGTTCACCCTGCTGCCTTTCACCAACGTGCTGGTCGAGCTGCCGATGACCGGCCAGCAGGTGATCGACGTGCTGGAAGACGCGGTGGCCAACCACCTCGATGCCGGCCAGTCCAGCGGCTCACACCCCTATGCCGCCGCGCTGCGCTGGCGCCTGGACATGAGCCAGCCGCGCGGTTCGCGCTTCAGCCAGGTGGAGGTGCGCGACCGCACCACCGGCGTGTGGGCAGCGATCGAGCCGGCGCGTAACTACACCGTGGCCACCAACGACTTCATCGCCAGCGGCAAGGACGGCTACACCACCTTCGGCACCGTGTACGCCACCGGCAACTACGTCAACAACTACCTGCTCTACACGCAGACCTTTGTGGACCACGTGCTGGCGCAAGGCAGCATCGGCCGCCCCGCCGCGGCGGACTATTCGCACCAGTCGGTGATCACGGCGGCGGGGGTGGCGCTGCCCTGAACGCCACCCGGCGGCCATGAAGCAACCCGCCGCACGGCGGGTTTTTCTTTGGAACAAGGAGGTTTCAGAGCGCCGGCACCGGCGGCGCGGCCGGCATCGTGCGCCCGACATGGCCGGCCATGACACCCGTGAAGACCGCCTCGACCTGCGCCGCGATCTGCTGCCAGTCCAGCTGCGCGACCTGCTGCCGCGCACGGGTGCTGGCCTGGGTGATGTGCTGGGGATGGGCCGCCAGTTCACGGGCGAGCGCGACGTAGGCGGACGCATCACCGGCTGGTGCCATCCAGCCGGTGACGCAGGGTTCCAGCCACTCGGCCGCCGCCGCGGTGTCGAAGGCGAGCACCGGCAGCCCGCTGGACAGCGCTTCCAGCGTGACGTTGCCAAAGGTCTCGGTCAGGCTGGGAAACAGGCACAGGTCGGCCGAGGCGTAACACGCCGCCAGCGCGTCCTGCCGCAACTGCCCCACAAACACCGCCGGGGGGCAGCGCTGCTGCAAGGCTTCGCGCTGCGGGCCGTCACCCACGAACACGAGCCGCACATCGCGGTGCACCGCGGCCATCGCCTCGAAAGCGCGGATCGCGATCTCCAGGTTCTTCTCAGCCGCCAGCCGGCCCACCACCAGCAGCACCAGGCTGGCTTCGTCGGCGCCCCACTGGGCACGCAGTTCGCTGCTGCGGCGCTCGGGCCGGAACAGCTGCGTGTCCACGCCCCTGGCCACCACACGCGTGTTCTCGAAGCCGCTGGAGATCAGCTCGGCACACAGCGCGCGCGTGGGCACCATGGTGCACTGCGTGAGGTTGTGGAACTTGCGCAGGTAGGCCACGATGGGTTTCTTCAGCCAGCCCAGGCCGTAGTGCTGGCTGTAGCTGTGGAAATTGGTGCGGAAGTCGGAGGTCACGGGCAGTCGCAGGTGGCGCGCAGCCTGCAGCGCCGACCAGCCCAGCGGGCCTTCGGTGGCGATGTGCACGAGGTCGGGCCGCTGCAGCGCCCAGGCCGAGATCAGGGCCTTCTTGCCAGGCAGGCCCAGCTTGAGCTGCGGGTAGCGCGGGATCGGCATGCCGCGCATCAGCACCTCTTCGAACCCGGCGTCCTGCGCGCCCAGGTCGGCGCGGGTCTGGCGCGGGCGCACGAGCTGCACCTGGTGGTTGCGCTCACACAGGCCCTGCACCAGCCGCGCCAGCGTGAGCGCCACGCCGTTGACTTCGGGTGGCCAGGTCTCGGTGACCACGGCCAGGCGCAGCGAAGGCCGGGCGGCCGGGAATTCCTGCACGAGGATGTTCTGTGAGGCGAGGTGGTTCATGCCGGCATCTTCCCGGGCTTGCACAACAGGCATGTGACAAACCGGCCCGCGCCGATGACAGCACTGTGCCCGCGCGATGACAAAGCGCCCCTGTCACCGGCCTTTCATCGAGTCTGCAGATCATGTCGCCACACCGTGCCCATTCCCCACCCCCAGGAGACCCGCGTGACGACTTTCCGCCAAGCCCTCGACATCCAGCGCCAGGACGACCACCGCTACTACCACCACCACCGCATCAACCAGTCGCTGCACTTCGTCAGCGCGATCAGCTTTCTGGTGGCCTACGCGTGGTTGCTGGTCGACCCGGTGGTTTCGGCGCTGATCGCCTGGCTGGTTTCCATGGCCACGAGGCAGGCGGGCCATTTTTTCTTTGAACCCAAGGGCTACGACCACATCAACCAGGCCACGCACGAACACAAGGAAGCCATCAAGGTGGGCTACAACCTGCAGCGCAAGATCGTGCTGATGGCCTTGTGGGCCGCCGCGCCGGTGGCGCTGCTGGCCTCGCCCGACCTGCTGGGCCTGATCGAGCCGCACAGCGACTGGACCGGCTATGCGCGCGACGTCGGCGGGGCCTGGCTGGTGATCGGGGTCGGTGGCCTGCTGTTCCGCACCGTGCACCTGTTCTTCATCCGCGACGTGCAGACCGGCCTGGTGTGGATGACCAAGATCCTGACCGACCCTTTCCACGACATCGCGCTGTACCACCGGGCCCCGCTGCAGCTGCTGCGCGGCGAGCTGCTCGACCCGGCCTACCACGGCCAGCGCGGCTGATCCGGCACCGGCAGCGACCGCCCGCCTTGACACGCTCAGACCTGGCGCCCGAGCAGCGTGCCGAGCACCTCGCGCAGGATGCCGCGGCGGATGTCCTTGTTGCTCTGCCCGCCGCCCTGCCCCCACCAGCCCTGTGTGTGCATGTCGCGGCCGGCGTGCACGAAGCGCTGCAGCACCTGCTCGAAGTCGGCGTCGCTGAAATTCAGGCTGAAGATCAGGCGCCCGGTGCCCACCCAGCTCAGGGCCAGCCCGTGCCAGCGCAGGTAGTACTGCAGCAGCCAGTTGTAGCGCGAGGGCTCGGTATAGCCGATGGTCCAGATGCTGTGCATGTTCGTCGCGCGCATGGGCAGACCCTCGGCGGCCATGGTCTGATTGAAGCGCAGCGCGCGCGCGTCCCAGCGAGCCTCCTGGCCCTCATAGATGGCCTGCACCTCGGGCGAGTCCAGGCGGCGCAGGAACGCGTTCATTCCGCCCATCACATACGGGTGGGCATTGAAGGTGCCACGCGCGAAACACAGGTCGGCCGGGCGCTCGGGGCGGTAGCGCTGCATCAGGTCGTGGCGTCCGCAGACCACGCCCACCGGGTAACCGCCGGCCAGTGTCTTGCCGTAGGTGACCATGTCGGCCTTCACGCCGAAGTATTCCTGCGCTCCGCCCGGTGCGAGCCGGAAGCCGAGGAACACCTCGTCGAAGATCAGCACGATGCCGCGCTCGGTGCAGACCCCACGCAGGCGCTGCAGCCAGGCGGTGTAGGCGGCCTTGTCGTAACCGGCCTGGCGGCTGCTGTCGACCAGCGCCGAGTCGGCCGGCGCGTTGCGGTTGGGGTGCAGGGCCTGCAGCGGGTTCACCAGCACGCAGGCGATGTCCTTGCGCGTGCGCAACACCTGCAGGCTGCGTTCGCTCAGGTCGGCCAGGGTGTGGGTCTCGCGCGGGGGCAGCGGGTTGCCCGGGCCGGGCTGCACGTCTTCCCACCAGCCGTGGTATGCGCCGCAGAAGCGCACCAGGTGTTTGCGCCGCGTGTGGTAACGCGCCAGGCGCACGGCCTGCATCACCGCCTCGGTGCCCGACATGTGGAACGAAACCTCGTCCAGCCCCGAGATCGCGCGCAGCCGCGCGATGTTGTCGGCCACGCAGGGGTGGTAGGCGCCAAGCACCGGACCGAGCTCCTGCACCATCGCTGCGCCCTCGGCCATGGTGGCCTTGTAGAAGTCCACGCCGAACACGTTGACGCCGTAGGAGCCCGTCAGGTCGATGAAGCGGTTGCCGTCGAGGTCGGTCAGGCTCACGCCTTCGGCCGACTGCACGAACGCGCCCACCTTCAGCCGCTCGCTCACGATGGGGCTGAACTGGAAGGGCACGCGGTATTTGCCGGTGAACTGCAGGTCGGCCAGGCCCTCGCGCGCCTGCGCGGTGAGCGCCAGGGTCTTGGCGTAGCGCTGGGCAAACCCGGCACACAGCGTGTCGAAGGCCGCGCGCCGCAGCTGCGCGACCTCATCGGACACCCCGTCGCAGTTGAAGAAGCGCGCCTCGTCGTAGGCGTAGCCCGGCAGCAGGCGCGCCAACCGCTTGGCCATGCGCGAATGGCCGGCGAGCGAGCGGTGCTTGGCGCGCGAGAGGTCGAGGCGGCGCTTGAGCGCGGGCAGACCCAGCGCGAGCGCGGCGGCCGGGAGTGCGTATTCGATGAAGGGCATGGCGATGACTGCTCCGTGACTGCAATCCCGCGTTTCTATTTCACCCCCATGACACCCGTATGAACCTGCGAGCCGCCGCTCAGCGCCTGGTGCTGAACGAAGACCTGAATTTCCTGCTGACCAACCGCGTGCCGCGCATCGCGCTCACGCGCTTCATGGGCTGGTGGAGCCGCATCCGCCACCCCTGGGTGCGCGATGCGTCGATGGCGGTCTGGAAAACTTTTTCCGACCTCGACCTGAGCGAGGCCAAACAATCCCACTTCGACAGCCTGCACGACTGCTTCACCCGCGAACTCAAGCCCGGCCTGCGCCCGCTCGATGGCCGACCCGGTGTGCTGACCAGCCCGAGCGACGGCATCGTCGGCGCCTGCGGCCGCATCGAGGCCTTGCAGTACGGCACGGACGCCCAGCTGTTCCAGGCCAAGGGCTTCCCCTACCGGTTGCTCGACCTGCTGGGCGACAACGTGCAAGGCCGCGAGCTGGCGCGGCAGCTGCAGGGCGGCAGCTACGTGACACTGCGGCTCACCTCCAGCATGTACCACCGCTTTCACGCGCCCTGCGACGCCACGCTCGAACACGTCACCTACATCAGCGGCGACACCTGGAACGTCAACCCGATCGCGCTCCAGCGCGTGGAGCGCCTGTTCTGCCGCAACGAACGCGCCGTGTTGCGGCTGCGCCGGCCCGACGGCGGCCTGCTGGTGCTCGTGCCGGTGGCGGCCATCCTAGTGGCCAGCATGCGCCTGCGCGCGCTCGACGTGCCGCTCAATCTGCGCTACCGCGGGCCCCACCAGCTGCCCTGTTCGGCACGTTACCGGCAGGGCGAGGAACTCGGTTGGTTCGAACACGGCTCCACCATCCTGGTGCTGGCCCCGCCGGGCCTGGCGCTCGACCCCTCGCTGCACGACGGCCACCGCATCCGCATGGGCGAAGCCCTGCTGCAAACCCCCACTTACACAAGCACAGAAGACACATGACCCCCACGATCGCTACGCTCTCTGCCCCCCAAGGGGGCTCGACCTCCTTGAGGCGGCTCGACGGAGGTCGGCCATGACCACCGTCGACCTGATCTACTTCAACGCCGGTGGCGGCCACCGCGCCTCCGCGCTCGCCCTGCAATCCGTGCTGCGCGAACAAGGCCGCCCCTGGGAGGTGCGCCTGGTCAACCTGTTCGAGGTGCTCGACCCCTCGGGCCGCTTCAAGCGCCTCACCGGCAAGGCGCCGGAGGACTGGTACAACCAGCGCCTCGCGCGGGGCTGGACCCTGGGCATGGCGCACGAACTCAAGATCCTGCAGGGCCTGATCCGGCTCGCCCACCCGACCCTGGTGCGCAAGCTGCGGCGCCACTGGCAACGCACGCGCCCCGACCTCGTGGTCTCGCTGATCCCGAACTTCAACCGTGCCCTGTACGAAAGCCTGATCGCCGCGCTGCCCGGCGTGCCCTACGTCACCGTGCTGACCGACCTCGCCGACCTGCCACCGCATTTCTGGATCGAGCGCGACCAGTCGCAGCATTTCGTCTGCGGCACACCGCGCGCGGTGCAGCAGGCCCTCGCGCTGGGCCACAGCGAAGACCGCGTGCACGCCTCCTCGGGCATGATCCTGCGCCCCGAGTTTTACCGACCCGCCACCCTCGACCGGGCCGAGGAACAACGCCGCCTCGGGCTGGATCCGCAGCGCCCGACCGGGCTGGTGCTGTTCGGCGGCCACGGCTCCAAGACCATGCTGGGCATCGCCGAGCGACTGAGCAACACCCAGCTGATCCTGGTCTGCGGCCACAACCAGGCCCTCGCCGAGCGCCTGCGTGCCCAGCCTTCGACCGCGCGGCACGTCGTGATCGGGTTCAGCAGCGACATCCCCGCCTGGATGCGGCTGGCGGACTTCTTCATCGGAAAACCCGGGCCCGGCAGCGTGAGCGAGGCGGTGCAACTGGGCCTGCCGGTGATCGTGGTGAACAACGCCTGGACCATGCCGCAGGAGCGCTACAACGCCGACTGGGTCCGCGAGCAGCGGCTCGGCATCGTGATGGGCAGCTTCCGCGGCGTGGACAGCGCGGTGGCGCAATTGCTGGATGGGCTGGACGCGTACCGCGCCCGCGTGGACCGGATCCAGAACCGGGCGCTGTTCGAGATCCCCGACATCCTCGCCCGGGTCCTGGCGGAAAGCGGTGAGGAGGCCGCGGATGGGGCGGTCACCCGCCCCGCCGATCAGCGCAGGCCGGCGCAGTTCGCGTAGAAGGTGGTGGTGGCGGGCCAGTCGGAGAACACGCCCATCACCTTCACGTCGCGAGCCAGCACGTCGAGCACACGCATCACGTCGCCTTCGGTCTGGATGGCACTGTCGAACGACTGGTAATAAAAGCCGTTGTTGCCATCGGCCAGCAGGCCCGAACGCTCCAGCGACCAGGCGATGATGCCCAGCCCGGCCGCACGCGCGTCACGCGCGTACTGCGAGGGCACGATATCGCCCGCGGCGTTGGTGCTCAGCAAGGCAAAGATGGGAGGCGCCACGATCTGGATGCCCTGGCTCTTGTAGTCAACCAGCTCATTGCGGCCGGGCAGGTCGGCCACGGTGTTGGCGTCGTCCAGGTACACAGCCTGCTTGCCGAACGCGGCCTCGTTGCGCACCCAGTACAGCACGTCGTTGATGTTGAAGGACTGCGCAAACACCTGGCGCGGCGACACGCCAGCCTGCTTGTACTCGTCGATCATCTTCTGCGCGTAGGCGGCCTGCGTGAAGCCGTCAAAAGGCATCGTCACGCTCGCGCTCTTGAGTTCCGGCGTCATCTTCACGCCCAGTCGCTTGAAGAGTTCGATGCTCTCGGCGTGGGTCATCAGCGTGCCGCTCGTGGGGCCCGAATACAGGTCGGTGCGGAAATTCGCCGTGCCGCCCAGGTACTCCTGCGGCGTGCGGGCCGCCGGATTGAATGCGTCCATCTTGCCGCGCAAGGTCCGGAACTCGGCCAGCGTGATGTCGCTGGTGCGGCATTCGGCCTTGGCGGGCGTGACCACCTTGCCGTCAGCGTCGAGCGTGGCCGGCACGAAGGGCGTGGTGCACTTGGCGGCCAGCGGCGTGACCAGGATGTTGGTGGTGGTGTGCAGGTCGTTCTGCGCGTGGCGGCAGACCAGCTCCTTGTCCTTGGTGAAGGTCACGTCGCACTCGACGATGCCGGCCCCCATGCGCGCCGCAGCGGTGTACGACTCCACCGTGTGCTCGGGGAACTGCAACGGTGCACCCCGGTGACCGATGGAAAAATCGCGCGGGGTGAACTGGCCACGCTGCGCGCACTGCTGGAGTCTCTGCTTCAGGCGGCTGTCGGCCATGTCGTCGACGAGAAAGAACGGGCGCACGCCCAGTTCCACGGAGGCCGGCTTTTCAGCGCGGTGGCCGGGCCGCTGCTCGCCCGGTGAAGCCAACGCAGCGGTGGCGGTCAGACCCAGCAGGGCCAGGACGGGAATCAGGTGACGCATGGAGTACCTCATGAAGAAGATGGTGATCGGTGGGTGAACACGACGCGGACCGCATCGCCCGGACCATGCTAGGACGCCCATGTGGCAACGGCGTGGCAGCCGCCACCGGTCAGCGCTGTCACATCGGGAGCGAGCGCTTCAGCGGTTCCAGGCCGACTGGCTGCGTTCGCGGCGTGCCTGGAAACGACAGCGCTGCAGGGCCAGCAACTCCAGAACGCCACCGACCACGCCGCAGCCGATCGCGCCCAACAGCTTGAGTGCCCGAAGCGGGTCCCGCTTGCGGCGATCGCCGGCGTTGTTCATCATGCAAAGCCCTTTCTGGCCGACCCGTGATGCCGACGAGCCACCTTAGCTTTTTCATGTGACGATTTTGCGTCAACCCCAGGCGTGCGCAACGTTGGGCGGCGGTGTGCCGAAACGGTCCCCCGGCGTTATGCTCGGCGCTGATCCAACCGTCATCACACCCCACACCACCGTTCCAAACCGTGCCTGAATCCGCCCTGCCCGAGCTGCTGGCACTTGAAAAGATCATGGAGCTGGGCGCGCCCCATCTGCAGGTGCAGGAGCCGTGCCGGATCACGCTGTCATCGGGCCGCAGCTTTCCCGTGCACGCCATCACCCTGGGCAACCCCAGCCTGGATGTGCCTGCGGTGGGCTACTTCGGCGGTGTGCACGGTCTGGAGCGCATCGGTGCCCAGGTGGTCATCGCGTTCCTGCAGAACATCGTCACACGGCTGTCGTGGGACAGCTCGCTGCACCGCCTGCTGGAAGGTGTGCGCCTGGTGTTCATGCCCATCGTCAACCCCGGCGGCATGTGGGCCGCGACGCGGGCCAATCCGCGCGGCGTGGACCTGATGCGCAACGCGCCGGTCGAGGCGAGGGAAAAGGTGCCCTACATGCTCGGTGGTCAGCGCCTGAGCGCGGGCCTGCCCTGGTACCGCGGGCGCCTCGGTGACCCGCTGGAAGCGGAGAGCCAGGCGGTCTGCGACGTGGTGCACAGCGAACTGCTGAGCCGCCCGTTCAGCATCGCGCTGGACTGCCACTCGGGCTTCGGCATCAGCGACCGCCTCTGGTTCCCCTTTGCCCACACGCGCGAGCCCATCCACCACCTGGCCGAGGTGCACGCGCTCAAGGCCATCTTCGAGCAGGCCCACAGCCACCACCCTTACATCATCGAACCGCAGAGCGCGCAGTACCTGACCCACGGCGACCTCTGGGACCATCTCTACATGCAGGCCAGCACCGCACACCCGGAGCGCACCTTTTTGCCACTGACGCTGGAGATGGGCTCGTGGCTGTGGATCAAGAAGAATCCGCGCCAGCTGTTTTCGCGCAAGGGCATCTTCAACCCGCTGATCGGCCACCGCCAGCAGCGCGTGCTGCGCCGCCACCTGGCGCTGCTGGACTTCCTCTCGCGCGCCGCGAGCAGCCACATGCGGTGGACACCTGGTGCAGATCAACGCGGTCAGCGGCATGCGGATGCGCTGGCTGACTGGTATTGAAAACCCACCCTTCTCAATGTGCTTCTGTTGTGAACTTCCTGCCCATTTCGTCGCACCTCGCGAGCCAAGGCGTGCGCACTCAGGCCGCAGCGCTTCAGTGAGGCGGTCGGCGCTGCGCACCGACTTCCCTGCGATGCTCGCGGCCGTGGCCCGTCGCACAACTCGCTGCGTTCGCTGCGCTCTCTCCGCTCAGACAAGTGCGACAAGTCAGATGACGAAGCGCGCTGCGCGCGCGGCCACGGCCACTGCGCTTCTCGGCGCCTCACATGGCGCGCTGTGGCCTGCCCGCACACACCTTGGCAGAAGTGATGTTGGCGCGCCATCGATGGAATACCCATCCATCTCTTGCTGCGGCAGGCGCTGTCTGGTGGGGGCGATGTTCCGGGGTGGCTGTGTCCGCCCGTCTGGGGTCGGGCGCGCAAGTGCGCGCTTCGTTTCTGACTTGCGGCCACTGTCTGAGCGGAGAGAGCGCCAGCGAACGCAGCGAGTTTGGCCGCGCCGTCCCCAGACGGGTGGGCACAGCGGAGTCGGCGCAACGCGCCGACCACCCCGGATGAGCCCCCGCCGGGCAGCGCCTGCCGCAGCCACAAGGTGCAGCGAGCGAAAGAAGGAGGTTTTCCCATGAACACATGGATTTTCCTCAGGGGCCTGACGCGCGAAGCCGCGCACTGGGGACGTTTCACCACCGTCTTCCAGCAGGCCCTGCCCCGCGCCCGCATCCTCACGCTGGACCTGCCGGGCAATGGTGAACACCGCCGCCAGACCAGCCCGCTCTCGGTGGCCGGCATGGTGGCCGCCTGCCGGGACGAACGCGTCCGCCGCGGCATCGAGACCCCGGTGACCCTGCTCGCCATGTCGCTCGGCGCCATGGTGGCGGCCGAGTGGGCGCGTGTGGCGCCCGACGAGCTGGACGGCTGCGTGCTCATCAACACCAGCATGCGGCCATTCAGCCCCCTGCACCACCGGCTCCGGCCCGCCAACTACCCGGCCTTGTTTCGACTGGCCCTGGGCGGGGGTACGGCAGAAGCCATCGAACAGACGGTGCTGCGGCTCACCAGCAACCAGCCGGATCAACTGCGCGAGGTGATCCCGGACTGGGCGGCCGTGCGCCGCCACCGCCCGGTGAGCGCCGGCAACGCCGTGCGCCAGCTGCTCGCCGCGGCCCGTTACCGCGCGTCCCGGGAAGCGCCCGGCGTTCCTCTGTTGTTGCTGGCCAGCGAGCACGATCAGCTGGTGGACAGCCGCTGTTCGCAGGCCATCGCCAGCGCCTGGCACTGCCCGCTGCTGATGCACCCGGCCGCAGGCCACGACCTGCCGCTGGACGACCCACGCTGGGTGGCAGACCAGGTGCGGCGTTGGCTGTCTGGCCAGCCCGGGGGCTGACTCACATCACCTTCTTGCGCAGCAGCGCGCTGAGCCGCTCCACCAGCACCACCAGCGCGAAGATCGCCAGGATGATGGTGGCCGCCTCGTCGTAGTTGAACAGGTCCATCGCCACCTTCAGCTCGATGCCGATGCCGCCCGCCCCCACCAGCCCGAGCACCACCGACGAACGCGTGGCCTTCTCCAGGCTGAACAGCGAGGTGTTGATGAACGATGGCATGGCCGCGGGGAACACCGCGCACATGATCAGCGACAGGCGGCTCGCCCCCATGGCCGAGAGCGCCTCCTGCGGCCCGCGGTCCACCTCTTCCATCGCCTCGGCAAAAAAGCGGCCACAGAAGCCGATCTTGTCGATGACGATGGCCAGGGTGCCGGCGAACGGCCCCAGGCCCACCGACACCACGAAGAGCAGCGCCCACACCAGATCGGGCACGGTGCGGAAGAAGGCGATCAGGTTGCGCGCTGCGTGGTAGACCAGCGGATGGGGCGAGAGGTGCGGCGTGGCCAGCACGGCGATCGGCACACTCAGCAGAACCCCGACCACCGTGCCCACGAAGGCCATCTGGAAGGTCTCCAGCAGCGCCCAGCCCACGGCTTCGAGCCGCGCGGTGGATGGCGGCAGCATCTCGCCCACCAGGCGTGTCATCTGCGGAATGCCGCCCCAGAGGTCACTGAACGAGACACCGGTCTTGTTGACCGACCAGGCGAAGAAGCCGAGCACGATCAGCCAGAGCATGAAGCTGGTCGGGCTGGTGCGTTCGAAGCGGTCGGGCAGGACCCGCGGGGCCGGGGTAGCGGTGTGCTCAGGCATACAGGGCTCTCAGTTCGGCGACGTCGATCTCGTGGCTCAGGGCATCGAGCACGATCTCACCGCGCTGCAGGGCAATGACCCGGTCGGCGTATTTCACGGCGTGCACCAGGTCGTGGGAGGTGAAGACCATGGTCAGGCCTTCGTCCTTCACCAGGCCAGAAAACAGCGACATGACCTCGTCGCCGGCCACCGGGTCCAGACTGGCCGCGGGCTCGTCGGCCACGATGAGGCGGGGCCGCTGCATCAGGGCGCGCGCCACCGCCACGCGCTGCGACTGACCACCCGAGAGCTTGTCGGCGCGGCGCAGGGCGATGTGGGTCAGCCCCACACGCTCCAGACACAACATGGCCTCCTCGCGCAACGCCGCCGGGGCCAGGCTTTGCAGCCAGGCGCGGGCCAGCGGTGCGCGCGGCAAGGCGCCGTGCAGCACGTTGGACAAAGCCGAGAGGCGCGGCACCAGATTGTGTTTCTGGAACACGAAGCCGACCTGGGCGCGCAGCCGGCGCAGCGCCTGCGCGTCGAGGCCACCCAGCGGCGTGCCGAACAGCCGCACCTCGCCCGCGTCCGGCCGGATCAGGTGCATACAGCAGCGCAGCAGCGTGGACTTGCCTGCGCCGTTGGCGCCGATGAGCGCGACGCGCTGGCCCGTCGCCACCTGGAAGTGCACGTTGCTGAGCACCGGCGTGCCCGGTTCAAAGGACTTGCCCAACGCACTCACCACCAGATCGGCGACCGGACTGCCAGTGGCGGACGTGCCCGGGCCCATGACGGGCGACGAACCGACGAACGACGTCACCGGCGTGGGCGCATGCAGCATCCGGGCTGCGGGTTCGGGCCAGCGGGACATGGCACCGTTCTCAATCACCGACGAAGGCGGCGTACTGCGCCTGGCCGATGGTGGCGTACATCTTGCGCACGTAGTTGTAGTCGGCGTCGGCGATGCTGGGGATGAACTTCATGCCCTGGAACTTCTGGTTTTCGTCCGGGCCGAGCAGCACGGCTGCAACCAGCGCTTCGGAGTTTTCGCTGAAGACCTTCTTCATCTGGGCGACCACGGCGTCGGGCACGTGGGTGCCGGCGAGCAGCACGTCGTTGGGCAGGTCACGACCGCGCGCGATGACCTTGAAGACCACATCCGGGTGGCGCTTGGACAGGCCGGGCAGATCGGTGCGGTTGATGCCGATGGCGGCGACGTCACCGCGCTTCATGGCCTCGACCGCCACGTTGCGGTTGATGTGCAGGATCTGCACGTCCTGCCCGGGCTTGAGGCCCAGGTCGGCCAGCACCTGGATCGGCGAGAGGTGGCGCGAGGTGGAACCGACGTCACCCAGGGCGACCTTCTTGCCCTTGAGGTCTTCCACGCCGTCGATGCCCGAGCCCACCATCGTGACCACCGAGCCGTAGTACTCGGGGCGGCTGAAACCCACCACCAGCTTGGCGTCGGTGCGCTTCTTGAACACCACGTATTCGGCCGGGCCGGTCAGCACGAGGTCGATCTTCTTTGCGTTGAGCGCTTCCACCGCGGCGGTGCGGTTGGGCACGGGGAACAGCTCGACTTTCATGCCGGACTTTTCCGACAGGATCTTCTGGAAGCCGGCGTATTCGCGCTGCAGGTTCTCCAGTCCGACGATGTCGGTCACAGCCAGGCGCAGCGTTTGCGCCTGGACCGAGAAAGCCGTGGCGGTGAGGCCGATCACCGCAACGGCGGTGGCGAGGTGTTTGGTCCAGTTCATGAGGCAGCTCCAAGTGGTTTAGACAACTTCACGAGCGTGACGCCGTGCGATGACAAAGTTGTGTAGACGACATGAACTTTTCATGACTTGCATGACACTGCGGTTTCGTCGTGCAGCTGTCACACAACTGGGGCACGCTGGACGGCTTTTGATCACCGGGGACACCAGGCATGAACACAATGGAACGGTTTGCGATCGCAGGTGGCAGCGCCTTGCTGCCCTCGGGTTTTCAGGATGACGTGGTCATCACGGTGGACCACGGCGTCATCGTGGAGATCGGCAGCGAAGCCAACGGCGCACCGGTGATGGACGCCCGTGGCCTGCGCGTGTTGCCCGGCATCATCGACCTGCACGGCGACGCCTTCGAGCGCCAGATCATGCCGCGGCCAGGCGTGCATTTCGACCTGCAGCTGGCCCTGGCCGAGACCGACCGGCAACTGGTGGCCAACGGCATTTCCACCGCCTTTCACGGCGTCACCTTTTCGTGGGAACCCGGCCTGCGCAGCCGCGAGACGCTGGTGCGCCTGATGGCGGCGATGGACGCTGCCGAAGACCACCTCTCGTGCGACGCGCGCCTGCACCTGCGCCACGAGACCTACAACCTCGACGGTGAAGACGAGGTGCTGGCCTGGCTGGCCGAGGGCCGCATCGCCCTGCTCGCCTTCAACGACCACACCGCCGACATCTTGCGCAAGATCGGGCACCCGAAAGACGGCATGACGGTGCTGCAGCGCACGGGCCTGAACGCCGCGGACCTGCAGGCGTTGGCCGAGCGGGTCGCGGCACGGCGCGACGAAGTGCCCGCCTCCATCCGCCGCCTGGCCGCGGCCGCACGGGCCGCCGGCGTGCCCATGGCCTCGCACGACGACCCCTCGCCCGAGGTGCGCACGGATTACCAGTCCCTGGGCTGCAACATTTCGGAATTCCCCAAGACCCGCGAGACCGCGGTGCTGGCCCGCCAGTACGGCAACCCGGTGGTGTTTGGCGCGCCCAACGTGGTGCGCGGCGGCAGTCACATGAGCAACGCGGTGTCGGCGTCGGTCATGGCGCGCGCCGGCCTGTGCACGGTGCTCACGTCCGACTACTACTACCCGGCCATGTTGCCTGCCGCCTTCCGCCTGAGCGAAGACGGCGTCTGCGATCTCGCCAGCGCCTGGGCCATGATCTCCAGCAACGCCGCCGATGCCGCGGGCCTGGCCGATCGCGGGCGCCTCGCCGTGGGCCTGCGCGCCGACATCGTGCTCGTGCGCACGCCGGCCGGGCGGCCACCCAGCGTGGCGGCGCACGTCATCGGCGGTCACCTGGCCTTTGCGGCCAAGGGGGCGCCGCGGTTTCAGGCTGCGTCCAAAGCGGTTGCCGTGGAAACGCTCTGAACTTTGTTTGCGGCTAGAGGGGCAGCCCCTCGCGGCTGCGGCAGGCGCTGCCCGGCGGGGGCTCATCCGGGGTGGTCGGCGCTTTGCGCCGACTTCGCTGCGCCCACCCGCCTGGGGCCGGCGCGGCCAAACTCGCTGCGTTCGCTGCGCTCTCTCCGCTCAGACAATGGCCGCGAGTCAGTCAACGAAGCGCGCACTTGCGCGCCCGGCCCCAGACGGGCGGACACAGCCACCCCGGAACATCGCCCCACCGGACAGCGCCTGCCGCAGCGTGAAGTGATTGGTTATTCCAACGATGGTGCGGCTACACGTTGTTTGCCAAGGCGTGTGCGCTCAGGCCGTGGCGCGCCTTGTGAGGCGCCGAGAAGCACAGTGGCCGTGGCCGCGCGCGCAGCGCGCCTCAATAACTGACTCGTCGCACTTGTCTGAGCGGAGAGAGCGAAGCGAACGCAGCGAGTTGTGCGACGGGCCACGGCCGCGAGCATCGCAGGGCAGTCGGTGCGCAGCGCCGACCGCTTCACTCAAGCGCTGCGGCCTGAGCGCACACGCCTTGGCACGCGAGGCTTCACCGCACCACCGAGCCACTGCGCTGCAGCCACACCAGCGCAGCCAGGCCGACTAGGCCCACCCCGGTGGACACCCAGAGCGCACTGCCCCCGAGCCGATCGATCGCCAGGCCAAAGACCAGCGGCGCAAAAGCCTGCGCCACCCGCGCGGGCACCATCAGCAAGCCCTGTCGCGCCCCGTAACCCTTCGGCCCGAAGATCACCAGTGGCAGCGTGCCCTTGGCGATGGTGAGGATGCCGTTGCCCGCGCCGTGCAGGACCGTGAACAGCAGCGCCGCCGGACCACCCACCACCATCAGCAACACAGCGCCCAGCGGGTGCGCGGCCGTCGCCAGCTGGGCCGACAGCAAGGGGTGCACCTTGCGCAGGAAGCCGAACTCCAGCAGCCGGGCCGCCACCTGGGCCGGCCCCACCAGGGCCGCCAGGGCCAGCGCGGCGGCCAGTGTCAGCCCGTGGGCTTGCAGCAGGCTGGGCAGGTGGGCCGCCATCGCGGTGCTGGTGAACCAGGTGACGGCAAAGACCAGCGACAGCAGGACCGTGGGCCAGAACGTGGCGCCCGGCGCCGCTGCCGGTGCTGGAGCGTCGGTGGGTGACACCGCCGCCGGCACCGGGCTCACGCCGGGCGCTGCTGTGCTGCGCGGCAAAGACGCGTTGAGCGGCAGACCCAGCAACAGGTGAAGGCCTGCCCAGCACAGGCAGGCACCGCGCCAGCCGAATTCGAGCTCCAGCCATGCCGTCAGCGGCCAGCCAACGGTGCTGGCAAAACCGGCGATCAGGGTGATGCCGGTGATGGTGCTGCGCGCGTCGTGGCCGTAGAGGCGCACCAGGGTCGCGAAGGCGGCGTCGTAGAGGCCCGCCGCCATCGCCACGCCGATCAGGCCCCAGGCCAGAAACAGCAGCACCGGCCCTTGCGCCAGTGACAGGGCCAGCAGCCCCGCGGCGAACAGCAGGTTGGTGCCAATCAGCACCGGGCGGCCACCGTGGTGGTCGATCAACTGTCCCGCCCAGCGGCCAAACACCGCCGAGACGATGAGCGCAAACGAAAAGGCGGCAAAAACCGTGGTCACGGAAACGCCGAGGTCCGCGGCCATAGCCGTGGCCAGCATGGCCGGCAGGTAGTACGACGAGGCCCAGGCCAGGGTCTGTGCGGTGCCCAGGCGGGCGACCACCGAAGTGCGGGTCGAGATCAGCATGGTGAAGACTCTAAGCTGACCGGATCATTCCATGAAGCCACCACGCTGCGGATGGACCCGCAACGTACGAAGCTGCAGCCAGGAGCAGCTCCGGAGCGAAGTGCCTCACCCCAGGATGCGGAGGAACCGGCTTCGCCGGGCCTCTCGCATCGCCCCCTTGAGGGGGTCGCGCGCAGCGCGGCAGGGGTGGGCCATCAAATCAAGACTTTGCGGATGCGTGAGGAAATGACGTCGATCACGCTCACCGTCACGATGATCATCAGCATCACGGCGCAGGTCTCTGCGTACTGGAAGCCGCGGATGATTTCCCACAGCACGACGCCGATGCCGCCCGCGCCCACCATGCCCACCACCGAGGCCGAGCGCACGTTGGACTCGAAGCGGTACAGCATGTAGGAAATCCACAATGGCATGACCTGCGGGATCACACCGTAGACGATCTCGTGCAGCGCGCTCGCACCGGTGGAACGGATGCCCTCCACAGGCTGCGGGTCGATGGCTTCCACCGCTTCGGAGAACAGCTTGGCCAGCACGCCCGCGGTGTGGATCCACAGCGCCAGCACACCCGCGAAAGGCCCGAGGCCGACCGCCACCACGAACAGCATGGCGAACACCATTTCGTTGATGGCGCGGAACGCGTCCATCAGGCGGCGCACCGGCTGGTGCACCCACCAGGGCGTGATGTTGCTGGAGGCCAGCAGGCCCAGCGGGATGGCGGTGAGCACGGCCAGCGCCGTGCCCCAGAGCGCGATCTGCAGCGTGACGATGATCTCGCTCAGGTACAGCTTCCACTGCGAAAAGTCGGGTGGGAAAAAGTCGGCCGCGTAGGTGGCCATGTTGCCCGAGTCGCGGATCAGGTCGAGCGGGCGCATGTCGGCGCCGGTCCACGAGCCCGCCAGCAGCAGCAAGAGCGCGGCCCAGGACAGGTACCAGGTCAGGCTGCGTTTGGGAGCGGGCACCACGGCCGGCGTCAGGCGGTGGACATTGAGCGTGGTGGACATCGTGGTGGGCGGGATATGGGAAATCGGGGGTGCGTCTCACGTGCGGACCGCCCGCAGCAAAGCGCCGCGAACGGTCCGGGGGGACAGCATCAGGGAGAGAACGCTGAAGAGAACGATCAGTTCAGTGCGGCCAGCAGCTTGTCGATCTCGGCCAGCTTGGCCATCTTGTCGGACTCGCTCAGCGCGGTGTCGGACTCGATCTTGTTGCGCTTGCCGAACAGGTCCAGCTGGCGGATCGGCAGCAGCTGGGCGTTGGACGAAGGCTTGAAGCCCGAGAGCTTGGAGAGCTTCATCACCACTTCTTTTTCACGCGCATCGGTCTTTGCGTAGTTGAAAAGGAAGCTCTTGATCTTGGCTTTGGTGGCTTCAGGCAGGTCCTTGCGCATGACCAGCGGGTCCGAGGCGATCAGCGGAGAAGTCCAGATCACGCGAATGTTCTTGCGCTTCTCGGGCTGGTTCAGCTCGACCTTGGTCAGGCTCTCGCTGTTGTTGGTGGCCACGTCGACCTGCTGGTTGGCCACGGCCAGGGCGTTGGTTTCGTGGTTGGCGGAACGCACGATCTTGAAGTGCGTGCGTGCATCGATCTTGTTCTTGGCGAACACGTAGAAGCTGGGCACGACATAACCGGAAGTGGAGTTCGGGTCGCCGTTGCCGAAGCTGTAGCTCTTGCCGTTCTTGAGCACATCGTCCAGCGACTTGATCGGGCTGTCCTTGTGCACGATGAGGTGCGAGTAGTAGCCCTCGGTACCGTCGGCGTTGACCATCTGGGCGAACACCTCACCGCTGGCGCGGTCCACGGCCTCGATGGCCGACTTGTTGCCGAACCAGGCCACGTGCACCTTGTTGAAACGCATGGCTTCGATCACGCCCGCGTAGTCGGGCGCGAAGAAGGCATTGACCTTGAAGCCGGTCTGTTTGGCCATGTCGTCGAGCAGCGGCTGCCAGTCGGCCTTGAGGTTCTGCGACGACTCGGTCGAGATGATGCCGAAGTTGATGTCCTGCGCCAGGGCGCCGGTGAGGGTGAGGCCGAGCGCGAGGCCGGCCAGGGTTTTCTTGAGCATGAAAGACTCCGTCAGGAAGGGTGGGGAACAGGGAAAGGCGGGAGGAGAACTTGGGGAAGAAACGCGGCTCTCAGGCCGCTTGCGCCAGGGGCGTCGGCCAGTGGCGCTCGGGCGCCGTGGTCAAGGGAATCGGTGCGTGGGCCTGGGGCTCACCCATCAGCATTTCGTCGGCCTGCATGCCGTAGAGCTCGCGCAAGAGGGCCGGGGTGAGCGCCGACGCGGCACCATCAAAGACCACCTGGCCCTGGTGCAGCGCGATCACGCGCGGGCAGTACTTCAGGGCCATGTCCACCTGGTGCAGCGACACCACCACGGTGGATCCGTCTTCGCGGTTGATGCGCGTGAGGATCTCCATGACCTTGCGCGAGGATTCGGGATCGAGCGAGGCGATGGGTTCGTCGGCCAGCACCACCTTGGCGCCCTGCACCAGCGTGCGGGCGATGGCTGCGCGCTGCTGCTGGCCGCCCGAGAGCGTGGATGCGCGCTGGGCGTGGCATTCGGCGATGCCCACGCGGGCCAGGGCTTCGATGGCCATCGCCCGCTCCTGGGCGTTGAACCAGCGGGTCAGACTGCGCCACAGCGGCATGCGGTGCAGGCGACCGACCAGCACGTTGGCCATCACCGGCAGGCGGTCCACCAGATTGAACTGCTGGAACACGAAACCGATCTGCGAGCGCACCTTGCGGATGTCGCGGTGCACCCGGCCACCCTGCTGCACACAGCAGCCGTCGATCTCGATCAGCGAGCCTTCGCCCGCGTCGGCCACCACCAGGCCCGCCACATGGCGCAGCAGCGTGGACTTGCCGGAGCCTGAGGCGCCGATCAGCGCCACCATCTCACCCTGGCGGATCTCCAGGTTGATGTCGCGCAGGGCGTGTTTGCCGTTGGCGAAGTGTTTGTTCAGCTTGTGAATGCGCAGGGCGGTTGTCATGGGTGGGCTCCAAAGTCGTCTAGACACGCTGAGTGTGGTTTTTCTCTGTGACAGTCGTTTGACGGTTGGCGGAAGATTGAAAGACACCCCCCGCTCCGCGTCACTTACCCCACCCCCGCGCCGCCTTCGGCGTCACCCCCCAGGGGGCGATGCGAGTGGCCCGGCAAAGCCGGTTCCACCGCATCCTGGGCTTGAAGGCACGCTCGCCGAGCGCGATGTCTCAACCCAGAACACCGTGGAACCGGCTTTGCCGGGCCGCTGGTGTTGCCCCCTGGGGGGGTGACGCCGCAGGCGGCGCGGGGGGTCATAAAACGCGCATGCCTTCGCGCCAGACCGCGCGCACCACGCCGTGGCGCAACCCGTTGGGCATGTTCACCACACGCACCTGGACCAGATCGGCGCGCAAGCCGGGCTCGATGGCGCCGCGGTCGTGCAGGCCGGTGGCGCGGGCCGGGTTGCGGCTGACGATGGCCACGGCCTCAGGCAGGCTCAGGATTTCGTCGGCCACCAGCCGCAGCACGGCGCTGAGCAGGCTGCCCGGCACGTAGTCGCTGGAGAGGATGTCAAGCAGGCCGTGGCGCGCCAGATCGGCCGCTGCGACGTTGCCCGAATGCGAGCCGCCGCGCACCACGTTGGGACCGCCCATCACGGTCAGCAGACCGCGCTCGCGCGCGGCCTGGGCGGCCGCCAGCGTGGTGGGGAACTCGGACATGCTGGCACCTTCGGCATGGGCCTGCTCCACATGGGCGACGGTGGTGTCGTCGTGGCTGGCCAGCGCGATGCCGTGTTCGCGGCAGTAGTCCACAAAGTAGTCGCGGTGCGGCTCGGCATACTGGGCCTGCAGGCGCTCGGCGTGCGCCACCTGGTGCTCGAACTTTTCCTGGCTCCAGCCCTTCTTGCCGGTGTAGTAGATGCGGGCGTGTTCCAGGTTTTCCCACTGGCGCTGACCCGGCGTGTGGTCCATCAGCGAGATCAGCGACAGGCGTTCATGGCCGTGGAAGGGCTGGAACAGGTCGATGGTGTTGTGCGCCGGCAGTTCGCAGCGCACATGCAGGTGGTGGTCGGCGCGCAGCACGTTCTCAGTCGTGCAGGCGTCCAGCGTCTGCAGCACCGCGTCCCAGGCGGTGCCGCGCAGGCTCTCGTGGTCGGCATCGCCCACGCCCAGCGCGTCAAAGACGGTGGTGATGCCCGCGGCAGCGATCTCGGCGTCGTGCGCCAGCAGCGCGGGCATCTCGGCCCACTGCACCTTGGGGCGCGGCATCAGGTGGCGCTCGAAGTTGTCGGTGTGCACCTCGATGAAGCCGGGCATGAGGTAGTCACCCTCCAGGTCGATGGCCTGCGGCAGCGAACTGTTGCTCGCGCCGAAGCCGGCGATGCGCCCGGCCTCCACCGACAGGCTGCCGGTCTGCACCTCGTCGGGCAGCACCATGCGCGCGTTCTTGAACACGATGGGCGGGTTCACGGCGTGGTTCATGCAGCTCTCCTGAAATCACCGACGTTGATGCGCCGCGTGGCCACGGCATCGCCCACATGGGCGTCGTGAAAGATGCCGACCAGCGCCGCGCCGCGCGCGGCGGCCTCCTGAATCAACTCGATCACGGTGCGGGTGTTGGCCGCGTCGAGCGAGGCGGTGGGTTCGTCCAGCAGCATCAGCGGCCGCGGCTTGATCATGTTGCGTGCGATGTTCACGCGCTGCTGCTCGCCGCCGGAAAACGTGGCCGGCGGCAAGGCCCACAGGCGCTCAGGGATGCGCAGCCGGGTGAGCCAGGCGCGCGCCTGTTCGCGCGCGGCCTCCAGCGCCGCCGGGTCGTCGCCGCTGTCTTCCACCAGCGCTTCAGCCACCACATCGAGCGCCGACACGCGGGGAATCACGCGCAGGAACTGGCTCACGTAGCCAATGCTCTCGCGGCGCAGCCGCACCAGCTCGCGCGGCGAGGCCTCGGTCACCTCCACCGGCGCGCTGCCCGGAGGCGCCACGGTGATGCGGCCTTCGGTGGCGCGGTAGTTGGCGTAGATGAGCTTGAGCAGCGTGCTCTTGCCCATGCCGGACGGGCCGTCGAGCACCAGGCATTCGCCGGGGCGCACCTCCAGATCGACGTTGTGCAGCACCGAGAGTTCGGCGCCGTTCTGGTGGTGCAGGGTGAAGCGCTTGGCCACCCCTTTCATCTGAAGCAGGGGTGGGTTCATGGTTGCAGTACCGAAGAGACGAGGAGCTGGGTGTAGGGGTGCTGGGGATCGTCGAGCACCTGGTCGGTGAGGCCGGCTTCGACCACGCGGCCGCGCTGCATCACCATCATGCGGTGGGCCAGCAGGCGGGCCACGGCGAGATCGTGCGTGACGATGATCGCGGCGAGGTGCATCTGGCGCGTGAGCTGGCGCATCAGGTCGAGCAGGCGGGCCTGCACCGACACGTCCAGCCCCGAGGTGGGCTCGTCCATGAAGATCAGGCGCGGCTGCGTGACCAGGTTGCGCGCGATCTGCAGGCGCTGGCGCATGCCGCCGGAGAAAGTGCGCGGCGCGTCGTCGATGCGGATCGGGTCGATCTCGACGCGCTGCAGCCATTCTTCTGCCGTGCAGCGCAGCCGCCCGTAATGGCGCTCGCCCAGGCCCATCAGGCGCTCGCCCACGTTGGCACCGGCCGACACGTCCATGCGCAGGCCGTCGGCGGCGTTCTGGTGCACGAAGCCCCAGTCGGTGCGCGCCAGCAGGCGCTGCTGCGCCTGAGACATGCCATGCACGTCCTGCAGCAGGCCGTCGCGGCCGAGGAACTCGACGCTGCCGGCGTCGGGCATGGTGCGCGCGGCGATGGCGTTGAGCAGGGTGGTCTTGCCCGAACCGGACTCGCCCACCACGGCCAGCACCTCGCCCGGCCAGAGATCGAAGGACGCGTCGTGCAGCGCGACACGGTCGCCATAGCGCTTGGCCACGCCGCGCACGCGCAGCAAGGGCGTTGAAGAAGACAAAGGGGTGTTCATTTCAAGTCTCAATCACAAAACTCAGGCCGTGGCGCTGGAAGCCGAGGGATTCGTAGAAGGCGTGTGCGGCCTGGCGTTTGGCGTTCGACGACAGGGCCAGCTTGTAGCAACCGGCTTCGCGCGCCTGTTCGATGGCGTGCGCCATCAGCTGGCGACCGATGCCCTTGCCCTGGCGTTGCGGGTGCACGACCACGTCTTCGGCGATGGCCGAGGGGGCACCGCAGTGCGCCAGGTTGTGCATCACCAGCAAGGCGTAGGTGGCGATCACGCTGTCGGGAAACGCGGGCTCGCAGGCGACGAAAAGCCGGTAGCTGGGGTAACGCGCAAACTGCTGGAACACCTCGCGCGCCTGTGCCACGGTGAGCACGGCGTCGTTGTCCAGCCCCGACTGCCCGTAAAGCGCCAGCACGCCGGGCAGATCGGCCTCGGTGGCTTCGCGGATGATCAGGCTCATGCCTCTTCCCCAGCAGCCGGCTGCCGCGACTGGCAATAGTCCGAGTCCGAGCACACGTGCATGCGCGCGCCGGCGTCGTCGGTGATCACCTCGTCGAGGAAAGAATCGGTGGCGCCGCACAGGGCGCAGGCGGCGTCCCAGCGCTGCACTTCAAACGGGTGGTCCTCGAAGCCCAGGCTTTCCACCGAGGTGTAGGGCGGCACGGCGTAGATGCGCTTCTCGCGCCCGGCGCCAAAGAGCTGCAGGGCGGGGTTCATGTGCATCTTGGGGTTGTCGAACTTCGGGATCGGCGACGGCGCCATCACGTAGCGGCCGTTGACCAGCACGGGGTAGTCGTAGGTGGTGGCGATGTGGCCGTAGCGCGCGATGTCTTCGTAGAGCTTCACGTGCATGAGGCCGTATTCGGCCAGGCCGTGCAGGGTGCGGGTTTCGGTCTCGCGCGGCTCCAGTCGCTGCATGGGCTCGGGCATCGGCACCTGGTAGACCAGCACCTGGCCTTCGACCAGCGGGATCTCGGGAATGCGGTGGCGCGTCTGGATCAGGGTCGCCTCCACGGTGCGCGTGGTGGTGGCCACGCCGGTGGTGCGCTGGAAGAAGCGCCGGATGTTGACCGCGTTGACGGTGTCGTCCGAGCCCTGGTCGATGACCTTCAGGGTGTCGTCCGGCCCGATCACCGAGGCGGTGACCTGGATGCCACCGGTGCCCCAGCCGTACGGCAGCGGCATCTCGCGCGAGCCGAACGGTACCTGGTAGCCGGGAATGGCCACGGCCTTCAGGATAGCGCGGCGGATCATGCGCTTGGTGCGCTCGTCGAGGTAGGCGAAGTTGACCTCGGCCGCGCGTTCGACGGACGGCTCGGGCAGGCGCTCCAGCGCCACGGCTTCGTAGGGTGCGTTCATGCGGCGGCCTCTTCGGTGGGGGTGTGGTGGGTGGCGGCCACGGCGCGCATCTTGCGCACCAGCTCCAGCTCGGCCTGGAAGTCCACGTAGTGCGGCAGCTTCAGGTGCTGCACAAAGCCCGAGGCCTCCAGGCTGTCGCTGTGCGCGAGCACGAACTCGGGCATCTGGGCCGGCGACAACACGGCTTCGCCGAGTTCGTCGGCGCGCAGGGCGCGGTCCACCAGGCTCATGGCCATGGCCTTGCGCTCGCTGTGGCCGAAGGCCAGGCCGTAGCCGCGCGTGAACTGCGGTGGCTCGGTCTTGCTGCCGGCGAACTGGTTGACCATCTCGCACTCGGTCAGCTCCATGTCGCCGATGGAAATGACAAAGCCCAGCTCCTCGGGAACGATTTCCACCGCCACCTGCCCGAGGCGGATTTCGCCAACGAAGGGGTGCGAGTTCGCATACCCGCGCTGGGTCGAATAGGCCATGGCGAGCAGAAAGCCCTCATCGCCGCGCGCGAGGTTCTGCAGCCGCGTGGCGCGGTCGGCCGGGAAGCGCAGCGGCTCGCGCGTCAGGTCCACCGGTGCCGGGTCGCCCGGCGGCACCGGGCGGGTTTCGATCAGGCCTTCCTGGTTGAGCAGGTCCACCACGCGCGGCGTGGCCTCGGGCTGGGCACTGCCCGCAGCGACCGCGTCACCCGATACCACCGGCGCGCCACTGGCCAGCAGGGTGAAGTCGAGCAGGCGCTGGGTGTAGTCGTAGGTGGGGCCGAGCACCTGGCCACCGGGCAGGTCCTTGAAGGTGGCCGAGATGCGGCGCTCCAGCGCCATGCGCGCGGTGTCGAGCGCGCAGGTGGTGCCCAGGCGCGGCAGCGTGGCGCGGTAGGCGCGCAGCAGGAAGATGGCTTCGACCAGATCGCCCGAGGCCTGCTTGATGGCCAGGGCGGCGAGCTCGGGGTCGTACACCGAACCTTCGGTCATGACGCGGTCCACCGCCAGCTTGAGCTGCTCGCGGATCTGCGCCACACCCAGCTCTGGCTGGGTCGGGTCGCCCCGGCGCTGGTCGGCCAGCAGGCGGTAGCTGTTGAGGATGGCGGTTTCTCCGCCCTTGACGGCAACGTACATGCTCAGGCCTCCAGAGCGGTGTGGGTGTGGATGCGCGTGGTGCGCGGCAGGCCCACGAGCTGGTCGTGGGTGGCGAGGAACAGGTCGACACCGCGCGGGAAGCCGCCGTGGTTGAGCGCCCATTGCGCGGCAAAGTCACCGGGCAGGCCGGTCACGCCGAGCAGCGCCTGGTCGCGGATGCCGGGGCCGCTGAGCGTCCAGTGCTGCGCATCGGCATCTGCATCGGCACCGGCGGACAGGGAACCCACATCGACCACACAGGTGGCCGACTGGTCGGGGCATTCGTCGCTGCCCTGGCGCAGGCTCTGCAGCACGGGCAGCGAATCGCCAGCGCCCACCCAGACGAACTGGGCCATCGCGGCGTGCTCCACCTGCTGGCAGCCGGTGTGAAAGCGCAGCCACATGGCGGCGTCGCTGTCGCGCAGCGAGGGCGACAGCCAGAGGCCACAGTCGGCGTCGAGCATGGCGAGCAGGAACACCGCCGCGGCGGCGTTGCCGTGGCGGGGCAGCTCGGCATGGTGTTCCACCGGGATGCAACGGCCTGGGTGCGACAGCGCCTGCAGGGCCGAGCGGAACACCGCCTGGCTGCCGAAGGCCTCGTGGGAAAAACCGGCCCCCACCGAAGACAGATCGTGTGACATCAAGCGCCCTCCTCTTCGTCATCGGCACCGCCCGACTCGCGCGCCACGGTGAAGAACTCCACCTTGGTGCTCTGCACGCGCTGCTGGCGCTGCACCTGCTGATGCGCGAGGTGCTCGCGCACCGGCTGCAGCAGCTGCGCCTCCAGCACCAGTTGTTGGTCGGGGTCCTGCAACAGGGCATCGGCCAGCGCCGCGAGCTGTGCGTGCCGGTGCGATCGGCCCATCACATAGGCCACACCCACCGGGGCCTGCTGGGTGGCGCCGGGCAGGCGCAGCGCGCAGCGGGTCACGGTGACCTCGCCGAGGTTGAAACGCTCGCCGGTACCGCCCGCGCGGCCCTGCACCATCATGAGCCCGGTCTCGGGGGCGCGCAGCCAGCGCGGCGCTGCCGAGCTGTGGGGCGCGAGCGCGGCTTCGAGCACCGGCATCGGTGCGCGCGCCAGCAGGGCCATCCAGTCGGGCCGGGTCAGCGGAGATTTCGGCCGGTTCGGCGCCGAACTGTCAAATGCATGAAACATGTCCGTGGTACCTTTTAAGACGTCTAGACAAATTGAATCCAGGCCCCGAGCGTAGAGCCACCAAATGTCCCTTTCATGACAAAACTTCTGACCCTCACAAACACCCTCCCGGACGCGCCCCGCGAAAGCCAGAGCTTCTGGGCGCGCATTGCCAATGAACTCGCCGAAGCCATAGCACGCGGTGTGTACGAGCCGGGCCAGCGCCTGCCCTCGGAGCACGTGCTCGCCGAGCAGTACGGCGTCAACCGCCACACCATCCGCCGCTCGCTGGCCAGCATGTGCCAGAAGGGGCTGGTGCGCATCACGCAGGGCAGCGGCACCTACGTCGAAGACTTTGCGGTCGACCTGATCATTGGCAAGCGCACGCGCCACCGGCAAAACATGGCGCAAGCCGGTCTGCAAGGGCGTTTCGAGGTGCAGGACGCCCAGCGCACCCGCGCCACCGCCGCGATGGCGCAGGCCCTGCAGCTGCCCGCGCGCAGCCCTGTGTTGCGTCTGCAGGTGCTGGGGGTGGGCGCTGGCCAGCCGCTGCACGTGAGCGACCGCGTGTTCCCCCTGCCCCGCTTCGAGCGGCTGGAAGCGGTGTTGCGAGAGACCGGCTCCATCACCGACGCCTTCACCGCCCACGGCGTGACCGACTACACCCGGAAAGAGAGCCGCATCACGGCGCAACTGCCGGGCCCGGAAGTCGCGGCCTTGCTCAAGCAACCGGTCAACCGGCCGGTGTTGTTCGTGACCAGCGTGAACGTCGACGGCGCGGGCGTGCCGATCGAATTCGCCAGCACATGGTTCGCGGGCGACCGCGTCAAGCTCACGGTGACCCACGATGACCGTTGACCTCAGCAACGCCCACCGCTTCGCGGTCTACTTTGCGCCCGCGACAGACTCGGCCTGGTGGGCCGCGGGCAGCCGCTGGCTCGGCCGTTGTGCGGCCACGAATGACGCGCTGCCCCAGCCCACCATCGACGGCATCACGCCCGAACAACAACGGCAACTGACCGCCGATCCGCGGCGCTACGGCTGGCACGCCACGCTGAAGGCGCCTTTTTCGCTCGACGAGGGTGTGGGCCTGGACGGTCTGCGCAGCGCCCTGCAGACGCTGGCCGCGACGTTCAGCCCTTTTGATCTGCCCCCGCTGCGCGTGCGCCGGCTGGGCGGCTTTCTAGCCTTGTGCGCCGACGGCGACACGGACGCCATCAACGCCGTGGCTCGCGCCTGCGTCACCGGCCTGCAAACGCTGGCGGCGCCGCTGTCGTCGGACGAGCTGGCACGCCGTCGCCGCAAGGGCGCGCTGTCGATCCAGGAAGACGCGCTGCTGGTGCGCTGGGGCTACCCCTACGTGCTCGACCGCTACCGTTTCCACCTCTCGCTGACCGGCGATCTGAACGGCGTGGCGCTGAATACCGTGCAGCGGCTCGAACGCGCCGCGCGGGACACTTTCGAGGGCTTGCCCGCCTGCCGTTTCGACAGCCTTGCGCTGTACGCCGAACCCGCGCCGGGCGCGGATTTTGTACTGCTCGATCGCATGGGGTTTAAAGCATGAGCCGGCGCCGGGCCGTTCCCAAGCCGGTTCGCACCGCAGCCCGCAGGGCGGAGGTATTCCAGTGAGCCGGCGCCTGGTGTACGTGGTCGGGCCGTCTGGCGCCGGCAAGGACAGCGTGCTCGCCTGGCTGCGCCAGCACCTGCCGCACAGCCCGGCGATCCACTGGGCCCGTCGCACGATCACGCGGCCGGCCCGCGCCGGTGACGAGGTGCACGAGGCGGTGGACCCGCCACAGTTCCTCGCGCTGCGCGAGCGCGGCGCCTTTGCGCTCGCCTGGCAGGCCAACGGCCTGCACTACGGCGTGCGCAACAGCGAGCTGGCACCCATCGAACACGGCGGCTGGGTGCTGGTCAACGGATCGCGCGCCCACCTCGACCCCACCCGCAGCCGCTTCCCCGGGCTCACCGTGGTGCACATCACCGCCAGCCCGGACACCCTGCGCCAGCGCCTGCTGGGGCGGGGCCGCGAAAGCGTGGCCGAGGTGGAAGCGCGCATCCAGCGCACGCAGACCGTCCAGCTGCCGCACGCCCTGCAGGTGCTCAACGACGGCGCGCTCGACGACGCCGGGCACCAGCTGCTGAACCACCTCCAAACCCTGCCCGGATGGCCTGCATGAGCGCAGCGCCGGGCCGTTCCCAAGCCAGCTCGCACCGCAGCCCACAGGGCGAAGGCAATTCCATGAACTACACCCACATACCGTCTTTCAACGTCGAGGCCCCCCGCAAGCTGTCAGAGGCGCCCAGCATCGCCCCCACCGCGGCCATCAAGGACTGCCGCTTCGGCCGCTACACCGATGTCGGCGACCATGCGCGCCTGGCCGACAGCCTGCTCGACGACTATTCGTACATGGACCGTGGCTGCGACATCATGTCGGCCGACATCGGCAAGTTCAGCAACATCGCGTCCATGGTGCGCATCAACCCGGGCTTTCACCCCATGGAGCGCCCGACCCTGCACCACTTCACCTACCGCCGCTTCAAGTACGGCATGGCGCCCGAGGACGACGCGAGCTTCTTCGAATGGCGCCGCCGTCAGCGCGTGCACATCGGCCACGACACCTGGATCGGTCACGGCGCGGTGATCATGCCGGGTGTGCGCATCGGCAACGGTGCGGTGATCGGCAGCAACACCGTGGTCACCAAAGACGTGCCGGCCTACGCCATCGTGGCCGGGGCACCGGCCAAGGTCATCCGGCAGCGCTTCCCGGCCGCCATCGCGGCCGCCATCGAATCCACCGCCTGGTGGGACTGGGACCACGCCACGCTGACCGAGCGCATGGACGATTTCTGCGACCTGCGGAGGTTTCTCGCGAAGCACGCCGCCTGACGAAGACCGCCGGTCATGTCCACGCACCGGGCACCGCTCATGGAGACGGGCTTTCACACCAACGTCATATTTCTGTCATCAAACACGGGGCCCTCGCCGGTATGCTCGGCCACTAGGGCATACCCTGAGGCCTTTGGTATGCCAGCCGATTCACAAACCGTTGAGAGAGAGCGAGGTCCCATGATTGCCCTGAAAAAAGCCCGCAAGCTGATCGAGAACCACGCTGGCAAACCGAAGGCAGAGATCCTGTCCCGGCTGGTGCTGGCGCTGGAATCGGAAGTACCGTTCCTGCTGTCGGA
The DNA here is from genome assembly GCA_001770705.1 of Burkholderiales bacterium GWF1_66_17. GTDB lineage: Bacteria > Pseudomonadota > Gammaproteobacteria > Burkholderiales > Burkholderiaceae_C > Hydrogenophaga. Next base: position 697,110 of record MERT01000001.1, on the reverse strand, counting down.
CCTGTACCGGCTGGACTACGACGACTTCAACCTCGCCATGGAGATCATGGCCGAGTGGCGTCTGGACCGTTACTACACCAGCAAGGCCGTGCTGCTGGACCTGTCGATGCAGTTGAGCCAGCAACAGGCGCAGACCCCGAAAGCCTTGCCCCAGGCCGCCTGAATCCCCGCGGGTTGCACCGCGGACAGACCACACAAGCCCACAAGCCCCTGCCCGCATTCGCCGGCAGGGGCTTTGTTTTGGGCGGCCGGTGGTCACGGCCATGACACATGCGACCCCTAGGCTCGTGGGGTTTTTCCCACGACTTCCACCCTTCGCATGAACACACTTCGCCTCTGCACCCTCACCGCGGCGCTGGCCGCTTCTTTCGCTTTCACCTCACTGGCCCAGGCAGCGCCGGCGGCTCCCTCGTCCGGCCGCTTCGCCATGGTCCACCACCTGCCCGTCGACGGCGTGGCCGAGATCGTGGCCGCCACGCCCGACGGCATGACCCTGGTCTACACCAGCGCCGACGCGGGTGTGCTGGGCATGGTGGACATCTCCAAGCCCGAACAGCCGGTGCTGCTGCCGCGTGTGAACGTGCAGCTGATGGGCCTGGGCGAACCGACCTCGGTGGCCATCAGCCCCGATGGCCGCTATGCCGTGGTCGCCGTGCGTCTGGGCGACGACGCGGCCAACGCCCGCCGCGGCCTGGTGCGCGTGTACGACATCCGCCAGCCCGCTGCCGTGAAACACGTCAAGGACATCACCGTGGGCATCGGCCCGGATTCGCTGGCGCTGACGGGCCAGGGCCGCACGCTGCGCGCCGTGGTGGCGATCGAAGACGAAGAAACCGACGCCGAGGGCGACGCCACGCTGGGTGGCCAGCGCCCCGGCCGCATCGACGTGGTGGGTCTGCAGGACCTGTATGGCGGTGCCAGCAGCGGCGTGCAGTCGATCGAACTGGTGCAGGCGCTGCAGACCGTGCCCGGCACCGTCTACCCGAACGACCCGCAGCCGGAGTTCGTGTCCATCGACGCGCGCGCCCGCAAAGCCGTGGTCTCGCTGCAGGAGAACAACGCGGTCGCACTCATCGACCTGAGCCATCCAACGCGTGCGCGCCTGGAGCGCGTGTTCTCCACCGGCACCGTGGCCCGCAACGGCAACGCCGACCTGAAGAAGGACAAGGAAGTCGCGTTCAAGGACAGCTTCACCGCGCGCCGCGAGGCCGACGCGGTGGCCTGGGTGGCACCGGGCGTGTTCGCCACCGCCAACGAAGGCGACGGCAAGAAAGACAAGAACGGTGTGATGCCCGGCGGCCGCGGCTTCACGCTGATGAACACCCGCGGCGAGGTGGTCTACGAAACCGGTGACCGCACCGAAGTGAACGCGCTGTTGCATGGCCACTACCCGGACGGGCGCTCGGCGTCCAAGGGCGTGGAGATGGAAGCCGTGACGACCGGCCGCTTCGGCGGCAAGCCCTACCTGCTGGTCGGTTCGGAGCGGGGTTCTTTCGTCGAGGTCTACCGAGTGGACGACCCGAAGCAGCCGCGCTTCGTGCAACTGCTGCCCACCGGCATGTCGCCCGAGGGCCTGACCACGGTGACGAAGCGCCAGGACGGCCAGCAGCTGTTCGTGACCGCCAACGAAAAAGAAAATTCGCTCAACATCTACCGCTTCCATGCGCTGGGCGTGCCAGCCGGCGCAACCGAGCCCCAACTGGTGGCGAAGGACACGCGCCTGCCCTGGGGTGCGCTCTCGGGCCTGAGCACCGACGGCACACACCTCTACGCCGTACCCGACAACGCCTTCGGCCAGTCGCGCATCTTCCGCATCGATCCCTCGGATGCGGCGCAGGGACGTTTGACGCTGGACCAGGTGACCCTGCTCACCGAGGCCGACGGCAAAGCATTGAAGGTGGACCCCGAAGGCATCGCCAGGGTGGCCGACGGCTTCTGGATCGCCTCGGAAGGCAAGGCCGTCGCCGACAACGAGCTCATCAAAGTGAACATGGCCGGCGTGGTGCAGCAGCGCGTGAAGCTGCCCGCCAGCGTGCAGGCGAAGTTCGCCAGCCCCAAGACCAGCACCGGCTACGAGGGAGTGACCGCCAGCGCCGATGGCCAGACGCTCTACATGGCGGTGCAGCGCGGCTTTGACCTGAACAAACCCCAGGCCGCCATCCTGAAGCTGCACCTTCCCACCAACACCTGGACCACGGCGCTCTACCCGCTGGAGCAGCACAGCAAGGACGCCAAAAAATTCTGGATGGGCTTGTCCGAAATCCAGCTCACCGAAGACGGCCGCCTGCTGCTGCTCGAACGCGACAAGGGTGGTGGCGAAGGCCAGGCCATCAACGCCGAAGTCAAACGCATCTACAGCGTGAAAGCCGCCGACGTGACCGAAGGCGCCACCCTCACCAAGACCCTGGTTCGCGACCTGCGCAAGGACTTCAACTACGTGCAGGAAAAGGCCGAAGGCATGGTGGTCTTCAAGGGCGCGCTCTGGGTCGTCAACGACAACGACGGCGCCGGCTGGACGCGCTGGGTCAATGCCGGCAAGCCCTGAAAAATGTTTGTTGCTGCATTGCAACAATGAGAGCAAACCCGGCTTGTGTCACAGAGCTTTTATGGTCGTTCGATGAAATACACACACCTGCTTGCAAATGGCAACGGGTGTGGAAGCCGGCGGTCTCTCGCCGCCTTCCCATTCACCAAACCTCTGGAGAAAATTCAATGAAAAAGAGCCTCATCGCTCTGGCCGTGCTGGCCGCTTCGGGCGCCACCATGGCGCAATCTTCCGTCACCCTTTATGGCCGCGCCGACGTGGGCGTGGGCTCCGAAAAAGTCGACGGCGAAAGCAGCACCAAGATGATCAACGGTGGCCTGACCACCTCGCGCTGGGGCCTGCGTGGCACCGAAGACCTGGGCGGCGGCCTCAAGGCCCATTTCAAGTTCGAGCAGCGCCTGGACCTGACCACCGGTGAAGTGCAATCGCCTTCGTTCAAAGGCGAAGCCAGCATGGGCCTGATGGGTGGTTTCGGCAAGCTGACCCTGGGTCGCGGCTACACCGTCTACGACGACGCGCGCGCTCTGTCTGTCAGCAACTCCGTGTTCGACTCGTCCTTCACCCCTGCGGGCAACGGCGTGTTCAAGTCGGGTGGCGACTACGCGAGCCGCGCCAACAGCCAGATCCGCTACGACCTGCCGAGCATGGGCGGCGTTTACGGCGGCCTGTCCTACGCCTTCGACCAGAAGGCCGACACGGACAGCACGATCACGGCCTTGCTGCTGGGTTACAAGAACGGCCCGATGAACTTCGCGCTGGGCTACCAGAACCAGAAGGAAACCGAGGACAAGTACCTGCAACTGGCCGGTGCCTATGACCTGGGCGCAGCCGCGCTCTCGATCGGCTACAACACCCGCTCGGGCTCGGATGCCAAAGGCGACGACACCGAGCTGACCCTGGGTGTGAACGTGCCCGTGGGCGCCTTCGACTTCTCGGTGGGCTACGCCACGAGCAAGACCGAAATCGGCGGCGGCACCAGCGCCAAGGCCAGCGGCCTGGGCCTGGGTGCCACCTACAAGATGTCCAAGCGCACCAAGCTGTACGCGGGCCTGCGTGACATCGAGAACAAGGATGGCGCCGGCAACAAGACGGGCGAGAACCGCCTGTACGCCGTGGGCGTGCGCCACGACTTCTGATGTGACTTGAAACGGCGTGCCTTGCGCACGCCGTGGCAGTTGCCAGGTTGCGCGGAGACATCAGTCAATCAGAGACCGCGTGATTTTTTTAGCCGCGACAGGCTGTGCCTGTCGCGGCTTTTTTGCGTCTGGCCGTTGCAAACCAAAATCATGCTGGCTTGCCCGTTGCCAGCGACTTTCAGTCGGCCCGTTCAGGCACCGGCAGATTCACCCATTCCTTGTAGAAGGCCTCGATATCCGGCTCGAAGTCGTGGATCACCGGGTACCACGGGGTCGGGGCCTCGACATCGTGCAGCGTGCCGCAGGTCGGACAGTAGTACTCGCGGTAGACCTGCCACTGGGTATCCGCCGCCATCAGCTTCGGATACACCTCGGTCATCGCCTCTTCGGTATCGCGCACGTAGATCGCCGCGTGCAGCTTCCAGTTCTCCTTGTAGTCGCAGAACTCGTGGCCGCAGTCGCACTTGATGAGCCACTGCTTGGTCTTCGCCGACTGCACGATGTACATGTGCGGCGCCAGTGGCAACACGATGCGGTCCTTGAAGCGTACCTTGGCCTGCAGGGCCGCGACGTACTGCTCGAAGCGGCTGTTGTCCTTGGGCATCGACAGCATGCGGAAGGTGGTTTCCCAGTCCAGCGTGCCTTCGACCAGATGTGAAACCTGTTCATTGGTGTATGACATGTTTGTCTCCTTGATTCAGATGGTGGGTTGTTACTCTTCGACCTGGACGACGGTCTTCACGTCGGGCATCAGCGAGAGGTCCATGCGGTGCTTTGAGCCGTATGTCGGCACGCCCAGCTCCTCCTCCAGCAACTGCCAGTCGGCCGGCAGGGTCCAGAAATCCTTGAACTCCTGGGTGAACTTTTCGGACAGGGCGAAGCTGGTGGCGAACATGTGCTGGACCTGGACGGACGCATGCTTGTTGATGATGCGTTCGCGCTCCTCCTTCATCCACTCCCGGGTCGGCAGGGCACGGGCCAGGCGCTCCTTGCGCATGGCCAAACGCCTGGCCTGGGTCTTGGCGGCGTCGATGCTGAACACGCCTTTGGCATCCTGCGTGAACACCGCGCCATAGACCTTCTGCGCATATTCCGGCAGCAGGAATTTCTGGTTCAGGTCGCTCTCGATGGCCTTGATTTCACGATCGATCGGATCGCCGAAGCCCGGTCCGCCACGCAAGTAGTTCAGGTAGAGGTCGTGGTTGTCGTAGCAGTCCTCGGTGGTCATGCACTGCTTGTCGCGCTTGACCACGGCGGTCGCATCGAGGTGGCGCTCGTAGTCGGGCGCGCTCGGATCGATGTCGCCGCCCAGCGGCAGCGAGTCGCCGATGGCGATGCGCTCCTTGAGGCCGGTCTTGTGCGCTTCGAAGCGGTAGCCGGTGGCCGACGGGTAGCCACCCATCATCCCCCAGTCGCTGTTCATGTAGCCGTTGCCCATGAAGAACATCGTCCAGTCCTGGGCGTTCCAGACCATGCGCAGCGTCTCGAAACCACAGCCGCCGCGGTACTTGCCGTAGCCGCCGGAATTGGATTTGACGTTGCGGCCCAAGTACAGCAGCGGCTCGGCCATTTCCCAGATTTCGATGTCGCCCATATCGCCTTCCGGATTCCAGATGGCGGCGGCGTGGTTCAGGCCGTCCTTGACGGCGCAGGCACCGGTGCCGCAGCTCGAGGCTTCGAAACTGTTGACCGCGTGGATCTCGCCATCCTGGTTGATGCCGCCGCCCTGCAGCCAGTTGGAGGTATTGGCGTTGCCGGCATTGACCTCTTCCAGATAGCCACGGCTGAAGTAGGACTGGCTCAGGCCGCGCCACAGCGCCGCCCAGCCGGAGACCAGGAAGTGCCAGGCGTAGGCGTGGCCGGTGCGACGGTCGTCCGGGTTGCACCAGGTGCCCTTGGGCAGATGGAACTCGGTGGCGAAGTAGGCGCCGTCGTTGATCCGTTGAGTCGGCACCAGGGTCTGCGACATCATCACCCAAATGCCCGAGGTGAAAGCCACCTGGTGGGCATTGAAGGTGTGCCAGCCCCAGCGGCTGGCGCCTTCGAAGTCGAGGCGCCACTTGCCGTCCGGCTTGATGGTCATCTCGACCGGCGAATGCATGATCGAGTCGAGCTTGGCGAAGGCGTTGGACACCTGGATGTCTTCGTGCTTGAACGGCACATCGACAAAAGACACCTTGCGGTACTTGCCCGGCAGCGTCATCGCCTTGATCCGGCTCATCAGGCCGCGGCGGCCCTCCTCGATGACTTCGCCCGAGAACTTCTCGTAGGCTTCCAGGCCGTCGGCGCGGATCACTTCCTCGACCAGTTCGCGGATCATGTGGCAGCCGGCAATCCGCGTCTTTTCATCGAGAATCCAGTATTTCGGCGTGCGTACCGAACGCTGCGACTCATGCAGCCAGTCGCGCAGCGGTTCGTCGTTCACCCCGGTCTTGCGGCAGGTGATCATGTAGCCGTCGCCGAAACGCTGCGTCTGGCCGGTGGACATCGAACCCGGCGTCACGGCACCGGTATCGATGACGTGGGTGACGCCGCCGACCCAGCCGATCAGCTTGCCGGCCCAGAAGATCGGCACGATGGTGGCGATGTCACAGGGGTGCACGTTGCCGATGGCGCAGTCATTGGTCGTGAACATGTCGCCGGGGTTGATCGTCGGATTGGCTTCCCAGTTGTTCTCGATCATGTATTTGATCGCCGCGCCCATGGTGCCGACGTGGATGATGATCCCGGTCGAGGTCAGGATGCAGTCGCCAGCGGCGTTGTAGAGCGTGAAGCAGAGTTCGCCTTCCTGCTCGACGATGGGGCTGGCGGCAATCTTTTTTGCGGTTTCCCGGGCATGGACCAGGCCGCCGCGCAGCTTGGAGAACAGCTTCTCGTAGCCGATCGGATCGCTGTCGCGGAATTCCAGTTTCTCCAGGCCGTTGTAGTAGCCGGTCGTCTGGGTGCGCTCGAGGATGGCGTCGCGGTGCTGCTTCAGCGTCATGCCGCTGGCCAGCAGGTTGCTGATGCCGATTTCTTGGGTGCTCATCATGTTCATGGTGGGTCTCCTTACTTGACTTCTTTGAGATGGAACAGGCGATGCTTGTCGATCGTGGTTTCGAAGCCGTCCGGGACGACGAAGGTCGTCGCGTCGGATTCGATGATGGCGGGGCCGACGATGTGGTTGCCGGCCTTCAGCGACTCCATCTTCCACAGCGCCGCTTCGACCCACTTCTTGTGGCGGTAGAACGGCCGGGTGCCGAGATAGGCGTCCTTGGGCGCCGTCGGGCCGGAATCGGCGTCTTCCGGCAACACCGGCTTCTGGGTCACGACCATGCCGCGCAGGATGGCGCCGGTGACCGAAAAGCCCAATTCCGGCGAGCGTGCGGAATTGGCGTAGACGCGGCCATAGGTGCTCTCGAAGCTGTCGATGATCTGCTGCCAGTCAGCGGCGTTGGCGGCGCTGGTGACCGGCGAGACGATTTCGAGGTCGTTCAGCTGGCCCATGTACTGCATCTTGTAGCCGGGGATCAGCAGCACGTCTTCCGGCTTGTAGCCATTGATGACGAACTCGTCGATGACCTTCGTCGCCAGTTCTTCCCAGGCTTCCTGCAGGGTCGCGCAGGCCGCCGCTTTCTGCTCATCGCTGGCAAACTGGGCAACCCCCAGATCCACCGATTTGTCATAGCGGTACTCGAAGTCGGCACAGGCGCAGCCGAAAGCCGAGAAGCCGGCAGCCCAGGCTGGCACGACAACGTCCTTGAAACCGACGCCTTCGGTGTAGCCGTAGGTGTGGACCGGGCCGGCGCCGCCGTAAGAGAAGCAGGTGAATTCGGCCGGGTTGTAGCCCTTGGCGCTGATATTGGCGCGCAGGTATTCGGACAGCGTCAGGTCGAGCAGTTCGATGACACCGGCCGCTGCATCTTCGACCGACAGACCGAGCGGATCGGCGATCTGCGCCTTGATGTGGTCGCGGGCGCGTTGCACGTCGAGCTTGATGGCGCCGCCCAGGAAGTTCTGCGGATTCAGGTAGCCGAGCACGACGTGGCAGTCGGAGACCGACACGGTATCCAGGCCGCTTTCCGGCCAGCAGGTGCCGACGCGGTAGCCGGCACTGTCCGGGCCGAGCTTGATCGACTTGCTGTACGGATCGAGGCGTACAAAGCTGCCGGCGCCGGCGCCGACCGAATCCATCGCCACCAGCGGTAGCGAGAGGACCAAACGAGCCATGTCAGGATCGGACTTGATGGCGAAGTTGCCCTTGGTGATCAGCGCCACGTCGAAGCTGGTGCCGCCGATGTCGGAGCAGGCGATGTTTTCGTCGCCGAGGTATTCGCCGAGCAGCTTGGAGCCGATGACCCCGCCGATCGGACCGGAGACGATGGTGCGCGCCAGTTCCTTGGCCTTCCAGCTGATCGTGCCGCCGTGCGTGGCCATGACGCGCAGATCGAACTTGGCGCCGTGCTTCTTGAAGCGGTCGCTGACCTTCTTCAGCGTCTGGCGCGACGGTTCGGCGCCGTAGGCTTCGAGGATGGTGGTGTTCATCCGGTGGCTTTCCTTGCGCGACGGGTAGTAGTCCACCGAGGCGAAGACCGGGATGTCGGAGTTCAGCTTCTTCAGTTCCTCGCGGACGATGTCGCGGGCGCGCTGCTCGCTGGTTTCGTTCTTGTGCGACTGCAGCAGGCAGATGACGATGGCCTGGGAACCGGCCTCGACCAGCTCGCGCGTCGCCTGGCGCACTTCTTCTTCACGCAGCGGAATGACGATCTTGCCCTGCACGTCGGTCCGCTCGGCGACGCCGCGGGTGCGCGAGACCGGGACCAGCGGCTCGTCGTAACGGTGGGTGTTGAGGTGGATGCGATCTTCCAGCGCATAGCCGAGGTAGCTCTGCAGGGCGCGGCCCATCGAATGGATCTGTTCGAAACCGCGATTGCAGATCAGGCCAACATCGAGACCCTTGCGCATCAGGATGCGGTTGAGCATGGCGGTGCCGGAATAGACGCAGGTCGCCAGTTCCGGATAGACGTCGTCCACGGTCCGGTTCCAGTGCGCCAGCGCATCGACCGAGGAGTTGTAGATGGCGAGCGATTCGTCGCCGGGATTGCTCTGCGCCTTGCCGACGACAAAGCGGCCGTCATCTCGAACGAAGAAGGTGTCGGTCATCGTGCCACCGGCATCGATGCCCATCACCTGTACGGTGGATTGCATTTGCATGTTGTCTCCTGGGTAGGTTTTGAGTGGGTCATCCCACGGCGACTTCATTGCAACGCGCGTGCCAGGGCCGGGCACAGCTCACCGTTTCAAAAAACTCCTTTCAATTCAAGTGCGTAGGCTCCACTTCTGGATTTGCGTGGTGTCTGCGGTCGGTGTCTTTCTCCGTCCGGATTCCTGACACCGCGTTGGATGTGTCCGGAATCCGGACGCCGCAGAACGACCTTCGTTGGCGCTCCGGTTCCAAGGCTCAGTAGTTGACCTGTTGACTTCGAAGTTCCGAGTGACTACGTTCACAAGACACTGCCTGTTTTGAACTGAACGCTTCCCTTTCAGTCTGCGTCATGCCCTTTTCCCAGCCTGGTTCCCTCATCCCCCGGATCGACGACGAGCGACTGGTGGCGGCCGCATGGGAGCGCTTCATGGAGGACCGGACCGTGCCGGTGAAGGGCCTGCGCAACGTCGTGTTCGACTCCTGGCAACGTTGTCGAACAGAAGCGGTGAATCCGGCCAGCCACTGCGCTCCGGGACTGGCCACCGAGAACGTTCGCCAGCTCACCGAACAAAACCGCGACCTGTGTGATGTGGCTCGACCCGTGCTGGACGGTTTGCGTGAGATCCTGCGGGAATGTGGCACCCTCTTCATGCTCAGCGACCCGAAGGGAACCATCCTGCAGCTCGCCGGCGAAACCCGGGTACGCAGCGCAGGTGAAGAGATCAACCTGGCGGTGGGTGGTCATTGGAACGAAGAGGTCATCGGCACCAATGCCATCGGCACCGCGATCGCGACATGCGCACCGGTCCAGATCTACGCCAGTGAACACTTCTGCCTGGACGTCAAACGCTGGACCTGTGCAGCGGCGCCTGTTCTCGACCCCGTCAGCCGATGCCTGCTCGGTGTGGTGAATGTGTCCGGCGTCAAGGAAACGTTTCATGGTCACACCCTGGGTCTGGTGATGACGGCTGCGAGACAGATCGAGGGTGAACTGGCCCACCGTGAGGCCGCGCTGCAAAGCCAGCTCCTGAGCCGGTCACTGGAATATTTCGGCCGGTATGGCAGCGATGGTCTTGTGCTGTGCGACCACCGCGGACGCATCGTCCGCACCAGCAGCAACCTGCAAGCGGCGCTGGAACTCCATGGCATACACCAGAGCCTGAAGGTGGGTGTCCCGTTGAACGGCCTCAACCTGAATCAGCCGAAGTCGGAGAGCCGAAGCCAGCGTCCGGGTTGGCTCAAAGCCGAATGGATGTGCCCGATCAAAGACCAGCACGGGGAGCTGGGCACGCTGCTGGTCGTTCCTGTGACCGACCGAAAGCTGTATTCCGTCTCATCCCCTCGACCCCTCAACGCAGTGCCGAAAGACGACGATGCGTTCGCCGAGATCATCGGGAACAGCGAGGTGTTGCAGGCCACCCGGGTGCGTGCCCGGCGCATGGCGGCGCTGGACCTGCCCGTGCTCCTGCTGGGAGAAACCGGTGTCGGCAAGGAAGTCTTTGCCCGGGCATTGCACCGTGCGGGTCGACGGCCCGACGGTCCGCTGGTGGTCGTGAACTGTGGTGCCTTCAACCGCGAACTCCTGGCCAGCGAACTCTTTGGCTATGCAGAAGGGGCGTTCACGGGCGCACGGCGCAGCGGTCTGCCGGGCAAGTTCGAACAGGCCGATGGCGGCACGTTGTTCCTGGACGAAATCGGCGAAATGCCGCTCGACATGCAACCCCATCTGCTGCGCGTCCTGCAGGATGGCATCGTCGTCCGTCTGGGCGATACACGGGACCGGCGCGTGTCCATGCGTTTGATTGCGGCGACCAACCGCGATCTGCAAAAGGAGGTTGCGCAAGGGCGCTTCCGTGAGGACCTGTACCACCGTCTCTGTGTTCTCAGTCTGCCGCTTCCCGCCTTGCGCGACCGCCCGGGCGATATTGAGACGATCGTCGAACACCTCAACCGCAGGCTGGCCGACAAATACGGCTGTGCGCCCAAACAGCTGGAAGCGTCCGTGCTCCAGGCATTCCACAACTACCGTTGGCCAGGCAACATTCGAGAACTGCAAAACGTATTCGAATCCACGTTCGCGCTCAGTGAAGGCCCTGTGATTGAACTGGCCGCGTTGCCACCGGCCATTGCTCAGGCCCTGGCGCCACCCATCAACGGCTCGGCTCCGGATCTGTCAGGAGGCAAGACCGGCAGGCTGGAAGATATGGAAAGCCAGGCCATCCTGGATGCCGTTGGCCAGTCGCAGGGCAACATGACGGCCGCAGCACGAACGCTGGGCATTTCCAGAAGCACCTTGTACGTCAAGCTGGCCGCCATCCGATCCCATTCGGGCCTGTGACAAGCCGCCTCGCGGCCCCCGATTCAGAGGCTGAGAGTTTTTCGGGCGTGACCGAGCAACGCCCCAAACCGTGCCCGATCAAGGCGCAAAGCACAGCCATAGCTCGGGCTATGGCGAGCATTTGCAACGCTGAGCGGGTGCGGTTTGGGGTGGTGAGCGGGCATGCGCGGGAGACTCTCAGCCTCTCAGTCGTCCACCGGCGTGAGCTTGGCCACCGACAGCGCCAGCCACTTCACGCCATGCCGCGTGAAGCTGACCTGGGCCCGCGCATCGGCGCCCGCGCCTTCCAGCGCCAGCACCTTGCCTTCACCGAACTTGTTGTGGAACACCTTCATGCCGGCCTTGATGTCGGTGCCGCGGTCGGGCTCGGGGTTGCTCTTGCCGCCCAGGCCTTTCGGATCGCTGCCCGAGGCCCAGCCCGGTGACCAGGCGGGTTGCAACACAGCGGGCGCACCGGCTCCGCGCGCGCCGTAGCCGCCCCGGTTGCCCTGCCAGCCACCGCCACCGCCCGCTCCAGCTGCGCTCGGGTTCCAAGCCGGCTGCTGCGGCGTGAGCCACTTCAGGCAGGCCTCGGGCAGTTCTTCGAAGAAGCGGCTCTTCATGTTGTAGCGGGTCTGGCCATGCAGCATGCGCGTCTGCGAGTGGCTGAGGTACAGGCGCTTGCGCGCCCGCGTGATCGCGACATACATCAGGCGGCGTTCCTCTTCCAGTCCGTCGCGGTCGCTCATGGAGTTCTCGTGCGGAAACAGGCCCTCCTCCATGCCGGTGATGAAAACGCAGTCAAACTCCAGGCCCTTGGCGGCGTGCACCGTCATGAGCTGCACCGCGTCCTGCCCGGCCTGGGCCTGGTTGTCGCCGGATTCGAGCGCGGCGTGGGTGAGGAAGGCCGCGAGCGGGCTCATGGTTTCGCCGGTGTCGGCGTCGGGGGCGAGCGGTTCGTCCACCACCGGCAGCGCCGGGTCTATGCCCTGGCTGGCCGGGCTCTGCGTCAGCGGCGAACCGTCCACCGTGCGCGCCACCGCGTCACGGCCAAAGCCTTCGATGCCCACAAAGCTCTTCGCCGCGCTCACCAGTTCTTCCAGGTTCTCCACCCGGTCCTGCCCTTCGCGCTCGGCCCGGTAGTGTTCGATCAATCCGCTGTGATCCAGCACCAGCTCGATGATCTCAGACAGCGTCATGCCCACCGAGCGCTCGCGCAGCACGTCGAGCTTGGCGACGAAGGCGCCAATGGCTGCACCGGCCCGGCCGGTGACGGCGCTCACCGCGTCGTGCAGCGAACAGCCCGAGGTGCGGGCCACGTCCTGCAGCTGCTCGATGCTCCGGGCCCCGATGCCGCGCGGCGGGAAGTTCACCACGCGCAGAAAGCTGGTGTCGTCGTTGGCGTTTTCCAGCAGGCGCAGGTAGGCCAGCGCGTGCTTGATTTCGGCGCGCTCGAAGAAGCGGAGTCCTCCGTAGACGCGGTAGGGCATGCCGGCGTTGAACAGCGCGGTTTCGACCACGCGGCTCTGCGCGTTGCTGCGGTAGAGCACGGCCATCTCGCTCTTCGGAATGTCTTCTCGCGCGAGCTGCTTCATCTCGTCCACCATCCACTGCGCTTCGGCGAAATCGCTGGTGGCTTCGAACACGCGCACCGGCTCGCCCGCGCCCGCGTCGGTGCGCAGGTTCTTGCCCAGGCGGTTGCTGTTGTGGCTGATCAGCTGGTTGGCCGAGTCAAGGATGTTGCTGACGCTGCGGTAGTTCTGCTCCAGCTTGATCTGGTGCATCACGCGGAACTCGCGCACGAAGTCGGCCATGTTGCCCACGCGCGCGCCGCGGAAGGCGTAGATGCTCTGGTCGTCGTCGCCCACGGCGAAGACCGCGTTGCCCGAGGGCGTGAGCCCTTCGAGCGGCGGCGTGCTGAACATCTTGATCCACGCGTATTGCAGGCGGTTGGTGTCCTGGAACTCGTCGATCAGGATGTGTTTGAAGCGGCGCTGGTAGTGCTCGCGCACCGGGTCGTTGTCGCGCAGAACTTCGTATGAGCGCAGCATCAGCTCACCGAAATCGACCACGCCTTCGCGCTGGCACTGCTCTTCGTAGAGCGCATACAGCTCGACCTTTTTGCGCGTCTCTTCGTCGCGCGCCACCACGTCGCCCGGGCGCTGGCCGTCTTCCTTGCAGCCGCTGATGAAGTACTGCACCTGCTTGGGCGGATAACGCTCGTCGTCCACATTGAACTGTTTGCACAGGCGCTTGATGGCCGAGAGCTGGTCCTGCGTGTCGAGGATCTGGAAGGTCTGCGGCAGGTTGGCCAGCTTGTGGTGCGCGCGCAGGAAGCGGTTGCACAGGCCGTGGAAGGTGCCGATCCACATGCCGCGCACGTTGATGGGCAGCATGGCCGACAGCCGCGTCATCATCTCCTTGGCGGCCTTGTTGGTGAAGGTCACGGCCAGCACGCCGCCGGGCGTCACCTGCCCGGTCTGCAGCAGCCAGGCGATGCGGGTGGTGAGCACACGGGTCTTGCCCGAGCCGGCGCCAGCGAGGATGAGCGCGTGTTCGGCCGGCAAAGTGACGGCGGCGCCCTGTTCGGCATTGAGGCCCGCGAGCAGCGGGGAGGAGGCAACGGGTTCTTCAAACAACATGGTGTCGATTGTAGGAAGCCGGTGCCCGACGATGGATCTATATGAGCAACCATATGAGCGTCATACCGCCACCAACCGGCCCGCAGTCTGGGCGAGCGGCGCCAGAGCGCCTAGAATCAATCACCGGGCCCAAGATTCTTGCGCCCGGTTTCTTTTTGGCCGGATGGATTCCCGCCGAACCGAAAGCCGGACCCAAGCCAAGCGCTCTCCCTGTTCATCTACAACAGTTTTCTGGAGCCTGGTTTCAAATGGAAATTTTTGACTACGACAATATTTTGCTGCTCCCGCGCAAGTGCCGCGTGGAGAGCCGCTCGGAATGCGACGCCGGCGTGGAGCTGGGTGGCCGCAAGTTCCGCCTGCCGGTGGTGCCCGCCAACATGAAGACCGTGGTGGATCAGAAGATCTGCCTCTGGATGGCCCAGAACGGCTACTTCTACGTGATGCACCGATTCGATCTGGACAACGTGCAGTTCGTGCGCGACATGCACGGCGCGGGTGTCTACGCTTCGATCTCGCTGGGCGTGAAGGCGCCTGACCGCGCCACGGTGGACACCCTCGCCGCCGAAGGCCTGGTGCCCGAGTACATCACGATCGACATCGCCCACGGCCACGCCGACAGCGTGCGCGACATGATCGGCTACATCAAGGCCCGGCTCCCGGGCAGCTTCGTGATCGCCGGCAACGTGGCCACGCCCGAGGCGGTGATCGATCTGGAGAACTGGGGCGCCGACGCCACCAAGGTGGGCGTGGGCCCGGGCAAGGTCTGCATCACCAAGCTCAAGACCGGTTTCGGTACCGGCGGCTGGCAGCTCTCGGCGCTCAAGTGGTGCGCCCGCGTGGCGACCAAACCGATCATTGCCGACGGCGGCATCCGCAGCCACGGCGACATCGCCAAGAGCATCCGCTTCGGCGCGTCCATGGTCATGATCGGCTCGCTGTTCGCCGGGCACGAAGAGTCACCGGGCCAGACGGTGGAAGTCGACGGCGTGCTCTACAAGGAGTACTACGGCTCCGCCAGCGACTTCAACAAGGGCGAGTACCGGCACGTCGAAGGCAAGCGCATCCTGGAGCCGATCAAGGGCACGCTGGCCGACACGCTGGTGGAGATGGAGCAGGACGTGCAAAGCTCCATCAGCTACTCGGGCGGCACCAAGCTGCTGGACCTGAAAAAGGTGAACTACGTGATCCTGGGCGGTGAGAACGCCGGTGAGCATCTCTTCATGTAGGCCCACCCCCGCGCCGCGCCTAAGGGCGCGTCACCCCCTCAAGGGGGCGATGCGAGTGGCCCGGCGAAGCCGGTTCCATCGCATCCTGGGCTTGGGCACGCTCGCCGGAGAGGTTTGTGCCGAACCTAAACCTTCAACAGCTGCTTTGCCAGCTGGTTCAACCGGTGCCGCGGCTGCACCAGCGCTTCGAGCACGCTGAAATGGTTCAGGCCCGGCAGGGCTTCGGCCACCGGCACCACCTGCGGCCCCCAAGCCTGCTGGATGAGCTGGTTCTGGCGCAGGAACTCGCTGCTCTCGCTCCCACCGGCCACGCTGAACAGCGCGCCCCGGCCGTCGCGCAGCGGCGGCGCGGGCAGCAGGGCGGGGCTGGCTTTTTTCACCTGCGCCGGCGTCAGGCGCAGGGAGTCGGCAACGAAGGGCGTGTGGCGCAGCGGCTCCAGGTCGAACACGCCTGAAATCGACAGCGCGTTCTTCACCAGGTCGGGCGGCAGATCGGCCGCCACCGCCGGCCACTGGCAGGCCAGCAGCATGGCGGCCAGGTGCCCACCCGCCGAATGACCCACCAAGGTGATGCGCCGCCGGTCGCCGCCGTGCACGCCGATGTGGCGGTACACCCAGGCCAGCGCCTGCACCATCTGCAGGGTGATGTCGGGAATGGTCACCGCCGGGCACAGCGCGTAGTTCGGCACCACGACGCAGGCGCCCTGCTTCACGAAAGCCGGCGCCAGAAAACTGTGGTCCGCCTTGTCCAGGCTGCGCCAGTAACCGCCGTGGATGAACACCAGCACCGGCGCCAGCGGCGCACCCGGCTTGCACTGCGCGGGAAAGATGTCGAGCTTTTCACCCTCTGCGTGTCCGTAGGCCACATCGAGCAGCCCGCCGAGCCGTTCGCGCGCGCGCTGCGAGTCGGTTTTCCAGCGCTCGAAATGAACGCCGTGCTCGGGCACGAGGGCGCGGTTGTTGTACTGGCTGTCAAGCCAGGCGGGGTCTGGGCGGGCGGCGTTTTTCATGGTCGCGCATTGTGTCACGCAGGCGCGACGGTGACAGCTGCGGGCGAATCGTGTATTCTGAATTCAGAAT
The DNA here is from genome assembly GCA_001770705.1 of Burkholderiales bacterium GWF1_66_17. Taxonomy (GTDB): domain Bacteria; phylum Pseudomonadota; class Gammaproteobacteria; order Burkholderiales; family Burkholderiaceae_C; genus Hydrogenophaga. Next base: position 680,979 of record MERT01000001.1, on the reverse strand, counting down.
TCAAATATCGCCATGACAGCCCAACTCATCCAGATCGAAACCACACCCGACCTGACCGACCAGGTCTACCGCGCCCTGCTCGACGCCATCAGCGACGGCTCGCTGGCGCCCGGTCAGCGCATCACCCAGGAAGAACTGGCCGAACAGCTCGCGGTGTCGCGCCAGCCGGTCGTGCAGGCCTTGCGCCTGCTGAAAAAAGAGGGCTTTGTGCACGATGCACCCATGGCCAGCGGCCCGGGCGGACGCAGCCGCGGTCTGCTGGTGGCGCCGCTGGACGCGGACTGGATCGCCCAGGTTTACGAGGTGCGCGGCGCGCTGGATGTGCTGGCCGCGCGACGGGCCGCGGAACGGCGCACCCGCATCGACCCGGCCGTGCTGGAGCGCGGCCGCGAAGCCGTGCGGCGCGCCGACATCCAGGCCATGATCGACGCCGACCTGGCCTTCCACCGGGCGCTCTACCAGGCCGCCGGCAACCCGCTGATCGAACAAAGCGCACTGCTGCACTGGCACCACATCCGCCGCGCCATGGGCGTCACGCTGCAGACCTCCAGCCTGCGTGAGCCGGTGTGGGACGAACACGAAGCCATCGCCCACGCCGTCGCGGCCGGCGATGCCGTGCTGGCCGAAACCCTGATGCGCCAGCACTGCGGCCTCGCCAGCCGCAACCTGGGCCAACACATGAGCCGCACAGCACCTGCCATGGCGACAGCCACCTAGAACAACTCCATGGTTCTTCTGAACCATTTGCAGCGGTTTTCAGGCCCGTCCTGAAAACCGCTTTTTTTGTCTGTCGGCAGACCGCCAACCCCTACAATTTTTTCCCTTTGCCATCGTCAAAGACACCCGAAACATGCCCGGCTCCACACCCCACACCGACCCCGTCATCCCGCTGTCCATCGCCGTGCTGGGCATCGGCCTGATGGGCTACCCCATGGCGCGCCGGCTGTGCGAGGCGGGTCACCAGGTGACGGCGTGGAACCGCTCGCGGGCCAAGGCCGAACGCCTGCAGCCCTTCGGCGCCCGGGTGGCCGACACACCGGCCCAGGCCGTGGCGCAGGCTGACGTCGTGATCACCCTGCTGGAAAACGGCGATGTGGTGGAAGACGTGCTGTTCCGCCAGGGCGCTGCAGAGGGCCTGCGCCCGGGCACGCTGGTGGTGGACATGTCGTCCATCCTGCCGCGCCAGGCCCGCGATCACGCCGAGCGATTGGCAGCGCTGGGCGTGATGCACCTCGACGCACCGGTGTCCGGCGGCACGGTGGGCGCCGAGGCCGGCACGCTGGCCATCATGGCGGGCGGCGACCTGGCCGATTTCGAGCGTGCAGCCGAGGTGTTCAGCGCCCTGGGGCGTGCCACCCATGTGGGACCACACGGCGCGGGGCAACTCGCCAAACTGGCCAACCAGATGATCGTCGGCATCACCATCGGTGCCGTCGCCGAGGCTCTGCTGCTGTGCGAGAAGGGCGGCGCCGACATGGCCAGGGTGCGCCAGGCGATCAGCGGCGGTTTTGCCGACAGCCGCATCCTGCAGGTGCACGGCCAGCGCATGGTCGAGCGCGACTTCGCCAAACGCGCGGCCATCACCGTGCAGCTCAAGGACATGCGCAACGCCCTGTCCACCGCCCGCGAGCTGGGCTTCGACGCCCCCATCACCGGTCTCTTCGAACAGCTCTTCGCCCAGGCCGCCGACCACGGGCTGGCGGACCAGGACCACTCCGCCCTGTTCGTCGAGCTAGCGCAGCGCAACGGCATGACCTGAGCGGCTGAGCGTCTGGAACAAACAGCGGGGTTTTGCCCCCGCTTATGTGGCGATTGGCCAGGACGGCCACGGGAACAATCGGGAGACAACCACCCAGCGAGTCCCAGCTTGAACCCGTCCACCCTCATCGGCATGATCGCCAGCGTGCTGCTCATGGCCGTCATCGTGCTGTTTGCCGCTGACAACCCCTGGGTGTTCATCGACGGTCCGAGCATCGCCATCGTGCTGGGTGGCACGCTGGCCGCCACCTTTCTGAGCTATCCGCTGCGCGAGGTGCTGCGGGTGTTCCACCTGGTCGGCCAGGTGATGCGCCAGGAACGGCTCGATACCCGTGGCGACATCGAAGAACTCGTGGCCATCTCGCGCCTCTGGATCCAGGGCGACCTCGCCGCCGTCGAGCGGGCGCTGCTGAAGGTCAACAACCCCTTCCTGCGCACCGGCGTGCAGCTCATCATCGACCGCACGCCGGAAGACGAGATCGTGGACATGCTGCAGTGGCGCATTGCGCGCCTGCGCTCGCGCGAAACCGCCGAGGCCCAGCTCTTCCGCGTCATGGCCGGCTACGCGCCCGCCTTCGGCATGGTCGGCACCCTGCTCGGCCTGGTGAACCTGATGGACCTGCTGGGCGACGGCAACATGGGCGTCATCGGCAGCCAGCTCGCCATCGCGCTGATCACCACCTTCTACGGCGTGTTGCTCGCCAACCTGCTGTTCAAACCCATCGCCGTCAAGCTGGAGCGCCGCACCGAACAGCGCCTGGTGCTCATGAACATGGTGCTGGAAGGGATTTCCATGATGTGCGCCGGCCGCAGTCCGTCCATGATGCGGGAGACCCTCAAGGCCTTTGTCGCCCAGTACGACGACGAAATCTACGACGGCGGCGGTCCCAAAGGGCCCGCCACAGGAGCAAGGACATCCCATGTCAAGCGGTGAATCGTCCCAGTTCATGACCCTCGGCGAGCTGCCGCGTATGGCCGTGCCCGATAGTCCGCCGGCCCTTACCCGCAAGCCCAGGGCATCCGGTCGTGGTTATGGCCGCTGGCACCTCGACACCAAGGTTGAAACCGAAGAAGAAGGCTGGCTGCTGACCTACCTTGACGTCATCACGCTCATGCTGGTCATGATGGTGGTGATGCTCTCCTTTGCCGGCCCGCCCGGCGGCACCAAAGCCCCGGACAAGCAGGTGGCCAACAGCCCGACAGCTGAACCCGCCCAGGCCGCTGCCGGCAACACCATCGTGCCGCCGGTACCGCTGCCCATTTCCCTGCCCCATTCCAGCAACCCGACCGGCAATGGCAGCGGCCAGCCCGAGAACCCGGTGGCCAAGCTGAAGCTCGACACCCTGGGCAGCAACATCCAGGTGGTGAACATCGACGACGTGATCCGTTTTCGCATCAGCAGCGAACTGCTGTTTGCCTCGGCCTCTGCCGTGCTGAATCCGGCAGCGCGCCCGGTGCTGGACGAACTCGTGACCGTGTTCAAAGCCCAGCCCGACATGCGCCTGGTGGTCGAAGGCCACACCGACAGCAGCCCCATCAGCTCCGAACGTTTCCCGTCGAACTGGGAACTCTCCAGCGCACGGGCGGCCGCCGTCGCGCGCTACCTGAGCGAACAAGGCGTGGCACCGCAACGCCTGCAGGCCAGTGGCTACGCCGACACACGCCCGATGGCCGCCCCGTGGAACCCGGTCGACCGCGCCGTCAACCGCCGCGTCGAACTCACCATGGAAACCCCCAAGGCGCAGTCCCCCACGTGAACACGTGGATCAGCGGCGCGCGCGGCACTTTGATAACATCTGCTCAAGTGGGGACGTAGCTCAGCTGGGAGAGCGTCGCGTTCGCAATGCGAAGGTCGGGAGTTCGATCCTCCTCGTCTCCACCATCAGCGCCACCTGGCGCTGTTCTTCAAACCCACCGGTGCCGGCAGGCGGCACCGCCCTGTGGGCAACCCTCCGACCGATCACCCCACACGCTCATGACCCGCAAGGCCGGCACCCCTGTACCCGAACACTGGCGCTGCGACGCCGGCAGTGCATCGGTGGCGGTGCTCCACATTCCGGGCGCACTGGACCGGCGCCGGACCTTTGACATCGACGTGAGCCTCATCGTGCGCGTGCCCACCGGTTTTGACGGCCCCTGGCACGAGCTCGCGGTGGAACTCGACGGCCGGCAGCAATGGCGCCGCCGCATTCCCAGCCACAGCCCTGGCCAGACCGACGGACTGGACTACCACCACCGGATCGAGCTGGAAACCGGCCGCGCACTGCGCATCCGCGCGACCGCAGGCGTCGACGGCTCGCGCGTGCAGCAACTCTGCATCGAGGCGCGGGAAGAAATTTAGAGCGCGGCTTTGCCCAGCACGACGTCGATGCGGCGCTGGATGCGCGCCACTTCATCGGCAGCACCCGCCGCCTGTGCACGCTGCAACTGCACCTGGAGCCAGGCGAGCAACGGACGGCGCCAGCCGCGTGCGGAAGCGGTATCGACGGCCTGCGTGATCGTGCCGGGTGTGGCCAGACCGCGCCTGAACAGCACGCCAGCGGCCACCAGACGGGACATCGGATCAGCAATGCCGGCGAGCGCCGCATCGGGCGCAGCCGTCGCGCCCACCAGACCCCGGTGGGCCTCGGGCAACAACGGTGCATCGGCCACCTGAGCGTCGCCCTTCAGGTAACGCGCATAGGCCTGCTCGGCCTGTGCGGCGTCGCTCGCGAGCGCGTCGAACGCGGTGCAGGGTTCAAAGTCGAGCGCCGCCACCCGCGCAGCACAACGCAGCAACTCGACGCGCGCCAGCAGATCCGGCCGAGCCGTGCGCGACACCTCGGCGCGCGCCCGCGCAAACTCCGCCGCTTCCACGCGGGTGTCACCACTGAGCCAGGCTTCCGCGGCCCGGTCCGCACTGCCCTTGGCATTCATCTGCCACTCGGGCACCGGCGGGTTGTTGCCACAGGCGGCCAGCGCAAGAACAAGCGCCACAACGCTCCAGCTTGCGATTCTTCGCAATAGATCCACCGAAAAGGAACCATCCGGCGAGAAGTGCCCCATCCCAGAAACACCGCGGAACTGGCTTTGCCAGGCCGCAGGTGTTGCCCCCTTGAGGGGGGATGCGGCTGAGCGTATTGCCGCTTGAGGCGGCAATCCGGGGCGCAGCGAGCAAGCAACGGGGGTGGGCTTCATGGCAGCTTGATCTCCGTCTCACGCGCAAACGGCCACTTGCGGTTCAGGTCGTTGATCAGCGCGTCCACCTTGCGCAGGCTCGCGTCCACATCACTTCGCAGCGCGCCCAGATCGGCGGTCGCTTCGCGCGTGTTGCTGGCGATGCCTTGTGCATCCACCAGCAAGGTGTCCAGCTTGGTCAGGCTGCCGCGGGCTTCGCCGAGCAGGCCGTTGAGCTGCTGCACAGTGGTGCGGGCGTCGCCCACCAGGCCTCCACCGGTGGCGTTGCCAGACCCGCCAGGGTCCTGCCCGAACACCTGCCGGTCGGCATTGACCACCAGCGAATCCAGCCGCTTGACCAGGCCATCGGTGCGCGCCAGCACGGCGTTGGCGTTGCCCAGCGTCTTCGCCAGCTGCTTCGCATCGTCGTCGTTGCCCAGCAGCAGGCCCATCGCCCCCTGCGGCCCCTTGAGGCGATCGGTGGCCAACTGGAGGTTGGCCAGCGACTGCTGCAGCGGCGCGTCCTCACCGGTCATGTTGTTGAGGTTGTCGAGCAGGTCGCGCACCTGGGCCACCAGCTTCGGGATCTCGGCCGCTGCGTCGCCGCGCAAGACCTGTCGCACCGCGCCGTCTTCCAGCGGCGGGTCGCTCAGCACGCCGCTGTAGGCGCGGATCTTCGTACCGCCCACCAGCGCCTTTTCCATGGTGAAGATGCTGGAACTGCGCAACCACTTGGCGTCCTTGGTGGGCACGTCCACCAGGATGCGCACATTGCCGTCCTCGGCCAGCTCCAGCTGCGCCACCTTGCCGATGGCAAAACCGGCAAACGTCATGTCCATGCCGGCGACCACGCCCTCGGAGTCGTCCGACATCAGCACCAGGCGCTGCGTGCGCTCGAAGGCACCGCGCGCGTACATCACGTACAGCGCCGAGCCCACGATCAGCGTCAGCAACAGCAGCAGCAGGAGCGCAGCCTTGACCTCCAGGTTGTTCACCGGGGGCACGGGGTCGGGCACGGGGCCCTGGGGATTCGTTGGGTTCATGGATGGGGTGCGCGGTGGCTTCAATAGTAGTTGCCCATGAGGGACACCACCTCCAGCAAAAGAATCACCGACAGCAGACGGGCAAATTCGGTGATGTCGCTGCGCCGCGCGAAGCCGCCGCCGGCGTCGGGCTGGGCGCTCGCGGCCATGGGCACGAAGGCCACCGCCAGGCTGAAGAACAGCGTCTTGAGGCCAAAGATCAGCGAGACCGCGGGTGAAAACACACTGCCCACGCTGCGGTTGTAATCGGCCAGCGCCCAGGGCGAGAAGCCATACACGTTCAGGTAGGTCAGCACCAGCGCAATGAAGCAGCTCAGCGCGGCGAGCAGCAACACCGAGAACACACCGGCCAGCGCGCGCGGCAGCATGTCCAGTCGCAGCAGTTGCTGGCGCGGGCGGCGCAGACCGCGGCGGTGCTCGTCGCTCAGCAGGCGGCGGATGCGCTGCGACTCGGGCATGGTGTAACGCACGGCCACGAAGAGCGCTGCGTACAGCGGAATGAGCTCCAGCACCAGGGTGCGCACCAGCACCTCCAGCGCGTATTGCGAGAGACCGTAGCTCAGCGCCGTGGCCACCACGATGCGGATCAGCACCAGGCTCACCAGCGCCGACAGCACCAGGAACCAGGTCAGCAGTGGTGCGCTGGCGCGGTACAGGTGCGCCATGATCGCGTGGCGCTCCTCGGGATCGTCGTAGCTGGAGGGCGACAGCGACAGCACCACGATCTCGGCGCCGATCAGCAGCACCTGCCACCAGGCGCCCCAGGCGCCCAGCACCCCCCGCCCCCAGCGCAGCAGCGTGTTGTGCATCGAAGCAAGCAGGTTCATGCGCCGGATCATAGCGGCGCGACGCGAAGGTGACAGCACAAGCCCGGAGGCTGGTGAAAACGCCCATGGCCGCGCGCGCGGTTTGTGGATTCAATGCCTCCATCGTGCCCGCAACCGAGGGCGCTGCTGTAACAGGAGGCATCCGTGACCCATTCCATTTCGCCCGCCGTGCGCCGCCAGACCATCGCCGACGCCCTGCACCGCACGGCTGTTCGCCTGCCCGCCAAGACCGCCATCGTCTGCGGCGACACGCAATGGACCTACGCCGGGTTCGACGCACTCGTGTCGCGGCTGGCCGCCGGCCTGCACCGCATCGGCGTCGGCGAGGGCGACAAGGTGGCCGTGCTGGCGCGCAATTCGCACGGCTTTGCGGCGCTGCGCTTTGCGCTGGCGCGCCGTGGCGCGGTGCTGGTGCCGATCAACTTCATGCTCAAGGCCGACGAGGTGGCCTACATCCTGCGCCACGCGGGTGCCCGCACGCTCGCCACCGACAGCGGCCTCGCTGGCCTGGCCCGCGAAGCCTCGGCACTGGAAACGCAAGTCCAGCAATTCATCTGGCTGCCCAGCGAAGACCCGAGCGAGCCCGCGCCCGACATGCACCACTTCGACGAGCTCGCCGCCTGCACCGATGCCCCGCCCGCGGTGCAACTGGGCAGTTTCGACCTGGCGCAGATCGTCTACACCAGCGGCACCGAATCCACCCCCAAGGGCGCCATGCTCACGCACGACGCCGTGCTCTGGCAGTACGTGAGCTGCGTCATCAACGCCGAAATCGCCGAGACCGACCGCACCCTGCACGCCCTGCCGCTGTACCACTGCGCGCAGCTCGACGTGTTCTTCGGTCCGGCCATCTACATCGGCAGCAGCAACGTCATCACCAGCAAACCCACGCCCGACAACCTGCTCGCGCTGATCGAACAGCACCAGATCACGAGCTTCTTCGCACCGCCCACGGTGTGGATCGCGCTGCTGCGCTCTCCGCTGTTCGACGCGAGCAAGTTGAAGCACCTGGCCAAGGGCTACTACGGCGCGTCCATCATGCCGGTGGAGGTGCTGAAGGAACTGGCCACGCGCCTGCCGGCCGTGCGGCTGTGGAACCTGTACGGCCAGACCGAGATCGCGCCGCTGGCCACCATGCTCGGCCCGGACGACCAGTTGCGCAAACCCGGTTCCTGCGGCAAGGCGGTGCTCAACGTGGAAACCCGCGTGGTCAACGACGCCATGCAGGACGTGGCCGTGGGCGAGGTCGGCGAGATCGTGCACCGCTCCCCGCATTTGATGCTGGGTTACTTCAACGACCCCGAGCGCACGGCGGCCAGCTTCGATGGTGACTGGTTCCACAGCGGCGACCTGGCCATCATCGACAGCGAAGGCTTCATCACCGTGGTGGACCGCAAGAAAGACATGATCAAGACCGGCGGCGAAAACGTGGCCAGCCGCGAGGTGGAGGAAATGATCTACCGCCTGCCCGCGGTGAGCGAGGTGGCCGTGATCGGCCTGCCCGACCCGAAATGGGTCGAGGCCGTGACGGCGGTGATCGTGGTCAAGGCCGGGCAGACGCTGACCGAAGAAGAAGTGACCGCGCATTGCAACCAGCACATGGCGCACTTCAAATGCCCGAAACGCGTGGTGTTCACCGACAGCCTGCCCAAGAACCCGAGCGGCAAGCTGCTCAAGCGGGAGCTTCGGCGGCGACACGCGTGAATGCCGGGCCCGCGCGTGCGCACCCGCCACGCTCGACTATTTGCGCTGCATGCGCTCCAGGTGGTCGATCAGGTCGTCGATGCGCCGCTGTGCGGCCCGCTCGGCCTGCTCCTCGGTGCCGCCCACCTTTTTCACCCGATCAAAGTAGACGCGGCCCCAGGCGGGCATTTCGCGCGTCCCGTGCAAGCCGATGTCCGCGGTACCGCGCCCGTCGATCATCGCGGCCACCCGGTCCTTCGGGAACACACCGCCATTGCGCTGGGCCAGCCGTGTCAGGTCGCTCGGCCGGGCCACCAGGTGGGGCGCCAACGGACCGTCACCACGCCCAGCCTCGCCGTGGCAGCTGGCGCAGCTGTTTTCGAAGTCCCAGCGGCCAGGATCTCCCGGGCGCTGCGTCGGGGCCTGTGCCTGCGCCGATCCCGCCAGCCACAAAACACCACCCGCCACCATCCACTTCCATGTCAACGTGCCCATGCTGCTTTCCTTTGTATTGAAACCTGTTGCGAACAGGAGACACAGTACCACCCATGGCTGGAGGTGATCCGCCTGGGATGTCCAGACGTCGTTGATTTCGCGCTCAGGACCCGGCTGTGCCTTCCCGAAACCTGTTCTCCCGCCCGCCCCGCTCCAGCGCCCAGGCCACGTGTTCGCGCACGAGCGCACTGGGCTGGGCGCTGCGGGTGACCAGGGCCTGGCGCAGGACATCCCCCTCTTCGCCCACCACCGCCGACAGCGCATTCCCCATCGCCACCGCGATGTTCCGCAGCCAGCGCTCATGCCCGATGCGGCGGATCGGGCTGCCTTCGGTGCGGCGCAGGAACTCTTCTTCTGACCAGCTGAAAAGCTCGATCAGCGTGGCACCCGTGAGGCCTTCTCGCGGGTCGAAGTCGGGCAGGCTGGAACGCTGCGCGAACTTGTTCCAGGGGCAGACCAGCTGGCAGTCGTCGCAGCCGTAGATGCGGTTGCCGATCAGCGGGCGCAGGTCTTCGGGAATCGGCCCGGCGTGTTCGATGGTGAGGTAAGAGATGCAGCGCCGCGCGTCCAGCCGCTGCGGGCCGAGGATGGCCTGGGTCGGGCAGACATCGATGCAGGCCGTGCAGGCGCCGCAATGCTCGCTCACCGGCTCGCTGGCGGGCAAGGCAAGGTCCACATAGATCTCGCCCAGGAAGAACATCGAGCCGCCTTCGCGGTTGAGCACCAGCGTGTGTTTGCCGCGCCAGCCCTGGCCGCTGCGGCTGGCGAGTTCGGCTTCGAGCACGGGCGCGGAATCGGTGAACACCCGGTGGCCCAGCGGACCGACTTCGATGGCGATGCGTTCGGCCAGTTTCTGCAGGCGGTAACGCAGGACCTTGTGGTAATCGCGCCCCCTTGCGTAGAGCGAAACCACAGCCTCGCCCGGCCGCTGCAGCCGGCTGAATTCGATCGCCTGCCAGCCTTCGGGGGTTTCGCGCGGCAGGTAGTCCATGCGCGCGGTGATCACGCTCACGGTGCCCGGCACCAGCTCGGCCGGCCGTGCGCGCTTGAGGCCGTGGCTGACCATGTAGCCCATGTCGCCGTGAAATCCGGCCTGCAACCAGGCGTTCAGACCCGGTTCGGCCGCAGAAAGATCCACCCCGGTCACGCCGATTTGTGAAAATGCGAGCTCCTGGCCCCAGGCCTGAATCTGTGAGACGAGTTGAGCAGCAACAAAACCGGTTTTCATGTTCCGCCCATTGTAGAAACGGGCCTGGGAACGCCACACGCCCATAAAGCGGCGGCGGGTGGGGCCGTGCCCGTGCTGCAGCTTCACTGGGACAGCGAAGAGGACACGTTGGCTTTTGCCAGCCGCCTGGCCACTTGCCCTGCCCTGGCCCATGCCACCCTCACCCTGCACGGCGACCTGGGCGCGGGCAAGACCACCTTCGTGCGCCACCTGCTGCGCGCCCTGGGCGTGCGCGGGCGCATCAAGAGCCCGACCTACGCGGTGGTCGAACCGCACAGCAGCATCGACTGCCCTTTCATGCCGGACGGCGAGGTCCTGCACATCTGGCATTTCGATTTCTACCGCTTCAGCGACCCGCGTGAGTGGGAAGATGCCGGTTTTCGCGAACTTTTTGCCAGCCCCGGCCTCAAGCTGGTGGAATGGCCGGAGCGCGCGGCCGACACCCTGTCCACCGTGGACGCTGACATCCAGATCGAGCCCGACGCCATGAACCCTGCATTCAGCGACGACGCCGACAGCGCACGCCGCGTTCGTTTCACCGCCTACACCCCCACTGGCCAGCACCTGCTGGAAGCACTGAAGGCATGACACAGAGCAAGAACGGTCCGAACCGCCGCACCCTGCTGCAAGCCGGCTCGCTGGTGCTGCTGCTGGGCACGCAGCAGATCGCGCGCGGCGCCAGCGTGGTGGCGGTGCGCATCTGGCCCGCGCAGGACTACACGCGCGTGACCATCGAGTCGGATGGCGAACTCAAGGCGCGCCAGACCACCGTGAACGTCCCGCCGCGCCTGACGCTGGACATCGAGGGCATCGACCTCGCGAACGGCATGCGCGAGCTGGTGGGCCAACTCAAACCGGACGACCCCAACATCGCGGGCATCCGCGTCGAGCAGCGCAAGGGCAAGCTGGTGCAGTTGCACATCGACCTCAAGCAAGCCATCCAGCCCCAGGTGTTCAACCTGCAGCCGGTGGCGGCCTACCAGCACCGCCTGGTGTTCGACCTGTACCCGGTCCACGCGCCCGACCCGCTCGAAGAACTGATTGCCCAGCGTTTGAAAGAGCTGGACGAAGCCAGCGCGCGCGCCGCGCGCCTGCTGGGCATCGAAACCGACGCCATGGACCAGAGCGCTGCCGGCGCCGCCGACCCGCTGGGCGAGCTGCTCGCGCGCAACGGCCATGCGCCGCCGGACAAGCCGATACACACCCCGCCCAAAACACCCGCCGCGAACGCCGGAAAAACGCCCGCAAAAACCGCGCCGCGACCAGCCTCCGGCAGCGTCACCGAGCGCCTGATCATCGTGGCACTCGACCCCGGCCACGGTGGCGAAGACCCCGGCGCCATCGGTCCCGGCGGCACCAGGGAAAAGGACGTGGTGCTCAAGGTGGCCCACCGCCTGCGCGACCGCATCAACGCCACCCGCGTCAACGGCAACCCGATGCGCGCCTACCTCACACGCGACGCCGACTTCTTCGTGCCGCTGGGCACGCGGGTGCACAAGGCGCAACGCGTCAAGGCCGACCTGTTCATCAGCCTGCACGCCGACGCTTTCATGACCCCCCAGCCCCAGGGTGCGAGCGTGTTCGCGCTCAGCAACAAGGGCGCGAGCAGCGCCGCGGCGCGCTGGATGGCCAACAAGGAAAACGCGGCCGACCTGGTGGGCGGCATCAACGTCAAGGTCAAGGACGCCACCTTGCAGCGCGCCCTGCTCGACATGAGCACCTCCGCCCAGATCAAGGACAGCCTCAAGCTCGGCAGCGCGATGCTGGGTGAAGTGAAACGTGTGGGCAAGCTGCACAAGCCACACGTGGAGCAGGCGGGGTTTGCCGTGCTCAAGGCGCCCGACATCCCGAGCGTGCTGGTCGAAACCGCCTTCATCAGCAACCCGGACGAAGAGCGGCGGCTCAACAGCGACAAATACCAGACCGACCTGGCCGATGCCCTGCTCAGGGGCATCGTCAAATACTTCAGCGCCAACCCGCCGCTGGCGCGGTCGCGGCAGTTCTGATCAGGGCGCCGCAGCGGCCCGCGCTTTTTCGGCCCGCGCTGCCCGCCAGCCGCCGAAGATGGCGATCAGCCCCGGCACGAAGATCAGCGCCCAGATGATCTTGCTCAGGTTGGCCTGCACCCAGGGCAGGTTGCCGAAGAAGTAGCCGACTGCGGTCAGGCCGATCACCCAGACCACCGCACCCACCACGTTGTAGGCGGTGAACTTGCTGCGCGTCATCTCGGCCACGCCCGCCACGAAGGGCGCAAAGGTGCGGATGAAAGGCATGAAGCGCGCCAGGATGATGGTCACACCGCCGTAACGCTCGTAGAAGTTGTGCGCCTGGTTGAACGCGTTCTTGTTGAAGAAGCGCGAGTTCTCCCACTGGAACACCTTGGGACCGAAATATCGCCCGATGCTGTAGTTGGTCTGGTCACCCAGGATGGCCGCCAACAACATGAGGCCGGCCGCCAGCGACCAGTCCATCACCCCGGCGCCACACAGCGCGCCGACGATGAACAGCAGCGAGTCGCCCGGCAGGAAAGGCATGACCACCAGGCCGGTTTCCACAAAGATGATGGCAAACAGCAGCGCGTACACCCAGGCGCCGTAGGTTTGCACGAAGACCTGCAGGTGTTTGTCCACATGCAGCACGAAGTCGATCAGGGTCAGAACAATTTCCATGGGGATGGATTATCCAGTCCCGACGCCTACAATTTCCGAGTGAACGCATCCATCACCCTCCCGACCCGCCGCCCGATCCTCGAACTCCCCGACGAACTGATCAGCCAGATCGCGGCTGGCGAGGTGGTCGAACGCCCCGCCTCGGTGGTGCGCGAGCTGGTGGACAACGCGCTCGACGCGGGTGCCACCCAGATCACCGTGCGCCTGCAGGCCGGCGGCGTGCGGCTGATCAGCGTGGAAGACAACGGCTGGGGCATCCACCGCACCGAGCTGCCCACCGCGCTCAAGCGCCACGCCACCAGCAAGATCGCCAGCCTGGGCGACCTGGAATCGGTACACACCATGGGATTCCGCGGCGAAGCGCTGGCCGCCATCTGCTCGATCGCCGATGTCTCGGTGCTCACGCGCACGGACAGCGGCGACGAGCCGCACGGCTGGCTGCTCGATGGCCGCAGCGGCGAGCTGCAGCCGACCGCACGCGGCCCGGGCACCACGGTCGAGGTGCGTGAACTGTTTTTCGCCACGCCGGCGCGGCGCAAGTTCCTCAAGACCGACGCCACCGAGCTGGCCCACTGCATCGAAGCCGTGCGCCGCCACGCGCTGGCGCGGCCCGAGGTGGGCTTTGCGATCTGGCACGACGGCAAGCTGGTGGCGCAGTGGCGCGCCGTGGCGGCCGACCTCGCCGGTGGCGGCACGCTGGACGCCCTGCGCCAGCGCCTGGCCGACGTGCTGGGCGAAGACTTCATTCAGCAGGCGGTGGCGGTCAACTGGCCGGCCGACGCCGTGCCCGGCGAAACGGCCCTGGCCGATGGCGTGCAGCGCCTGCGCGTCTGGGGTTTTGCCGGCGTGCCCGACGCGGCGCGCTCGCGCAGCGACTGGCAATACGCCTACGTGAACGGCCGCTTCGTGCGCGACAAGGTGATCGGCCACGCCGCGCGCAGCGCCTATGAGGACGTGCTGCACGGCCACCGCCAGCCGGTCTACGCGCTCTACGTGAGCCTGGACCCGACGCGGGTGGACGTGAACGTGCACCCGACCAAGATCGAGGTGCGTTTCCGCGACAGCCGCGAGGTGCACCAGGCCGTGCGCCACGCGGTGGACGCCGCGCTGGCCGCGCCGCGTTCGTCGGCCGCTGCGGCGGCGCAAGCTGTGTTGCCGCAAGGCGAAGCAGGCGCGAGCCCGTCCCCTTCGGCAGGCGCGTGGACGCCACCCGAGCGCCTGCCCTCCACGCTGGGCGGTGCGCAGAATCCCCTGCCGTTCCAGCGCTACGCGCAGCCCGACGCCATCGGCCAGCGCGTGAGCGACCTCGGGGCCCTGTGGGGCAACAGCCTTCAGGGAGCCACTCCAGGGTTCGATTCGGCGCGCACGTCTACAAGCTCGTTGCAAACAGACGGAATACGCAGCGAGCCGGCCAACAGCCCACCCCTGCCCACCGGTGACTGGCCGCTCGGCCGCGCCATCGCGCAGCTGCAGGGCGTCTACATCCTGGCCGAAAACGCCCAGGGCCTGGTGGTGGTGGACATGCACGCCGCGCACGAGCGCATCGTCTACGAACGCCTCAAGCAGCAGATGGACAACGAGCAGCTGGCCAGCCAGCCGCTGCTGATCCCGGCCACCTTCGCCGCCACGCCCACCGAAGTGGCGACCGCCGAAGACAGCGGCGTGGTGCTGGCCATGCTGGGGCTGGAAGTGGTGCCGTTTTCGCCCAGGACGCTGGCGGTGCGCGCCGTGCCGACCACGCTCGCGCAAGGCGACCCGGTGGAACTCGCGCGCAGCGTGCTCGCCGAGCTGAGCCAGCACGACGCGTCCACCGTGGTGCAACGCGCCCGCAACGAGCTGCTGGCCACCATGGCCTGCCACGGCGCGGTGCGCGCCAACCGCCGCCTGACGCTGGACGAAATGAACGCGCTGCTGCGCCAGATGGAAATCACCGAGCGCTCCGACCAGTGCAACCACGGCCGCCCGACCTGGCGCCAGGTGAACATGCGCGAGCTGGACGCGCTGTTCCTGCGCGGACGCTGAACCTCCGGGAGGCATCACCGTGGTGCACCTGCTCGACAACATCTTCTGGCACGCCCTGACCGGCCCGCAGGCGCACTGGGCCGTCGGCTCGGGCGGCGCCCGCCGCTACGCCCCGGGTTTTTCGCCCATCGTCGGCTTTGCCAACCCGCAGCGCCCCGATTTCGACGCACTGACGCCCCATTGCGGACCCGACGAACATTTTTACTGCGCCGGCTGGTCGGGGCCCGCGCCCGCAGGCTGGGTGGTCGAAGCCGAGACCACCATGCACAAGATGGTCTGGGCCGGCGAGGCCCCGGCGCGCGACGATGCCCCCGACGCCCGGCCCATGGGCCCGGAACACCTGGACCAGGTGCTGGCCCTGGCCGAACTCACCCGCCCCGGGCCGTTTGGCCCGCGCACCATTGAGCTCGGTGAATACTTCGGCCTGTTCGACGGCGAACGCCTCATGGCCATGGCCGGCGAACGCAGCTTCGCCGAAACCCTGCGCGAGGTCAGCGGCGTCTGCACCCACCCGGACTTCCAGGGCCGCGGACTGGCGCGGCGGCTGATGCTCAAACTCATCGCACGCCAGCTCGCACGCGGCGAAACCCCGTTCCTGCACGTGATGAGCGACAACACCGGCGCCCTCGGCCTCTACCAGCGCATGGGCTTTCGCACCCACCGCGAATCGGTGGTGCGGGTGATTTGCCGCCATTGAGAGCGGCGGGTTTTACCAACCGAACATCTGACCGGAGCAGGTGCCCAGACCCAGAACGCGGCGGAACCGGCTTTGCCGGGCCGCACCGCGTTGCCCCCTGGAGGGGGTCGCGCGCAGCGCGGCGGGGGTGGTTCTGGTCAATCCAGGGTCTGGCGGTAGCGTTTGAGCGCCACGGTGCCAGCCACCGCCAGAAACAGCAGCATGGGCCAGAGGTCGGCCCAGAGCTGCGGCGCCTGGTTGCCCTTGAGCATGATGCCGCGCACGATGCGCAGGAAGTGCGTCAGCGGCAGGCCCTCGCCGAGCCACTGCGCCCAGACCGGCATGCCGCGGAACGGGAACATGAAGCCCGAGAGCAGCATCGAGGGCAGGAAAAAAAAGAAGGTCATCTGCATCGCCTGCAGCTGGTTGCGCGCGATGGTCGAAAAGGTGAAACCGACCGCCAGGTTGGCCACCATGAAGACGCCAATCATCGCCATCAGCAACACGAAGCTGCCCACCATGGGCACCTCGAACAGCAGCCAGGCCGCGCCCAGGATCACGCACAGCTGCACATAGCCGATCACCACGTAGGGCAGGATCTTGCCCACCATCACCTCCAGCGGCCGCACCGGCGTGGCGAGCAGGTTTTCCATCGTGCCGCGCTCGCGTTCGCGCGTCATGGCCAGCGAGGTCAGCATCACCATGGTCATGGTGAGGATGGTGCCGATCAGGCCGGGCACGATGTTGTAGCGCGACAGGCCCTCGGGGTTGTAGCGCCTGTGGATTCTCAGCTCGAACGGCGCCGCGCCCTTCTGCAGCGATTGCAGCGGGCCGGTGAGATCGTGGCGCAGGGCCAGGTTCGTCATCTCGCCGAGCGCGGCGATGGCGTTGCCCGAGGCCGAGGGGTCGGTGGCGTCCACCGAGACCAGCACCGCCGGGCGCTCGCCGCGCACCACGTCGCGCGAAAAACCGGGCGGAATCACGATCATGAACTGCACCTCGCCCTCGGCCAACAGGGCATCGGCCTCGGTTTGGCTGGTGCCCTGGTGCACCACCTTGAAGTAGCCGGTGTTCTGCAGCGAGGCCGCCAGGCTGCGCGCCAGCGGGCCGGCATCGGCCGCCACCACCGCCGTGGGCAGGCCCTTGGGATCGGTGTTGATGGCGTAACCGAACAGCACCAGCTGCATCACCGGCACACCCACCGCCATGGCGAAGGTGAGCCGGTCGCGCAGCATCTGCTGGAACTCCTTGATGAACACGGCCCAGGTGCGCGCGGGCGAAAACCACTTCATGGTTGCCCTGCCTGGCCGTGGCCGAAGTTGTCCTGCGCCTGGTCGATCAGGCTGATGAACACGTCCTCCAGGTTGGCCCGCGCCTCGCGCAGCACCACGCCGCTCTCGCCCTGGAAAGCGCCAAGCGACTGCGCCAGCAGCGCGGCGTCGCGCCCGGCCACGTGCAGCGTGTTGCCGAAGGCGACGACGTTCTGCACGCCCGGCAGCGCGCGCAGGCGTTCGCTCAGGTCCTGCGCGGCAGCGCCTTCGAGCGCCCAGACGCTCAGGCCCGCCGCGTCCACGATCTCGCGCTCGTTGCCGCGCGCGAGCACCTTGCCGTAGGCGATGTAGACCAGGTCGTGGCAGCGCGCGGCCTCGTCCATGTAGTGGGTGGACACCAGCACCGTGATGCCCTGCGCGGCCAGGCGGTGGATCTGGTCCCAGAAGTCGCGCCGGGCCTTGGGGTCCACGCCGGCCGTGGGCTCGTCGAGCAGCAGCAGGCGCGGCCCGTGGATCAGGCAGGCGGCCAGCGCCAGGCGCTGCTTCCAGCCGCCCGAGAGCGTGCCGGCGAGCTGGCGCTGGCGCGCCTGCAGGCCCAGTTGCTCCAGCGCCCGGTCGACCGCCGCGCTGCGGCCGGGCAGCTCGAACAGCCGGGCCACGAAGTCCAGGTTCTCGCGGATCGAGAGGTCGTCGTAGAGGCCGAACTTCTGCGTCATGTAGCCCACCTGGCGCTTGATGGCGGCGGCCTCGCGGCGGAAGTCCAGCCCCAGGCACCGGCCTTCGCCCGCGTCGGGGCGCAGCAGGCCGCAGAGCATGCGGATGGTCGTGGTCTTGCCGCTGCCGTTGGGACCGAGGAAACCGCAGATGCGGCCCTGGCCCACCTGCAGGGTCACGTCGTCCACCACGGCGCGCCCGTCGTAGCGCTTGGTCAGCCCGCGCACATCGATGGCGAGGGCGTTCACTTCGGCTCCTGCGCCAGCCGGGTCACGTCCAGCGGCTGGCCCGGGTGCAGGCGGCTCGCGTCGGCCGGGCGCGGCGCGGCCTCCACCAAAAACACCAGCCGGGCGCGCTGGGCGTTGGAGTAGATGACCGGCGGCGTGAATTCCGGGCCGCTGGCGATGCGGATGATGCGCGCCGGAATCGCCTCGCCACAGCCGTCGCAGACCAGGTTCACCCATTGCCCGGTGGCGAGCGCGCCGACCTCGGTCTCGGGCACGTAGAACCGGGCCTTCACACCCCCCGGCGGCAACAGCGACAGCACCGGTTGACCCGGCGCCACGGTTTCGCCGACGCGGAAAAACACCTCGGCCACCTGGGCATCGGCGGGCGCGGGCTGCTGCTTCTGGGCCAGCCGCCAGTCGCTCTGGCGCAGCACCTGGCGCGCGGCTTCGGCCTGGGCCTCGGCGGCGTCGGTTTCGTCGCTGCGCGCCGGCAAGGCCGCCACGCGCAGGGCAGCCTCCAGTTCGGCGACCCGGGCGTTCGCCTGGTCCAGCGCGGCCTTGGCGGCGTCCTGGCTGGCCTGCGACACAAAACCCTGGACCACCAGATCGCGCTGGCGCGCCCAGGCGGTCTGCGCCAGCACGGCCTGCGCCCGGGCCTGCGCCAGCTGGGCGCGGGTCACCGCCACCTCGTCGCTGCGCCGGCCTTTGGTGGTGTTGGCGGCCTGGGCCAAGGTGCCGGCCAGGCGCGCCTGGGCTTCGGCCTGTGCCGCCTGTTCGGCCTGGGCATCGAGCGCGAACAGCGCATCGCCCTGCCGTACCCGGTCGCCCGCCCGCACGTTCAGCGTGTCGAGCCGCCCACCCACCGGGGACGAGACATGCACATAGTCGCCCTCGACATAGCCCGACCAGCCCGCAGGCGGCGCCTCACCGCAGGCCACCAGTCCGGCAACCAGGGCCAGCGCCGCGGCCAGGCCCGGTGCGTGGCGGATGAAACGGGGGAACACGCTGTCGATCATGGGCTGGTCGTCCGTTGGGGTCCCGGCGGAGGGTAGGCGCTCCGCTGGCTTTGTTCATTCTGCCTTGAACTTTTCAGGTCGGGTCGCATCACTCCTTGCCATGAAGCGCCTCCTGATCATCCTGTTTGCCACAGCCGCCGTGCTGACCGGCTGTGCCACCCTTGACCAGCGGCAACGCGCCTGGATCTTCCAGCCCTCGGACCGCAGCTGGTCGCGCGGCACCGAAGCCGCCGAGGGCATGGACGATGTCTGGATCAACTTCCCGTCGCAGGAAACCGGGCAGCCGGTGAAGCTGCACGGCCTGTGGCTGGCCCACGAGAATTTCAGCACGCGAGCGGACGCCCCCGTGCTGCTCTACCTGCACGGTGCGCGCTTCAACGTCACCGGCTCGGCCTTCCGCGCGCGCCGCATGCAGGAACTGGGCTTTTCGGTGCTGGCGATCGACTACCGCGGCTTCGGCAAAAGTTCGTCCGGGCTGCCCTCGGAAACCATGGCCTACGAAGACGCCCGGGCCGCCTGGGACTGGCTTGGGCAACAGTACCCCGGTCGACCGCGCTACATCTTCGGCCACTCGCTGGGGGGCGCCATCGCCATCGAACTCGCGGCCCAGGTGGGCGACGAAGCGGGCACGCTGGTCGAAGGCGGCTTCACCTCCATCCCCGACGTGGTCAGCACCTTCAAGTGGGGCTGGCTGCCGGTGGGGCCGCTGATCACCCAGCGTTTTGAAGCGGTCAAGCGCGTGTCGGCAATCGGCTCGCCGCTGCTGGTGGTGCACGGCGGGGAGGACCGGCTGATCCAGCCCGAACTGGGGCGCCGACTGTTTGAGGCCGCCACCGGACCCAAGGCCTTCGTGCTGGTGGAAGGCGGCTCGCACCACAACACCAACTCGGTGGGCCAGCCGCAGTACCGGGTGGCCCTGACCGACCTGTTCGGGCTCCCTTAGCGCTGCACCGCCGGCCGCACAGGCCGGAACCCACGGGCCCATGCCGAAGCACCAAATCAGTGCCTGATGACAGGTCGACCACAGCGCGCACCAATACGGCGCAAAAAGCACCCCATCAATGCCATATCACTGGGCGAAATACCGGTTTCGCATAATCCAATGCACATTTTTGGAGCATTTAACGCATGAAGTACGCCTCGGTCCACGACTTTTTGTCCCACGTCGCCCTGCGCAATCCCGGCCAGCCCGAGTTCCTGCAGGCCGTCACGGAAGTGATGGAAAGCCTCTGGCCCTTCATCGCCGCCCACCCGAAGTACGCTGAACAAGGCCTTCTCGACCGCCTGGTTGAACCGGAACGCATCGTGATCTTCCGCGTGTCCTGGGTGGACGATCACGGCAGCGTGCAGGTCAACAAGGGCTACCGCATCCAGCACAGCATGGCCATCGGCCCCTACAAAGGCGGCCTGCGCTTCCACCCCTCGGTCAACCTGTCGGTGCTGAAGTTCCTGGCCTTCGAGCAGACCTTCAAGAACGCGCTGACCACGCTGCCCATGGGCGGAGGCAAAGGCGGCTCGGACTTCGACCCCAAGGGCAAGAGCCCGGCCGAAGTGATGCGTTTCTGTCAGGCCTTCGCCAGCGAGCTGTTCCGCCACGTGGGCGCCGACACCGACGTGCCGGCCGGCGACATCGGCGTGGGCGGTCGTGAGGTCGGCTTCATCGCCGGCATGGTCAAGAAGCTGAGCAACCGGGCCGACTGCGTCTTCACCGGCAAGGGACTCGCTTTCGGCGGCTCGCTGGTCCGCCCGGAAGCCACCGGCTACGGCACGGTGTACTTCGCGCAGGAGATGCTCAAGACCCAGGGCAAGTCGTTTGACGGCCTGCGCGTGAGTGTCTCCGGCTCGGGCAACGTGGCCCAGTACGCGGTCCAGAAAGCCCTGGAGCTCGGTGCCCGGGTGATCACCGTGTCCGACTCCAGCGGCACCATCGTGGATGAAGCCGGCTTCACCGCCGAGAAGCTCGCCGTCCTGATGGACGTGAAGAACCACCACTACGGCCGCGTGAGCGACTACGCCGAACGCACCGGCGTGAAGTTCGAAGCCGGGGTGCGGCCCTGGCATGTGCCGGTGGACGTAGCCCTGCCCTGCGCGACCCAGAACGAGCTGGACGGGAACGATGCCCGCACGCTCATCGGCAACGGCGTGCTCTGCGTGGCCGAAGGCGCCAACATGCCCTCGACCATCGAGGCCGCCAAGGCCTTCGAGGCGGCCGGTGTGCTGTACGCCCCGGGCAAGGCGAGCAACGCCGGCGGCGTGGCCACCTCAGGTCTGGAGATGAGCCAGAACGCGCTGCGCCTGTCCTGGCCACGCGAGGAGGTAGACGGTCGCCTGCTGCAGATCATGCAGGGCATTCACGCCGCCTGCCTGGCCCACGGCAAGCGCGCCGACGGCAGCGTGAGCTACATCGACGGCGCCAACATCGCCGGCTTCGTGAAGGTGGCCGACGCCATGCTGGCTCAGGGCGTCATTTAGCGCGTCCCGCGGCGGGTGAAACGCCGGCCCGCCCGGGCCCGTGGCTGCCGCGCTCGGCCACCATCGCTTCTGCTACCCTCGACTGGATGTCCGCCAAGCCCTCTTCCATGTCGCCCGGCCTGATCGTGCTGGTGCTCTCGCTGCTGCTGGGTCTGCAACCCGTCACCACCGACCTTTACCTGCCCGCCCTGCCCGCCATGACCCAGGGCTTTGGCGCGGCGATGTCGCAGGCCCAGCTCACGCTGACCGCGCTGCTGCTGGCTTTCGGCCTGTCGCAGCTGGTCTGGGGGCCGCTGTCGGACCGCTTCGGCCGCCGGCCGGTGCTGCTGGT
Source organism: Burkholderiales bacterium GWF1_66_17 (assembly GCA_001770705.1). Lineage (GTDB taxonomy): Bacteria > Pseudomonadota > Gammaproteobacteria > Burkholderiales > Burkholderiaceae_C > Hydrogenophaga. Next base: position 659,391 of record MERT01000001.1, on the reverse strand, counting down.
TGGCATGTTGCTCTACGTGGTGGCCTCGGTGGGCAGCACGTTTTCCGCTTCAATGGACCAGCTCATTGTCTGGCGCGCGCTGCAGGGCGTGGCCATGGGCGCGGGCGTGATGTGTGCGCGCGCCATCGTGCGCGATCTCTACGCCCCGGTGGACGGTGCCCGCATCATGTCCAAGGGCCTCACCGGTCTGGGTGTGATCGCCTGCGCGAGTGCGCCGCTGGGTGGCCTGCTGGCGCAATCCCTGGGCTGGCGCGTGGCGCTGATGGCGCTGGCCGTGTTCGGCGCCGGCACGCTGCTGGTGGTGGCGCTGCGCTTCGAGGAAACCCTGGCGCAGAAGAACCCGCGCGCGCTGGAGCCGATCACGCTGCTGCGCACCTGGTGGACCATCCTGCAGAACCCCACCTTCTGGGCTTTCACGCTGCTGGCCACCACGTCCTACGGCGGCCTGTTCACCTTCCTCGCCGCGTCGTCGTTCGTCTTCATCCAGGTGCTGGGCCTGTCGCAGCCGGCCTACGGTCTGGCCATGTTCACCATGTCGCTGAGCTACATCCTCGGAACATTCATCTGCCGCCGCCTGCTGCCGCGCTTCGGCGTGCGCAAGACGGTGGCGCTCGCGGGCGCCTGCACCCTCACCGCCGGCACCAGCATGGGCCTGCTCGCGCTGGCGGGCGTGCAGCACGTGGCCGCCATCATGGTGCCGTTCTACCTCTTCATGCTGGCCCACGGCGTGCACCAGCCCTGCGGCCAGAGTGGCGCCGTCGGGCCGTTCCCGCAGGCCGCGGGCGCGGCTTCGGCGCTGAGCGGTTTCATGATGATGATCGCGGCCTTCTTCATGGGCGGCTGGCTCGGCAAGAGCCTGGCGGCCATCGCCCAGGGCCAGGGCAGCGTGCTGCCGCTGACCAACGGCGTCTGGTTCTGGAGCGTGCTGATCGCGGCCACGGCCTGGACGCTGGTCCAGCAATACGGCGAAGTGAAAGCGCCGCCTCAGCGAATGACCCGTGAATCCACCACATGACGGCGAGTGAAGTGCCTGAACCAGAAGCATCGCGGAACCGGCTTTGCCGGGCCGCTGATGCTGCCCCCTTGAGGGGGTCGCGCGAAGCGCGGCGGGGGTGCATCGCGATCGCCGGGCCCACCGCGAGCGGCAAGAGCGCGGCCTCGCTGGCCATCGCACAGCGCTGGCCGGTGGAGATCATCAGCGTCGATTCGGCCCTGGTCTACCGCGGCATGGACATCGGCACCGCCAAGCCCACACCCGACGAGCTGGCCCAGGTGCCGCACCACCTGATCGACACCCTCGACCCACTGAACGCCTACAGCGCGGCCGGCTTCGTGGCCGACGCCACGCGACTGATCGGCGAGATCCAGGCGCGCGGGCGCACGCCGCTGCTGGTGGGCGGCACCATGCTGTATTTCAAGGCGCTGATGCAGGGCCTCAACACCATGCCCCGGGCCGACGCAGCCATTCGCCAGGCCATCGAGGCGCGCGCCGCCCAGCTCGGCTGGCCCGCGCTGCACGCCGAACTCGCGCGGGTGGACCCGGTGACGGCGGCGCGCCTGTTCCCCAACGACTCGCAGCGCATCCAGCGCGCTCTCGAAGTGTTCGAGGTCTCGGGCCAGCCGATCTCGGTTTTCCAGACCGGGCCGGACGCGTCCACGCCAACCAGCCCGATCGCGCCCGGCGCCCTGCTCTCGCTCGAACCCCAGGACCGCGCCTGGCTGCACGCGCGCATCGCCCAGCGTTTCGACGCCATGCTGGCCGCGGGCTTCCTGGACGAGGTGCGGGCGCTGCGCGCGCGCGGCGACCTGCACCCCGACCTGCCGTCCATGCGCTGCGTCGGCTACCGCCAGGCCTGGGAGGCGCTGGACGCCCACGGTGAAACACCCAGCGCGCCCCAGCTCGCCGAGCTGCGCGACCGCGGCATCTTCGCCACGCGCCAGCTGGCCAAGCGCCAGATCACCTGGCTGCGCTCCATGCCGGAACGGAGGGTCGTGGCCTGCGACGCGCCCGATGCGCTGGCGCAGGTGCTGCAATGGGCCAGCCGCTGGCTGGACGTGCCAGCCGGGGAAGAAACATGAGCGCCGCCCGGCCGTTCCGAAGGCGCTCAGCCCCGCAGTGCGCAGCACGGAGGGCAGTCCAGTGACCCTCGTCATCCACAACCTGAGCAAACGCTATGGCGACACGCCCGTGTTCAGCCAGGTGAACCTGCGCGTCGAGCCGGGCGAGTTCATCGCCATCGTCGGCGAATCCGGCGTGGGCAAATCCAGCCTGCTCAACTGCATGGCCGCGCTGGACGACTGGAGCGAGGGCACGATCACGCACGACGGTGTGGACCTCGGCACGCTGGGCGAGGTGCAGCGCGCGCACTGGCGGCGCGAAAAACTGGGTTTCGTGTTCCAGGCGTTTCACGTGCTGCCGCACCTGGACGTGGCGCAGAACGTGGGGCTGCCGCTGCTGCTGCTGAAGCGCCCGGACCCGGCGCGCGTGGCGCAGATGCTGGCCGCCGTGGGACTCGACGGACTCGGCGAACGCCTGCCGGCCCAGCTTTCCGGCGGGCAGCTGCAGCGCGTGGCGATCGCGCGCGCCCTGGTGCACCGCCCCAGCCTGCTGCTCGCCGATGAACCCACCGGCAACCTCGACCCTTCCACCGCAGCGCAGGTGATGGGCGTGCTGCAGCAGCAGGCGGCCGACAGCGGCGCGGCGCTGGTGCTGGTGACGCACTCCGAGGCGGCCGCTGCGCGGGCGCAGCGCGTGCTGCAACTCACCGCGACAGGCTGCCACTGAGGCCGACCCGGTCGCATTGACCACGTCGCGCTCAGCGACCACACAGGCTCCCGTCCCCGCTGTCGCCAGCCACCGACCCGACACGGGCGCGGCGCGGCTGGCCTCGCGCTGCGCGCCCCATCGGCCGGGGTTTTACAGCGCCAATTCCCGTTCCGTACCCCCGTCTTCATCCGACTACATCAATTGCATTGATGTACCTTTATTGCATTGCAATCCATTGCACCACTGGGGTTTACCTTGCTGTTGTGAGCCAGCTTCAAATCGAGTTACGTACCTGAAACAAGCACATTTTAAGGGTTAACACCAAATTGCAAACGTTTGCACCAATGCTCGAATAACGCCACTTTCCAGTTGGGTTTTGTTCTCTTGAACTGAAACTCAGATACCGGAAAGGTGTTTGTCTGTTCACCCCATTCCTACATCCGGAGCCAAGTCCATGCACAACGTTTTCAAACTGGCCGCTGTTGCCGCCCTCTGTTCCACCGCCATTGCCGCCCACGCCGAGCTGTCGCTCGATGCCAACCTCGAGCTCGACACCACCTACACCAACGCCGTCGATGCTCCGGCCAGCAACGCCCGTGAAAGCGACCTGGGCATGGGTGGCCGCGTGGAGTTCAACGTCGGCGCCAAGGCCACCAACGGAGACGCCTTCGTGGCCGCCCGCGCCTCGCTGTTGCTGAAGAAGGACGGCGACACCGGCATGGACGACATGTGGGTGCAGTTCGGCAACGCCGGCATGGACCTCAAGCTCGGCCGCTTCGAAGCCTACGACCTGTTCCCCGTGGGCAAGGACACCGTGGTCGAATACGCCGGCTACACCCCCTACCAGGCCAACATGCTGCGCGGGCGCAAGGGCCGCGACGTCGCCCACGGCGCCCTGGGCGTGAACGCAGCGCCCGGCCTGCGCTTTGAACTGGGCCTGGTCTACAGCAAGGACGAGGGCGAAGCCCGCGGCATCCGTCCGGCCGTGGGCTACACCACCGGCCCGCTGACCCTGCGCGCCGGCGTGGAGTCGGTCAAGGTCGTGGGCAGTGACGCCAGCACGGAAAACGGCATCGGCCTCTCGGTCGGCTACGCCCTGAGCAAAGACAGCAACATCAATGTCAACTTCGCCAAGAAGGAAGACGACAAGACCATCGGCATCAACGCCATCATCGGTGCCGCCGGCATCGGCCTGATCCACGGCAAGGGCGCCACCTCAGCCGACAAGGTCACCACCGTCTACGCCGCCTACAGCCTGCCGCTGTTCGGCGTGAAGGGCGCCACCATCACCCCCGCCCTGAGCTACTCCAAGGGTGGCACCGGCACCGACGACCAGGTGGCCGTGCGCGCCCGCATCAACTACGCGTTCTGATCGGGGGGCTCCCCGTTCTTTTCCGGTGGGCCGGATCCGGCATGGCGCCGGGCCGCCCACCGCCACCGTTCTCTCAGGCAATCAGTTCGCCCGGGCGCCGCAAGGCCTCCGGGCTTTTTTTGCCCGGTGGTCCGGCGGGCCGGCGCTGGCGAACGCAATGGAATAATCGGTCCATGCCCACCCCGCCCCGCGCCAAGCCGCCCGCCAGCCCACTGCCCACCGTTGCCTCCACCCCGGCCACTCCCGGCGCCGACAAGGGACGCCGACGCATGCAGATGACCGACATCGCCCGCATGGCCGGCGTCTCCGCCTCCACCGTCTCGCGTGCGCTCAGCGGCAGCCCGCTGATTCCGGAAGCCACGCGCACCCGCATCACCGAACTCGCCCGCTCCCTGAACTACCGCGTCAACGCCGGGGCCGCCAGCCTGCGCAAGGGCGATGTGCAGACCATCGGGGTCGTGCTCCTGAGTGACAGCGCGCAGATGATCTCGGACCCCTTCCTGCTGGGCATCCTGGGTTCGCTCACCGACGCGGTGAACGAACAGGGCATGAACCTGCTGCTCTCGCGCCTGCACGAGGACAGCAAGGACCGCATGCGCTCCATGGTCGAGTCGGGCCAGGTGACCGGCCTGATCGTGATCGGCCAGCTGACCCTGCACGAACATCTCAACGAACTGGCGCATCTCGGCATTCCCATGGCGGTCTGGGGTGCGGCCCTGCCCGACGCGTCCTACCCGGTGGTCGGCAGCGACAACCGGCTGGGCGGTTACCTCGCCACCCGCCACCTGATCGAACAGGGTTGCCGGCGCATCGCCTTCTTTGGCGACACCACCCACCCCGAAGCCGGCCAGCGCTTCCAGGGCCACGCCCAGGCGATGGAAGAAGCCGGTATCGAACTCGACCCGCGCCTGCGGCAGCACTTCCTGTTTGGTGACGCGCGCCTCCGCGAGTCCATCGATGGCTGGCTCAACCAGCAGCTGGATTTCGACGCCATCTTTGCCTGCAGCGACGTCACGGCCATCTCCCTGATGGGCGCGCTGCGCGAGCGCAACATCGCCGTGCCCTCGCAGGTGCGCGTGGTCGGCTACGACGACATCCTGCTCGCCTCCCACGTCCACCCACCGCTGACCACCGTCCGCCAGCCCATCGCGCAGGCGGGCCGCGCGCTGGTCGACCTCATGTTCGAGTCCGTCGCCGGCGCTCCGCGCCGCAACATCGTCCTGCCGACCGAACTGATCGTGCGCGAGAGCAGCCTCTAGGTTTCATCCCGCTGACACGCGGGACCGACCGGCCACCAACATCCTCGCCGTCCCCGGCGCCGACGGCGCCTCTGCGCACGCCGTTCGCCCCAGCCGGGCAACACGCTTTGTTACCGGGTTACGTACCCCACACGACGCGCTGGACTAGGGAAATCCCCATCATGCAATCGATTGCATCGATGATCCAATGACCCCACTGCCCATGAAAACATGTGAACGGCACAGCGGCAGTTCCACCGAGACACAACCATCTACGAGGCAAGCCCATGAAACTATCTTCCCGCTCCCTGACCGCCACGGCCGCTGCCCTGGCCCTGACCGCCCCGCTGTGGATCACGGGCGCCAACGCCGCCACCGTCACCATCTCCTGCGGTTCGGTCGGCCAGGACTATGAGAACTGCAAGAAGATGACGGCCGACTGGGCCAAGAAGACCGGGCACGAGGTCAAGCTCTTCACCATCCCGAACTCCACCACCGACATCCTGGCCCTGTTCCGCCAGCTGTTCGCCGCCAAGTCGCCGGACCTGGATGTGGTCAACGTGGACGTGGTGTGGCCCGGCGTGATCAAGGACCACCTGCTGGACCTCAAGCCTTACAGCAAGGGCGTGGAGAAAGAACACTTCCCGGCCATCGTGGCCAACAACACCGTGGACGGCAAGCTGCTGGCCATGCCCTGGTTCACCGACGCCGGCCTGCTGTTCTACCGCAAGGACCTGGTCGAAAAATACGGCGCCAAGCCCCCGACCACCTGGGAAGAGCTGGCCGCCACGGCCAAGAAGATCCAGGACGGCGAGCGCGCCGCCGGCAACAAGGACTTCCACGGTTTCGTATTCCAGGCCAAGGCCTATGAAGGCCTGACCTGCGACGCCGTGGAATGGGTGCACAGCCATGGCGGCGGCAACATCGTCAACGACAAGGGCGAGATCACCATCAACAACCCCAAGGCCGTGCAGGCGCTGAAGACCGCGGCCTCCTGGATCGGCACCATCGCCCCGCAAGGCGTGCTGAACTACGCCGAAGAGGAAGCCCGCGGCGTGTTCCAGAACGGCAACGCCGCCTTCATGCGCAACTGGCCCTACGCCTGGTCGCTGGGCAACGCCAAGGACTCGAAGATCTCCGGCAAGATCGGCGTGTCGGCCCTGCCCAAGGGCGGCGCGAACGGCCAGAACGCCGCCACGCTGGGGGGCTGGCAGCTCGCCGTCTCCAAGTACTCCAGGAACCCGGCCATTGCCGCCGACCTGGTGATGTTCATGACCAGCGCCGAGTCGCAAAAGTACCGCGCCATCAACGGCTCGTACAACCCGACCATCGCCGCCCTGTACAAGGACAAGGACGTGCTGGCCGCCAACCCCTTCTTCGGCAGCCTGTACGAGGTGTTCACCAGCGCCGTGCCGCGCCCCGCCACCGCCACCGGCGCCAAGTACCCCGAGGTCAGCTCGGCGTTCTGGAACGCCACGCACGACGTGCTCTCGGGCCAGGCCACGGCCGAAGACAGCCTGAAGAAGCTCGAAGGCAAGCTCAAGCAGGTCCAGCGCGGCAAGTGGTGAGGACATGCCCCCCACGCTCCGCCTCCGGGCGGCGCGGGGGGGATCTGAAGCGCAACCCGAGGGACCTCACCCATGAACAGCAAGACGCGCACCGCCTGGACCTTTCTGGCTCCCATGCTGCTGGTGCTCATCCTCGTGGCCGTGTGGCCGCTGGGCCGCACCATCTGGTTCAGCTTCACCGACGCCAACATCAACGACCTGTCGGCCACGAAGTTCGTCGGTTTCGAGAACTACTTCGGCGAATACGGCCTGTTCGCCAACCCCAACTACACCGACGGCTTCTTCGCCAGCGACTGGGGCCTGTCCATCCTCAACACGCTGAAGTTCAGCGTCGTCTCCGTCACGCTGGAAACCCTGATGGGCCTGGGCGTGGCCATGCTGCTCAACCAGGACTTCAAGGGCCGCACCTTCGTGCGCACCGCGGTGCTGGTGCCCTGGGCCATCCCCACCATCGTCTCGGCCAAGATGTGGGGCTGGATGCTGCACGACCAGTTCGGCATCATCAACCAGTGGCTGGTCGACTTCGGCCTGATCGCCGACAAGATCGCCTGGACCGCCCAGCCCGAGTACGCGCTCTGGACCGTGGTCGCGGTGGACGTGTGGAAGACCACGCCCTTCATGGCCCTGCTGATCCTGGCCGCGCTGCAGACCCTGCCCAAGGACTGCTACGAGGCAGCCGAGGTGGACGGCGTGCACCCGCTGCGCGTGTTCTGGAAAGTGACGCTGCCGCTCATCCGCCCCGCGCTGATGGTGGCCGTGATCTTCCGCCTGCTCGACGCGCTGCGCGTGTTCGACCTGATCTACGTGCTGACCTCGAACAACAACAGCACGATCTCCATGTCCGGCTTCGTGCGGCGCGAAATGGTCGACAACGGCTACATGGGCTACGGCTCGGCCGCCTCGACCGCGCTGTTCCTGATCATCGGTTTGTGCACGGTTCTGGCCATCAAGTTGAGCCGCATGAAGCTCGGGGAGGACTGATGCCCCCACGCTCTTCACTTCGTGTAATCGCTGCCCCCCAAGGGGGCGCTGATCGCCCTTGGGGCGGCCCTGCGGGAGACCCGTCATGAAATCCGCCTGGTACTGGCGCGTCGCGCTCTATCTTGCCGCTACGGTGGTGGTGGCCATCTCGGTGTTCCCCTTCATCTACGCGGTGTCCACCTCGTTCAAGTCGGGCTCGGCCCTGTTCGAGCCGGTGCTCTGGCCGTCGAGCGTGACGCTGGCGAACTACGTCTCGCTGTTCTCGCTGGCCGAACAGCCCTTTGGCCGCCACATCCTGAACTCGATCATGGTGTCGGTGCTGGTGGTGGCGATCTCGCTCTTCATCGGTGTGACCGCGTCCTACGCGCTGGGCCGCATCAGCTTCAAGGGCCGCGGTCTGCTGCTGACCGCCGTGCTGGCCGTGTCCATGTTCCCGCAGGTCGCGGTGCTGGCCGGCATGTTCGAGCTGATCCGCTTTCTGGGCCTCTACAACAAGGCGCTGGGCCTGGTGTTGCCCTACATGATCTTCACCCTGCCCTTCACCGTCTGGGTGCTCACCACCTTCATGAAGCAATTGCCCAAGGAGCTGGAAGAGGCCGCGATCATGGACGGCTGTGGTCCCTGGCGCATCATCAAGGACGTGTTCATGCCGCTGCTGTGGCCCGCGCTGGTGTCCACCGGCCTGCTCGCCTTCATCGCGGCCTGGAACGAGTTCCTGTTCGCGCTCACCTTCGTGCTCGACAACAACGAACGCACCGTGCCGGTGTCGATCGCGCTGATCTCCGGCGCCAGCAAATACGACATTCCCTGGGGCAACATCATGGCCGCCTCGGTGCTGGTGACCATCCCCCTGCTGGGCCTCGTGCTCGCCTTCCAGAAAAAGATCGTTTCGGGCCTGACGGCTGGAGCCGTCAAAGGCTGACCTTTCTTTCCCTTCTCCTCCCTACCCTTCCCATGACACAGAAAGCACCCAACAACGGCTGGTGGCGCGGCGGCGTGATCTACCAGATCTACCCGCGCTCCTTCCAGGACAGCAACGGCGACGGCATCGGCGACCTGCCGGGCATCACGCAGCGGCTCGAACACATCGCGGCGCTCGGTGCCGACGCCATCTGGCTCTCGCCCTTCTTCAAGAGCCCGATGAAAGACTTTGGCTACGACGTCAGCGACTACAACGATGTCGATCCCATGTTCGGCACGCTCGACGACTTCAAGGCGCTGGTGCAGCGCGCCCACGCGCTGGGCCTGAAGGTCATGATCGACCAGGTGCTCTCGCACTGCTCCGACCAGCACCCCTGGTTCACCGAAAGCCGCGCCAGCCGCGACAACCCCAAGGCCGACTGGTTCGTCTGGGCCGATGCGCGGCACGATGGCACCCCGCCCAACAACTGGTTGTCGGTCTTTGGCGGCAGCGCCTGGCAATGGGACACACGCCGGCGCCAGTACTACCTGCACAACTTCCTCAGCAGCCAGCCCGATCTGAATTTCCACAACCCCGCCGTGCAGGACGCGCTGCTGGACGCCGTGAAGTTCTGGCTGGAGCTGGGTGTGGACGGCTACCGCCTCGACGCCATCAACTTCTGCTTTCACGACGCAGCCCTGCGCGACAACCCGGGGCGTGGCGCGCCACTGATCGAGGACCCCACCGCCCCGTCGTCCAACCCCTACTCGTGGCAGCACCACCGCTACGACAAGAGCCAGCCCGAAGCGCTGGGCTTCCTGCGCCGCCTGCGCAGCCTGGTCGATCGATATCACGACACCACCATGGTCGGCGAAATCGGCGACGAGGCCGGCCTGACCATGGTGGCCGACTACACCGGTGGCAGCGACAAGCTGCACATGGCGTATTGCTTCACCCTGCTCGGTGGCGCCCACGACGCGCCCTTCCTCCACGCCACGATTCAGCAGTTCCAGCAGGTGGCGGGCGACGGCTGGCCTTGCTGGGCGCTGTCCAACCACGACGTCGCGCGGGTGGCCACGCGCTGGGGCGGCGAGCACCCCGACCCGCGCCTGCTGCGCCTGGCCGCGGCCTTCCAGCTGAGCCTGCGCGGCACCGTCTGCCTCTACCAGGGCGAAGAGCTGGGCCTGCCCGAAGCCACCATCGCCTTTGAAGACTTGCAGGACCCCTACGGCATCAGCATGTGGCCCGAATTCAAGGGCCGCGACGGCTGCAGAACCCCGATGCCCTGGGCCGCCGACGCGCCCCAGGCCGGCTTCTCCACCGGTGAACGCAGCTGGCTGCCCGTGCCACCGGAGCACCGGCCCCTCGCCGTGGACCGCCAGCAGGCCGACGCCGGTTCGCTGCTCAGCGGCTTCAAGCAGTTGCTCCACTGGCGCCGCGAGCAGCCCGCGCTGTTGCATGGCGAGCTGCACCTGCGGCCCGTGGATGCGCAGGTGCTGGCGTTCGAGCGCCACCACAGCGCGCAGCGCGTGTTCTGCGCCTTCAACTTCAGCGACACGCCGGCCACGCTGGCACTGCCCGAGGGCTGGTCGCAAGCCCGCGCGCTCGACGGCAGCGGCCTGAGCGGCGCGCACGTCGAAGGCGACACCCTCGTTTTCGAACCCTGGGGCGGCCTGTTCCTTCAGGCCTGACCTCCACCACACCGCAGGAGACCCGCACCATGTCCCGGATCGACTTCAAGAACGTCTGCAAGCGCTATGCGCCCAACGCACCGCTCACGATCAACAACGCCAACCTCACCATCGAGAACGGCGAGTTCTGCGTCTTCGTCGGTCCCTCGGGTTGCGGCAAGTCCACGCTGCTGCGCATGGTGGCCGGCCTGGAAGACATCAGCTCAGGCGACGTCTCCATCGGTGGCGAACGCGTCAACGACCTGCCGCCCGCGCGCCGCGGCGTGGCCATGGTCTTCCAGAGCTACGCGCTGTATCCGCACATGACCGTGCGCGAGAACATGGGATTCGGCCTCAAGGTCTTCGGCTCCAACGCCGCGGAGATCGACAAGAAGGTGCGCGCGGCGGCCGACATCCTGCAGCTCACTCCCCTGCTCGACCGCCTGCCCAAGGCGCTCTCGGGTGGCCAGCGCCAGCGCGTGGCCATCGGCCGCGCCATTGTGAAAGAGCCGCGCGTGTTCCTGTTCGACGAGCCGCTCTCCAACCTGGATGCTGCGCTGCGCGTGCAGACCCGGCTCGAGATCGCCAAACTGCACCACGACATCGGCACCGCCAGCATGATCTACGTGACGCACGACCAGGTCGAGGCCATGACCCTGGCCGACAAGATCGTGCTGCTGCGCGCGGGCGAAGATGTGCAGAAGAAGGGCTCCATCGCCCAGATCGGCACGCCCATGGACCTCTACCACCGGCCCAACAGCCTGTTCGTGGCCGAGTTCATCGGCTCGCCCAAGATGAACATCCTGCCCGCCACCTTCGAGTCGGCCAGCCACGGCTCGGCGCAGATCCGCGTGGCGGGCCACCGCTTCGACGTGGCGGTCAACGCCGATCAACTCAAGGCCGGCCAGGCCGCGACCATGGGCCTGCGCCCCGAGCACATGCGCCTGGCCGATTCGGATCACAGCCCCAACAGCCTGCCGGCCCGGGTGGTCCACATCGAGAAGCTCGGTGAAGCCTCGCTGCTGTACCTGGAGATCACCCCGGACACGCCGACCATCACCCTCAAGCTCGAAGGCACCACCGGCATCCGGACCGGCGAGAACATCCGCCTGCAGGTGGATGCGGCCGACCTGCACCTGTTCGACGACCAGGGCGAGGCGCTGACGCGCACCGTGTCGCTCCCGGTCTGAAGGCAACACCCGCTTCGCGGCGGGCCGCATTCTGGGCGACACTGGCGTGTGTGACCGGGGCAACACCGCCTCGGCAAAATCAGGGCTTTTGTCCCACGGAAGAACCCAGGAACCGCCATGACCCTCCAGTCCCTGCCCACCACCCCGTTTGCCGGCCAGCTGCCCGGCACCTCCGGCCTGCGCAAGAAGGTCACGGTGTTCCAGCAGCCGCGCTACCTCGAGAACTTCGTGCAGGCGCTGTTCGACGTGCTGCACGGCGAATACCAGCTGGCCACCGGCCAGACCCTGGTGCTGGGTGGCGACGGGCGCTTTCACAACCGGGCCGCCGTGCAGACCATCCTGAAAATGGCCGCGGCGCGCGGCTACGCCCGCGTGCTTCTGGGCCAGGGCGGCATCCTGTCGACACCCGCCGCGAGCGCGGTGATCCGCCGCCACAAGGCGAGCGGCGGCATCATCCTCTCGGCCAGCCACAACCCCGGCGGCCCCGACGGTGATTTCGGCATCAAGTACAACGCGACCAATGGCGGCCCCGCGCCCGAGAAGCTGACCCAGGCGATCTACGAGCGCACCCAGGTCATCGAGCGCTACCAGATCAGCGACGCGGCCGACATCGGCATCGACATGCAGGGCACCCAGCAGATCGAGGACATGACCGTCGAGGTGATCGACCCGGTGAAAGACCACGCGGCCGTGCTGCGCAGCCTGTTCGACTTTGACGCCATCCGGGCGCTGTTCGCCCGCGGCTTCCGCCTGCGCTACGACGCCATGTGGGCGGTCGGCGGCCCCTACGCCAAGGCCATCATCGAAGGCGAACTCGGCGCGCCCGCCGGCACCGTGGTGCACGCCGAGCCGCTGGAAGACTTCGGCGGCCTGCACCCCGACCCCAACCCGGCCTACGCCGACGACCTCGTGGCCCACCTGATGGCCGCCGACGCGCCCGACATGGGGGCGGCGTCCGACGGCGACGCCGACCGCAACATGATCCTCGGCCGCGGCTTTCTGGTCTCGCCCTCCGACAGCCTGGCCGTGCTGACGGCCCACGCGAAACAGGTGCCCGGCTACGCCCGCGGCCTGGCCGGCGTGGCGCGCTCCATGCCCACCTCCACCGCGGTGGACCGCGTGGCGAAAGCGCTGGACATCGCCTGTTACGAAACGCCGACCGGCTGGAAGTTTTTCGGCAACCTGCTGGACGCGGGCAAGGTCACGCTCTGCGGCGAAGAGAGCTACGGCACCGGCTCGGACCACGTGCGCGAAAAAGACGGCCTGTGGGCCGTGCTGTTCTGGCTCAACCTCGTGGCCGTGACCGGCAAGTCGGTGGAAGAGCTGGTGCGTGGCCTCTGGCGCGCGCACGGCCGCTGCGTGTACTCGCGCCACGACTACGACGGCATCGCCACCGAGAAGGCCAACGCGCTGATGAGCGAACTGCGCGCCCAGCTGCCCACGCTGGGTGGCACGGCGCTGGCGGGCCAGCCCGTCGCCTGCGCCGACGACTTCGCCTACACCGACCCGGTGGACGGCTCGGTGAGCCAGAAACAGGGCGTGCGCGTGGTGCTCGCAGATTCGTCGCGCGTGGTGTTCCGCCTCTCCGGCACCGGCACCGAGGGCGCCACGCTGCGCGTTTACCTGGAGCGCCACGAACCCGACGCCAGCCGCCACGACGTGCCGGCCCAGGAAGCGCTCGCACCGCTCGTGGCCCTGGCCGAAGCCGTGGCCCACATCCGGCAGCACACCGGCATGGACGCGCCGACCGTCATGACCTGAGACGGGTTCGCCTTCAAACGTATAAACGCGTTGGTTGATGCGACAGGATGCCCAGGCTGGTTGCTGCCGGTCAGGCTTTATGTCCCAATGAAAGCAGACGCTGGCAACCTGCCGCTCGTCATTTCGCGAGGCGAAAGAACCCTGTACCTTGAGAAGCTGCCACTCGAAAGCGGTGGGCCGCTGAGGGACGGAGCGACTCCAACCCGGTATGGCGGCCGGCTCGTCGCGACCCAGCGCGCAAGTTCAAGTACGAAACGCCATTGCCCACTGTGTGGTGTCTATCGCGCAGCATGGAATGAGTCTACCTGTCACTGACCCTCCAGAAAACACCTAACTGGGGCAGATATTGGGAGCCGCTGCCTATTGAGCTGCCAGCAAGGCTGGCCAAAACAAGCAGCTCCATTGGCTTCTTGGTGGGCTCACGACTTCCCGTCGAAAGTCGGGACTGCCCCTTCCAGCAATGCACTTACGGCGGCCGTGCCCAGTGGTTTGGTCACATAGCCCTTGATGATCTTCATGGAGCGTGCTCGCTCCATGTCATCGGGCGAACCCGACGAAGTCAGCATGACCAGCACGATGCTGGATTTGCCTGCAATCAACGGTGCAGCTTCCTCGGCCACTTCAAAGCCTGACATCAACGGCATATTGATGTCCAGGAAGATGCAGGTGGTCAGACTCAGTTCGTCTGTGCGGAAGAACTCCAAAGCCTCCGGCCCGCTCATGAAGATCAGGATGTCGCCGGTGAACCCGGTTCTGCGGATCATGATTTCATGGAAAACGTTGTCTGCTTCGTTGTCGTCGATGAGGACAAAGCGCTCGAAAGCCTTCATTTTGAAATCTCCTGGCTTGGTTCAGAGGGGCACGCGGGCAACTTCAGCTCGAAGCAACTGCCTTCCCCGGGTTGCGAGCTGATGACCTGGACCGTGCCTTGGTGCAGATCGGCAATGCGCCGGCAGATCGAGAGGCCCAGCCCGGAGCCTGCAAAGTCGCGTTTGTTGTTCAAGCGCGTAAAGGTCTCAAATATTCTCTCGGACTGGCCCGAAGGGATGCCGATGCCATTGTCCGAGACCCTCAGACAGGTCGTTCCATTTGCCAACACTTCTGTCGCGATGTTGACCACAGGTTGGTGTCCTTTCGGACAGAACTTGATGCCGTTGGACACCAGGTTCTGGAGCAAGATACGCAACAGCGTGGCGTCTCCCTGCACTGTGTGAAGCAACTGCACCTCGAGTGTGGCCCCCGATGCCTCCAAGGCTGACCGCAGGTCATCCCGAACGTTGCTGGCCAGCTGGTTCAGGTCGACGCTGGTGAAACTCGCCGAATGCCGGTCCAACACCAGCAATTCGACCAGATCGTCCAGCAAGATCTTGAGACGCTGGCTGCCATCAAGCACAAACTTCAGATAGCTCCGGGGTGCAGAAGGTGAATCTGGCACATCTTCCGCCAACAGGGAGGCGAAATTGTGGATGGTGTTGATGGGCTCACGCAGGTCGTGAGAGATGATGTGTACGAAACGTTGCAGTTCCAGCGTTTTGTGTTCCAGTTGCTCGACGATGGTTTGCAAACGTTTTTCCCGCAGCCGGATGCCCTGGATGTCGTGGGCGCGAACAACAACACCGGAAATGGCGCCCTGGGCGTCCTTCACCGGCAGGTAACTCACCTCAACAGCGCGCCTGCCTTTGCCCGGAAAGTCGATCTCTGCCTCGTAGGCCACTTCCTCGCCACTCAGCGCCCGGTCGAAATGGGGTTTGACCACGGCGATGAAGACCGCCTCTCCCACCAGCTCAGGAATTTGCCTGCCCACGATATCGCTTTTGGACTTCGCCCAGTAATCCAGGTAGCAGCGGTTGACATAGCGGTATCTGTAGTCAGTGTCAACAAAGGAGAGCAAGTCGAGCCCAGCCGCCGTCAGCGCGGACTGGACTTCCGCCTCGCGGGCCGCTGCCTGTTCACGCTCGGCGTCCATGGCCCGCCGCTGGGCATCGTGCTCCATCAAGCTCAGCACCAGTTTGGCCAGGGACTGCAAGGCCGCCAGCTGTGAGTTGTCGAGGGAGCGTGAATGCTGGTCGATGACACACACCGTCCCCAGTGCGAAACCGTCATCGGTCACGATGGGCGCGCCGGCATAGAAGCGAATGTCCGGTTGGCCAGTGACCAGGGGATTGTCCTGAAAACGAACATCGCTGAGTGCGTCATTCACGACCATGACTTGGTCAGGCGTGTGAATGGCGTGCGCGCAGAAAGCCAGTTCCCGAGGTGTCTGGGCGGCGTCCAGGCCAACGCGGGATTTGAACCACTGACGGTCCGTATCAACCATCGAGATCAGGGCAATCGGTGTGTCACAAATCGCTGATGCCAACGACGTGATGTGATCGTAGGCGGCCTGGGGTACTGTGTCGAGCACACCGAGACTGCGCAACCGCTCCAGCCGGCGGGATTCATTGGGGACGGGTAAGGCTGCTTGCATGGGGTTTGCTGAACAAAACACACATTTATCGCACAGATTTTCTGTTCCTCATCCTGCACACTGCACAACGGCGGCAACCATCACATCAGGTAGGTCAGGGAACAACATATGAGATGCAAATTCCCTCCATTGGCACCCTAAGCCCCGGGGTCACACTCCCGGCTCCCGCCGTGTTCTGCGCTTGAACGTGAACCCGTATGTACGTTTGCCGCTTCAGCTCTTCAGAAAGATCTCGTGGTCCGGGGCGAAGCAGGCGTGCAGCGGCAGCAGCGCGCCGCCGAGCGCGCGCGCGTCGGAGCCTATGCTGCCGATCTCCAGCCGCGGCATCTGCTGCAGGCCTTCCCAGTTGTAGGCCTTGAGCGCTTCGCCGGTGCGCGCCCAGAGTTTGCGCAGCAGGTCGGGCGCGACCACACCGTCGATCACGACCGCCTCCACGTCCAGGAACGCGGTGCCGGCCACGATGCAATGCGCCAGCGCCAAGGCGGCGCGGGCGACCCACTCGCGGGTGTACGGCAGCCAGGGCGCCTCCAGCGCGCGCGCGTCGTAGGCGGCCATGGGGTCGAGCGCATGCTCGCGAAAGCGCTGCTCCAGGTCCCACAGCGAAGCCTGGCTGATCAGCTGCGGCGGCAGCTCTTTCATGTCGGCCGTCGCCACCTGCAGGGGCAGCGAAGCCACGGCCCCGGCGTTGCCGTTGACGCCGCGGTGCAGGTGCGAATTGAGCACCAGGCCACCGCCGACGAACGTGTCGAGGAACAGGTAGAGAAAACTGCGGATGTCCCGGCCCTTGCCCTGCAGCAGTTCGGCCACGCAGGCGGCCGAGGTGTCCTTGGCGAAACTGATCGGCAGGTCCGTCAGGGCCTGCACCTCGGCCACCAGATCGATCTGGTTCCACGCCAGGGACTGGGCCTCGGTCAGGCCCAGCATGCGGTGCCAGCCCCCGAGCTGGAACGGCGCGGCCACGCCCACGCCGACCACCCGGTCGCGCAGCGGGCCCAGCCCGTCGAGCAGGCGGTTCAGGTTGGACTTGATGGCGGGCAGCAGCACCGGGATGTCGGGAAAGGCGTAGTCCAGCACCAGGCGCTCACGCACCCGGCCGGTGAAATCCACCAGCAACCAGTCGGCGCTGCGCCGGCCGATCTTGATGCCGATGGCAAACGCGCCATCGGGGTTCAGCCCCAGCGGCACGGAAGGCTGGCCCACGCGCCCCCGCACCGGGGCGCCTCGGTTCAGCAGCTGGTCTTCGTCGAGCCGGGCGGTGATCAGGCCGATGGTTTGCGCGGTGAGGCCGGTCAGGCGCGCGAGATCGGCCTTGGCCAGGCTGCCGTGCGCGCGCAGCGTCTGCAGCACCACGCGCTCGTTGAACTGGCGCATGCCCACCTGGTTGGAGCCGCGCGGGCGCAAGCGGGACGCGCCTTGGGCATCGGCTGCGGGCGCGTCGGGGGTGTCGGTTTCAGTGGTGTGGTTCACAGCCGTTGAGTGTGGCACGTTCAACACCGGTTTCAGGCTCGGAGCACCTCGCCCAGCACGCCTTTGCGCAGGATGAAGTTGCCCCAGGGCTCCAGTTCACCGGTGACGACGATGGCGTAGGCCTTTTTCACGCGCTCGTAGAACGCGTAGCGCTCCACGGCCTCGGCCTGGCCGTCCAGCAGGCCCTCGGCGGCCAGCACCGCCAGCGTTTCGCGCTGCAGGGCCGAGCGGTAACCAGGCTCGGTTCCGCCGACCTGCATGTAGGCCACCGGGTGCGGCACGTCGGCGGCCAGCGGCAGCACGCTGGCCACCGCCCGAACCGTGCGCGCCATGCCGATGCCTGGCAGGCGCAGCACCGGCTTGCCTGCGCCCAGGCTCATGGCGGTGAAGTTGGCGTCGGCCAGCACCACCGCGTCGTCGTGCCCCATCTCGGCCAGCAGCTTGAGCAGGTCCGGACTGAGCAGGGGATCAATGCCTTTGAGCATTTTTTTCTTTCAGTGCGCCAGGGCTTCGGGTGGCAGATCGTCCACCGACTTGGCACCGGTCATCACGGCCACGGTGTCGCTCATGCTGATGTTCTTCGGGTCCACCACCGCCGCGCGTTTGCCCAGGCGGGCGATGTGGATGCGGTCGGCGATCTCGAAGACGTGCGGCATGTTGTGGCTGATCAGGATCACGGGCAGGCCCTTGTCGCGCACGCGGCGGATGAGTTCGAGCACCATGTTGCCCTCCTTCACGCCCAGCGCGGCGGTCGGTTCGTCCATGATCACCACGTGCTGCGCGAAGGCCGCGGCGCGGGCCACGGCCACGCACTGGCGCTGGCCGCCCGAGAGCGTTTCCACCGCCTGCGTCATGGAGCGGATGCCGACCTTCAGGTCGTTCATGCGCGCGATGCTTTCTTCCAGCATCTTCTTCTTGTCGATCATCTGGAACACGCTGCCCAGCACGCCGGGGCGGCGGATCTCGCGGCCGAGAAACAGGTTCTCGGCGATCGTCATGGCCGGGGCCACGGCGAGGTCCTGGTACACGGTTTCGATGCCGGCGCGGCGCGCGTCGATGGG
The DNA here is from genome assembly GCA_001770705.1 of Burkholderiales bacterium GWF1_66_17. Taxonomy (GTDB): domain Bacteria; phylum Pseudomonadota; class Gammaproteobacteria; order Burkholderiales; family Burkholderiaceae_C; genus Hydrogenophaga. Next base: position 640,948 of record MERT01000001.1, on the reverse strand, counting down.
GCTCCTGAACTGGGCGCGCGCGCCGTCGAGGTAGATCTCGCCTTCGTCGGGGATCGTGGCACCGGCGAGGCACTTGATCAGCGAGGACTTGCCGGCGCCGTTGTCGCCGATCACGGCCAGGATTTCCCCGGCACGCAGTTCGAAGTCGGCGCCGTCGAGCGCGGTGACCTGGCCGTAGCGCTTGACGAGGCCTTTGGCCTGGATCACGAGCGGGCTTTGAGCGTTGGGTGCGGTGGACATATCAGCGAACTCCTTTGCGGGACATCTGGTCGGTCATCACCGCCAGGATCACCAGAATGCCGGTGACCAGAATCTGATAGACGGACGACACGCCCATGAGCGTCAGGCCGTTGCGGAACACGCCCACGATCAGCGCGCCCACCAGGGTGCCCAAAATGATGCCGCGGCCACCGAACAGGCTGGTGCCGCCCAGCACCACGGCGGTGATGGCGTCGAGGTTTTCGGTCTGCCCGGCGTTCGGGTCACCGGCGCCGATGCGCGCCACGGAGAGCAGCGAGGCCAGGCCGTAGAACACGCCGGCCAGCACGTACACGCCCAGCAGCACCTTGTCGGTGGAGATGCCGGTCAGGCGGGTGGCCTCGGGGCTGTTGCCCACGGCGTAGATGTGGCGTCCCGGCGCCGTTTCGCGCAGGAACAGCCAGGTGATCAGGTACAGCGCGAGCATCAGCACCACGCCGTAGAGGATGTTGGTTTCACCGATGCGAAACGAGTTGCCGAGCCAGGTCAGGCCGTCGGACACTTCGGTGACGGTCTGCGAGCCCGAGTACAGCTGGGTGATGGCGAACGCGATGTTCAGCGTGCCCAGCGTGACGATGAAGGGCGGCAGCTTGGCCTTGGTCACGAGCAGGCCGTTGATGAGACCAAAACCGGCCGTGGCGGCGATGCCCAGCGTGATCGCGACCGGAGCGGAGAGGCCGAAATCGGCGCCCATCTTGGTCATGACGATGGAGCCCAGCGCCATGATCATGCCGCACGACAGGTCGATGCCGGCGGTCAGGATGATGAGGGTCTGGCCGATGGCGATCGTGCCCACCACCATCACCTGCTGCAGGATCAGCGAAAAGTTCTGCAGCGTCAGGAAACGCTCGTTCTGCGTGGCAAAAAACAGGCACGCAAAGATCAGGGCGATAAACGGCCCGAGCGTGCCCATGGGTGGAAGTTTGGCTTTGAGGGAATTCATGGCGGTGGCCCGTCCAATCAGAGAAAAAGAGGTTGCAACAACACCCCGCACAGGCGGAGAAGGTGCAAGCGGAGTGCCCGTCTGACGCGGGCTCTCAGTCACAGAAAAGCAGAAAAGCGCAATGTGCGTTCGAGGAACGAAGTGACTTCACCCAAGGGCACCAAGGGTCCGGCTCCGCCGGCCCAAGGTGCCGTCCCCCCTCCAAGCCGAAGGCGCCAGAGAGGGGGGAAGCCGCAAAGCGGCGCAGGGGGGAGTCCCTTATTTATTACCCCAGCACAGGTCCATGCCGGTCTTGACGTCTTTGCTCTCCACACCAGCCACGGCTTTGCCCGCGATCAGGGTCACGCCGGTGTCGGTGTAGCCGCTGACCTTCTTGCCGGTCTTGGCGTATTCCACACCCGCGGCCACGCCCATGGCGGCCATCTTCAGCGGGTACTGCTGCGAGGTCGCGGCGATCACGCCTGCGCCCACGTCCTTGATGCCGGCGCAGCCGCCGTCCACCGAGACGATGACCACGTCCTTTTCCTTGCCGGCGGCCTTCAGGGCCTTGAAGGCACCGGCGGCGGCGGGTTCGTTGATCGTGTAGACCAGGTTGATGCCGGGGTTCTTCTGCAGGCAGTTTTCCATGCCGGTCTGGCCCTTGGCCGCGTCACCGAAGCTGTCGGCCATGCAGGCCACGCCAGCAGCAGTGCCGCCGAGGTTGTTGCTCTTGGCGTCGGGGGCGGTCAGGCCAAAGCCCTTCAGGAAGCCGTTGTGGCGCTGGGCGCCCACCGGGTGACCCGGGAACAGGTCGAGCGTGGCGATGACCGGCTTCTTGCCCGCCATGGCCACCTTGGCGTACTGACCGATCAGCACGCCGGCCTTGTAGTTGTCGGTGGCGAACAGGCCGTCCACGGCGGTGGCCGGGTCGGTCGGGCTGTCCAGCGCGATCACCTGCACGCCCTGGGCTTGCGCCTTTTTGATCGCGGGGATGATGGCCTTGGCGTCGCTGGGGGTGATCAGGATGGTCTTGGCGCCGGCGGCGATCATGTTCTCCATCGCGGTCACCTGGCCGGCGTTGTCGCCGTCGGTCTTGCCCGCGGCCGACAGCAGCTTGGCGCCGAGCTTGGTGGCTTCGGCGGTGGCGCCCTCTTTCATCTTCACGAAGAAGGGGTTGGACTCGGTCTTGGTGATCAGGCCGATGACGGGCTGCGACTGGGCGGCGGCAACGCCAACGGCCAGCGTCAGGGCGGAAAACACGAAGGCGGGTGCGAGTTTTTTCATGGATGTCTCCTCAAAGGGATGGATGATGGTCGGACGGTACACAGGCTCGGCAGTCAGTCTCTTGGGGTTTTCACGCTGTCTGCTGCGGAGTGACTGAACTATATTTCGGTTCAGGTTAATAAATCAACTGGATTTAGTTATGGTTTTCCCTAGTTCATCTGCCCCCATTCAAGTCGCCACCGCCGGCGAAGCCCTCATCGACATGATCACGGAATCCGACGGACGGTTGCGGCCCTGCGCCGGTGGCGCGGTCTACAACCTCACCCGCGCGCTCGGGCTGCAGGGCGTGGGCACGCTCTACCTCAACCCGCTCTCGCAGGACCGCTTCGGCCGCCTGATGGCCGACGCGATCCACGAGGCCCGCGTGACGCTGGCGCGCGAGACGCCGGTGCACGAACCCACCTCGCTCGCGCTGGTCGGCCTGGACGACGAAGGCAAGGCCAGCTACAGCTTCTACCGCGACGGTGTGGCCGACCGCCAGGTCAACGCCGCCGACATGACGGCGCAGTGCGCGGCCCAGCCGGGTCTGAAGGTGGCGGTCACCGGCTGCCTGGCCCTGGTCGCCGACGACAGTCCCAAATACCTCCCCTGGCTGCAGGCGCAGCGCGCTGCCGGCCGGCTCGTGGTGGTGGACGCCAACCTGCGCCCGGCCATCGTGCCCGACATGGCCGCCTACCAGGCCAGCGTGATGGCCGCGCTCGGCCAGGCGCACATCGTCAAGGTCAGCGACGACGATCTGGTCACGCTCGGCTTCACCGCGCCCGATCCGCTGGACGCCGCGCGCGAACTGCTGCAAGCCACCTCGGCCACCTGGCTGGCGCTCACCCTGGGCCCCAAGGGCGCCGTGCTGCTGCACCGCGACGGCAGCGGCTGGAAGGCTGCAGAACCGACACCGATCACCGTGGTGGACACCGTGGGCGCCGGCGACTGTTTCCTGGCCGGCCTGCTGGCGGCCCTGCTCGAACGCCCGGCCATGCAGAACGCGGCCCGCGCCGATCAGCTGGTGCTCGACAGCGACGACGTGCAACACATCCTGGGCCGTGCCGTGGCCAGCGCCAGCCTCTGCGTGATGCAGACCGGCTGCGTGCCACCCAGCCGCGACCAGGTCGTTGAACGCGTGGCCACGCTGCGACCCATGTTCCGATCGCTTTGAACCTTGTCGCCTAGGGCCTGCTCACACTATTTTTCCAAGATGCGTTGCGGATCAAAAAGGCCATGCGCAAGGCGCGAAACGCAGCCGGGGTTGCCCCCCCGGCAAGGCTTCGCAACGCCGCGCATGGCCTTTTTGGCCGCAACCCGAAGGGAATGGGCTGAAAACAGCGCCACTCGTCGTTGCACTCCTAGGCCAGACATCCAGTCTGGCCGTCGTCGCGCGCCTGGATTGGCGCTGTTTTCAGCCCATTCGCACTTGGAAAAATAGTGTGAGCAGGCCCTGACCAGCACGAACATTGCATGGCTCCCGGGGCGCCTGGCGCAGAAAGAAACCCGCTTGTAACTTGATTACATTAAACTCCTTCAAATCGCGTAACTAAGTTAGACCCATGGCCACATCCACACCCTCCCAAACCCCTGCGGCGCCACTCGATCTGGTGATCTTTGGCGGTGTGGGCGACCTCTCGGTGCGCAAGCTGCTGCCCGCGCTGTACATGGCCCACCTGCACAACAACCTGCCCGAGTCCACGCGCATCCATGCCCTGGGACGCCAGGCCTGGGACCGTGCCGCCTTCCTGGCCTTCATCCAGGAAAAAGTGCCCGGCTTCATCGGCAGCAAGGCCTACAACGACAGCGCCTGGGGCAGCTTCGTGCGCCGCCTGACCTACGTCTGCGTGGACGCCACCGACGCCAGCGACTACCCGGGCCTGGGCGCCGAGCTGCAGGCCGGCTCCGACCGCGTCTATTACCTGGCCACCGCCCCGAGCCTGTTCACCGCCATCTGCGCACACCTCGGTGGTGCGGGCCTGATCGATGCACGCTCGCGCGTGGTGCTGGAAAAGCCGCTCGGCCACGACCTCGAATCGGCGCGCCAGATCAACATCGATGTGGGCCGCCATTTCCAGGAATCGCAGATCTTCCGCATCGACCACTACCTGGGCAAGGAAACGGTGCAGAACCTGATGGTCCTGCGCTTCGGCAACACCATCTTCGAGCCGCTCTGGCGCAGCCCCTACATCAAGAGCGTGCAGATCACGGTGGCCGAGAGCGTGGGCGTGGGCAGCCGGGCCGGCTTCTACGACGGCACCGGCGCGCTGCGCGACATGTTGCAGAACCACCTGCTGCAGCTGCTGTGCATCGTGGCCATGGAGCCGCCGGTGTCGCTTGACCCGGACGCCGTGCGCGATGAAAAGCTCAAGGTGCTGCGCTCGCTGCGCCCCATGGCGATTGGCGACGTGGCGCGCGACACCGTGCGCGGCCAGTACAGCGCCGGCGCCTCCAACGGCGACGCCGCCGTGGGTTACCTGCAGGAAGAAAACATCCCGCCCGAGAGCAGCACCGAGACCTTCGTCGCGCTCAAGGCCCACATCAACAACTGGCGCTGGGCCAACGTGCCGATCTTCCTGCGCACCGGCAAGCGCATGGCGGCGCGCCAGTCGGAGATCGTGATCGAGTTCGCCGACCTGCCCTTCACCATCTTCGGCGACTCACCGCACAAGTCGGTCAACCGCCTGATGATCCGCCTGCAGCCGGAAGAACACATCCAGCTGCAGATGATGGCCAAGGAACCCGGCAGCGGCATGAAGCTGCGCCCGGTCAACCTCAACCTCGACCTCGAAGCCGCCTTCTCCGAACGCCGCGCCGAAGCCTACGAGCGCCTGCTGATCGACGTCATCAAGGGCCGCCTGACCCACTTCATGCGCCGCGATGAACTCGAAGCCGCCTGGACCTGGGTCGAACCCATCATCGACGGCTGGCAGCAGCTCAACGAAAAACCCAAGGCCTACACGGCAGGCAGCTGGGGGCCGGCGGCGTCTTCGGCACTCATGGCGCGTGAAGGAAGCTCCTGGGTAGAGGAATCCTGATGGCGGTGACCGAACACCCCAACGCCACCCCCGCCGCCCTCGCGGAGCACATCGCCAACGCCCTGCGCTCCGCCATCGCTGCGCGTGGTCAGGCGAGCCTCGCCGTCTCGGGCGGCAAGTCGCCCATTCCCCTGTTCGAAGCGTTGCGCGAGCAGGACCTGGACTGGTCGAAAGTGACCATCGTGCTGGTGGACGAACGTGTGGTCCCGCGCGACCACGCCGACAGCAACACCGCCCTGGTGGCTCGCCACCTGCTCAAAGGCCGCGCCTCGGCTGCCCGCTTCCTGCTGTTCTTCCGCGAACTCGCGCCGACCTTCAACGCCGAGGTGCTGGACGCGCTGGTGCGCGACGCCGAAGAACGCATCAGGTCCCTGCCCTGGCCGCTGGACGTGGCCGTGCTCGGCATGGGCGAAGACGCCCACACCGCCTCGCTGTTTCCCGGCGCGCCCGGCTACGCCCGCGCCATCGCCACCGATCAGCGCCTGGCCTGGGTGGTGCCCGACACCGCGCCGCACGCCCGCATCAGCTTCACCCTCAGCGCCCTGCTCGCCGCGCGCGAGCTGGTGCTGTCCATCACCGGCGAAAGCAAGCTCGCCGTTTACCGCCGCGCCGCCCAAAAGGCCGACGAGGCACTTCCGATCTCTCTGGTGATCAACCAGACTCAGACGCCCTTGAGCGTCTGGATGAACTGAACAGGAAAACCCCATGACCACGCCCCTGCACCCCGCCATCGAACGCGTCACGAAACGCATCACCGAACGCAGCGCCGACACGCGCGGCGCCTACCTCGCCAGCATGGCCGCTCAGCGCAAGAACGGCACCCAGCGCGGCGGCATGGGCTGCGCCAACATGGCGCACACCACGGCCGCCCTGCCCGCGAGCGACAAGCTCAAGATCCACGCCGAGCGCGCGCCGCACGTGGGCGTGATCACCGCCTACAACGACATGCTCTCGGCGCACCAGCCGTATGAGCACTACCCCGAGCTGATCCGCGGCCACGCGCGCGCACTGGGCGCCACGGCGCAGGTGGCGGGTGGCGTGCCGGCCATGTGCGACGGCGTCACGCAGGGCGCGTCTGGCATGGAGCTGTCCCTCTTCTCGCGCGACGTGATCGCGCTGGCCACCGCCGTGGGTCTGTCGCACAACGTGTTCGACGCCGCGCTCATGCTCGGCATCTGCGACAAGATCGTGCCCGGCCTGTTCATCGGTTCGGTGCAGTTCGGCCACCTGAGCACCGTGTTCGTGCCCGCCGGCCCCATGACCAGCGGCCTCTCCAACGACGCCAAGGCCAAGGTGCGCCAGCAGTACGCGCAGGGCCTGGTCGGCCGCGACGCGCTGCTGGAGAGTGAGTCCCTGGCCTACCACTCGCCGGGCACCTGCACGTTTTACGGTACCGCCAACAGCAACCAGATGCTGATGGAAATCATGGGCCTGCACCTGCCGGGTGCGTCGTTCGTGAACCCCGGCACCGAGCTGCGCGAACTGCTGAGCAAGGCCGCGCTGGAACGCGCGCTGGCCAACACCGGCAAGACTGGAGAGCCCGCCATCTGCATGGCCGACATCGTGAGCGAAAAGACCATTGTCAACGGCATCATCGGCCTGCTCGCCACCGGCGGATCGACCAACCACACCATCCACCTCGTCGCCATGGCCCGCGCGGCCGGCGTGCTGATCGACTGGGACGACTTCGCCGAGCTCTCGGCGGTCGTGCCGCTGCTGGCCCGCGTGTACCCCAACGGCAGCGCCGATGTGAACCACTTCCACGCGGCCGGCGGCATGGGTTTCCTGATGCAGGAACTGCTGACCAACGGCCTGCTGCACGGCGACGTGACCACCGTCATGGGCCAGGGCCTGGGCGCGTATACGAACGAGCCCTGCCTGCAGGACGGCCAGTTGGCCTGGCGCCCGGTGCCCACCGTGAGCGGCGACACCGCCGTGTTGCGCCCTGTGAGCGAACCTTTCAGCGCCGACGGCGGCCTGCGCCTGCTGCAGGGCAACCTGGGCCGCAGCGTGGTCAAGGTCTCGGCCGTCAAGCCCGAGCACCGCGTGGTGCGCGCCCAGGCCGTGGTGGTGAGCGACCAGCAGGATTTGCTGGCCCTGTTCAACGCCGGGAAGATCAACAAGGACCTGATCGCCGTCGTGCGTTACCAGGGCCCGCGCGCCAACGGCATGCCCGAGCTGCACAAGCTCACGCCGCCGCTGGCCGTGCTGCAGGACAAGGGCTTCAAGGTCGCGCTCGTCACCGACGGCCGCATGAGCGGCGCCTCGGGCAAGGTGCCCGCCGCCATCCACCTCAGCCCCGAGGCGCTGGCCGACGGTCCGATCGCCCGCGTGATGGATGGCGACTGGATCACGCTCGACTGCGAGCGCGGCGTGCTGGAGCTGGAAGTGGACGCCGCCACGCTGGCCGCGCGCAGCGCCGTGCACCCCGACCTCAGCCACAACGAACACGGCACCGGCCGCGAGCTGTTTGGCCTGTTCCGCGCCCATGCGAGCACCGCTGAATCCGGCGCGTCCCCCCTGTTTGGCGACCGCCCTTGAACTGGACCCCCACCATGACCACCACCTGCTTCACCCGTCCCGCTTTCAAATCCCGCGTCGTGCCCGTCATCGTGCTCAGCGACCCGGCCCACGCCGTTCCGCTGGCCCATGCCCTGCTCGAGGGCGGCATCGACGTGATGGAGATCACCCTGCGCTCCGACGCCGCACTCGCCAGCATCGAAGCCGTGGCCAAGGCCGTGCCGCAGATGCACCTGGGTGCCGGCACGGTGACCCGCGTGGCCGAGGTGCAGCGCGTCATCGACGCCGGCGCCACCTTCGCCCTGTCCCCCGGCGCCACCGATGCGCTGGTCGAAGCGGTCAAGGCCGCCAGACTGCCCTTCATCCCCGGCGTGATGACGCCCGGCGAGGTCATACACCGCCGCGAGCAGGGCTTCAGTCTCATGAAGCTGTTCCCGGCGCAGCAGGCCGGCGGCCTGGGCATGCTCAAGGCACTGGGCGCACCGCTCCCGGACGTGATGTTCTGCCCCACCGGCGGTGTCAGCCCCGAGAACCTGAAAGACTTCCTGAAGCTGCCCAACGTGGCCATGGCCGGCGGCAGCTGGCTCACGCCGGCCGAGGCGCTCGCCGCGGGCGACTGGGAACGCATCACCCAGCTGGCGCGCGGAGCAACAGAACTCGCCGCGGGGTAACTCCCCTCCCCCCGCGCCGCTTCGGATCACCGCGATGCCAGCGGCCCGACGAAGCCGGTTCCGCGGCCTCCTGGCTCAACGCCTCATGCGAAACTCTGCAGTGAACTGGAAGCACCCATGAGCACTCTTTTCCCCTCCCCCACCACCCTCCCCGTCTGGCAGCAGCTCGCCACCCTGGCCGCCGCCCCGCAACCCCACCTGCGCGACCGCCTTGCCGAGCCCGGGCGCGAACAGCAGATGCAGGCCAGCGCCGCCAGCACCGGCATCCGGATCGACTTCAGCCGCCAGGCGCTGGACAGCACCGTGTGGGACGCCCTGCTTGACCTGGCCCGCCAGGCCGGCGTGGAGCGCCAGCGCGACGCCATGTTCCGCGGTGACGTGATCAATACCTCCGAACAGCGCGCCGTGTTGCACGTGGCGCTGCGTGGCACGCCCGGCGCCAGCGGCAGCGATGCGCCCTGGGGTGCGGACATCCAGCAGCAGGTGCAAACCGAGCTGGACCGTGTCTGCGCGTTCGCCGACCGCGTGCGCGCGGGCACCGTGAAAGGCAGCACCGGCCTGGCCATCACCGACGTGGTGAACATCGGCATCGGCGGCTCCGACCTCGGCCCGCGCATGGCGGCCGACGCGCTGGCTCCGCTGTGCAGCGACGGCAGGACGGGGGTGCGCGTGCACTTCGTCAGCAACCCCGACGCCTGGGCGCTGCACAGCACGCTGCGCGGCCTGGACCCGCTGACCACGCTGATCATCGTGGCCAGCAAGACCTTCACCACGCAGGAAACCATGACCAACGCCGCCTCCGCGCGGCGCTGGCTGCAGGACGCCGGCATCGAAGGCGCTGCGCAAAGCCCGCACCTGGTCGCCATCACCGCCGCAGCGCAGAAGTCCGGTGCCGCTGGCTATCCAGCAGAACACACCTTCACCTTCTGGGACTGGGTCGGTGGCCGTTATTCGCTGTGGTCCGCGCTCGGCCTGCCGCTCGCGATCGCCATCGGCTCCAAGGCCTTCCGCGAATTCCTCGCCGGCGGCCAGGCCATGGACGCGCATTTCCGCTCGGCCCCGCTGGACAAGAACCTGCCCGTCATCCTGGCCATGAGCGGTGTGTGGAACCGCAACTTCCTGCTCTGCCCCACCCAGCTGCTCTCCACCTACCCCAGCCGCCTGGTGCGCTTCGCGCCCTTCGTGCAACAGATGGACATGGAAAGCAACGGCAAGCGCATCCGCAAGGACGGCCAGCCCTGCAACACCGACACCGGCCCCATCATCTGGGGCGGCCTCGGCATCGACGGCCAACACGCCTACTTCCAGCTGCTGCACCAGGGCACACACCGCGTGCCGGTGGAATTCGTCGGCGTGCTGAACGAAGACACGCCCCTGCCCCTGGCCGCCGAACACCACCGCGTCGTCAACCTCAACCTGCGCGCGCAGGCCCAGGCCCTGGCCGTTGGCCGCGACGAAGCCTCCACCCTGCAGGCGCTCATGGCCGAAGGCATGAGCGCAGAGCAGGCCGAGGTGTTCGTGAGCCAGCGCAGCTTCAAGGGCGACGTGCCCAGCAGCACCATCTGGCTCGACGCCCTCACCCCGCACAGCCTGGGCGCGCTGATCGCGCTGTACGAACACAAGGTGTTCACCCAGGCCGCCATCTGGGGCATCAACGCCTACGACCAGTGGGGCGTGGAGCTGGGCAAGACGATGGCAAAACAAATGGAAACCCCCCGCGGTGCTTCGCACCTCCCCCCTGCCGGGGGCAACGCCTGAGGCCAGGCAAAGCCGGTTCCTCGGCGTTCCTGGACTGAATGCAAAGAACTCCGACCATGCGCATCGCCCTCATCGCCCACGACAAGAAGAAAGACGCCATCGTCGCCCTGGCCAGTGAGTTCGCGGCCCTGCTGCGGCAACACACGCTCATGGGCACCGGCACCACCGGCGGGCGCCTTCAATCCGAAGTGGGGCTGAACGTGGAGCGCCTGCTCAGCGGTCCGCTCGGCGGCGACCTGCAGATCGGCTCGCGCCTCGCCATGGGCGAGGTGGACTGCGTGATCTTCCTGCGCGACCCCATGACCGCCCAGCCCCACGAGCCCGACATCAGCGCGCTGCTGCGCGCCTGCGATGTGCACAACGTGCCGTGTGCGACCAACGTGGCGACGGCGCGCTTCCTGCTGGACGATCTGGCGCGGCGCTGAAGACGCTGCAGTTCGACTGCGCAAGCTCTCAACAAAAAGCGTCGGGCGTCAGCTGACCGGTGGCTCGGTGCTCACGCTGCTGAGCAACTGAAGCCGCTGCAGCACGGCCAGCGCTTCGTCACCCGACTCGGCGGGCACAAAGAGGTGGTCGTGAAACGCTGCCGCCACGACGTTGCAGCTGATGTGGGCCTGGGCCAACGCGCTGGCGACGGCGGCGGTGAGGCCCACGGCCTGGAGATCGGAATGCACCGTGAGCGTGATCCACGCGGCGCGGAACAACACGGGCAGCCCCGCCTTCAGCGCCCGCTGCTCCTCCACGATGAGCGTCAGGCCTTCGGCTTCCCGAAACGTGGCGATCGGCTCCAGTGAGCGGGTATCCGTGTCCGGTGAGACAGAAGCGAAGACACAGACCCCCTCGTTCAGCGCGGGCCGCAGGGTTTGAAGCAGCTCGGCAAGATTCGTGACGGGGTTGCCCATGGCGCGCGGGTTGGCTACCGGGCAATCTTGCGTTCAATCTCGGCCACCACGCCCGCCCGCAAGGTCAGGATGGTGAGCGTCTGGGGATCCCGGGCGTGGGGAAAGTAGGTCCAGGTCTTCTCCTCCGGCTGCCCCTTGAAGTTCCTCACGAAAGCCTCATGGTCGGGCTTCCCGATCTTGAACAGCACCTCACCCTCGTGCATGCCCTTGCTGATGAACTTGCGATCCCGTGCGTCGTCTGCTGCGGCGACCGCACAGGCGCTTGCCAGCAAAGCAAAGACCAGCGCTTTTTTGATGGACATCGATGACTCCTTGGCAACGGGGCTATGAATCCGTGGAAGACGGGCCGGCGACCTTTGCATCGCCGGCCATACGGCTGAGTTTAGATGCCTCGGTGAGCTGTGTTGCCAGCCACTCAGGCAGGCGATGTATTCGTCGGGATCCGTCGCCGACGTCAGGACCATCTTCATCCTGTTCACCCCGGATTCACACCCGAAGCAGGCCCCGAAAACCCCGGGCGGCGTAATACGACTGCACGCCGTTGTGATAGACGAACACCCGGCCATAGCGCCGGTCACCGAAGAGCGCCCCTCCGAGCACCCTGACATCGGGCGGCGTCTGAAGCCAGCTGGACGTCTTCAAATCAAACTCACCGAGCGCCTGCAGCGCCCGGTACTGCTCTTCCGTCAGCAGCTCGATGCCCATCGCGGCCGCCATCTCGCCCGCGCTGCTCTCGGGCTTGTTCTCCTTTCGGGCGGCACGCGCTTCGGCGTCGTAACAGGCGCTTCTGCGCCCTGTGGGGCTTTCCGGGGAGCAGTCACAGAAGACCACTTGACCGGAATCGTTGGCATCACCCCAAACGTCCGGCTCACCACCGGAGGCCTCCATCGCTTGCAAGGACTTCAGCGCATCGGGAAGGTCTTCAAGTCGGGCGCGCACGTCTGACCATGCCGTCCCGGCGTGCCGGTGCATGTGCTTCTCGAAGCGGGTCCTGAGAACCTGGAACAAGGCTTCGCGCTCTGTGGTTTTCATGGTCATGCGCTTTCATGATCAAGGGGGCTCCGACGTGTCGCTCTTGCGGCCATCGGGGAGATGGACGCCGCCATCTTCCCGCACGACCCCATGACCGCGCAACCCCACCAATCGGCCATCCACGCGCTCACGAGTGGCTGACAGAAGTCGGCCATGAGCAGAAGTTCACCGAATCACCACCAATGTCCCTGCTGCACATGTTCCCTGGGCCGTGGCTTCAGGGCTCTGATGGGCCCGACGGGGGCGTCGCGACCGACTGCGTCGTCAGGTACAGGTGCCACACCGCGAAGAACATCGCAGCGATCACGGGGCCGAGGACGAAGCCGTTGACGCCGAACACCACCATGCCGCCAAGCGTCGTGATCATCACCACATAGTCGGGCATGAGGGTGGCCTTGCCCACGAGCATGGGACGCAGCAGGTTGTCAACCATGCCAATCACGAGCACGCCCCACGCTGCCAGCGCAATGCCCTGCCAGATCGCGCCCGTGACGAAAAACCAGATCGCCACCGGCAGCCACACCAGCGCGGCGCCAATGGCCGGCAACAATGACAGGAAGGCCATCATGACTGCCCACAGCAAGGCACCGCGGACCTCGAAGAACCAGAACGCGAGGCCGCCGAGCGCACCCTGGGTCGCCGCGACAACCAGATTGCCCCTCACCGTCGAGCGGATCACGGTGCTGAACTTGTCGAGCAGCTCCTGCTTGTGCATGGGCGCCAGTGGCAGTGCGCGCCGCATGGCGTGCACGATGCGGTCGCCATCACGGATCAGGAAGAACGCGAGGTACGGCGTGATGAGCAGGCTGGTGGCGAACTCGAACGTGTTCTGGCCAAGGCTGAAGACCTGTGTTGCGATGAGACCGATGCCCTGCTCCAGCCTGGTGTTCAGCGAACGCTGAAGGGCATCGAAGTCCACCAGCCCGAAGCGCTCGAGCAGCGTGGCCGCCCATCCAGGCAGCGCGTCGAACACGCCGCGAAGGTATGACACCGGGGTGGTCTCGCCCGACTGGATACGGGCAACGAGTCCTGCCGCTTCGTGGGCAAGCGCCACGCTCAGAAGCGCGAAGGGAACGACCACGATCACGACGGCGGTCAATATCGTCAGCAGCGCCGTCAGCGTGCGCCTGTGCCTCAGCCGCAGCAGCAAGCGACGTTGCAGTGGTGCGAACAGCAGTGCGATGATTGCGCTCCACAGCAGCGTTCCGTAGAACGGCAGAAGGATCCAACTGAGAGAAAACGTGACGGCCACCAGCAGCAACAACAAGGCCCGGTTCTCCGGGAAGGGAGATGCGTCTTCGTCAGGGCTGTTCATCAGGGTCCTTCGAAAAAGGTCAGCATGAGTGCGCCCGATGGTATCGGCTGCCGACCGTTCTGGCGCTGGCCGTTGAGGATGGGGGCTGCGTCATCCCAGCCCTCCAGGCCGCGTTGGCCGGGTGTGCAGCGGGTTCCTGAGGCAACAGGCGGTCATATTCCTTCTTGACGACGGCATGGCACTCGCAGGACCGTCGCTCGATTCCTGCGCGGTCAAGCACCGAGATATGGCCGCGCGCGCAGTGGATCAGCCCGGCGGCCTGCAGCCGGCCAACGGCCTCGGTCACGCTCTCGCGGCGCACGCCCAGCATGCTGGCAATGAGTTGCTGCGTGACCACGACTTCGCAGTCCCGCACGCGATCCAGGCTGTGCAGCAGCCAGCCGCACACCTGCTGATCGATGGCGTGATGACGGTTGCAGGCGGCGGTCTGCGCTATCTGCGTGGTCAGCGCCTGGGTGTAACGCAAGAGCAGGAGCCTCACCGAGTCGGATCGCTCGAACTCGTCCCTGATCATCTGCGCCCCGATGCGAAACCCCTGGCCCGCGATCAGCACCGAGCCGTGGCTGGTCGTGGTGCCGCCACCCAGAAACAGCGACGTACCGACGACGCCTTCGTTTCCCACGACGGCGACCTCGGACGACGCACCGCTGCCCATCAAATACAGCAACGAGACGATCCCGCTGGTTGGAAAGTATGCATAGAGCTGCGGTCGACCCGGTTCGTAAAGAGCCTGCCCCACCCTCAGGTCGACGCTCTCCAGGTGGCGCCGCCAGTGCGGCCAATCGGCATCCGTGAGTGCTGCAAGCAAGCGGTTGCTTTTCGGGTCTTCGGGACAGGCCATGACTGCACTCCAAAAGTGAGAACGAATCACGGTTTGTAGGCGTTTCGTGACAGGGTCCATTGACGCCGCTCAAGGGAAGGCCTTGTTTGTGTTCGGTGGCGCACGGAACTCGGCCTTCATCGGACAGACACTGAAACCGCTGCTTCTTGGGCCGCAATCGCCATCGGATTCGATTTTCATGCGCAACACGGTGGATCTGCTTCACCCATTCGCCCCTGGTTTCCTACCTAAAGAAAGAACTTCATGAACAAGCTCAATATCCTCAGGGCCGCTCTCCTGACCGCCACCCTGCTGACGCTTCCGGCGGCTTACGCTGCCACGATGACCGAGGCCGACTACAAGGCCGGCAAGACCCGCATCAGTGCGGACTACAAGACGGACAAGGCGGCATGTGCATCGCAGGCGGCCAATGCCAAGGACATCTGTATCGAAGTGGCCAAGGCCAAGGAGAAGGTTGCCCTCGCTGAACTTGAGCACGGCTATACCGGCAAGGCAGCCGACCGCACCAAGGTGCTGGTGGCGAAGGCTGAATCGGCCTACGCCGTGGCCAAGGAACGGTGCGACGACCAGGCAGGCAACGCCAAGGACGTGTGCGTCATGGAGGCCAAGGCCATTGAGGTCAAGGCACTGGCCGACGCCAAGATGGGCCAGGAGATCGGCGAGGCGAAGAAGGACGCTGCCACCGAAAAGCGCGATGCCGACTACAAGGTAGCGGTCGAAAAGTGCGACGCCATGGCGGGCGATGCCAAAAGCAGTTGCGTTGCCGCTGCCAAGACAAAGTTTGGCCAGAACTGACGTTCGGTGATTGACCGGCTGGCCAGGCCCGCGCAGCAGTGGCCTGGCCAGCCCCTCTTGACTCTCAGCGCTTGAGGCCGACGCAACAGGTCATGTGGCGTCCACAACGTCGGTCCAGACCCTGAAGCCTTCCAGCCTGTTTGGCCCAAAGGTGCTGGACAGCGCAACGTCGCAGGCGTCGCGGCCGCGCGCGATCAGCACGCGGCCGATCCGCGGCTGGTTGTTGCGCGCATCGAAGGTGTACCAACCGTCGCCGAGATAGGCCTCGAACCAGGCCGCAAAGTCCATCGGCCCGTAGGGTGGTTCGGTCCCGACATCGCCCAGGTAGCCCGTGCAATAGCGCGCCGGGATGTTCATGCAACGGCACATGGCAATGGCCAGGTGGGCGTAATCGCGGCAGACGCCGCGGCCTTCGGTGTAGGCCTCCATGGCGGTGCGCGTGCTCCTTGCGTGCGGGTAACCGAATTCAATGTGTTGGTGCACGAAGTCGCAGATGGCCTGCACCCGCGCCCAACCGGCCGGGACAGACGCGAACCGCTGCCAGGCGATGTTGGACAACAACTCGGTTTCACAGAAGCGGCTGCCCAGCAGGTAGATCAGCGTGGATGCCGGCAGGTCTTCCACCGCGGACTGAACGGCCCCAGGCGCCACCGAGTCGGGAAGACCCGAGTCGTTCACCACGGCGTTGCTGCTCAGCACGAGCCGGCCCTGCGGCGCGACGAGCCGGCTGCACCGGTTGCCGAACAGATCGAGGTAGCTGGTCACGGGTACGGCGGGATCGGTCACGAGCAGATCGGGGCGCACCAGGTCGGCAACCCGCGAAGGGTGGATGCTCAGCATCAACATCATTGGCGTTGGCTGCACACATTGGTAGACCATCTCGAACCCCACGCGCAACTGCATCATGCCCGTCCTTTTCGCTGAAACACCCATCAGCCAACTGGATGAAGGGTCTGTCAATCCGACAAGTCAGTATCGCTGTCTTGGGCGCTTGTTTTCTGTTCGCCAAAGAACATACCGGGTGGCCAGGAAGCCATTACAGTGAAACTCATGAGCCCTGCGGCACCGCGGGGCTGGCCTCACACCGACGACTGCCATGATCGAGTCCTTGCTACTGACAACGGCCCGGGTGTCCACGTTCTTCGGAACGCAGGCCTTGACCGGCGCGAGCGGGTTCTTCTTTCAACGAGACGAACGCCTGTACCTCGTCACCAACCGCCATGTGCTGATCGACAGGCCGAGCGGCCACCTGCCCGACCGGATCGAGATTGAGGTGCATACCGACGTCGACAACCTGACGCATGCGGCGGTGCTATCGGTGCCTCTGTACCGCAACGCACAAGCCATCTGGCATCAAGGGCGCGACAGCGCAGGTGAAATCGATGTCGCCGCGATAGAGCTCGACCGAGGGGCCCTGTCTGCCGCGGTGATGCTGCAGGCCTTCACGCCGGCGCACCTGCAGCACCCGCTCCAGGAAGTGAAGGTGGGCACACCGCTGCTGGTGGTGGGCTATCCGCAGGGCTTTCACGACACGCTGCACCATCTGCCGGTGGTGCGGCAGGCTGTTATCGCGTCTTCATTCGGCCTGCGCTTTCAGGGCCAGGGCTTCTTCCTGACCGATGCCCGCACCCACCGCGGCACCAGCGGCGCCCCCGTGGTGATGCAAGACGACACCCGTGGTGGGACGTTGCCCTGGAAGCTGCTGGGCGTGCACTCTGCGCGCCTGGAGATGTCCGGTCGCAGCCTGCCCGTCGAAGAGTCTCTGGGCCTGAACTGCGCCTGGTACGCCGACATCCTGCTCACCCTCACGGGCCGCTGAAGCTACTCGGATGTCTTGCCATCAAAGTGCTCGGTGTCGGCTTCCGCGTCCGCCCGGGTGTGGTGGACCACACCGTCGCGGTGGTTCGGTGGCGCATAGAGCGTGTACAACTTGAGGGGCTCTGTGCCCGTGTTGATGATGTTGTGTTTTGCCCCTGCTGGAACGATGACTGCGTAGCCGGCTTGCAGCGGCGTGCGGACACCGTCAAGCACCGCCTCGCCGGTGCCCTGTTCGACCCGAAAGAACTGGTCGAGCTTGTGAACTTCGGCGCCGATCTCTTCATGCGGCTTCAAGGCCATGACGACGAGCTGGCAGTTTTTGGCGGTGTAAAGCACCTGGCGGAAATCCTCGTTCTGAATGGCGATGGCTTCGATGTCCTGTACGTAACCCTTCATGGCACCTCCCGGTTGATGTTTGCAAATGCATCACTGCAACTGGGGCCGCTGTCTCGCACGACAGATGGCCAGTTCACAACAATGCAAGTGGAACGATAGGCTTGTGGTTCATGGTCGTATGTGCGCAAGCGAACAAAGGCTTGGCAACGGCGGTACGGCGAACTTCTTGCCCCTCCTGAATCCTGGCGCAAGCCGTCTCCATCAAAACCTCCCACGGCTTCAGAGTTGGCCTTGACCTGCCCCTGGAGGGCACGCCGGGCGCAAGCCTCAGCGCGTCCAGCTCCCCATGCGGATCGCGATGGCGAGGGTGGAACCGTAGACGACCAGGCTGAGTGCGACGACGGCAAAGAGGCCGCTCGCAGGAGTCTGGAACACGTGCACGCAGAGCCAGCCGCCGACCACCAGGATCACGAGGCGGCCCATGCTGCCGGCCAGCGGCCAGAACATGCGGCCCGCCCCCTGCGACGCAAAGAACAGCGCCAGGCCGAGCCCGAAGAAGGTGTAGCAGCCGCCCACGATGTTGAGGTACGTGGCGCCCACCGCCAGCACGTCGGCATCGGTGGTGAAGAGGCCCATCCACAGCGCCGGGGCGATGGCCGTGGTCAGGCCGATGGCGCCCGTGATCGCGGCCACCAGCGCGCTGCCGGCCCAGGCCACGCGCACCGCGCGCACCGTCTGCCCGGCGCCCATGTTGGTCGCCACCATGGCTGTCAGGGCGGTGCCGAATCCGAAGGCGATCGGCACCAGGATGTATTCGAGCCGCGCCGCCACGCCGTAGCCCGCGAGCGCGGCCGTGCCGTAGCTGCCGACGAAGGCCGTGGTCACAGCGATGGAGGCGTTGCTGATCAACGGGCTCAAGGACGCGGGCAGGCCCACGCGCAGGATGTCGCGCAGCAGCGGCAGGTGCAGGCGCCAGGGCGAAGCCCGCAGCTGCACGGCACCGTCGCGGCGCAGCAGGTGGGCCGCCATCACCAGCGTGGCCACGGCGTTCACGGCCAGCGTGCTGGCGGCAGCGCCGGCCACGCCCAGGCCGGCCACCGGCCCCCAGCCGAACACCAGCAGCGGGCACAACGCCAGGTGCAATAGCGAGGTGCCCAGCAGCATCACCGAGGGCAGCACCATGTTGCCCGCGCCGCGCACCACGGCGGCCAGCACGTTGGTCAACCAGATGAGCAGCGCGCCGCTGAACAGCACGTTCGAATACACGAGCGCGGCTTCGAGCGCGGCGCCGCGCCCGCCCATGGCGCCAAAGATGCCGCGCCCGAAACCGAGCATGACCAGCATGAACAACGCGGCCAGCGCGGCCGCGAGCAGCAGCGCCTGCTGCGCCAGGCGGCTGGCGTCCTGGCTGCGCCCGGCGCCCAGGGCCCGCGCCACGGCGGCGGTGGTCGCGCCGCCAATGCCGCCCGCCGACATCTGCAGCATCAGCATGGAAAGCGGGAACACCAGCGCGATGCCGGCGAGCGCGTCCGCCCCCACCCGGCCGAGGATGTAGCCGTCGTAGCCGATCACGATCGTGGTCGCGAACAGGCCCATCACGTTGGGCGTGGCCAGACGCAGCAGCGTGGGCAGCAGCGGCGCGTGCAGCATCTGCTGCACGCGGGCCTGGGCAACAGCGGCGCTCACTGGGCTACCCTCCGTGCTGCGCACTGCGGGGTTGAGCGCCTTCGGAGCGGCCGAGCGGCGCTCATGCCCTCGCATCCCGCAGGTAGATGCCCGGCTCGGCCGACAGGCCACGCTTGACCTGTTGCGTGAGCTCGTCGGCCAGCACCTCGTCGGCGCCCGCCTCCAGCGCGTCGAAGGCGCGGCGCACGATCTCGTCGGGTGTCGATTTGGGCATGTCGATGCCGCGCGTGAGGTCGGTGTCGACAAAGCCCATGTGCAGGCCCAGCACCTGCGTGCCCTG
This sequence comes from Burkholderiales bacterium GWF1_66_17, assembly GCA_001770705.1. Lineage (GTDB taxonomy): Bacteria > Pseudomonadota > Gammaproteobacteria > Burkholderiales > Burkholderiaceae_C > Hydrogenophaga. The sequence continues at coordinate 621,513 of MERT01000001.1, read as the reverse complement.
CGCGCGCAGGTCGTTGCGCAGCCCGTTCGTGAGCGCCCAGGCGGCGGACTTGCTCGCGCCGTAGACCGAGAGCATGGGCGAGTTGATCCAGCTGGCGATCGACAGCACGTTCAGGATCGCACCGCCGCCGTGCGAGGCCAGCACGGGTGCAAAGGCCTGGCTCACGCGCAGCGGACCGAAGAAGTTGGTTTCCATCTGGGCGCGGGCCGCGTCGACGCTGCCCTCGGCCAGGAAGCCGCCGAGGTTCGCGATGCCGGCGTTGTTGATCACCAACGTCACGTCATTGCCGAGCCGGGCGGCCGCGGCCACCTGCTCGGGGTCGTTCACGTCGAGCGCGATCGGCTCGACGCCGGGCAGCGTGACGCTGGCCGGGTCACGCGCGCCGGCGTAGACCTTGCAGGCGCCGCGGGCCAGTGCCTCGCGGGCGAAAGCCAGACCGAGGCCGCGGTTGGCGCCGGTGATCAGGACGGTGGCGTTGTGCAGTTTCATGGTGTGTCAGCTCCGGTGTGGGTGGAAATAAAAAGGCGGTTCAACTTTTATGACGATCGTCATATTTCTGATCGAACCGATAGGAATGCCCTGGCGGGCGGGTACATGGCGGACATGGTTCAGGCCGCCGGTTGGGAAGTGTCGTAACGCGCCAGCAAGGCGCTGCGGTTGGCGGCCAGCAAGGCTTGGCCTTCGGCGTTGTCGCCCAGGGCCCGCGCGAGCTGCAGCGCGCCCACCATCTGGCTGGCGATGGCTGCGGCGCTGTCGGGTGCCGCGTCGACGGGCAGGGTTTGTGCAACCAGCGCCACCAGGCTGCGCACGCGCTCTACCGCCGCGCCGCGCACCTCGGCCGACTGGCGCGGCATCTCCGAAACCAGCGCCGCGACCGCGCAACCGTTTTCGGTGCCGCTCAGGTGGCGGTCCGAGAGGTAGCTGTCGATGAGCGCGCGGAACGGGCTGGCACCGCGCGCCTCGCGCTGGGCATTGCCCTGGCTCAGGCGCTCGGCGCTTTGCTGTCCGGCGTGGGCCAGGGCCTCGACCAGCAGCGCGTCGCGCGACGGGAAGTGGGCGTAGAAGCCGCCGTGGGTCAGGCCCGCCTCTTTCATGATGTCGGCCACGCCGACCCCGCTGAAGCCGCCACGCCGGATCGCCCGCGCGGCGGTGTCGACGATGCGTTCGTGGGTCAGGGCCTTGCGGCTGGGTGCGGTTGCCATGGCGGAATGGTAGCTCAAATATGACGATCGTCATATTCATCGACCCTGTTGTCCCTGTGGTTTTGTGCCGGGTCCGCATCCACCCCGTGCCCAGGGCGGCCGCCACGGCGGGGAAACCCCAATATACATTACACCTGTAATGTATATTCTGAAGAGCATGAACCTCCAGCCCGCTCCGACGAAACCAGCCGCCGGCAACCGCCACGCCGAACGCAGCGAAGCCACGCGCGCACAGCTGATCCAGGCCGCCATCCAGGTGGTGCGCGACAAGAGTTACCAGGGCGCTTCGGTGTTCGAAGTGGCCAAGGCCGCCGGCCTCACGCCGGGCGCTTTCCAGCACCATTTCGGGACCAAGGCGGTGCTGATGATGCGGGTGGTGGACGAGCTGGTGGCAGCCAGTGACTACAACGCGCCCGGGTGGCCCGCCGCCGATCTGCCGCTGGCCGAGCGCGCCCGGCAGACGCTGCAGCTGCTGTGGCAACGCATCTACGAGCCCGAGCGTTTTCTGGTGGCGTGGCAGGTCTACATGGGCTGCGGCGCCGATCCCGAGATCACGCGCTACATCGCCGGCCTGCGCCAGACGCAGCAGGACCAGCTCCGCCAGCGTTTCCTCACCGTATTCCCCGAGCTGTCGGCCTCGCCCGACACCCCGGCCCTGATCGATCTCGTGATGTCCACCCTGCGCGGCATGGGCCTGGTGCGCCTGTTCGGCCCGGCCGACGCGGCCATGGCGGCCCAGCTGGACCAGCTGGCCGGCCTGCTGGTGCATCGCTGCGAGAGCCTGGCTCCTCCACCCACCTCCCAAAGGAAAGCCCCATGAAGCTGATCACGTTCACAAGGCGCACCGCGCGCCTGGCCGCCGGCCTGCTGGCCCTGCCGCTGCTGGCGCACGCCGCCTACCCCGAAAAGATCGTCACGCTGGTGGTGCCCTACCCGCCCGGCGGCGCCACCGACACCATCGCCCGCAAGCTCATGGAGCCGTTGGGCAAGCGCCTGGGGCAGAACGTGATCGTGGAAAACCGCCCGGGTGCGGGCACCGCCATCGGAGCCACGCTGGTGGCCAAGGCGCCGGCCGACGGCTACACGCTGCTGATCTCGTCGAACACCACGTTCACGGTGAACGCCGCCATCAAGCGCCAGCTGCCCTACGACCCGCAGAAGGGTTTCGAGTCCATCGGCACCATCGGCAGCTCGCCGCTGGTCCTGCTGGCCAACCCCAAGGTGGCGGCGAGCAACCTGCCCGAACTGCTGGCCCTGGCCAAGCGCGAGCCCGGCGGGCTGAACTTCGGCTCTTTCGGCAACGGCACCACCGCGCACCTGGCCGGTGAAATGCTCAAAGTGATGGCCGGCGCCAACCTGGTGCATGTGGCCTACAAGGGCAGCGCCCCGGCCATGACCGACCTGATCGGCGGGCAGATCCCGCTGACTTTCGACACCAACGTCGCCGCCATGCCACAGATGACCGCGGGCAAGGTGAAGGCGCTGGCGGTCACGTCCAGGAAACGCTCGCCGCAGATGCCCACCGTGCCGACCATCGCCGAGGCCGGTTTCCCTGACTACGAAATGGTGCCGTGGATCGCCATCGTCGCGCCGCGTGGCCTGCCCGAGCCGGTGCGCGCGGCCCTGGGCAAGGCGCTGGCCGACACGGTGAACGACCCGGCCACCCGGGCCGAGCTGGAAAAGATCGGCGTGGAAGTGGCCTACGAGCCGGGCAGCGCCTACGACACGCGCGTGGCGCGCGAGCTGCCGCTGCTGCGCGCCTACGTGCACAAGGCCAACATTCCGCTGGAGTGAACGGATGTCCCTGGTCCAACTGAGCGCGGTCGAGCTGCGCCGACGCATCGGCAACAAGGACATTTCCCCGGTCGAGCTGCTCGAAGCCTGCATCGCGCGTATCGAAGCGGTGAACCCAGCGGTGAACGCGATCTGCGCCACCGATTTCGAGCGCGCCCGCGCCGCCGCCCGCGACGCCGAGGCCCAGGTGCTGCGCGGCGAAGCGCTGGGCCCGCTGCACGGCCTGCCCCTGGGCGTGAAAGACCTGCAGGACACCGCCGGCCTGCTCACCACCAGCGGCAACGTGGGGCGGCGCGGCAACGTGCCCCAGCAGGACAACGCGCTCGTGGCCCGGCTGCGCGCGGCCGGCGCCATCGTCACCGCCAAGACCAACGTGCCCGACATGGGCGCCGGCGCCAACACGCGCAACCCGGTGTGGGGCGCCACCGGCAACCCCTTCAACCCGCTGCTCAACGCCGGCGGTTCGTCGGGCGGATCGGCCGCCGCGCTGGCCACCGACATGCTGCCCCTGTGCACCGGCTCCGACACCGGCGGCTCGCTGCGCATCCCGGCCGCGTTGTGCGGCGTGGTCGGCCTGCGGCCCTCGCCCGGCGTGGTGGCCAACGACGCGCGCCCGCTGGGCTGGTCGGTGATCTCGGTGCTCGGCCCCATGGGCCGCACGGTGGCCGACACCGCGCTCATGCTCTCGGCCAGCGTGGGCCGCCACGCCATGGACCCGCTCAGCGTGTCCGGCGTCTGCCAGGGCTGGCCCGTGCGGGAGATCGATTTGTCCAGCCTGCGCATCGGCACGGTGGAAGACTTCGGCACCTGCGCGGTGGACCCGTCCATCCGCCGCAGCTTCCGCCAGCGCGTGGCCGCGCTCGAGCGCCACACCCGATCGTGCGAGCCGGTGGCGCTGGACCTGAGCGACGGCCACCGATGCTTCGACATCCTGCGCGCCGAGAGCTTCGTGGCGGCCTTCGCCGACACCTACCGCCAAGATCCGCAGTCGCTCGGCCCCAACGTGCGCGCCAACGTGGAAATGGCCCACGCCATCACGCTGGGCGACCGCGCCTGGGCGCACCTGGAGCAGACGCGCATCGCGCGGCGCTTTGAACGCACCTTCGAACACGTGGACCTGATCGTGGCCCCGGTCACGCCCGTCTCGCCCTTCCCCTGGAGCGAGCTGTACGCCGAGCGCATCGACGGCCAGGAAATGCGCAACTACTACGAGTGGCTGGGCCTGACCTACCTCGTCACGCTGGCCACCAACCCCGCGCTGTCGCTGCCCTGCGGCGTGGACGAACACGGCATGCCCTTCGGCCTGCAGCTCATCGCGCCGCTGCACGCCGACGACCGCCTGCTCGCCATGGCCAGCGCGATCGAAGCGGCCTTCGCCACCGAGCCCGAACTGCGCCGCCCCCGCCCGCCCGAAGCGGTGTTGGCCCAGGCCCAGCCGGCGCTGAGAAGCCTGGTGACACACCCGCCCCTGATGAGCGCGGATGCAGGTGCACCCGGGACCGCGCACACGGCGGTGTGAACCAGGGGCCCGAAACTGGGCCCCGCCCCGGTCTGGCTCAGGGCGCGGGCGCTTGCCCAATGACCCTGGCAGACAAGCGGGCAACGCGGTTTTTGATGGTGATGGCACTTAAAGAGGCATACACTGTGCATCTTTAAAGGAGGGTTCAGTTCGGTCGCGTATCGAAGCTGTACCCCATCGCCGCAGGAGCCCCGCCATGACCACCGTTGAACAAGCACCGCCGCTGACCCAGGCGTTGCAGCAGTCCTACCGACACGGGTTCGTCACCGATGTGGAGAGCGACTCGCTGCCGCCGGGGCTGGACGCCGACACCGTGCGCGCCATCTCGCGCCGCAAGCGCGAGCCCGATTTCCTGTTGCAGTGGCGCCTGGCGGCCTTCGAGCGCTGGCAGTCCATGGCGCATCCGCACTGGGGCCAGCTCCGCATCGAGCCGGTGGACTTCCAGGCCTTGAGCTATTACTCCGCGCCCAGGTCGCAGAAAGACGGCCCCAAGAGCCTGGCCGAGGTGGACCCCAAGCTGCTGGAGACCTACGAAAAGCTTGGCGTGCCGCTGCACGAGCGGGCGCGCCTGGCCGGGGTGGCGGTGGACGCGGTGTTCGACTCGGTGTCCGTCGGCACCACCTTCCGCGAGCAGCTGGCCGAAGTCGGCGTGATCTTCTGTTCGTTCTCGCACGCCGTGCAACACCACCCGGAACTGATCGAGCGCTACCTCGGCACGGTGGTGCCGCCGGGCGACAACTTCTACGCCGCGCTGAATTCGGCGGTGTTCTCCGACGGCTCCTTCGTCTACATCCCCAAAGGCGTGCGCTGCCCGATGGAGCTGTCGTCCTACTTCCGCATCAACGCGGCCAACACCGGCCAGTTCGAGCGCACGCTGATCATTGCCGAGGAAGGCAGCCACGTGAGCTACCTCGAAGGCTGCACGGCGCCGCAGCGCGATGAGCACCAGCTGCACGCGGCGGTGGTCGAACTGATCGCCCACGACGACGCCCACATCAAGTATTCGACGGTGCAGAACTGGTACCCCGGCGACGAACGCGGCCGGGGCGGCATCTACAACTTCGTCACCAAGCGCGGCCTGTGTGCGGGCCAGCGTTCGCACATCGCCTGGACGCAGATCGAGACCGGATCGGCCATCACCTGGAAGTACCCGAGCGTGGTGCTGCGCGGCGACGATTCGCGCGGCGAGTTCCATTCGATCGCGGTCAGCAACCACTTCCAGCAGGCCGACACCGGCACCAAGATGATCCATCTGGGCCGCAACACCAAGAGCCGCATCGTCTCCAAAGGCATCAGCGCCGGACACGCCCAGAACAGCTACCGCGGCCTGGTGCGCGTGGCCCCGACCGCGGCTGGGGCCCACAACCACACGCAGTGCGACTCGCTGCTCATCGGCCCCGACTGCGGTGCCCACACCTTTCCGTACATCGAGGCCGCGCGCGACGACGCCCTGGTGGAACACGAAGCCACCACCACCCGCATTTCCGAAGAACGCCTGTTCTATTGCCAGCAGCGCGGCATCCACCCACAGGACGCCACCGCCCTCATCGTCGGTGGCTTCTGTCAGGCGGTGCTGGACGAGCTGCCGATGGAATTCGCGCTCGAAGCCAAGGCGCTGCTGGCCGTTTCGCTCGAAGGCGCTGTCGGCTGAGACCCCCCACACGATCCATCAGGAAAGACCCACCATGACCCATGCCGAACCCCTGTTGCAGGTGCGCGATCTGCGCGTTGACGTTGGCGGCCGCCACGTGTTGAAGTCGATCTCGCTCGATGTCCCGGCCGGTGCGCTGGTGGTGCTCATGGGCGCCAACGGCAGCGGCAAGAGCACCCTGGGCCTGACGCTGGCCGGCCATCCGCGCTACGGCGTGGTCGGTGGCCAGGCCCGTTTTGGCGGCCAGGACCTGCTGGCCATGAGCCCCGAGGCGCGCGCCCGCGCCGGGCTGTTTGTCTCGTTCCAGGCGCCGCCCGAGATCCCCGGTGTGAAGAACAACCTGTTCATCCGTACGGCCCTCAACGCCGTGCGCGAAGCGCGCGGCGAAGCACCGCTCGACGCCTTTGATTTCCTCGGTGACGCGCGCGCCGCGGCCACCCGGCTGGGCCTGCCCGAGGCGATGCTCGCGCGCCCCGTCAACGACGGTTTTTCTGGCGGGGAGCGCAAGCGCAACGAGCTGCTGCAGCTGGCCCTGCTGCGCCCGCGCCTGGCGATGCTGGACGAAATCGATTCGGGCATGGACGTGGACGGCACCCGCGCGGTGGTGGATCTGGTGCAGTCGTTGCGTGCCCAGGGCACCGCCTTTGTGGTGGTCTCGCATTACCTGCAGCTGATCGAGTCGCTGCAGCCCGACGCGGTGCTGCGGCTCGACCAGGGCTGCATCGCCGAGATCGGCGACCTGGCGCTTGCCCAACAGATCGCGCGGACCGGCTTTGTGCGCGCGGCCGACGCGCTGGAGGCCTGAGCATGGACCACGCACGCGCCGACATCCTGGCCGCCCGCCACCGGCTGCAAGATGCGGGCTGGATCCCGCGTGACGCCGAGGCGTTTCGCCATCTGCCGCCACCGCCGGCCGCCGTCTGGCTGGGCGAAGCGCCCGATGCCGCATCGGCCGGCTGTGATGCCCACCCACTGAGCGGCGCCGGCTGGACGCTGCACCCGCTCGGTCAGACGCCGCAGGGCCGTGTGGACGCCCGCTGGCTCGATGCCGCCGACCCGGCGCAGCGCAAGGAGCTTTTCGCCGGCCTGCCGTTGCCCATCCACCCCGATGGTGCGGCCCCCGGTGACACCGCCCAGCACGATGCCGCGCCGTTTGCCTGGGTGCACCACGCGCTGTGCCGTCACGGCCTGCGGCTGCGCATTGGCGGTGAACACGACAGCGGTCGCGGGGCGGCCGAGACGGTGTGGATACAGCTGCGGCACCAGCCGCGCAGCGCGGTCGAAGCGCCGATGCTGGTGATCGATGTGCAGGACGGCGTGCACTGCGTGCTGGTGGAAACCCACCACCGCCATCACCGGGATGGGGTGGCCTGTGAGCAGCCGGTGGTGCAGAACCTGCACACCCACATCCGGCTCGGCGCGGGCGCCACCCTGCAGCACCTGCGCAGCGTGCAGCCCGGTGCGGCCGACCGGGTCGCACACCACCTGCAGCTGCAGCTCGGGCCGGACGCGCGCTACGAACAAGGCCTGATCGCCACCGGCAGCCGCTACCACCTGCAACGCCAGGTGGTCGAGCTGGCGGGTGACCGCGCAGAGGCCCGCAGCGCCGGCTTGCTGCTGGCGGCCGGCGCCGACCTCGAACAACAGGTGCGCATGCATCACACCGGCGAGCGCACCCGCAGCCACGTCGAGGCCCTGGCGCTGGCCAGCGGCGCGGCGCGCGCGGTGGTCAACGCCCACACCCGCATCGCACCGGGCGCGGCCGACGCCGAGGTGCGGCAGCGGCTGACGGGCGTGCCCACCGGCGGCCAGCCCAGGCTGGTGTTGCGGCCGCACCTGGAGATCCACCACGACCAGGTGCAGGCGGCCCACGGCGCCACCTGGGGTGCCTTGCCCGAAGACGCGCTGTTCTATGCCCGCCAGCGCGGCCTGGACGAACGCAGCGCGCGCGGTCTGATCATCGAAGGCATGGCCAGCGCCTTGCTCGCGCGGGCCTTTGGTGATCCCCTGTTCATCGAGTCGCTGGACCTCGCGGGCCTGCTGAGCCAGGCGGTGGCCCAACACCTGAGCGATGACCCCACCGCCCCCACCACCCAACAGGAGGCCGCCCATGGGTGACGCCCTCCTGACCGACCGCCTGGCGCTCGATACCGTGCGCTCACAGTTTCCGGTGCTCGCGCAGCGCATCCACGGTGCCGAGCTGGCCTACCTCGACAACGCGGCCACCACCCAGATGGCCTCGCCCGTGGAAGACGCGATGCGCGCCTTCGAGCAGCACGACCGGGCCAACATCCACCGCGGTGTGCACACGCTGAGCCAGCGCGCCACCGACGCCTTCGAGCACGCCCGCAGCGAGCTCAAGCGCTTTGTCGGCGCCGGACCCGACCACGAGCTGGTGTTCACCTCGGGCACCACCGACGCGCTGAACATGGTGGCCCATGGTCTTTCCACCGCCGGCCATCGGCCCGCCTGGCTGCAGGCCGGCGACGAGATCGTCGTGAGCGGTCTGGAGCACCACGCCAACCTCGTGCCCTGGCAACAGGCGGCGCGGCGCACCGGCGCGGTGTTGCGCGTGTTGTTGCCCGATGCTCAGGGGCGGCTGCATGCGGCCGACCTGCGCCGTCTGCTCAGCCCCCGCACCCGCGTGCTGGCGCTCACCGCCTGCGCCAACGCCACCGGCGAGCGCCCGCCCTACGAGGCCCTGCTGCAGCTCGCCGCCGACGCGGGCGCGCTGACCGTGCTCGACGCGGCCCAGGCCGTGGCCCACGGGGTGCCCGACCTGTCGGCGCTGGCCTGCGACTTCATGGCCTTTTCGGGCCACAAGATGTACGGGCCCATGGGCACCGGCGTGCTGGTGGGCCGGCGTGCCGGGCTGGAGCGGCTGGAGCCCTTGCGCTACGGCGGCGACATGGTGGCCTGGGTCAGCGCCATCGAGGCCAGCTTTGCCGAACTGCCGGCGCGGCTGGAAGGCGGCACGCCCAACGTCGCGGGCGCAATCGGCTTGGCCGCTGCGGCGGGCTTCATTCAACAGATCGGGCGCGATCGCATCGACGCCCACCTGAGCGCGCTGCGCGAACACGCCGCCGCGGGCCTGGCCGCGCTGCCCGGCATCACGGTGCTGTCGGCCCACAGCCGCGCATCGGCCATCGTCTCGTTTGTCGCCGACGGCGTGCACCCGCACGACATCGGCACCTTGCTGGACCAACTCGGCATCGCGGTGCGCACCGGTCACCACTGTGCCCAGCCGCTGCTCGAACACCTGGGCCTGGGGCCCACCACGCGCGCCTCGTTCGCGCTCTACAACACGCACGCCGAGGTGGAGCGCCTGCTCGCCGGCGTGGCGCATGCCATGAAGGTGCTCAGATGACCCCCGAAACCGCCGCCGAACTCGACCTCTACCAGGACGTGGTGATGGACCACAAGCGCGCGCCGCGCCACTTCGGCACGCTGGCCGCGCCGACCCACCAGGCGCGCGGCCAGAACCCGCAATGTGGTGACGACCTGCGGGTGGCCCTGGTGGTCGACGACGGGCGGGTGCGCGACATCCGCTTCCACGGCCAGGGCTGCGCGATCTGCATCGCGTCCGCGTCCATGATGAGCGAGGCGGTGCTAGGGCAAGAGGTGGCGCTGGCGCAGGCCTTGCAGGGCCGCTTCCGGGCCGTGCTCACCGGCCAGATGGAAGCCGAAGAAGCGCACCTGGGCAAGCTGATCAGCCTGGCCGGTGTGCGCCGCTACCCGGGCCGCATCAAATGTGCGCTGCTGGGCTGGCACGCGCTGATGCACGCGCTGGGCAGCGAAGCCGATCACGCGGACAAGCCGCCGGAGGCCACGCCATGAGCGCTCGACGCGAACGGGTGGTGGTCACGCGCGAGGTGGCCGTGACCTGCGTGCCCGATGGTCGCCCCGCCGAATTGCCGGCCGGCACGCTGGTGCAAATCACCCAGGCGCTGGGCGCCTCGTTCACCTTGCTGGTCGACGGCCAGCTGATGCGCCTGGCCGGCGCCGATGCCGACGCCATTGGCAAGCCGGTGCCGCTCGCGCCGGTGCTGCCGGACGTTGCGGGGCCCGCCGGCCTGCGTGGTCAGGTCTGGCAAACGCTCAAGACCTGCTACGACCCGGAGATTCCGGTCGACATCGTCGAGCTCGGTCTGGTCTATGTGTGCGACGTGCTGCCGATGGACGGCGGCGAGTTCAGGGTGTCGATCAAGATGACCCTGACGGCCCCCGGTTGCGGCATGGGCGACATGCTGGTGGACGAGATCCACGAGAAGTTGCTGGCCTTGCCCCACGTGGCCGAGGTGGACCTGGAGTTCGTGTTCGATCCGCCCTGGGACCGTTCGCGGATGTCCGAAGCCGCGATGTTGTCACTGGGCCTGTGACGCGGCCCGGTGGCGGCCCCCGGGTGCTTGCACCCGGGGTGGTTTCAGCGTTCGAGCTGGTCCCGTTTGTCCTGAACCGCGCTCCACGCGTCGGCGTCGGGCAGCGCGGGCTTGGTCCGCGTGATCGGTTTCCACACGAGCGCCAGCTCGGCGTTGAGCGGCGTGAAGTCCCGCTGGTCCTTGGGCACGTCTTCTTCGGCGTAGATCGCCGAGACCGGGCACTCCGGGACACAGACCGCGCAGTCGATGCACTCGGCGGGATCGATCACCAGGAAGTTCGGTCCTTCGCGAAACGCGTCGACCGGGCAGACGTCGACGCAATCGGTGTATTTGCACCGGATGCACGATTCGGTCACCACAAAGGTCATGGCGCTGGCTCCCGGTCAGCCGCCGCAGGACCCGCAGCACGAATCCACCCCGTGCACGGGCTGGCTATCGGCCGGTTTGGTGATCTGCACGCGCCATTGTTCGGGTCCGCTTTCCAGCGGAGTCCAGCTGAAGGCGCCGTAGAGACCGCTCTCGAACTGCCCGCGCAGCGGCTGCGGGTTGTGGTCGTTGATCAGTTCCATGGCCGCGCCGGGTGGCAAGGCCTTGAAGGTGGAGAACACCAGCGAGTGGCGTTCGCGCGGAGCGATGGTGCGCAGGTCCACGGTGGGGGCGGGAGCGGTGGTGGTGTTCATGAACGGGTCCTGAGGTGGGTGAAAAGGGATGGGTTGAAAAAGCGGAGCGAGAAAAAAGAATGCGTCAGCCGTCCTTGCCGTCAGAGCGCGTCTGGAGCAGCCAGGGGGTGTAGATGAAGAGGTAGATCGCAAACGCCACCGACCAGGCCGCTGCCGCCACCACCAGGGCCAGCGGCAGCCATTGCGGCACGGCCAGCGGCAGCAGCACGCGGGTGGCAGCCGCCAGCATCACGAGCACGTAGGCCGTGATCTCCGGGCGGGACACCTGCAGCGCGCGCCCGGTGTGGCCGCGGGCGGTGCGGGTCATCATGCCGATGATGAGACCGGCGGTGGCACCGATCGCCAGCGCATGCACGCCGGCTGAAACGCCGACCCAGCCGAACCGGGCCGCCGCCAGCAAGGCCAGCCCGAAGGGAATCCAGGCGTAGGACACATGCAGGATCCACAGGATCGGGCGGTGCCGGGTCATCGCGGGCCGCCACTGCAGCAGCCGACCCACCTGGGCCAGCGCCGCGAGCGAAAACGCCAGGCCACCGACCATGTTCCAGCCCGCCGAGGCCGGCGCAAACACCCACAGCAGCAAGGCCAACGCGGTGAGCGCCAGCGCGGCGCGGTCCACCGGCGCGCGCACCTGGAGCTTCAGACCCGGGGTCGCGCTCATGGTGAAGGCCGGAATCACCCGCCCCGCGATCACGCACTCGATCATCACGATCAGGGCCAGGGCGGCGTACAACGGCGTCAGCGGGGCCATCTCGAGGGCGCCGATCACCCCCAGGTGAAAGAAGCCGTTGGCCAGCGCGAGCAGCATCAGCATCCCCGCCAGCGGCAGGTTGCGCCGGTTGCGAGCGCGCAGCAGCACATGGGTGAGCACCGCCGCCACCAGGGGCATCAGCGCCAGGTCCAGCACGGCGTACACCGCATAGGGCCCGGTCACGGCGGCCACCCGGGCCGCGAGCCACAACAGCGCCAGGGCACCCAGAAAGGCGCCGCGCGGCGTGACCAGCCCCGTCCAGGCTTTGACCGCGGTCAGCAAGAAGCCCAGGATGACCGCGATCGCGAAGCCGAACAGCATTTCGTGCGCGTGCCACAGCAGCGGTGGCAACGCCATCGTGAGGTTCCACTGGCCCAGGAACAGCGCCACCCACAGGGGAATCGACAGCAGCGCGAACGACGCAGCCCCCAGGTAGAAGGGCCGGAATCCCAGCCTCAGCAGGGGCCAGCCCGGGGGCTGTGGCGCTGCGGTGGGCTGGTGCGGCGAGGCGTGCAAGGTGGGGAGGGCCATGGTGTGATGGGCGTTGCAGCGGCTGTTGGGGCGCTGCGAAGACCTCATAAGAAGTATGTGAGATGAATCTTATACCCAAACCGCCTTTAAAGAAATATACTTCGTGCCTCTTTAGGGGTTTTCATGCGACTTGCCGAGTACACCGACTACACCTTGCGCGTGCTGATGTATTGCGCGGCCCGCCCACATCAGATGGTGACCATCAGCGAACTGGCCGAACAACATGGCGTGTCCAGGAACCACCTGATGAAGATCGTCACCGACCTCGGCCGCCAGGGCGTGCTGGAAACCACGCGTGGCCGCGGCGGTGGACTGCGCCTGCTGAAAGACCCGGCCCAGCTGCGCATCGGGGACGTGGTGCGCGCCTCGGAGACCGACTTCCGCCTGGTCGAGTGTTTCGACCCGGGCTCCAACCAGTGCACGCTGTCGCCGACCTGCCGCCTGAAAGGCCTGTTCAACGCCGCGCTGGGGGCCTACTTCAAGGAACTTGACGGCATGACGCTGGCCGACATGGTCGAGCCCGCTGCGGCGCCGGCCAAGGAGCGCGCCATGTCGCCGGGGCTGGCTCCGGTGGTGGCGCCCCGCAGCCTTCGCAAGCCCGCCAGCAAGGCCAAGCCCTCCCCCACCGCCTGACGCCTGGCGCCTGGCGCCGGGTCCCTCCACCGTCCACTCAAGGAACCGACATGTCACAAGCTCACGCACACCTGTCACCCGACGCCATCTACCCGTTCGACGCCCGCGGCGTGGCCAAACGATTCCGGCACGCCGCCATCTTCGGCGCGCTGGACAGCCTGCAGCCGGGCGAGACCATGCGTTTCGCCAACGACCACGACCCCCTGCCGCTGCTGTCGCAGATGGCGCAGCGCTACGGCGACCGCATCGCGGTGGAATACCGGCAGCGCGAGCCAGGCGCGATCGTGATCGACTTCAGCGTGCTTTGAACGGTTGTGGCGGTGCGGCCCGGCCATGAGGCGTGGGGCACCATGAGGAGCCATCGCCTGCGCGGAGGGCGTGGGTCAGAAACGCAGCGCAAGAAGCGCTGTGAGGCTGCTCGGTTGCGCGCCACTGTTGCCGCGCGCTGAGCGGGTGTTCTGCTGGTCCTGAATACAGACCGCCATGTGTCGATGCGGTGCTGCTGTGCCCGGCGGGTACCGGCCAGGAACTGACACTCGCGGGCACAGCGTCTGGGACGGCTTCAGGGTTGAAACGAGTCGTTCGATGGTCGGCTTTAAGATGGCTTGATTAAAGGGGATAAAACCTTGACTCTAGAAGTTGTTCAAGTTCGCCTAGACAAGTTAATTGCCACTGAAACGCCAAAAGTGGCAATGCTCACAGGCGACTGGGGTTCCGGCAAGACATACCAATGGAAGCAGGCACTCAATAGAGCTGCCAAGAATGGAGTTCGTCCCCGATACGCCTACGTCTCGCTGTTCGGCCTCACTTCACTGGCAGAGGTGCGAAAGCGCATTGCGGAGGAAGTTATCTCTGCGGTACGGCTTCCAGACCGCAGTACCGTGGGTGAGGTGGTCGAACGCGAGGCCATTGGCTTGAAGCCGATGCAGATCATAAAACTGCTGCCCGTGATTCCCTACCTAGGGAAGCTTGAATCGCTAGCCCAAGAGCTTTCGTTTGCGGCAGTGCGAAACGCGGTCATTTGTATCGATGACCTTGAACGCGCTCCCTCCTCTCTACGCAACGCTGACGTTTTGGGACTCGCCTCGTTTCTAAAGGAGGAAAGGAACTGCCGTGTTCTCCTAATTTCCAATCAGAAGAAGTTGAGCGGTGTCGCCAAGGACGAGTTGGCCACATACCTCGAGAAGGTAGTTGACGAAACAGTGGACTTCGCACCGACCCCTGAGGAGGCATGTGTCGTTGCGCTTGGAGTCGCGCCTGCTGAGGTCGGAAGAATCTTGACGGAGAGGCTCGTCCGTCTTGGAGTTTCGAACATTCGCGTGATCGGTCGGCTCGGGACGCACGCCGAGGACTTGGCGAAGATAGTAAGGGGGCTTCACCCGAACGTACTTAGCGACCTGGTCAACACTCTGGCACTCTTCGGAGTTGCGCACTTCATTCCTCAGAATGATTTTCCCACCACCGAATATTTACTCGGATACGGCACCGCCGACTGGGAAAAGTATTTCAACAAGGAAAAGAGGGAAGAGGAGCAGACTGAGCAAGAGAAACGTGAGGCTGGTTGGGACAAGGTCATTGCAAGTTACGGGTACGAAACAACGAGCCCGCTCGACAGGGAAATCTACGCAGGCATCACCTCGGGGTTTTTTCGCGATGATGCAATTCGAAGCCTCTCCGAGGAGTTGTCGCAGCAGATCGAGGCAGGAGGGCGGACAGAAGCATTCAACGATGCAATCCATCGCTTTTGGTGGGGCGTCGACGACAGCAGAGCAGCGTTCGGGCAGTTGTTGGACACAACCAATGCTGCGCTCGGCCTAATTAGTGCATCCGAGCTTCACTCTGTATATGAAGTGCTGCTTGAGCTTGAGGGGATAGACGCTGCGACGAAGCTCCTAAATCAGTTCATTGCCGCGAACCACGATCGCCGAGGTGCTTTGACACCGAGCAAAGATTTTGGCGAAAAGTACGACGCTACCTTTACGGCTGCGCTTGACGCGGAGGTCGCGCGTCACAAAGAGCCTGTCGACCTTGAGAAGACGCTTGATTCGATCGAGTTCAACAGAGGTTGGAATCCCAAGGACCTCACCAAGATCGCGGAAGCGAACTTCGACGCCATCGTGCCACTGCTAACCGGCGCTAAGGACAACAGGCTGTTCGCACACCGACTGACCACGCTCCTCAAGTTTGGTGAGAGGGGGGAGACTGCGGAGGAAAAGAACGTGCGTGAGAAAACAATCGCGTGGCTGAAAGAGTTCGCCGCTACTGACCCTATTTCAGACCTCCGCGTGAGGCGCTTCCTCCCCGCCGACCTGCCCCCACTGGCTCCTGCTCCTTCGCCCGGCCCTTGAGTGCGGCGCTCTGCCTGAAGAGGCGGAATTTGCATCACTGCAAATTAAGGAAATCCATGGACGCGTGAAGCGGCAGAGCGGTCACAGGGTTCAATAGCCCGAACGATTGCAACGGGTCGAGGGGCGTCTTTCCTGATTCGATCACTCCACCCCAAACCTGTCGCTCGCTTCGCACCAGCATGAAGGCACCGGCCGAGAATGCAGCCCCCAAAGCAGACGCCTGAAACACTGGCGTGCCGGTGCCGTCCATCGATCAAGAGGCGGTCAGCAGTTGGGTCGGGTCGAGCAGAAGATAGCCAGCAAAACGCCCTGCATCCCGGTCGCCGTCGTCGCTGACGATGACGACCCGGTCCAGTCCGCCGACGATGGCTGGACTCACGCCCTCGGCCTTCTCGATGCCGCCCAAGCCGGGCACCGTGACCCGGTGTGCCGGCGCACCGGGCTCGCCGCTCCAGCGCCAAAGGTCAAAGCTGGCCCGTTCGCGTGAAACAGGGCCACCAATGACCAGATACGCACCCAGGGCGGGAACGTAAGACAAGCCCCGGATGCCCTGACCGCCCAGATCCAGTTCTTCGAGTGCAGGCGCGATACGGGGGGCCTCATCCGATTCAAAGAGGGCCGTGGGGTTGACGACACTGGCGATAAGCGCCCGGCCTTCGCGCAACGGGCTGCGGAATCCGACCAGCAGTCGCTTCTGGTCCGGGCTCATTTCAAGGGCTTCGATGTTGAGTCCACCACCGCCTTTGACGTCCCGCACCTCGGCCGCTGCCGCGAGCACAGGATGTTGCTTCACAAGGGCCTGTTTCAAGCCGTCGACGATCTTGGCGTCGGCCACCCGCGCACCCTCGACCCGGAACCGGACCAGCCTTTCACGGGACTTCTTCTTGCCGCCATCGTCATCGCGCGAGTGGGAGGTGATGGCGTAGACGAACCCTGCCCGGTCGATGGTCAGTCCTTCGAGGTCGTCGAGTTTCCAGAATTCACTGAAAATCTGAAACAGCCCGGCTGTGAGCCCCGTGCTCTCGACACCGCCATCGGCACCCAGGGTGACCAGACTCAAAGGTCGGCTCTTCTCGTCTTCGACAACGAGAAAACGCCCGTCTGGCAGTTGAACGATCGCCGACGGCTCGTAGATGCCGGTCAGCGGCTGGAAGGCGGTCGTTGGTTTGTGGGTCATGGGGGCATTGTGTGCTTGTGGTCAGGCTGTGGGCCGGCCCCTCGCCCTGCGGCAGTCAGCGTGGTTCGTCACTCGCGGCAGGCAGCAGGGCCTTGGCCGCGTCGATGCGCAGGACCAGCGCCACCGTGGGGTCGTTCATCACGTCGAGCAGGAAGCGGCGCGGGTCCTGGTAGGGGCCTTGCAGGGCGGCGTGTGCGGTCACGGCCGACGATGCCGGGGTGGACAACGCGGCGGGGGCCGCCGTGGCCACGGCGGCAACGGGCGCCACGGCCTGCAGTTGCGCCAGCGCCGCCTGCCACGCATCCGGCGGGATGCTCGCGAGGCGGCTGAGTTGCTCGGCCTGCGCGTCGTCCACCGGCTGGAAATCGAGCGAGGGGTCGTCGCCGAACACCGCGGGCAGGTCGGGCGCCACAAAGGCGGACCAGCGGCCGGTGGCGGGCTGCAGGGCGGGAATGCGCGCTGGACCGGGCGACGCCGTGGGAGCGGCCGCGTCTGGCCAGAGCCGCAGGCGCGCGGGCTTCAGGTCGGCCAGGTAGCGCTGGCGCAGGCCCTGCAGAAAGGCGGCCGCCTCGGCCACCGGCACCGGTTCGGCCAATGAGAACCAGAGTTCAAACGCGTCGACGCCGTTGACGGCGATGGCCGGGGCCGGCAGTTCCAGGTCGGACTGCACGCCGCGCCACACCGGCGAGAGTGCGTCCCAGTCGGCCGGGCGGCTGAGCGCGAGCACCAGGGCCCTGACGCGGCCGTCGGCACCGATCAGGCCCAGGGCATCGGCGCTGTCTGCGCTGGCTGCGGGCGGCAGGTAGAGGCGCTGGTATTCGGATTGCAGTCGGGTCATGCGGGCATGTTACCCGCCGACTGCGCTGTGGCCGTGCCCTCCGCGGGGCGCTGCGGCCCCGCGTGGTCGCACTCAGGCGTGCGTCTGGTTGAGCTGGCGGGCGATGATGTCGTGGTTGAGCCAGAGCACCGGGCCGCCGGGTTCCGAACATTCACGGAACATCAGGGCGCCCGAGGCTTCGATCACGAGCGCGCTGAGCAGGTCGGTGATGAGCGCGCTGCGCTCTTTGTGCAGCGCGACCATGTCGTCAGAGGCACCGATCATCAGGTCGGCCAGGCCCTGGCTGTTGGGCATGGGCCAGGCGGCGAAGTCGCCGTAGCCCTTCATCACGTCGCTGGCGTAGAAGTCGGCAATGCGCTGCATCACCACGGCCAGGCCGGCCTCGCCATCGTTCAGCAAGGCGGCGCAGGCGGCCCACTGGGCTTCGGCCCAGGCGCCGCCGTTTTCCTTGCGCAGGGCGCGCAGCAGCGAGAACAGGGGCAGCTCCACGCCGGCAAAGATGTCCGACGAGTTGGTGCGGATCTCGGGGCAGTTGAAAACGGTGGCGCGAACGCCCTGCTCCCAAGCGGCCTGGGCGATGCGCTCCAGGCGCATCTTGGCGTAGCCCTGGGTGTAGTTGCTGTAGGTCTGCCACCGGTATTCATCGCCGATGAGGATGCCGGTGCCGTGGTAGCCGTAGGCGCTGTAACGCACCTGGCCGCCGCTGCGCTCGGCACGCTCGCGGATGGCGGCGCTGGCTTCGATGAGATGCCCAAAGGTGTTGGCCGAGACTTCGTCGAAGTTCTGCAGGATGAGCTTGCCCAGATCGCTGTCGAGCAACACCTGCGAAGACTGGTGGCGCTCGCCACGGCCCTTGTAGACGCGGTTGGCGATGGCGAGGAAGACCTTGGCCTTGGGGATGCCGCCGGCCATGGTGTGGGCGAAGAAGACGTTGCGGCCGTCGGGGATCATGCCGTCAAGCGTGGCCATGACCTGGGCCAGCGAGGTCTTGAAGCGCTCGACACCGATCTCGCGGCATTTTGCGATGTGGTCCCAGTCGAGCTTGTCTTCGGTCCAGGACTTGAGGGTGAGCTTGCCCAGCATCTCGGTGGGTGTGGGCGTGCCGGCTGGCGCGTCCATGTCAAACCCGGCCATCAGGGGCACGTTGATGATCTTGCCGCCCAGGTTCTCTTCGGCGGCGGCGAGTT
Organism: Burkholderiales bacterium GWF1_66_17; assembly: GCA_001770705.1. Taxonomy (GTDB): domain Bacteria; phylum Pseudomonadota; class Gammaproteobacteria; order Burkholderiales; family Burkholderiaceae_C; genus Hydrogenophaga. Next base: position 602,823 of record MERT01000001.1, on the reverse strand, counting down.
CTTCGTCGTTGAGCGGGCGCAGCGTGCCGTCGGCCTCGCGGCGGCCCACGGTGATGCCGATGATGCTCATGCCCGCCTGGCGCGCTTCGTTGACGAGCCCGTTGGCATAGCCACGGCCGAAAAGCTCACCGAACAGCACGAACACGTCGCCGGCGCGAAAGATGTTTTTCTGGGGGAGTTGATTCAGAGCAATGGGGCCGTTCACGTTCAGGTACTCGCTGTGTTTGTAGGAAATCCGGCATGGGAGCCGAGTCGCGTACTCTACCGGAAGGCGGCGCACGCCTGCGAAGAACCGTCTGGCACCCCCCGGGTGCGCCAATGCCACTGGAGATGCAAGCGGAAGAGCCGGGCGGCCAGCTCGCGCTGGCGGCGCTGTTCGCGCGCCCCCTGGGCTGGCTGCGACAGGGCGGCCCGACAGGCCTGGATGTCATCCGCCAAATCGCTGGCGGCGGGCTTCATGCGGCCCCCTGCGCCGGGGCCGGCTGCACCGGCTGCTGCATTTCACGATCCGCTACAGGCTGGGGTCCCATGGCGCCGTACCAGTCGATCTTGCGCGTGGCGACCATGATGGCGGCGAGCACGCCGAAGAGCAGCAGCGAACCCATCATGAGCGCGTTGTCTTCCGACACCAGGATGCCGTAGAGCACGCCGTACAGCGCCACCAGCAGGCCGCTCATGCCCAGGCCGGCGCGCCAGCCGCCGAGCACATGGCGCAGGTAGTGCGCGAGCAGCGCGATGCAGGCGGCGCTGGCGATCAGGTAGGCCCAGGCGAAATCGAGGTGCTCGGAGAGCGAGAGCAGCAACAGGAAGAACAGCACCATCGCCGCGCCGATCATCAGGTATTGCATCGGGTGGATGCGCCAGCGCTTGACCATCTCCAGCACGAAGAAGGCGGCGAAGGTGAGCATGATGAACATCATGGCGTACTTGGTGGCGCGTTCGGTGAGGCGGTACACGTCCACCGGGTCTTCCAGCGCCACGGAGAACTGCTCCAGCGACCGCTTGTCTCCCGGCTGCGCGAACTGCGCCTGCGCCTGGCTGGAGAGCGAGGGCACGCGCCAGGTGGCTTCGAAGCCGCTGGCGCTGATGGCGCGCGTGCGCGGCAGGAAGTCGCCGGTGAAGTTGGGGTGCGGCCAGGGCGAGGTCAGCGTGACGCTGTTTTCATCGGCCAGGGGCACCCAGCCGATGCGGCCGGTGCCGGCCAGGTCGAGCTTCAGATCGAAGTCCAGCGTGGCGCCGGGCTGGAGCCGGGCCGGGTCCAGGCGGGCCGCCAGCGGCAGCGGCGCGCCCGCGGGCGCCTGCCCCACCGGCAGCGGGCTGCCGGCCAGGCGCAGTTGGGGCGCGGCGAGCAGGCCCCGCGCATCGCTCACCCCCATCAGCAGCAGCGGCTGGCCCAGCGTGAGCTGGCCACCGCGGTGTTTGGGGTGGATTTCGGTCCACACGAAGCGGCCGGTGCCGGCGTGCTGGCTGGTGTAGACCGTCACCGGAAAGATGCCGCGCAGCCGCGTCTCGGTGTCGAGCTGGCTGCGGGTGTCCTGCGCCTTGGGGAACTGGATCGACACGCGGTCCTCGGTCACCATCTCTTCGCGCGTCTGGCCGATGGCGCCGTCCACCTTGACCGTGCGCACAAAGGTCTCGGTGTAGGGCAGCCAGATGACGGGACCGGTGAGGATCTGCGCGCCGGCGTGGGCGCGGGCCACTTCTTCGGTGGCGTCGTGGCGGTTGGCGCTGCGCTCGGCGATCACGTCGCGCACCATCATCAGCGGGATGGCCAGCAGGACCATCAGAAAGCCGATGACCAGCAGCTTGCTCATCAGGGGGTATTTGTTCACTTCTCGCTCCGTGGGTTAAGACGGAGCGATTCTTGAAAACGCGCGTGTGGTGCACGCGCGGGCTGTGTGAAGCGGGTGTGAAAACCCGCGAGAACACCCCAGCTGTTCAGCCCAGCGGATTGATCACGCCCGCCGCGGGGATGTTGCCCTGGCCCTTCATGCTTTCGACGAACTTGAACAGGTCGGTCATGGTGAAGTGGGCTCCCGCCTTGGGCAGTGCGCGCGGTGTGCCACCGTTGAGCACGCTTTCCGGATCGTCCTTGATGAGGCCCACGATGACCTCCGCGACGATGGTGCCTCCGATCGGGCCCAGGTGTTTGCCACCCTCCAGCACTTCGGCTTCTTTCAGGATGTAGAACCACAGCGGCGTCTGATGGGCCAGCTGGTGTTGCTTGACCACGGCGCCTGCGGTGCCGGTTTCCAGCTGTTCGGCTGTCAGTGGTGCGATGCCCATGCGCGCGGCCACTGCCTGGCCGGAGGGCAGTTTGTAGTGTTTGGCGCCGCGCACCAGGTTGAGTTGCGCCAGGAACGGCGAGTCGGCGGCGTTGCCGATACGCAGGCGGTCGGTGAGAGCGGCGTCGATGGCAAAGGCTCTCTGCGCCGGGGCGCCCAGCCCATCGAACATCTGCCGCCAGTCGAGCAGCCAGTTCGTGGGGTAGCGCGTGCCGCCGAGAAAGCCGCCATCACCCGTGAAAGTGAACGCCAGCCGGAAGTCCGCGAGCTGGGGTCCGGCGGCAAAGTTGAACACCTTGTTGAAGTTGTAGGCGGGGCGAACCATGCTGTGGCCGAACCGGTAGGCGGCACCCGAAAACTCCAGCGGCATGTAAGGCGAACTGGCCAGATAGCCCGGGCCGATCAGGTAGTACTTCAACGCCTGGAGCGCGTTGTTCACATTCTGGGCACCCGCCACCGCCGGCAGGAACTCGTGCAGGACGATTTGCTGGTAGTGGTGCGTCACCACCTTGCGCACATCGGCAAACGAGAGCTCGGGGAACTTCAGGCTGACCGCGTTGTGAAAGTGCAGCATGGTGCGGTGAAGCTGCGCCACGATGAGGTTCTCGTCGTTGCGCTTGTCACCCAGCACGGCCGTCCTTTCAGAAAGACCGTCGGCCACACGGGGAAGGTCATAGAGCTGGCCGTCCAGGGCCTGCACCTGGGCATCACCGCCGCCGGGTGCGGCGGGGGGAACGGTCTGCGCCGGCCCCACCAGCATCTGCGCCGATGCGGTGGTGGTGGCGCGCTGGTACAGAAAGGGTTGGTCGCGTGGACCCGAGCCGTACACGCTGTCCAGGTCCAGCGCCGGCGTGCGGAAATTGACGAGGTCGTCCACATCCACCGCGTTCTCGCCCAGGCTGGTGGGATCGAACGTCATGTCGTGGTCGACGAACTGGCCGAAGTAGGTGAAGCCGGCGGGAATGACGCCGTCCTTGCGGTCGGCCACGTGCATGGCCGCGCCCAGCTCCCGCAGGATGACATCGTCCTGGGCCGGGTTGCCGGTGGTCCAGGGCACGGCGGCGAGCTCCGGAAAAAGCAGGCCAAAGCGGCCCGGCTTTTGCAGATTGCTGCGGGTGGGGTTGGCGTTGTCGGTGCTGTACCCGTGGCTGCGGGCGTGGTGCTTGTGGTCCATCATGAAACTCCTTGGCAAGCGCGGACCTGGTCCGCTCAGACATGGGGTGGCAGATTCACGTGTGCGACTGGCTGCGTCCCAACGACCAGTTTCCAATGCAGTGCTGCTGTCGATCGTCCGCCGTTGTGCCGGGAGCGCGCGCTGTGGCGATGTCTTCCCGGGGCGCGAATGGTATGCCCGTGCCTTGGCGCGTGAATCCTCCGTTTGGGGGACCTTTGGGCGTCCATCCCGATGCGATGGCCTGGATACCCACCGGACCACGGCCGGACCCGCGCGCTACGCCTGAGCATCGGCGTCTGGAGCGGTTTTTTTCCAGCTACAAACGCTCACAAAAAAGATGGGGCCGTGGCGCCACCCCGGGCTGCTGGGCAGGCCTTTGCCGTGAACGACCGGGTCAGGCCGGCAGGCGCCAGGTGGCCAGGCAGCCGCGCGGGCTTTCCACGTTCTCCACGCGGACTTCACCGCCGTGCAGGTCGCTCACCTCCTTGACGAGGCACAGGCCGAGGCCAGAGCTCTTGTCCTGCGTGTCGCTGCGCGGCAGCGAATAGAAGCGCTCGAAGATGCGGCCCATCGCGTAATCGGGCACGCCCGGGCCCTGGTCACGCACCGACCAGTTCAGCCGATCGCCCTCCCGCTGCAGCCGCAGCGTGAGCGCGCCACCTTGGGGGGAAAAATCGATGGCGTTGTCCAGCAGGTTCTGCAGCGCCTGCGCGATCAGAAAGCGGTTGCCCTGCACCACCCCGCCCTCCCCCAGTTCGTCGACGGTGCGCAGCCCCTTGCGCCGGGTGCGCGGCTCGGCGGTGTGCAGCAACTCGCGGGTGAGCGCCGCGAGGTCCACCGGCTCCACCGCGTCCAGCCCGCGCATCTGCTCCACGTCGGCCAGCGCCAGCAGGCGGTCGATCAGCTGCTGCAGCCGTTCGGTCTGGCGCTCGATGTTGGCCGCGAAGCGCTCGCGCTCGGCCTCGGGCAGCGGCTCCTGCAGCAGCTCGGCCGCGCCGCGGATGGCGGCCAGCGGACTTTTCAGCTCGTGCGTGAGCGTGTGCACGTAGTTCTCGACATAGGCCTTGTCTTCGAGCTTCAGGCGCATGCGCTCCACCGCCTGCGCCAGGTCGCTGAACTCGGTGTTGCCCGAGAGCCGCCCCATGCGCGGCAGCTCGGCACGCTCGCCGCGCGCCACGGCGTTGGCGTAGCCGCGCAGGCGCGAGAGCGAACTCGCCATCCACCAGGTGAACAGCAGGCCGATGGCCAGCGAGATACCGAGCAGACCCCAGGACCAGTGCAGGATGCGGTCGCGGCTGCGCTGGATGTAGGGCTCCAGCGTGTGGTTGGGCCGCGCCACGGTCAGCACGCCGATGATCCGCTCGCCATCGCGGATGGGCGCGGCCACGTGCATCACGGTCTGGTCGGTGTCGCCCGGGTTCTCGCCGCTGGAGCGCGCGCCGTATTCGCCGCGCAGCGTTTTGTAGACGTCGTTCCAGCGTGAATGGTCCTGGCCCAGGTCCTGCCCGCGGCTGTCGAACACCACGGTGCCGCGCGCGTCGGTGACGGTGATGCGGGTGTGGATCTGGTCTTTCTGGAAGCCCCAGATGTTGGCGTTGGGCCTCAGCGACGGCAGTGCCGTCATCGCCTGTGCAAAGCCGCCGGTGGCGATGGTGCCGGCCTTCATGTCGGGCGCGGCGAGCTGGGCCAGGCTGTAGGCCGCGTCCACCAGGCTGTCTTCCATGGCCAGGCGCGTGCCGGGCTTCACCTCTTCGAGAAAGATGCGCAGCACCACGAACAGCGCCAGACCCAGCACCAGAAAGAAACCCAGCAGGAGACGCAGGCCGATGCGCATGAAGTCAAGCAGACAGGCTCAACGAATAGCCCATGTTGCGGTGCGTCTGGATCAGCTCAGCGCTGACACCCGCCTCGCGCAGCTTGGCGCGCAGCAGCTTCACGTGCGCGTCCACCGTGCGGTCGGCGGTGTCGGGCGCGTCGCCCCAGACCAGGTCCATCAGCTCGGCGCGCGAGAAGATGCGCTGCGGGCGTTTGAGCAGCGTGGCGAGCAACAGGTATTCGTAGCGCGTGAGCGTGAGCAGCTGACCGCCGCAGCGGATGCGCTGGGCGGTTTCGTCCAGCTGCAGCGGCGCCGTTTCGGTCGCCGGCGAGGCGGGCCGCGCGACGCTGCGCCGCAGGATGGCGCGCACCCGGGCGCAGACTTCGCGCGGCGAAAACGGTTTGCTCACGTAGTCGTCCGCGCCCAGTTCCAGGCCGAGGATGCGGTCGATTTCCTCGTTGCGTGCGGTGAGGAAGACGATGGGCAGTTCGCTGGTCTTGCGGATGGCGCGGCAGACGTCGAAGCCATTGCCGTCGGGCACGCCGACGTCGAGGATGGCGAGGTCCGGTGCCTGGGCCGCGAAGGCGGACAGCGCATCGCACACCAGCCGCACGTGTTGCACCTCGAAGCCCTCGCTCGTCAGTGTGTAGAGCAGCGTGTCGGCAATCGCCTGTTCGTCTTCCAGCAGCAGGATGCGTTGCGCCATGGGGGGTCTTGGTGGGTGCGTCAGCCCGCGATCATAGGCGGGGCTCCGCGCCCTTCAGCAAGCTGGGTCATGGTCGGGGTTCAGGCCGCGCCGAAGATGGTTTCCAGCTCGCGGCGCATCACGCCGCGGTCCACATCCACCCCGGTCCAGAGCCGGATCGCAATCGCGCCCTGGTTCACCAGCATGCCCAGGCCGTCGAGCACGGTGCAGCCGGCGGCTTCGGCGGTGCGGATCAGGTGGGTGCGCGGCGGGTTGGGAATGGCGTCGGCCACCACCATGCCGGGGCGCAGGGTGGCCCAGTCGATGTCAAGCTGGTCGTCCACGGCCGGGAACAGGCCGATGGCCGTGGCGTTGACCACGATGCCGGTGCCTGGCGGGATGGGCATGGCCGGTTGCCAGTGGGCGTATTCGGCGGTTGCGCTGGTTTTGGCGCAGACGAGGTCGGCCAGCTCCTGCCCGCGCGGGCGCGAGCGGTTGACCACGGTGATGTGCGCCGCACCCGCCAGGGCCAGCTCCACCGCCACGGCGCGCGCCGCGCCGCCGGCGCCGAACAGCGTCACGCGCTGGCCTTCGAGGTCGCACACCGGGCGCAGTGCCTCAACGAAACCCTGGCCATCGGTGTTCTCGCCGATCCACAGCCCGTCACGCATCACCACGGTGTTGACGGCGCCGATGATCTCCGCCGAGGGTGCCAGCCCGTCCAGGTGCTCGATCACGGTCAGCTTGTGCGGCAGCGAGCAGTTGAACCCGGCCCAGCCCATGGCACGCGCGCCGCGCACGGCCGCGGCCAGGTGCTCGGGCACCACCTCGCAGTTGACGTAGCGCCATTCGAGCCCGTGGTGCCGGTAGGCGGCCTCGATCATCGCCACGGTCGGGTTCTCGGCGGCGGGCTGGGCGAACGAGCCGGTGAGTGAGTGCAGGAAGTTCATGGCGGTTTCCCGGTGGGCGAAAGCGCCCATCAAAACAAAAAAGCCGGCCTTGGGCAAGGCCGGCTTTCAGCAACGGAACGGCGGACTTATTTGCCGCCGCGCGCCTGGGCCACCGCGGCCTGGGTCTCTTTCCAGAGGTCCATGCCCACGTTGGAGGCGATGGACGCGTTGATCTTGGTCAGCTTGTCGCGCATGCGGGCGGTCTCGGCCGGGGTCAGCTCGTTGATCTGCATGCCCTTGCTCTTGAGGTCGGCCAGCGCCTTGGCGGCTTCGGCGCGGGTGTCCTGGCGCTCGAAGTCGCGGCTCTTCTTGGCGGCGTCCATCAGCACCTTCTGCTCGTCCTTGGAGAGACCGTCCCAGTACTTCTTGCTCACCGTCACGATCCAGGGGCTGTACACGTGGTTGGTGACCGACAGGTACTTCTGCACTTCGTAGAACTTGCTCGACAGGATGGTGTTGTACGGGTTCTCCTGGCCGTCCACGGTCTTGGTTTCGAGTGCGGTGAACAGCTCGGAGAAGGCCAGCGGCACGGCGTTGGCGCCGAGGATCTTGAAGCTCTCCAGGTACACGTCGTTGGGCATCACGCGCAGCTTGATGCCGTCCAGGTCTTCGAGCCTGGTGACCGGGCGCTTGGTGTTGGTGAGGTTGCGGAAACCGTTCTCCCAGTAGACCAGGCCGACCAGGCCTTTTTCCTGCAGCTTGTCCATCACCTTCTGGCCCACCGGGCCGTCGAGAACGGCGTCGGCTTCCTTGGTGTTGCTGAACAGGAAGGGCGTGTCCCAGATCGCCATTTCCTTGCTGATGCCGACCAGCGTGGCGGTGGAGCCGACCATCATTTCCTGCGCGCCGCCGATCAGGGCCTGCTGCATCTGGTTGTCGGGGCCAAGCGCGGCGGCGCCGATGGCGCGGATCTTCATCTTGCCGCCCGAGGCCTTGGCCACTTCGTCGGCGAAGACCTTGGCCGCGCGGCCCTGGTTGCTCTGCTCGTTGAGGCCGTAGCCGAAGCGGATCAGGCGCGGCTTGATGTCCTGCGCGAAGCTGGCGAAGGGGGCGGCGAAGGCGGCCGCTGCGGTGGCGGCGATGAGGGTGCGGCGGAACATGGACATGTCAGTCTCCTTGGGGGTTGGGGTGAAAACGGAACGGGTTGAACAATCAGCGCATCCACGCCACGGGGGCGGTGACGATCTGTGGGAAGAGCACGAACAGGGCGAGCACCAGCGTGTAGCTGAGCAGGAAGGGGTTCACGCCCTTGATCACCTGGTGCATGGGCAGGCGGCCCACGCCGGCCACGACGTTGAGCACCGTGCCCACCGGCGGCGTGATGAGGCCGATGGCGCCGTTGAGGATGAACATCAGGCCGAAGTACACCGGGTCGATGCCGGCCTTGACGGCGATGGGCAGCATCACCGGCGCGAAGATCAGGATGGTGGGCGTGAGGTCGAGCGCGGTGCCGATGATCACCAGCACGATCATCATCACGGCCATCAGCAGGCGCGGGTTCTCCACCAGCGGGCCGAGCCAGCCGCCGAGCACGCCGGGCAGGTCGGCCAGCGTGATCATGTAGCTCGCCACCTGGGCGCCGGCACAGAGGAACATCACCACCGCGGTGGTCTTGGCGGCCCGCACCAGCACGCCGTGCAGCGCCGAGATCTTCATCTCGCGGTGGATGAACAGCGACACCACCAGCGCGTAGAACGCGGCCACGACGGCGGCCTCGGTGGGCGTGAAGATGCCGGTCTTCATGCCACCGATGATGATCAGCGGCATCAGCAGCGCCCACACCGCCCGGCCCGTGGCGCGCAGGCGCCCGCTCATGGGCACCGGCGGGTTGTCCTGCAGGTCCATGCCCCTGAGCACGATCTTCCAGGTGACGATGAGCGCGGCGCCCATCATCAGGCCGGGCACGATGCCCGAGAGGAACAGCGCCGAGATCGAGGTGTTGGTGGTGACGCCGTAGATGATGAACGGCATGGACGGCGGGATGATGGGCGCGATGATGCCGCCCGAGGCGATCAGTCCGGCCGAACGGTGCATGGGGTAACCGTGCTCGCGCATCATGGGCAGCAGGATGGTGGCGAGTGCCGCGGTGTCGGCCAGCGCCGAGCCGCTCATGCTGGCCATGAGCACCGCCGCGCCGATGGCCACGAAGCCGAGCCCGCCGCGGATGTGGCCGACCCAGGTCTGCGCCATTTCGATGATGCGCCGGCTGATGCCGCCGCTGTTCATCAGCTCGCCGGCCAGGATGAAGAAGGGCACGGCGAGCAGCGGGAAGCTGTCCACGCCGGCCACCATGTTCTGCGCCAGCAGCTGGGTGTCCCAGAAGTCCATCACCCAGGCCATGGCGGCGCCGGTGAGCAGCAAGGCAAAGGCCATGTTCATGCCGATGCCCATGAGCACCAGCATGCCGAGAACGAAGACGATGAAGGCTTGTGCTTCGAGGCTCATGGCGTCACTCCACTTCCGCGCTGTGACCGAGGTCGAGCGGTTTGCGCTGCACGATTTCCCACAGCGCGGTGGCGCCAATGGCCACGGCGCACAGCAGCGCCGGCAGCGGCAACAGGCCCACCGGGTAGCCCAGCACCACCGAGGTACTGTCCATGCCCACCACCACCTGCTGCCAGGCACCGCGCCCCAGCAACACGCAGGCCAGCAGCACCAGCAGGCGGATCACCAGCGTGGCGACGGCAAACAGCGCCGGGCGATGGCGCAGCAGGCCGATCAGGCTGGTGAAGGCCATGTGTTCGCCCGCCGGGTAGGCCGCGGCGGCACCCAGGAACACCATCCACACGAACAGCAGGCGCGAGAGTTCTTCGCTGGCAGGGACGCTGCTGCCAAAGCCGTAGCGCAGCACCACGTTGAGGAAGACGGCGGTGGCCATCACCGCGAGGCAGGTGGCCATGAGGGTGTGGACGATGCGCTGCATCGGGTGCGGGGTGTTGTCGGGTGCGTTCATGCAGCCTCCGGGTTGTGGGGGGTGGCGGTGGCGTGGCACCAGGCGACCGCTTCGTCCACCAGCTGGGTCAGCGGGGCGGCGGCGTCCACGCGCAGCACGCCGGGCTCGCCCACGGGGGACTCCAGCGTGGCGAACTGGCTGTCCACCAGCGAGCTGGAGAAGAAATGCGACGAGCGGGCCGAGACGCGTTGCTGCGCCAGCGCGGGCGTGAGGTCCAGGAACACGAAGCGCAGGCCCGGTGCCGCGGCACGCAGGCGCTCGCGGTAGGTACGGCGCAGTGCCGAGCAGGTGAGCACGGCGCCGCCCGGGTGCTGCGCCAGCAGGCCGGCCAGCGTGGTGAGCCAGCCGTCGCGGTCGGCGTCGGTGAGCGGGGTGCCTTGGCGCATCTTGTCGCGGTTGCCGGGGCTGTGGTGGTCGTCGCCTTCGATCAGCTCGAAACCGAGGCGTTCGGCCAGCGCCGCACCCAGGCTGGACTTGCCGCAGCCGGCCACGCCCATGATCACCAGCGATGCATTGATGTCGGGATTCATGCTTGAGATAGCGCTATCTTTGCGAGGTTGAAAAAACGGTCTGGCGTCCAGACCGGCGTTTGCACTCGGTGGGGGTTGAGCCCCTTTGTCGGGCCAGCCGGGCACCCGTCTACGGGTTTTCAGGGCTGGACTTGCGAATGAGATAGCGCTATCTTAGGCAACACTTCCCCACTCCGACACCCGTATTTACCCTGATGCCGACGCCCACCCCCACCGCCCGCCCCCGTGCCACCGGCCGCGTCACCCTGTCCGACGTGGCCGCGCTGGCCGGTGTCAGCCCGATCACCGTGTCGCGCGCGCTGCGCGGCGAACGCACGGTGGACCCGGCGCTCGCCGAGCGCGTCAAGGAAGCCGCCAGCCAGCTGCGCTACACGCCCGACCCGGCGGCGCGCGCGCTCGCCTCGCGCCACAGTTCACACGTGGCGGTGCTCATTCCCATGCTCTCGAACGCGCTGTTTGTGGACCTGCTCGAAGCCGTGCAGCGCACGTTGCGCCCGGCGGGCTACCAGACGCTGATCGGCATCACCCACTACAACCCGGACGAAGAAGAGCAGCTGCTGCGCGAGCAGCTGCAGCACCGCCCCGCCGGCCTGCTGGTCACCGGCACCGACCACAGCGCCACCACGCGTGCGCTCATCGAGGGCAGCGGTGTGCCCTGCGTGCACGTGATGGAACTGGGCAACACGCCCGGCGTGTACTGCGTGGGCTTCTCGCAGCACGCCGCGGGCCAGGCCATCACCGAACACCTGGTGCAGCGCGGCCACAAGCGCATCGCCTTCGTCGCCGCGCAACTCGACCCGCGCACGCTGCAGCGCGCCGAGGGCTACCGCGCCTGCCTGCGCCAGCACGGCCTGTACGACGCCGGGCTGGAACTGCTCAGCCCCCTGCCCTCGTCCATGGCGCTCGGCAGCGTGCTGTTCGAGGACCTGCTGCGCGAGCACCCCGACTGCGACGCGGTCTTTTTCTGCAACGACGACCTCGCGCAAGGCGGCCTGCTCGCGGCGCTGCGCCTGGGTGTGGCGGTGCCGCAGCGCGTGGCGGTGGCGGGCTTCAACGACCTCTCGGGCAGCGACCAGATGCTGCCGCCGCTGACCACGGTGCGCACGCCGCGCGAAGCCATCGGCGAGGCCAGCGCGCGCCTGCTGCTGGCCCTCATGCGCGGCGAGACGCCACCGGCGCACTCGATCGATCTGGGGTTCGAACTGATGCTGCGCGCCAGCAGCTGAATGCGGTTTTCCGGGCCAAGTCACAAACTTTGCGCCGCTGGCTAGGGTAAATCCCAGCCTTCAAATGCAAGAGAGTACAAGTCAGGCCCTTTTGCGTACAAACCGCGCCTGACATCAAACCGAGAATTCGTCCACGGTTCACCGATAGCCGTTGACAAGAAATTCCGCCCATCCACCCAGGAGACAAACCGTGAAATTCCGCCTCGCCTCTGTCCTCACCGCCGCGCTGCTGAGCGCCGGCATGGCGCACGCCGCCACCGAACTCGTGATCGCGACCGTGAACAACGGCCACATGATCGAGATGCAGAAACTCGGCAAGAACTTCGAAGCCGCCAACCCCGACATCAAGCTCAAGTGGGTGACGCTGGAAGAAGGCGTGCTGCGCCAACGCGTGACGACCGACATCGCCACCAAAGGCGGCCAGTTCGACATCATGACCATCGGCATGTACGAAGCGCCGATCTGGGGCAAGAAGGGCTGGCTCACCGAGCTCAAGACCGACGCCGCCTACGACGTGGACGACCTGCTGCCCGCCGTGCGGGGCGGCCTGACGGTGGGTGGCAAGCTCTACGCCGCCCCGTTCTATGGCGAAAGCTCGATGCTGATGTACCGCAAGGACCTGGCCGACAAGGTCGGTGTGACCGTGCCCGAGCGCCCCACCTGGACGCAGGTCGCCGATCTGGCCAAGAAGATCCACGACCCCAAGAACGGCGTGTACGGCATCTGCCTGCGCGGCAAGCCGGGCTGGGGCGACAACATGGCCTTCCTGTCCACGCTGGTCAACACGCACGGCGGCCAATGGTTCGACATGCAGTGGAAACCGCAGATCGACACCAAGCCCTGGAAAGACGCGATCACGTTTTATGTCGACCTGCTGAAGAACTACGGCCCGCCCGGTTCCTCGTCCAACAGCTTCAACGAGATCCTGGCCCTGACCAACTCGGGCAAGTGCGGCATGTGGATCGACGCCACCATCGCCGCCTCGTTCGTGAGCGATCCCAAACAATCGAAAGTCGCCGACCAGATGGCCTTCGCCCAGGCCCCCACCGCCGTGACGCCCAAAGGCGCCAACTGGCTGTGGTCCTGGAACCTGGCGATCCCGGCCGGTTCGAAGAAGGTGGACGCCGCGCAGAAGTTCGTGAGCTGGGCCACCAGCAAGGACTACATCCAGCTGGTGGCCAAGACCAACGGCTGGGCCAACGTCCCGACCGGCACCCGCAAGAGCACCTACGCCAGCGCCGACTTCCAGAAGGCCGCGCGCTTCGCTTCGGCTGAGCTGAAGGCCATTGAATCGGCCAACCCGAACGACAGCACGCTGCCCAAGAGCCCGTACACCGGCGTGCAGTTCGCGGCCATTCCCGAGTTCCAGTCCATCGGTATCGCGGTGGGCCAGCAGATGAGCGCTGCGCTGGCCGGCAAGACCACGGTGGACGCCGCGCTGAAGGCCAGCCAGAACGCGGCCGAGCGGGAAATGAAGAAGGCTGGCTACTACAAGTAAGCCGGTCCGCGACAGACCTCCTCCCCCTCGGGGGAGGGCTGGGGTGGGGGCACGCCAGCAGCAGCCCTGTCGGCGACAACCCGGGCGCCGAACCAGCCCCCACCCCTACCCTCCCCCAGCGGGGGAGGGAGTTTTGAAGCCAAACGCCTTCCGTTCGTTTTTTGTCGCCTCCAGGGTCTCCCCATGAACCGACTGCTCCCCCGACTGCTGCTCACGCCCGCCGTGGCCACGCTCTTCCTCTGGATGATCGTGCCGCTGGTGATGACGATCTATTTCAGCGTCATCCGCTACAACCTGATGCAGCCCGACCAGACCGGCTTCATCGGCCTGGAAAACTTCGAATACTTCGTCACCGACCCGTCCTTCGGCACGGCGGTGATCAACACCCTGCTGCTGCTCGGCAGCGTGATCGGGATCACGGTGATTTTTGGCGTGGCGATTGCGCTGCTCATCAACGAGCCGTTCGCCGGCCGCGGCCTGGTGCGCGTGCTGCTCATCTCCCCGTTTTTCGTCATGCCCACGGTCAACGCGCTGCTGTGGAAGAACATGATGATGAACCCCATCTACGGCGTGCTCGCGCAGGTGTGGATGTTCTTCGGCGCCACGCCGGTGGACTGGCTGACCGACCACCCGCTGTTCTCCATCATCGTGATGGTGTCGTGGCAGTGGCTGCCCTTTGCCACGCTGATCTTCATGACCGCGCTGCAGAGCATGAACCGCGAGCAGCTCGAAGCCGCGCGCATGGACGGCGCCACCTACGGCCAGCAGCTGCGCTACCTCTACATCCCTCACCTCGGCCGCTCGGTGGCCGTGGTGGTGATGATCGAAATGATCTTCCTGCTCAGCGTGTTCGCCGAGATCTACACCACCACCGGTGGCGGCCCGGGCGACGCGAGCACCAACGTGGCGTTCCTGATCTTCAAGCAGGCGCTGCTCAACTTCGACGCTGGCGTGGCCTCGGCCGGTGCGCTGTTTGCCGTCGTGCTGGCCAACATCGCCGCGATCTTCCTGATCCGCATGGTCGGAAAAAACCTGGACAAGTGAGTTCACGATGGCACGTCAAACCACCTTCACCCCCGCCTACGCGGCGCGCACCGTCGGCGCCTGGGCCGTGGCCCTGCTGCTGTTCTTCCCGCTCGGCTGGCTGCTGCTGACCGCGTTCAAGACCGAGCTGCAGGCCATCGCCATCCCGCCCGAGCTGTTCTTCAGCCCCACGCTGGAGAACTTCCACGAGGTGCAGGAACGCAGCGACTACCTGCACTACGCCTGGAACTCGGTGGTCACCAGCGTGGCGTCCACCCTGATCGGGCTGGCCATCGCCGCGCCTGCGGCCTACGCCATGGCCTTCCACAAGGGCAAGCGCGACAAGGACATCCTGATGTGGATGCTCTCCACCAAGATGATGCCCGCCGTGGGCGCGCTGGTGCCGATCTACGTGCTGGCGCAGAAGAGCCACCTGCTCGACACCCAGCTCGCGCTGATCATCGTGTTCACGCTGTCCAACCTGCCCATCATGGTGTGGATGCTGTATTCGGCCTTCAAGGACATCCCGAACGAGATCCTGGAAGCCGCCCGCATGGACGGCGCCACGCTCTGGCAGGAGGCCAGCAAGGTGCTGCTGCCGCTGTCGCTCGGTGGCTTTGCGTCGACCGGCCTGCTGTGCCTGGTCTTGAGCTGGAACGAGGCCTTCTGGAGCCTGAACCTCACCGCCGCGCAGGGCGGCACGCTGGCCACGCTGATCGCCAGCTATTCCAGCCCCGAAGGCCTGTTCTGGGCCAAGCTCTCCGCGGCCTCGCTGATGGCGATCGCCCCCATCGTGATCTTCGGCTGGTTCAGCCAGAAACAGTTGGTCCAAGGCTTGACTTTCGGAGCCGTCAAGTGACGGCCCACCCCCGCCGCGTTGCGCGCGACCCCCTCCAGGGGGCGGCTGCTGGCGGCCCGGCAAAGCCGGTTCCGCGGCAGCCCTGGACTGGGCACGCGAATCGTGGCTCTGTAGGTTCAACAGATTTTTGAGGACTACTGAAATGGCTTACCTGCAACTCAAAGGCATCGAAAAATTCTTCGGTGAACACCGCGCCATCAAGGGCATCGACCTGGACATCCAGCAAGGCGAGTTCATCGTCTTCGTCGGGCCCTCGGGCTGCGGCAAGTCGACCCTGCTGCGCCTGATCGCCGGGCTGGAGCACATCGACGGCGGCACGCTCAGCCTGGAAGGCCGCGACATCACGCACCTGCCGTCGAGCAAGCGCGATCTCGCCATGGTGTTCCAGAGCTACGCGCTGTACCCGCACATGAGCGTGTACGAGAACATGTGCTTCGCGCTCAAGCTCGCCAAGGTGGACCCCAAGGTCATCGACGACAAGGTCAAGCGCGCGGCCGACATCCTGAACCTCACGCCCTACCTGCAGCGCACACCCAAGGAGCTTTCGGGCGGCCAGCGCCAGCGCGTCGCCATCGGCCGCGCCATCGTGCGCGCGCCCAAGGTGTTTCTGTTCGACGAACCGCTGTCGAACCTCGACGCCGCGCTGCGCGGCCAGACCCGCGTGGAAATCGCCAAGCTGCACCGCGACCTCGGCGCGACCACCATCTACGTGACACACGACCAGGTAGAAGCCATGACGCTGGCCGACCGCGTGGTGGTGCTGCGCGATGGCGTCATCGAACAGGTGGGCACGCCGCTGGAGCTCTACGACCACCCGGCCAACCAGTTCGTGGCGCAGTTCATCGGCACGCCGCAGATGAACGTGACGCCGCTGCAGCAGATGCCGGCGCTGATCCAGCAACAGGCGCCTGCAGGCGCCGTGGGCGGCGCCATCGGCTTGCGGCCCGAGAGCGTGTCCGTGCGCGGCACCGGCGCCACGCCGGTGGCCGGCACGGTGGACCTGGTCGAGGCGCTGGGCGCCGAGACACTGATCTACGTGAGCACACCCAGCGGCGCGCAGTTCGTGGCGCGCCAGAACGACCGCACCGGCCTGCACGCAGGCGAAACCGTGAGCCTCGACATCGACGCCTCGCAGGCCCACTGGTTCGACACCGCCGGCCGCGTGATCGCCCGCGCGGCGGCGTGACCGCCGGCACCCTTTGCCAGCCACGCACATGAACACTCCCATCCCTCTGAGCGGCCAGGTGGCCGCCGTCACCGGCGCTGCGTCGGGCATCGGTTTCGCCAGTGCCCAGGCCATGGTGCAAGCCGGCGCGCAGGTCGTGCTGATAGACCGCGATGCACAAGCCCTGGCCAAAGCCTGCGACACGCTGGGCACCGCCGCCCTGCCGCTGGTGCTGGACCTGCTGGACCCCGCGCAATGCGCCGCCATGCCCGAGCGCATCCTCGCGCTGGGCGGCGGGCTCGACGTGTTCCACGCCAACGCCGGGCTCTACGTGGGCGGCGATCTGGTGGACGCCAGCGACGACGCCATCGACCGCATGCTCAACCTGAACATCAACGTGGTCATGAAGAACGTGCGCGGCGTGCTGCCGCACATGATCGCGCGCGGCCGCGGCGACATCATCGTCACCAGTTCGCTGGCGGCGCATTTCCCCACGCCCTGGGAGCCGGTCTACGCCTCCTCGAAGTGGGCCATCAACTGCTTCGTGCAGACCGTGCGCCGCCAGGTGTTCCAACACGGCATCCGCGTCGGCGCCATCTCGCCCGGCCCGGTGATCACCTCGCTGCTGGCCGACTGGCCAGCTGAAAAGCTGGCCGAAGCCAAGGCCAGTGGCAGCCTGATCGAGGCCTCGGAAGTGGCCGATGTCGTGCTCTTCATGCTCACCCGCCCGCGCGGCATGACCATCCGCGACGTCGTGATGATGCCCACGAACTTCGATCTCTGACCCTGTCTTTCAGCACTCACCATGAACACCATCCTGCACCTGGGCCTGGGCTCGTTCCACCGCGCGCACCAGGCCGTCTATGTCCACCAGCTGCGTGAGCTGGGTGACACCCGCTGGAGCATCGCCGGCGGCAACCTGCGTCCCGACATGCTGGACACGATCGCCGCGCTGCAGGCGCAAGGCGGCGCCTACACGCTGGAAACCGTGACACCGCAAGGCGAGCGCAGCTACACACGCATCACGTCCATCCAGCGCGTGCTGTCCTACCAGGAGGACCTGGCCCCGCTGGTGGCGGTGGCCGCCGACCCGGCCACGCGCATCATCAGCTTCACTGTGACCGAAGCCGGGTATTACCTCGACGCCAGCAACCAGCTGGACTGGGCCAGCTTCCCCGACCTGCGCGCCGATCTGGCCGCCGTGAAAGCCGGGCAGGCTGGCCACTCGCTTTACGGCGCGCTTGTCACCCTGCTGCGCGCGCGCATGAACGCGGGCGCCGGCCCGGTCACGCTGATGAACTGCGACAACCTGCGCCACAACGGCGACCGCTCGCGCAGCGGCCTGCTGCAGTTCATCGATGCCGTGGGCGACACCGCCTTGAAGGACTGGGTGCAGGCCCACACCAGCAGCCCCAACGCCATGGTCGACCGCATCACGCCACGGCCCACGCCCGACGTGGCCGAACGTGTCAAAGCGGCCACCGGCCTGGACGACCCGGCCGCCCTCATGGGCGAGAGCTTCATCCAGTGGGTGATCGAGGACCGCTTCATCGCCGGCCGCCCCGAGTGGGAACGGGTCGGTGTGGAAATGGTGGATTCGGTCGATGCCTACGAGGAGGCCAAGATCCGCCTGCTCAACGCCACGCACAGCTGCATCGCCTGGGCCGGCACGCTGATCGGCTACAGCTACATCCACGAAGGCACGCACCACGACGTGATCCGCCGGTTCGCCTACGATTACGTCACCGATGACGTGATCCCCGTGCTGGACACCCCCGAACATCCCTGCCCCATCCACCTGCCCCGGTACCGCGACGTGGTGCTCGACCGCTTTGGCAACCCGGCCATCGCCGACACCAACCAGCGCGTGGCCATGGACGGGTTCAGCAAGATCCCGGGCTTCATCGCCCCCACCATCCGCGAGCGCCTCGCCCGCGGAGAAACCATTGACAGCGTGGCCTTGTTGCCCGCATTGTTTCTGGCCTACCTGCAGCGCTGGCACGCCGGCCAGATTCCCTACACCTACCAGGACCAGGCGATGCAACCCGAAGCCGCCCACGCGATGTGCGAAGCGCCCGACCCGGTGGCGGCGTTCTGCGCCGACCCCACGCTGTGGGGCGAACTCGCCGGCGATGCGCGGCTGGTGGACGCGGTGCGCCGGGCCAGCGAGCGGGTGAGCCGTTTCGTCACCGCCCACACCGGCGTGCGCCCAGCGCCCACCTGATCTGTCAACCAGGGGACTTCCATGACCGTCCGCAGCCGCACCGTCCCACGCCAGATCAAGCCCGAGCTGGAACACGAGCTCGCCCGCTCGCCGAACCTCGGCTACGAGTCATCGACCGAGGTGGGCTTCGTGCGTTGCCTGTCGCACGGTTACCCCACACCCCTGGCGCGCTGGCACTACCACGACGAGTACGAACTGCACCTGATCACCAGCACCAGCGGCAAGCTGTTCGTGGGCGACTGGATCGGCCCGTTCCAGGCCGGCCAGCTCGTGCTCACCGGGCCGCGGCTGCCGCACAACTGGGTCAGCATGGACATGCCCGAAGGCGGCGTTCCCGTGCGCGATCTGGTGATCCAGTTCACCCATGAACCGCTGGCGCAGGCGTCGGAGACCATTCCCGAACTGCGGGAAGTGCTGCCCCTGCTGGAGCGCGCCAAACATGGCATCGAATTCTTCGGCCTGTCCGAGTCCGCCGAACAGCACTGGCACAAGGTCAAGGGCGCGCGTGGCCTCAAGCGCTTCATAGCGTTCTGCGATTTCCTGAGCGAGCTCGCGGCCTGCACCGACTACCGGCTGCTCTCCAGCGTGCAGCTGCAAAGCGACGACGACGACGCCTCCATCGACCAGATCCACGACGTGGTCAGCCGCATCACCGACCACCTGGCCGACGAACACTCCGCCGCCGCGCTCGCGGCCGAGCTCGGCATGAGCGAGAGCAAGTTCAGCCGCTTCTTCCGCAAGGCCACGGGCAACACCTTCACCGATTTCGTCAACCGCGTGCGCATCAGCCGCGCCTGCCAGCTGCTGATGGACAGCGACCAGCAGATCTCCCACATCTGCTACGAGGTTGGCTTCAACAACGTCGCCAACTTCAACCGCCGCTTCCTCGAATCCAAGGGCATGACGCCGAGCGAGTTCCGCAAACAAAGCCTCAACCGCTTCCGCGGCGCGGCGTAGATGTCTTCACTCCCTCTCCCGCTCCGCGGGAGAGGGTCGGGGTGAGGGCCGCACCCAACCACAAACACGCTTCCCACACCATGTACCTCGGTATCGACCTCGGCACCTCCGAACTCAAAGCCCTGCTGCTGTCCGAGCAGCACGAAGTCATCGCCACCGCCCGCGCGCCGCTCACCGTGCAGCGACCGCGAGCCCTGTGGTCCGAACAGGACCCGGCCGCCTGGTGGCAGGCGCTCGAAGCCGTGATGGACCAGCTGCAGCGCGAACAGCCGCAGGCCCTCGCCCGGCTGCGCGGCATCGGCCTCTCGGGCCAGATGCACGGCGCCACCCTGCTCGACGAACACGACACCGTGCTGCGCCCCGCCATCCTGTGGAACGACGGCCGCAGCGGCGCGCAATGCGAACAGCTCACGCGCGACGTGCCCGATCTCGCCGCCATCACCGGCAACCTCGCCATGCCCGGCTTCACCGCGCCCAAGCTGTTGTGGGTGCGCGAGCACGAACCCGAGGTCTTCGTCCAAACCCGGCGCGTGCTGCTGCCCAAGGACTGGCTGCGCCTCATGCTCACCGGCGAAGCCGTGAGCGAGATGTCCGACGCCGCCGGCACCCTGTGGCTCGACGTGGGACAACGCGACTGGTCCGACGTGATGCTCGCCGCCACCGGCCTCGCCCGGCACCACATGCCGCGCCTGGTGGAGGGCAGCGAGGTGTCGGCCTATTTGATGCCCGAGCTGTGCGAACGCTGGGGCCTGCCCGATCCACTGCCCGTGGCGGGCGGCGCGGGCGACAACGCCGCCAGCGCGGTGGGCATGGGCCTGGTGCGCCCCGGTCAGGGTTTCGTCTCGCTCGGCACCTCGGGGGTGGTGTTCGTCAGCGGCGCGGCCTTTGAGCCCAACCCGGCCCAGGCCTTGCACGCTTTCTGCCACGCCCTGCCCGGCCGCTGGCATGTGATGAGCGTGATGCTCAGCGCCGCCAGCGCCGTCACCTGGGCCACGAAGATGCTCGGCTTTGACAACGAAGCCGCCCTGATGGCCGCCGCCGCCACGCTGAGCGCCGATGAACAGCAGGGCGCCCCGGTCTTCCTGCCCTACCTGAGCGGCGAACGTTCACCCCACAACAACCCGCTCGCCAGCGGCGCGTGGACCGGCCTGCGCGCACCACACGGCCGCGAACACCTGGCCTACGCCGTGGCCGAAGGCGTGGGCTTCGGCCTGCTCGACGGCCTGCTCACCATCCCGGCCACCGAACCGCCGCTGACCACGCTGTCGCTCGTGGGAGGCGGCTCGCGCAGCGCCTGGTGGGCCCAGCTGCTGGCCGACACCTTCGGCCTCACGCTGCAGGTGCACCAGGATTCAGAAAGCGGTGGCGCCATGGGCGCAGCCCGCCTGGCCTGGCTCGCCACGGGCGGCGAACTCGAAACGGTGTGCACCACACCGCCCGTGCTGCACCGCTTCACGCCCGATGCCGCGCGGCACGCGGCGCTGCAGGCGCGCCATGGGCGTTTCGTGGCGCTGTACCCGGAAATGGCCTGAGCCAATCGTCCCCCCCGCAAAGCCCCGGGGTCGCAGGCCTCAGGACCGGGCTGCGAGCAACTGCTCCACGGCCTTTGCTTCGACCAGTCCCTGATCACATCCCTCGTGAAAGACTGCACAGGTTGTTGCCGCAGCGTCGTGGGCGCTGCGATAGATGGCGACAACGCTGTCGGGGCCTGCACCGGTGTGCCCGTACAACGTCATGCCACTTTCCACGGTTCCCACCATGAGCCCGAGTCCGTATCCGGGAGACTCCCAAGGTCGTCCCTGAATCGGGCCGCCGACGATACGCCTCGCACGCATTTCGCGCAGCAGCGTCTCTGGCAGCAGCTGCCCCATCATCACGCGATCCAGAAAGAGCGCTGCGTCGGACAGTGGACCGACCAGCAAACCGTGATACACCCATCCAGCGTCGTAACCCGGCGCAATCCCGGTGACCACATCCTCAGAATCGGCGCGCGTCCTCGCCAGCCGAACGCGCCCCAGCCCGATCGGGGCGAATGCCCGTTCGGCAAGGGCATCCTCCAGGGAGAGATCGGTCAACTGTTCGATGAGCCTCGCGACGTACAGATAGCCAAGGTTTGAGTACCGCCAGCCTGCACCAGGCTGGTATCGCAATTTGCCTGCATCGAGGCGCCTCAGCAAGTCCTCTTCCGGCCAAGGCGTGTCATGGCGGGCCACTGCGTGGTGATAGTCCGGGAGTTCGCCGTAATCCGCCAGCCCCGCCTCATGCCGCAACAGCTGGCGCAGTGTGAACGGCTCACCCCAGAGCGATTCATCCAGCGTCACCTGGCCGTCCCGGACCAGCGACAGAGCAGCAACGGAGAGCACCGTTTTCGTGAAGCTCCACCAGGGAACGACCGCAGGCGATTCCGCGCCGACCACCAGTGATCCGCCTGTAGCGAGAGAAAAAATCATGGGGTAGGCGCCGGGTGAAGCAGAGGGGGAATGGCACGACGGTTGTGGACGGTGCGAGGCCGGGACGAACGCACGATTCAAGCCGGCGCCCCGCAACGGATGATCCTGCCACAACGTTCAACGGCTGCTGGTGGCCGATGGAAGGCCCTGCTCCCCGACCCCATCCCGATAACATAGCGGCAATGTCCTTCCAGACCCCTTTCCTCCATGTCCTCGCGCGCTCGATGCTGCTGCTGGCGCTGGCCATGGGGTTGCTGGGAACGGCACGCGCGGCCGGGGACACGCAGGGCGCCACCGCCCAATCCCGCTTCTGGATCGACACCACCGGCCAGGCCAGCGTGGACGACGTGGTCCGGCTGCCGGTGGACCAGTTCCTGCCCATGGCGCAGCAGCGCAGCTTCACGCTCGGCGACGGCGCGCTGTGGCTGCGGCTCGAGTTGCCCGCGCTGGACCCGGCGCAGCGCTGGTTGCTCATGCTCGATGGCGCGGCCTTCACCGATCAGGCGAGCCTGTTCCAGCCCGATGCGGCCGCTGGCTGGCGGGCGCAGCACGCGGGCGACCGGCTGCCGGTGGCGCAATGGTCGATCCCCGATCGGTCGCCGGTGTTTGCGCTGCACGACACGGCCGAGCCGCGCACGGTGTGGCTGCGGCTGGCGAACAAGCCGGCGCCGGTGAGCCCGCGCACCGACCTGTTGACCGCCGAGGAGTTGCAGCACAAGCGCTC
Organism: Burkholderiales bacterium GWF1_66_17; assembly: GCA_001770705.1. Lineage (GTDB taxonomy): Bacteria > Pseudomonadota > Gammaproteobacteria > Burkholderiales > Burkholderiaceae_C > Hydrogenophaga. Next base: position 580,304 of record MERT01000001.1, on the reverse strand, counting down.
CTGGACCTTTCTGCTGGTGGGCGGCTACCTCGGTTTTGGCTTGCTCGTGATGTTCCTGGGCTGGGTGCACGCGCGGCTCTACGGCGACCGCGCCTTTGTGGCCTACGTGGTCTACGTGGCCTGCATGCTGGGTTTTCAGACGGCCTTCACCGGCCTGGGCGGCCTGTTCTTCTGGCCGCAGTGGGCGGCGTGGAACAACGCAGCGCCGGCGGTGTTCATGCTCTGGCTCACGGGCTCGGGGATCTGGTTTGTGCGTGAGGTGTGCTCCCTTTCGCGTTACCACCGCGGGCTCGACCGCCTGGCGCTGGCGTGGTCGGTGTTCGGCCTGCTGTACCCGGCCGTCTACCTCACGCTGCAGAGCGCGCCGGCGCTCGCCGTGCTGAACCTCTACGGCCTGCTCTCGGTGTTGCTGAGCATCGGGCTGTGCCTGTGGGCCTGGCGCCAGGGTGAGCGGTATGCGGGCTGGATGGCGCTGGGTTTTCTGCCGGTGCACCTGGGTTACCCGTTTCCGGCGCTGCGCGCGGCCGGCGTGTTACCCGACAGCTGGGGCGCGCAGTACGCGGTGCTGATCGGTTCGGCGATCGAGATCCCGCTGCTGCTCTACATCCTGCACCGCCGTGCGAAGGACTTCAGCGAAACCCGGGCGCGCCTGCGTGCGCTCGATTCCACCGACCCGCTGACCGGTCTGACCATCGTGCCGGTGCTGAACCTGCGGCTGCGCGACGCGATCCGCCGCGCGCGGCGCTACGGTCACCACTGCGCCCTGCTGCTGGTGGAGCTATCCAACCACGCCGACCTCCGCCTGCGCCTGGGGCAGGACACGGGCGACCGCGCGCTGGTGCTGGCGGCGGCGCGGCTCACGCGCGTGATGCGCGATGTGGACACGGTGTGCCGCGTGACCAACACCCGTTTTGTGATCCTGGTGGAGGGACCCCAGCGACCGGAGCACCTCAAGCTGCTGGCGCAGCACATCGTGGCCAAGGGGCTGGAGCCTGCGTCCATATTGCCGGACGACGCCACGCTGCGGTTTCGCCTGGTGTCTACCCTGCTGCCGGCCGACCGCGAGATGGCCACCGAGGAAGATGAGAGCGTGGAGGCCAGACGCACGCTGCAGCGCCTGCACCGCGCACTGGACGAACTGGCCGACGATCCGCGCAAGGCGGTGTTGCACCTGCCGCGCGAGCAGCCGGCGAATCCGGCGCTGGCGGACTCCGCGGGTCAGGACGACGGTGCGATCGGGCAGCCGTTGCCGGACGCCGCATCCAGATAGGGCATCAGGGTCGGCCCCAGCGACCCCAGGACCTGCACCGGCAGGCCCGAGGTGAAGCGGTAACGCGCGGCATCGGGTCCCACCACATAGGCGGTGACGCTGCCGAAATAGCGCGGACCGAGGTGAAAGACAAAGGTGGCGGTGCGGTTGAGCGCCAACGTGGCGCGCCCGCGCACGACCACGCGGTTGTCGCCGGTGCCGGTCTTGCCGCCCGGGGACAGGTCTTCGCCACCCGGAGTGCGGAAGCTGCCGGCCAGGCGGCGCGCGGTGCCCCGCTCCACCACCTCGGACAAGGCCTGTTGCAGCGCCCGCGCCACCTCGGGCGTCATGACACGTTCGCCCTTCACGGGCGCGTTCCCCAGGGCGGTGGACCAGGGGGTGCCGCTGGCGAAATGCACGCCCGTGAGGTGGCGGGTGGGCAGGCGCACGCCGTCGTTGAGGATGATGCCCATCAGCTCGGCGAGCGCCGCGGGCCGGTCGCCGGAGCTGCCCAGCGCCGTGGCCAGCGAGGGCACGAGGTGTGCAAACGGGTAGCCCAGCCGGGCCCAGTGCTGGTGGATGTCCAGGAAGGCCTCGACTTCCAGCAGGGTGTAGATGCGGTCGTCCTGCGCACTCTTGACGCGGGTGCGGAAGAGCCAGCCGTAGACCGCCTGGCGCTCGCTCTGGCTGGCGCTGATGGCCTCGCCCAGGGTCGCCGTCGGGTGCTGCAGGCGAAAGGCGACGAGCCAGAGTTCGAGCGGGTGCACACCGGCCACATAACCGCGGTCGGGCAGATCGAGGGCATCGGGCGCGTAACGGCTGTAGAGGCTCTGCACGCGGGTCGCATCGGGCGCTTTCTCGCCGATGCGCTCGCGCAGGAACTGGTCCAGCGCTTCGGGCGTTGCCGCGGGTTCGAGGTAGCGAAACACGGCGGTGAGGCGTTCGGGCGTGGGGCGCAGGCCTTCTAGCAGCACCGAACGCAGCTCGTCGGTGCTGCGCCGGTCGGTCTTGCGCCAGAAGCGGCGCAGGAAGGCCTGGCCTTCGCGGTCGGCGAAGCGGGCCAGGTAGGCCTCGCGGCGCGGGTCGCTGTCATCTTCGAGCAGGCGCGCGGTGCTGCCGGGCACCTGGTACATGGTGTGGCGCACGACTTCACGCAGCACGCGCACGAACGGCAGGTTGATGGAGGCCTGCATGGCTTCGCGCACGGTGGGCCTGCGTGCGTTGTCGTCGTCGTTGAAGTTGTTGAAGCTGTGCACGCCGCCACCGGTGAAGAAGCGCTCGCCGGGATCGGCCGAAAAGCGGCGCTCCAGGGCGGCGAGCAGCATGGCGTCGAGGCTGCGGTCCTTGGCGCTGGCGAGGTGCTGCACGGCCCAGCGGGTGAGCGTGTCCTGCCGGTCGAAAGCGGTGGCGCGCAGGGCCTTCGGTTCCAGCAGGACCAGGCGCGCGTGCAGCCCGGCCACCAGTTCCAGGTAGGTGGCCAGCACACGCAGCTTGGCGGTGGAGCCGAGTTCGAGCTTGCTGCCTTCGTTGATGTCCAGCGGCTGTGTCGTGGTGTCGGTCTGCACGCGCACCAGATTGCCCTGGGGCGTGCGCTCCAGCAGGGTGAAGCTGTAGCGCACAGCGCCCAGCGAAGCGGGCTGCAGCAGGCGCTCGCCCATGAGACCCTGCGAGCGGGCAAAGGCCGGATCGGTGAGGCGGCCCAGGTAGGCGCTGACGGTGTCCTGCAGTTCGCCGTGCAGCGTGGTGTCGAGGGTGGCGTCGAGCCGGTCGAGGCTGTAGAGCGAGGTGCCCAGCCACCCGGCCAGGCGGCTGCGCGCGGCGGTGCTGCCTTTGCCATGGCTGGTCGCCTCCAGCGGTGGGTGGCGCACCATGTCGCGGAACACCAGCCGCTGCCGCAGGGCGGCGTCGCGCCAGCCGGTGTCGATGATGCCTTCGGTGGCCAGCAGGCGCAGGTAGGCGTCGGTGGTTTCGTCGAGGTCTTTGCGCCCCTGGGCGAGGTACCAGGAGGGGCGACGGTGCGCCACCATGAGGGCCACCACCTGGCGCAGGACCTGGCCGCGCTCGGTCTGGTTCTCGTTCAGGCCCGGCCCGGGCGTGAGCAGGAAGCGGGCGCGGTCGAGTTCGGTCCCGAACCACACCCACAAGCCATCGGCCAGCCCGTGCACCTCGCCGTGGCGCGGCGCGGCCGACAGCGGAACGGTGTTGAGGTAGTCGAGCAGGATCTGGCGCCGCACCGGCAGCGTGTCCTGGCCCTGCTGGTAGGCGCGCACCGCGGCCGACACCATCTGGTGCAGCTTCTCGCGCTCGTTGTGGGTGATGCCCCCGGGCGAATGGCGGAATTTTTCGATCTGCGTGGCCAGGGTGCTGCCGCCGGGCGTGTCGAACTCGGCGTCGATCCGGCTGCCGAGCTGCCCGAGCACGGCGCGGGTGAAGCGCACCCAGTCAACGGCCGGGTTCATCTGCGGCCGGTCGGGGTCGAGCAGGTCGCGGTTTTCGATGAACAGCAGCGCCTGCGCGACCACCGGGGGCACGCTCCCCAGGCGATCGAACTGGCGGTAGGGGTAGCTGAAGCTGTGGATCGGCGTGCGGTGGCAGTCGAGCACGGTCAGGCCGGCCTGGGACTTCTCGGCGTACGGGGCGTACAGGCCACGGTCCTGGTACGCGAGCAGGGCCTGGTTGTGCCGGGCCTGCGCGGTGATCTCAAAACCGCGGGCCTGGAGGCTGGCGACAAAGGCGGGAATGCGGGTGTAACCCAGGCGTTCGTCGAACGGGCCTTGTTTCGGAAACCGGATGTGGTCGCTGGGCCCGGAAGCCACATCAAAACCGAGCGGTGCGGCGTAGCGGCCCAGCACCCAGGCCTGCAGACGGGACGTGTTCGCTTCGTAGGGCAGCAGCACGGCGGCCGCGGTGCCCAGCAGGAGCAGCGCAGCCACACCCAGCCACCACAGGCGAAAGCGCCCTCTCCGCCCGGGCTCGGGGGCGTGGTCGCTGGAGACCGTGTGGCCGTTCTCCCTGATGGGTTTTTCGGTCATGGGGGGCTCGATCTGCTGCATTGCAGCAATTGTGGGCCGTCAAGCGAGAAACCAGTGTGTCGAAAACCATGATGGCACATTCGGTTACGCCCCGTTCATCAGCGGCATACCCGGGCACAGGATAATCCTTCCCCATGTCATTGCGTCATTCGCGCCGCCTGTTTCTCAGCCTGGCGCTCATCATCCCTGCCCCGCTGCTGCTGACCGCGTCCGTGGTTCAAGCGTCCACTTTCGATCTGCCGCCCATCGACAGGATCGTCAATTACCAGCCCAAACTGCCACTGCAGGTGTTCACCGCCGACGGCGTGGAGCTGGCGCAGTTCGGTGCCGAACGGCGCGAATACGTGCCGCTTTCCCGCACGCCCAAGCGGCTGCAGGACGCCGTGCTGGCGGTAGAGGACGCGCGGTTTCGCGAACACTCGGGCGTTGACCCGAAGGGCATGGCGCGCGCGGTGGTGGCTGCGCTGACCGGGGGTCGCCGGCAGGGTGCGAGCACCATCACGCAGCAGCTGGTGCGCACCATGCTGCTCACGCGCGAGTTTTCGGTCGAGCGCAAGGCCAAGGAAATCGTGCTCGCCTTCAAGGTGGAAGACGCGCTCTCGAAAGACCGCATCCTGGAGATCTACCTCAACGAGATCTTCCTGGGCCAGCGCGCCTATGGTTTCGCGGCCGCCGCACAGACCTACTTCGGCAAGTCCATGGACCAGCTCTCGCTGGCCGAAACCGCGATGCTCGCGGGCCTGCCCCAGAACCCTTATTACGCGAACCCGGTGGCGAACTTCGAGCGCGCCGTGCAGCGCCAGCGCGTGGTGCTGCAGCGCATGCTCGCCGTGGGCGCCATCAACGAGCAGCAGCTGGCCGCCGCGCGCGCCGAAAAACTGAGCTTGCGGTCGCCCGGGCAACGCAGCGTGCACGCCGCCCACGTGGCCGAAATGGCGCGCCGCGTGGTGGTGGAGCGCTTTGGCACCGAGGCCTATTCCACCGGTCTGCGGGTCACGACCTCTCTGCGCGCGGCCGACCAGCGCGCGGCGCACGACGCGGTGCAGCGCGGCGTGCTGGCGTTCGACCGGCGCGGCAGCTGGCGCGGACCGGAGGGCCAGGAAACCCTGCCGTCCGGCAACGGCGCCGAGCTGGAACGCGCCGCCGCCGAAGCGCTGAAGGACCACCACGACGACGAAACGCTGCGCGTGGCCATCGTCCTGACAGCCAGCGCGAAAGAGGTGCGTGCCCAGCTGGCCACGGGCGAGCGCATCACCCTCCAGGGTGAAGGCCTGCGCTGGGCGCAGCGCGCGCTCCAGCCCGCGGCCAAGGCCCCGCTGAAGCTGCAGCGGGGCTCGGTGGTGCGGGTGGTCAAGAACGGCAAGAACTGGGCGATCTCACAATGGCCCGAAGCCGAGGCGGCGCTGGTGGCGCTGGACACCCGCACCGGGCGCGTGCGCGCGCTGGTCGGTGGTTTCGACTTCACGCGCCAACCCTTCAACCACGTCACCCAGGGCTGGCGCCAGCCGGGATCGGCGATCAAGCCGCTGCTGGTGTCGGCCGCGCTCGAAGAGCGCGTGATGCCCGCCACCATCGTGGACGACCTGCCCTTCACCGCAGCCAACGGCTGGAGCCCGGACAACAGCAGCGGCAACTACAGCGGCCCGATCACGCTGCGCGAAGGCCTGGCGAAATCGAGCAACCTGGTGAGCGTGCGCGTGTTGCAGCATGTGGGCACCCAGCGTGCACGCGACTGGACCACCCGCTTCGGCCTCGACGCCAACCGCCAGCCCGACAACCTGACACTGGCGCTGGGCACCGGCCTCGTGACGCCGCTGCAGATGGCGCGGGCCTACGCCACGCTGGCCAACGGTGGCTGGCGCGTGGAACCGGTGGTGGTGGAGAAGATCACCGACGCGCACGGCAAGGTGCTGTTTGAAGCACCGCCCCCGGCAGCGCTGACCGACGAGAGCCGTGCGATCCCGCAGCGCAACGCCTTCGTGATGGGCAGCCTGCTGAACGACGTGACGCGCACCGGCACCGCGGCCCGCGCCCAGGCGCAGCTCAAGCGCAACGACGTCTACGGCAAGACCGGCACCACCGACGATGCTGTGGACGCCTGGTTCACCGGTTACCACCCCACGCTGGCCACGGCCGTGTGGATGGGCTACGACAAACCGCGCAGCCTGGGCGGCCGCGAATCGGGGGGCCGGGCCGCCCTGCCGATCTGGATGGACTACATGGGTGCGGCGCTCAAGAGCGTGCCGGAGACGGCGCCGGGGGAGACCCCGGCCGGACTGGTGTACGAGAACGGAGACTGGCTCTACAGCGAATGGAGCAACGGCGGCTGGGCCGAACGCATCGCCGACGACACCGGCGTGCAATACGCGCAGCCCCCGGGTTTGCTCGAATCGTTCCGTCCATCGTCCTTGCTGGAGCTGATCCAGAACGCGATCAAGCCCTGATCAGGTCAAGCGTTCGCTGCATGCAAAAGGCCGACTCTGCAGTCGGCCTTTTTTTTGGTGCCCCGGGGTTCAACCCATGCAGATGCGGTCCTTGGCCTCGGCGTATTCGCGCTTGAAACGCGCCACCAGATCGGCCGCCGGCATCACCTCACGGATCGCGCCGATGCCCTGGCCGCAACCCCAGATGTCCTTCCAGGCCTTGGCCGCGTTGGCGCCTTCGCCGGTGGAAAAGTTCATCTTGCTCGGGTCGCTCTCGGGCAGGTGGTCCGGGTCCATGCCGGCGTTCTTGATGCTGCCCTTCAAGTAGTTGCCGTGGATGCCGGTGTAGAAGTTGCTGTAGACGATGTCGTCCGAGTTGCTCTCGGTGATCATCTGCTTGTAGCCGTCCACCGCGCGCGCTTCCTCGGTGGCGATGAAGGCCGAGCCGATGTAGGCGAAGTCGGCGCCCATGGCCTGCGCGGCCAGGATGGCGCCGCCCGAGGCGATGGAGCCCGAGAGCGCCACCGGGCCATCGAACCACTCGCGGATCTCCTGCACCATGGCAAACGGACTCTTCACGCTGGCGTGGCCGCCCGCGCCCGCGGCCACGGGGATCAGGCCGTCGGCGCCCTTCTCGATCGCCTTGTGCGCGAACACGTTGTTGATCACGTCGTGCAGCACCACGCCGCCCCAGCTGTGCACGGCCTGGTTCACGTCTTCGCGTGCGCCCAGGCTGGTGATGATGATCGGCACCTTGTACTTGGCGCAGACCTGCAGGTCGTGCTCCAGCCGGTCGTTGCTCTTGTGCACGATCTGGTTGATGGCAAACGGTGCAGCCTTGTTGTCCGGGTTCGCTGCATCGTGAGCGGCCAGGGCTTCGGTGATCTCGGCCAGCCAGTCTTCCAGCTGCGCGGCCGGGCGCGCGTTGAGTGCGGGCATCGAGCCGACCACGCCGGCCTTGCACTGGGCGATGACGAGCTTGGGGTTGCTGATGATGAAAAGCGGCGAGCCGATCACCGGGAATTTGATGTTCTTCAGCACCGGGGGCAGGTAGCGTTGGCGGGTCGTCATGTTGTCTCCGTTGTGGATCGAATAGCTGGCTGGATTCTGGGTCAGCCAGCGTGGGCACCCTGTCACCGCAGCAACAGGGTGCAGCGGTTTCAGAACGCGTCGACCACCATGGCCGTGACCGCGTCCGCGCCGTCCACCACGCTGTCGCGCACGCCCGGGGCGCGGCTCAGGATGTGGTCGGCGTAGAAACGTGCGGTGGTGATCTTGGCCTGCATGAAGGCCGCGTCGGTGCCGGCGGCCAGCTGGTCTTCGGCCACCAGCAGCGCGCGCGCCAGCTGCCAGCCCGCCACCACGTTGCCCGCGAGCATGAGGTAGGGCACGCTGCCGGCGAAGGCGGCGTTGGGGTTGCTCCGGGTGTTGGCGGCGATGAACTCGACCACATCCACAAAGGCCTGGCGCGCGGCGGTGAGGCGCTTGGCCACGGCGAGCGCGTTGGCGCTGCCGCGGGCCAGCAGCTCGGCTTCGGTCTTTTCAATCTGCGCCGCGATGGCCTTGGCGTTGGTGCCACCGTCGCGCGAGGTCTTGCGGCCCACGAGGTCGTTGGCCTGGATCGCGGTGGTGCCTTCGTAGATGGTCAGGATCTTGGCGTCGCGGTAGTACTGGGCGGCACCGGTTTCTTCGATGAAGCCCATGCCGCCGTGCACCTGCACGCCCAGCGAGGTCACTTCCAGACTCATCTCGGTGCTGTAGCCCTTGACCAGCGGCACCAGGTATTCGTAGAACGCCGCGTTGTCCTTGCGGGCTTCGGCATCCGGGTGGTGGTGGGCCGCGTCGTAGGCAGCGGCGGCCACGGCGGCCATGGCGCGGCACCCCTCGGTGCTGGCGCGCATGGTCATGAGCATGCGCTTCACATCGGGGTGGTGGATGATGGGCGCTGCGGCACTCAGCGAGCCATCGACCGGGCGGCTCTGCACGCGGTCTTTCGCGTAGCCCACGGCCTTCTGGTAAGCGCGTTCGGCGATCGCGATGCCCTGCACGCCCACGGCGTAGCGCGCGGCGTTCATCATGATGAACATGTATTCAAGGCCGCGGTTTTCCTGGCCCACCAGATAGCCCACGGCACCACCGTGGTCGCCGTATTGCAGCACGGCGGTGGGCGATGCCTTGATGCCCATCTTGTGTTCGATGCTCACGCAATGCACGTCGTTGCGTGCACCGAGCGAGCCGTCCTGGTTCACCATGAACTTGGGCACCACGAACAGGCTGATGCCCTTCACGCCTTCGGGCGCGCCGGTCACGCGCGCGAGCACGAGGTGCACGATGTTCTCGGCCATGTCGTGTTCACCGTAGGTGATGAAAATCTTGGTGCCGAACACCTTGTAGCTGCCATCGGGCTGTGGCTCGGCACGGCTGCGCACGGCGGCCAGATCGCTGCCGGCCTGCGGCTCGGTCAGGTTCATGGTGCCGGTCCATTCGCCGCTCACCAGCTTCTCCAGGTAAACGGCTTTGAGCTCGTCGCTGCCGGCGGTGATCAGCGCCTCGATGGCGCCATCGGTCAGCAGCGGGCACAGCGCGAAGCTCATGTTGGCGCTGTTGAGGATTTCGCCGCAGGCCGCACCGATGGTCTTGGGCAGGCCCTGACCGCCGAAGTCCACCGGGTGTTGCAGGCCCTGCCAGCCGCCTTCGGCGTACTGTTTGAAGGCTTCCTTGAAACCGGGCGTCGTGGTGACCTTGCCGTCGTGGAAGGAAGACGGGTACTTGTCGCCCTCCCAGTTCAGCGGCGCGATCACACCCTCGTTGAGCTTGGCGCACTCCTCCAGCACGGCCTGCGCGGTGTCCAGGCCAGCGTCTTCAAAGCCAGGCAAAGCAGCCACCTGGTCGATGCGCGCCAGGTGTTCGATGTTGAACAGCATGTCTTTGAGGGGTGCGACGTAACTCATTCGAATGTCTCCAGAGGTTCTTCGGGAAGTACAGATGCAACAAGGGCATCGCGAACGATGCCCTTGCCGGTGGTGCGGTGCTTACAGCGCCTTGATCAGCTCGGGCACGGCGGTGAACAGATCGGCCTCCAACCCGTAGTCGGCCACCGAGAAGATCGGTGCCTCAGGATCCTTGTTGATCGCCACGATCACCTTGGAATCCTTCATGCCGGCCAGGTGCTGGATCGCGCCCGAGATGCCGCAGGCCACGTACAGCTGCGGCGCGACGATCTTGCCGGTCTGGCCCACTTGCCAGTCGTTCGGCGCGTAGCCCGCATCCACCGCGGCGCGGCTGGCGCCCAGCGCGGCGCCCAACTTGTCGGCCAGCGGGGTCATGACTTCGTTGAACTTCTCGGCGCTGCCCAGCGCACGGCCACCAGAAACGATGATCTTGGCGGCGGTGAGTTCGGGGCGGTCGCTCTTGGCGATCTCGCTGCCCAGGAAGGTGCTCTTGCCACTGTCGGCCTGGGCTGCCTGGGTTTCCACGGCAGCGCTGCCACCGGTGGCGGCGGCCGGGTCGAAGCCGGTGGTGCGCACGGTGATGACCTTGGTGGCGTCGGTGCTCTGCACGGTGGCGATGGCGTTGCCGGCGTAGATCGGGCGCTCGAAGGTATCGGCGGCGATCACCTTGGTGATGTCGCTGATCTGGCCCACGTCGAGCTTGGCGGCCACGCGCGGGGCGATGTTCTTGCCGCTGGCGGTGGCGGGGAACAGGATGTGGCTGTAGTTCGATGCGATGGCCAGCACCTGGGCGGCCATGTTCTCGGACAGGCCGTGTGCCAGGTATTCGGCGTCGGCGTGGATGACTTTGGCGACGCCGGCGATCTGGGCCGCGGCTGCGGCGGCCGGGCCGGCGTTGTGGCCGGCGATCAGCACATGCACCTCACCCCCGCACTGGGCGGCGGCGGCGACGGTGTTGAGCGTGGCGCCCTTGATGCTGGCGTTGTCGTGTTCGGCAATGACGAGTGCGGTCATGTTCTGTGTTCCTCTGGATCGTTGATGTCAGCGGTCTTCAGATGACCTTGGCTTCGTTCTTGAGTTTTTCGACGAGCGTTGCGACGTCCGGCACCTTGATGCCCGCACCGCGCTTGGGCGGCTCGCTGACCTTCAGGGTCTTGAGGCGCGGGCTCACGTCCACACCGAGGTCTTCGGGTTTGACGATGTCCATCTGCTTCTTCTTGGCCTTCATGATGTTGGGCAGGGTCACATAGCGCGGCTCGTTCAGGCGCAGGTCGGTGGTGACGATGGCCGGCAGCGTGAGGCTCAGGACTTCCAGGCCGCCGTCGACTTCGCGGGTCACGTTGACCTTGCCGTCCACCACCTCGACCTTGCTGGCAAACGTGCCCTGGGGCAAATCAGCCAGCGCGGCAAGCATCTGGCCGGTCTGGTTGCAGTCGTCGTCGATGGCCTGTTTGCCCAGGATCACGAGTCCGGGCTGTTCCTTGTCCATCAGGGCCTTGAGCAGCTTGGCCACGGCCAGGGGCTGCAGCTCTTCGGTGGTCTCCACCAGGATGGCGCGGTCGGCGCCGATGGCCATGGCGGTGCGCAGGGTTTCCTGGCACTGCGTGACGCCGCAGGAGACGGCGATGACCTCGGTGACCACGCCCTTCTCTTTCAGGCGCACGGCTTCTTCGACCGCGATCTCGTCAAACGGGTTCATGCTCATCTTGACGTTGGCCAGGTCCATGCCGGACTGGTCTGCCTTGACGCGCACCTTGACGTTGTAGTCCACCACGCGTTTGACGGGGACGATAACCTTCATATTCGGTTGCTCCTGATGGTTGTGAGAACGAAAGAAAAAGCGGGATTCGAGTTGACGTACACGTCAATCATCGGATTGTATGCCCGACCCAACGACGGACCGCCCTGACGCAGAAAAGAACGCTGCATTTCCAAAAAACGAACGGTCGTGCTTTTTCTAAATTATAGGCGAGCCCGCCGGCGACGCCTACCCCTATCCCCCACAAACCGACCGGCATCACCATCAGGGCGATTAACCAACCAGACGGTCGGCGAATTCGGGTAAGTCTGGAGAAGAGAAATCCCAGTCTTCGCCTATAGTGAATTCTGAGTGATTTGCTTATGTTTAGAAACCATATTTACCCACCGCCCCGAGGAAACGCTTCATGAAACTTCGCCACGTGTTCGCTGCCGCCTTGTCCACCACATTGCTGTCCAGCGGTCTGGTTTCCGCACAGACCGTGTTCACCGTGTCCAGCTGGCTGCCACCCACCCACACCCTGTCCACGGTGCAGAAGAACTGGTGTGACATGCTGGAAAAAGAAAGCACCGGCCGCATGAAGTGCAACATCCTGCCCAAGGGCGTGGTGGCGGCGCCGGGCACCTTTGATGCCGTGCGCGACGGCCTGGCCGACATCTCCTACACGGTGGACGGCTACACCCCGGGCCGCTTCATCAACACCCAGGTGGCCGAATTCCCCTTCCTGGGCGACAACGCGGTCGCCACTTCGGTGGCCTACCAGCGCATCTACAGCAAATACTTCGCCCCGCTGGGCGAACACCGCGGCGTGAAGGCCCTGGCCGTGTTCACGCACGGCCCCGGCATCATCTTCAACAGCAAGAAACCGGTGGCCTCTGCCGCCGACGCGGCCTCGCTGAAGTTCCGCATCGGTGGCGGCAACATCAACGAACTCTCCAAGGCCATGGGCTGGAACACCACGCTCAAAGCAGCGCCCGAGTCGTTCGAGCTGCTGTCCACCGGCGTGATGGACGGCACCTTCTTTCCCGATGAGTCCATCGCTTCGTTCAAGCTCAGCATGGTCAAGCACGCCACCACCTTCCCCGGCGGCCTCTACAACACCAGTTTCGTGTTCATGATGAACGAGGGCAAATACAAGGCACTGTCACCGCAGGACAAGGCCGTGGTCGACAAACTCTCGGGTGAAGTGGCCGCGCGCATGTTCGGCGAAGGCTGGGACAAGGTGGACGCGGCCAGCCGCGACGGCGCCCAGAAGGCCCAGGGCGTGAGCCGCATCAAGGCCGACCAGGCCTTCGTCAAGGCCGTCATGGACAAGCAGGACTACCTGGAAACCAAGTGGGCCGCGAGCGCGCAGGTCAAAGGGCTCAAAGATCCGAAGCAGGTGCTGGCCGAATTCCGTGCTGAAATCGCCAAGGTGAAGTAACTCCCGGTCAGCCGGCCGCAAATGGCCGGTCAGCCCCCGTGGGCCGATGGAACAGCTAACCTGCTGCCCATCGGCCCACTTCACATGCAGAAAGCACAACATGCACAAAACCCTCGACCGGTTGCTGTACTGGTCCACCGGCGTCATGGCAGCCATGGCGCTTTTTTCCATCATGTGGCTGACCGTGATCGACGTGATCGGTCGCAAGTTTTTCGACCACTCGGTGCCCGGCGGGCTGGAGCTCACCGAGATGTTGATGGTGGTGGTGATCTTCGCTGCCATGCCGCTCGTCTCCTGGCGCGGCGAGCACGTGGTCTTTGACACGCTCGACGCGCTGATCCCCGACTGGCTGCGCTCGATACAGGCCCGCGTGATCCACCTGATCTGCGCCGGCACGTTTGCCTTTCTGGGCCGGCTCATGGTGATGCGCGCCGAGCGCTTTGCCGAATACGGCGACACCACGGTGCACCTCGCGATGTCCATCGCCCCGGTGGCCGGGCTGATGGCCGGGCTGCTCATGCTCACCGGACTGGCCCATCTGCTGCTCGTGTTCGTGCGTGCACCCACCAGTGGTCATGTGCCGGTTGAAGCCCAGGGAGCGTCCACATGATCGAAGCGTTGCTGGGTTTTCTGGGCGTCTTTGGTCTCGCCTTCCTGCGTGTGCCGCTGGCCGTGGCGATGTCCATCGCCGGCCTGGTGGGCCTGGGTCTGATGCGCGGCTGGCAGCCGGCCTACGCCAGCACCAGCCAGGTGATTTTCGAGACCGGCTTCCACTACGTGCTGTCGGTGATCCCGCTGTTTGTACTGATGGGCAACTTCGTCGCCCGCGCCGGCATGGCCAAGGAACTGTTCACCGCCGCCAACGCCTTTGTGGGCCACAAGCGCGGCGGCCTCGCCATGGCCAGCATCATCGCGTCGGGCGGTTTCGGCTCGATCTGCGGCTCGTCCATCGCCACCGCCGCCACCATGACGCGTGTGGCCTATCCCGAGATGAAGGCCCACGGCTACAAGGACACGCTGGCCACGGGCGCCATCGCCTCCGGCGGCACGCTGGGTATCCTGATCCCGCCGTCCACCATCCTCGTGATCTACGGGATCATCACCGAGACCGACATCGGCAAGCTGTTCATCGCGGGCATCCTGCCCGGCATCGTGGCCATCACCTGCCTGTGCCTGGGTGTGGTCTTCGTGACCTGGCGCGATCCCGCGGCCGGCCCACCGGCCGAGCGCTTCACCTGGGCGCAGCGCTTCGCGGCCATCCGCGGTATCTGGGGCGTGGCCATCCTGTTTGCCCTGGTCATCGGGGGCATCTACGGGGGTGTGTTCACCGCGACCGAAGGGGCCGGCGTGGGTGCGGCGGGGGCCTTCCTGTTCGCGCTGCTGCGCGGCACGCTGCGCCCGCGTGTGCTGCTGGACATCCTGGTGGAGAGCACCCGCACCACCGCCATGCTGTTCATGATCCTGATCGGCGCGATGATCTTCACCAACTTCATCAACTTCACCAGCATGCCGGGCGACCTGCGCGACTTCGTGCTGCAGTTCAGCCCCCACCCCATCATGGTGGTGGTGATGATGATGGGCGTCTACCTGATGCTGGGCATGGTGATGGAAGAGCTGGCCATCGTGCTGCTGACGATTCCGGTGTTTTTCCCGGTGATCACCGGTCTGGGCTTCGACCCGATCTGGTTCGGCATCCTGATCGTGACCATCGTCGAGATCGGCATGATCTCGCCACCGGTGGGCCTCAACCTCTTCGTCATCAGCTCGCTGCTACCCAACGTCAACCTGGGCACCATGTACCGCGGCGTCTGGCCGTTTGTGGCAGCCGACATTGTCCGGCTGGGCATCCTGATCGCATTCCCGGCCATCGCGCTGTGGCTGCCGGGGTTCATGGGCTAGGCTTCAGGTGCAAGACGCGTTGCGGGTACGGAATCTCGATACCGTGCTCGCGCAGCGAACGCAGGATCGCCAGGTTGATGTCTGACCGAAGGTTGAGTTGACCGTTCTCGGGGTCGGCGATCCAGTAGCCCAAGGTGAATTCCAGGCCGTCGGCACCAAAGGCCGAGAGCGCGGCACTGGGAGCCGGATCCTGGAGCACGCGCTCCTGTACCCGCGCCGCATCCGCCAGCAGGCGCCGCACCAGTTCCACGTCGCTGTCATAGGCCACCGACACGATGGTGGACTGCCAGACCCGGGCGTCGGCGAGGGACAGGTTCTCCACCCGGTTGGTGATCAGGATCTCGTTGGGCACGATGGACTCGCGCCCCGTCGCCGAGCGGATCACGGTGTAACGCGCCTTGATGTCGCTGATGCGGCCCTCGAAATTGTCTACCTTCACGTTGTCGCCGATGCGCATGCTCTGCTCGGCCAGGATCACGAAACCACTCACGTAGTTGGACGCCAGCTTCTGCAGACCCAGACCGATGCCCACGCCGATCGCGCCCCCCAGCACCGAGAGCGCGGTGAGGTCGATGCCCACGGCCGAGAGTGCGAAGATCAGGCCCAGGAACATGAGCACGGCGCGCGTGGCGTTGCTGACGGCCTTGCGCAGTGAGAGCTGGCCGCCCACGGCCGACTTGAGCAGGCGCGCCTCGATGGCGGCCGAAATCCAGAGGGTGACGATCAGCACCGCGCCCGCGGTGAGCGCCCCTTCGATCAGCGTGCGCAGGCTCAGCGTGGATGCACCCATCTTCCAGTGGATGGCATCGAGTTCGCTCAGCACCAGGGGCAGCAGGCCACTGACCCAGAGCACCATGGCCAGCCAGGCCAGCCAGGAAATGGTGCGCTCCAGCAAGCGCACCCAGGGCGTGCTGCCAAACGCCACCTGCAACACCTTGACGCCCACGCGGATGACCACCAGCGAGACCAGCACCGGGATCGCCACCTTGAACACCGCCAGCGGCACCACGGTCAACAACAGCGAGCGCGCGATGTACCCCAGCACGAGCAGCAGCAGCGGGAACATCGCGCCGTCGAAAAGCTTGCGGCCAAACAGCACCGACGATTTTTCGTCCCGCATACCCAGGGCCCGACGCAAACCCGCCGCCAGCCCCCAGGCCAGCAACACACAGAACGCCAGCGCGGCGAACTCAAACCACACCGTGGTCTGGGTGAACCCGGCCAGCCAAGCCTGCAGGTCGTCGATGGGGGGTGGCGAGGCGGGGAGAGAGACGGTGGAAGTCATGCAATATCACTGAAGGAGAAATGTCCGATCCCAGAACGCCGCGGAACCGGCTTTGCCAGGCTGCAGGCGTTGCCCCGTGGTGGGCTGTGCGGCTGGGCGCATTGCCGGTTTGACGCGGCAATCCGGGGCGCAGCGAACCAGCACCGGGGCTACCAGTTCGGCGCGCGCTTCTCGATGAAAGCCTGCACGCCCTCCTGGGCCACGTCGTGCGCCATGTTGCAGGCCATGGTCTGGCCCGCGAGCTGGTAGGCCGATTCCATGCCGGTTTCGAGCTGGCGGTAGAACAGCGCCTTGCCCATGGCGATGGCCTC
This sequence comes from Burkholderiales bacterium GWF1_66_17, assembly GCA_001770705.1. Lineage (GTDB taxonomy): Bacteria > Pseudomonadota > Gammaproteobacteria > Burkholderiales > Burkholderiaceae_C > Hydrogenophaga. Next base: position 563,972 of record MERT01000001.1, on the reverse strand, counting down.
GCGCGGCTTGGCCACGATGCGGTCCACCAGCGCGGCCACTTCGGCGTCCAGCGCCTCGGCCGCCACCACCCGGTTCACCAAGCCACGGGTCTTCGCTTCGTCGGCCGAAATGAAATCGCCGGTGAGCAGCATTTCCATCGCCTGCTTGGGCAGCATGTTGCGCGACAGGGCCACGCTGGGTGTGGCGCAGAATAAACCGACGTCGATGCCATTGACGCCGAACGTGGCGGCCTGCACGGCCACCGCCAGGTCGCACTGCGCCACCATCTGGCAGCCCGCGGCCGTGGCCAGGCCCTGCACCCGCGCGATCACCGGCACCTCCAGCTTGCGGATGCTCATCATCAGCTTTGAGCAGGTGGCGAACAGCGCCTGGTAATACGCCAGCTCGGGTCGGGCCTTCATTTCCTTCAGGTCGTGCCCGGCGCAGAAGGCACGGCCGTTGGCCGCGATCACCACGGCGCGCGCCTGCGGGTCGGCCGCCACCGCGTCCAGCGCGGCCTGCAGCGCGCCCATCATGGCTTCGCTCAGCACATTGAAACTGCGTGGTGCGTTCAGCGTGAGCGTGTACACGCCACGCGCATCGATCGCACGCAGCAGAAGCTGACCCTGAATATCGAAAGCAGTCGTGGTGTCGGTAGCAGTCGTCATGGCTCCCATTGTCCACAAACCGGCGCCTCTGACGTTTTGCGGCAAACTTCAAGGTCGCAAAACACACCTTGCGACCTCAGACCAACATCGCCGACGCGACACTACGCCAATCAACACAGCCGACGTGCCGGCGTGCCCAATCAGTTCGGTGTCCGAGCCGGGATCGTCATCATGCGTTGCGAACGCCAGGCAGTCCAGGATGTGACAGGTATTGAAGTTGGTCCTCGAAATATTCGATGTTTGCGTTTTCAGGAACACGCGCCTTGAGTGCCTACCCCTGCCGAACAAGCGTCGTGATTCCCACAACGGTTCAGCTGTAAAATATTACCCCATGCAAACTTCCACGCCGCCCATTTTCACTCGAACAGTCGATGCAATGCCGACCATCGATGGAAGATCATTGCAATGTATTGCAGTGATCATTCCATGCTACCGAGTCCGTGAGCACATTCTAAAGGTCATTGGACGTGTCGGTCCCGAAGTAAAAACCATTTACGCAGTTGACGATGCGTGCCCGGAGCGAAGTGGCGATTTTCTGAAACAACAATGCACGGATCCTCGCGTTAGGATAGTTTTCAATCAAAACAATCTTGGCGTGGGTGGTGCCGTCATGGCCGGGTATCGGGCTGCCATGCAAGATGGTCACGACATTCTTGTCAAAATCGATGGCGATGGGCAAATGCCACCCGAATTATTGCCTTATTTTGTTGAACCGATACTGACTGGTCGTGCGGACTACACCAAAGGCAATCGATTTTACGATCTGAACAATATCGGACAAATGCCGAGAGTCCGGCTCATCGGCAACGCCCTGCTTTCGTTTCTGAACAAATTTTCGAGCGGCTACTGGAATATATTCGACCCGACCAATGGCTATACCGCCATCCAGGCACGTGTCGCATCACACCTGCCTTTTGACAAAATCAGCGCACGTTACTTCTTCGAAAGCGACATGTTGTTTCGCCTGAACACCTTGCAATGCAGGGTGATAGATATCCCGATGGACGCCCAATATGGGGATGAAAAAAGCAGTCTGAAAATACGCGCTATCCTGGCCGAATTTTTGTGGAAACACACGCGGAATTTCAGCAAACGGATCTTTTACAATTACTTTTTGCGCGATATGTCCCTCGCCTCGATTGAATTGGTTTTCGGGGCGGCTTTGCTGATATTTGGACTGGTGTTTGGCGGCTATCACTGGCTTGAAGCAGCGGAAAGATCCCTGCCCAACACGCCCGGCACCGTCATGCTCTCTGCCATAACCATACTGATGGGCATGCAACTGCTTCTGTCATTTATCGGCTATGACATTCAATCGGTCCCAAAGGATGCCATCTACGGAACCTTGAAAGCCAGACGACCCATTGCCTGAATTGCGGACCAGTTCCGCTCAATCCAATCCGCGTCTGGCAAGAAACAAGACCAAATGACCACATCAACGACACTCGGCACGAACCCTCATTCAACCCGAATCATAAAAACACTTGCTTTTTCGCTCCTGGCATTATTCTATAGCGCCTGGCTGTTCATCATTCCACCACTGCAAATGCCCGATGAAGGGGCGCATGTGATAAAAGGTTGTGCAAATCTGGTGGTTGACAAGCTGCCTCGAGGCTACGGTCACAAATTCAATGGTAGCTTCGTAGATCTTTCCAAACAGGCGCAAGTCAATGAGGTACGAAAAAAACTGACGCCTTACAGCCACGAACAATTTTGGGCCAAGCCAATCCCCCCCAGCGAAAAAGAGTACTTTTACCCGCATGCGGTGCCTAATACTGCCACCGTCTATTTTCTACCCCATTTGGTTTGTCGCGCGTTGAATGCCTTGGACACCAACGTACAGATCGTTTTTTACAGCATGCGCGTTGCCACACTGGCATCTTTCCTTGCACTTCTTGTGATCGCGTACAAGGTCAATCGCCGCTTCATGGTGAGCGTCAGCCCGCTACTCATGATTCCCATGGTCATCAACCAATCGGTGGCGATCGGGGCGGACTATTTTTCAATGGCTGCGGTCATACTTTTTGGTGCAGTCATGAGCCGCCCCCAAGCTGAAGGCAAGCCGGCGCCGTGGCTGTTTGCCTTCTCGCTGTTTCTGATGCTGAATGTCAAGGTGGTTTATTTACCGCTATTGATATTGGCATTACCGCCAGTTATCAAGTTTCGGCTTTACCGAAGCCTTGAGTACATCTGGAAAACCCTGTTCTTGGCTATTCCGGCACTTGCCATGCAATATTACTACCAGACCACCAAGACGCTCGGCGCCTGGACTTCGTCACGCACATCCGATCAGCTTGATTTAATCCTGCATCAACCAATCGATTTCTTTTTTGTCTTGATCAACACCTTGGCAAAAACCGGCCGACACCTGAGTGTCAGCATGTTTGGCAATGTAGGGTGGTTGGACACCCCGATGAACTCAGTGTTGGCCATATTATTTCCGCTGTCTTTGCTCACTTACCTAGTCGGCATGCTGTATGTTTTCCGCAGCTCCATTCGCAGGAATCTTGCTGCTTTCAGTATCGGATTTGGCACCCTGATATTCTGTATCGTACTGGTCTTTGTTTCCATGTACCTGTTTTGGAGCCCACCGGCATCGCCCATCATTCGAGGTGTACAAGGGCGCTATTTTCTGCCTTTCTTGTTCTTTTTCGTTGCACTGATATTTCAGAGCCACTCCCAGCATGAAACGGGCGCGAATCCCGCGGGTCTGGTCAAACTGTACACTGGCTTGTTTTTTCTGAACACAGCGTTGACAACTTCGTATCTGTATTTCGACGTACTTCCCCGATACTACTGATGAACGATTCAAACCAAGCGGTGATGCTGCCTCGCACCCCCCACACTCCGGAACGCCACACATTTTTGGTGGCGGCATACAAGACCTCGCCCTACCTCGAAGCCTGTCTGAAATCACTGAGAGCCCAAACAGTTCAGTCCCGCATCGTCATATCGACCTCAACCCCATTTGATGGCTTGCAGGATATCGCCAAACGCTTTGATGCCGAATATTTTATTCACTCACCGCACCAGGGAATAGCCAACGACTGGAATCAGGGATTGACCCAGATTGATTCCGGATGGATCACGATCGCGCACCAGGATGATATCTATCTACCGCAATTCACGGAAAAAGTGTTGAATGCCATTCAAGGCTTCAAGGATCCTGTCCTGATTTTCACAGGCTATGCCGAGATTGTCGCCGATACCATCCGCACATATTCTTTATTGCTGTGGATAAAACGCGTCTTGTTGAACCTCGGATTCCTAGGCAGGCCATCCATCAGCTCGATTTTCGCCAAATCAAATTGTCTGCGCTTCGGTTGCCCTATCCCCTGCCCCGCAGTGACCTTTCGGTCCGGAGAACGTTCCGTGCGATTTGATCAAGCCTACAAGGTGGATCTGGACTGGGCAGCTTGGTTGAGCAAAGCACAGGGCCCCGGACAGTTTTTGTGGATCAGAGAGGTGCTGATGCAACATCGGATTCATGCCGAGAGTGAGACATCAAGTGGCATTTCAGAGGGGTACCGGGCTGCCGAGGACTATAAACTCTTGCGCCGCCTTTGGCCAAAGCCGATCGCCTGGATAATTGCCAAGAGTTATGCCATCGCATATTCAAGTAACAAGGGCTGAATGGAATGACAACATATATTCTGGTGCTGTTGGTGACCATGTGCACCATCGGCAGTCAACTGATTTTGAAAAGGGGAGTTGGTCAGATCACCGGGGTTCTCAACAGTGAGGGCGCGTTTGCATTCGTGCTGGCGGCTGCCGGTTCGCCGCTGGTTTTGACAGCCCTGGCCCTGCAAGGTGCGGGTTATGTGCTCTGGCTGTTCGTGATCACACAAGAACGGCTCTCTGTCGCCTTTGCCATTTCGGGTTCGTTTTTTTACCTGTTGATCGCTGCGGCAAGCTGGTTTTTTTACGGCGAGAAACTGGTCTTGGGGCAGTGGGTGGGCTTGTTGTTGATCAGTGTGGGGGTCTTGATGGTCAATTTGATGAAGCCCTGAGATACCCTACTTTGCTCACGCAAGCTTCACAACTAGAGCATTGAGCAGCAGGGCTCCGCACCACATTGCGGCCCACTCAGACATCGGCCAGCACCCTCAGATGCGCTTCCACGCTGCGCGCAAGCGCGCTCAGGTCGTAGCCGCCTTCGAGGCAGCTCACGATGCGGCCTTTGGCGTGGCGCTGCGCCACTTCCTTGATGCGCTGCGTGATCCACGCGTAGTCGTTTTCCACCAGGCCGAGCTGGCCCATGTCGTCTTCGCGGTGGGCGTCAAAGCCGGCGCTGATGAAGATCATCTGTGGCTTGTGGGCGTCCAGCCGCGGCAGCCACATCATGTCGATCAGCTCGCGCACGTCCATGCCCTTGGTGTAGGCCGGCACGGGCAGGTTCACCAGATTGGTCGCGGTCGAATGTTCCCAGGGCGGGTAGAACGGGTGCTGGTAGAAGCTGCACATGAGGATGCGTTCATCACCGGCCACGATGTCTTCGGTGCCGTTGCCGTGGTGCACGTCGAAATCGACGATGGCCACGCGCTTGAGGCCGTGGCGCTCCAGCGCGTATTTCGCCGCCACCGCCACGTTGTTCACGAAGCAGAAGCCCATGGCCTGGTTGCGTGTGGCGTGGTGGCCCGGCGGGCGCACGGCGCAGAAGGCGTTGGCCAGTTCACCGACCATCACGGCGTCGGTAGCGTCGATGGCGGCGCCCGCCGCCACCAGGATCGCATCCCAGGAATGGATGTTGATGGACGTGTCCGGGTCCACCTGCGCATGGGTCGGGCCGCCGGCCGCGATCTCGTCGCGCAAGCCGTCGGACAGGCCGCGCAGCGACGCCAGGTGCATGCGGCCGTGGGCCAGTTCCATGTCGGCCAGCGAAGCCGCCGTGGCCTCGCGCCGCTCCAGCGCGGTGTCGAGCCCTGTGATCAGCAGACGGTCCTCGATCGCATCGAGCCGCGCCGGGCATTCGGGGTGCCCCGCGCCCATCTCATGTCTCCAGCAATCCTTGTGGGTGAAATAACCTGTTGCCTGGCTCATCACATTTTTACGTTAAGGTTCACGGCATGCATGCCGACGAAACAATCCACCAATTACTGAACCAGCTTAACACGGTGATCGTGGGCAAAAGCCCCCAGGTTTCCGACTGCGTGGCCTGTCTGCTGGCGGGGGGACACCTGCTGATCGAAGACGTTCCTGGCGTGGGCAAGACGACGCTGGCGCATGCGCTTTCGCGCGCCTTCGGGCTGCAGTTTTCGCGCGTGCAGTTCACCGCCGACCTGATGCCGAGCGACCTGGTGGGCGTGTCCATCTACGAACGCGGCCGAGAGGGTTTTGTGTTCCACCCGGGCCCGGTATTTGCCCAGGTGCTGCTGGCCGACGAAATCAACCGCGCCAGCCCCAAGACACAGAGCGCGCTGCTCGAAGCCATGGAAGAAAAGCAGGTCACGGTGGAAGGCGCCACGCGCGCCCTGCCCCAACCCTTCTTCGTGATCGCCACCCAGAACCCGCACGACCAGCTCGGCACCTACGCGCTGCCCGAGTCGCAGCTGGACCGTTTCCACATGCGTCTCTCGCTGGGTTACCCGGACCGCGCCGCCGAACGCGAACTGCTGCGCGGCCAGGACCGGCGCGACATGCTGGAACACCTGCAGCCGGTGCTGACCCCTGCCGACCTGGCGCGGCTGCAGCAGAGCGTGGCCGACGTGCACACCGCCGAACCGGTTCTGGAGTACCTGCAGGACCTGGTGGCCGCAACCCGCTCGGGCCGCTGGTTCGCGCAAGGCCTGTCGCCGCGCGCCGCGCTTGCCGTGGTGCGCTCGGCCAAGGCCCATGCCTTCCTGAACGGCCGCGACTATGTGGCACCCGACGACATTGCTGCCATCCTGCCGCAGACCGTGGCGCACCGGCTGATCCCGGTGAGCGATGCCGGGCGCGGCGCGGTGGAGCAGGTGCGAGCGATGGTGGACGCCACGCCCTTGCCCTGAGCACGCCACAGGCCCGTGAACGCCACCTTGTCGTCCAAGCCCTCTCAGGGAACACTACCCGCGTGGCGCCATCCGCTGCGCCACCTGCGCGGCCGCTTCCAGCGCTGGTTTCACAGCCGCGCCCCCCGCAATGACACACTCACCCTGACCCAGCGCAACGTCTACATCCTGCCCACGCGCGCGGGCTGGATGCTGGGGCTCACCCTGCTGCTGCTGCTGGTCGGCAGCATCAACTACCAGCTCAATCTGGGTTACCTGCTCACCTTCCTGCTTGCCGGTTCGGCGGTGGTGGGCATGCACGTGTGCCACAGCAACCTGCGCGGGCTCACGCTGCACCTGGCTGCGCCCGCACCGGTGCACGCCGGCCAGGCGGTGGCGCTGGACATCCGGCTCGCCAGCGAGCGATCGCGTCCGCGCTACGGCATCGGCCTGGGCGTGATCGCCGACAGCCGCCCGGGCGACGCCCACCTGGCCTGGACCGACGTGCCCGCCCGGGGCAGCGCGGTGCTGCAGGTGGCCTGGGCAGCGCCCCGCCGCGGCCTGCACGAGCTGCCCCCGCTGACGGCGCTCACGCTGTTCCCGCTCGGCACCTTCCGCGTCTGGACTGTCTGGCGCCCTGCCGCGCAGGTGCTGGTGTACCCGGCCACCGAGACCCATCCGCCGCCGCTGCCGCCCGGTGAACCCCAGGCCGGCAGCTCGGGCAGTGCACGCGTGCAGAGCACCGGCGAGTTCGACGGCGTGCGCGCCTACCGCCGCGGTGACCCGCAGAAAACCGTGGTCTGGAAAAAGGCCGCCCAGGCCTTCGCGGCCGGCCGCGACGATCTGGTCAGCCGCGACGCCCTGTCCACCCAGCGCCAGCAGCTCTGGCTGGACTTCGCGCACACCGGCGCCAGCGACCTGGAAGCGCGTCTGTCGAGACTGGCGACCTGGGTGCTGATGGCCGACCGGCAAGGGCTTGACTACGGCCTGCGCCTGCCCGGGCGCGAACTCCCGCCCGACCAGGGGCCGACCCATCGGGCTCGCTGCCTGGAAGCCTTGGCCCTGGCATGAAACACCCCCTGCGCCGCTTCGCGTCTTCCCCCTCTCCTGCGGGAGGGGGACACAGCCTGTGGCCCGGCAAAGCCGGTTCCACGGCTGCCCTGGCATGCGCCCCCTCGCTCCACCATCTCTTCTGACATGGCTGCGATATCTCTGTCATCCCTGCCACGTGACACGCGCGACACGCTGTTCCTGCTCGCCGTCATCGCCTGGGTGGTGGCCATGCAGGTCGGAAACATCCCCTGGTGGTGCAGCGCGCTCGCGGCCGCCGTGCTGGCCTGGCGCACCACTTTGACCCTGCGTGGCCTGCCCCTGCCGGGCTGGATCTGGCGCGTGGGCCTGCTCGCGCTGACTTTGGGCGCGACCTGGACGACACACCGCACCCTTCTGGGGCGCGATGCGGGTGTGACGCTCATCGTGGTGCTGCTGGCGCTCAAGACCCTGGAACTGCGCGCACGGCGCGACGCCTTCGTGGTGTTCTTCCTCGCCTTCTTCACGCTGCTCACCCACTTCTTCTATTCGCAGTCGCTGCTCACCGCCGCCGGCATCCTGATCGCGCTGCTGGGTCTGCTGACCGCGCTGGTCAATGCCCACATGCCCGTGGGGCGGCCACCCCTGGCGCAGGCCGCCCGCATCGCTGCCGGCATGGCGGCGCTGGGCGCTCCCATCATGCTGGTGCTGTTCCTGCTGTTCCCCCGCATGGCACCACTCTGGGGCATGCCCGGCCAGGACGAGACCGGCCGCAGTGGCCTGTCGAGCAGCATGCGGGTGGGTCAGTTCGCGGATCTGGTGCTGGACGAGAGCATTGCGCTGCGCATCCGGTTCGACGACGCACCACCGCCCCAGGGTCAGATGTATTTTCGTGGGCCGGTGCTCAGCGATTTCAACGGCATCGAATGGCGCGCGCTGCGTTCGGGCTTTCCTCCTTCCATGGCGCTGCCGACCGACCTCAGCGTCTCCGGCCCACCGGTGCGCTACGAAGTCACCATGGAACCGAACCGCCGCCCCTGGCTGTTCGTGCTGGAAGCCGCCACGCAGGTCCCCGAGGTGCCCGGCACGCGCGCGCGCATGAACAGCGATCTGCAGTGGCTCACCATGCGGCCCGTGGACACCCTGGTGCGCTACCGGGCCGAGAGCTACGTGAACTTCCGCCACGGCCCGCTCACCCCGGTGCTGGCCCTGCAGGACCACATCGAGCTGCCGGGCGGCTACAACCCGCGCACGCTGGCGCTGGCGCTGGCGCTGCGTCGCGAGCACGGCAGCGGACCACAGTCCAACGCAGCGCTGGTCGACGCCGTGATGGAGCGCCTGCGCACCGGCGGCTACACCTACACCCTTGATCCTGGCGTGTATGGGCAGCACACGGCCGACGAATTCTGGTTCGACAGACGCGAGGGCTTCTGCGAACACATCGCCAGCAGCTTCGTCATCCTGATGCGTGCCCTCGACATTCCAGCGCGCATCGTCACCGGCTACCAGGGCGGCGAGCTCAACGCCGTGGACGGCTACTGGACGGTGCGCCAGCGCGACGCCCACGCCTGGGCCGAGGTCTGGCTGCAGGGCCGGGGCTGGGTGCGGGTGGACCCGACCTCGGCGGTGTCGCCGGGCCGCATCGGATCGCTCGAACGCCTGCGCCCGCCCGAGGGCGCCATCGCAGGGGCCATCCGCAACCTCAGCCCCACGCTCACGGCCCAGCTGCGCGCGGCGTGGGAGGCGGTGAACAACCGCTGGAACCAGTGGGTGCTGAACTACACCCAGGGCAAACAGCTCGACCTGCTGAAGAACCTGGGCTTCTCCAGCCCCAGCTGGACCGACCTGGCCTACGTGCTCATCGGCGTGGTGGTGCTGGTCAGTCTGGCGGGCGCCGGCTGGACGCTGTGGGAGCGTCAGCAACACGACCCCTGGTTGCGCCTGCTGCAGCGCAGCCGCCAGCGCCTGCGCCGCCTGGGGCTGGACAGCGGCGATCACACACCCCCACGCGAACTCGCCCAGCAGGTCGAGCGGCATTTTGGCGACACGGCATTCGCCCACAGCCTGCGCTTGTGGCTGTTGCGGCTGGAAGCCCAGCGCTACAGCCGCCAGCCCGGCGGGACGCTGGCTACACTGCAACGCGAATTCCGCCAGCTTGCCTGGCCCAAGAAAGGCTCCTCCCGTTGATCTTCAAGTCTGTTTTTTCGATGTCCGGTGGTCTCGGCCACGGTGCCCTGGCCGGGCTCGCGCTGAGCCTGCTGCTGTTGCCGTTCGGCGTGGCGGCTTCCAGCGCCGCCAAACGGCGACCGGCGTCGCTGGCCCCGGCGGCCGCACCCGTCCTTTTTTACGCCAACCACGAAGCCGCGATGGCTTTTGCCACCGACCTGGCGCAGCGGCGCAACCTCGACCCCGACTGGGTCCGGCAACAGATCGGGCTGGCGCAGCACCTGCCCCAGGCGGTGCGCCTCATGGCCCCCGCCCCGACGGGAACGCCCAAAAACTGGTCGGTCTACCGCGCCCGCTTTGTCGAACCGATCCGCATCGAGGCCGGCCGCCAGTTCTGGCTGGCCAACCGCGAGACGCTGGAGCGGGCCGAGGCCGAGTTCGGCGTGCCCGCCAGCCTGATCATCGGCGTGATCGGTGTGGAGACGCTCTACGGCCGCCACACGGGCACCTTCCGCGTGATCGACAGCCTCACCACGCTGGCATTCGACTTCCCGGCCAGCCACCCGCGCGCCCAGGCGCGCACCGAGTTTTTCCGCGCCGAGCTGGAGCAATTCCTCAGCCTGGCGCACCGCACCGGCATGGATCCGCAGAGCGCCCGCGGCAGCTACGCCGGGGCCATGGGCTGGCCCCAGTTCATGCCCAGCAGCTGGGTCAAATACGCCATCGACTACGACCGCGACGACCGGATCGACCTGTTCAACAGCACGGGCGACGTGATCGGCTCCGTGGCCAACTACTTCAAGACCTTCGGCTGGCTGCCCGGCATGCCCACCCACTACCCCGTCACACTCGCGGGCGCTGCCACCGATCTGGACACCCTGCTCGCGCCCGACATCCTGCCCAGCTTCAGCGTCGAGAGCTTCACCGCCAAGGGCGCCGTGCTCGAAGGTGCGGCACTTGAACACACCGGCAAACTCGCGCTCGTCGAGCTGCAGAACGGCGACCCCGCCAACGGCGGTGGTCCGCCCAGCTACGTGGCGGGCACCGACAACTTCTACACCGTCACCCGCTACAACTGGAGCAGCTACTACGCGCTGGCGGTGATCGAACTGGGTGAAGCGGTGCAGGCCGGTTTGCCCTGGCGCTGACAGGGTGGTCCGGTCAGCCCGAGCGGGGACCACCGGAGCGTGAAACCATTCCGGCTTGCCCGACTCTCACCCATTCACCTGACGCCCACACCGGCACCCCATGAAAAAGCGCCTCAAGGCCTGGCTGCCCTCTTCCGACAGCATCCGCAACAACCGCTGGTTGCGCTGGCTGGGGCCGACCCTGCACCACCCCCGGCTGTGGCACTTCAGCCGCAAGGGCATTGCCATGGGGCTGGCGCTGGGCATCTTTTTCGGGCTGCTGGTCCCGGTGGCACAGATGCCCCTGTCGGCCGCCGCCGCCGTCATCCTGCGGGCCAACCTGCCCATGGCCGTGGCCAGCACCCTGGTGACCAACCCGGTGACCTTTGGCCCGGTGTACTACGGGGCCTACCGCGTGGGCAAGGCCGTGCTCGGCGAACCGCCACTCACCGAAGCGCAAGCCAGCGCCTTGCTGGAGCGGGCCGTGAAAACGCAGCAGGCCGAAGGGTGGAAAGACCGTCTGGAGGGTGCGCTGCGGCGGCTGGCGACGGTCGGCAAACCGCTGGTGGTGGGCCTGGCCATCGTGGCCACCGTGAGCGGCCTGGCGGTGTATTTCATCATCAGCGCGATCTGGACCCTGCGCGTGCGCTGGAGCCGTTCGCGCCGCCTGAAGGACCGGGTCACCCGGTTGAAGCCGTCGGCTGATCAGCCCTGAGTCCGGCCCGCCTCGTCCGCGTCGGTCCAGGGCCCGATGCGGATGTCCACCACCATGCTTTCTTCGCCACCGCCGCGGCGCAGGCCCTTGACGGGCAGGCAGGCGGTGTAGTCGGTGGCGGCGGCCAGGCGGATGTGGCGCTGATCGGTGGGGCAGCGGTGGGTCACGTCCAGGCTGATCCAGCGGCGGGTCGCGGGATCGAGACACACGTCGGCCCAGGCGTGGCTGGCCAGATCGGGCTCATTGGCCGCGTAAAAATAGCCACTCACGTAACGCGCCGGCAGGCCGATGCTGCGGCACACCGCCACCATCACATGCGCCTGGTCCTGGCACACGCCGAGTTCCCAGTCAAAGGCTTCCAGCGCGGTGGTCTCCACGTTGGTCGATCCCTTGCGGTAGCGCACCCGGTCGGCGACCGCCCCCGCGAGCGCCACCAGATCGGCCACGGCGGGCAACCGCCCGGCATCCAGTGTCGCGGTCAACGAAGGCACCACCGAGCGCGCCCAGGCCGCCAGGCGTGGGTGCGGTTCGGCCAGCGCCGTGGAGCGCAGGTAAAAGGCCGGGTGCGGCAACAACCCGGTGTCCGTGAATTCGGCCACGCCGTGGGTGGACACCGTGCCCCAGGCCACGATGCTGTTGTCCCGCAGCCCCTGCTCGGGTCGGGCGACGAGGCTGAAGCTGTGCACCCGGTTGCCCTCGGCGTCGGGCTGGCTGTGCAGCGTGCCCGGGGTACGGATGTCCCAGAACTCCACCGTCTGGCAGACGCTGCTGACCGGCCACAAATGCAGGGTCTGCACCGTGTAGAGCAGCGGCTGGCTGTAGGTGAAGTGGGTGTTGTGGTGAATGACGAGTTTCATGCGGAAAATCCCGGGATCGGTCCGGGGAAATGCCCCCGGTCATCCCAGCGAACCGCATGGTACCTGCCGACCGCTGGGGCGGTCGGCAGGCTTTGGGAGACCGATCCGCCGCCGGGCCACCCCAAGGCGGATCAGCCCCCTCGGGGGGCAACGACCCGCGCAGCGGTGGAGTGTGGGGGCTTCAGTGCACAGTCGGCACCAGGAAGTCCTGGCTGATGCGGCCGCCGAGCTCGTTCACGCGGTCCAGGAACTGCGTCAGGAAGGCGTGCAGGCCGGTGGAAAGGATCTCGTCGATGCGAGCATATTGCAGGTCGGCCTTGAGCTTGCCAGCACGGCGCAGGGTCTCGCCCGAGGTGTCGTTGGCCACCACAGCGAGATTGCTCACCACCTCGTTCAGACTGGCGGCCAGGCTGCGCGGCATGTCGGGGCGCAGGATCAGCAGCTCGGCGACGCGCTCGGGCGTGATCACGTCGCGGTAGACCTTGCGGTAGACCTCGAAGCCGGAGACCGAGCGCAGGATCGCGCTCCAGTGGTAGAAGTCGTACTCCTGATCCTGCGCGCTGGCGGCACCGAAGAAGTCGCTCTGCACGGCGTGGAACTTCACGTCGAGCAGGCGCGCCGTGTTGTCGGCCCGCTCCAGGAACGAACCCATGCGGTAGAAGTGGAAGGCCTCATCCTGCAGCATGGTGCCCACGGCCACGCCGCGCGAAAGGTGCGAGCGGTGCTTGACCCATTCGAAGAAAGCGCCCGGATCGCGTTCGAACTCCTTGGTCTTGAGGTAACCCGCCAGTTTGAGCCAGGTGGCGTTCTGCGTTTCCCACAGTTCGGTGGTCAGCGCGCCGCGCACGGCCCGCGCGTTTTCGCGGGCCGCGCGCAGGCAGGAGCAGATGCTCGACGGGTTGGACTCGTCGCGCACCATGAAATCCATGACGTTGCGCGGCGTGATGTCCTTGCCGTACTTGGCGGTGTAGGTGGGCAGCAGCTCGCTGATGACCAGCAGCCCTTCCCAGCCCACCTGGGCCACGGCAGCCGACTGCGGCAGCAGCGAGGTCTGGTAGTTGATGTCGAGCATGCGTGCGGTGTTTTCGGCGCGCTCGGTGTAGCGGGACATCCAGAAAAGGTGGTCGGCGGTGCGTGAAAGCATGATCAGTCTTCCAGTATCCAAGTGTCTTTTGTACCGCCGCCCTGTGACGAGTTGACGACGAGCGAGCCTTCTTTCAGCGCCACGCGGGTCAGGCCGCCGGGCACCATCTGCACCTCCTTGCCACTCAGCACGAAGGGACGCAGGTCGATGTGGCGCGGCGCCACGCCGCTCTCCACATAGGTCGGGCAGGTCGAGAGGCTGAGCGTGGGTTGTGCGATGTAGCCCTCGGGCTTGGCCCTCACCACGGCGCGGAACTCTTCGACCTCGGCCTTGGTGGACGCCGGCCCCACCAGCATGCCGTAGCCGCCGGCACCGTGCACCTCTTTGACCACCAGCTCGGCCATGTTGTCAAGCATGTATTTCAGATCGTCCGGATTGCGCCCCATGAAGGTCGGCACGTTGTTCAGGATCGGCTTCTGGCCCAGGTAGAACTCGATCATCTTGGGCACGTAGGGGTAGATCGACTTGTCATCCGCAATGCCGGTTCCTACGGCGTTGCAGATGGTCACGTTGCCGCTGCGGTACACGCCCAGCAGGCCGGCGCAGCCCAGCGTGGACGTGGGGCGGAACACCAGCGGATCGAGGAAGTCGTCGTCCACGCGGCGGTAGATCACGTCCACGCGCTTGGGTCCCTTGGTGGTGCGCATGTAGACGAAGTTGTCCTTGACGAACAGGTCCTGGCCTTCAACCAGTTCCACGCCCATCTGCTGGGCGAGGAAGGCGTGTTCGAAGTAGGCGCTGTTGTACATGCCGGGCGTGAGCACCACCACCGTCGGCTCGGCGGTGGTGGCCGGGCTCACGGCGCGCAGCGTTTCCAGCAGCAGGTCGGGGTAGTGCGCGACCGGCGCCACACGGTTCTGGCCGAACAGGTCGGGGAAGAGCCGCATCATCATCTTGCGGTCTTCGAGCATGTAGCTCACGCCGCTGGGCACGCGCAGGTTGTCTTCGAGCACGTAGTACTCGCCTTCACCCTGCGCATTGGGCGCACGCACGATGTCCACACCGGAAATGTGCGAGTACACGCCGCCGGGCACGTCCACGCCCATCATCTCGGGGCGGAACTGCGCGTTCTGGAAGATCTGGTCGGCCGGCACAATGCCCGCCTTGATGATTTCCTGGTCGTGGTAGACGTCGTGGATGAAGCGGTTGAGCGCGTTCACGCGTTGCACCAGACCTTCTTCCATGGTGCGCCATTCGTGGGCGGGAATGATGCGCGGGATCAGGTCGAAGGGAATCAGGCGCTCGGTGCCCGAGCCGTCTTCGTCCTTGGCGCCGTACACCGCGAAGGTGATGCCGACGCGGCGGAAGATCATCTCAGCTTCTTCCCGTCGAGCGGCCATCACCTCCGGGGGTTGCTGCGCCAGCCAGCGAGCGTAGTTTTCATAGTGGGCCCGCACCTCGGTGGGCGTGGCGTTCATTTCGTCAAACATGGGTCGGCTCATGGGCTTTTTTCTCCTGATCACAGCATAGCAAGGACTGGGCCAGGGACACCACTTTCGGCACCAAACAGGTGCTTCTTTCAGTGCGCGGGTACCGAACCGCGATCGCCTTCGGGCACCCGCGCCAGGACCGGTTCGGCCGGTTGGCTTGCCTCGCCGCGGTGGTGCCAGTACCGGCGCGCCGCTTCGCGCTGGCAAACCACGGTGTCGGGCACGTCGCTGCGCCAGGTGGCGGCACCACAGTCGGGCGTTGCAACCCAGCGCATGCCCCGCTCGCGGTAGCGCGCCAGCACCGCGGGCGCGGGATGGTTGAAACGGTTGCGGTAGCCCGCCTGCACCAGCGCCCACGCCGGCGCCAGCGTGTTGAGCAGCGCGGGGCTGCTGGACGTGAGGCTGCCGTGGTGCGGCGCCAGCAGCAGGGTCGCCCTCAGGTCCGGACGCGCCAGCGCCAGCCGGGTTTCGCGATCGGCGTCCAGATCGCCGCTCAGCCAGACGCTCTGCCGTGCATGACCCACCCGCAGCACGCAGGACATGGCGTTGCTCGGCAAACGCCCGGTGCCGTCGGGGCCGAAGTCTTCGGGGGACGGGTGGAGGATTTCGAAATCCACGCCATCCCAGGTCCAGCGTTGTCCAGCGGTGCAGCGCCGGGCCGGGTCGGCATCGAAGGACGACAGCCAGCGGGCTTCGGGCCATTCGGTCTGCACCGCTGCGGAGCCGCCGGCATGGTCGCTGTCGCGGTGGCTCACCACCACCGTGTCGGGCCGCTCACCCAGAGCACGCAGCAGCGGCACCACGATCCGCTGCCCGGCGTCGCTGGTGGGCGAATAGCGGGGCCCGGTGTCGTACAGCAGGCTGTGCCCTGCCGTGCGCACCAGCACCGCGCTGCCCTGCCCCACGTCCAGCGCCATCACATCAAACGCCCCCGGCGCCGGGCGCGGCGGTTGCCAGCTCAGCACCGGCCACAACAGCACCAGTCCGGCCAGCCGGGTGGCCCAGGGCCAGCGCATCACCAGCAGGGCGCCGCCCAGCACGCCGGCCAGCGCCAGCGGCAAGGGCGGTATGGGCCGGAACACGGCCGCAGATGGCCATTGCGCGAGCCAGGCCAGCCAGCCGCCCAGCCCCTTCACCGCCAGCGCGGCCAGATCCCAGAAGGCAGGCACCGCCACCCCCAGCATTGCCAGCGGAGTGATCACCAGCGTGACCCACGGGATCGCCAGCAGGTTGGCCACCAGGCTGACGAACGAAAACTGGCCAAACAGCAGCAGTGAGAGCGGCGCCAGGGCCACCGTGACCACCGATTGTTCGCGCAGCATGCCCAGCGCCGCGGCCATCAGCCGCCGGGTGCGGGTGGGCACCTCGTGCCCGGCAAACGGCGCGGTTTCATGGCGCACTCGCCGCCCCGGGTCGGTCGCAAACAGGATCGCCACGGCCACGAAACTGAGCCAGAAACCGGGCTGCAGCAGCGCCCAGGGATCGAGCAGCAACACCGCGGCCATGGCGAACAGCCAGACCACGGGCCAGGGCCACTGGCGGGCCAGCAGGCGCAAGCCCACCACCACAGCCAGCATCAGCACGGTGCGCTGCGAGGGTACGCCCCAGCCCGAAAACAGGGCATACGCCGCCGCCAGCGCCACACCGCCCAAGCCGGCGGCCCAGGGCACGGGCACCGCCAGCAGGGCCTGCGGCCAGACAAACGCCAGACGGCGCCAGAGGCCACCCACCAGCCAGATCGCGAGCCAGGCGAACATGGTCACGTGCAGACCCGAGATGCTCATGAGGTGGGCCACACCCGTGGTCCGGAAGAGGTCCCAGTCAGAGCGCTCAATGGCACTCTGATCGCCCACCACGAGGGCGGCGAGCACGCCAGCGCTGCGGGGATCGTCCACCCGGCCGGCGATGCGCTCGCCGACCGTCTGGCGCATCGACTCCAGCGGGTACCAGCCCTGGCCCGCCAGCCGCTGTGGGAGCGGATCGCGTGGCCCGTTGCGCACGTAGCCGGTGGCGCCGATGCCGTTTTCCCAGAGCCAGCGCTCGCGGTCGAAGCCGTGCGGGTTGGCGTTGCCGTGGGGCGCGCTCAGCCGCACCGTCAAGCGCCAGCGCTCACCCGCTCGCCAGTCGGGGCCGGGGGCAAGCCCACCACCCGCGGCCACCGCCCGGCTGTACCAGGCCAGCTGCAGCAACGGGGGCAAGCGCACCGGTCGGCCATGGTGGGCGGCCGACTCCACCGCCAGTTCGAAACGGGCACCTTCGGCATGGCGCCGCGGCATCGAGTGAATGCGCCCGGTGACCTCGATGTCAAGGCCTTGCAAGGCCGGGTCCAGCGCCTGCGAGGCAAAGTGCGCCGCCCGCACGCCGGTTAGGCCTGCGCCCGCCCACGCACCGGCGGCCACGGCCAGCACCAGGACCCACGCAGCCGGACGACCACCCCTGGAGCCGCGCCAGAGCAGCCCAGCCATCAGCAGCCCGCTGGCCAGCAGCAGCGCGGCATACCCTTGCCAGGGCCAGAGGGCGGCCTGCTGCAACTGGCAGGCGACCCCGAGCACCCACCCGGGCAGCCAGGCCAGCACCAAGCCCGCCATGCTCAGGCCGGCTCTCTGGGCCCGCACACGGCGGGGTTGTCATACAGCTGTGGCGCAAGACTTGCTAGCATGGCTGCAAGCCGCGACGACAATGCGCTTGTCCGCGGTCCCATCGTTTTATCCCCCCTGTTGAAAGACACCAGCATGGCCATTCATGTTGCCCTGAGCCACATCACCCATTATCGGTACGACCGCCTGGTCAAACTCGGTCCCCAGGTGGTGCGTCTGCGCCCGGCGCCACACAGCCGCACCAAGGTGCTGTCGTACTCGCAGAAGATCGAACCGGCGGGCCACTTCATCAACTGGCAGCAGGACCCGTTTGCCAACTACCAGGCGCGCCTGGTGTTCCCCGAACCCACCACCGAGTTCAAGGTCACGATCGACCTGGTGGTCGAGATGGCGGTGCACAACCCCTTTGACTTTTTCCTGGAGCCGCGCGCCGAAGAATTCCCGTTCAGCTACGACGCCTCGCAGCTGCAGGAACTCGCGCCCTACCTGGCCACCGCGCCGCTGACCGAAGAACTCAAGGCCTACCTCGCCCAGGTGGACATGAAGAAGCGCCGCACCATCGACTTCCTGGTCGACGTGAACCAGATGCTGCAGCGTGACATCTCGTACACCATCCGCATGGAGCCGGGCGTGCAGACGCCCGAGGAAACGCTCCAGCTGAAAAGCGGCTCCTGCCGCGACACCGGCTGGCTGCTGGTGCAGATGCTGCGCCACCTCGGCCTGGCCGCGCGCTTCGTCTCGGGCTACCTGATCCAGCTCACCCCGGACGTGAAAGCCATCGACGGCCCGAGCGGCCCCGAAAAGGACTTCACCGACCTGCACGCCTGGTGCGAGGTCTTCCTGCCCGGCGCCGGCTGGATCGGCCTCGATCCCACCTCGGGCCTGCTGGCCGGCGAGGGCCACATCCCGCTGGCCTGCACGCCGCAGCCGTCGAGCGCCGCGCCGGTGGAAGGCGCGATGGACAAGTGCGAGGTCGAGTTCGAGCACCACATGGGCGTGACGCGGGTCTACGAATCGCCGCGCGTGACCAAGCCCTACACCGAAGAACAGTGGGCGGGGGTGGTGGCGCTGGGCGAGAAGGTCGACGCCGATCTGGAGAAACACGACGTGCGCCTGACCATGGGCGGTGAGCCGACCTACGTCGCCACCGCCGACCGCGACGCCGCCGAGTGGAACACCGACGCCCTCGGCCCCACCAAACGCGGCTACGCCACCGAACTGCTGGGCCGCCTGCGCGAACGCTACGGCGCGGGCGGTTTCGTGCACATGGGCCAGGGCAAGTGGTACCCGGGCGAACAGCTGCCGCGCTGGGCGCTTTCGATCTTCTGGCGCGCCGACGGCGAGCCCTGCTGGAACAACCCGGCCCTGCTGGCCGACGAACGCGACGCCGCCAAATACGACAGCGAAGACGCGAGCCGCTTCACGCAGGCGCTGGCGCGCCAGCTCGGCCTGTCCACGCAATTCATCACCCCCGGCTTTGAGGACACCTGGTACTACCTCTGGCGCGAACGCCGCCTGCCGGTGAACGTGGATCCGTTCGACGCAAAGCTCGACGACGAGCTGGAGCGGGCACGCCTGCGCCGCGTGTTCACGCAAGGACTGGACGCGACCGTGGGCTATGTGCTGCCGCTGATGGCCAACGACCACATCCCGCTGTCGGGCAACGGCAAAGGGGGCGAGGGCTACCACCGCGTCTCGGGCACGGTCTGGTCCACCGGCCCCTGGTTCTTCCGCGACGAGCGCATGTACCTCGTGCCCGGCGATTCACCCATGGGCTACCGCCTGCCGCTGGATTCACTGCCCTGGGTCTCGGCCGCCGACTACCCGTACCACATTGAGCAGGACCCGCACACACCCCGCGACCCGCTGCCCGCGGGCACGGTGCTCAAGCACCAGGTCTCGCCGCACAGCATCGGTGGCGGTTTCGCCGAGGGCGGCACCGTGTCCCTGCAGGGCACGGACTTCGACCCGGCCGGTGGACCGGCCATGGACGGCCAGGGTACGGGTCGATCCGGCCCGGGTTCCACACCCACCCAGGCGCTTTCATCCAGGTTCCCGCAGCGCCACGAATCGGCCGCCTGGCTCACGCGCACCGCCCTGGTGGTGGAAGCCCGTGACCCGCACCGCGCCAACGGCCCCAAGGCCGAAAAGGCCGGTGGCGGCAAGAACCAGCACCTTTACGTGTTCATGCCGCCGATGCAGCGGCTCGAAGACTACCTGGACCTGCTCTCCGCCGTGGAAGCCACGGCCGACCAGCTGGGCATGACCATCGTGCTCGAAGGCTACCCGCCACCGCGCGACCCGCGCCTGAAGATGCTGCAGGTCACGCCCGACCCCGGCGTCATCGAGGTCAACATCCACCCCAGCAGCAGCTGGCCCGAGCTGGTCGAGCGCACCGAGTTCCTGTACGACGCGGCGTTTGAAACGCGCCTGTGCGCCGAGAAGTTCATGACCGACGGCCGCCACACCGGCACCGGCGGCGGCAACCACTTCGTGCTCGGCGGCGCCACGCCGGCCGACTCGCCCTTCCTGCGCCGCCCCGAGCTGCTGGGCAGCCTGGTGGCTTACTGGCACAACCACCCCTCTCTGTCCTACCTGTTCAGTGGCCTTTTCATCGGCCCGACCAGCCAGGCACCGCGCGTGGACGAAGCGCGCAACGACCAGCTCTATGAGCTCGAAATCGCGCTGCAGGAAATCGAAAAGAACCGCCAGACCCACGGTCAGGACATGCCCCCCTGGCTGGTGGACCGCACACTGCGCAACATCCTGATCGACGTCACCGGCAACACGCACCGCAGCGAGTTCTGCATCGACAAGCTGTTCTCGCCCGACTCGCCCACCGGCCGCCTGGGCCTGCTGGAACTGCGCGCGTTTGAAATGCCGCCGCACGCCCGCATGAGCATCGCCCAGCAGCTGCTGCTGCGCGCCATGGTCTCGCGCTTCTGGCAGAAACCCTGGAGCGGCAAGCTCACGCGCTGGGGCACCGAGCTGCACGACCGCTACCTGCTGCCCACCTTCATCCGCATGGACTTCGAAGACGTGCTGGCCGAGCTGGCCGAGTTCGGCTACCCGCTGGACATGGCCTGGTTCGAGCCGCACTTCGAGTTCCGCTTCCCGCTGGTGGGCGAGGTCTCGGCGCGTGGCATCGAGCTCACGCTGCGCAGCGCGCTGGAGCCCTGGCATGTGATGGGCGAAGAAGGCGCGCCCGGCGGCACCGTGCGCTATGTCGACTCGTCGCTGGAGCGCATCGAAGTGCGGGTCTCCGGCTACAACGACAGCCGCTACGTCATCACCTGCAACGGCCGCGCCATTCCGATGCAAAGCACCGGCACCGTGGGCGAATTCGTTTCGGGCGTGCGTTACAAGGCCTGGAGCCCGCCGTCGGCGCTGCACCCGTCGATTCCCTCACACGCACCGCTCACCTTCGACATCGTGGACACCTGGATGCAACGCTCGCTGGGCGGTTGTCAGTACCACGTGGCCCACCCCGGCGGCCGCAACTACGACACCTTCCCAATCAACGCCTACGAAGCCGAGAGCCGCCGCATGTCGCGCTTCTTCCAGATGGGCCACACGGCGGGCAAGATGGTGGTGGCGCCGGCCGCACCGAGCCGCGAGTTCCCGTTCACGCTGGATCTGCGGCATTGATCTGCAGCACCCCCCGCGCCGGCTCCGCCGTCACCCCCCTCCAGGGGTGGTGCCAGCAGCGGCCCGGCAAGGCCGGTTCCGCGCCGGCCCTGGGTTGGCGCTGCGTCGTTCGTTCCGGATCGTGCTCAGGCTGCAGCAACCTGCGGCCTTGCACACAGGCAGGTTCACTAGCGTGAAAGACGGCACACGCCCTCCCGCGGATCGGGTTTCGCCCCAAGCGCCCGAGAAGGAAGCGAAGGCATACTCGGAACCCGTGACCAAAGAAGCCTCCGACTCCCTCTTCGACGAGCTCAGCCCCGACTCCCCCGGTGACTGGGCGTTGTCGCTCTCGGTGCCCGCCGACACCGGGCACCGGGACGAGTTGCGCGGCCCCCCAGCGCCCGGTGCCGAGAACGCCGACGCGCTGGCGCCGACCTGGTCGAGCTTCTTTGACCACGTCGGAACCGATGGCCTGGCCGACCTGAACCGCCGCAACGACAACCTGCAGCGCCAGATCCGCGACAACGGCGTCACCTACAACGTCTACGCCGAATCCTCCGGCCAGCAGCGCCCCTGGGCGCTCGACCTGTTCCCCATGGTGATCGGCCCGGAAGACTGGGCCCACATCGAAACCGGCGTGCTGCAGCGCACCCGCCTGCTCAACGCCATGATGGCCGACCTGTACGGCGAACGCGAGCTGCTCAAGCGCGCCCTGCTGCCGGCCGCGCTGGTGCAGGGCCATCCGGGCTACCTGCGCGCCATGCAGGGCGTGCAGCCCGCAGGCGGCACCTGGCTGCACATCGTGGCCTTCGATCTCGCCCATGGACCCGACGGCCGCTGGTGGGTGGTCGGTCAGCGCACGCAGGCGCCTTCGGGCCTGGGCTACCTGCTGGAAAACCGCATCGCCATCGCGCGCCAGTTCCCCAAGGCCTTTGCCGGCATGAAGGTGCAGCGCCTGGCCGCGAGCTACCGCGCGCTCATGGACGGCATCAAGGCCATGGCGCCCGAAGGCGAAAACGCGCGCATCGCGCTGCTCACGCCCGGCCCGTACAACGAAACCTATTTCGAACACGCCTACCTGGCGCGTTACCTCGGCCTCACGCTGGTGGAGGGCAACGACCTCACCGTGCGCGACCAGCGCCTGTACCTCAAGACCCTCAGCGGCCTGGAGCCAGTACACGCACTCATCAAGCGTCTCGACGACGAGTGGCTCGACCCGCTGGAACTGCGCTCCGACTCGCGCCTGGGTGTGCCGGGCCTGCTGCAGGTGCTGCGCGCGGGCAACCTGCTGTTGGCCAACGCACCGGGTTCGGCCCCGCTCGAATCGAGCGCCCTGCTCGGCTTCCTGCCCGCCATCAGCCGCCACCTGCTGGGCGAAGAGCTGGCCCTGCCCTCGCTCGCCACCTGGTGGTGCGGCGAAGACGCGGCGCTGCGCGAGGTGCTGCCGCTGCTCAAGGGCAGCGTGATCAAGCCCACCTACCCCAGTTCGGGCCTCGACTCCGCCATGGGCCAGAGCCTCAACAAGCGCGAGCTCGACGAATGGGCCGGCCGCATGGTGCGCCACCCGGACGACTACACCGTGCAGTCCTGGCTGCCGCTGTCGCAAACCCCCACCTGGACCGGCGAGCGCCTGCTCCCGCGCTCGGCCATGCTGCGCGTGTTTGCGCTGGCCGATGGTCCGCAGTCCTGGCGCATGCTGCCCGGTGGCCTGGTTCGCCTCGCGCCGCGCGGCCAGCTCATCGCCGCCATGCAGCGCGGCGGCAGCAGCGCCGACTGCTGGGTGCTCACCAAAGGCGAGGTCGACCACACCAGCCTGTTGCAGTCTGCCCCCAGCACCATGGCGCTGGCGCACCAGACCCGCCCGGTGACCAGCCGCGCGGCCGAAAACCTGTTCTGGCTGGGCCGCTACACCGAACGCGCTGAAAACAGCATCCGGCTCGCGCAGATCGTGCTCAACCACGTGGGCGGCGAAGAGCCCAACTCGCGCCCGCTCATGGCCTGGCTCTCGGCCACCGCCCAGGAAAACTCGCTGGTGCTGCCCGGCGTGCCCGCCGCCGAACAGTCGGCGCGCGTGTTTGCGCGCTCGCTCATGGCCGGCCTCTCGCCCGTGCCCGGCACGCCGCTGGCCGAACAGTCGTACAGCGTGGGTTTCAACCTGCGCGCGCTCAAGGCCTCGGCCGCGCAGGTGCGCGAGCGCCTCTCGCAGGAACACTGGAACCTGATCGAACGCACCGAAGCCGGCTTCGCGATCGATTGCGCCAACATGGCCGCCGACGCCGAATACGCCACCACCGAAGCCCTCGCCGCGCTGCAGAACGCCAGCGAACTGCTGGCCGCCATCACCGGTGCGCAGACCGACCGCATGGTGCGCGACAACGGCTGGCGCCTGCTGTCGATCGGCCGCCACATCGAGCGCCTGATCACGCTGTCGCGCGCGCTCACGCTCAGCCTCGAACACGGCTGCCTGCACGACCAGGCGGGCTTCGAGGCCGTGGTGGCGCTGTTCGACAGCACCATCACTTTCCACGCCCAGTACCAGCAGCGCCGCGACATGGTCGCGTTGATCGACCTGCTGGTGATGAACCGCGACAACCCCCGCTCACTCGCCTGGGTCGTGCAGACATTGAGATCGCGCCTGGCCAAGCTCTCGCAGAGCGCCACGCCGCAAGACGCCGAGCTGGCCATGGGCCTGCCCGACCCCGACACCTGGGTGCTCGCCGACCTCAGCAACTGGCAGCGCAACCCCGTGGGCGAGCGCCACTGGGGCGAGCTGGAGACCCTGCTCGACGACTGCGAAGCCGCCGCGGGTGAGCTTTCAGAAGAAATCACGCGCCTGCATTTCAGCCACGCCGACCGGCGCAACCAGACCCTGGGCGCCTGACCGTGTTGCTTCGCATCCTTCACCGCACCCGCTACCGCTACCAGGGCAGCATCGACATGGCCCAGCACATGGTGCACCTGTCGCCGCAGGACACCGCAACGCAACAACTGATCGAGCACAGCCTGCGCATCCAGCCCGAACCGGCGGCACGCAGCCAGACCACCGACGTGTTCGGCAACCTGCGCACCTTTTTCTCATTGCAGGCGCCACACGAAACCCTCACCGTCGAAGCCGACAGCCTGGTGCAGACCGAGGCCCCGCAAGCGCTGCCCGACAGCGTGGCGTGGCAGCAGCTGCACTGGGAAGAGGTTCGCCGGCATTTCCGCTACCGCGCCCATGCGCCCTACGACCCGGCCAGCGAATTCCTGTTTGCGTCCCCCTATGTGCCGCGCGACGACGCCTTCGCGGCCTTCGCGCGGCCGGCCTTCAAGGCGGGTCTGCCGGTGCTGGAAGCCACGCGCGCGCTGATGGAGCGCATCCACACCGAACTGACCTACGAAACGGACAGCACCGAGGTCAACACCCCGGCGCTGCAGGCGCTGGAACAGGGCAAAGGCGTGTGCCAGGACTTTGCCCACATCATGATCGGCTGTCTGCGCAGTCTGGGCCTGCCCGCGCGTTATGTGAGCGGCTACCTGCTCACCCAGCCGCCACCGGGCAAGCCCCGCCTGATCGGTGCCGACGCCTCACACGCCTGGGTGTCGGTCTACGTTCCGCCGCTGGCCGACCTCCGCGACGGTGAGGACGACGCGTCCGATGAAACGCCTGAATCGACGGAGGCCGACGACACCGCCGCACCCGGCGGCGCCTGGTTCGACTTCGACCCGACCAACAACCGCTGCGGCTGGGGCAGCCCCGGCGAAGACTACGTGACCCTGGCCACCGGACGCGACTTCTCCGATGTCTCCCCCATGCGCGGTGTGATCCAGGGCGGCGCGCGGCACAAACTCAGCGTGGCGGTCACCGTCGCGCCACCCGACGAAGTCGCGGACCAGCTCGACACCTGAGCCCTCAAGCAGCCTGCTCGCCCAGCCGCCGCAACCGGGCCCGCCACTTCGCCACACCCGCCTCGCCCAATTGCTCCACCATCCCGATCAGGGTTTGATGGACCGGGGCGATGCCGACAAACCCCAGGATGTTGCGCTCCAGCGATTTGACGCTGTGGGCGCGGAAGTACCAGCGGTAGAGCAGCGCGGGCATGCCCATGGTGACGATCACACGGGCCGAGCGACCGGTGAGCCCCTTGTGGCCAAACGGGTTGTCACCGCCCTTCTTGAAGGCGAATCCGGGCCGCGCCACCTGTTCCAGAAACCCCTTGAGCACAGCCGGCATGTCGCCCAGCCAGAGCGGAAAGAACAGCACCAGGTGCTGCGCCCAGGCGATGTCGTCCTGGGCGCCCTGCAGCGAGGGCGGCAGTGCGCCGTGTTCCCAGTCGTGCTGGCTCCGGAGCAGCGGAAAGTCGAGCGCGGCCACGTCCACCCGGCGCAGCGCATGCCCGGCTGACTGCGCGCCTTCGGCGTAGGCTTCGATCAGCGTGTGAATCAGGTGGTGCTCCCCGGCATCGGGGTGGCCGTTGACGAGCAGGATGCGGCGCGGTTCGGTCATGGCAGGGCTCCGGTGAAATGACACCATGCTGGCACCGCGGCGGCGCGGGCGGTTTGAGCCGCGTCAATCCCGGGCCGGACCGGCTTCAGCCTTTGTCGAACACCGGATCCACCGGCACCTGCAGCGCGGTGGCGAGCTGGTTGGTCCTGGCGGCCAGCGCGACGATGGACAGCAGCTCGGCGTGCTGCTCGCGCGTCATGCCCTTGGCCGTGGCCGCGGCGGTGTGCGAATGCACGCAGTAGCTACAGCCATTGATGATGGACGCCGTGATGTAGACCAGCTCCTTGGTCAGCGGATCGAGCGTTGACGGCGTGGCCATCACGCGCTTGACCTCGGCCCAGGTCTGCTCCAGCAGCGCCGGATCAAACGCCAGGTAGCGCCACATGTTGTTGATGAAATCGGTCTTGCGGGTGGCGCGGATGTCGTCGAACACGGCTTTCACGCGCGGATCGGCTTCGGGGTTGTCGAGGGGTGCAACGGTGGACATGCGGGGTCTCCTGGGGATGGGCTCAGCGCGGTCAACGCGGTTTGGCGGGCTTGGCGGGCTTCGGCGCTTTGGCTTTGCGCTCCGGGCTGATGAGGCCCTGCTCGCGCAGCGTCTTCTTGCGCTCGGCGCGATCAGCGTCGGATTTCAGGCCGGCCTTCATCCAGCGGCCGAACTGCTCGGGGGTTTCCAGCGTGATGCGGCCGATGTGCTGCGCACGAAAGTCCGCGATCACCAGTTCGGCCGCCTTCTGCATGTTGACCTTGCCACCGCCTGCGAGCGCACCGCGCTGGCGACCGATGGCTTCGATCAGTTCTTCTTCGTGTGCCAGGGCGTAGGCTTCGGGCGCTCGGCCGAGCTTGTAGCGGGCTTCGAGCAGCGCCGGGTAATCGGCCTTGAGCAGGGCCAGCAGTTCGTAGGCTACTTCCTGTTCGTCGTAGGCGTTCTTGCCCACCGCGCCACTGGCGGCGAGGTTGAAGCCGCTCTCGGGCACGACGATGCGCGGCCAGAGCATGCCGGGCGTGTCGTAGAGATAGAAGTCGTCGGCCAGCGCGATGCGCGATTCGGTGCGCGTGACGCCCGCCTCGTCCCCGGTCTTGGCGGCGCGCTTGCCCTTGAGCGTGTTGATCAGCGTGGACTTGCCCACGTTGGGAATGCCGCAGATCAGCACGCGCATGGGTTTGACCATGCCGCCGCGCCGGGGCGCGAGGTGGTGGCAGGCGTCGATGATGGCGCGCGCGGGTGCGGTGTTGCTCGCGTCCAGCGCGATGGCCTGTGTGTTGGGTTGCGCGTTGTAGTGCGCGAGCCAGAGCGCGGTGCGCGCGGGGTCGGCCATGTCCTGCTTGTTGAGCACCTTGAGCGTGGGCCGGCCGCTGGTGAGCTCGGCCATGAGCGGGTTGGCGCTGCTGCCGGGCAGGCGCGCGTCCAGCATCTCGATCACGACGTCGATTTCTTTCACACGCTCGCCGATCGCCTTGCGCGTGAGGTGCATGTGCCCGGGGAACCACTGGATGCTCATTGTTTGTTCTTTCAGTCAGACCGGGATTGTGCGCTGGGGTGTCTTCTCTATCGACCCGGCGGGGTGCCGTGCCACAATGATTTTTCATTCCCCACACCCCAAGAGGAGACACATGAGCATCACCGTCAAGATCGATCTGGGTTACGAATTCGACGTCAAGGCCAAGGCCGCCGAGGTGTTCGACGTGCTCTCGGACGTGCCGACCTCGGTCAGCCATTTTCCCAAAGTCGAACAGCTCACCGACCTGGGCGACGGCGTCTACAAATGGGAAATGGAAAAGGTGGGCACGGCGCAGGTCAACATCCAGACCATCTACGCCAGCAAATACGTCAGCGACAAGGCCAAAGGCACGGTGAAGTGGACGCCGGTCAAGGGCGTGGGCAATGCGCTGGTCGGTGGCAACTGGAAGATCGTGGACAACAAGAAGTCCACCGGCGTGACGCTGGCCATCCAGGGCGAGATCGAGGTGCCGCTGCCGGGCCTGATGAAGATGGTGGTGGCGCCCATCGTCGAAGGCGAGTTTGAAAAACTGGTCGAGAAGTACATCGACAACCTGATCCTGCGCTTCGGCGGCGAAGCCTGAGGTTTGCACTGGTCTTCCCCACCCGGCGATGTTGTCCAGCGAAACACTGGATAAGTTTGTGCATAACCCAGGGTCAACCGTGTACGGGGTGCGCAAGTGCTTGTGGCCCTAGGCGCTTCTTCAATCTGCCCAGCAAACAGGCACCCGGACAACGGTGGTTATCCACTTGTCCATCAAAATCTTGGACAAGCTTGTGCATAAGTCAGGACAAGCCTTGTACGGTCAAGCTAAGTGCTTGTTTCACAATGGTGTTCTTCAGATTGCCTGTTCAGAAGGCAGTGCCTGCACAAGCCCTGCACCATCCGTTGGCGCGGCATTGCGGTTAGATTTGTGCACATGAGCGCTCCACCTGCACCGACGGCCTTCCGCTTGCACCTGTCCGACACCGGCGAGACCTTCTCCGCACCGGTTGACGCGACGCTGCTGCAGACCCTGCTGCGCGCGGGTGTGGTGTGGCCCGCCTCGTGCCGCAACGGCAGCTGCCGCGTCTGCATCGGCCGGCTGGTGCGGGGCCGTGTGCGCTATGCGATCGAATGGCCGGGTCTGCTGCCCGAAGAAAAGGCGGACGGCTGCGTGCTGCCTTGCGCCGCTTATCCGCTGGAAGACCTGGAGCTGAGCGGTCCCGGCGCCTAACGCTGACTTCCCAGGTATCAGTTTCCATGGTGCCGGAGCACCACCCCGACACATGAATCGGTCCAGCCCAGGGCACCGCCGGACCGGCTTTGCCGGACGGCCAGTGCCGCCCCCTGGAGGGGGCTGAGGGCCGCGGCTCCGATCCTGCCTGCGCAGGATTGGACAGCCCGAAGTGGCTTCGACTCTGGCGAAGCCCCGGCCTGGAAGGTGCGCGAAGCGCTGCGGGGGTGTTTCTATTCAGCCGGCCTGCAGGTGCTGCCTGAAGAAACCGAGCGTGCGCTCCCAGGCGAGCTGGGCGGCGTTGGCGTCGTAACGCGGTGTCGTGTCGTTGTTGAAACCGTGCTGGGTACCCGGGTACAGGTGCGCGATGTGGCGCACGCCCGCGGTCTTGAGCGCGGCTTCATACGTTGGCCAGGCGGCGTTGATGCGCTCGTCGATCCCGGCGAAGTGGATCAGCAACGGCGATTTCACCTTGGCCGCGTCTTCGGAGGGCGGGTGGTTGCCGTAGAACGGCACCGCCGCGCCCAGATCGGGCAACTGGGTGGACAGGTGGTGCGCCACGCCGCCGCCGTAACAGAAACCCACCACACCGATGCGACCGGAGCAGTCGGGCCGGCCTTTGAGCGCGCCCGCGGCGGCGATGAAGTCCTGCCAGGTCTTGCCCTGGTCGAGCTGGGCAAACAAGGCCCGGGCCTTGTCTTCGTCTCCGGGATAACCGCCCAGCGGGGTGAGTGCATCGGGCGCCATTGCGAGGTAGCCGTCCACGGCGAGGCGGCGGGCGATGTCTTCGATGTGGGGATTGAGGCCGCGGTTCTCGTGCACCACCAGCACACCCGGCAGCTGGCCGGCGGCGCCGGCGGGTTTGGCCACATAGGCCTTGACCGTGCCGGAGCCCGAGGGCGAGGCAAGCTCCACCCGCTGCGTGCTGATGCGCGGATCGCCCTGGGGCACCACCTGCGCGATGGCGAAGTCGGGGCTGAGCGCGGCCAGCAGGCCCGCTGCCGTCAGGCCGCCGACGGCGAACTTCGCGGCACGGTCCAGAAAGCCGCGACGATCGATGTCTCCGTGCACGTACGCATCAAACAGGATCAGCAGTTCCTGGTCAAAGTCCGCAGCGGTCAAACGTGCCATGGCAGCCTCCTTGAATGGGAAGCCCGCAGCTTATCGCCAGCCCGTCCGGTGGTGAATACGCCTGACGGGGGAGCGGGTTTCCAGAGGTAACGGCCACAACACCCGCCTGCCGCGGGCACGGCGCAGCCGACGGCTCAGAGGCTGAGAGTTTTTCGGGCGTGACCGAGCAACGCGCCAGAACGTGCCCAATCAAGGCGCAAAGCACAGCCATAGCTCGCGCTATGGCGCGCATTTGCAACGCCGAGTGGGTGCGTTCTGGCGTGGTGAGCGGGCATGAACGAAAGACTCTCAGCCTCTCAGACGGGCGCGATCGCGGACCAGTCGGGATGCCGCCCCAGGCGCGCGGGTGAGGTGTACTCCTGCCGGTACACCTCGAACGGCATGGTGTCCGCGGCTTCGATGGCGCGCTGGGCCTCGAACGACTGGGCGGCCATGGCCTCGAACCGCGCCTGCTGCTTGGCGCTCCAGGGCAGCCCCAGCAGGTGGGCATGGGTCTGCTGCGACTGCTCGCGCACAAAGCCCACGAAGGAATCGTTGTGCTCCTGCCGGATGGCGGCGAGCACACGGGCCGATGGCAGCGTCTCGGGTGCGAGCAGCGAGGCACGGGCTTGCGCCACGGCATCGCGGTGGTCACTGCCACCGTGGGTCGCGTCCAGGGTCGCAGCAATGGGCGCCAGCTGATCGATCAGCTCGATGCCCCACTGTTGCAGGCCCACGCTTTCCCCTTTGCGCCACAGACAGAGGCCAGGCTCGCGTCCGCGCGCGGCGGTGAGGTGCTGGTTGTACTTGAGCTCGTGGATTTCGTCCGGCGTGTCGGGGGGGCTGTCGCTGAGCAGGCAGTGCATCAGGAACACGTCGAGAAAACGCAAGGTGGGTGCGCCGATGCCGATGGGCTCGAACGGGTCGAGGTCCATCAACCGCACCTCGACGTATTCCACGCCGCGTTCGCGCAGCGCGTGCAGCGGGCGTTCACCGGGGTAGATCACGCGCTTGGGCCGGATCGTGCCGTAGAACTCGTTTTCGATCTGCAGCAGCGTGGTGGCGAGCTGGTTGTAGTCGCCACCCGGGTTGCGGATGCCCACCGCTTCGTAGGCCGGCCATGGCCGGGTGAGTGCATCGTGCAGCGAGGCGGCATACCCTTCGAGCCCGTTGTAGCTCACGTCCAGCGTGGCCTGCGCCTCGCTCTGGTAGCCCAGACGACCCATGCGCAGCGAGGTGCCGTAAGGCATGTGCAGGCTGCCGCTGCTGCCCAGCGGCAGCAACTCGTGCTGGCGGCCTTCGACGAAGCTGGAACACAGGGCGGGCGAGGCCCCGAACAGCGCGAGCAGCAAAAAGGCGTGGCGGCGGAAGTTGCGGATGAGCGCGAAATACCCATCGTTGTCCACGCCCGGCAGCGACCAGTTGTAGTGGATGCCCGAGATCGTCTGCATGCGCCGGCCGTAGCGGTGGCCCAGGCCCATGCGGTAGACGCTCTTGGCGCGCCCGACGTTGGACGACCCATAGCGGCCCAGCGGAATGGTCTCGTCGGTCGGCAGGCCGCAGGGCATGCTGGAGGCCCAGAGCATTTCGTCCCCGGCCGCCTTCAGGCTGCGCACCGTGTACTGGTGGATTTCGGTGAGCTGTTGCAGGCAGGTTTCGACGCTGTCGTGCACCCCAGTGATCAGCTCCAGCTGCGACTCGCTGTAGTCCGTGGTGATGTGCGGGTGCGTGAGCGCGCTGCCCAGCGCCACCGGGTGCGGCGTGAGCGCGAGCTTGCCATCGGCCTGGGCGCGCAGGCTCTCTTTTTCAAGACCGCGGCGCATGCCACGCAGGCGCTCGGTGCCAAGCGCTTGCAGCCGTTGTTCCAGTGAAGTCATACAGGGGGTGGTTATCGGGTCCGGGGCCGGAACTTAACACGGCTGGGCCATTTCCGCTGGCGGCACGGGCATGCGGTTCTCGGGTAGGAAACGGCGCGCCACCGGCGCGACGGGGGTCTCCCGCACCGCGGCCAGCCCCGTGCTGGCGTGCAACCAGGCATCGATCTGCGGCGGATCGTTGCAGCAGCGCAGCTCGTCGAACGCGGTCTGGGCTTCGGGATAACGCTTGCGCAGGTAGTTGAGCCACTGCTTCAGGCGCCCGGCGCGGTGGCGGCGCTCGACACGGCCGCTCACCTGCTGCCAGAACACCGCCAGCAGAGGCGCCACCTCGCCCCAGGGAACGCCGCCCTGCCCCTTGATGGCCAGCGCCAGGCCCGGATCGGTCACCATACCACGGCCGATCATGAGCGCATCACAACCGCTCACTTCGCGGCAGCGCACCGCTTCGGCGACGCTCCAGATTTCGCCGTTGGCGATCACCTGCATGGCCCCCGAAGGCAGTGATTCCCGCACCTGGGCGATGCGCTCCCAGTAAGCCGGGGGCCGGTAGCCATGGGCCTTGGTGCGGGCGTGGATCACCAGTTCGTCGGCACCGGCTTCGGCGATCGCCTGCGCACAATCCTCGGCGCGCTGGTCGTCGTTGAAGCCCAGGCGCATCTTGGCCGACACCGGCACGTGGGCCGGCACGGCCCGGCGCACCGCAGACACGATGCAGCCGATCAGTTCGGGTTCGTCCAGCAACACCGCGCCGCCGCGGCTCTGGTTCACCGTCTTGGCCGGGCAGCCGAAATTGAGGTCCACCCCGAACGGGCTCAGCCCGGCGAGCCGGGCGGCGTTGTCGGCCAGGCAGACCGGATCGGAACCCAGCAGCTGTGGCCGCACCGGCACCCCCGAGCGCGTGCGCCCCCCGTTGAGCAGCTCGGGCACCACCCGCACGAAGGCGCGCTCGGGCAGCAGCGTGTTGGTCACGCGGATGAATTCGCTCACGCAGCGGTCGATACCGCCCGTGCGCGTCAGCACATCGCGCAGCGTCGCGTCGAGCAGGCCTTCCATGGGCGCGAGCAAAAGGATCATGGGAATGGGGTGGGCGGCGACCCGTGGAAGCGGTACGGCGGGGCCGTTTGGGGCGGGTTTCCATTCTATCGGGCCCCGCTTGCGGCTGCGGACGCGCCTCCGGTACCATTGTCCGTTCGGTTTTTTTTGCCCTCCGGAGATGACCCCCATGCGACTGTTTCCCGTCCTGCCCCTGGCGACCGGCCTGCTGGCAGCGACCTCGCTCTGCTTCGCGCAGGCCACCCCGCCCGCAACGACCGCACAGCCCCCGGTGCCCGCCGCAACGGACGGCGCCCGCGTGGGCACCTTCAAACAGATCGAGGGCGATACCCGAACCGGGCGACCCGGTGCCCAGCGCGTGCCCGCGCCAGGCGACGGCGTGAACGTCAATGAGCGCATCAGCACCGGGAAGGACGGAGCTGCCACGATCACGCTCAAGGACGGCACGGTCCTGACCATGGGCCCGAACACCGCCATCGATCTGAGCCGGTTCCAGTTCGATTCGACCACCCAGCAAGGCAACTTCGTGCTCGACCTGCTGCGGGGTTCCGTGCGCGTGGTCACCGGGCTGCTGGCCCGCATCAACCCGGAGCTGTTCAAGGTCAACACACCCACCTCGGTGGTCGGCGTGCGTGGCACCGACTTCATCGTGGAAGCGCAGGCCGCCCAATGACCCACCTGATGCCCATTCGACACACCCTGACCGGCCTGTCCCTGGCCGTGATCGCCTGGCTCACGGCCTGCGCGCCCACCACACGTGTGACGCTGCTGCCCCAGGCCAGCGGCAAGGCCAGTGCGGTCGAGGTAAGCACCAGCAAGGGTTCCCAACGCATCGACCAGCCCTACCAGGTGGCCGAGGTCGGTCGCAGCGGCGACCTGAGCCTGGCCACCACCACCGCCGAAGCGGTGCGCGAGCGGCATCCGCAACTGCTGGCACTGCAGCCGCCGCCCGCCGAGCGCTTCACGCTGGAATTTGATCCCGGCACCTCGGCACTGACACCGGAGTCCCTGACCCGTCTCGAAGCCGTGATCCGCAACGCGCAGTCACGCTCGGGAGGTGAAATCATCGTGACCGGCCACACCGACCGCCAGGGTCCGCTCGAAGCCAACGACGCGCTCTCGCTGCAAAGGGCGCAGGCGGTGCGCGCATTGCTGGTCGAGCGGGGCTTCAACGCTGACCGGATCGAGGCCGTGGGCCGCGGTGAACGCGAGCCCCTGGTGCCCACCGACGACGAAGTGGTCGAACCGCGCAACCGGCGCGCCGACATCGAGGTGCGCTGAACACGTCATGGCGCACGAACCCCGCCTCACCGCCGCGCTGCGCGAACTGCTCGCCTCACAGCGCATCGCCGCGCTCGGCACGCTCGACGAAACCGGCGCACCCTTCGTGTCCATGGTGCCGTTCGCCGTGTTGCCGCTGGCCGGCGAACTGGTGATCCACGTCAGCGACCTGGCCGCACACACGCGCAACCTGCAGCGCCAACCGCGCGCCTCGCTCATGGTCTGCCAGGCCGAAGTCGCGGGCGAACCGGTGCATGCGCTGCCCCGCGTGACGCTGGACGTGAACGCCCTGCCCTGCGAGCCCGGCAGCGCTGCGCACGGAGCCGCGCGCGAGGCCTACCTGGCGCGCTTTCCCGAGGCCGAACCCATGACGGCGCTGGGCGATTTCCGCTTCCTGCGCCTGGTGCCGGGCGGCGCGCGCCAGGTGGCCGGTTTCGGCGCTGCACGCAGCATCGACGCCGACGAGTTGCGCCAGGCGCTTGGCCCCGCGCCGTGAGCGACACCGCCACCGCGCAGCCACCCGGCCCGCAAGCCACGCCGGCGGCGATCCCGGCCGGGCTGCAGGTGCTGTACGCCGACGAGGCCCTGCTGGTGCTGGACAAGCCCGCCGGGCTGCTGGCCGTTCCCGGGCGCGGCGAAGACAAGCAGGATTGCCTGAGCGCGCGCGCCCAGGCCGCCTACCCCGACGCACTGGTGGTGCACCGGCTGGACATGGCCACCTCCGGCCTCGTGGTCATGGGCCGGGGCATCGAAGCCCAGCGCGCCCTGGGCCTGGCCTTCGAGCAACGCCGTGTGCACAAACGCTACGTGGCCGTGGTCAACGGGGTTCTGACCAACCCCCAACCGGACAACGGCTGGAACACGATCGACCTGCCGCTGCTGCTGGACTGGCTCAACCGCCCGCGCAGCGCCGTGAACCATCAACACGGCAAACCCAGCGTGACGCACTGGCGCCTCGCCGCCGAACCGGCGCCCCTGCCGGGCACCACGCGGCTCGACCTGGAACCCGTCACCGGCCGCTCGCACCAGTTGCGTGTGCACCTGCAGGCGATTGACCACCCCATCGTCGGCGACCCGCTCTACGCGGCGCCCACCGGGGCGGTGGACCGCATGCTGCTGCACGCGCGGGCACTGCGCATCCCGCACCCGGTCACCGGCGCACAGATGCGTTTCGAATCAACCTGTCCTTTTTGAGGCGCCTTGCCATGCACGACCTCTTCATCCTCACCGGCGCCTCGCGCGGCATGGGCCTGGCCATGGCCCGACAACTCATCGCACCGGGGCGGGTGCTGCTGTGCCTGTCGCGCCAGTCCAGCGCCGAACTCACCGAACTCGCGAGCCAGCGCGGCGCCACGCTGCTGCAATGGCGCATCGACCTGGCCGACACCCTGGCCGCGGCCGAGCGTCTGCAAAACTGGCTGGCGCAGCTCGACGCGCCCAGCCTGGCCAGCGCCACGCTGATCAACAACGCCGGCGTCATCCCGCCCATCGGGCCGCTGGACGCCTGCCCGCCCGATCAACTGGCCAATGCGCTGCGCGTCGGGCTCGAAGCCCCCATGCAGCTCACCGCGGCCTTCCTGCGCGCCACCGGCGCCTGGGTCGATGGCGGCTGGCGCGGCCCGCGCAAGGTGCTCAACATTTCTTCCGGCCTGGGCCGCCGCCCCATGGCCGCGCAGGCGCCGTATTGCGCCGCCAAGGCCGGGCTGGACCACTTCACCCGCTGCAGCGCGCTCGACGAAGCGCAGCGCGAACACGGCGCCAGGCTGGTCTCGCTGGCGCCCGGCGTGATCGACACCGACATGCAGGTGCAGTTGCGCGCCGGTGACCCCGCCGCCTTCCCCGACCTGCAGCGCTTCGTGGAACTCCAGCGCCAGGGCCAGCTCTCAAGTCCACCGGACGCCGCCCGCCAGGTCCTGGCCTGGCTCCAGCGGCCCGACTTCGGAGACCAACCGGTGGCCGACGTGCGGGACTGACTCCCCCAGCGGCCGCCCTGCCGGGAGCCCCCATGGCCCATTTGTCACGTCGCCAGTTCACCGGCTCACTGCTCAGCTTGGGCGCCGCCAGCTTGCCGATGGGGGCCGCCGCACAAGGCAGCGGCGACTTCTGGGCCCTGCTGCGCCGCGGTGGTTGCGTGGTGCTCATGCGCCACGCACTCACCGAACCCGGCATCGGCGACCCGCCGGGCTTCCGGCTCGACCAGTGCAACACCCAGCGAAACCTGAGTGAAGCCGGCCGCGAGCAGGCGCGCCGGGTCGGCGCGGCGTTCACCCGCGAAAGCGTGCCAATCGACGAAGTGCGCTCCAGCGCCTGGTGCCGCTGCACCGAAACCGCCGAACTCGCCTTCGGCCGCCACACGGTCTGGGCGCCGATCAATTCCTTTTTCAACGACGCCACCGGCCCGGCACAGACCCTCGAAGTGTTGCGCGCGGTTCGCGGGCTGGCGGCACCGAAGAACCTCATGCTGGTGACGCACCAGGTCAACATCTCGGCACTCACGGGAGCGTCTCTGGCCATGGGCGAGGTCTTCGTCACCCGGCCCGCTGCCGGCGACCGCCTGCCGGTGCTGGCACGCCAGGTGTTCTGAGCGTTCGCGACGGACGGGTGCGCCCGATTTGACAGCCGACAAGCCCGGTGTAAGCCTGCCGCGCATACCATGTGGTGTTGATCCGGTGATCACCACCCTGCCGGGGCAGGTCACCACCCATCACACCCCACCACACACAGGAGATGAACATGAGCCGAGAAGTTGTTGTTGTCAGCGCTGCCCGCACCGCCATTGGTACCTATGGCGGCAGCCTCAAGGACACGCCGCCCACCGAGCTGGCGGCACTGGTCGTCAAGGAAACGCTGGCCCGTGCCGGCGTGGACGGCAAGGACGTCGGCCATGTGGTGTTCGGCCACGTGGTCAACACCGAACCCAAGGACATGTACCTCTCCCGCGTCGCCGCGGTCAACGGCGGCTGCGCCGAAGGCACGCCTGCGTTCAACGTCAACCGCCTGTGCGGCTCCGGCCTGCAGGCCATCATTTCGGCCAGCCAGGCGATCCTGCTCGGCGACTGCGACATCGCCATCGGTGGCGGCGCCGAGAACATGAGCCGTGGCCCCTACGCCAGCCTCTCGGCCCGCTGGGGCGCACGCATGGGCGACACCAAGATGGTCGACATGGTCGTCGGCGCGCTGCACGACCCCTTCCACACCATCCACATGGGCGTAACGGCCGAAAACGTGGCTGCCCAGTTCGGCATCACGCGCGAGATGCAGGACGCCCTCGCCGTCGAAAGCCACAACCGCGCACAACGCGCCACCGAAGCCGGCTACTTCAAGGACCAGATCGTGCCGGTCATGCTCAAGAGCAAGAAGGGCGAAGTGGCCTACGCCACCGACGAGCACTTCCGCCCCAACTGCAAGCTCGAAGACATGGCCAAGCTCAAGCCCGTGTTCGTGAAGGAAAACGGCACCGTGACCGCCGGCAACGCCTCGGGCATCAACGACGCCGCCGCAGCCGTGATGCTGATGGAAGCCGGTGCGGCCAAAGCCCGTGGCGCCAAGCCGCTGGCGCGCCTGGTGGCCTACGCCCACACCGGCGTGGACCCCAAGATCATGGGCATCGGCCCGGTGTCGGCCTCGCGCCTGGCGCTGCAGAAAGCCGGCCTCACCGTCAACGACATGGACGTGATCGAAGCCAACGAGGCTTTTGCCGCCCAGGCCTGCGCCGTGAGCAAGGAACTCGGCCTCGACCCGGCCAAGGTCAACCCCAATGGTTCGGGCATTTCGCTCGGCCACCCCATCGGTGCCACCGGCGCGCTGATCACCGTGAAGGCCTTGTACGAACTTCAGCGCATCAACGGTCGCTACGCGCTGGTGACCATGTGCATCGGCGGCGGCCAGGGCATCGCCGCCATCTTCGAGAGGGTGTGATCCATGCGATGGTCAGCGGCCATCGCGGAACTTGAGAAGGGCCTGCTGCAGCGCGACGTGGCCGCCCGCGCGCTGCTGCTGGCGGCCCTCGCGGGCGAGCACGTGCTGCTGCTCGGCCCGCCCGGCACGGCCAAGAGTGAACTCGCGCGCCGCCTGCAGCGCCTGCTGCCCGGCGCGCACTATTTCGAGCGCCTGCTCACCCGCTTCACCGTGCCCGAAGAGCTGTTCGGCCCGCTCTCGCTGCGCGCGCTGGAAGACGACCGCTACGAGCGCCTGACCGAGGGCTACCTGCCGAGCGCCGAAGTGGCGTTTCTCGACGAGGTGTTCAAGGCCAACTCCGCCATCCTCAACACCCTGCTCGGCCTGCTGCACGAGCGCCAGTTCGACAACGGCAGCCAGCGCCTGCCGGTGCCGCTGGTGTGCCTGGTGGGCGCCAGCAACGAACAGCCGCAGGACGACAGCCTGCTCGCGTTCTACGACCGTTTCCTGCTGCGCGTGCCGGTGCAGCCGGTGGACGACGCGCACTTCACTGCCCTGCTTCTGGCCGACGCGACAGCCGCAGGCGACACCCCGGCCGAGGCGTTGATCGACCCGGCCATGGTGCAGGCCCTGCGCGAGCGCGCGCCGCAAGTCGCCCTGGGTGAAGCGGCGCTGGCGCTGCTGCTGCAGGCCCGGCAGCACGCGAGCCAGACCGCACAGACCGTGTCGGACCGCCGCTGGCGCCAGCTCGTGGCCCTGCTGCAACTGCAGGCCGCCAGCCGCGGGGCCGGCGAGGTCAGCCCCTGGGACCTCTGGCTGCTGCCCTATGCGCTGGCCGCCGACCCGGCACAGGTGCCAGCCTGGACCACACTGTTCCTGCACCGGGTCGCCCAGACCGCACCACTGCCGATCGACGGGCTGGAACGCGCGGTGCAGGCCTTTGAGTCGCAGCTCGACACCGAGCGCCGCGCCCCGCCCGACGCGCAGGACGACAGCGCCGGCAAGCTGGCGCTGGCGCGCGCCATCACCCGCCCGGGCGAAGAAAGCGAGATGGTGCGCATCACCAGCGCGCGCGCCCAGCGCCACTACAGCCCCGTGCACATCGCCGCCCGCGTGGCGCAATGTGATGAGTTGCTGGAGCGGCTGCTGGCGCTGCACGGCGAGTGGCTGGCGGTGGCGCACGCGGTGCTGGCCGAGGCGCGGTCGCACGACTGGTTGCCCCCGAGCTGGCTGCTGCAGATCGAAGCCGCGCACGCCGAGCGCTGTGGTCGGCTGGCGGGTCTGTGTGCGCAACACCAGTCCACCCGCAACGGTTTTGCAGACCTGCCGGTGGACGCAGAGGCCACCGCCAACGCACCGGCGCCGGTGCACTGGGAATCCCCATGAAGGCGTCGACAGGCTCAGCCCGAACGGGCGGGTCGGTCGACACCGCGCCAACGGCCACCGTTCGGCCTGAGCCTGTCGAAGGGCTGAGCTTTCCCGACTGGCCCTACCACCACCTGAACGCCCTGCCGCGCGAACTCTGGCGCTGGGCCGTGGTGTGCAGCAGCGGCCCGGCCACGCGCCGCCTGCCGGAACTGGCCCACTGGGAGCGCGCGCTCATGGACGGCGCCCTGCCCGACCCGGCGCACGACTTCGGCGACGCCGCCGCCACGCAGGCGCTGCGCCCGCTGCTGGCCGAGCTGGACCTGCTCACCCTCACGCGCCAGAGTGCACCACTCACCCGGCAGGTGCTGCAAAGCCTGCTGTGGCACCTGGACAGCCTGATCGACCGCCCGGCGGACGAACCGCGCGCGCAGGCGGTGGCCCGCATGCAGGCCAGCTTCCGCGACAGCTGGGACGTGCAGCGCCAGGGCTGGGACGAGGTGCTGGCGCTGCTGCAGTCGCTCGGCGATCTGGCGCACCTGCGCTGGGACGACCTCGCCGGCCAGCTCAACCGGCGCGAATGGCAGGAAGCGCGGCGCATCGGCCAGCTGCTGCAGCGCCTGCCCGCGCTGGCCAGCTTCATCGACGGCGTGGGCCGCCGCGACACACACCGGCAGCGCCCGCCGGCGCGCACCGTCCGACCCGATCCGTCGCCCG
This sequence comes from Burkholderiales bacterium GWF1_66_17, assembly GCA_001770705.1. Taxonomy (GTDB): domain Bacteria; phylum Pseudomonadota; class Gammaproteobacteria; order Burkholderiales; family Burkholderiaceae_C; genus Hydrogenophaga. The sequence goes on along the minus strand of MERT01000001.1, from coordinate 524,162 downwards.
ATGCGCAGGCCGCGCAACGCCAGGCCGACGAAGAAGAGCGCCGCCCAGAGCCCACTGCGGTGGACGGGGTGCGCCGCTCGCGCAACCTGGCGCGCATGGCCGGCAGCGAGAGCCTGAACCTGACCCACCCCGTGCTGCACCGGCTCTGGCGCGCGCGCTTCGCCGAAGCCCAGCTGCTGACCTACGACGACCGCGCCCGCGAAACTTCGCGGCGACCGCTGCCTTTGCCCGAACACCGGCCACACCGGCAGGCGCCCACCCACGCCGGGCGTGGCCCGCTGATCATCTGCCTCGACACCTCGGGTTCCATGCGCGGCGCGCCGGAAAACGTGGCCAAGGCCTGCGTGCTGCAGGCGCTGCGCAGCGCCCACGCCGGCCAGCGCCGCTGCCGACTGCTGGCCTTCGGCGGCCCGAGCGAACTGCTGGAGCGCGACCTGACGCTCGACGCCACCGGGCTGGAGCACCTGCTCGACCTGATGGGCCAGAGCTTCGACGGCGGCACCGACGTGCAGACGCCGATCGAGCGCGCCATCGCCCTGGTGCAGACCGCCGGCTGGCACGAGGCCGACCTGCTGGTGGTGAGCGACGGCGAGTTCGGCGTCACCCCCGCCACGTTGCAGCAGCTGCGCGAGGCCAAGGAGCGCCTGGCCCTGCGCGCACACGGCATCCTGATCGGCGACCGCGAGACCATCGGCCTGCTGGAGGTCTGCGACCACCTGTACTGGGTGCGCGAGTGGCGCCGCTACGGCAGCGGCGCCAGCGCCGTGGCCGACGACTTTTCGCCGGTGCACAGCCGCAGCCTGACGGCCCTGTATTTCCCCAACGCAATACGACGGTGAGGCCCCCCTGCGCCGCTGCGCGGCTTCCCCCCGGAGGGGGGACCACGCCCTGTGGCCCGGCGAAGCCGGTTCCACGGCGTGTGCTGGAAAACACGCGACCGTCTGTTCGTCTTGTCCGCGTGCCTGCACTCAGCGAACTTTGGCTTACCCCCCCGCCTCCAACCCGTTCTGTCCTTGAAGAGGTGCTGCGATGTGGAAACGACTCTCGGTGATCTGGCTGACCGTGCGCGGTGACGCGAAACGGCTCTGGTATGCGCTGGGCCATCCCGAATCGCCGGGCTGGCTCAAGGCCGGCACGGTCGCGCTGGTGCTCTACCTTGTCTCGCCGATCGACCTGATCCCCGATGTGCTGCCCGTGATCGGCGCGCTGGACGACCTGGTCATCGTGCCCCTGGCCTTGCGCTGGCTGCTTGCCCGCCTGCCGGCCCACATCCGCGCCTACGCCGAACAGCGCGCCGGTGGTGTGACGCCCACCGCACGCCAGGCCCACCACTGGGCCGACCGCCCCGCGCGCTGAGCCGCGGAGCCGGCGCAGCCGGCCCGCCTGACTGCCTGCGGGGTCACGGGACGACGGGGTCCGGGCGCGCTGGCCGCCCGCCTCTGGCCTCCGTGTCCGCACCAGGCGAGTGCAAACTGGCCATCAGCCTGCGCAGGTTTGGCACCGCCGCCTGGGCCTTGGCCCCGCTCAACCGCAACAGGTCCAGCTGGGCGGGGTCGACGGGACCGGCACCGTCCAGCAGCACGCCGACGGTGTTGAGTCGGCTGTTTTTCAGCCAGGCGTCAACCTGCGGCTGTTGCCGCCAGCGCTGGGCGTTTTTCAGGGTCACGGCCCACTGGACCAGCCAGTCGGACGGCCGCTCGGGCACCGGCACCGGTTCGCACAAGGCATTCTGCTCGGCTTCATCGCTCACCGTGTTTTCAACCTGGGCGATCAGGGCCGCGCTGAACAGCGGCCGGCACCAGCTGACCATCAGCAGGTTGATCCGGTCGCCATCGAACACCGGCACCGATGGGGCTGGGTGCAGGGCCGCGGCGCTGCAATCGATGTAGAGCGTGTCCGCGTGGGCGCCGATCACACCCTGCTCCAGCACCAGGTGCGAGCGCTCGACCGAGCGCAGCCGGCCGAGCCGCACCACGTCGTGGATGCGCCGCAACTGGGTCATCTCTTCGCGCGAGGCGATGGCGCAACGGAAGGTCGTCGGCTCCACCGCCGGATCCAGGCGCATCAGCACCCCACGCTGCTCCAGGCGCACCCACAGGTCGGGCAGCGAGGCGGCTTCGGCGATCGCCTCGAACTGGTCGATGGTGCGGCGCATGCTCAGCTCGAAGTGCTCCGGCCCCGGCAGCAAGTTGGCGCGGTCCTGCACCCAGGCGTCGCGGGGCATGATCCAGCGGATGCGCGACGCCGGTACCCCGCTGTCCAGCAGCCAGAGACAGGCGTCCATGCCGGTCTTGCCCGATCCGACCACCGTGTAGTGCGCATAGGTCCGCTGAAGCTGCGGCAACTGGCCAGGCGCGATGCATCGGCCAGCCCGTAGGCGGGCCGGCGCACCGACGGCACCTCGGTGCGGGCGTGGGTGGCGTCGACCCGCTTGCGGCGCACCTTCACCACCTGCTCCGCCCCGGTGGCCAGGCACACAATGCGGTGCGAGCCATCGTCACCCTGGCGGTATTGATGGCTCGGGAACCAGCGCACCCGGCCGGTCGGCAGGAAGCGCTCGCGCATCAGCCGCGCGAAATAGGCCAGCACCGCGGCGCCGGTGGCGCCGCGCCCGTAGCCGGACGGGTCGGGCACCGCCTCGTCCACCGGGGTCGAAGCGACGCCGTACCAGGCCGAGGGCTGGTGCAACCGAACGAACGGGTAGGCGTCGTTCCAGTGGCCACCGGGCTGCGGGTGCGGGTCCACCATCAGCACGGTGGCGTCGGATTGATCGATCAGGGTGTCGACAAAGGCCATGCCCATGGCGCCCGCGCCCACGACGAGGTAATCGGTCTCGATGGTGTGGTGGTGCATGTCAGCGCTCCTCGGGTGAAGACGGGTTCACGAACAGCCGGTTCATCACGGCGCCTCCCGCAGCAATTGTTCGACCGCCAGCCGGCCCACCTGGCGGCCCAGGGCCTCGCCGGCGTCGGTGGAGAAGCGGTAGTGCAGGCCGCCATGGATGCGGGCTTCCGAGACCTCGCGAATGAAATCGTCGGTGCGCTTCCATTGCCGCACCACGCCCTTGGCGCTCGGGCTCGTGGTGCTCAGAACGGGCAACGTACCGGCACCGAACTCGGCGTCGAGCACCGTGCCGACCGCGCTGGCGAGGCTGCTGTGGGCACTCGGGTACTCGGGGTGCATCGGTGTGTCGACGAGCGGCGCCCAGCCGGCCACGCGCTCGGTCGCCGCGTGACCGTCGGTATCGCCATTGCGGATCGCGGTGACGGGGCGCCAGAAATGGTGGTGGTACTTGGCGTCGATCACGCCGATCACGGCGTCGTCCATGGCCTGCGCCACCGCGGCGAACAGGCGGGCATTGCGGGCCGGATCGCGCCCGGGCTGGTCGACGGCCGACCGCACGACACCGTGGTAGATCGCGGGCATCGAATAGGCCCAGAAGCGCGCGGCGTCGGTCTGCTCGGCGCTGCGCCGGCCGCCCGAGCGCTCGCCCAGCGACTTCACCTCGTTGTAGTCACGCGCCCATTGATCGCTGGTCAGCGACGGCGGCGGCCCGGGGCGGAACTGCGCCGCGCCCGACATCAGCCAGGGTTTTCGCTGCGCCCACTGGGGCACGGCCGGCAAGGCGGTCGGCACATAGGCGCCCGCGGCGGCATGCGGCCGGTAGCTTTCGGGCGCACCCGCGCCATCGCCGGCGCGGGCGGCCAGCACGGCGGCCGCGGCGCGTTCACCCGCGGCCATGCCGGCGGCCTTGGCCGGCCCCTCCGGGATGGCCGACAGCGCGACCTGCACGGCGGCATCGATGCCTGCCCGCTGGCCCGGGAGCAGCTGCATCAGGGTGGTGCGGTGCGCCACGGCCACCGCGGCGTCCACCGCCGGCTTCGTGGTGGCCACCCGCGGCGGCAAGCCATCCAGCGCCTGGTGCACCGCGGTCTGCACGATCGCCATGGCGCGGATCGCGGGCGGCGTGCCGAGCTGTGAATCGGCCAGCAGCGCGTTGGCCCGCAGGTTCCAGTCGGTGATGGTGTCGGCATGCGCCTGCAGCGCTGCCGTGGCGATCAACGAAGCCACCAGCGCGTGACGTGAAAGTGGGGTGTTCATGCGGATCTCCAATGGCAAAGTTCATTGTTTGGTGATGACGATTTCAAGGTACTCGCTGGGCACCACCAGCGACTGCGGACCGCCAACGTTCAGTTCCTCCAGCAGCGCCGTGATCGCGCGTTCGAGCGACTGCGCGCCCTGGGCATCGAGTCCAGCAAAGGCCTTGTGCGTGGGGCCATAGAGTTCGCGGAACACCTGCACCCAGTGCGCCGCCGAGTGGTAGCGGAAGTTGAAGTGGCGGTGCTCGCAACGGATCTGCGCCGCGTGTGAGCCGAACAGCTCGACGATGTGCGATTCGGTGCCCCAGAGCAGCGGCGAAGCCACCCCGGCCGGTGGCGGCACGTGGGCGCCGATGAGCCTGAACAGGCGGCCGATGAACCCGCCCGGGGTCCAGTTCGCCAGGCCGATGCGGCCGCCGCTGCGCAGCACGCGCAGCATCTCGCTGGCGGCGCGCTGGTGTTCGGGCGTGAACATCACGCCAAAGGTGGAGAGCACGGCGTCGAAACTGGCGTCGGCGAACGGCAGGGCCTCGGCATCGGCGTGCTGGAACCGGATGTTCAGGCCCTCGGCGACTGCGCGGTCGTGGCCCTTGGCCAGCAGCGCCTGCACATAGTCGGTCGAGGTGACTTGCGCGTGGCGCCGCGCGGCGGCCAGCGAGGCGTTGCCGTTGCCGGCTGCCACGTCGAGCACGCGCTCGCCGGCGCGCACGTCGGCCGCTTCGGCCAGCGTTTCGCCGACGATCTGCAAGGTGGTGCCGATGGCGGCGTAGTCGCCGCTGGCCCAGGTGGCCTGCTGGCGCTGTTTGATGGCGGCGTAGTCGGGAACGGGTTTGTCGAGTACGGTGTTCATGGGTTTGTCTCCTGTGGAAGTGAGGGGCATCGGCGCGGGTTTGCGGCGACGGGCCCATTCTTCGGAAAGCGGGGCATTGACGCTTCTCCGGGCGTCCTTCAGACTTGTCTGTTCGTCCTGGAATGCGTCTGGTCAACCGCGACCTTGGCCGGGGGTCCACCCCGTTTGATCGCGGCTCCGGATGTGGAGGCCCTGACCATGCACCACGATCCCTTGTCCGACGTGCTGCGCAGCGTGCGCCTGCGCGGAGCGGTCTTCTACTACGTGAGTTTTGGCGACGAGTGGGCCGCGGAAACGCCGGCCTCACCCGATCTGGCGCGCGCCCTGATGCCGGGTGCCGAACACGTGCTGGCCTACCACCTCATCGTCCGGGGCGCGGGCTGGGCCGCCACCGACGGCGAGCCGCCGGTGCGGCTGGCGCAAGGCGACATTGTGATGTTCCCGCGCGGCGACGGACACGTCATCTCCAGCGCGCCGGGCATGCATGCGCAGGAAGACCGCAGCGACTGGCGCTTCACCACCCGCAACGACCCCAAGCCCATCGCGGTGGCGTACCACCGCGGCGTGTTGCGCCCGGGTGCGGCGATCCCGGCCGACGAAGCGCAATCGGTCATCGTCTGCGGCTTCATCGCCTGCGACCTGCTGCCCTTCAACCCCTTGATTTCGTCGCTGCCCCGCCTGCTGCATCTGGCGTCCGGCGGCCTGGGTGCCTGGGTGGCGCAGTTGCTGGACCAGGCGGTGGCGGAATCGCGCGAGAGCCGCGCCGGCAGCGCCGCGGTGCTGGAGCGGGTCAGCGAAATGGTGTTTGTCGACGCGGCACGGCGCCACCTGGAATCCTTGCCCAGCGGCGCCTCGGGCTGGTTCGCTGCGCTGCGCGATCGCCATGTGGGGCGGGCGATCCACCTCATGCACGAGAAGCCGGCCCATCCGTGGACGATCGACGAACTGGGGCGCGAGGCCGGGCTGTCGCGTTCGGCGCTGCACGAGCGTTTCGTCGAACTCGCCGGGCAACCGCCGATGCAATACCTCACGGGCTGGCGCATGCAGCTGGGCGCCGGCCTGCTGCGCAACAGCGACACCAAGGTTGCAACGATCGCGCAGGAGGTGGGCTACGACTCCGAGGCCGCCTTCTCCCGCGCGTTCAAACGCAGCGTGGGCCACCCGCCGGCGGCGTGGCGGCGCAAGCAGCGCGTGGGTGCCTGAGGCGGCGCGGTTTCATTCGCCCTGGAAGCCTCCCGAGCGGTAGGTCAGTACCAGTGTGTCGCGCCAGCCGAGTTCGCCGTTCACCAGCGGCTGGATCGGCGTGGTCTCGTGGATCACGCGGGCATCGTCCAGCAGCAGCAGCGACCAGGGTTCGGTGAGCGTGAAGCGCTGGCCGCTGGGGCCGTCGGCCTCGAACACCCGGCTCTCACCGCCCTTGATGCGGTGGCGCCCGAGCATGAACACCGCCACCAGATCGACGCCGTCGCGGTGTGCGCCTTCGGGCGTGGGCCGGCCAATGCCGTCGGTGGTGTCGATGCGGAACGGATGCGCCTCGACAAACCAGGGCTGCGTTCCGCGCAGGGCACACACCGCCTCGCCCACCCGCGTCAGCAGGCGGCTCCACACAGGCAGTGCCACGAGCTCGGGCTGCATGGGCTCGAACATCCGCTGCATGCCGCCGTGCAGCGCGTTGTATTCCAGCGGTTGCCAGTGGGCGCGGTGCGGCGCCTGCTGCACCGACTGGCCATCGACCACGAAGCAGCTGTGGCGCCGGCGCCGGTAGTGCCCGCCGTCCTTCAGGAAGGCGTCAGCCGGCAGGTGATCCCAGCCGGCGTGCAGCGCATCGAGCTCGGCCGCGTCGGCCGGTAGCCACCGCCGCACATCGGCGGCTGCGATCAGCGCAAAGCCCTGCGATTGCAGGGCGGCATCAAGCCCGTCAAGGGGCACACAGGGTGGAGGGAAAGCACTGGTGGTCATGGCGGGGCAGTGTAACGGTGCCGGCTGTGCCCGCATCCGCATCCGGGTTCACCCGCGGTGGGCCCTGCGGAGTTTCTGCGCTGGATCAAAACGCGGCCGTTTGCACGCTGTCAAGCTGTTGGCAAAGTCAAGGAGGTTGATATGAACACTGTTGAATGGTCCGACGCTTTGCTGCTGGATTTTGAGCCCATGGACGGCGTGCACCGCGAGTTTGTGGACCTGCTGGCGCTGGCACAAAGTGCACCCGACGCCACCCTGCCGCAGGCCTGGGCCGCGGTCGTGGATCACACCGTGGAGCATTTCGGTCGGGAGGACGACTGGATGCGAAAAACCCGCTTCTCCGCGGCCGAGAACCACATCATCCAGCACCGGGTGGTCCTCAACGTGCTGCGGGAAGGCCTGGCGATGGCGCGCGCTGGCCAGATGGATGCGGTCCGTGAAATGGCCGGTGAACTGGCGGTCTGGTTCGCCAAACACACCCAGTCGCTGGACGCCGCCCTGGCGCTGCACATGCGCCGCGAGCCCGCTGGCGGCGGAGCGCCCAGACACGCCCGGGGTGGTGGCACGACCGCCCACGCGCACCTCTAGAAGGCCCCTCGGGCGTGGCCCTGGCGGGTGATGCGGACAGAACCCGAACGACCCTACTATGCATGGGGTAAACCATGTAAGAACAATATTCGGCCTTGTTTATATTGTTTCCACTACAGGAGACAACCATGGCCGAAGCCATTCAAGCGAGCGCTGTCGAAGGCGAGGATCGGGCGCGCGAGAACCCGGATGCTGATCAGCGCCAGAAAGACGCCGAACGCGGGCCTTCGGTGTTCGCCCTCCAGCTTGCCACCCTGCGCCCCTCCGACCCGATCCGCTGGCTACAGCTGGGCTGGCAGGACTTCCAGCGCTGCCCGCGCATCGGCCTGTTCTACGGCCTGTGTTTCTTCGCCATGGGACACGCGCTGCTGGCGGTGTTCCAGAACGCCCCGGCCTATGTGCTGGCGCTGAGCGCCGGCTTCCTGCTAATGGGACCGTTCCTGTGCCTGGGTCTGTACGACGCCAGCAAGGCCATGCAGACCCACGACCACCGCCCCTCGCTGCGAGCCTCCCTGCAGGCCTGGCGACCGACCAAGGGCACGATGGGCATCTTTGCCGGCGTGCTGCTGATCCTGGAACTGCTCTGGGGCCGGGCTTCGTTGGTGGTGTTCGCCGTCACTTTCAACACCATGCCCTCGACCGAGAAGCTGCTGCCGCAGCTGATCAACCCCGAGAACATCGGCTTCCTGATCACCTACACCATCGTCGGCGGCCTCTTCGCCAGCCTGATCTTCATCACCAGTGTGATCTCGATCCCGATGATCATGGACCGCAAGACCGACGCCGTGTCGGCCGGCCTCACCAGCATCCGCGCCTGCCTGCAGAACCCGGGTGTGATGCTGATCTGGGGCGCGCTGATCACGGTGCTGATCGGCCTGGCCATGCTGCCGGTCTTCCTCGGCCTGCTGATCGTGGGCCCGGTGATCGGCCACGCCACCTGGCACGCCTACCGGCACATCGTGCCGATGCAGACAGAAGGCGGCGCCTGATCTTCAGGCGTTGACGTTGACCACCAGGCGCCCGCGCACCTGGCCCGCCAGGATGTCGCTGGCCGCACCGATCGCGGCCTCCAGACCGATTTCGCGCGTGATCGCGGCGAGCTTGCTGCGGTCCAGGCCGATGGCCAGTTGCGCCCACGCGGCCTCGCGCCGGGCCAGCGGTGCCATCACGCTGTCGATGCCGTAGAGCGTCACGCCACGCAGGATGAACGGGGCCACCGACGCCGGCAGGTCCATGCCTTGCGCGAGGCCGCAGGCCGCCACGGCGCCACCGTAGCGCGTGCTGGCGCAGGCGTTCGCCAGCGTGTGGCTGCCCACCGAATCGACCACACCGATCCAGCGTTCCTTCTGCAACGGCTTGCCCGCGGCGCTCAGCGTGCTGCGGTCGATGACCTCGGCAGCACCGAGGGACTTGAGAAAGTCCGCCTCGTCCAGCCGGCCGGTGGACGCCACCACCGTGTGGCCCAGGCCCGCGAGCAGCGCGATGGCGATGCTGCCCACGCCGCCGTTGGCGCCAGTCACGAGCACCTCGCCGCTGCCGGGTTTCACGCCCGCCTCGGCCCAGTGCCGCTGCAGCGCCATCACGCACAGCATGGCGGTGTAGCCCGCGGTGCCGATGGCCATGGCGTAGCGCGCATCCAGACCGTCGGGCAGGGCCACGAGCCAGTCGCCCTTGACCCGCGCCATTTGCGCCAGGCCGCCCCAGTGCGATTCACCGACGCCGAAGCCGTTGAGGATGACGCGGTCGCCGGCCTTCCAGCGCGGGTGTTCGCTGGCCGTCACGGTGCCCGCGAAATCGATGCCCGGCACCAGGGGAAAGCTGCGCACCACGGGCGACTTGCCCGTGATGGCCAGGCCGTCCTTGTAGTTGAGGGTGGACCAGTCCACCCGCACCGTCACGTCACCGCTGGCGGGCAGTTGCGCCTCGTCGAGTTCGGTGAGCGCGCAGTGGTAGCCAGCGTCATCGGTCTTGTTGATCAGCAGGGCCTTGAACATGGGAGTCTCCTTGTGAAGCGGGCGCGGTTTCGCGCCAGAGGCGGGCCAGCAGCCACCAGCCGGCCAGGGTATTGAGCACGGCGAACAGGGTCAGCAGACCCCGCATCGCGCCGGTGGGCTGCATCACCATCAAAGCAGACGTCATGGCAGAAGACATCAGATTGAGCACGATGACCAGCCAGAAAAGCGGCATTCGCGGCTGCCAGAGCCGGCGCAGCGGAGAGATGGCGTTGGTCATGCAGACGATTGTGCGGGAAGGCGCCTGCCCGGAGGGGCCAGCAACCCTTCAGGCCGCGGGTTCCTGCTCCTGCAGCAGGCGCCACATCACCTTGCCGCTGCCGCTTTTGGGCAGGGCCTCGACGAACTGCACCACGCGCGGGCACTTGTAGACCGCCATGTTCTCGCGGCACCAGTCCAGGATGTCCTGTTCGCTGGTCTGGCCACGCGCGCTGTCGCGCAGCACCACCACGGCTTTCACACTTTCGCCCCGGTAGTCGTCTTTCGTGCTGATCACGCAGGCTTCGGCGATCGCCGGGTGGCGGAACATCAGCGCCTCCACCTCGGCCGGCCAGACCTTGAAGCCGCTGGCGTTGATCATGCGTTTGAGGCGGTCGGTGATGAAAAAATAACCGTCCTCGTCCACCTTGCCGAGGTCGCCGGAGCGGAAGTATTTTTCGCCGTTGAACTCGATGAAGGCCGCCTCGGTCGCATCCGGCCGCTTCCAGTAGCCGGCAAACACCGAGGGCCCGCGGATGATGATTTCGCCCGCCTCACCCACGGGCATTTCCTGCAGCGTCTCCGGGTCTACCACGCGCGCATCGGTGCTCAGGAACGGGATGCCCAGGCATTGTTGCTTGGGGGCATCGGGCGGGTTGTTGTGCGAGGGCGCGGCGGTCTCGGTCAGGCCATAGCCCTCGGCGTAGCGCAGGCCGAACTGGTCGAACAGGCGCTGTGCCACGGCCTGCGGCATGGCCGCGCCGCCGCCGCCGATGAAGACCAGGCTGGAGAGGTCGTACTGGTCGAAGCGCGGGCTGGCCAGCAGGTCGATCACCATGGTGGGGATGTTGCTCCAGTGCGTGACGCGCCAGGCCGAGATCTGGCGCCCGGCGAGCTCGCGGTCCCAGCGCGGCATGATGACCAGCGTGGCGCCGGTGTAGATGCCCGCGTGCATGCCCACCACCATGCCGGTGATGTGGAACATGGGCACCACCACCAGCGACACGTTTTCCGGTGTGCCGCCGGTCCACAGGCTGCAGGCCACGGCGTTGTGCATGATGCTGGCGTGGGTGTGCATGCAGCCCTTGGGCAGGCCGGTGGTGCCGCTGGTGTAGGGCAGCACGCACAGGTCGGCGGGCTGGCGGTCGTGCACCGGTGCGGTGTGGCTGCTGGCCAGCGCGTCGGCCCAGTCGGCCACGCTGCCTCCCGGCAGGGCCGGCAGCGGGTGGCGCTTCGCCAGCCAGTCGACCCACGCGGGCGGGATGTCGGCCTGCGGGCCGATGGCGTCGTGGTAGTGCGCCACGACCAGGTGCGACAGGCGCTGCGCTTCGGGCAGATCGGCGTTGGCCTTGAGCAAGTCGCCTGCGAGGTCGGCGGCGCAGACCGCGACCTTCACGTCGGGGTCGGTGATGTAGTGCTTGAGCTCCTCGGCCCGGTTCATCGGGTTCACCGGCACCACCACCGCGTTGGCCCGCAGGATGGCGTAGTGCGCCACGATCCACTGCGGACAGTTCTGCATCAGCAGCACGACGCGGTCGCCCGCGCGCACGCCCTGCGCATGCAGGTGGCCCGCCAGCCGCTCGGCCTGCGTCAGCAGTTCGCGGTAGCTGAGCTGCTGATCGAAGAAAACCAGTGCCGGCTTGTCCGGGTAACGCTGCGCGCTCACCACGAGGTTGTGCCAGAGCGAGGTCACGGGCGGGCTGATGCGGTGCGGCAGGCGCTTCGGCCAGAAGCGGTGGTGGGGGCGCGGCTGAACGTGAACGGCCGCCGGGGCAGCGTTTGCAAGGCTCATCGGTTTGTCTCCTGGTACTTCTTTTCAACGCAAGCATACGGGGCTGCGCTGCAAAAAGAAAAGCAGCCATGTCGCGCCTGGGACCGCTGGCGCGCATGGCAGGTGGCACGGAACGTGCTGGTACCAAAGCACGGTTTTTGACGTGGGTCAAAGGCGATACGGTGATACCTTTTACGCATAGTTTTCCCACGTAAACCCCGATGTCGTGGCCCTGACGGCGGTAATACAGTCGCTCTGCGGGCCAGATATGCCTTCTTCTGGTGCACATTGCCCGAATCATCAACTTTTAGACCAAAACGGAGCTACCGATGAAATTGAATGCCCTGAAATTGACCGTGATGGGAATGGGCGCTGCAGCCGCCCTGATGAGCCTGCCGGCCCACGCTGGCAAAACCGTGGACGCCATCAAGGCCCGCGGCCAGCTGGTCTGCGGCGTGAACGTCGGCCTGGCGGGCTTCTCTGCCGCTGACAGCAATGGCAACTGGACGGGCCTGGACGTGGATTACTGCAAGGCCGTGGCTGCCGCCCTGCTGGGCGACCCCGCCAAAGTCAAGTGGGTGCCGCTGACGGCCCAGCAGCGCTTCACCGCCCTGCAGTCCGGCGAAGTGGACATCCTCTCGCGCAACACCACCAACACCCTCTCGCGCGACGCCTCGCTCGGTCTGCACTTCGTCGGTGTGAACTACTACGATGGCCAGGGTTTCCTGGTCAACAAGGGCAAGATCACCAGCGCCAAACAGCTCAAGGGCGCCACGGTGTGCGTGCAGTCCGGCACCACGACCGAGAAAAACCTGACCGACTTCTCGCGTGCCAACAAGCTCAACATCAAGGCCGTGGTGTTCGAGAAGCTGGAAGCCTCCACCGGTGCCTACTTCGCCGGCCGCTGCCAGGCGTACACCACCGACGCCTCGGGCCTGGCCTCGATCCGCGCCAAGGAAGCCAAAGTGCCGGCCGATCACGTGATCCTGCCCGACCTGATCTCCAAGGAGCCTCTGGGCCCGATGATCCGCCGCGGTGACGACGAGTTCTTCGCCGTCACCAAATGGGTGCTCAACGGCCTGATCGAAGGCGAGGAATACGGCATCACCCAGGCCAACGTGGACGAGATGAAGAAGAGCACCGATCCGCAAGTGGGCCGCATGCTGGGTTCCACCGAAGACCTCGGCAAGCACCTCGGCCTGGACAAGGAATGGCTGGCCCGCTCGATCAAGGCCGTGGGCAACTACGGTGAGAGCTTCGAGCGCAACGTCGGCCCGAAGACCCCGATCAACCTGCCGCGCGGCAAGAACAACCTGTGGAGCGCAGGCGGCTTCATGTACGCAGCGCCGCTGCGCTGATCCAGCACCCTCGGCACTTGGCCGTCGCAGGCACAAGTGTTCTATGAACTCCGTTTCGTAGGGCACTTGTGCCATTTTTTTAGCCCCTTCCTTTTTGGGAAACGACTCCATGTCCAATCAGTCCATGATTGAAGCGCGGCCGCTACCCGCCAAAAAAAGACGCTCGATTTCGTGGAACAGCCGCGAAGGCCGCAGCGTCATCTACCAGGTGGTCGCCATCGCCTCGGTGATCACCCTCGTCTGGCTGCTCGTGCGCAACACGCTGCGCAACATGCGCGAGCGCGGCATCCAGAGCGGTTACGACTTCATGGGCCAGCCCTTCGGTTTCGACGTCAGCGAAACCATGATCCCGTACGACGTGATGAGCACGTACTGGACGGCCTTCTCCATCGGCATGCTCAACACGCTCAAGGTCGCCGTGATCGGCATCGTGCTGGCCACGATCCTCGGCACGCTGATCGGTGTGGGGCGTTTTTCGCCCAACCTCCTGCTGCGCAAGATCTGCTACGGCTATGTCGAATTCTTCCGCAACGTCCCGATCTACCTGCAGTTGCTGATCTGGTACATCGTGTTCACCGAAATCCTGCCCAGCTTCGAAGAGGCCTGGCAGGTCGGCCACTTCTACCTGAGCAAGGGGGGTTTTTCCTTCCCCTGGCCGATCTGGAAACTGGGGCAGACGCTGGCGCTCATCGGGCTGCTGCTGGGCGCGGTGGGTGCCTGGCTGTATGCCCGCAAGGCCAGCAAACACTTTGACCTGACGGGTCAACAAAAGCCGGTGATGCTGGTGTCGCTGGCACTGATCGTCGGCCTGGCCGTGCTGGGCTGGCTGGCCGGTGGCGCGCCCACCGGCTGGAGCCTGCCGGTGAAGGGCGCCTTCCAGATCGAGGAAGGCGCTGCGTTCAGCCCCGAGTTCCTCGCCCTGCTGCTGGGTCTGGTGCTCTACACCGCATCGTTCATTGCAGAGATCGTGCGCTCGGGCATCGCTTCGGTCTCGCTCGGCCAGCACGAAGCGGCTGCATCGCTCGGCCTGGGCAAGCGCCAGGCGATGCGCCTGGTCGTGCTGCCGCAGGCCCTGCGCGTGATCATCCCGCCGTTGACCAGCCAGTACCTGAACCTGACCAAAAACTCCTCGCTCGCGGTGGCCATCGGCTACCCCGATCTGGTGTCCATCGCCAACACCACGCTGAACCAGACCGGCCGCGCCATCGAAGCCCTCTCGATCGTGATGCTGGTCTACCTCACGCTCTCTCTCATCACCTCGGCGCTGATGAACTGGTTCAACGCCAGTGCAGCCATCCAGGAGCGTTAAAGATGAAACACCCCCGCAGCGCTTCGCGCTACCCCCTCAAGGGGGCGGCACTGGCCGTCCGGCAAAGCCGGCCCGGCGGTGCCTCCCGGCTGGACCCATTCACGCGTGGCGGATCACACGCCGGCACGGTAGAGAACTGATATGCAGCAAATTTACCAACCGATAGACGCACGCCCGATGCCGGGCCTGAGCACGGGCGTCCTGGCCTGGCTCAAGATCAACCTGTTTTCCAGTCTGGGCAACAGCATCAAGACGCTGATCGTGCTGGGCATTGCCTTGTGGGCGCTGTACGGCGCCATGGGCTGGACCGTGACCAACGCCGTCTTCGGCGCCAACCTCGAAGCCTGCAACAGCATGCGGGGCATCGGCGCCTGCTGGGGCGTGGTGACCGAAAAAGGCCGCCTGATCGTCATGGGCCGCTACCCCGACACCGAACACTGGCGCCCGGTGATCGCCACCGCGCTGATGCTCGCGGTGGTGGGCATCAGCTGCATGCCACGTTTCTGGAACAAGTCGCTGCCCCTGATCTGGGTGGTGATGCTGGTGATCTACTTCACCCTCATGAAAGGTGGCGTGCTCGGCCTGACGCCCGTGGACACGGACCAGTGGGGTGGTCTGCCGCTCACCGTGATGCTGACCGTGGTGTCGATGACGATGGCCTTCCCGCTCTCGATCTTCGTGGCACTGGGCCGGCGCTCCAACATGCCGGCCATCAAGACGCTGTGCACGCTCTACGTGGAGCTGATCCGCGGCGTGCCGCTGATCACGGTGCTGTTCATGGCCTCGTTCATGCTGCCCCTGTTCATGCCCGATGGCGTGAGCATCGACGTGTTGATCCGCGTCGTGGTGGGCATCACGCTGTTCTCGGCCGCCTACATGGCCGAGGTGGTGCGCGGCGGCCTGCAGGCCCTGCCCAAGGGCCAGACCGAGGCCGCGGCCACGCTGGGTCTGAGCTACTGGCAGACGCAACGCAAGATCGTGCTGCCGCAGGCGCTGTCCATGGTGGTGCCCTCGCTCATGAACACCTTCATCGGCATGTTCAAGGACACCTCGCTGGTCACCATCGTCTCGCTCTACGAACTGACCGGCGCGCTGGCCCTGGCGCTCAACGCCGACGCCGACTGGCGCCCGTTCAAGCTCGAAGCCTATTTCTTCATCACGCTGATCTATTTCGTGTTCTGTTTTGCCATGTCGCGCTACTCACTCTGGGTCGAAAAACGCACCGCCGTCAGCAAAGTCCGCTGAACACAGAACATCCCAAAATCAGAAAGCCTCTCATGAGCCAATCAGAAGCACCCATCATCCAGTTCGACAACGTCAACAAGTGGTACGCCAGCAATGGCTACCACGTGCTGCGCGACGTCAACCTCAGTTTCGCCAAGGGCGAAAAAGTCGTGATCTGCGGCCCCTCGGGCTCCGGCAAATCAACGCTCATCCGCTGCATCAACGCGCTGGAGGAATACCAGCAAGGCAAGCTCACGGTGGACGGCACCGTGATCGGTGACGACCTCAAGGGCATCGACAAGGTGCGCCGAGAAGTCGGCATGGTGTTCCAGCAGTTCAACCTGTTCCCGCACCTCACGGTGCTGGAAAACCTGATCCTGTCACCCACCTGGGTGGCCAAGCTGCCGCGCAACGTGGCGATCGAAAAGGCCATGGTGCAGCTGGAGCGCGTGCGCATCGCCGAACACGCCAACAAATACCCGCTGCAGCTCTCCGGTGGTCAGCAGCAGCGCGTGGCCATCGCCCGCGCGCTGTGCCTCACGCCCAAGATCATGCTGTTCGACGAGCCCACCTCGGCGCTCGACCCGGAGATGATCAAGGAAGTGCTGGACGTGATGATCGGCCTGGCCGACCAGGGCATGACCATGTTGTGCGTGACGCACGAGATGGGCTTCGCCAAGGCCGTCGCCGACCGCGTGATCTTCATGGACCAGGGTCAGGTGGTTGAACAGAACACCCCCGAGGAGTTCTTCAACAACCCGCAGACCGACCGCAGCAAGGACTTTTTGTCGAAAATTTTGGGGCACTGAACCCCAGGCTTTCAGGTCGCGGTCCCGCTCAGACGTGACGCCGCGGACCGGCGGGCAGCGATTCAGGCAGCTCCGCGTCGGCCCGCTGGTGCAGCGCTTCGATGATGTGGCAGTGGTCGTCCGAGCCGTCGCAGCGTTTGCGCAGCGCGAGCAGGTCTTTCTCCAGCGCGCGCAGCTCGGTCAGGCGCTGGCGCACATGGCCCAGGTGTTCGTCCAGCGCGGCGCTGGCGGTCGCGCAGTCGGCCCTGTTGTTCAGGTCCAGGCCCAGCAGGGTGCGCACCTCGTCGAGCGACATGTCCATCGCGCGGCACTGGCGCACGAAGCGCAGCCGGTGGATGTCCGATTCGCTGTAGAGGCGGTAGTCGTTGCCGGCCCGCGCCTGTGGCTGCAGCAGACCCTCGCGCTCGTAGTAGCGGATGTTGGCCGCGCTCACGCCGGATCGCCGGGCGGCCTCGCCGATGCGGTGCTGTGGCGTCGTTGACAAAGGTGCTGCCGTCATGCTTGACCTTCAAGTGGCTTCAAGGTTTCCAATCATGACACGCCACCTCGCCCACTCCCAACGAAAGCCCCTTTCATGGCCTGCACCTCCTGCCATTCCAGCTGCTCCACCGACACCGCCAACGCCACCCGGACCATCGACCCGCGCTGGCGCAAGGCGCTGTGGATCGCGCTCGCCGTCAACGCCAGCATGTTCTTCGTCGAACTGATTGCCGGCCTGCAGGCCAACTCGGTCTCGCTGCTCGCCGACGCGGTGGACTTCGCGGGCGACGCCGCCAACTACGCCATCTCTCTGGCGGTGCTCAGCATGGCCCTGGTCTGGCGCAGCCGCGCAGCCTGGATCAAGGGCGTGACCATGTTCGCCTACGGGGTGTTCGTGCTGGCCCGCGCGGGCTGGATGCTGCACGCCGGCAGCGTGCCCGAGCCGCTCACCATGGGCGTGGTCGGCGCCATCGCGCTGCTGGCCAACGCCGGCGTGGCCGTGCTGCTGTACGCCTTCCGTACCGGCGACGCCAACATGCGCAGCGTCTGGCTGTGCTCGCGCAACGACGCGCTGTCCAATGTGGCGGTGATGCTCGCCGCGTTCGGCGTCTTCGGCACCGGTTCGGCCTGGCCCGACCTGGCGGTGGCGGGTGTGATGGCTGCGCTGGCGATCTCGGCCGGGGTCTCGGTGGTGCGCCAGGCACGGGGTGAGCTGGGTGGCCTGCAGACTCATGGTCACGCGCATGGAGTCGGGCTGTAAGGTCTGGCGCTGGCTGGCGACCCATCTCCATGCCACAGGAGACCGCCATGTCACACGACCGGAATCTTCACCAGACCTGCGCGCCGAAACCGCTTCGACGCCTTCGCCCGCTCTGGCTGGGCCTGCCGCTGCTGGCCAGCGCCGGCCTGATGCAACCCGCGGCCGCGCAAACCTGCCAAGCTAGCGCGGGCAACACCCCGCCAGCGGTGGTGGAGCTCTACACGTCTGAGGGCTGCAGCTCGTGCCCGCCGGCGGACCAATGGCTCTCGACGCTCAAGCCGGAAGACGGCGTGCTGGCCCTGGCCTTTCACGTCAGCTACTGGAACCACCTGGGCTGGCTGGACCCCTTCGCCACCCCGGAGACGACCGCGCGCCAGCACCGCATCAAGGCCGCGCTCGGCGGCGCCTACGTCTACACACCGCAGGTGGTGCTCAACGGCCGGGACCACCGCGGATGGCAAGGTCAGACCGCGAAACAGCTGCCCCCCTTGCCAGCGGCTCAGGCGCCCACCTTGCGCCTGCGCCGGACGGACAACCAGGTCACGGCCCACATCGGCCCCAGCCGCGCCAACACCTCGCTGGCGGGCTACTGGACGGTGCTGCAGGACGGGCTGGGCAGCCAGGTCACGCGGGGCGAGAACGCGGGCGAACACCTCAGACACGACCATGTGGTGCGGCTGTACCAGCCCCTGCCCGCCTGGCCGGCCGCTCAGGCCCACACCGTGCAGATCACCCTGCCCGCCGGCACGACCGGTCAGCGCGTGGCTTTTGTGGTCACCGACAGCGGCTGGACACGCCCGCTGCAGGCGCTCGCTCTGCGTTGTTCGTGACGCCGCCCCTTCATCCCCCCTTTCGCCCGTCCGTGGAACTTCTGCACCGCCCGCCGTATCATCCACCTCCATGCGCCATTTCCTCGTCGCCCTCATGATCGCCCTGCTGCCCGTGCGCGGCTGGGTGGGTGAGGCCATGGCGTTCTCCATGCAGGCGAACCCCGCCAGCCCGGCGGCCCACGCCGGCTGCGCGGACCACACGCCGCTGCCCGCATCGCTCACCGCGCAGCCGACGCCGCCTTTGTTCGAGATGGCCAGCCAGGCCGCCGACGCCGGCACCGATGACGATGGAACCCACCAGCACGGCGCCTGCGACATCTGCAACGGCCCGGCCATGGCCGCATCGGCCTCCGCGCTGCTGGTCCTGACCGCCATGCACCCGCAGCACGCCTCGCGCGTCGAACGCTTCGCCAGCTCCGAGCTGCTGCAAGGCGTCAAACCCCCCATTTCCTGAAGATCCACGCCACAGGTGCGTCCGCCGCCGGCCCAAGCCGGTGCGCAGGCGGACGCCGTTCCGGGTTTTCAGGAGAACTTCATGACCGTTTTTCGGTGGCAGCCGCCACCTTTGTCCCCATCCACTGAGGGCTGGCGACCCGCGTTCGCTGTGCTCGCCCTCGCGCTGAGCCTTCCGCTGCCGGCCCTGGCGCAGACGCCCTCGGCGGCGCTGGTGGCGTCCGACCCCGCCACGCCCAGCACGCCGCCCGCCTTGATGGCCCTGCCCGCCCCGGAACCCGCTGCCGCCCCTGAGCGGCCGACCGACATCGAAGCTGCCCGCGCCATCTGGCAACGCGCCAACCAGCGCGTGGCCGAGTTTCCGCGCGGCCACGTCGACCTGCTGCGCTGGGAGGCGCAAAACCCTGCGCGACCCTCAATCGAAACAGGTGAAACGGGCGTGAACACGCCAGAGCTGGACATGGCCGTCGCGTTGCGCCAGTCGCTGCGCCACCGGCCGGGCCTGTTCACCCACGCCGGCATGAACGACCTGGAACGGGCCACCGTGCAGCGCGCCTACGCGGAGCACGTGCGTGCACTGCAACGCGCCTGGATCGACGCGGTCAGCGCGCGCCAGCGCCTGCGCCTGATGGGTGAGTCGCTGGAAGCGGCGGCCACCGGCGCCGAACTCGGCCGGCGCATGGTGCAGGCCGGCAACTGGAGCCAGGCCCGGCTGCTGCGCGAGCAGCTCACCGAGGCCCAGGCTCAGCAAACCTGGACCCGCGCCGCGCAGGCGCAGCAAGCCGCCACCGAACAACTGGCCCGCCTGCTGGGCATGTGGGACGCCCAGGCGGTGGGGCAGCTGACGCAGCGTCTGCCGGCCCAGCTGCCCGAACCGCCGGCCCAGCTGTCGCCAGGCGCCGCGGATGTGGAGACCGCCGTTTTGCGCAGCCAGCCCCTGCTGGCCCAGCAACGCCTGAAAGCCCAGCGTGCGCTCGTGGCCGTGAGCCCTGAGCGCCGGGCCGCCTGGTCGCAGGCGGTGGACGAAGCCCTGAAAACACCCGCCGCACCGGCCGGTGCAACGCCCTGGCTCGCACCGCAGATCGGCGACCTGCGGCTGGTCCGCGACCACTCGCTGGAAGCCGCTGTGGAAGCCGAATCGGCGCTGCTCATGGCCGCCGCCGAACGCCGCTCCATGGCGCGCGAAGCCTGGCGCCAGCTGCACGCGCAACACACCGGTGCCCTGCAAACCCAACACGCGCTGCGCCTGCAGACCGCCCAGGAACAGGAAACCCTGCTGCGCTACAACGGCATGCTGCAGAGCAGCTGGGACCTGCTCGCCAGCGCAGGCGAACGCATGGGCGCGCTCGACGCCGCGATGATGGCCCGGCGCGACTTCTGGCTCGCCCAGGCCGACTGGGACGCCCTGCTGGCCGGTGCCGATGTCGAACCCGCCAGCCCGGGCGCGACCGGCGACAACAACAAGCGCGCCGCCGCGGGAGGACACTGAACATGACAAACCCCCTCAACCGAAGACACTTTTTTGCCGGCGCCGCCACCGCCGTGGCCGCCGCCAGCGTGAGCCGCGTGGCGCTCGCCGCCCTGCCCGAAGCCGTGCAACAGACCTCGCCCGACACGGCTGCGCCCTGGACACCGCCCGGCGTCACCGGCGCGGGCCGGCCGTACAACCCGGTGGTCACGCTCAACGGCTGGACACTGCCCTGGCGCATGGCCAACGGCGTGAAAGAGTTCCACCTGGTGGCCGAGCCGGTGGTGCGCGAGATGGCGCCCGGTTTCCTGGTCAACATGTGGGGCTACAACGGCCAGAGCCCGGGCCCGACCATCGAGGTGGTCGAAGGCGACCGCGTGCGCCTGTTTGTCACCAACCGCCTGCCCGAACACACCACCATGCACTGGCACGGCCAGCGCCTGCCCGCCGGCATGGACGGCGTGGGCGGGCTCACGCAACCGCAGATCCCGCCCGGCAAGACCTTCGCCTACGAGTTCGTGGCGCGCCGGCCCGGCAGCTTCATGTACCACCCGCACGCGGATGAAATGACGCAGATGG
This sequence comes from Burkholderiales bacterium GWF1_66_17, assembly GCA_001770705.1. Classification (GTDB taxonomy): domain Bacteria; phylum Pseudomonadota; class Gammaproteobacteria; order Burkholderiales; family Burkholderiaceae_C; genus Hydrogenophaga. The sequence goes on along the minus strand of MERT01000001.1, from coordinate 503,414 downwards.
CCATGGGCATGATGGGGATGTGGGTCACGCACCCGAAGGCCAAGCACCCGCTGATCGACGACGTGGCGCGCGACTACTGCTTCCTGCTCAACGCGTTCGACGTCGAGCCCGGCAGCATGACACCGCAGGTCAACACCATGCTCGACCAGAACATCTGGGCCTGGAACAGCCGCGTCTTTCCCGGCATCAGCCCGCTGGTGGCGCGGCTGGGCGAGCGGGTGCGGGTGCGCATCGGCAACCTGACCATGACCAACCACCCGATCCACATCCACGGCATCGAGTTCGAGGTCACCGGCACCGACGGCGGCCCGGTCCCGAAGACCGCGCGCTGGCCCGAAGTGACCACCGACGTGGCCGTGGGCCAAATGCGGCAGATCGAGTTCATCGCCGACGAACCCGGCGACTGGGCCATGCACTGCCACAAGAGCCACCACACCATGGGCGCCATGGGCCACGGCGTGCCGACCATGATTGGCGTGGACCACAGCGGCCTGGTCAAACGCCTGCAGAAGGCAGCACCCGACTACATGGTGATGGGCGAGCGCGGCATGGCCGACATGGGCGAGATGCAGATGGAGCTGCCGGCCAACACCTTCCCCATGATGACCGGCACCGGTCCCTACGGCGCCATTGAAATGGGCGGCATGTTCACCACGCTCAAGGTGCGCGCCGAACAGAAAGCCGGCGACTACAGCGACCCGGGCTGGTACACCATGCCGCCCGGCACCCAGGCGCGCGAGGTCGCCACACCCGCAGCCAGCCCGGCAAAGCCCGCCGCCAGCACAGCGTCCAACCAGCCCGCACCCAGCGCCACCGTGCGCAAGCCCCAGGGCAGCGGGGGCCACCAGCATTGACATTCCAGTACACCGCAAAGGACCCACCACCCATGACACACACCCCACCCACCCGCCGCCGCTTCCAGCAGCTGCTGGCCCTGGCCCCCCTGGCCGCCTGGCTGGTCCACCGCCCTGCCAGCGCCCACGGAGAGAAACACCAGAGTGGCGCTGCCGCCGCGCCGGTCGTGAAGGAGCAGAAACCCTGGGGCATCGCCGCTGAAACCAGGGAGGCGAAACGCAGCATCGAGATCCGCATGAGCGACAACATGCTCTTCACGCCCAGCCACCTCGACGTGCGCGAAGGCGAGACCCTGCGCCTGCGCGCGGTCAACCGCGGCAAGATGCTGCACGAGATCGTGATCGGCACGCCCGAAGAACTGCAAGCGCACGCCGAGATCATGAAAAAACACCCCGACATGGAACACGACGAGCCTTACATGGCCCACGTGCCGGCCGGCCAACGCAGCGACATCACATGGACTTTCAACCGCGCAGGCGATTTCGAATTCGCCTGCCTGCTGCCCGGTCATTTCGACGCAGGCATGCGCGGCACCATCCGCGTCACGCCCCTGGCCTGATCCGCCACCTTTTTTTCCTGGAGCACACCATGCAACGACGTTCCCTTCTCCTCACCGCCCCGGCCCTGCTGGCCTCCACCTCCCTGCCCGCCTGGGCCGCCGCACCCACCGCAAAAGACCTGCCCGTGCTGCAAGTCTGGAAAGACCCGAGCTGCGGCTGCTGCAAGGACTGGATCAGCTACCTGCAGCGCGACCGCTTCCAGGTGCAGGTCTTCGAGACCGGCAACACGGCCATGCGCCAGCGCCTGGGTCTGCCGCAGAAATACGCCTCGTGCCACACGGCGCTGATCGGCGGCTACGTGGTCGAGGGCCACGTGAACGCGCGCGAAATCCGCCGCCTGCTAGCCGAGAAGCCCAAGGCCATCGGCCTCTCGGTGCCGGGCATGCCGATCGGCAGCCCGGGCATGGACGGCCCCGAATACGGTGGCCGCAAAGACCCGTACGACGTGGTGCTGGTGCTGCCCGACGGCAGCGGCCGCGTCTACCAGTCGTACTTCCGCAGCTGATCACACACCCCTCAGGAGATATCCCATGCACCAGCCTTCCAGCCGCACCCTGCAACGCCTCGCGGCCCGTCTGGCCACCACAGTCCTGATCGGGAGCGCGACCATCGCCCACAGCCAGACGGCCCCGCCGGCTCCGGCATCGCCGGCCGCGTCCCCCGCGGCCAGCCTGCCGCTGGTGGCGGCCGAGGTCCGCAAGGTGGACCTGCGCGCCGGCAAGATCACCCTCAAACACGGCGAGATTCCCAACCTGGAGATGCCGCCCATGACCATGGTGTTCGTGGTCGAAGACGCGGCCCTGCTGGATCAGCTCAAGCCGGGCGACCGCGTGAAGTTCACGGCCGACAAGCGCCTGGGCAGCTACAAGGTGCTGACGCTGCAACGTGACGAGTGACGCGTTTGGGCGGCGTCGACACGCCGCCGGTGAGGTCCAAAGCCCTCATTTTTTGAACATGTGGAAGGATTGACCGCCGTACGTCGCTCATTTCGGGGGTTTTGACCGGAAAGACCGCCCGTAGACTCAAGTCCAGCCACGCTGGGTTCGATACAAGGCACAACCCTTCCGGCTCCCACCCCTCACCAAGCTCAACCATGCGCACCAACTTACCCGTCACGCAACAGGAATTCGTCATTCCGGACGGTGTCACGCTCGTCTCCACCACCGACCTGCAAAGCCGCATCACCTACTGCAACCCGAACTTCGTGGCGGTCAGCGGCTACAGCCGCGAGGAACTGATCGGGCAGCCGCACAACATCGTGCGCCACCCGGACATGCCGCCCGAAGCCTTTCGCGACATGTGGGCCACGCTGCAGAGCGGTTCACCCTGGTCCGCGCTGGTGAAGAACCGGCGCAAGAACGGCGACCACTACTGGGTCATGGCCAACGCCACGCCCATCGTTCAAAACGGCCAGGCCGTGGGCTACATGTCGGTGCGCACCAAGCCCACGCGCCAGCAGATCGAAGGCGCCGAAGCCCTGTACCAGCGCATGCGATCCGAGGCCGAAAGTGGCCACCCCAGCATAGCCCTGCACCGCGCCCGCTTGGTGCGCACCGGCTGGCGCGGCACTCTGCAGCGCTGGACCCGCCCGACCCTGGGCCGCAAGATGGGCGCGATCACGATCGCGCTGGCGTTTCTTGTACAAGTCATTGAAAGTGCCACCGAAGGTCAGCCCGACGCCGTGCACTACGCAGCGTTTGGTGCCACCGCCGTGCTGGCCATCGCGGCCGCGGCCTACATGCGCCGCCTGATGGTGCGACCGGTGGAAGATGCGGTGGCCTTTGCCAACCAGATGGCTGCGGGCGACCTGTCGGGTCAGTTCCAGGGGCAGACCTCCGGCGAACTGGGCGACCTGGCGCGCGCCCTGAACCAGCTCAACGTCAACCTGCAGGCCGTGGTCACCGACGTGCGCCACGAGGTGGAGGGCGTGCAGGTCGCGTCTGGCGAAATCGCCAGCGGCAACCACGATCTCTCGGCACGCACCGAAGCACAGGCCAGCAGCCTCGAAGAAACCGCTGCCTCGATGGAGCAACTCACCAGCACGGTGGAGCAGAGCGCCAGCTCGGCGCGCGAAGCCGCGGTGCTGGCCTCGCGCGCCACCGAGGTTGCCCGAGAGGGGAACGACGCCATGGGCGCGGTGGTCGCGACCATGGACCAGATCAGCCGCTCGTCCAGCCGGATCGGCGAGATCATCCAGGTGATCGAAGGCATTTCGTTCCAGACCAACATCCTGGCACTCAACGCCGCGGTGGAAGCCGCGCGCGCCGGTGAACAGGGCCGCGGCTTCGCGGTGGTGGCGGCCGAGGTGCGCAGCCTCGCCCAGCGCACCTCGACCGCGGCCAAAGAGATCAAGCTGCTGATCGACGAATCGGCCAGCCAGGTGTCACAGGGCGGCCAGCTGGTGCACAACGCCGGCAAGACCATGGGCAACGTGGTCAGCGCGGTACAGCAGGTCAACGGCCTGATCGGCGAAATCACCGGCGCCTCGCAGGAACAGTCCATGGGCCTGTCGCAGATCAACCAGGCGGTGGTGCAGCTCGACAACGTGACCCAGCAAAACTCCGCGATGGTCGAGGAGCTGGCTGCGGCGGCCAGCTCGCTGCAGAGCCAGGCCGTGGTGATGCACGATGCGGTGCAGATCTTCCGTCTGAGCGACCAGCGCAGCCCAGGCCACGGGTGACCGCCACGGGCGCGCAGCAGCTGCGTGCTAAGGTAGCGGAATGTCCAAAAACATCCGCTACACCCTGCTGTCGCTGCGCGATCTGGCGGTTTCCATCGGCCCGTTTGCGCTGCTCACGCTGGCGCTGCTGGCCCTCACCTACTGGTGGCTCGACCCCAATCCGCCGAAGCGCGTGGTGCTCGCCACCGGTCCGGCACAAAGCGCCTACGACGAATTCGGCAAACGCTACGCCACAGCCCTCGCGCGCTACGGCATCACCGTCGAACTGCTGCCCTCGGAGGGCTCCTCGGCCAACCTGGAACTGCTGCGCGCTGGCAAAGCCGACATCGGCTTCGTGCAGGGCGGCAGCGCCGACATCGGCTACGACGACGAAGAATCCATCGTCTCGCTGGGCAGCCTGTTCGTCGAACCGCTGTGGCTGTTCTACCGCGAAGACGCCGCGCAACGCCTGAAGAAGTCGCCCACGATCGCCAACCTGAGCGAGTTGCAGGGCGGGCGCGTGAACGTGGGCACGCCCGGCAGCGGGGTGCCCCGGCTGTTCAACACGCTGCTCGACGTCAACCGGATCGACCACGGGGCCATGCGGCTCAGCGAGCTCGAACAGACCCCTGCCACGGTGGCTTTTCTCGACGGCGAACTCGATGCCCTGGTGTTCGCCTCGGCCCCCGAGTCGCTGATGGTGCAGATGCTGCTGCAGTCACCGGGTGTGCGTCTGCTCGACTTTGCGCAGAGCGAGGCCTACTCGCGCCGTTTCGCCTACCTCACGCCGGTGGTCATGCCCCAGGGCGTGGTGGACCTCTCGGCCAACGTGCCGGCGCAGGACGTGCGCCTGGTGGCCTCCACCACCAGCCTGCTGGCCGGTGCCAAGACCCACCCCGCCATCCTGCAGCTGTTTGCCCAGACCGCGACCGACCTGCATGGCGGCGGCGGCTGGTTCAGCCGGGCGCGCGAATACCCAAGCCTGGAGCACAGCGAAGTGCCGCTGTCGCCGGAAGCGGTGCGCGCGATCCGCAACGGCCCGCCCTTCCTGCAGCGCTACCTGCCGTTCTGGCTCGCCAACCTGGTCGAGCGCATGTGGCTGGCCATGGGCCTGATCCTGGCGCTGGCGCTGCCGCTCTCGCGCATCGTGCCGCCACTCTACGCGTTCCGCATCCGCTCGCGCGTGTTTCGCTGGTACGGGCAATTGCGCACCATCGAACAGCGCAGCCAGGACAACGACGGCCCGCTCCCGCTGCCGGAATTGCTGGAACAGCTCGACGCGCTGGAGAACAAGGTGGAACAGGTGGTGGTGCCGCTGTCCTACACCGATGAGTTGTACGCCCTGCGCAACAACATCGCGCTGGTGCGGCAGAAGCTGCTGCAACGCACCTGAAGCAACCCGCTCAGCCCTTGCCGGAGTTGAACAGCGCCTGGCGCGCGACCGCGTCCAGCGCCTCGTCCACCACGCCGTGATCCGCCACCACGTGCAGACGGCCCAGCTCCTGCAACCGCTCCAGCCCGCGTTTCGTGAGTGAAATCGAACGCCCGTTGGCGGCTGCGAAAAGGAACATGGTGCCGTGCGGACTGGCCCAGCTCAGGCGGCAACGCAGCGTCTGGCCCTGCTCCATCAGGTCCACCCAGCACCCCACGGTGAGCGATCCGCCGGACGACAGGGCGGCTTCTTCCCGGGTCAGCTCATCGCACATCGACACCGGCTGGGTGTCCAGGAACGCCGGCTGGGTGTCGATCGCCAGGTCTTCCATGAACCCGGTGTCGCGCGCCTCTTCCGGCTGCATCCACATCTCATGCTCGTCCGGGTCCTGCTGGCTCGGCGGGTCGTCCTGCGGCTGCGACCCGTTGCGCTGGGTCTTGTAAGCCGCTTCATGCAGGCCCATCAGCGTCGCGAAAAAACTCTCCGCCTGCGGGCGCGGATAGTCGATCGCGTCCAGCCCTTCGCGCAAGGTTCGCAGCAGGCCAGGAATGACCTTGATCAGCCGCGGCCGGTTGAGGCTGGCCAGGGCGAGCTGGCTGGACCACAGCAGATCGGGCAGCACGCTCATGTAGCGGTGCGCCGCGGCGTCCGCCGGCAAAGCCTCGCCCTGTTCGGCCGAATCCATGCGGGCCTGCGCCACCACCTGGGCCCAGGGCCCGGTCAGGAAGCGCCGCACCACACCGGGCGCACGCGCGAAATCGTTGCGCGCCTGGAACTCGATGGCCACCCGCTCGGCCAGCAGATGGCGCTGCTCCACGCGCACCAGCGTCTTCATCGCCAGACCCCGCTTGGGCGCCTGACGGCTGGCGATGGCGGCGTCTGCCTCGGTGAAGCGCTGCAACAGCACGGGCATCAACTCCGGCAGGCTCTGCGTCGGCGCCTGCAGGGCCATCACGGTTTCGTGCACGCGCTGCGCGTAGGCCATGAACCCGCGATCCTGTTCGCTGGTGAAGGCCAGGCTCTGCGTGGTGATGGCGTCGAGCAGGCGGCGCGCGGGGTTGTGCCGGTCGGCAAAAAACCGCGGATCGGTGCGTGCCAGCTGCAGCAAGGCGGGCTTGAGGCGCTGCACCATGTCGCGCACCGGTTGCAGCAAACGCTGGTCTTCGGCAATGCGCCTCAGCATCAGCGTGACCACTTCGGCCGCGAGCGTGCGCACCATGGCGTTGCCCGACCCCGACGTGCCCTGGTCGGTGACCGCGCCGCCGCTCTGCTCCAGGTTACCCACCAGCAACTGGTGCAGGTGGTCCAGCGTGAGCAGCGCATCGCTGCCGAGCATGGAGGTCGCGGGCACGCTGTCCGATCGCGCCGCCGACGGCGCTGCAGACGCTGCGGGCCGGACCTTGGCGGCGTGCACCACCACGTAGCCTGCGGGCTCCACGCCCATGCCGTCGAGCAGCAGGGTCAGTGTTCGGTAGAACTGTTGCAGCTCGTTGCCCAGCGTCACGGCACCGGCGTGCAACCAGCGCGCGCGAACGGCTTCGTCCACATGCAGGCCCGACAGCGCTTTCATGAGCGCACCCACCACTGCCTCGGGCCGCAGCGGGTTGGTTTCGATGCGCACCACGTCGTACCCTTGGGCACGACACAAACGGGCATTGAAGGCGACCAGCTCCTCGTCGGCGGCCATCTTGACGATCTGCTGCACGCGTGCGAGCTCCACGGTCTCCTGCACCTGCTGGTGGTCCATCAGCTCCAGATCGTCAAAGCTCAACGACCGGAGGCTGCGCGCCGAGCCGGCATTCCCCTGGGGCGCTGCCGAGCCCTGCACCACCTCGGCGATCTCGGCAATGAAGCGGCTGGCCAGCAGATCACGGTAGCCGACCAGCGCGGTACGCGCCTGGGAAAACACCTGTTTTTCATTCAGGTTGCCCGCCGAAGTTTCGCGCTGGTGCAGCGTCTCCAGCAGCTTGCCCAACCAGCGCGGCACCCAGCCACGCGACAGCACAAGCGCCTCGCTCAGACAGACATCAAAAGGGGAATCGGCACTTGCGCTCATGGCAGTGGGTGGATGTGTCGCCAGAAAAGAAAGTATTCACTTGTCCGGATTATGGGCAGGCCCCTCGCCCTCAAAGCCCGAAAGTAACCAAAAAAACTGCGCAGTTCATGGTTTTGAGAGCAGGGTTTGCCAGCCGGCCGAGCCCAGTTCACGCAGGGTCGCGATGTTGCGCTCCACGATCTTCTCGGCGTCGCCTGCGTCGGAAGCCACCGCACGCTCCACGCTCTCCTCGCGCAGCAGATGCAGTGTGGGGTACGGCGCGCGGTTGGTCGCGTTGCTGATGTCGTCCGCTTCGACGCCTTCGAACTGGAACTGCGGGTGGAAGTTCGCCACCTGGATCACCCCCTCCAGCTCGTGTTCGGTCACGACGTCGTCCACCACATTCATGAAATCGTTGAAGACAAAAAAGTCCGGAAACAGCGTGGGGTGCACCAGCAGCGTGGTGTCGACCTCCTCGGCCGGCGTGTTCACCAGCAGGTCCAGCTCGTGGTCCAGCTCGTCGAGGAAAGCGTCAAGGTGCCGCGCGTGGCTCACCACGATGCGCACCTGGTTCTTCACGTAGACCGAACGCGCAAACGGACACAGGTTGAGCCCGATCACCGCCTTCTCGATCCAGTGGCGGGTGTCGGCAAGGATGGTGGCGTCGTCGGGCGTGTTCATGGGTCGGTGCGGTTTTGAGCGGTTCGGCTGGCGGGGTGCGCCATGGTAAACGTTGGGTGTGATCGATTTCGGGCTGGTACAGGGCGTTACACCACCGCCCGGAGAGGCTGGCGGTCAACGCGCAGCGGTCCTCGGCGCGGCAGTGCCCGCAACCGGTCAAGCACCGGCCCGTTGGCGATGCAGGCAAAGGGCTGTGGACGGCTCAGGGTTCATCGATGTAGCCGCGCTCGGCCGCCAGTGCCTGATTCTCGAAAATGGCCATGGCGGTGCGCATGCGCCGAAAGCCGAACTTTTTGTAGAACGGTTCCTTGCCGGGGACGGCATAGAGAATGATCTTCTTGTGGCCGGCAGACAGGGCCAGCAGTTTGGCGACGATTGCTTTGCCCAGACCTGTGCCTTGGTGGCTGGGCATGACCGCCACGTCGCAGATGTAGGAGCAGTCCGTCCCGTCGGCCAGCGCCCTGCCAACGCCCACAAGAACGCCGTTTTCACGAACGAAGCACCTGAACATGCTGTTGGTGAAAGCTACCTGCAGGGTTGCTGGCAGCTTGTTCCCGAGCGGGGCGGCACGGTAGAGCGCTGCGAGCTCGCGCCAGTCGAGGTTGTCAATGGAATCGGACCATGCCAGCTTCATATGTGCCCCCTGTGAAACCTTCACACTCAGAATATGTCGCACCGGTGCGCAGCGGAAGGTGCCAGCAGCGACGTTGTTGATGCCGGTTTGACCCACCCGTTTGACTGGAGAACGGATGCCCCATGGAAAAAAAGCCCACCGGTCACCGATGGGCTTTTGGTTCTGTGATCTGGCTCCCGCACAAATCGGCGCAACCCGGTCGCTGAACCGCCTTATTTCAGCGCCTTGTAGCGGAACCGGTGGGGCCGGGCACCCTCTTCGCCCAGGCGCTTCTTCTTGTCGGCTTCGTATTCCTGGTAGTTGCCGTTGAAGAACACCCACTGGCTGTCGCCTTCGGCGGCCAGGATGTGGGTCGCAATGCGGTCGAGGAACCAGCGATCGTGGCTGATGACCAGCGCGCAACCGGCGAATTCGAGCAGCGCGTCCTCCAGGGCGCGCAGGGTTTCCACGTCCAGGTCGTTCGAGGGCTCGTCCAGCAGCAGCACATTGCCGCCTTCGGCCAGGGTCTTGGCCAGGTGCAGACGACCGCGTTCACCACCCGAGAGGCTGCCGACGCGTTTCTGCTGGTCGCCGCCCGAGAAGTTGAAGCGTCCGCAATACGCGCGGCTGGGCATCTGGAACTTGCCCACGGTGATCATGTCCAGGCCGCCCGAGATGTCTTCCCAGACGGTCTTTTCGTTCGCCAGGTCGTCGCGGCTCTGGTCCACCACGGCCATCTTCACGGTCTGGCCGATCTTGACCTCGCCGCTGTCGGGCTGCTCCTTGCCCGAGATCAGCTTGAACAGCGTGGACTTGCCCGCGCCGTTGGGGCCGATGATGCCGACGATGGCGCCGGCCGGGATCTGGAAGCTCAGGTTGTCGATCAGCAGGCGGTCGCCAAAGCTCTTGCTGACGTTCTTGAACTCGATCACCTCGTTGCCCAGGCGCTCGGCCACGGGAATGAAGATCTCGTTGGTTTCGTTGCGCTTCTGGTAGTCCACATCGCTCAGCTCTTCAAAGCGCGCCAGACGCGCCTTGCTCTTGGCCTGGCGGCCCTTGGGGTTCTGGCGCACCCACTCCAGTTCCTTCTTCATGGCCTTGGTACGCGCGTCTTCGGTACGCTGCTCCTGCTCCAGGCGGGCTTCTTTCTGCTCCAGCCAGGTGGAGTAATTGCCCTTGTAGGGAATGCCGTGGCCGCGGTCGAGTTCGAGAATCCACTCGGCCGCGTTGTCCAGGAAGTAGCGATCGTGGGTGATGGCCACCACGGTGCCCGGGAAGCGCTTGAGGAACTGCTCCAGCCACTCGACCGACTCGGCGTCCAGGTGGTTGGTGGGTTCGTCGAGCAGCAGCATGTCGGGCTTGGACAGCAGCATGCAGCACAGGGCCACGCGGCGTTTTTCACCGCCGGAGAGCAGGCCGATCTTGGCTTCCCAGGGCGGCAGGCGCAGCGCGTCGGCGGCGATTTCGAGTTGGTGTTCGCTGTCGGTGCCTGCCGTGGAGATGATGGCTTCGAGCTGGGCCTGTTCGGCCGCCAGGGCGTCGAAGTCGGCATCCTCTTCGGCGTAGGCCGCGTACACCTCCTCCAGGCGCTTCTGCGCAGCGCGCACGCCACTCATGCTGGCCTCGACCGCTTCGCGCACGTTCTGCTCGGGGTCGAGCTTGGGTTCCTGAGGCAGGTAGCCGATGCGGATGCCCGGCATCGGGATGGCTTCGCCCTCGATTTCCTTGTCGATGCCGGCCATGATCTTCAGCAGCGTCGATTTGCCCGAGCCGTTGGTGCCGAGCACGCCGATCTTCGCGCCGGGGAAGAAGGACAGCGAGATGTCCTTGAGAATCTGGCGCTTGGGCGGCACGATTTTGCCGACCTTGTTCATGGAAAAGACGTATTGAGCCATTGCTGTCCTGTCGCTGGAGACGGTCTGAGAAAAGTCTTCGATTATCGCCGGCCCGTCAACTTTCATCCAGATCGTCGGGCAGGGGCCTGTTGACCAGTTCCTGCAGCGATGCGGGCAGGACACCCGCACCCAGCCATTCGGGCAGGCGTTCGGGCAAATCCCAGCGGGCTTGCCTGAGCACCATCACCAGCCCCTGAAACCACAGGTGCGTGCCTTTGCGGCTCATGCGCAGGAGCATCGGGCCCGTTTCGGTGTCAAACGTCATCACGACCGACTGGCTGCTCGTGCGGGTGGTGATCCGGGTGCACAGGCGCTCCCAGGCACCGCTCTGCTCGCCCGGCAACACATGACCCGCGCGGATCTGCGCCGGGCGCTGCCCGGGCGCCACTTCGTGCAGTGACAGGTCGTGCTCGATGGCGGCCCGGGTTGCCGCCGTCGCCCCACCCTGCTCGCCCGGCGTCGCCGCCTCGAAGGCCTTGAGCACCGGCCCCACGATGTTGGCGACCATGCGACGCGTGAGCCAGACCATGGCGTCCTGTTCGTGCACACGCATCCAGATGCGGTCCTGGGCAGCGCTGTAGCCAAAGGTGGTGGTGGTCAATGAAAGATGTCCGGTCAAGGGCTGTTGGGTAGGCGACGGACAAGCGGATCCGGCGTCAGGCCAGGTCGTCCGGATCGTGGGCGTTGCGCAGGGCCTGCTGGGCCACGGCATCCAGCGCACCCTCGACCACCCCGACCCGCGAGACGATCCGCAGCGCATCGGTCCCGAGCAGCCGGTCCAGCGTCCGGCGGGTCATGGAGTGCGCCAGTCCGCTGGCGGAGATGAACATGAACAGACTGCCGCGCGGGCTGGTCCAGGTGAGCTGGGCCCGCACCCACTGGCCCTGGGTCAACAGGTCGACCCAGGCGCCGGTGGACAAACCGGATTCGGCCGGCTGCGCTGCGTCCGGCTCTTCGGGTTGCGGTGTACCCGCCACAAAACCGGCTTCGGCCGCCTCGCTGTCCGCCATCCAGAACGATTCCGCCGCATCGGCCGGAGCGCTGTCAGCGGTGGGCGCCGGGGTGGGGTGCGCGGTCAACACGGGCAGGACCGGGCTTTCAAAGGCCAGTTCGTGCAGGGCAACCAGGGCATCAAAAAACTGCCCCATGCGCTCGTCCGGGTACTCGATGCGCTGCAGGCCCTGCCGCAATTGCCCGAGCAGCCGGGGCACCAGCTTCAGCAGGCGCTCGGCGTCCCGGCGGATCAGCGCCGGCTGCGCACTCCAGATCAGATCGTCGGCCACGCCGTCCATGGCGGCCGCCTCATCACCCTGGGCAGGGAATACCAGCTGCGATTCGGCCAGGGCCTGGGCCCAGGGGCCAGACAGAAAACGCTGCACGAACTCCGGCACCTCTTTGCCCTGCATGCGGTGCTGGAAGTCGATGGCCAGACGCTCGGCCAGCATCTGTCGCTGCTCGGCATGCAGCAGGGCCCGGGTCGCCTCCTCGCGCAGCTGGTGCTTGCGCATGTCGTCTTCTTCCCAGCGCCGGCGCAGGCGATTGAGCAGCCGCGAAAAAACCTCTTCGGAGGCCTGGACCTGGTTGATGGACCGGACCGCCGCCGTGATGGAGCGCAGCAGGTCGGAGAAGCCTTCTTCGTTCGGGCTCAGGTACCCCAGGCTGCGCTGCGTGATGCTCTCCAGCAAGAGCCGGGCGGGGTGCTGCCGCTCGCTGAAGAAGCGCGGGTCGGCGAGGGCGAGCTGGATCAGCGCCGGTTCGAGCAGCCCGATCTGCTGGCGGATGACGGGCAGGAGGCGCTCGTCCCGGGTGAGGTTCTCCAGCATGAGGCGCACCACCTCCTGCCCCAGCAGGCGGCCCAGGTTGTGACCGGACACGACCGGCAGCTCGGCCACCGGTGGCTGTGCTGCGGGCGCGCTGACCCGCTGGCGCAGGCGCTGTATCAGCGGCTCGATCAGGTCCATGTCTTCCAGCGCGTTCATGGACAGCGGCATGGTGTGGATGAAGCCTTCGCCCGCGTCCTGCGAACTGAAATCGCCGGCCAGCAGCTGCCTCAGGTGCCCCAGGGTGAGCAGCGTTCGACCGACCGCGTTGCGGGGGGTCTTGTCCTGCAGCAGCGTTTGGGGACTCTCCAGCGGCTCGACGCCGTGCGCGTGCAGCCACTGGATCAGCTCGCGGTACACCTGGCGCAGGCTCTCGCCCAGGATGCCGGCCACGGGGACGAACAGGGCGCTGCGTTGCGCCGGATCGGGCACGTGCACCAGCAGGACCGCCCGCAAGGCGCGCGCATAGGCGGCCGGCCGCAAGGGGTTGAGATCGGGCTGCACCGTGAGCCAGCCCATGAGACTGCTCATCAAGGCATTCAGCCTCGGCAGCAGGCCCGCCGTGGCCCGCGAGAGCTCCTGCTCGACCATCGCGAACTCGATGCTGGCGTCGATGTGCCGATCGTCCAGCTGGCGCAGGTCGTCAAAACGGACGGTCAACTGGCTTTCGTTTTCGTGCCAGCCACCCTCGAAAAACTGGCGGCGCAGCTCGCGGTCCCAGGTCGCCTTGAGGGCGTCCGAATGGAGCACCAGTTGCTCCACCTGGTCCGGGTCGATGGCGGCCAGCTCCTGCGGCAGGTTCGTCAGCCGCCCCGGGTCGGTCACCAGGGACAGGTGCGCCAGCACCTCGTCGATCATCGAGTCGGAGACCGACAGGGCCGCCTCCAGGCCATGCTGGAGGGAGGGCCGCAACTTGCCGGTGTCGTTGGCCACACCGGAGCGGATCAGCTTTTGGGTGTTCATTCGCGTTCAGGGTCCATGAATCGACTCGCCCGGATGGTGGATTCACCGGGCACTTGCGCACGGCGTGGGCCAGCGCGCCATTATGAAATCGGCGGTCGCCGGGTGCGGCGACGGACCTTACCAGCGCCCATTCTGCAAGACATGCGACAATACGCGGGTTGCGCTGCATCAGTGACTCGCAACACCAGCAGCCTGCTGGAGGTTCAGCGTCTCGCCCTGTCGAGCCCGCCGGCCCACCTTGTTGACCCTGTCTGCCTTCAACTGAACGGACGCTTAGGCGCCCGACCAGGCAGATGTCCCCAGCGCCCTGGATGGGCGCCTCACCTTAATGAACTTCGAAGAACTGAACCTGGCCCCGGCCATTGTCCAAGCTGTGCGCGAGCACGGTTACGAAACCCCCACCCCCATCCAGGCCGAGGCGATCCCCGCCGTGCTGGCCGGGCGCGATCTGCTCGGTGGTGCCCAGACCGGCACCGGCAAGACCGCCGCCTTCACCCTGCCCATGCTGCACCGGCTGAGCGTCGGCGAGCGCGCCAAGAGCAAATTCGGCGGCATCGCCATCCGGGCCCTGGTGCTCACGCCCACCCGCGAACTCGCGGCCCAGGTCGAAGAGTCGGTGCGCACCTATGGCAAACACCTCTCGCTGACCTCCACCGTGATCTTCGGTGGCGTCGGCATGAACCCGCAGATCAACGCCATGAAACGCGGCGTGGACATCCTGGTGGCCACGCCCGGCCGCCTGCTCGACCTGCAGCAGCAAGGTTTCCTGGACCTCTCCGGCGTGCAGATGCTGGTGCTGGACGAAGCCGACCGCATGCTCGACATGGGCTTCATCCACGACGTGAAGAAGATCCTGGCCCTGGTGCCGAAAGAAAAGCAGAGTCTGCTGTTCTCGGCCACCTTCAGCGACGAAATCCGCGACCTGGCCAACAACCTGCTCAAGGACCCGCTGAGCATCCAGGTGACCCCGCGCAACACCACGGTGCAGCGCATCACCCAGGTGATCCACCCCGTGGGCCGCGGCAAGAAAAAGCAGTTGCTGGTCCACATCATCAACCAGCACAACTGGAGCCAGGTGCTGGTGTTCACGCGCACCAAGTTCGGCGCCAACAACGTGGCCGAGTTCCTGACCAAGAACGGCATCCAGGCGATGGCGCTGCACGGCAACAAGAGCCAGGGTGCCCGCACCCAGGCGCTGGCCGGCTTCAAGAGCGGCGACATCCGCGCCCTGGTGGCGACCGACATCGCGGCCCGCGGCATCGACATCGACGAGCTGCCGCACGTGGTGAACTACGAAATCCCGAACGTCAGCGAAGACTACGTGCACCGCATCGGCCGCACCGGCCGCGCGGGCAAGAGCGGTGAAGCCGTCAACCTCGTGAGCCTGGACGAAGAAGGCTTCATGATGGACATCGAGCGCTTCACCAAGCAGCAGATTCCGGTGCAGATCTTCCAGGAGTTCATGCCCGAGCCGGGTGAGAAGGCTGAGCCCATCGCCATGGGCCGCCAGACCATCTGGGGCGGTGCCGGCAAACCGCCGAGCCGCGACGTGATGGCCGCTGCCGCCAAGGCCGCGCGCACCGAGATGCTGCAGCGCGTGCGCGAGAAAAAAGCCGACGCACCGCAAGGTGCCCGCGGCAACGGCGGTGGCCAGCGCCAGCGTCCGGCGGCGCAAGGTGATGGTCAGCCGCGTGGCGAAGGTGCCCGCGACGGTCAACGCGCCGACGGTCGCCGCAATGCCGGCCCCGGCCGCAATGGCCCGGCCAACGGTCCCCGCAACGGACCGCCGCGCAACGGTGGCAATGCTCCGCGCAATGCCGAGCGCGCCGACCGTGGACCCCGTGAAGACCGGGGCCCGCGCGAAGACCGTGGTGACGGCAGCGAGCGCCAGCCCGGCCCGAACGCCCACCTGGGCAGCCTGCGCATCCGCGAGCCGCGCGCACGCGCCGCAGCGCCAGGTGGTCAGCCCGATCCGCTGCGCACCAGCATCGATTCGATCGGTGGACGTGGTCGCGGCAATGGTGGCGGTGGTGGCAATGGCAACCGCGGTGGCCGAGGCGGCCCGGGTCGTGGTGATGGCCCGCGTGGTGGTGGCCCGGCCGATCCGCTGCGCACCAGCTTCGGTCGCATTCGCTGATCGCGAGCTTCAACCCCCTGCCCTGAACTTCGCGTTCAGGGCCCATCACAGCGGACTTCGGTCCGCTGTTTTTGATTGTGAGCCTCGGGCCTCTCAGGCGGCTAACGCCGGCGCTGATTCGCCACCGCCATAACCCACACCCGCGTGCAGATCGCCCCCCGCGCTCACCGCGACCGCGCAGTACTTGAACTCCGGAATTTTTCCGAACGGATCCAGCGCGGGGTTGGTCAGCAGGTTGGCGGCCGCTTCGGCGTAGGCAAAGGGTATGAAGACCGTGCCGGGCGGCATGCCGTCGTCGCGGCGCACGTGCAGCGCCACCGTGCCACGGCGCGAACGCACCGTCACCACACCGCCGGCCGGCACACCCAGGCGCACCAGCTCGCTGCCGTTCAGGCTCACGGTGGGATGGGGCTCCACGGCGTCCAGAACCTGGCTGCGGCGCGTCATGCTGCCGGTGTGCCAGTGTTCGAGCTGACGGCCGGTGATGAGCACGAAAGGGTAGTCGGCATCGGGCACTTCGGCCGCGGGCTTGAAGCCGGCCGGTACCAGTTGCACGCGGCCGTCGGCCGTGGCGAAGTGCTCGGTGAAAACGATGGGTTGGCCCGGGTCTTCCGCGCTCAGGCAAGGGTAGGTCACGCTGTCTTCGCGCTCCAGGCGCTCCCAGCTCACACCCGCGATCACGCCGTGCATGGCCTGGCGCATTTCCTCAAAGACCGCGGCCACGCCGGCCTCTTCACCTTCGTAGTTCCATGCCAGGCCCATGCGCTGGGCCAGTTGTTGAATGATCCAGAGGTCGGGCTTCGCTCCGCCCGGCAGGTCCAGCGCACGCCGGCCCATCTGCACCATGCGGTCGGTGTTGGTCACCGTGCCGGTTTTTTCGGGCCAGGCGCTGGCGGGCAACACCACGTCGGCCAGCCAGGCGGTTTCGGTCATGAACAGGTCCTGCACCACCAGGTGCTGCAGGCTGGCCAGCCCTTCGCGCGCGTGGTTCAGGTCGGGGTCGCTCATGGCGGGGTTCTCGCCCATCACATACATGCCCCAGATCTTCTGCGGATCGCTCGCAGGTGCCTGGGCCTTGTGCAAGATTTCGACCACCGTCAGGCCGGGCTTGCTGTCCAGCTCGGTGTTCCAGAACGCTTCGAACCAGTCGTGCACCTCGGGCGTGTCCACGCGCTGGTAGTTGGGGTACATCATCGGGATCAGGCCCGCGTCGCTCGCGCCCTGCACGTTGTTCTGCCCACGCAGCGGGTGCAGGCCCGTGCCCGGTCGACCGATCTGGCCGGTGATGCTGGCCAGCGCGATCAGGCAGCGCACGTTGTCGGTGCCATGCGTGTGCTGGCTCACACCCATGCCCCAGAGGATCATCGATGCCGGGCTGGTGGCGTAGGCCCGCGCCACCTCGCGGATGGTCTCGGGCGCGATGCCGCAGATCGGCGACATGGCCTCCGGCGTCGCGTGCTGCACCTGCTCACGGAGGGCCTCGAAGTTGTCCACGCGGCGGGCGATGAAGTCGGCGTCGGTCAGGCCTTCGGCAATCACGACGTGCAGCATGGCGTTGAGCAGGGCCACGTCGGTGTCGGCCTTGAACTGCAGGCTGCGCCAGGCGTGGCGGTGCAGGTCGGTGCGGCGCGGGTCGGCCAGCACGATCTGCGTGCCGCGCGCGGCGGCGTTCTTCATCCAGGTGGCGGCCACCGGGTGGTTGCTGGTGGGGTTGGAGCCGATCACCAGCACGAACGCGGCGTGCTCCACATCCTTGACCGGGTTGCTCACCGCGCCCGAGCCCACACCTTCGAGCAGGGCGGCCACGCTGGACGCGTGGCACAGGCGCGTGCAGTGGTCCACGTTGTTGCTGCCAAAACCGGTGCGCACCAGCTTCTGGAACAGGTAAGCCTCTTCGTTGCTGCCCTTGGCCGAGCCAAAGCCCGCCAGCGCCTTTTTGCCGTGGGTGTCGCGAAGGTGCTTCAGGCCACCAGCCGCCGCCTCCAGCGCTTCGTCCCAGGTGGCTTCGCGGAACACGGCGCGCCAGTCACCGGGCCGGGCCGTGGAGTTCGTATCCTTGGGCACACCGGCCTTGCGGATCAGCGGCTTCGTCAGCCGCTGCGCGTGGTGCGCGTAGTCAAAACCGAAGCGGCCCTTGACGCAGAGGCGCCCCTGGTTCGCCGGGCCGTCGCGGCCCTCGACGGCGACGATGGTGTTGTCCCTGACCTTGTAGGTCAGCAGGCAGCCGACGCCGCAATACGGGCACACCGAGTCCACCGACTTGTCCACGCGCTGATCGCCCACGAGGGTCCTGGGCATCAAGGCGCCGGTGGGGCAGGCCTGCACACATTCGCCGCAGGCCACGCAGCTGCTCTCGCCCATGGCGTCGCCCAGGTCGAACACGATCTGCGCATGGCCACCGCGGTAGGCCACGCCGATCACATCGTTCATCTGCGTCTCGCGGCAGGCGCGCACGCAGCGCGTGCACTGGATGCAGGCGTCCAGGTTCACCGCCATGGCCGGGTGACTCAGGTCGGGCGCCGGCGCGGGCGCGCGCAGCGCTTTCAGTTCGGGGCGCACTGTCACGCCCAGCTGACTAGCCCAGTGGCTGAGTTCGCCGTGGGGCAGATCGCCGTTTTCGTCGGCCCACTTGTGGCCCGCGTCGGGCCGGTCGGCCAGCAGCAGTTCCAGCACCAGCTTCTGGCTCTTCAGGGCGCGCTCGCTTTTCGCCTTCACTTCCATGCCGTGTGTGACGGTGCGGCAGCACGAGGGCGCGAGGGTGCGCTCGCCCGCCACCTCGACCACACAGGCGCGGCAGTTGCCGTCGGCGCGCAGGCCGTCGGAAAAACACAGGTGCGGGATGTCCACGCCGTGGCGTTGGGCTGCCTTGAGCACGGTCTCGCCCGCCTGGGCCTGCAGCTCGACGCCGTCGAGCTTGAAGGAAATGGTGGAAGTGCTCATGTCGAAGCCTTTGCGCCAGCTGCCTGCACTTCGTGCGGAAAGTATTTCAAAACACAACGCATCGGGTTGGGAGCGGCCTGGCCCAGGCCGCAGATCGACGCATCGGTCATCACCACGGCGAGGTCTTCCAGCGTGAGCGCATCCCAGTCGCCCGGCTGCGCCATCAGGGCCGAGGCTTTTTCGGTTCCGACACGGCATGGGGTGCACTGGCCACAGCTCTCGTGTGCAAAGAAACGCATGGCGTTGAGCGCGGCATCGCGCGCGCTGTCGGCCTCGCTGAGCACCACCACCGCGGCCGAGCCGATGAAGCTGCCGTGGGGTTGCAGGGTGTCAAAGTCCAGCGGCGCGTCGGCCAGCGAAGCCGGCAGGATGCCGCCCGAAGCACCACCAGGCAGGTAGGCGTACAGCGTGTGCCCCTCGACCATGCCACCGCAGTATTCGTCCACCAGTTCGCGCAGCGTGATGCCCGCCGGCGCGAGCTTGACGCCGGGCTGCTGCACGCGACCGCTCACGCTGAACGAGCGCAGGCCCGTGCGACCGTTGCGCCCAAAACCGCTGAACCAGGCCGGGCCGCGCTGCACGATGTCACGCACCCAGTAGAGCGTTTCGAAGTTGTGTTCCAGCGTCGGCCGGCCGAACAGACCGACCTGCGCGATGTAGGGCGGGCGCAGGCGCGGTTCGCCGCGCTTGCCCTCGATGCTTTCGATCATGGCGGACTCTTCGCCGCAGATGTAGGCGCCCGCGCCGCGCCGCAGCTCGATGTGCGGAAGCGGAAACGGCGGCTCGGCCTGCAGCCGCGCCAGCTCGGCGGCGAGGATGGCGCGCGCGCCGTGGTACTCGTCGCGCAGGTAGATGAAAACGGCCGCTGTGTCCACCACCTGCGCCGCCACCAGCAGACCTTCCAGAAAACGGTGCGGATCACGCTCCAGGTAGGTGCGGTCCTTGAAGGTGCCGGGTTCGCCTTCGTCGATGTTCACGGCCATCAGGCGCGGCGCGGGTTGTTCCCGCACGATGCGCCACTTGCGCCCGGCCGGGAAACCGGCACCGCCCAGACCCCGCAGGCCCGAGTCCTCCATGGCCTTTAGCACCGTCTCGGTGATCT
Source organism: Burkholderiales bacterium GWF1_66_17 (assembly GCA_001770705.1). Classification (GTDB taxonomy): domain Bacteria; phylum Pseudomonadota; class Gammaproteobacteria; order Burkholderiales; family Burkholderiaceae_C; genus Hydrogenophaga. The sequence continues at coordinate 483,722 of MERT01000001.1, read as the reverse complement.
GCGCATCGGCCTGCACCGCCGTCGCCAGCGCGTAGCCGCCTTGCGCGCGGTAAGCGGCGTAACCCACGTACGCGGGCGCCACGTCCTGCGGGCTCGCCGTGATCACGCAGGGCGCCACCGCCGCCGGGTCGAAGGCACCCTCGTCGCGCGCAGCGGGGTGTGTCGTCGCCCCCGCCTTGCACGCGTTCTGCACAGAGGCCACATCGGCCAGCAATACAGGCGACTGCCCCACCACCGCCACCGGTGCCTGCTCGCAGCGGCCCACACAGGGCGCGGGGATCACGCGCACGTCACGCCCCAGGATCGCCGGCAACTTCGCCAGTAGCGCCTGCGCACCGGCCATGGCACAGCTCAGCCCGTCGCACACGCGCACCGTGAGCGCGGCCGGCGTGTCGCCCTCGCGCAGCACCTCGAAGTGGTGGTAGAAGCTCGCGACCTCGAACACCTCGGCCATGGACAGGCGCATCTCGGCCGCCAGCGCCACCAGGTGGCGCTCCCACAGGCCGCGGTGCGCGTCGTTGAGCGCGTGCAGGTGTTCGATCAGCTGATCGCGCCGGTGCGGACCGTTGCCGATCAGAGAACGCACCTCGGCACGCGAAGCGTCATCGGGCTGGCGGCCCTTGAGCTGGCCGCGGCGCCGGAGCTGGGCACGCAGGGCATCGGGGGTGGCCACGGGGACCGCGGCGGGTGTGGGCAAGGGACTGGAAGCAATCATGGGCTGGAGGTGGTTCGCGCCCGGTGCCCGGGACGCATGGACAATGGTCGCCTGCGCGGAGGCACTTGGCAATATGAGCGAGAACGCCACAGCCATATGAGCCGCGCCGCATAAAGTTGCCCACGATGAAAAAAATCACCATCAAACCGGTCTGGACCATACAAGGTGCCGACGGCGTGGCCCTGTCGCCGCGGCTGATCGAACTGCTCAGCGCAGTGCACCAGGAAGGCAGCCTGCTGGCGGCCTGCCAGCGGCTGGGCCTGTCGTACCGCCACGGCTGGGACCTGGTGCGCGCGGGCGAAGCCCATTTCAACACCACGCTGCTGCACATGGAACGCGGCAAAGGCTCCACCCTGTCGCCGCTGGCCGAGAAACTGGTGTGGGCCGATCACCGCATCCTGGCGCGCCTGCAGCCCATCCTGGATTCCATCGCGTCCGAGCTGGCCACCGAAATCCACCGCGTGTCGCCCGCCGGCGGGCAGGCCTTCCGCATCCACGCGAGCTACGGCTTCTCGATCGAAAAACTGGTGGAGTCGCTGATGGCCGAGGGCGTGCCGATCGAGCGCCGCTACGCCACCAGCACCGCCGCCGCCGCGGCCCTGCACGACGGCGCCTGCGACGCCTGCGGCATCCACATCCCCATCGGTTCTCAGCAGCCGCGCGCGCTGGCGCACTACGCGCAATGGCTCGACGGCGAAGACCTGCGGGTGATCGACATCGCGACGCGGCGCCAGGGCCTGATGGTCGCGCCGGGCAACCCGCGCAAGATCTACGACCTGCAGGACCTGACCCGCGCCGACGTGAAGTTCATCAACCGGCCGGCGGACTCGGGCACGCGTTTCCTGCTTGAAGGCCTGCTGCGCGAAAAGGGTTTGGCCGACCGGCCGATCCAGGGCTTCGAGCAGAGCGAAGCCACGCACGCCTCGGTGGCCGCGTATGTGGCCAGCGGCCTGGCCGATGCGGGCTTCGGGCTGGAGCGGCCCGCACGCTATTTCCAGCTCGACTTCATCCCCATGGTCAACGAGCGCTACGTGCTGGTCTGCCGCGCGGCCACGCTCGACCACCCCGCCATGCAGGCGGTGAAACGCACGCTGGCCGACCCCGGCTTCAAGCGCACGGTCGACGCCCTGCCCGGCTACGACGCGGCGCACTCGGGGCGGATCACGCCCTGGCGCGAAGCCTTCGCCAGCGCCTGAGCACAGGCAACGCCACGCTGGTTACAGTGCACCCATGCAAGCCTCTGTCCCGCCCGTCCCCTCGCGTTTCGCCACCCTCATGGTGGCCACGGCCAATGTGCTCAACCTGGCACAACCCGGGCGGCATTTTTACGACGGCCAGGACCCCTACAGCCAGCACGAGTTCGACCGCAAGGTGGCGTGGCTCGGCGAGCGCTTCAAGGCGCTCAACGCCGACGTGCTCGCGGTGCAGGAGGTGTGGGACGAACTTGCGCTGCGAGCGGCCGTGGCACGCAGTGGCTTGCAATACCACTTCGTGGCCGTTCCCGGTGCGGAAAACGGCCCAGGGCAAAGTGGTGCGCAGGGCACGCCGCGCGTGGGCATCGTGACGCGGCTCAAGGTGGAATCGGTCACATCACTGACCGATTTTCCCGCCGCTGCGGTGGTGGACGTGCCGGGCATCGGACCGCACACCCGCTTCGAGCGCCCGCCGCTGCTGGCCATCCTTCGTTTGAAGCACGGCCAGGAAGTGGCCGTGATCACGGCGCACCTGAAATCCAAACGGCCCAAGTACCTGCAGGACGCCGAAGGCCACCCGCTGGAAGACCCGGACGACCCGGCGGTGCAGGCCGTGGGCTCGCTGCGCTCGCTGGTCATGCGCGCCGGCGAGGCGCTGGCGCTGCGGCTGAAAGTGGTGGAGCTGCTGCACCGCACGCGCCTGCCGCTGATCGTCATGGGCGACCTGAACGACGGGCCGCACAGCGTCACCACCCAGCTCATCGCCGCCACCTCGCAGGTGGCCTACGACAAGGGCGCGCGCGACAACGCGCTCTTCAGCGCCTGGGACGTGATGGGCGAGGCCGCGCTGCGCCGCGACGTGGCCTTTTCCCACATCCACCAGGGCTACCCCGAGGTGCTGGACCAGGTGCTCGTGAGCGAGGAGTTCGTGGCCACCAGCCGCTCATCGATCGGTGATGTGCGGCGCGTCGAGGTGTTCAACGACCACCTGTTCGAAGGCCGCGACCGCAGCCGCAGCGACCACGGTTTTGTGCGCGCGCTGTTGCGACTGCGGCTGCCGGAACCGGCACCGCAAGCGGTGGGGGAGCGCATCGGTTCTGGTGTAATCGAGAGCTGACCAAGTACCACTGACCCCCATGAAACTGCTGCTCGCTGAAGACGATGCCATGCTGGGCGACAGCATGGAAAAAGGCCTGAATCTGGCCGGGTTCACCCTGGACCGGGTGCGCGACGGCCAGCATGTCCTGAATGCACTGGAAAGCCACACCTACGATGTGATCCTGCTCGACATCGGGCTGCCCAAGATCGACGGTCTGGAGCTGCTGCGCCGCATGCGCCAGCAAGGTGTCGGTACCCCGGTGATGTTCGTGACCGCCCGGGACGCCGTTCACGATCGTGTGGCCGGATTGAACCTGGGTGCCGACGACTACCTGAGCAAGCCCTTTGATCTCGATGAACTGACCGCTCGCATCCATGCGCTCGCCCGCCGGCAGATGGGTCAAAGCCAGCCGCAGCTCCAGCTGGGCCGGCTGCAATTGAACCCGATCGAGCGACTGGCACGGCTCGGCGAAACCGCCCTGGCGCTGTCGCCGCGCGAGTTCGACCTGCTGGAAATCCTGATGCGCCAACCCGGTGCCGTGCTGTCGCTGGACCTGCTCGAAAAGCAGCTCTACACCTGGGGCAACGAAGTCACCAGCAACGCCGTCGAGGTGCATCTGCACCACCTGCGCAAGAAGCTGGGCGAGCCCTGGATCGTGAACGTGCGGGGCGTGGGCTACAAGCTGGTGCAACTCGCTTGAGATCCATCCGGTCACGCCTTCTGCTCTGGCAGATCTCGGCCCTGCTGTTGACGGCGGTGGTGGTCAGCGTTCTGATTTTTCGGCTCGCCTGGGTGGGGTTCAACGATGTGCGGGACCAGGGACTCGAACAGATCGCCCAGACTGTGCTGCGCCACGATCCTTCGCTGGAGGCCAGCAGTCACCTGGTTCCCTCCCATGCCCAGCACGATCTGTCCATTCTGGAAAAAAGGTGGTTTGCCGACGACGAATACCTTGACCAGTTCGTCAGCCAGATATGGAGCCACCAAGGCGGGTTGCTCTATTCGTCGTTACCGGAGGTGGGGCCGCCCATGCAGGCGCAGGGGCACCACATCGTCACCTGGCGCGGTCAGAGCTGGCGCCTGTACACACTGCCGCATGCGGAGCGCATGGTTCAGGTGGCGGTGACCACCCATATCCGGCGGCAGCACTTCTACGAGCTGATCACATGGCTCCTGATTCCGCTGGGCGTGCTGGTGCTGGTGCTGGGCCTGCTGATCCATCAGGCGGTGCTGCGCTCGCTGCGCCCGCTCGAAAACATGCGCCGCGAATTGGGCCAACGTGATGTGGCCGGCTTGCGGCCGTTGTCCACCAGCGAACTGCCCAGGGAACTCGTTCCCCTGGCCGGGACCCTCAATCAACTGCTCACCCGCCTCGACACCCTGCTGATCAACCAGCGGCGCTTTCTCGCCGATGCCGCGCACGAGCTCAACACACCCCTGGCCGCCGTCAAGCTGCAGGCCCAGCTGGTGCGGCGCGCACCCGAGACCGACCGGCTCACCGCGCTGGATGAACTGGATCGCGGCATTGCGCGCACCAGTCACCTGGTGTCGCAGTTGCTGCTGCTCGCACGGCTGGAACCCGATGCGCGCCAAACCGAACGCTCGCTGGTGCAACTGGATGAACTGGTGCGCGGGGCCGTGGTGTCGTTTGCGGCGCGTGCCGCCGAGCGACACATCGACCTGGGCCTGGTCTCAGCCGACCCGGCCCGTGTGTGGGGCGATGAGCAGGCACTGCGCGCCCTGCTCGACAACCTGGTGGACAACGCCTTGCGCTACGCGGGGGAAGGTGCCCGCGTGGACCTCGCCTTGCGCGTGGTCGACAACCAGGCGGTGGTCGAGGTGATGGACAACGGGCCCGGCATTGCACCGGCGGACCGTGAAAGGGTCCAGGAACGCTTCGTCCGGCTGGATCAGGGACAGTCCACCGGCAGCGGGCTCGGTCTGGCCATCGTGCGAAGCATTGTTGAACGGCACAAGGCCCGGCTGGAACTGGGCACAGCGCCGACCGGGGGGTTGCTGGTGCGCATTCGCCTGGCGCTGGCCACGGACACCACCAGGCCCGACTGAACACAGCCGCACATGGCGGCGTGCAACTGGCCGCGCTCAGCCGCGTTTCTGGATCGTTCCGCTGAAAAAGCGCTCACGCATGCGCCTGGCGGTGCGCCACAGGATGGGGGGCGCAAAGTCCTGACCCATGCGCCAAAAGACGCCCTTGAATTCCTCGGTGGGACGTGCCTTGAAAATGGTGGTGTGGATACCGTCGGCTTCACCCTTGGGCCGACCATTGGTGTAGAAATAGAGCGCCAACGATTTGCGCGTCATGTCCTCCGGGCAATTCAGGGGATCGGGGTGCCCGTGAAAGGATTCGCTGGTGGTGGAAAAGATGGCCAACCGGTTGAAAACCGGCAGGATCTTGTCACCGCAGAACGACGTGTCCTTGTTCCACAGTTCCAGATAACCGCCGTATTCCTCTTTCCAGTCCTTGTTCAAGTACAGCAGGATGTTGACGCGCCGGTCCAGAAAGGTGGCGTCGTGGTGATTGAAGTCGGCGTGGAGTTTGAGAAGACCCCCTCGGCGGATCTGGTGCAGACCACCACCACGCAATGCCGGATCGGGAATCAGGTTCGGAATGCCCGTGACCTTTTCCAGAAACCGCAGGAAGGGCAGCGAATGCAGCTGGTAGAACAGGTTGCGGGTCACCGGTCCGAACTTCGCCTCATCGGCGCAGACCAGCTTGATTTCGGTCTGGCGGTTGTAGTTGTGCCAGTCAATATCGCCCGGCTGGGGAAATTCCTTCAGCACGGCGTCGGCCACGTCTTCGGGCAAAAAATTGTCGAATGCGATATGGGGGAAGGGAGACCCCTGCTTGTATTTGACCGCGCCCTCTGTCGCCAGGGCGGCGTATTTCGGGTCATCAAAAATGAACCGCTGGGTCAGTCCTTTGGCCGGCATTGTGTGCTCCTCGACACCTGTTCGTGAATCGTTCGTGCCGCGAGCCATCACAAGACCTGCATCCATCACACCTCCACGTGAATGGACCGCAGGCGCCCCCTCGCAGCCAGCCTGAAAATGTAGAGAAGCGAGACTTAAAAATCACTTAAGACACCGCCGCCAGGGGCCGGCGACAGACCGGCTGCCTCGGAACATCCCCGGAACGGGGCAATCGCAAAATGCCTTTCGAGGGAAGCGGCTGCCTCAAACGAACCGCAGCATCGCCACCGGCGGCAGGTCGTTCGACACGACCGTCCAATGTTCACCCGCGTCGGCGCTGATCCACAGCCCACCCGTGGTCGAAGCCATCGCCAGGGTCTGGCCGTCGGCGCTCACGTCCAGCCCGTGGCGGTAAACCAGGTGGTAGGCGTGGCGCTGAGGCAGGCCGCTGGAGAAGGTCTGGAAGCGGGCACCGCCGTCGTCGGTGCGGTTCACCACCATGCGCCCGTCCACCGGGATGCGGCAGGCATCGGTCTGGGCCGGCACGAACCAGGCGCGCTGCGGGTTGTGCGGGTCGCAAGCCACGGCGAAGCCAAAGCCCGAAGGCACCGGTGCGGTGATGCCGATCCACCGCTGGCCACCGTCGTCCGAATGGTAGATGCCGCAGTGGTGCTGCAGCCACAACACATCGGGGTTGGCCGCGCACTGCACCATGCAATGCGGGTCCTGCGCATTGCCATCGTCGGCGTTCTCGGGCGGCAGGTAGTCGGCCTTCATGCCACTGGCGGTGAGGGTCCAGCTTTCGCCGCCATCGCGGGTCTGCCAGACACCGCCGCACGACACGGCCAACGTCACATGGCGCGAATCCCTCGGGTCCACGACGATGGAGTGGATGCCCGCGTGGTCGTAACCGCCGCCCATCCAGTCGCGGCGCCCAGGCTGCTCCCACAGCGGGGTGTTGAGCGACCAGCTGGCGCCGGCGTCATCGGAGCGGAACAGCCCGGCCGGGATGCAGCCCGCCCAGAGCGTGCCGGGCTGGTCGGGCCCACCGGCCGCGAGTGCCCAGATCAGGTCCACGCTCCAGGGCGTGGTGTCATCGGCCCAGGGGCCTTCGGTGGGCTTCGGCGGAAAGGCGGGGGCCGCAACTTCCTGCCAGGTCTGGCCGCGGTCGGTGCTGCGGTGCAGCTTGACGCCGAAATGGCCCAGGCGCAACGCCGCGGTCCAGGCGCCGTCGCGCGCATCGGCCAGCACGGCGGTGACCGGCTCGCCAGGAAAGTGGTGGGCGGCGATGGACCAGTCCGTGCCCGCACCGTGCAACACGAACAGGCCCTTGCGGGTGGCGAGCAACAGCGTCTGCATCTCGATCTCCTGGCAGGGGTGGAGGGGTTCAGCCGCCGCTCAGCGCCTGGACCACCAGCACCCGGTCGCCCGCGGCCAGCGGCTGGTTCAAAACGCCGCGGTCCCTCACCATCTGGCGGTTGACGAACACCGCCACGTGTTTGCGCACCGCGCGCTGGTCGTCGAACACGTAGTGCGCCAGCTCGGGCGCGGCGAGCAGCGCGGCTTCCAGCACTTCGCGCAGTGCGCCGGGTGCGACGAGCTGGGGCGCGCAGTCCACATGGCGGCGCAGGGTGGGGGCAAATTCGACCGTGACCATGGCGATGAAGGGCCCGCCAGTTTCCGGCAGGAGCGCGGCCGGCGCAAGCGCCACCCCGGCGCGTTCAGGGTTGTCGCACGGGTGGCCCGGCGGCGCGGCAGATCAACCGCGCACGAACAGCGTCACCAGCGGTTGATCGCCCACCTGGCGGCTCCAGTGCCCGTGCACCGCGGGGTCGAAGGTCGCGCCTTCGGGCAGGGTGTCAGCCGAATAGAAATGATCGCCCGGGCCGAAGGTGCGCGAGCTGCCGTCCTGCAGACCGATCTCCATCTGCCCGCGCAGCACGAACAGCCACTGCGGTGCGCCGGTGCAATGGAACGGGCTGCGAAAGCCCACCGGACTCTCGCGCAGCTGAAAACCGTCCGAGGACATCAGCGGCGACAGGCGGGCCGCGGGCGAGCCCTCGCTCAAGGCCACGGTCTCTTCGCGGAATCGCGCGCGGCCATCGGTGTCGGTGAACAACACCACTTTGTTGAACGTGCTCATGGGTCTCCTGGGTTGTGCCGTTGGTTGGCCCCGGTTTGTACCAGATGGCCCACGGCCCTTCGATGGCCATCGCACACAGAAAAGCGGCCTGGCGACACGAAGGTCACCAGGCCGCCATGCGGGATCCGACGGGGATCAGTTCATCGACGAGACAGGGTAACGGCCGGGGTTCAGATCCTTGAGCGTCTGGCCACTCTCCGAGTTGGCCATCACGTCGCCATTGCGTTGCGCTTCGCGCAGCTCGGCACGCACCTGCTCGCGGGTCTTGCCCTGGGCCAAAGCGGTGTCGGCGTAACGGCCGGGGTTCAGGTCCTTGGCGGTCTGGCCGGTTTCCGAGTTGGCCACCACCTCACCGCGGGCCTGGGCTTCGCTCAGTTCGACCTTGACCTGGTCGCGGGTCTTCGCAGCGGCCACGGCGCGGTCCGGGAAGTTCTGGGGCGCCACTTCAGCCAGCGTCTGACCGGTTTCGCTGTTGGCCACGACGTCGCCGCTGCGCTGGGCCGCCAGCAGCTCGGCCTGCACCTGGGCGCGGGTCTTGGCCTGCACGGCCACCGCAGGGTAGGCGCCCGGGTTCACCTGGCGCAGGGTCTGGCCCGTCTCGCCGTTGGCCAGCAGGTCGCCATTGCGCTGGGCGTCCAGGTATTCGGCACGAACCTGTTCACGGGTCTTGGCTTCGGCCGGGTCGGCGGCGAGGGCATGGCCAGCGCTCAGGGCAACGATGGCGAGGGCGACGGAGGAGAGAACGGTGGAGCGGTTTGCGAATTTCATGATGCGTTTCCTTTCGGGGGAGTGAAAAAGTGGATGACGGATGGATCGTGCCGGCCAGACCCTGGGGTGTCTTCTCAGCGAGGTTTCGCTGTTTTTCGGTTTGTTTCGTTGCCGTTGAAAGTTCAGAAACACCGGTCAGGTCGGTCGGGATTCGTAGCGGTTTAAGGGGTTGTTTCGCTGCGATGGGTGAACTTTAAAGTTTCTGTTTCCAAAGAAAAATCACCATATCAACGTCAATCTATTTCGTTTTCAGCAACAATGAAGCCGTTGAATCTCTGGAGCCCCACCTCATGGACCGACTGACTTCGATGCGTGTTTTCCTGCGGGTGATCGACGAGGGCAGCTTCGCCGCCGCGGCCCGGGCGCTGGACATGTCGCCCGCGGTGGTGACCCGTCTGGTCGCCGATCTCGAAGACCACCTGGGCACGCGCCTGCTACACCGCACCACCCGGCGCCAGTCGCTCACCGAAGCCGGCGAGCAGTACCTGCAGCGGGTGCGCCACATCCTGCAGGACCTGGACGAAGCGGACGCCGTGGTCAGCTCACACACCCACACGCTCTCGGGTGTGCTGCGCATCCTGGCGCCCCCCGTGCTCGCCACCTATGTGCTCGCGCCGCTGATCACGGGCTTCCGCCAGGCATACCCGGACATCCGGCTCGACATCGAGGTCGAGTCGCACCGCGATCCACCGATCGAAGATTTCGACATCACCCTGCTCGGCGCCAGCGATGGCTTTGACGGCGATGTGATCGCGCGCAAGGTGATCAGTACCGAGGCCATCCTGGTCGCTTCACCGGCGTACCTGGCACGTCGCGGCGTGCCACAGACACCGGCCGACCTGCAACAGCACGACTGCCTGCGCATCAAACCCGATGGCCTGCGCAGCCGCTATTGGCGCCTGTTCCGCTCCGACGACGACAACGAGCAGGTCGAACTGGATGTGACGCCCGTGCTCTGGGCCAACCACACCGACACCCTGCAGCGCGCCGCGCTCGACGGTGCGGGAATCACCGGCGCCACGGTGGAAATCGCCGCCCCGCACCTCGCCAGTGGCGCCCTGGTGCGCGTGCTTCGTCCCTGGATCGCCGGCCGCTACACGCTCTACGCTGCCCTCCCCAGCCGCAAGTTCATGCCGCAGCGCACGCGGGTGTTTCTCGACTACCTGACCGAGCAGACCCGGCTCGGTGTGGCCCAGGCGCTGAGCGCCTGCGAGCGCTGCTGAGCGGCACGCGCGCACACGCTGTTACACAAAACCCCGGGCACTCCAACCCCGTCGGGCGTGGTTCTTCGTTTCAGTGGGCTCCACCTTTTTTTCAGGAGCCTCCATGACCCCCCATCGCCCAGCCTTGCGCCGCCTGGCCCTGCCCGCGTTCGCGGCCCTCACCCTCTTCAGCGCCCTGCCCGCCCACGCCCTGGGGCGGCTGAGCGACATCCAGGTCATCGACCGCGACAGCGGCGAAACCCTGCCGGTCTACCAGCACCGCGGCGAACGCTGGGTGGCCGGGCGGCCCGGCGCGCGCTACGCCGTGGCCCTGCGCAACGCCACGCACGGCCGCGTGCTCGGGGTCGTTTCGGTGGACGGCGTCAACGTCGTCTCGGGCGAAACCGCCGCCTGGAACCAGACCGGCTACGTGCTGAGCCCCGGGCAGCGCTACGAGATCACCGGCTGGCGCAAGAGCGACGCCGAGGTCGCCGCCTTCCACTTCACCGCGGCCCCCGCGTCCTACGCCGCGCGCACCGGCCGCCCGGCGCAGGTGGGCGTGATCGGCGTGGCCGTGTTCCGCGAAAAGACGCCGCCTCCGCCAGTCATCGCACCACCACCCATACCCGAGCCCTACAGCCAGTCATACCCCTCACGCGAACGCCAGTCCTACGCCGAATCGGCAGCGGACTTCAAAGGCCGCGCCGAGGCGGCCGGGGCCCCGGCACCCGCGGCGTCGGCCGACAGCGGCAACGCGATGGCCCGTGAAGCCGCGCCGGCTTCGCGCCGCATGGCCCCGGCCAGCCCGGCACCCCGCCTGGGCACCGGCCACGGCGAGCGCGAAGGCTCGTGGGTGGGCCACACCAGCTTCGAGCGCCGCGGCGAACGGCCCGACGAACTGATCCGCATCCGCTACGACAGCCGCGAAAACCTGATCGCCATGGGCATTCTGCCGACCACGACAGTGCCCCCGCGGCCCAACCCGTTTCCCGGTGCACCACACCCCGGCTACGCGCCCGACCCTTACTGAAATGAACACCCCCGCCGCGCTTCGCGCGACCCCCCTCCAAGGGGCTGAGGGCTGCGGCTCCAAGCCTGCCTGCGCAGGCTTGGACAGCCCGAAGAGGCTGCGACTCTGGCGCAGCCGCGGCCTGCAAGGCACACCAGCCGTCTGGCAAAGCCAGCCCGGCGGTGTCTCTTGGTTGAACCGTTTCATGCGTTGCGGATCACGCTCCGGCGTGTTGGATCACCTGGTACAGAAGCGCATGGCAGGCCGCACGCTGCGCGCCCGCTCGCCATAATCCACCGCATGTCCGCGGTGAATGCGCCCTCTGATGAGCAGCTCATGCTGGCCTTTGCCGCCGGGGATGCGCGCGCCTTCGAAGTTCTCTACGACCGCCACACCCTGCCGGTGTGGCGCTTCGTGATGCGCAGCGTGAACGACAAGGCCTTGGCAGACGATCTGGTGCAGGACGTGTGGTTCAGCCTCGCGCGGCAGGCGCCGGCCTATGAAGTGCGCGCCCGCTGGCGGACCTGGCTGTTCACCCTCGCCCACCACCGGCTGGTTGACCACTGGCGCACGCACAGGCACCACGCCAGCCTCGATGCGGCCACCGAAGACGGTGCCAGCCTGGCCGACACGCTGGCGGCCGAATCCGGCTTCGGCCCCGAGCGCCGGTTGACCTCGCGCGAGCAGGCGCAGGCGCTGCTGGACGCGCTCGCTGCGCTGCCCGCCAACCAGCGCGAGGCTTTCCTGCTGCAGGCCGAAGGCGGCCTGAGCCTGGCCGAGATCGCACAGACTACCGCCGTGAGCCCCGAAACGGCCAAGAGCCGCCTGCGCTATGCCCGCGCCCGCCTGCGCGAAACCCTGGAGGCGCACGCATGAACCGATTCCCCCCACCACCCAGCGGACCCGACGACGGCGACGGCGAAGACCGGCTGCTGCGCCGCTACCACGAAGCCAACGCCCTCGACGACGCGCGCCCGGGTCCCGCGCTGCGCGAGGCGGTGCTGGCCCATGCGCGCAGCGTGGCCGCCGCGCAGAAAGACGGGGCTTCTTCCAAAGGCCGCCAGCCCGCCAGCAACGACCCTTCGTGGACCCTGCGCGCCTTGGGCAGCCTCGCCGTGCTCGGCCTCGTGGGCCTGCTCGTGCTGCAGTTCGACCGCGGTTCGCCCGAGGAGCGCGAGGCCGCCTTCGGCGCACCTCCAGCACCGGCTGCCACAAGACCAGCACCCGCCGCTGCGACAGACAGCCAGCCCGCGGGTGAACCGGCTCCCGGCCCGACGGACCGCCGTCAGACGAGAGCAGCCCCATCGCTGAAAACCCTGCCCGCGCCACCGCCCGTTCCCGATGCCGCCCGGGAAGCCGCGGCCACGCCGCCACCCGCCAAGGTCCGGCCAACGGCACCGCAGCGACCGGCGGATCCCGCTGCCGGCCCGGCACCAGCACCCGTGGCAACTGACTCGGCAGGCGCTTCGATGGCCGGTGCACCGGCAGCGCCAGCCGCGGCTCCGTTCGCCGAGCGGGCGGCACCCGACGCCCTGACCCAGGTGGCCCCGGATTCGTCGAACGCCGATGCAGCCGCGGCACCTGCCGCCCGGGAACCGGCCCACAACGCAGCGACGCTGCGCCGGGAAGCGCCTGCGGCCGACCGCGCTCGATCAGCGGCCGCCCTGCCACCCCTGCTCGCGGCCACCGCGCAGGGGGATCCTGGTGCCGTGCGCCGCCTGCTCGCCACAGGCACCGATGTCAACACCCGCGATGCCACAGGACGCACGGCCCTCATGCTCGCGGCGCAGCGCGGCGATGCGGCATTGATCCGCTTGTTGCTGGATGCGGGCGCCGAGCCTGCGCTTCGCGACAGGGAGGGTCTGAGCGCCACCGACCACGCCACGCAAACCGGCCAGACAGCGGTGCTGCCACTGCTGCGTTAGACCCGCGCGGTTTTCAGCGCGGGTTCGGCAAACCGGCGTTCAGCGGGGTCAGCGCCTCGCCGCGGGTCAGGTAGGCGATCAGGTTGTCCGCCGCCAGATCGGCCATGGCGCGCCGGGTCTTGAGCGTGGCGCTGGCGATGTGCGGCGTGAGCACCACGTTGGGCACGTCGAGCAGGCCGGGGTGCACGCAGGGCTCGCCTTCGAACACATCCAGCCCGGCCGCCGCGAGGCGTTTCTCACGCAGCGCCACGGCCAGCGCCGCGTCGTCCACGATGCCGCCGCGCGCGATGTTGACCAGCGTGGCCGTGGGCTTCATCTGCGCGAGTTCGGCGGCGCCTATGGCGTGGTGCGATTCGGCGCTGTAGGGCACCACCAGCACCAGGTGGTCGGCCTGCTGCAGCAGCTCGGCCTTGCTGACGTAGCGCGCACGGCAGGCGGCTTCGCTCTCGGCGTCAAGCCGGGAGCGGTTGTGGTAGATCACGTTCATGCCAAAACCGTGCGCGCCGCGCCGCGCAATGGCCTGGCCGATGCGGCCCATGCCCAGGATGCCCAGCGTGCTGCCGTGCACCTCGGCGCCGGCAAACATGTCCAGCGCCCAGCGGTTCCATTGGCCTGCGCGCAGAAAATGTTCGCTCTCGGTGATGCGCCGCGCCGTGGCCATGAGCAAGGCAAAGCCGAAGTCGGCCGTGGTCTCGGTCAGCACGTCGGGCGTGTTGGTGGCGAGCACGCCGGCCGCCGTCATGGCCGGCACGTCAAAATTGTTGTAACCGACCGCGATGTTGCAGACCACCTTGAGCTGCGGGCAGGCGGCCAGCAGCGCCGCGTCGATGCGTTCGCTGCCGGTGGTGAGCACCCCCAGCTTGCCCTGCAGCCGTTCGATCAGTTGAGCGGGCGTGAACGGCGCGTCTTCGTCGTTGGTTTCAACTTCGAAGTGCTCGCGCAGGCGCGCCACCACCTCGGGAAACACGGCACGGGCGATCAGGATGACGGGGCGTTGGTTCATGTCGGCTTTCAATGGAAACACGCGCACCCTCAAAACGATGAAGCGGGGCGCGAAGGGGATCCACCCAGCACACGCCGAGGACCCGGCTTCGCCGGTCCAAGGGCGTGGTCCCCCTGGGGGGAAGCCGCGAAGCGGCGCAGGGGGAGTCTTATACAGCGAGGAGGTCGACTTCGAACAACAGGGTTGCGTTGGGCGGGATCACGCCGCCAGCGCCGCGTGCGCCGTAGCCCAGCGCAGACGGGATGACCAGGCGGCGCGTGCCGCCCACGGCCATGCCCTGCACGCCTTCGTCCCAGCCCTTGATGACGTGGCCGGCGCCGAGCGGGAATTCGAAGGGCTGGCCGCGGTCCTTGCTGGAGTCGAACTTGGCGCCCTGAACGCCGTCGTTGAAGAGCCAGCCGGTGTAGTGCACCTGCACCGGGCGACCGGCCTGGGCGACTTCGCCGTTGCCGACCACGGTGTCTTCGTATTGCAGGCCGCTGGGGGTGGTGATCATGGAAAGTCCTTGCTGTGGGTAAAAGGGAAGTGGCGATTATTCCAGCCCTGGTGCGACCCGCCGCTGCGCCCGCGCGTTGCACCATTGGCAACACGGGTTTACACAAGCTTTTCATGAAGCACGATCAGCGTTTACGCGCGCCGTTTTTACTGCAGGCTCCCATCCACCCCTGGCATCAGGAGAGCCTCCATGAACCCCAACACCACCACCCTCACCCGCCGCATGGCGCTGGGTGCCATCGCCGGCACGGCCTTGCTGACGGCGCTGCCCGCCATGGCGCTGGGCCAGCTGGCCGACGTGCGCATCATCAACCGCGACAACGGCGAAATCCTGCCGTTCTACCACCACCAAGGTGAACTCTGGATCGCGGGCGAACCGGGCGCGCGCTACGCCGTGGAGCTGTACAACCGCTCGCGCAGACGCCTGCTCAACGTGGTGTCGGTGGACGGCGTGAACGTCATCACTGGCGAGACCGCTGACTTTGACCAGGCCGGCTATGTGCTGACGCCGGGCCAGCGCTATGACGTGAGCGGATGGCGCAAGAGCCGCCGCGAGATCGCGGCCTTTGAGTTCACCCGCCTGTCACGCTCCTACGCCGCACGCACCGGTCGCCCGGACGATGTCGGTGTGATCGGCGTGGCGGTGTTCCGCGAAAGGCCCGGTTACCGGGAACCGGAAGCCGAGATCTACGGGCGCAGCGCGCCGGTGCCACAGGGCGAAGAGTCCTTCCAGGGGAAGTCGCACCGCAGCGACGGGCCTTCGGCCGCCGGCCCGCAGCTGGGCACGGGCCACGGGGACCGCGAACGCGACCGCGTGGGCCAGACCGAGTTTGAGCGCCGCAGCACACGGCCCGATGAGATCGTGCGCATCCGCTACAACAGCCGCGCAAACCTGGTGGCCATGGGGATCATCCCGGCGTACCAGCGCCCGCCACGTGAATACAACCCCCGCGCCTTCCCCGGCGCACGCCCGGGCTACGTCCCGGACCCGGAGTGAAACAACCAACCCTGCGCCGCCTTCGGCGTCTTCCCCTCAAGGAGACTCTGCTGGCGGCCCGGCAATGCCGGTTCCGCGGCTGCCACTGGGTGGCGCTTCCTCGCTCGTCAGGAGTTCGCGAACCGCGGTCGTGGACTCACTCCAGCCATTTGGTGAAGCTCTCGACCGGTTCGCGCGGCGTGATGAAACCGTTGACCGGATCGGACGGGTCGGCGTAGCCGAGCGACATGCCGCAGACCAGCATCTCGTTCTCGCCCGCACCGATGTGCGGCAGGATGATCTTCGCAAAGCCGTTCCAGGCCGCCTGCGGGCAGGTGTGCAGGCCGTGGCCACGCGCGCCGACCATGAGGTTCTGCATGAACATGCCGTAGTCCACCAGCGAGCCGCGGCCCATGATGCGGTCGAGCGTGAACATCAGGCCCACCGGTGCGTCGAAGAACTTGAAGTTGCGCTGGTGCTGCGCATGCATCTTGTCCTTGTCGCCCTTGGTGATGCCGAGCAGGCCGTAAAGCCCCCAGCCGTTTTCGCGCCGGCGGTCGATGTAGGGGCTGACCCATTTTTCCGGGTAGTAGTCGTATTCCTCGCGGTACTCGGATGCCAGCGACGGATCGGCGCGCAGGGCGTCGTGCGCGGCACAGCATTTGTCGACCAGGCTGTCGCGGCTCGCACCCTGCAGCACATACACCTTCCAGGGCTGGGTGTTGGTGCCCGAGGGCGCGCGGCTGGCCAGTTGCAGCAGGTGTTCGATGGTCTCGCGCGGCACCGATGTGGGCAGGAAAGCGCGGGCCGACATGCGGCTGGTGATGGCAGCGTCGACGCTGTGGGCGTCGATCGGGGTCAAGGCACCGGCCGAGGGGGGATTGAAGCTCATGCGGGGTCTCCGTGTTGTATTGACGTTTACGTCAACGTCAATTATGGCAAGAACCCCGCCAGCGCGCTGCCGCCTTCACAGGATCGTCTCAAGCACCGTCTTGAGCGCCGTCGGCAAGGGCACCGGCCGGCGCGTGTGGCGGTCCACGTACACATGCACGAAGTGTCCGCAGGCAGCGGCCATCTCGCCGTCTTCGGCAAACAGTCCCACCTCATAGCGCACGCTGGAACTGCCCAGATGCGCCACGCGCAGGCCGGCGTGCACGGTCTGCGGAAAGGCCAGCGGGGCAAAGTAGTTGCACTGTGTCTCGATCACCAGACCGATGACCTCGCCGCCGTGGATGTCCAGCGCGCCCTGCTCGATCAGCCAGCCGTTGACCGCGGTGTCGAACCAGCTGTAATACACCACGTTGTTCACATGGCCATAGACGTCGTTGTCCATCCAGCGCGTGCCGATGGTGCGGAAAACGCGGTAGTGACTGCGCGGGCGGGCCTGGGGACGGGTGGCGGGCGTGCTCATGGCGCGGGATTTTGCCAGTGGGGTGTTGCCGGGCCTGTCGCAGAACGGTCAGCCGGCCGCACACCGGCCACCCCTTGCCAGCGGTGGTGGTAATCGAGCGCGGTGCGGTAGGTGTTCATCTGGATCTGCACCGTGGCCTCCATGTCGGTGCCGTAGCCGCCGGCCATGGTGAACGCCAACGGCAGGCGGCGCTGCCAGGCCCAGTCCATCACGCGTCGGTCGCGCGCTTCCAGACCGTCGAACGTGAGTTTCAGACGCCCGAGCCGGTCGCCCTCGTGCGGATCGGCACCGGCCAGGTAGATCACCAGACCGGGATCGAAGCGCTGCTCCAGCTCTTCCAGTGCGCGCTCCAGCGCTTCCAGGTATTCGGTGTCGCGGCAGCCGTCGGGCAATTCCACGTCGAGGTCGCTCGGCTCCTTGCGGAACGGGAAGTTGCGGGCGCCGTGCAGCGAGAGCGTGAACACCGAGTCGTCGCGCGCGAAGATGCTGGCCGTGCCGTTGCCCTGGTGCACGTCCAGGTCGACGATGGCCACGCGCAGTGGACCGGCGGCGCGATGACGGCGCGCATGTTCGGCCTGCATCAGCCGGGCCGCGACCGCGGCGTCGTTGAAGACACAGAAGCCGCTGCCCTTGTGGGCGTACGAATGGTGTGTGCCCCCCGCGAGGTTGGCCGCCAGCCCCTCGCCCGCCATGACGTCGCGGCATGCCTGGATGGTGGCGCCCACCGAGCGCCGCGCCCGTTCCGCCATCGCCGGGCTCCAGGGGAAACCGATCTCGCGCTGTGCCGCGGCGTCCAGCGTGCCGGTCTGGATGGCCTGGATGTACGCCGGCAGATGGACCAGCGCCAGTTCGCCATCGCTGGCCGGCAACGCCTGGCCCAGCCGCACCTGCGGCAGTTCGGCCGTGAGGCGCTCGCGCAGGCGGCCGTACTTGGCCATGGGAAAGCGGTGACCGCTGGGCAGGGGCAGGATGAAGTGGTCGGCGTAGAAAGCGTGCACAGGAATGGGCGCTGAAAAGGAGCGGCCATTGTGTCCGCCACTTGAAACCGGCGCACGGCGTCCGTGTTTTAGAAAGACCCTTCTAGAATGCTGCAATGCAACAAAAACCGCTTGCATCGGATCGAGTTATCCCTATAATTCGAGCCATGTTGCAGTGCAGCAAAGCGAACGAAAACAACAGCGTCGAGACAGCGCGGAGTTCGGGAGCAGCTCTCAACTAGGCCACTACCCCCCTATTTACTTCCTCTTTCGGAGAACCCCATATGCTGACCGCTGAACAAATCGTCGCCGCACAAAAAGCCAACATCGAAACCATTTTCGGTCTGACCCAGAAAGCCTTCGAAGGCGTGGAAAAGCTGCTTGAACTGAACGTTCAAGCCACCAAGGCCGCCCTGAGCGAGTCCGCCAACAGCACGCAAGCCCTGCTGTCCGTCAAGGACGCCCAGGAACTGCTGACACTGCAAGCCAGCCTGATGCAGCCTCTGGCCGAGAAGACCGTGGCCTACAGCCGTCACCTGTACGACATCGCTTCGGGCACCGGCGCCGAATTCGGCAAGGCCGCTGAAGCCCAGGCCGCTGATGCACAGAAGAAGTTCATGTCGGTCGTGGACAACGCTTCCAAGAACGCTCCCGCCGGTTCCGAAACCGCCGTGGCCGTGATGAAGAGCGCCGTGTCCGCCGCCAACAACGCCATGGAATCGGTTCAGAAGGCTGTCAAGCAAGCCACCGAAATGGCCGAAGCCAACTTCAACACCGTGACCACGCAAGCTGTCAGCGCCACCAAGGCCGCTGCCAAGAAGCGCTGAATTGCAAAGGTTTCGCACCTTTGATCGGGCCTTTGACATCGGTCAAAGCGCCGATACTGGAATCACTGGAGACTAGCGCCAGACTTGAGAAGGCGGCGCTGGTTCACCAAATCCGTTTTTTCTGGTTGTCTCCTCGGGTCCTTTTCGAAATTCGATTTCATCGGACCCCTTAAGCCCTCGCTGCAAAGCGGGGGCTTTTTTTATGCGCGTCACCCGAGGCTTTGGCTAGGATGCCATCAGGCGCTGCCGCGCCGCGGGGTGCTCAGACTCACCGTAGTTTGACCCAGATCAATGGATCTTTATTGAGAACAATTCGTGTTTGTGTTAGCATCTGACCCGGATGAATCGTGCCCGCAGCGCTGGTGATTTCCAGACGGATGCGGGGTTATTGGCTCCAGAGAAAGTCCCCCACATGCGCAACACCATCAAGCTCAGCATTGTCCTTGCCGCGGCCTCCGCAGCCTTGGGCACCCAGGCCCAGGACAAGGTGCTCAACCTCTATTCGGCCCGCCACTACCAGACCGACGAGGTGATGTACGACACCTTCACCAAGACAACGGGCATCAAGATCAACCGCGTCGACGCGGACGATGCCGGCATCGTGGCGCGCCTGCGCGCCGAAGGCGCCGCGTCGCCTGCCGACGTGATCCTGCTGGTGGATGCTGCCCGCATGGCTTCCGCCGACAGCCAGGGCTTGTTCCAGCCCATCAAGTCGGCCAAGCTGGACGCCGCCATTCCCGCCAACCTGCGTGCCGACGCCACGAAGGACGGCGTCACCTGGACCGGTTTCTCGACCCGCGCCCGCGTGATCATCTATGACCCGCTGCGCGTCAAGGCCGCCGACGTGGCCACCTACGAACAACTGGCAGACCCCAAGCTCAAGGGCCTGGTCTGCACCCGCTCAGGCTCACATCCCTACAACCTGTCGCTGTTCGCCACCGTGGTCGAACGCCTGGGCGATGCCAAGGGCGAAGAATGGCTCAAGGGCGTGGTCGCCAACATGGCACGCGCGCCCAAAGGCGGTGACACCGACCAGATCAAGGCCGTGGCCTCGGGCGAATGCGGTGTGGCACTGACCAACACCTACTACGTGGCCCGCATGATCAAGTCAAGCAAACCCGAGGACCGCTCGGTGATGGAAAAAGTGCGCGTGGTCTTCCCCAACCAGGGCACCAGCGGCACCCACGTCAATATCGCCGGCGCAGCCGTGGCCAAACACGCCAAGAACAAGGACAACGCCATCGCCTTCATGGAGTTCCTGGCCAGCCCCTTTGCGCAGGACTACTTTGCCAACGGCAACAACGAGTTCCCCGCCGTCAAGGGCCTGAAGGTGGACAACCCGGCCATCAAGGCCATGGGTGGCGACAACTTCAAGGCCGAGCAGATTCCGTTGGGTGTGGTCGCGAAGAACATGACCAAGGTGCAGCAGATGCTGGACCGGGCCGGGTACAAGTAAGCTCCCCCCTGCGCCGCTGCGCGGCTTCCCCCCCCGGGGGGGGACAACGCGAGTGGCCCGGCAAAGCCGGTTCCACCGCGTTCCTGGGTAACTTCCCGTCTTGCGACACAGCACTTCTCCGGCGCGCGTGCATCCTATCCAGGATGCGGTGGAACCGGCTTTGCCGGGCCACTCGCATCGCCCCCCTTTGAGGGGGTCGCGCGCAGCGCGGCGGGGGTGGGCCGAACTCTCGGAGGTGGGTCAGTAGATTTGCGGTACGTAGATCTCGCCGGGCACCTGGTGGCGGCGGTAGTCTTCGTGGCGCATGCGTTCGGGCAGTTCGATGCCGGGGCGCTCGATCTCGTGGTACGGCATCTGTGACAGCAGGTGGTGGATGCAGTTCAGACGCGCCTTCTTCTTGTCGTCGGCGGGCACCACCCACCACGGCGATTCGGGGATGTGGGTGCGCTCCAGCATCACTTCTTTGGCCTTGGTGTAGAGCTCCCAGCGGCGGCGGCTCTCCAGGTCCATGGGGCTGAGCTTCCATTGTTTGAGCGGGTCGTGGATGCGGCCGAGGAAGCGCAGTTCCTGTTCGGCGTCCGACACCGAGAACCAGTACTTGATCAGTTGCACGCCGGAGCGCGCGATCATCTTCTCGAACTCGGGCACGTCGCGGAAAAAGGCTTCGTACTGTTCGTCGGTGCAAAAGCCCATCACCTTTTCCACACCGGCGCGGTTGTACCAGCTGCGGTCGAACAGCACGATCTCGCCAGCCGCCGGCAGGTGCGGCACGTAACGCTGGAAGTACCACTGCGTGCGCTCGCGGTCGCTGGGCGCTGGCAGCGCGACCACGCGGCACACGCGCGGGTTCAGGCGCTGCGTGATGCGCTTGATCACGCCGCCCTTGCCGGCCGCGTCGCGCCCTTCGAACACAATCACCACCTTGTGCCCGGTGGCGTGCACCCAGTCCTGCAGCTTCACCAGCTCGGCCTGCAGCCGGAACAGTTCGCGGAAATACGTGCGCCGGCTTTCCTTCTGCTGCAGCAGCGCCTCGGGGTCCAGCTCACCGCCGAGCGCGTCCACGTGGCGGTCCTCAATTTCCATCTCCAGCTCTTCGTCGTAGCCGTCCATGAGGTCGTTGTGAATGCGGGTCAGCAGCTCGTCGTGGCTGTCAAACATGGGCGGCTCCTTGCGCGGGTCAATGGTGATCGCAGGCTACCGCCCCCGTGTGACAGGTTCGTGAAATTCCGACGCCAGATCGGTGACGGTTCCAGCAACGCCGGCTGGGCCGTTATTGACCTGGCGTCAACGTGATCCTGCAGGGGTTTCAGCACAACAGCTGTTTGCGCGCCCGGTGCAGGCGCACAAACAGGCTGTCCTGGCTGATCGCCAGGCGCTCGCACACCAACTCGGTGTCCTCGTCGTGCAGCACGCGCCAGCGCATCACATCGCGCAGCCCTTCAGGCAGCCTTTCGATGCGCCCCAGGGTCTGGGCCAGGCGCTCGCGGTGCTCGGCCAGTTCGTCCGGGCGGGCGGCGTCGCATTCGACCTGCACGGCGTCCTCGCCTTCGGCGTCCATCTCGTGGTACCGGGCGCGGTCCCGGATCAGATCGACCAGTTTGTTCTTCAGGATGGCAGTGAGCCAGGTCCGCAGTGCGCTGCGGCCAGAAAACGCCGCGCAGCCGGACATCACCGCCTCGAACACGTCGTGCACCAGGTCTTCGGCCAGCACCGGGTCGTGGAGTTTGCGCTGGGCAAAGCGGACCAGATAGCTGCGGTGGCTCACCATCTCAGTCCAGCAGACGGCGCCCATGGGGGGCATTGACAAGGCAGACGGGTGGGTGACGTTCATGGCGGGCTCCAGTTCGGGTTCGGTGCCTCCACTGTGGTCAGCCCAGATCACAGCCCGCTATCGAAAGATCACATTTCGATAACAATCGGGTAAGAAATCGCTCACGCAGCGGACCCATACCCATGAACGCCATCAAGCAGATCCTGATTGCCGAGGACCAGACCGATATCCGGGACCTGCTGGCGCTGAACCTGCGCGGTGCTGGCTATGGCGTGAGCGAGACCCGCGATGGACCGTCGGCGCTGGCGCTGCAGACCGAAGTCGGGCACGACCTGCTGGTGCTCGACCTGATGATGCCGGGTCTGGATGGGCTGGAGGTGTGCAAGACCTTGCGCTCGCGCGGCGACCACACCCCCATCCTGATGCTCACCGCCAAGTCCACCGAACTCGACCGGGTGCTGGGCCTGGAGCTCGGGGCCGACGACTACCTCACCAAGCCCTTCTCCATCGCCGAGCTGCTGGCGCGCGTCAAGGCGCTGCTGCGCCGCTCGGAACTGCTGCGCGCGGCGCAGGCGGCCCAGAGCACGGCGGTGGATGCCGGCGCCCCGCTGGTCAACGGCGAGCTGGAGATTCAACCCGTCAAGCGCGTGGCCCGGGTGCGCGGCGTGAACCTCGATTTCACGGCGCTGGAATTCGACCTCCTGCTGTATTTCGCCCAGCACCCGGGCCACGTGTTTTCACGCGGGCAGTTGCTCAACGCCGTCTGGGGCTACACGCACGACGGCTACGAACACACGGTGACCACCCACATCAACCGCTTGCGGGCGAAGCTGGAGGCCGACCCGCTGCGCCCGGACTTCATCCTCACCGTGCGGGGCGCCGGCTACAAGATGCGCGAGCGCCCAGGGCACTGAACCATGAAGGTTCGCGCCAAGATCGCCCTCACGATCTTCCTCACCGGTCTGTTCACCGCACTGGGCGTGGTGATCGCCATCGTGCTCGCCTACGAGCGCTTTGAACACGAGTCGGCCTACTACCGCGCCGACGCTTTCTTGAAGCGCGTGGTCCTGCAGCACAACGACCTGCTCGGCATGCGGGCGAGTTTTGGCGAAGGCTTCGACGACTTCCTCGCCAACCTGGTGCTCTACGAACCCGACACCCAGCTCTACCTGCTGGACACGCAGGGCACCGTGCTGAGTTCCACCGGAAGGGCCCAGCTCGCGCCGGGTTTCAAGGTGCGCATCGGGCCGGTCCTGGAGGCTGCTGGCGACACGCCCATGCCCTATGTGCTCGGTGACGACCCCGAGCACATGGACAAGCGCGTGATCATCGCGGCGCGTCCGTTGCGGCACGCCGCCATACAGCCCGACCGGCCCGTCGATGGCTACCTGTACCTGGTCTCGCGTCCCCGCACCTTCGGCGAGGGGCGCATGGCGGCCTTGCGCAGCACGCTGTCCCAGCCCGCCTTGCTGATGGTGCTGGCGGTGGTGGCCTTCGCCACCCTGCTCGCCACCTGGGCCACCGCGACCATCACGCGCCCGCTGTCGCGACTCACCCAATCGGTCGGCCGGGTCACACAGAAAGGTCTCGACGACATGGCCTCGACCGACCCGGACGGGCCGGGTCCATCGCTCGATCTGCCCGATGCCAGGGGCCACGATGAATTCGGCCAGCTCGCGCGCGGCATCGATGCGATGCTCCAGACCTTGCGGCGGCAGTGGAGCACGCTGCGGCGCCTGGACCACTTCCGTCGCGAGGGCGTGAGCAACCTCTCACACGATCTGCGTTCGCCGCTGACCGCCACCACCGCCTGCCTCGAAACCCTCGACGCCCGCTGGATCGGCGACGCCACCCGCGAAGAAGACCGCCGGCTGGTGATGGTGGCCCTGCGCAACACGCACAACGCAGCCCGTCTCGTTCAAAGCCTGGGTGACCTGGCCCGCCTGGACGAACCGGCGTTCAAACTCAACGCCGAGGTGCTGGACCTGGGCGAGCTGCTGGACGACGTGGTCATGCGCTTTGCCGAGCGGGCACGCCTCCAGGGCATCCGCCTGCAGATGGCCGAACGCCCCGGCGCCGCGCAACGCCCCGCGCTGGCCGCGGTGGACATCGAATTGTTCGAGCGCGCGGTGGCCAACCTCGTGGACAACGCGCTCAAGTTCTCGGGCAGCGGCAGCGTGATCCAGCTGAGCGCCGACCGCCACACCGGCACGCACGGCGAGGTGGTCACGGTCCGGGTGAGCGACAACGGCTCGGGCATTGCGGCCCAGGACATTCCCCGCCTGTTCGACCGCTTCTACCAAAGCCGGTCCAGCGTGGCGCCCGCCACCGGCGAAGGCGGCAAAGGCCTGGGCTTGGCGATCGTGAAACGCATCGTCGATCTGCACGGCGGCTGGCTGCTGGTGTCCAGTGAACCGGGCCACGGCACCGACGTTACCCTGGAACTCCCGGCCGCCTGAAACCGGCCGGGCACGTGAGCGATAATTGACGTTTACGTCAACGTCAACTCACCACCCGAGGAGCACACCCATGGACATTCAAGGCAAGGTATTCATCGTCACCGGCGGCGCATCCGGTCTGGGCGAAGGCACGGCACGCATGCTGGTGGCCAACGGCGGCACCGTCGTGATCGCCGACATGCAGGCAGAAAAAGGCGAGGCGGTCGCCAAGGACATCGGCGGCGCCTTCGTCAAGTGCGACGTGAGCAGCGAATCCGACGGCCAGGCCGTGGTGGCCAAGGCCCTGTCCCTGGGCAAGCTCATGGGCCTGGTCAACTGCGCCGGCATCGCGCCGGCCGAAAAGACCGTGGGCAAGAACGGCGCGCACTCGCTGGCCGTCTACACCAAGACCATCATGGTCAACCTGGTGGGCAGCTTCAACATGATCCGCCTGGCTTCTGAAGCCATGTGCAAGAACGAACCCGAGGCCACCGGCGAACGCGGCGTGATGATCAGCACCGCCAGTGTGGCGGCCTACGACGGCCAGATCGGCCAGGCGGCCTACGCAGCGTCCAAAGGCGGCGTGGTCGGCATGACCTTGCCTATTGCCCGCGACCTGGCGCGCAACGGCATCCGCAACATGACGATTGCCCCCGGGATCTTCGGCACGCCCATGCTGTTCGGCATGCCGCAGGAAGTGCAGGACGCGCTGGCCGCCAGTGTGCCCTTCCCGAGCCGCCTGGGCACGCCGCAGGACTACGCCAAACTGGCCAAACACATCTTTGAAAACGACATGCTCAATGGCGAAGTGATCCGCCTGGATGGTGCGATCCGCCTGGCTCCACGCTGAGCGAAGCTGCACGCAACCGCTGCGACCCTCAGAACTTCTCAGGTCGCAGCACCTCGACTTCTGAGAGGTAGGCCACCATGGCGTAATTGGCGTAGAAACGCTCTTGCAGCTGTGCCAGAAGGGCTTCGGCCTGTGCACGGGCGCAAATGACCTCGAGCCGGATGTTGCGAGATTCGTCCCAGCTCGCATCGCGCACCCCCCGGCTGCCCTTGCCGCGGGCATCGGAGAATGTGTACCCGCGAATGGCCATGCGGTCCATATCGCGGATCAGCAAAGGCTCCAGAGACGCTTCGGAAAACACGGTCAGCAGCGTTCGTTTCTCGGTGTGCAGGCTGGTCATGGCGTCGCTCCGGCCAGGCGAGTGGCCATCCAGTGGTAGAGGGGAATACCCACGATGATGTTGAAGGGGAACGTCACCCCCAGAGAACCCGCCAGCGACACCGCCGGGTTGGCCTGCGGCACCGCAATCCGCATGGCTGCGGGGACCGCGATGTACGAGGCCGATGCCGCAAGTGTCGCCAGCATGGCCGTCCCACCCACTGAGAAACCCAGCAGCCAGCCGGTACCCAGACCCATCGCTGCTGAAACCAGCGGCATGCCAATGCCAAAGGTGATAAGCGACAAGCCCCGGCGGCGAATTTCACCGACCTGGCGGCTGACGATCAAACCCATTTCCAACAAGAACAGCGCCAGGATGCCCTTGAACAGGTCGAAGTACAGTCCGCCGATGGGCTTGAGCCCTTCCGGCCCAGCCGCCCAGCCGATGGCCATACCGCCCAACAACAGGGTCACACCCTTGCCCAGGAACGCTTCGTGCGACAGGGCCCTCCAGTCAGTGTTCCTGTCAACCCCTCGGGCCAGCACAATGCCCACCAGAATAGCCGGGATCTCCATCACCGCCAACAGCGCGGCCATCTGCGGCTCCACCTCGATGTTGCGCGACGCGAACCACGAAGCCGCAACAGCGAATGTGGCCACACTCACCGATCCATAGTGTGCCGCGGTGGAGGCTGCGTTCTGGCGGTCGAACCCGAACGCCGAGCGCAGGAAAACGAAGGCAATGAGGGTCTGCAGGCTGCCGAGAACAATCACGGCCACCAGTTGCGGGACGAGCGACCCCAGCGCTTGCGTCGCCAAACCCTGCCCGCCCTTGAGGCCAATGGCCAGCAGCAGGAAAATGGTCAGCGACTCGTAGAGCGCGCTCGGCAACTTCAGCTCCGAGCGCAACAGCCCGGCAACAAGCCCGAACAGAAAAAAAAGGATGACGGGGTCTAGGCTGGGCATGGTGTTGGGCGTGGATTCTGGCATACCCAATGCAACCCTGAATGGCTGCCAGCGCATGGCACCAGAGCAACGGTCCAGGGGCGTGTGCAGTCCTGTGACGGGGTGCTGCTGGCGGATTCGCGGCCGGCCCTGCCCACCTCATGTTGCGCCGCCGAGCACGATCAGCGGTAGGCGATCCTCGCTTGCTTCAGATCGATCAGCCCTTGCACCACCTTCTCAAGAGCGTCGTGGCGCAGGCTGCGCATGCCCTCGCCCACCGCCGTGTCAAACAGCTCGGACGGCCGGGCGCGGTTCTGGATCAGCAGCTTGATGGCGCGGCTGTTCTGCAGGATTTCGTAGATGCCCAGCCGGCCCTTGTAACCCTTGCCACTGCAGTGCTCGCAGCCCACCGCCTGGCGCGTGCGGATGTCGGCCGCTGATTCAACGCCCGCCGCCGTGAGCAAGCGCTTCTCGGCCTGCTGGCGGCTCAGGCTGCTGCCCTCCATGTATTCCTGCAGCAGCGCCTCCCACTCCTCGGCGGTGAGCGCCCGTTCCTGCGCGCAATGGGTGCACAGCGCACGCACCAGGCGCTGGGCAACGATGCCGAGCAGCGAGTCGGCGAAGTTCATCGGGTCCATGCCCAGATCCAGCAGGCGCACCACGCTCTCGCAAGCGTTGTTGGTGTGCAGGGTCGAGAGCACCAGGTGCCCGGTGAGCGAGGCTTCGATGGCGATCTTGGCGGTCTCGGCATCGCGGATCTCGCCGATCATGATGATGTCGGGGTCGGCGCGCAGGAAGCCGCGCATGGCGCTGGCGAACGTCAGGCCGATCTTGCTATTCATCTGCACCTGGCGCAGGCCGGGCTGGGTGATCTCGATCGGGTCCTCTGCCGTCCAGATCTTGCGCTCGGTGGTGTTCACCTCGGCCAGCATGGAGTGCAGCGTGGTGGTCTTGCCCGAACCGGTGGGACCGGCGGCCAGCACCATGCCGAAGGTGCGTTCTGAAAAACTGGCGATCAACTCCAGGTCGCGCGGCTGCAGACCGAGCTTGGACAAGGGCAGCGGTTTGGCCGACTCCAGCAACCGCAGCACCACGTCTTCGAGCCCGTCGTGCGTGGGCATCACCGCCACGCGCAGCTCCAGCGCCTTGCCACCAAACTCGGAAAAATCGATCTTGCCGTCCTGCGGCCGGCGGCGCTCGCCGATGTCGAGTCGGGCCATGATCTTGACCCGCGAGACCAGGGGAGCGCGCAGTTTGGCGGGCAGCCACAGATAGGGCTCCAGGTCGCCATCGCGTCGGAACCGGATCGCCGTGAGCGCGTCGCCTGGATTGGCCTCGATGTGAATGTCGGACACGCCGGTGCGCTGGGCCTCGGCGATCATCTGGTTGACCAGCCGCACCATGCCGGCCGACTCCGCCGCCGAAGCCAGCTGCTCGGCCTCGCCGGCCGTGCCCACTTCGACCATGGCCTGCATCACGAGATCTTCGAGCCCCGCCTCTTCGTTGTGTTGAACCATCGCCTGGGGCGGCAGCATGCGGCGGCGCACGTCGTCGACGATGGCGCTGGGGCTGTGGGCATGGCCGGCGTGCTCGATGCGGTCCTGCAACTCCAGCCGCCGTTCGATCGCGTCGCGGCTGGCCCAAACGAGGCGCACGGTGTGGCCGGTCTGCGTGCACAACTGGCGCTGCAGTTCTTCGTTGGTCGGTGCACAGGAAGCGACATAAAACTGCTCGTTGACCATGCCCAGCGGCACCACATGGTGGGCATGTGCTGCGCGCAAGGGCAGGATGCCAAACGCATTGCGTTCGACATCAAAGCCCAGCACCTCGATCTCCACCACGCCGGCCACGCGGGCCAGCGCGCGCTGCAACTCGTCATCTGTCAGCAGCAGGCGCACCACCAGTTCGGACGACCGGGAACGCAACAGGTCGGGGCTCTCTTCGGCCAGGGCCGCCAGCGTGGGCTCGTCCAGCATGCGCAGCTGCAGCAAGGCATCGCGCAAGGAGACGATGGGCTGGTGATGCTGCGCTTCCAGCGCAGCCATCAGCAAAGGCAGGCTGTGCACCACCTGACGCGTGGGCCCACCAAAGGGACCGAGTGCGTTGGCGGAGAGGGGCGGCGTGGTCATCGTCATCAGGGCTTTCTGGGCTGGCTATTGGGCTGGATTGCACTTCAGGATTCAAAATAGCGCAACCACCTTTCATGCTGCTTGATTTTTGGCAAGCGGCGCATGGGCTGTCCTCCCTAACCAACCGCAAGCATGACAGAACGCACAAAAATCCTTGGTCGAACTGCCACGCACCCCTGGCCGGTGGTGCTCACCCTGGCGCTGTTGCTGACGGCCTGCTCCGCACCCACCGCCCGCGACTCCGCGGCGGTGCCTGCGCCCATCGGCCCGGTGGCGCAACCCGAAGCGGCAACGGGTGCAACCCCGAAGCCGGGCTGGACGCTGCGCCAGCACGCCGTGGCGGCCGCCAACCCCCTGGCCACCGAAGCCGGTGTGCACATCCTGCGCGCCGGTGGCAGTGCCGTGGACGCGGCCATCGCCGTGCAGATGGTGTTGACCCTGGTGGAGCCGCAGTCCAGTGGTATCGGCGGTGGCGCCTTCCTGCTGCACCACGATGGTCAACGTGTCCAGGCCTTTGACGGGCGCGAGACGGCACCGGCCGCGGCGACGGAAAAGCTGTTCCTCGCGGACGACGGCCAACCCCTGCCCTTCCTGCAGGCCGTGGTGGGCGGCCGTTCGGTGGGCGTGCCCGGCACGGTGGCCATGCTGGCGCTGGCCCATCGGCAACACGGCCGGCTGCCCTGGGCGCGCCTGTTCGACCCCGCGATCCGGCTGGCCGACCAGGGTTTTCCGGTCAGCCCGCGGCTGCACGGACTGCTGCAGGCCGAAAGCGCGCTGAAACAGGACCCGGTGGCTGCGGCCTACTTCTATCAGCGCGACGGCCAGCCCCACCCGGTGGGCCATGTGCTGCGCAACCCCGAACTCGCGCAGGTGCTGCGCCAGATAGCGGCCATCGGCCCGCTGGCTCTGCACGAAGGTGCGGTGGCGCGGGCGCTGGTCGCGAAAGTGCAGCAGCACCCGAGCAACCCCGGTCGGCTCAGCCTGGACGACCTCAAGGCATACCGGCCCAAGGAGCGCGAGGCCCTGTGTTTCGACCACAGAGCCGCACAACGTTCGCTGCGCATCTGTGGCTTCCCGCCGCCGAGTTCGGGGGCCATCGCCGTCGGACAGATCCTTGGCCTGCTCGCGCGCACACCGCAGGCCGACTCGGCGCTGTCGGGCGGCCTGCCCGGCCCCGACTGGCTGCACACCTACGCCGAGGCGTCCCGCCTGGCGTTCGCCGACCGCGCGCTGTACCTGGCCGACCCCGATTTCGTGGCGCCTCCGGCCGGGCGCTGGGACAGCCTGCTCGACGCCCGCTACCTGGACGAGCGCGCCCGCCTGATCGGCCCGGTGCGCCTGCCGCAGGCACCCGCCGGCCAGCCGGGCGGCAGCGCCGTGGCCTGGGCGCCCATGCCCGAACAACCCGAGTACGGCACCAGCCACATCAGCATCGTCGACCGGTTTGGCAACGCGCTGGCCATGACCTCCACCATCGAAGCCGGCTTCGGCGCCCGGCTGATGGTGAGCACCGACCCCTCGCGCCCTGGGGGTTTTCTGCTCAACAACGAGCTGACCGATTTCAGCTTCACACCCGCCGACGCGCAGGGCCGGCCGGTGGCCAACCGCGTCGAGCCAGGCAAGCGACCGCGTTCGTCCATGTCGCCCACGCTGGTGTTCGACCGCGACAGCGGTCAACTGCTCATGAGCGCGGGCAGCCCGGGCGGCGCGCTCATCATTCACTTCACCGCCAAGACTCTGCTGGGCGCGCTGCACTGGGGCCTGAGCCCGCAGGCCGCCATCGACCTGCCCAACTTCGGCACGCTGGGCGGGCCTGTGCTGCTGGAAGCCGGTCGATTCCCTGCCGCCACCGTGCAAGCCCTGCAGCAGCGTGGTCACACCGTCAGCGAGACCCCCATGCCCAGTGGTCTGCAGGCGATCCTGCGTGGAGTGAAAGACGGCCAGCCGGTGTGGCTGGGCGGAGCCGATCCGCGGCGCGAGGGGATCGTGGCGGGGAATTGAGGCCACCTGGGTGGTTGATGATTCGCTGCTCCAAAAGGCTGCTTTTTCAACGGCCTTTGGATGATCGTTGCGCGCCACCTTCGGCGCACGGGCTGTGCGGGCAGGTGCAGGTGGTCCGGGTGTTCGTTCTCCGTCCCACCTCGCGGGCGACCCCCCGGGTGCGCTTCCGTTGCTTCATCAACACCGTGGTGGCACGCACACTCTGTGGCAACCGCGAATGGGGACTGCGCCCGCCCACCCAAACCGCCTGCCCCCGAAGTGATGTGGGAGCGAACCGCAGGCATACCCACACAGTTTTGAGGACGGTGGTGGCATCCTCGGGCGCAGGCCCCATTCGCCGTTGCCACAGAGGCGGCTCGCACACACGGTGTTGACGCGGCAGCGGTTGCGAGCCCATCCGGTTGACGGCGAGCGTGGGCCGGAGAACGGGGGTGCCGCCATCGGCCTGCGCGAGGTGCAGGCTTGCAGCGCCCCGGACGCCCAAGTACCGTTCAGCAACAAGGCTACAACGTCTTGTTAAAAAACAGTCCGCCGAAATCAGACGTCAATCGCCGCCGCAGAACCCGCCCGCTTGCGCAACTCAAACTTCTGGATCTTCCCCGTGCTCGTCTTGGGCAGTTCACCGAACACCACCGCCCGCGGCACCTTGAACCCGGCCAGGTGCTTCTTGCAATGCGCCACGATCTCTTCGGGCGTGGTGTGCACGCCAAACTTCAGCTCCACAAACGCACAAGGCGTCTCGCCCCACTTCGGATCGGGCCGCGCCACCACGGCCGCTGCCAGCACGTCGGGGTGGCGGTACAGCACATCTTCCACCTCGATCGACGAGATGTTCTCGCCGCCCGAAATGATGATGTCCTTGCTGCGGTCCTTGATCTTGAAGTAGCCGTCGGGGAATTGCACGGCCAGGTCGCCGCTGTGGAACCAGCCCCCGGCAAAGGCCTCCTGCGTCGTCTTCGGGTTCTTCAGATAGCCCTTCATGGTGATGTTGCCCCTGAACATGATCTCGCCCATGGTTTCGCCGTCCTGCGGCACGGGCAACATGGTCTCGGGGTTGAGCACGCGCACATCGCGCTGCAGGTGGTAGCGCACACCCTGGCGCGCGTTGAGGCGGGCGCGTTCGCCAATGTCCAGCGCGTCCCAGGCGGCGTGTTTGGCGCACACCGTGGCCGGGCCATAGACCTCGGTCAGGCCATAGACATGGGTCAGGTCAAAGCCCATCTGCTCCATGCCTTCGATCATTGAGGCCGGTGGCGCGGCGCCCGCCACCATGGCCTTCACGCCGGCCGGCAGGCCTTCTTTCATCGCCGCCGGTGCGTTGACCAGCAGACCGTGCACGATGGGCGCGCCGCAATAGTGGGTGACCCCGTGCTCGCGCATGGCGTCAAAAATGGCCTGTGCCTCGACGCGGCGCAGGCAGACGTTGACACCGGCGCGCGCCGCCACCGTCCAGGGAAAGCACCAGCCGTTGCAGTGGAACATGGGCAGTGTCCAGAGGTAGACCGCGTGCTTGGGCATGTCCCACTCCAGCACATTGCTGATCGCGTTCATGGCCGCGCCACGGTGGTGGTAGACCACACCCTTGGGGTTGCCGGTGGTGCCGCTGGTGTAGTTGAGCGCGATGGCGTCCCACTCGTCGGCGGGCAGGCTCCAGGCGAAAGCCGGGTCACCACCATCCAGGAAAGATTCATAGGTGGTGCTGCCCACGGACTGCGCCTCACCCATGAAGAGGGCGTCTTCCACGTCGATCACCAGCAAGGGCGATTTGTGCTGTCGCAGCGCCAGCGCCTTGCGCAGGGTGCCCGCAAACTCCGGGTCCACGATCACGACCTTGGCCTCGCCGTGGTCCAGCATGAAAGCAATCGCTTCCGGGTCGAGCCGGGTGTTGAGCGCGTTGAGCACCGCGCCGGCCATGGGCACGCCGAAGTGCGCCTCCACCATCGGCGGTGTGTTGGGCAGCATCACAGCCACCGTGTCGTTCTTGCCAATGCCGGCGCGCTGCAAGGCGCTGGCCAGCTGGCGGGCGCGGTTGTAGGTCTGGCGCCAGGTCTGGCGCAGATCGCCGTGCACGATGGCCAGCCGGTCCGGGTAGACCTCGGCCGTGCGTTCGATGAACGCCAAAGGCGAAATGGGCGCGAAATTGGCCTCGGTGCGGGGCAGGTCCTGGTCGTAGATGCTGGTCATGGGTGACCTCCGGCGAGCTGCATCAAGGCGGTTAGCGCCCCCTTGGGGGGCAGAGAACGAATGTGAACGTGGGGGCTCATAGCTATCTCCTTCGTTGTTTTCGAGGTGCAGAATACCCGGGTGGCCATCCCCCAGACCTTCATCCAGGAACTGCTCAACCGTGTCGACGTGGTCGACGTGGTGGGCCGCTACGTCCAGCTGAAAAAGGGCGGCGCCAACCTGATGGGGCTGTGTCCGTTCCACGGCGAAAAATCGCCGTCGTTCAGCGTCAGCCCGACCAAGCAGTTCTACCACTGCTTCGGCTGCGGCGCCAATGGCAACGCCATCGGCTTCCTGATGGAACACGCCGGCATGACCTTCATCGAGGCGGTGAAAGACCTGGCCCAGCAGACCGGCCTGCAGATACCTGAAGACGACGCCTCGCCGCAGGACCGCGAGCGGGCAGCGCAGCAACGCCAGAAGCAGGTGACGCTGAACGACGTGCTGGAGAAGGCGGCCCACGCCTACATGAAGCAGCTCAAGGCATCGCCCCGTGCCGTGGCCTACCTCAAGGGCCGCGGCCTGTCGGGCGAGATCGCCAAGACCTTCGGCCTGGGCTACGCGCCCGAAGGCTGGCGCAGCCTGGCCAGCGTGTTCCCGGACTATGCGGATGCGCTGCTGGTCGAGTCCGGCATGGTGATCGTGCACGAAGACGAAAAAGGCCAGGACGGTGAAGCCAAACGCTACGACCGCTTCCGCGACCGCATCATGTTCCCGATCCGCAACGTCAAAGGCGAATACATCGGCTTTGGCGGGCGTGTGCTCGACAAGGGCGAACCCAAGTACCTGAACTCGCCCGAGACGCCGGTGTTCAGCAAGGGCCGCGAACTCTACGGCTTGTTCGAGGCCCGCACCGCCATCCGCGTGGCGGGTTACGCACTGGTGACCGAGGGCTACATGGACGTCGTGGCCCTGGCCCAGCTCGGCTTTGCCAACGCCGTGGCCACGCTGGGCACGGCCTGCACGCCGGACCACGTGCAGAAACTCTTCCGCTTCACCGACAGCGTGGTCTTCAGCTTCGATGGCGACGGCGCCGGCCGGCGCGCGGCGCGCAAGGCGCTCGACGCCGCCCTGCCCCTGGCCACCGACACGCGCAGCGTGAAGTTCCTCTTTCTGCCGGCCGAACACGACCCCGACAGCTACATCCGCGCCAACGGCGAAGAAGCCTTTGCGCAATGCGTGAAGGACGCCGTGCCGCTCTCGCGCTTCCTGATCGACGCCGCCAGCGCCGACTGCGACTTGACCAGCGCCGAAGGCCGCGCCCGCATGGCCAGCCAGGCCCGCCCGCTCTGGAGCGCCCTGCCCGACGGCGCACTCAAGCGCCAGCTGATCACCGAGCTGGCCAACGGCATCGGCATCGGCAGTGCCGACCTGCTGCAGCTCTGGCAACAGGCCGGTGGCGGCGCGCGCGCCCAGCGCCCGTCGAACCATGAGCCATCGTCGTCCCAGGGGCCCGGTTACGACGGCGGCAGCCACACCCAGGACCACGGGGACCACACGGGAGGCGGCTACACCCAGTCATTCAGCCCATCAGGCGGAAGCACTTACGGCGGTGGCGCGAGCAGCGGCTACGGCAAAGGCACCTACGGCAACAAGGGCTATGGCAAGTGGCGCAAAGGCCCACCCCCGCCGCCGCGCATGCTCGGCCAGCGCCGCGCAGGCGGCAGCCGGGCCGACCGGGCCGTGGGCCTGCTGCTGGCCAATGCTGAGGCCTGGGACACGCTGTCCGCGGACGACCACGCCATGCTCGCGCACCTGCCGGCGCCCCATGGGCCGGTGTTTGCCTGGCTCGAAGCCCAGTTGCACGAACACGGCCCGCAGCCCTGGGCGGCGTTGCGCGAGGCCCTGCGGGGCGGTGAACACGAAGCTTTTGCCTGCGGCCAGGTGGAACAGGCCACCATGGGCGCCGACTCGGCACTGGAGCTGGCCGAGCTGGCCGACGTGATGGACCGCCTGCGCGCCGACGCCCTGGAGGCCCTGGCCGGCCTGCTGGCTGCGCGGGTGCAGCAGGGCGACGCCACGGCGTATGAAGACTACAAGCGGGTCAATGAGCGCATCAAGGCCTTGAAAAGCGCCCCGCCGGTATAATCTAGGGTTACGCACCGCAAGCGCGACAGCAGCACCTCCGGCACAGGCCTGCCCCCAGACAGGGGCAACTCGGGAATCCCCCTGGCCACCTCAGCGCCCCTTGGGCCTGACGGAACCCCGCAAGGACTGCACACCAAATGATCGCCCACACAGCTTGCAGGCCCGCCCTTTCCGGCGAAAGGTGGGCGTAGTGCACGACAAAAACCACCGGAGTGGCCGCCCGCGGCGACCTTTTGGCGATTTTTGTGAGTTCTGCCGGTCCTGTCTCTGCCATTTTTTGAGGTCCTCATGCCTGCGAAGAAGTCCAGTACGCCTGTCCAGTCCAGCACAAAAACAGCCACCAAGGCCAAAGCTGGCACAGCCGCTCCCGAAGTGCCCAAGAAAACCTCTGTGACCGCCAAGATGCCTGCCAAACCCGCTGCCAAATCCCCCGCCCGCAAGACCGCTGCCGACGAGCTCGACGTTGTCGACGCGAGCGCCGAGTCGAAGAAGAAGGCGGGCCGCCCGGCCAAAGCCGCTTCGGCCGACAAACCCGCTGCCAAGCGCGGCCGTAAACCCAAGGCCGCTGCCAAAGAAGGCGCCGACCTGGATGACGCCGACCTGAGCGACATCGAAGACGACCTGACCGGTGAAGTCGAAGCCGAGACCGAAGTGGTCGACGCCACCGCCCAGCCGGTCGAGAAGGTCAAGCCGCTGCGCATGAAGATCAGCAAGGCCAAGGAGCGCGCGCTGATGAAGGAATTCGGCCTGGACGAAACCGTCCTGTCCGAAGAAGAAGCCAAGAACCGCCGCGAACGCCTCAAGACCCTGATCAAGCTGGGCAAGACGCGCGGCTACCTGACGCACGGCGAAATCAACGACCACCTGCCCGACAAGCTGGTCGAGGCCGAGACGCTGGAAGTGGTGGTCTCGCTGCTGAACGACATGGGCGTGGCCGTCTACGAACAGACGCCCGACGCCGAAACCCTGCTGCTGAACAACACCGGCCCGACCGCCGCGACCGAAGAAGAAGCCGAAGAAGAAGCCGAAGCGGCGCTCTCCACGGTGGACTCGGAATTCGGCCGCACCACCGACCCGGTGCGCATGTACATGCGCGAAATGGGCACGGTCGAGCTGCTGACACGCGAAGGCGAAATTGAAATCGCCAAGCGCATCGAAGGTGGCCTGAACGACATGATGGCCGCCATCAGCGAGAGCCCGGCCACCATCGCCGACATCCTGGCCATGGCCGAGGACATCCGCGAAGGCAAGGTCGTGATCTCCACCGTGGTGGACGGTTTTGCCGATGCCGACGCGGCCGACGATTACGTGGCCGAAGAAGACTTCGACGACTACGACGAAGCCGATGACGACGACGGCAAGGGCGGCTCCAAGGCCCTCACCCGCAAGCTCGAAGAACTCAAGCGCGAAGCGCTGACCCGCTTCGACACCCTGCGCACGCTGTTCGAGAAGCTGCACAAGACCTACGACAAGGAAGGCTACGGCACGCCGACCTACCTGAAGACGCAGCTCGCCATCACCGAGACGCTGATGTCGATCCGCTTCACCGCCAAGGCGATTGAAAAGCTGTGCAGCACCATGCGCAGCCAGGTCGATGAAGTGCGCAAGAAAGAGCGCGAACTGCGCCGCATCATCGTGGACAAGTGCGGCATGCCGCAGGACAAGTTCATCGCCGACTTCCCGGCCAACCTGCTGAACCTGAAGTGGGTTGAAAAGC
This sequence comes from Burkholderiales bacterium GWF1_66_17, assembly GCA_001770705.1. Taxonomy (GTDB): domain Bacteria; phylum Pseudomonadota; class Gammaproteobacteria; order Burkholderiales; family Burkholderiaceae_C; genus Hydrogenophaga. The sequence continues at coordinate 447,112 of MERT01000001.1, read as the reverse complement.
AGGCCGCTGCCGGCAAGCCGTGGAGCGTGATCATGCAGCGCAACATCCCGCCGGTGCAGGAACTGCAGACCGGCCTGATGAACATCCAGAGCAGCGTGGTCGTGCCGCTGGCGCACCTGAAAGACATCCACAAGCGGATGAATTCGGGTGAATCCACCTCGCGCGACGCGAAGAAGGAAATGATCGAGGCCAACCTGCGCCTCGTGATCTCGATCGCGAAGAAGTACACCAACCGTGGCCTGCAGTTCCTGGACCTGATCCAGGAGGGCAACATCGGTCTGATGAAGGCGGTGGACAAGTTCGAATACCGTCGCGGCTACAAGTTCTCGACCTATGCCACCTGGTGGATCCGTCAGGCGATCACGCGCTCGATCGCCGACCAGGCGCGCACGATCCGCATCCCGGTGCACATGATCGAGACGATCAACAAGATGAACCGTATCTCTCGTCAGCACTTGCAGGAGCACGGCTTCGAGCCCGATGCGTCCATCCTGGCCGAGAAGATGGAGATGCCCGAGGACAAGATCCGCAAGATCATGAAGATCGCGAAAGAGCCGATCTCGATGGAAACCCCCATCGGCGACGACGACGATTCGCACCTGGGCGATTTCATCGAAGACCAGGCGAACACCGCGCCCATCGAGGCTGCGATGCAGGCCGGTCTGCGCGACGTGGTCAAGGAAATCCTCGACAGCCTGACGCCGCGCGAAGCCAAGGTGTTGCGCATGCGTTTCGGCATCGAGATGTCGACCGACCACACGCTGGAAGAAGTGGGCAAGCAGTTCGACGTGACGCGCGAGCGCATCCGTCAGATCGAGTCCAAGGCTGTGCGCAAGCTCAAGCACCCGAGCCGTTCGGACAAGCTGCGCAGCTTCATCGATTCGATGTAATCGGCGGTCTTTCTGACTTGCCTGTAGAGGGAGCCTTTGGCTCCCTTTTTTTGCCTGCTTGGTTGGCGGGTGCATGGAGCGCCGGGTACTTAACTCCGCTCTTGTCCCCCGGAACGGGCTGCGCCCGTTCCTCCTCCTTGACTTCGCTGCGTCAAGCACCCGACGCTCCATGCACTGATGCCGTGTGGGCGCGCCTGCGGTGGCGAGCCAGCAACGTGTCTGGTTCGAAGCAGTCGGGTGTTCTGCATAGCGAAGTAAAGGAGGAGGCGGCGGAACGCCGCCGGGGGACATGAGCGGCGCAGAGCGCCCGGCTGTTTCGAACCCACCAACCATGCAGGAACGAAAAAAAGGGAGCCAAAGGCTCCCTCCCTCGAATCACGACAAGAACAACGTCAAACCGTCTCCAGCGCCAACACCCCGGTAGCGGTGTTCGAAATCGGGATGTGGTAATTGCTGTGCACCTTGCGCACACCCGAACCGCCGGCCGTCAGCGCCGCGCGCATGGCCAGCCACATCAGCAGCTCCACGCCCTGCGTGCCCGCCTTCTCCACCAGCTCCAGATCGCTGAACTGCGTGGCCCACTCGGGGTTCGTTTCCATGCTGTCCAGAAACTGCAGATCGAACTTCTTGTTGATGAAGCCCGCGCGTTCGCCTTCCAACTGGTGCGACAGGCCACCCGTGGCCATCACGGCCACGCGCTTGTTGCTGTCCCAGCTCTGGATCGCCTCACCCACCGCCTTGCCCAGCTTGTAGACCCGCTTGGCGGTGGGCAACGGGAACTGCACCGTGTTGATGTCGATCGGCACGATCTGCACCGGCGCCACCTCGTGCCCGGGCCAGAACAGCTTGAGCGGCAAGGTGCAGGCGTGGTCAACCAGCATTTCCTGGCAGGTCACGATGTCGAACTCTTTCGCGATCAGCTGGTTGATGATGCGCCATGACAGTTCCGGGCAACCTGCCACGGGTTTGCTCGTGGGAATGCCCCAGCCTTCGTCGGCATTGCTGTAGCTGGCCGCTGCACCCACGGCAAAGGTCGGCATCTTGTCGAGAAAGAAGTTCAGGCCGTGGTCGTTGTAGAACACCACCACCACGTCGGGTTTGACCCGGCCCAGCCAGTCGTGGATCGGCGGGAAGCCGTCAAAGAAGGGTTTCCAGTAGGGCTCGTTCTGCAGGCCCTTGTGGATGGCGCCGCCGATGGCGGGGATGTGCGATGTGGCCAGGCCACCGATGAGTTGTGCCATGTCTGTTCTCCTGTGTTCAACACTGCTCGTTGGCCGCGACGAGCTTGGCCTTGAACTGTTCCTTGGTCATGCCGGTCTGCTGCGCGCCGATGTCCTGCATGTCCAGGCCGAAGATGCCGGCGAACTTGGCGAGGTAGTAGGCGTTGCCGCCGGCGTCCAGCAAGGCCAGCACCTGCTTGGAACGGATCGCGTCGGCCTGTTGCGGGTTCAGACCGTACTGCACCATGTAGGCCTCGGGATCGGCGACAAAGGCGTCGCGGTTGGCCTTGTCGTTGAACGAGAAGCACATCTTGTTCAAGGCGTAGCCCTTTTGCGCCGCGCTGCCGTCGAACGGCGAGGTACCGGGAATGATTTTGCTCACATCTGTCTCCTGCGTGGGGTGGATTGACTTGGGTCAAGGCGCCAGTATTCCCAGACCATTGCCAAAGATAAACAGATGAATGATCATCAAATACATGAATGATTTCGATTGGTCAGATCTGGATGCCCGCCTGTTGCAGTTGCTGGTGGCGGTGGTCGAGGCGGGCAGCATCACCGGTGCGGCGCAGTCGCTGGGCGTCACGCAGTCGGCCGTGAGCCACCAGCTAGACAAGCTGCGCGCCATCACCGGCGACGCGCTGTTCGTGAAGAGCGGGCGCGGCATCGTGGCCACGGCGCGCGCGGGTGAACTGGCCGTGCAGGCCCGCGAACTGCTGCGCCAACTGCAGGGCTTTGCCCACACCGGCGCCTTCGACCCCGCGCGCTGGCAGCGCACCATCACCATCGCCGCCAACGACTTCCAGCGCGATGTGTTGCTGCCCGCGCTGGCGCGGGTGCTGCGCGAACAGGCGCCCGGCGTGGCGCTGCGCGTCATCCCATCGGACATCCCGAGTCTGGAGATGCTGCGCGACGGCGTCTGCGACATCGCCATCAGCCCGCGCCCGCCCGAGGGCAGCGACATCGTGCAGAAACGCATCTTCGAAGACCGCTACTGCGTCTACTTTGATGCTGCGGTGCGCGAGGCGCCGGCCACGCTGGCCGACTACCTGGCCGCCGACCACATCACCGTGGTCTACGAACCGAAACGCACGCTTTACCTCGACCGCACGCTCGCCGCGCAGGGCGTGCACAGGCGCTTTGCCGTCATGGTGCCGGGCTTCGGCGGCCTGCCCGCCTTCCTGCGCGGCAGCCCGCTGCTGGCCACGGCGCCGGCCCTGCTGCACGACAGTTTCATGCGCGAGTTCGCCCGCGCCGAAGTGCCGACGCCCTGCCCTTCACTGCCGATGTACATGATCTGGCACCGGCGCCACCAGGACGACGCGGCCCACCGCTGGCTGCGCGAGCGGCTCGACGCGCTGGCGCCGGGCGCGACGGCCGGGGCGCCCAGAGTTGATCAGTCTTCCATGGCACCGGAGCGCCACCCCGACGCATGAAAAGGTGCAGCCCAGGGCACCGCCGTGCCGGCTTTGCCGGACGGCCAGTTCCGCCCCCCTTGGGGGGTGACGCGAAGCGGCGCAGGGGGGAGCACTTCACGCCGCCGGCGGGCGCTGCGCCTCGCGCCAGCGCTGCGGGCTCAGACCGGTGCGGCGCTTGAAAAAACGGGAGAAGTAGGCCGGGTCTTCAAAGCCCAGTTCCAGCGCCAGGCTGGCCGCGGGCGCGGCGATGTACACCAGCCGCCGGCAGGCTTCGCGGGTGAGGCGCTCGTGCACCAGCTCCAGCGCGCTGCGCCCGCTTCCCGCGCGGGCCAGGCGGTTGAGCCGCTGCGTGGACAGCCCCAGGCGCGAGGCGTAGCGCTCCAGTGGCCAGTGCTCCAGAAAATGCTGCTCCACCAGCAGCAGAAAGCGCGTGAACAGGGCCAGGTGCTGGTGGGCGCGCTCGCCGCCCTCGCGCTGGCCCTGCTCGCTCGCACGCGCCAGGCGCCAGACCACGGCCCGCGCCAGCCACTGCACCACTGGCGCGTCGGCCGAGCCGGGCAAGGCGAACTCGGCGGTCAGCTCGCCGAGCTGCACGCTCAGGCGCTGGGCCTCGCCATCGTCTGGCGAAAAATGCAAGACCCCCGGCGCCGAAAACAGCGCCTGGAACGCCTCCCCCACGGCCTGGAACTCGCCCTCCACCAGAAACCGGGCGCTGAGCGTGAGCACGCGGCCATCGGTTTCAGGCGCAAAAACAAAGCCGTGCACCACCCCCGGCGGCACCACGATGGCGGCCGGCCCGGCCACCGAGGCGCGCCATTCGTCCAGCACCACCTCGGCCGAACCCCTTTGCAGCCAGAGGATCTGGTACAGGCCCTGGTGTACGTGGGGCTCGATCTCCCAGTGGTAGAGCCGGCTGCGCGACTCCACCGACTCGATGTGCAGCATGTCCTGCCCGGGTGCCGCGGTCTCGCCGTAGAGCGCAAAACGCGGGATGACCATGGGCTGGCCGCGCGAGGGCCGGGCGCGCAGCGGGGATGGGTTCGTCTGCGGCATGTCAAAACACCTTGATCGAAAAGTACAAGAATTATCCCTCCTAAGTGCAGTGCCAATTGGTGCCGGGAGGCCTACAGTCCGTTTCGGATTCCACCCACAGGAGACACAGCCATGAGCTTCCATTTCGACCCGTACTCGCCGGCCATCGACGCCGACCCCTTCCCTTATTACAAGCACCTGCGAGACGAGGCGCCCTGCTTCTGGAGCGAAGAAGCCCAGATGTGGGTCCTCTCACGCTACGCCGACATCGTCTCCGCCGGCCAGGACTGGCAGACCTACTCCAGCGCCAGCGGCAACCTCATGACCGAGCTGCCCGGCCGCGCTGGCGCCACGCTCGGCAGCTCCGACCCACCGAAACACGACCGCCTGCGCGGCCTGATCCAGCATGCGTTCATGAAGCGCAACCTGCTGGCGCTGGAAGAACCGATCCGCGATGTGGCCCGGCAGGTGTTTGGCCAGCTCAAGGGCACGAAGCAGTTCGACTTCAAGGAAGTCTCGTCGCAATTCACCGTCAAGGTGCTGATGGCCGCACTCGGCCTGCCCATGGGTGACGAAGCCATCGTGGACGAGCAGATCGTGCGCGACAACGCCGTGCTGATGGTGCAGAGCGACGCCCGCACCCGCGCCAAGGGCCCGGAGCACATCGCCGCCTACAACTGGATGCAGGAGTACGCCGCCAAGGTCATCGCGATGCGCCGCGCCGAACCGCGCAACGACCTGATCAGCAACTTCGCGCTGGCCGAGATCGACGGTGACCGGCTGGACGACCGCGAGGTGCTGCTGACCACCACCACGCTGATCATGGCCGGCGTCGAATCGCTCGGCGGCTTCATGATGATGTTCGCCTACAACCTCGCCACCTACGACGAAGCCCGCAAGGCCGTGGTGGCCAACCCCGAGCTGCTGCCCGACGCGATCGAAGAAAGCCTGCGCTTCAACACCTCGGCCCAACGCTTCCGCCGTCGCCTGATGAAAGACGTGAACATCCACGGCCAGACCATGAAGGAAGGCGACTTCGTCTGCCTGGCCTACGGCAGCGGCAACCGCGACGAGCGCCAGTACCCCAACCCCGACGTGTACGACATCACCCGCAAGCCGCGCGGCCACCTCGGTTTTGGCGGCGGTGTGCACGCCTGTCTCGGCACGGCGATTGCGCGCCTGGCGGTGAAGATTGCCTTCGACGAGTTCCACAAGGTGGTGCCCGACTACAGCCGCGTGGCCGACCAGCTGCCGTGGATGCCCTCCAGCACCTTCCGCAGCCCGCTGGTGCTCGAACTCAGAGCCGCTTAAGGCGCATCCCCTACCATCGCGCTGCCCGTCACCGGGCAGCGCCTTTTTGTTTTCTGGAGACACCATGGCAAACATCACCTTCATCGAGGCCAACGGCCAGTCCACCACCCTCAACCTCGCCGACGGCTGGAGCCTGATGCAGGGCGCCACCGCCAACGGCGTGGACGGCATCGTCGGCGAATGCGGCGGCTCCTGCGCCTGCGCCACCTGCCACTGCTACGTGGACGATCTGCTGGCCGGCGTGCTGCCCGCACCCTCGCAGGGCGAGCTGGACATGCTGGAGAACGTGGTGGCCGAGCGACGCCCCAACAGCCGCCTGGCCTGCCAGATCAAGGCCGGCCCCGCGCTGGAAGGCGGCGTGGTGCACCTGCCGGAGTGCCAGGAATGAACGGCGAAGCGGACACGGCCGGCATCGTCATCGTCGGCGCGGGCCAGGCCGGCGTGATGACCGCCGAAGCCCTGCGCACCGGTGGCTTCGAAGGCCCCATCACCCTGCTGGGCGACGAACCCCACGGCCCTTACCACCGCCCGCCGCTCTCCAAGGCCTGGATGGCCGGCGAGATCGAAGCGGCCCAGCTGGTGATGCGCGCGCCCGAGATGCTGGCGCGCAAGAACATCACGCTGCGCACCGGCGTGAACGTCAAGGCGATCGACCGCAGCGCCCAGACCGTGATCCTCGGCGACGGCAGCGCCCTGCCCTACACCGGCCTCGTGCTCGCCACCGGCAGCACGCCACGCGCCCTGCCCCTGCCCGGCGGCGACGCGCCCGGTGTGTTGGCCCTGCGCACACGCGACGACGCCAGCGCCATCGCCGACCGCCTGGCCGCGTGCATCGCGCAGCAGCGCCCGGTGGTGGTCATCGGTGGTGGTTTCATCGGCCTCGAAGTGGCGGCCACCGCGCGCAAGAAAGGCCTGGCCGTCACCGTGCTCGAAGCCGCGCCGCGCCTGCTCGGCCGCGTGCTCGCACCGGTGCTGAGCGATTGGTACGCCGAGCTGCACCGCGGCCACGGCGTACAGCTGCTGCTGGGCGCGCAGGTCGCGGCCATCGAGACCGACGCCGACGGCGCGGTCAGCGGCGTGAAGCTGGCCGACGGCAGCGTCGTGCCCGCGGGCCTCGTGGTGGTCGGCATCGGCGTCAGCGCCAACGACCAGCTCGCCCAGGCCGCCGGGCTCGCCTGCGAGCGCGGCATCGTGGTCGACGCCTGCTGCCGCACCAGCGATCCACTCATCGTGGCCGCGGGCGACTGCACCGCGCGCCGCCTGGCCGACGGCAACCTGCTGCGGCTCGAATCGGTACAGAACGCCACCGAACAGGGCAAGAGCGCCGCCGCCGCGCTGCTCGGGCAAGAGCGCCCCTTCACCGCCACGCCCTGGTTCTGGAGCGACCAGTACGACAAGAAGCTGCAGATGGCTGGCCTGTCCATGGGCGCCGACGGCTGGGCCGTGCGCGGCGACATGGCTGCGGGCGCATTCACTGTCTACCACTTCAAGGGCGAGCAGCTCATCGCCGCCGACAGCGTCAACGCCAGCAAAGACCACCTGCTGGTGCGCAAGTTGCTCGACGCTGGCGTCTCGCCCACGCGCGAGCAGGCGGGCGATGTGGCGTTTGATCTGGCGAGTCTGCTGGTGAAGTGATCCAACGCGCGGGATTCAGCCCTCGCGCGCCTTCACCACCAGCTCGGCGAACCCGGTGGCGGCATCCGCCTCACGCGTGAACGTCCATTCGGGCAGCAAGGCCAGCAACACCTCGGCCGTGGTGCGCACCCGGCAACCCGGCGCCACATGGCCGCCAAACACCTCGCCCGTGGCGGCCGAAACGGCCATGTGCAGGTGCGAATGCCCCCGCCCGGCATCGCCCGCAGCGCCCACGCCCAGCGTGCCTGACAGACTCAAAATTTCCGAGTCCCCGCAGATGCACAGCGGCTCGTCCGCCCCGGCGAAGCGGATGCGCGCATCCACCAGACTGCCGATGCCCGAGAGCACGAACGCGGCCTGGCAACCCTGGGCGCGCACGGCCGCTTCGAGCGCTTCGCGCAGGTCTTGGCCGGGGGTGAGGCGGATAGGGAGGGTTTTCATGGCATCTGCACTGTTCAACTTGCTCAGGACTCTTCGACCACCTCGGCACCCAGGTCACCCGCAATCAGCCTGAACTGCTCCAGCGCCGCCTGCAGGTCTTCCACGATTTCCTGCGCGATCACGCCCGGCGCCGGCAGGTTGTCGCTGTCGGCCAACGAATCGTCTTTGAGCCAGAAGATGTCCAGGCTCGCCTTGTCGCGCGCCACGATGTCTTCATGGCTGTAGGCACGCCAGCGGCCTTCGGGCTGCTCCGCGCTCCAGGTGGATTGGCGCTGTTGGCGGTTGGCCGCGTTGTAGAGGGTCACGAACTCGTCAAGGTCTTCGCGCCGCAGCGGGTTGGTCTTGAGTGTGAAGTGCTTGTTGGTGCGCAGGTCGTAGATCCAGAGCTGTTTCGTCCACGCCGTTTCGCTCGCGGGCTTCTTGTCGAAGAACAGCACATTGGCCTTCACGCCCTGCGCGTAAAACAGGCCGGTGGGCAGGCGCAGCAGGGTGTGCAGGTCGCACTCCTGCAGCAGGCGGCGGCGGATCGTTTCGCCCGCCCCGCCTTCGAACAGTACGTTGTCGGGCAGCACCACCGCCGCGCGGCCGTGGGTGGCCAGCAGCGTCTTGATGTGCTGCACAAAGTTGAGCTGCTTGTTGCTGGTGGTGGCCCAAAAATCGTCGCGCTCGATGATGTCTTTCTCGGTGCTGGTGCGGCCGTCTTCGCCCACGATCACGGTGCTGCTCTTCTTGCCGAACGGCGGGTTGGCCAGCACCACGTCAAAGCGCGCGCCCGGGTCGGCGCCCAGCGCATCGCCCACCACCACCGGCACCGACTTTTCAGAACCGATGCCGTGCAGCATCAGGTTCATGGCACACACCCGCGCCGTGGCCTGCACCAGCTCGTAGCCGGTGAACGCCTTTTCCTTCAGGTGCCTGAGCTGGTCGCGCGTCAGGTTCTTGTGGTGCGCGGTGATGTGGTTGTGGGCCGTGAACAAGAAGCCGCCCGTGCCACAAGCCGGGTCGCAAATCGTCTCGCCCGGCTGCGGGGCGATGCAATCCACCATGGCCTGGATGAGCGCGCGCGGCGTGAAGTACTGGCCGGCACCGCTCTTGGTGTCTTGCGCGTTGCGCTCCAGCAGGCCTTCGTAAGCATCGCCCTTCACGTCCGCGCCCAGAATCGTCCAGGTCTCGGTGTCGATCAGGTCGGCCACCACGCGGCGCAGCTTGGCCGGGTCCTGGAACTTGTTCTGTGCCTTGGCAAAAATCAGGCCCAGCGTGCCGCGCTCCATACCCAGCCGCTCCAGCGTGTGGCGGTAGTGGTCAAACAGTGCATCGCCATCGCGCGCCAGCAGCGTGGGCCACGTGTAGCCCTCGGGCACGATGCTCGGCTGGTTGTGCGGCGGCTGGCTGCGTTCGTGAGCCATCTTCAGGAACAGCAGGTAGGTCAGCTGCTCCACGTAGTCGCCGTAGCTCATGCCGTCGTCGCGCAGCACGTTGCAGTAGTTCCAGAGCTTCTGGACGAGGGAATGGGTGTTGGTGTTCATGTCGGTTTCAGCCCTTCGGAGCGGGCTTGGGTGGTCTGGGCGTATTCGGGTCGAGGATGGCAGCCAACCTGTCCATGGCCATGCCCCGTTCTCGGGCACGCTCCACGCGCAATGCGTCGTTGCGGGTGACCCGCGTCAAAAACCCAATGGCAGCTCGCGCGCATCCATACCCATGGCCTGCAGTTCGCGTCGGAAATGCGTCATGGCCAGCGGCACGGCTTGCACCACCAACACATATTGATAGGGCTCCGTGGCGAAGCGAGCGGCAACCTGTTCTTCCTTCACGCCAGCAGGATATTCAAACTTGCCCTCATAACTGCCTTCGAATTCCACACCCGTTGCCTCACCTTCGGTCGACATGGCTTTGGCCCGCAGCACCACTTTCACCAAGGCGAGCAATGGGCCATCTGGTGCAACGGCGGAGCCCAATCCGACCTCGATGTCTTGAGTCAGCTCCAGTGTCAGTTTCTGTGGAGCATGCGCTGGAGCACTGTTGTCCCCGCGAAACTGCGTCACCCTCAGCGACACAAGGCGCGGGCGTTGCTCGACTACTTCCATGCCAGCTCCTCAGCATGTGGCTCAGCGCCATGAGCCGCGGCCTGGTAGGCGTGCATACCGACAGAGGGCGAAGGTCGAAACCCGCCGTTGCCGAAATTGGCCACGATCACATTGCTGGAAACCTTTCTGGCAAAGACGATGTGCTCCGCTGCCTTGGCTGGCTGCAATTCAGCGGTCATGCCCTCTTGCTCTGCCAGCTCCCAGAACGCTGACACGCTGCGCAACACGAGTCGCAACAGCTTGTCCATCGCCTCCGAGTGGGCCACGTCGTCGTTTTCGTATTTGCTGAACGCCACCGGCCCACCGCCAAACAGACGCGCTGCCTGCTTCTGGTTGAGCTTGTAGCGCGCGCGGAGCGCGACGATCTCTGCACCTGTCAACAAGCCATCGACCTGCTTGCGAAACGCCAGCACTGCCCGCTTGTTGGCGCGCATCTCGTCTGCACCAGCGAAGTCTGAGCCGCAGGCATCGCACAACAGGTAATGCGAAGACACCAAGGCCTTTTCGCCTTTGTATTCAGTTTCCAACTCATCCACGTGACTGGTCACGTGACCCGCCCCGCAGATGGGGCAAAGCGCTTTGTCATTCATTTAGACCTCCAGGTCTTTGCATTCGCTCAGGTATGGCAAGACACCATCAACACCAGTGCTCCCGTCTTGCCGATTGCGAACTTCAAAAAGTATTCAACGTTCAGTTCTTTGCGGGCGGCTTCAACCCACTCCCTGCGCCTGATCGTGTAAGCATCGCATGCAGCCCAAGCACCCTTGCCGTTGTCGCACCATTCCGAATCAATGTAGTGCCGGGTGGTCAACGTGCCCAGAATCTGTGCCACATCATCAGCGTCCCAGCCCAGGTTCTGAACGTCGTGCCGACACTTGCGAGTCCACAAGTTCACATGCCCGAAATCCGCGACCAAGGCTTGCACTCGCTCCAGCGCATACAGCGGGCCCCTGCCGATCTTGATCCTGTCCCCAGGTTCTGGATCACCACTGTACTCCGAAACGATGACGAAATTTACCATGATGGTAATTTTACGAGGCGGGCAAACAAAAACATGTGTTTATTTACAGTATTTTTGGCGAAGCGATCTCTTCAGGGGTACAGCACCAGATCACCCACCACCTGGATGACCTTGGCGTCTTCCAGACGGCGCGACAAGGCGTCCACATCGTCGGCCGTTCCCCCATGCCCCACGAAAGATTTCAGTTGCCCAAGCAGCTTTTTCAGCTTGGTCGGTCGTTTATCGCCCATCTTGGCCAGCCCTTTGACCGCCCGCGCCAGCACCTTGTCTGCCGGAGTTGATGCTGCTTTGGGCGTTGCCAGCACCGCCTCCTCCGACTTGGCTGCGGTCTTGGGCGCGGGTGCCTTCGCGACAGCCACCTTCTTCGCAGCAGCTTTCGGCGCAGGGGCTTTCTTGGCGGCCGCCTTTTTGGCCGCGGGAGCTGCCTTGGCAGGTACCGGTGTGTTCGAGGCCTTCTTGGCTGCAACCTTCTTGGCCGGCACTTGTTTGGCCGGCGCTTGCTTGGTTGCGGCCTTCTTGGCTGCAGGAGGCGCCTTTGGGGCTGGTGCTGCTGCCACGTTGGCCGCCAACGGAGCAGGAGGCTTGGCTGGTCCTGCTTTCTTGGCAGCGGCTTTCTTCGCTGGGGCGGCCTTCTTGGCGGCAGGCGCAACTTTGACCTTGAAGCCCATGCGCGTCGCGGTAAAGCCCAGCAATTTGGCATGCGCCAGCATCGAGTCGTAGCCCTTGTCGTTCGCCACCACCAGCAAGGTGGCTTCCGGGTGCTTGGCGGCCACGTAACCCAGGTAGAACGACAGGTGGAAATCCAGCGCGTTCTTGCCCCTGCCCGAGTGCGGCACCAGCGTCACTCGCTCGTGCGCCGCCTTCAGCTGCTCGGCGCGTTTGATCTGGTTGGGCCTGTGAAACAGCCACACGTCGGTGAGCCTGGGCGCCAGCTTCAAGAGCTCTTCAATCGTTGGCTGGACGTTTTCGTAGTCCACCAGCACGTGTAGTTCTTTCATTTCTTCCTCCCTCTCGCAGCCCATTCGCTGCATTCAGCGTTTGCGATCCGAAACCTATTTCAACTGCCCGCCTCGGCCTCCTGCAACTCCTTCAGCGTGCGCCCATGTGCGTCTCGCCACTTGGTTCGCCCATTGCTGCTCATGCCCAGAACAAAAGTGGAGGCCAGGCTGGGTGACGAGAAGACATAGTCCTGTGTGAAGCGGAAAGCGCCAGCCTGCCTCTCCACCACCCCACGGTCGATCAAGTCTTCGCGCTGCACAAGGCGGGCGGGCTTGTTGGTCTCCAGCGAAGGAACCACGTCAGCCACAGCCTGTGACCCCTTGCAGACCACGAACCCCTGGGTGGATTCGTACCCCGTTGCCTCAACCCCTTTGCCTTTGCAGTAAAGCAACGTGGGGGCTGCAGACGCTGGCCCAGTTGCAGTCAGCCCCGAAACCACAGCGCCTGGCGCGGACTCGAACGCATGCACCCCCAGCACCGGCAGCATGCCCAGCATGTGGGCCAGAAACACCTCCATGTCGGCCCGATCGGCCTCGCTCAGGGTGGGTTCGCCGGGAAAGTTGCCGTTGTCCAGCGGCACGCGCTTGGCCGCGCGGGCCAGCGCGATCAGCCGCGCCTCCAGAAACTGCACATGCGCTTTGTTCAGCAGCCCGCCCACCGCCACGAAGCCGATGGCGCGGGTCCAGAAATCTTTCTTCGACTGGTGGTCTTGCAGGCGCGGGAGGATCGGGTCGCCCTCGCCCACGTAGAGCAACTCGCCCTCGCCGTCTGGCCGCGGGCCGAGCAGCAGGTACACCCCGGTCTGCTGCAGCTCGGGCCGTACCTTCACCTGCGGCAGCAAGGCCCGTGGGAACACCACCGCGCGGGCGCTGGCGTTGAAGCGCTCAACGATGCGCAGGCCGTCGGGGTCGCCGTCGGCGACGAAGATGCGGAGGGAGAAAGGGGTGGTCACTCCCAGTCACCTATTCAAACCATGGTGTATACGCTACGAGCGCTATCAATATCATCCAGTAGAGAGTGAACGACCGAATGCTTGCCCATTTGTGGACCATCGAAATCCAAAAGGACCGCCCCCAAGACATCGCTGGCTTCTGACCTGTCAAATACTCAGGTGAAAACCTTTTCTGGGCCAAAAAGAGCAAATCATCTAGCGGGTCATGGTTCTCACTACAGCCCACCTTAATCAACTCATATTCAGCGCGGAGTTCATTCACAGCAATCCAAGACAACTGTTGCCCAGAATCAAGCTCGCTAAGTTTTTGCTTTATTTTCCGCGCATGCGCGTTGAGCGCCTCTGCGTTCTTATGTAGCGCATCAGCTTTCGCTCCATTTCCAGAACCCCACTCAATGAGGCTGATCACCAGCAAGAACACTCCGAGGCAAACGGATAAAGCCGTCAAGTAGTTGTCCATTGCTGACCCAGGTGTGGACACATAGATCCGCTGGAGAAAAGCAAGAGCCACAGAAGATGCCGAGAAGAAGGCAAGACTCACAGTAGCGACCAGCTCCCTTCGCTTCAATCGCCGGGCGGCGTTGTAGCGCCCGCCTGCCGTACGCCAAGCATCGGTACGTAACGAAGTCAAAAACTCCTTCATGACCGATGCCCCGTTTCCGTGAAAGGTGCGAGTGTCGCCTGCTGGATCAAGTCATATCCTCTTCCCAGGCACTCACGACAAACGCGGCCCCGAGAAGGTCTCGGCACAAAATGCGCAGGCCCCAGCTTGCGCGAGGTAGGGAGCACTTCCGCTCCTTCAACCATGGTTGAGGGAGGTACCGCTTTCGCGGTAGGCAACACCCGCCCGCCGATCGTACCAGCTCTACCCATACATGACCCCTTCGTCGGAATGCATCTCAGAAAGTACCTTGTGGCGATATTTTTCATATCGGTCGTTGATTTGTTCATCTGTCAGTGCCTCTCCTGGACCAATTCGACCACGCTCTATCAAAAATTCAAGCTTCTCGGCTCGAGTTTCTATTTCGTCGTAATTTCTTACATACCCACCATCCGGCTGAAACTTCATTTCGAAGTAGGCTCGAGCCAACCTCTTCAGGCCCGCAGGGGGCTTTTTATCGAAATCAGGCATTCGGCTGAACAGTTTTGAAACCGCTGAATCCACGTGATGCAACAGGCTCAGATCCGTTATTTGATTAAAATATGCAACCCATCCATAACGCTTTTTATCGCTTATAGCCCCAGTAATTCGCTCATTGAGTTCGAGCAAAAATATCTCGGCAAGCCTATCCTCCGTCAAATATTTATGCTTTTCAAGTCGACGTGCTTTATTGTGTGTGTAGGCACTAAACATACTTGCCAACGACTGGAGCAATTTTTCAACTGTCGCTGTGCGAACCGTGATGCGTGGAAGTTGAAATTCGTATCCTAAATATCCAAATCGATCTGACGCTGGCTGAAGATAGCTCTTCCCTTTGCCAAACGGATGAAGTTTCAATCCTTTATGAGCAAGCCTTGCCCTTAATGAGCGCGCAGCCTTTTCAACAGCCTCATTGGATCCGTACATAAGAACATCGTCAACATATCGATAGTATGTAACACCAAGGCTCCTCATTGACTCGTCAACTTTATGCAAGTAGATCGCAGCCAATATGTTAGAAATTGCAAGGCCTTGCGGAACACCCTTTTCCCGACCAAAGCTGCCGCGACTCGAACGCTTCGAATTCTTTGGAACAGTAGGCGTTGACAAAGAACGATGTATCAGGCGTAAAGCCTGCCAACATACCTTCTCTTCTAACAATTTAAGCAGTTTCGCAGGTTGGATATCGTCATAGAACGTTTGGATATCTGTACCGCACACCCAAAGATCATCTGATGTTTTGGCGATCAGATCCGCAGCTATATTTCGAACATAAGTACTGGCAACACTCCGTGGAACACTGCTTGGAAAGACTGCTGCCAAATAACGATTCAGCTGATGAAAAATCACCCGATCTCGAATAGTTGGAATACAAATAAGACGAGGCGCTTTATTACGCCCTTTTATCTTCAAACTTTCGAGATAGGGAGCAAACCGATAGCAACCCTCAACGCACTTAACGGAAGCAACCGAAAACTCTATGTCAGCTCTCGATGAAAATTGGAAGCCATTGATACGATCGATTCCCTTGCCAGCACTCTTCTTAAATTCTGATTCGAATGCACGAGTCAACTCGACATTAGAGAAAAGCAATTTAAATAGCGCCTCCGAATCAATCATTCCGAGTTTGTACGCAAACTCGGCAGCACTTTTCTCAAGCATTGATTGCTCGCTCCAGGAAAGCCGAACTAAGGATCGCGTTACGAAGGGAGTTGGCCCGTTGAAGGTTGGCTTGAATTTCCGATTCAACTCCACGCGAGATAGAGAGTTGGCGATCGACCTCCGAGATGACCGCACGCTGCTCAGCAAGGGATGGAACGCTGATCGGCGCAGACATGAGGGCCGCCTTGGTCAGCTTTCGGCGCCCTGTCGAGCCTGTGGTCAGCGGAATGAACGGGTAGTAAGACAGCGCCAGGTTCAGGTACTTGGGCAACACGACTTCTGGCCGTGCGCGCAGAACGTGCGTATGGTTGTTGACCCAGCACTTGCCCGAGAAGAAGTAGCAAAACGGCGCTGTGCGACCGACAAAGGTCTCGTCTTCGACGACCAGCACCAGCTCTTCATCAAACAGCGGTACATCAATCCACCCTGTGGGACCGTTCGCACCAAGGTATGGGATTGGGCCGGGTCGTTTGGCTCGCTCTAGCTTGTTGACGGGCTTTCGCAGATTGTCCAAAGACACCGCCACATCTGCAACCGACCCGCTCACTGCAGGCGTGAAACTCGCTGGATTCGTCAGGGACTCGATGGTCGCCTTTTCGTAGCGTTTGAGGTTGGCCTTGACGCGCTGGAGGTTGGCGACAGCCTCGTCGAGGCGGGAGAACTGCTTTTCGATTTCGGCGACGATCTGGGCATGCAGCTCAGGTGACCCAACAAGCACTGGAGCAGCTTTGATGTTCTCCAAATTCAAGACTGGGCGCCCAAGCCCGTAGGCCATCGCCTCAAGCGCTGACTTGTCGCCTTTACGTGCAATCAATTGCAGCTGAACGAACTTTGCGAGGTCGGGATTTTTCAGCCGAACCAAACATACAGACTGACTCACATAGGCCTCGGGCGGATCGAAGTCAACCGCAGCCACTTTGCCGACGTTTGCACCGGTAATGGTTATCAGCAAGTCGCCCTTTTTGACCAACGAACGCTTGCCTTCGACACGCTCAGGCAGCGCGACATGAGCCACGTCGTCAAGAGACAGCCGGTTTCGATTGATGTCCTGCGTCCGAATGAAGACTGCGCCACTGCTGGCGTAGTACTTGGACCAGTCACGCGACCCGCTTGTGACGTATTCGGCAAGTTCACCAAGCGAGGTCGGGATCAAAGACTCACCGCGAACACTCTGAACAGTCCCGCTCACGCCGCCAACTCCCGATTCAGCGTCTCAATCACCTGCGGCAGCTCCGCGCCAAACAGCCGGTGCACCTTGCCCAGCCCGCCTTCCTGTTCAAAGGGGGCGTAGCTGAAGTCTTCAATGTCAATGCCGAGGTTGGCGGCGATGTGGTCGCGGATCATTTCCAGCCAGTGTTGTTGTTCGGGGGTGAAGGGCTGGCCGTGCTGCGCGAGCCAGGCTTTGAAGTTGGCTTGCACGCGCTCGGGGTACGGCACGAGTTCGTTGTCTTGCTGCATGGCAAAGCGCACGAGGCTGACGATGTCGGTGAGCAGGCGTTTCTGGTTGCTCCCTTTGACCTTGCCTTTTTGCAGCGCGGCGTAGGCCTGCCACAGGGCGCTTTCGTCAATCAGGTGCGGCGGGCTGTGCAGCGCGTCGGCCAGGGCCTGGATGTCTTCAAACCTGAGCGGCGCGCGCACCGGGCGGTTGTAGAGGATCTGCAGCGCGGTGATTTCGTCTTTGTGCTGCTGGATGAAGGCTTCGAAGCTCTGCACCAGCGCTTGGGCGCGGTCGCTGCCTTCGGTAAAACCGGCGCTCACTAGCTTGTCGCTGGTGACGGTGTCGATGATGAGATCGGCCTTTTGCTTGAGCTTCAAGATCAGCTCGCGCAGCGCGGGGTTGCTGAAGGGTTGGGCGGCCTGGCGCAGGGTGGTTTCCAGCTGGGCGGGGCTCTGGTCTTCGCTGTTGGCCTCCAGGTTGAGCGCGTTCACGATGCCGCGCGCCAGGTCTTGCAGGCTGTGGCCGCCGCTGGCTTCGATGACTTTGGCGTGGTCGGCTTCGCTGATGTCTTTGCCCAGGCGGCTCAGGCGGGCAGCCACGCTGGAGAGCACTTCGTCTTCCACATTGCCCAGGGCCACGGCTTGCAACAGCTTGTCGAGCGGCACGCTCTTCTTCTGGTCCATGGGGCGGCTGTCGGTCTTGTCGCGCTCGCACACACCCACGCAATCGACGATGACGAAGTGGTCCTTTTTGAGCTGCTCGCCGGGGTTGACGGCCATGAGGTCGGTGGGCTGGCACACGCGCACGCCCCGGCCTTTCATCTGCTCGAAGAAGCTGCGGCTTTTGACCGAGCGCATGAACATGACGATTTCGACCGGCTTGATGTCGGTGCCGGTGGCGATCATGTCCACGGTCACGGCCACGCGCGGGTAGTAGGCGGTGCGGAAGTCTTTGATGAGCTGTTCGGGGCTCGCTCCCGTGGTGCGGTAGGTGATCTTCTGGGCAAATTCGTTGCCGCGGGCGAATTCTTCGCGCAGGATCTCGACGATCTTTTCGGCGTGGTTGTCGTCTTTGGCAAAGATGAGGGTCTTGGGCAGTTCCTGACGCTGGGGGAACAGGTCCACGCGCCACTGGTCGCGCAGGGTGCGCACCACGGTGCGGATCTGGTCGGGCGTTTGCACGGCGCGGTCCAGCTCGGTGGGGTCGTATTCAAAGTCTTCGTCGAGCTGCCAGGCGGTCTTGCGGCGGGTGGCTTTGTCTTGGGTTTCAAGCCAGTAGCCTTTGTCTACCTTGGCGCCGGCTTCGGTTACCTCCGTCTTGATGCGGTAGACGTCGTAGTTGACGTTGACACCGTCGGCCACGGCCTGGGCGTGGCCGTATTCCATGACGAGGTTCTGGTTGAAGAAGCCGAAGGTCTGTTTGTTGGGCGTGGCGGTGAGGCCGATGAGGTAGGCGTCAAAGTACTCCAGCACCTGGCGCCAGAGGTTGTAGATGCTGCGGTGGGCTTCGTCGGTGACGACGATGTCGAAGCTCTCGATGGGGATGGCCGGGTTGTAGCCGATGGGCTCGGGGTCTTTGAACAGGGCTTCGGCGCCTTCGGTGCTTTCTTCGTCGGCCTCTTCGGGCAAGTCTTTGCCCTTGAGCATGCTGAACATGCGCTGGATGGTGCAGATGACGACGCGGGCGCTGCCATCGAGCTGGTTGCCCTGCAGATGCTGGACGATGAACTCTTCGCCGAACTTGTAGGCGTTGTGCGGGCTGGCGTAGGCGTCGAACTCTTTTTTGGTCTGGCGCGCGAGGTTGCCGCGGTCCACCAGAAACAGCACGCGCCGCGCGCCACCGAACTTGATGAGCCGGTAGATGAAGCTGATGGCGGTGAAGGTTTTGCCGCTGCCGGTGGCCATCTGGATCAGGGCCTTGGGCTTGTTGGCGGCGAGGCTGGTTTCCAGGTTCTGAATGGCCTTGATCTGCGCCGGCCAGAGCTGGTAGCTGGCGCCGCCCTGGCCCCACTCGGTGACCAGCGGGGGCATGTGTTGCAGGCGGGCGAGGAAGGTGCCGGTGGGCAGATAGCCCGATGGGGGTTCAGCGGTGGGCTCGGTGCCTAGGGCGATGTGGTTGGGCGACGGTGGCTCGGCGGTCTTTAGCCACAGCAACAGCAGCTCGGGCCGGAAGAAGGCAAACAGCGGGCGGGCGCGCGGCGCCGGGTCCAGCCCGTTGGTGAAGCGGGTTTCGACCCCGGTGGACTCGAACACAAAGGGCAGCGGGCGGCGCCAGGCGGGCAAGGCGGCGGGCAGGCCCTGGGCGTAGCGGGCGCTTTGCACTTCCACGCCGCTCAAGGTAGCGCCTTCTTTCTTGGCTTCGATCACGCCGCAGGCTTTGCCGTTGACGTAGAGCAGGTAGTCGGCGAAGCCGTGGCCGGGGTTGAGCGGGAACTCCCGGATGGCCACGCCTTTGACGGCGCCGCCACCGGCATGGATGTTGGCGTTGGCCACATTGCAGACGTGCCAGCCCGCTGCTGTGAGCAGCGTATCGATGGTCTGGCGGGCGCGGGCCTCGGGGGTCATGCGGTTGGCTTTGTCGTTGTTTCCTCTTGTTGCATTCTAGGGGCGCCCACCGATCCTCTAGACCAACCGTGCCAGCGCCTCCACACCCACCGGCGACTCCGGCAACCAGGGCAGCACAAACGTCCGCTTCGCCAGCCCGCCCGCAATCCGCTCGGTCTGCCGGATTTCCCCCGCCAGGCGCGCCTGCAGCAGCGGGTCGGTCGTGCCGGTGGCGGCGATGCTTTTGTTGATGACCCAGGCCCAGGGTTCGATCTTCGCGCGGCGCAGGTCGCCTTGCAGCGCAGCGGCCTGGCTGACCGGGGTGACTTCGGGCAGGGTGACGATGATCACGCGCGTCATGTTGCCGTCTTGCAGGCGCATGAGCGGCGTGATGATGTGCAGGCCTTTACTCTCTGCCTTGCCTTCGTATTGCTGCACCATCTGCCGGTGGTAGGCGCCTGTTGCATCCATCAGCAGCAGGCTGTGGCCGGTGGGCGCGGTGTCGAGCACCACGAAGGCGCTGCGCGCTTCGTTGACCACGCGGCTGAAGGCGTGGAACACGGCGACTTCTTCGGTGCAGGGTGACTGCAGGTCTTCCAACAGCAGGGCCTTGCCGGGTTCGTCCAGGTACTTGCCGCGCGTGGCCATGATCTTGGCGATGTAGGCGGAGGTCTCGGCCTTGGGGTCGATGCGACCCACTTTGAGGCCTTCGAGGCTGCCGTTCAGCGCGTCGGCCACGTGGGCGGCCGGGTCGGTGGTGGTGAGGTGCACGCTGTGGCCGCGCTGCACCAGGCCGACGGCGAGCGTGGCGGCAATCGTGGTCTTGCCCACGCCGCCTTTGCCCATGACCATGATGAGGCCGTGGCCGACGGCGGCGAGCTCGTCGGCCATGCGGCTGAGCGGTTCGGCGGGCAGCGCGGGTGCGGAAGATGCGGACGCAGGGGCGGTCACTTCTCCGCCTTGCAAGAGCGCCCGCAGCGCGGGCAGCCCCACGGTGTCGAAGGCGCGCAGCGGCACCTCGTCGCGCGGCAGGCGGGCGAGCGCATCGGGCGTCTCTTGCAAGGCCTGGCGTCCCAGCGCTTCGATGGCGTTGGCGATGGGGTCGCTGGCGCTGATGGCGTGGAACACGCCGTTGACCGCGAGGCGCTGGTTGGCCAGGCCGAGCTGGCTCAGTTCTTCGGCGGTGCGCGCGGCTTCCATCATGGGGCGCGGGTCGGGCCGGGTGACGAGCATCACGGTGGTGAGCGCGGGGTCGCTCAGCGCCTGCAGCGCGGCGTTGAAGCGCGCTTCCTGCATCTTCAGGCCCGAGTGCGGCCCCAGGCACGAGGCGCCGCGGTCGTTGCCGGCGAGGAAACCGGTCCAGGCCTTGGGCAGGCTCAGGAGGCGAAGGGTGTGGCCGGTGGGCGCGGTGTCGAAGACCACATGGTCGTAGCCGCCGTCGATGCCCTCGCCCGCCAGCAGCGCGGCGAATTCGTCGAAGGCGGCGATCTCGGTGGTGCAGGCGCCCGAGAGCTGCTCGCGCACGGTCTGGCGTTCGTCGTCGCTGGCGCCGGCTTCGAGCTGCGCGAGCACGCGCTGGCGGTAGGCCTCGGCGGCGGTGTCCGGGTCGATGTTGAGCATCTGCAGCCCCGGCACGCCGGGCACGGGCACCGGCCGGTTGGACAGTGGAACGCCGAGCATTTCGTCGAGGTTGGACGCCGCATCGGTGCTGACCAGCAGCACACGCTGGCCGGCGTCGGCCAGCGCGATGGCGGTCGCGGTGGAGAGCGAGGTCTTGCCGACGCCGCCCTTGCCAGTGAAAAACAGGAAGCGGGTGGGCACGTTGGCGAAGCCGGGAAGCGTGGGCATGTTCATGTCAACAGCATCGCACACCCCGGGCCCGCCGACCATGACGCGCAACAAGCCGGAGGCCCCTGCAACACAGGCCAAGGCAGAGCCACCGTGACCGGCTTGCTGGCGTTCAGCGCCGCCCACTCCACTTCAGTTTTCTATGGTGCCGGAGCGCCACCCGCGCCGCATGAAACGGCCCACCCCAAGGCACCGCCGGGCCGGCTTTGCCGGACGGCCAGTGCCGCCCCCCTTGAGGGGGGTGACGCGAAGCGGCGCGGGGGGTGTTTCATCCTAGCGGGCGGGTTGTGCGGGCGAGCGCATGAAAGGCGACTCGGTCCACATCTGCCAGTAGAACTGGATGGGCGAGGTGATGCCGCTGATCTTGCTGCTGTAGGCCACGGGCTCGAAGAACTGCCCGAGGATGCCCAAGGCCGCGTCGTCGACGATGCGCTGCTGCACCTTTTCGGCCGCGGCCTTGCGGTCGGCGGACGTCATGGCCCGGCTGAAGGCGGCGCGCTGGGCCTCGAGCTCGGCGTCTTTGAGCCAGCCGAACCAGCCGGTCTCGGGATCGCCCGAATAGGCGATGGCCGAAGGGTCGAGCAAGTCACCGGCGAGCCACCAGGTGTGGAACATGCTCCAGCCACCGTCTTTCACCGGCCCGCGGTTCACGCGGCGCTGCGTGAGCTCGGCCCACGGCATGTCCTGCACCTGCACCGTCATGCCGATGGCGCGCAGCTTCTCGGCCGTGACCTGCGTGAGGGCCGAGATCACCGGGCTGTCCACCGGGTTGAGGATCACCACCGGCGTGCCGTCGTACCTGGCGTCCTGCAAGGCCTTGCGGGCCGCATCCAGGCCTGGGGCCTTCAGCGCGGCACTGCCCGCGTCGTTGGACAAAGGGGTTCCGCAGGGGAAGATGGAGTAGCAGGTGCGCCAGTACTTGGGGTCCCCCAGCGCCGCGCGCATGTAGTCCTCCTGCTGCATCACCATGAGGGCGGCCCGGCGCACGGCCACATTGTCAAACGGTGGCTGCAGCATGTTGAAGCGCGCCATGGCGATGTTGCCCAGCGGATCGGTGGTGTTCACCACGACCTTCTTCTTGCCTTCGAACAGGGGCAGCACCCGGGCCGAGGGCGACTCGACGTAGTCCACCTTGCCCCGGATCAGCGAACGGGCCATGTCTTCCTGCGTGTCGTGGTAGATCCACTCGATGCGGTCGGCCTGGCCCGCCTTGCTGCCCGCCGTCATCGACAGCGGCTCCGCACGCGGCACGTAGTTGTTGTTCTTGAGGTAAACCGTCTTGACGAAGGGCCTCGACTGCGCCCAGCTGTACCGGTAAGGGCCAGACCCGACCTTGCTCGTGATCGGCGTGAAGGGGTCGGTTGCAGCGACCGCCTTGGGCATCATGAAAGGCACGTTGGCCGACACCTTGGCCAGGATCTGCAGCACCTGGCCGTTGGGTTCGCGCAGCTTCAGGGTGAAGCTGCGGGCGTCCTGGGCGGTGAGGCTTTCGACGTCGCGAAACAGCTGCTGACCCGCGCCGTCGCGTTTGCTCCAGCGCTGCAACGAGGCCACGCAGTCCTCGGCCGTCACGTCGGTGCCGTCGTGCCACTTCTGGCCTTCGCGCAGGGTGAAGGTCCAGGTCTTGTTGTCGGGCGAGACGGTCCACTTCTCCACCATCTGCGGCTTCGGCTCGAAGTTCTCGTCCATCGCGAACAGAGTGTCGTAGATCAGGTAGCCGTGGTTGCGCGTGATGTACGCGGTGGTCCACACCGGATCAAAGACCTTGAGCTCGGCGTGGGGTGCCACGCGCAGCACGTTGGCGCAACCCGTGAGCACCAGGGGCATGGCCAGAGCGGCCAGCGTCAATGCGGATTTTTTTCCCAGCTTCATCATCATTTCCTCCAACAGGGTTGACACAAAAACAGAATCTCGCCGTCACCAACACCATCAAACGGTGGGCGCGGGCTCAAAGGACAAAAGTCGGAAGGTGAGGACCCCGGTCGCAAATTCGGCCTGGAGCTTCACAGGCCCCCGCAGGGGCGCAAACTGGCACGTGAGCTTGTGCGGCCCGGACGCGCCGGGATTCTGCAGGATGCTCACCCACTCCAGCAGCGAACCGCTCGGGCCTGGCTCCTCGATGGCGGTGCAGATATTGTTGACCGCGGGAAACGGATGGGGCCGGTAGGGTGCCAGCAGCAGCGCCCAGGGCCGCCACCAGCCGCCACCGGGCACCACCGGTGCGACGTCGCTCCAGCGGGTGCCCACGCGTGCCGCATACGGCATGGAAACGGCCCCCATCGCGAGCAGGCGCAACAACGGCGCGCTCGCATCGTCCAGCGCCATCACGCGCAGCGCATCGGGATCGAGGGCCAGCACGAGTCGCCCCTGCTGGCCGGCGTCCAGCACCTGCTCACCCAGGCTGTCGATGCGCACCTGGAGTTGTTGCACATGGGCCTGCCCGGGATTGAACACGCGCGGAATATCGCCCTGCACCTCGCTGGTCCACACCGCGGTGCCCGGGGCCATGCCGACCAGGGTGTTGTAGACCACCGGATTGGCCTGGGCCAGCACCAGGACTTCGCCCTCGGGAGGAACGGCCGAAGCGTGCCAGCGCGTCAGTGCGGCGGCGGGCGCCTCGGCGGTGAAATAGTTGGCGAGCCGGAACGGGCGCGTGGCCGCACCGGGTTCGGGTGAGCCCTGCAGCTGCAGGTGCAGGTGCGGCACCGGCGAGCGACCGGAATTGCCCACGCGGCCGAGGTAGCTTCCGGTCTCGACCCGGGCACCCGGCACCACCGCCACCGTGCCCTGCTGCAGGTGCGCGAGCATGGCCCAGCCGCCCGCGTCGAGGCGGATCACCACATGGTTGCCCCACTTTTCGGCGTAGTTGCTCACACCCAGCGGGTTGTCCACCACGCCGTCGTGCGCCCGTTCGATCGTGCCGGGCGCCGGCGCCGTGACGGCGGCGCCCCAGATCGAACCGCCCACCGCCTCGGCCGCGGGGGAACGATGGAAATCCAGCGCATGGCGGTAGATGCCGGTGTGGCTGATGCGCCCGTCAAAGCCCTGGGCAATCTGCAGTTCACCGGTCACGGGCACAGCAAACAGCGGCACCGGGCGGCCGTAGCGCGCGCGCCAGTAGGCCTCGACCCACCAGCGCTGTTCGGGCGGCTCGCCCGGCATGGCGTTGCGCTCCACGATGGCCCGCTCGCCAGCGAGCGTGAGCGCGCCCATGCCGACCCAGATGACCAGTGCCGAGGACACGGGCAGGTAGCTGGTGGCCGACCAGCCCAGCACGTACTGCAGCACCAGCCCGAAGAAGGCGGTGAGCGCACCGGCCACGGCGGCCACCGGCAGGCTCAGCCGCCCCGGCAGGAAGATCACAGCGCCCAGCGCCATGCCGGCAATGAAATAGTTGTACGACAGCGGCAGCCAGACAAAGCTCAGTCCCAGCCGCTGGAAGCCCAGCGACAGCAACACCCCGCCGAGCCAGCCCGCCAGGCCGGCCAGGAACATGGCCCTCGACCACAGCACCACGGCGATGCACACCAGCACGCCGGCCACGGCATGCGGCGAGTACATGAGCGATGCCATGGAACGCAGGAAGCTGCCGAGCCAGCCGAGGGCGTCGGTCGGCATCGGCCACACGGGCATTGTGTAGGCGGCGCGCACGGTGCAATCCGGGCAGATGCTGAACAACATCGCCGCGACCAGGCAGTAGCCCCAGAGCAGCACCGGCAGGAAGCTGCGGACCAGCACCCGCATGAGGGCTGCGGTCACCAAGGCTGCGGCCATCGCGGCGGCGGCGGCCAGCACCAGCTGCTGCGCCCAGGGCATGCCCATGGGGCCGATCATCCAGCCGGTGACCACCGCCGTCAGCAGCGCATTGGCCTTGACGCCGCCACCCAGGCCCGGCGCATCCTGGACACGCAGGATCCCCCTGACCAGCACACCCGACAGCAGGCCGCACAGCGCAAACAGGGCCAGCGCAGGGCGGCTCAGCAAGGCGCCCCAGAGCAGCAGCCCCAGCCAGGGTTGTCCGATGAAAAAGACGCTGCCCAGCGACTGCCCGAAAGCCTCGACCACCCCCCGCACCGACACACGCCGGGCCAGGACCGTGGCGCCCGTGGGCGCTTCGCCTTCGGGGCCGTCGGTGCGTCCGGTCATGGGGCTTGATAGCGCTTTTGTCACGGATGCACCAAGTGAGCGGGCATGCGCTCGGGGCCGTCCACATCGTGCAGCACCTCGTGCGCACGGATGAGTTCGGGCTTGCCATCCATACCGATGAGCACCACCGCCGGGCGGTAGTCGATGAACTGCATGGCCTGCGACACGTTGTAGGCACCCACCGGGTGCAGGGTGAGGATGTCCTCCAGCTTCAACGGTGGCAGATCGATGCTGTAGCGAAGCACATCGATCGCCATGCACAGGGGGCCGTACAGTCGCGACGGCGCTGGTGGCGCTTCGACGGTGCGCGAGGGCAGCACGTTCATCTGGTACCAGGCCGCGGTGTAGAGCAGGTTGATGCCGGCGTCCATGACGTAGCTGGTACGGGCGACCTCGCCCACGAGCAACTGTTCCTTGTAGTCGCGCAGACCGGCCTGCTCGGTCATCGGGTGCCGGACGCCCTTGATGGCCACCACGGAGGTCAGCAGATAGCCGGCCTCGTCCACCAGGTGGCGCCCCGTCTCGAAGCGCAGTTGTGGCCGCTGCTCGGGGGGCAGGCGGTTGAGCACCTCGGTGATGGCATCGGCGTAGGCATCGATGGGCGGCACAGCCAGTTCAGCGGGCCCGGTCATGCCGTGCAACAGGCTGTTCGAGGGAAAGCCTCCACCCAGGTTGACGCAGGGCACCCAGTGTTGCTGGGCGGCATGGAGCTGCTCGCGCAGGGCCAGCAGTTTGGTGACGGCCACGCGGTACGCATTGGGATCGAGGATGTAGGTACCGATGTGCGTGTGCAGCGTGTGCAGCGAGAGCTTCGGGTTCGCCTGGATGCGGTGGGCGGCACGCGCCGCTTCGCCGTTTTCCACCGCGAAGCCGAATTTCGACCAGATCGGCCGGATGCCGGCATCGAGCCAGACGCGGATGCCCACCTCCAGAGGTTCATCGAGCTCCCGGGTCAGCTCTTCGATGAGGCCGAGTTCGTCCCAGTTGTCGATCTGGATCAACGCCCGCTCGCGAATGGCCTGCTCCAGGATCGGCCGTGGCTTGTACGGCCCGTTGAAGACAATGTCCTTGCCCGTCATGCCCAGCTTGCGGGCCTTCTGGTATTCGAAGTCCGAGACCACCTCGGCCATGCAACCTTCATCGTGGAACACCTGGCAGATGGCCGAGAGGTAGTTCGTCTTGTAGGACCAGGCAAAGCGGGTGTTCGCATAGCGACTGGTGAAGGCCGCCCGCAAGCGGCGTGCCTGTTCACGCAGTCTGTGCTCGGAGAACACGAACAGCGGTGAGCCGAACTGCTGCACCAGCGCCGACACAGGTATGCCGTCGATCTCGAACAAGGTGGGCGCGCGCGTGCCACGGGCATAGAGGTTGCGATCAGCGGCGGCGTCCAGCGCGTGGCGACCCAGCTCGGCACTGATGGAAGGCGGAAGGTAGTCGTGGCTCATGGTGTGGCTTGTTCTGGTTTCTGAAGGGGCCGGAAGATGCGTCCGCCGCTGCTGGCCATGGCCGCAAAGTCGGCGAAATCCCCCGCGAGATCCACGCTGTGGCGCACGAACATCTGGCCGGGCCGGCAGGCCGGTGGTGGTTTGACGGCATGCCCGAGCAGGCGCTCGAACAGCAGCGCGGGCAGGTTGCACCCGATCTGGGAGGGGAAGTCGATCCAGGCCGGAAAGCGCGGGTTGATCTCCATCAGCGCGTGCGGACGGCCCGGCACCTTGATGAACTCGAGTTCGAAGGGGCCGTTCCAGCGCAGCGCGCGGATGATCCGTTCGGACAACGCATCCATGTCCGGGTCGTGCACGACGATGCCGGCGAAACCCTTGCCGTGAGAGGTGCGCAGCAGCTTTCGGATGGAACAGCTCTGCACGATGCCGCCCTCGCCATCGCCCACGCCCGTCACGTCGTACTCCTCGCCACTGAGGGTTTCCTGCACCATCACGGGCCAGCCCCAGGTCTGCACGATCTCGTCGTACCCGGCCACCAGCCCCTCGCGCGAGTGAACCAGTTCGGCGTGGTAGAGACGCCCCTTCACATAGACGGGATAGCCGACCTCGGCCGCACAACGCTCCACCGCCAGCGGGTCGTGGGCGATGAGGGTGACCGGACTCGGGATGTCGTGGCGCAGACAGAAGTCGTAGAGCGAAGCCTTGTGCCGGTCCTCGAACGACTGGCGGGTGGGCAGAATGCAGCGGATGCCACGTTCTTTCAACGGCTCTTCGATCTGCAGGTAGTTTTCGATCTCGGAGTCGAGACAGGGAATGATGTAGCCGATGTCTTCGCTCTGACGGATCATGTCCAGCCGGTCGAGCAGAGCCCGCGCACCCGCGCCGGGAAAGGGGATCAGGTAGGCCGCATCGGGGTGATCGTCCCCCTGCCCGTACAGGCTGCTCTCCAGCGGATCGTAGGAAAGACCGACCGTGCGCAGCGCAGGAAACTGGCGGCGCAAACTGGCGACAACGGAAGCTCCCGGCTGGGGGTTTTCACCGCGGTGCATGCCCGTGACCGCCACGCTGCGCTGGGTCGCGCTCGTGGGCGCACCGTTGCTCTGCGGGCTGCGGTGCGAGCTTGCTTGGGAACGGCCCGGCGCTGCGCTCATGCCCTGCCCTCCTGGAGCCGCTCCGGCTGTGGGTCCAGCAACCCCAGCGAGACCATCTGGTTGAGCAGCAACTCAACATCGCGCGCAGCGCTCGCCGGGTCAATGCCGTAGTGCTGCTTCAGCAGCCCTGGGAACTGCTGGCTCTGCACTCCCTCTGCATATGCCCGCAGCACGAGATGGGCCGCCGGCGTGAGCCGGTAGAACAGACCCGACACCGTGTCGAGCACGAATTCTTCGCCAAAGAACTGCAACCGCCGTGAGCCCTTTGACAGGGTTGGACCAGGCTCCGCGGCATCCGTCGCCTGCCCGCTTTTTTTATTCATGAAAGCACCTTCTTGATAAACCTCAAGGCGCGTACACGCTCACCCCTGAGTACGAAATACCTCGCCTTTTCCAGCACCCGGAGTGCCTTTGTATTTGTAAGTTTATGTTAGCGAATACTTCCTCTGCAGTCATTGAGCAGGCGCAATGTTCTGTTGGATCCAACCTCTAATTTCGCCGTGGCCAGCGGCCGGCGAAACGGGCACACCGTTCGAGCCGGAATGAGCGCCTTCTGGCCGGTTGCACCTTGCGGGTGCTGAGGGGGGTATCCGAAAATCCAGACCTTGGTTCGACCCGATGACGGGTTGCCCCGTCACACAACGCCAGAGGGTTGAACGATTTGAAGCACACGAGCGGTCTCGCTGAACACGCCCGGCCACGCCGGTTGCCACTGTGGCTGGGCAAACTGATCCTCGGCGTGCTGCTGGCCCACTCGGCGCAGGCCAGCGAACGGGTCACCTTTGAAGCCACACAGGGTCACAGCGCGAACAAGATCAGCCTGCGGGCCGAACTCTCGCGACCCGAAGGCGACGGCCCCTTTCCGGCGGTGGTGCTGATGCATGGCTGCGGTGGCTGGCAACCGCCGGTTCGCTACACCATGAACCGCTACGCCGAACATCTGGTGAGCAAGGGCTTCGTGGTGCTCAACCTCGACAGTTTCGGTCCCCGCAACCAGGGCGGCGGCAAGGTGTGCGAGAGCTTCGACCGGCTGGCCGATGCACGCGACTACCGCACCTACGACGCCCACGATGCGCTGCGCTACCTGCAGGCACAACCCTTTGTCGACCGTGGCAGCGTGTTCCTCATGGGCCAGAGCAACGGCGGCAGCGTGGCGATCAAGGTGGCCAAGGGCGATGGTCCGCACGGCCAGACCGGTACCACCGATGGCTTTCGCGGGGTCGTGGCCTTCTACCCTTGGTGCGGCGCCTTCGAACGCCGCTCCGTGCAACTGAAAACACCGCTGCTGGTGTTTGGCGGTGGCCAGGACGACTGGGTGCCCGCCAGCGAATGCGAAGGCGTGCGCTCCACCGGTGCGGACCTGCAGCTGATCGTCTACCCCGAAGCGGCCCATTCCTTCGACCTGGACATCGTGCTCCAGCGCTACCTGGGCAAGCTGGTGGGCCGGAATGCTCAGGCCGCCGACGACAGCCGGGATCGCATGCTCGCGTTCTTCGTGGGGCTCAGCCGCCACCCGGGCAGCGAAGACACACGGGTGGCGCAGAAGTAGGGCTTCCAGCCGTCAGCGCGACGGCAGCACCACCCGCACAGCCAGCCCGGGCAACGCATTGCGCACCGCAAACGTGCCGCCGTGCGCCTGCGCCACCAGTTTGCACAGATACAGCCCCAGGCCCACGCCGCCTTGCGAGCGGGTTCGCGCGGTGTCGGGACGGAAGAAGGGTTCGGCCAGTTGGGGGATCTGCTCTTCGGGCACACCCGGACCGTGGTCGCGCACCTCGATGCGGATACCCTGCCCTTCGGTGCTCAGGTGCAGTTCGGGCGGCAGCGGCGCCCCCGCGCTGTGGCGCAGGGCGTTGTCGAGCAGGTTGCGCAGCAGCAGGCGCATGCGCGCCGGGTCGAGCTGTAACGTGGGCAGGTCGGGCGCGGCGTGCAGTGCGGTGCGGGCGGCCTCGGGGTGACGGGCCTGCAGCTCGCCGATGGCCTCGCGCGCCAGCGCCTCCAGCGCCACCGGTTCGCGCTGCAGCGCGGCGTGGTTGGCGGCCAGGCGTTCACTCTCCAGCAGGTCGGTGATGAGGCGGGCCATTTCCTGCAGATCGCGCAACAGGGCTTCGCGCTGCGGGTTGACCTCGGCCGTTTCGGGCAGCAGTTCGGTGTTGAGCCGCGCGCGGGTGAGCGGGCTGCGCAGTTCGTGGCTGATGGCGAGCAGCAGCGCGCGCTTGGCATCGAGCATCTGCCGGATGTCCTGGCCCATGGTGTTGATGGTGGCGGCAAGTTCGCCCAGCTCGTCGGGGCCGTGCAGGCAGCGCTCGGGAATGGGCTGGCTGAAATCACCGGCGCCAAAGCGCCGCGCGCCGGCCTGGATCGCGTCCAGCGGGCGCAGCAGGCGGCGCACGTAGAGAAACGCCAGCAGCGTGAGCACCAGCAGCGCCGTGAGCGCGTAGCCCACCATGCGAGGACGGCGTTCGAAGGCCTCACCGTTGATGCCGAACTCGATGCTGTGGCCGTCCGCGGTGCTGCGTTTGAAAATGCGCTGCCAGTCCTTGCCGCCACCCCCGTCTTCGCGGTCGCGCGGGTCCTGGTCGTCGGGGTTGTCGCGCAGCCAGTCGGGTGGGCTCTGGTCGGGGTGGGAGGCCCAGTTCACCTGCGGGCCGGTGATGCGCACGGTCAGCGGCAGGCGCGCGGTGATGGCACGGGCGCGCTCCAGGTCTGGTGCACCACCGCCCACGGTGATGTCGGCCACCAGGTGGTCCACATAGTCCATGAGCAGCGGGCGCGCGGCTTCACGCCAGCCAATGGAAAAAGCCTTCTGCGCGCCGGTGATGAAAACAAAGGTCATCGCTGCGGCCAGCAGCAGGAAGACCAGCACCATGCGCAGCTTGATGGAGTGCGCCAGCCGGTGCTTGGCGCGCTTCCACGAGGAATTGCTGGCGCGGGGGCTCATGACGGAACGCGACGCAGCGCGAGCGAATAGCCGGCGTTGCGCAGGGTCTTGATGCAGTCCAGCGGCTCCAGCTTCTTGCGCAGGCGGCTGACCACGATGTCCACCGCGCGGGTGTACAGCTCGGCCTCGTGGCCGCGCAGCTGGTTGAGGATGTCGTCGCGGCTGAACACCTTGCCCGGCTCGCGCGCGAGCAACATCAGCAGTTCGAATTCGGTGCCGGTGAGTTCGACGTCTTGCCCTTCGCGCACGACGCTGCGGCGCGCGGGGTCGAGCGTGAGGCCCTCGAAGCGGAGTTCACCGTTGGCGGGGTCTGGCGCGGTGTGCAGCGGCGCCAGGCTGGCCCGGCGGCGGCGCAGCACGGTCTGCACGCGCGCCACGAGTTCACGCGGTTCGAAAGGCTTCGGCAGGTAATCGTCGGCACCGATCTCCAGGCCGACCACGCGGTCCATCACCTCGCCGCGCGCTGTGAGCATGACGATGGGAATATCGCTCTCCTTGCGGATGGTGCGGCAGAGTTCGAAGCCGTCCATCTCGGGCAGCATCACGTCGAGGATGGCGGCGTCGAAGCGCCCTGAGCGCAAACGGGCCAGTCCGTCACTGGGCCGAAAAGCGTGGGTGAGTTGCAGCTCGAAACGCTGGAAGTACGTGGCCAGCGGAGGGCCGAGCTGTTCGTCGTCGTCGATGAGCAGGATGCGGTGCATGAACTCATTCTGACAGGGCACGGTGTCGCACGATCAGGCGGCGCAGCCGGTGCTGCACCGGAACACCCAGGGTGTCGAAGCGGTCGGCCGCCGAGATCAGCGCGGGCAGCAGCGGCAAGGCCTCGGCGGGTTGTTGCTGCGAAAGCCGGGCCCAGAGATCGAGCGCGTACTGGCGGTCGAAACGTGGTCCCCAGACCATGGCCAGCAGCTCGGCGTGCGGGTCGTCGGCCCCGGCCAGCAAGGCCGGGGCATGGGCCCGGCTCTGCTGAGCCAGGTGGTGGATGGGTTCGAAAGCGGGCGACATGGTCCGTGCATTCAGAACGTGTGCTTCGCTCGCCCGATCAGCCCCGGCCCCACCGGCCGTGGCCGCGCTTGTCCAGCTTTTCGCGCACCTGGCGTTGCTGCTCGGGGTTGAGGCTGTCGTAGAAGTCGGCCAGTGCGGTCAGCACCTTGGGCGCGTTGCCTTGCACGGCGGCGGTTTTCTGGTCGAGCAGGCTCTGCGCCTTGGCGCGGTCGAACTTCTCGCCCGCGACCAGGGCCTTGAAGTCGGCGCGTGGATCGGCCCCTTCACCCCGGAAGGCCTTGCGCGAGGCGATCATTTCATCGGCCAGAACGCCGAGCTTCTGCTTCTGCTCGGCGTTGAGTTCGAGCTTGCTGCTGATGCGCTCGATCGCCTTGCCGCGCATTTCGGTGACGCGCTCTTCGCTCCAGCCACGGGCGTGGTCGCCACGGCTGCCGCAGGCGGTGAGGCCGCCCAGCACCACGGTGGCGGTGGTCAGCCCGATGAGGGTGCGTTTGATCCAGGTTTTCATGACGGGGGTCCTTTCAGAACCTTGTTGAACATGACCGTCATGGTGCCGGGGCCAGGCCGTCCCAGGGTGTCAGCGAGGTACCGGTTCTTTTCGTTTTGTTTCAGCGCCCGCCTGACGCACCCGCTGCAGGTGCAGGTCCACATGGACCGCCAGCGACTCGGCCACGATGCGCGCAATGCGCGGCAGCGGGCGGCTGGCGCTGGTGGCGACCGACACGCTCTGCGCCTGCGCGTTGCGGTCGCGCAGCGGTACAAACACCACGCTGCCGTCCAACACCTCGGGGCCCACGTCCAGCTCCGAGGTCAGCGCCACGTGGCTGCCGCTGCGCACCAGGCTTTTGACCAGCTGCAGCGAGTTCGTCACCAGCGGTGGCCGCGCTTCCTGCAGCAGCCAGCCGTGGCGCTTTTCCAGGTAGCGGCGGATCGCCAGCGCGCGGCTCTGCGCGGCCAGCGGCCAGGCCACCACCTCCTTGAAGCCGACCTCGGCCAGCGCGGCCAGCGGGTGCGAGGCCGCCACCGCGCAGCCCAGCGGCAGCTCGGCGCTCCAGATCAGGTTCAGGTCGCGCTGGGGCTTGAGGTTGAAGGCCACGGCGATGTCCACGTCGCCGCTGAGCAGGTGGGTCACGGCCTCGTCGGGGCTGACGATCTCGATGTCGATCACGATGCCCGGATGCTCGCGCGCCGCCGCCTGCAGGAAGTCGGGCAGGAAGCCGTTGGCGTGACTGTCCATGGCGGCCAGGCGCAGCTGGCCGTGGTTGACACCCTGCAACTGCTTGATGTCGGACAGCGTGCGGTTGAGGTCGGCCTTCCAGCGCTGCGACAGCGCCAGCAGCAGCTCGCCCGCCGCCGTGAGCCTCATGCCGCGTGGCAGGCGTTCGAACAGAGGCACGCCCAGGTCTTCCTCCAGGATCAGGATCTGGCGGTCGATGGCCGAAGCGGAGATCGACACCTCGCGCGCAGCGGCCTGGACCGAGCCCAACTGGGCCACGGCTGCCACGTAACGCAGCGCTTTCGGGTGCAGGGGACTGTTGAGGCTGCTCATCGTGCTGTTTATTCGAATGAATGACCGCAAATTATGCGATGGACGGCAACGCAAAGCGAACTCAAACTGAGGCCCAAGATGTCCTCCAAACCAGCCACCCCCTTGACGATCTCCGAGCTCCGTTCGCTGGACGAAGCCGCGTTCAATGCGCTTCTGGGTTCGGTGGTCGAGCATTCGCCCTGGGTCGCTGAGCGCGCCTGGTCGCTGCGCCCTTTCCCCAGCCAGGCCGCGCTGTTCGACGCCATGGCCCGCGTGATCCACGGCGCCGGCGAGGCGCAGCAACGTGCGCTGCTGTGCGCCCACCCGGAACTCGCAGGCCAGGAGGCCCAGGCGGGCACCATGACCACAGACTCTCAAAGCGAACAGGCGCGCCTGGGCCTGCTGAGCCTGGACGCCGCCACCGTGCAGCGCATCGATGCGCTCAACCAGCGTTACCGCGAGCGCTTCGGCTACCCCTTCATCGCCGCGCTGCGGCTGCACGACACCCTGGCCTCGGTGTTCGACGCCATCGAGCAGCGCCTGGCGCACGACGAAGCCACCGAGCGCCAGGCCGCCTTGCGGCAGATCTGCGAAGTCATGCGCGGACGGCTGGCCCGGGTGGTCCAGACCGACGCCCCCGCACCCCTTTCGTCTCGCCCCACCGTCTCCACCCTTGCAGGAACCCAGCCATGAACCCCACCCGCCGCATCCTTCTCGCCGCCAGCGCCCTGCTGCCCTTCGCGGCAGCCACCGTGCACGCCCAGGCCTGGCCCCAAAAGCCGATCAAGATCATCGTCACCTTCGCGCCCGGCGGCTCGTCCGACATCGTGGCGCGCCTGCTGCAGCCCGGTCTGCAGGAGAAACTGGGCCAGACGGTGATCGTGGAAAACAAGCCCGGCGCGGGCAGCACCATCGGCGCCAACGAAGTGGCCAAGGCCGCGCCCGATGGCTACACGCTGTTGCTGTCGAACACCGCGCCCATGAGCATCTCGCCTTTCATGATGGACAAGGCGCCCTACGACCCGGTCAAAAGCTTCACGCACATCGCGCACATCGGCTCGGTGCCCAACGTGTTCGTGGTGCACCCCTCGGTGCCCGCCAAGACCATGCCCGAGCTGGTGAAGTGGATCAGCGCGCAGACGACACCGGTCAACTACGGCAGCGGTGGCGTGGGCTCCATCGGCCACATCGTGGGCGAGATGTTCAAGAACCAGTACAAGCTGAAAATGGAACACGTGCCCTACAAAGGTTCGTCGCCCATGCACACCGACCTGCTCGGCGGCCAGCTGCAGTTCGCGGTGGACACGTTGACGCAGAACGTGCCCTACATGAAAGAAGGCAAGCTGATCGGCATCGCCGTGACCTCGCGCGCCCGTGCGCCGATGTCGCCCGGCGTGCCGTCCGTGGTCGAGGCCGGCTACCCCAAGCTGCTGGCGGAGAACTTCCTCGGCATCTCGGCACCGGCCGGCACGCCAAAAGACGTGGTGGACAAGGTGAACGCCGCTGTAAGCGACGTGGTGTCACGCCCCGACGTGGCCAAACGCCTTGCCGATCTCGGCGTCGCGGTGGAGAAGATGAGCCCGGCCGAGTTCACGAAGTTCGTGAGCGACCAGGTCACCGAGTGGGCGCCGGAGGTGAAGGCCTCGGGCGCGCGGCTGAACTGAGCGCCCCATGAGCGGCGGACTCTCCATTCACTGTGTGGACGTGGCCAGCGGCCGCGTCGCGGCGGGCCTGCGCGTGGCGGTGCAGCGCCTGGGGCCGGACGGCCTCCCGCAAGGGCCGCTGATCGCCGAAGGCACCGTGGGCAGCAACGGCCTGCTGGCCCACCCGGCGCTGATGAGCGAGGCCATCACGGCCGGGGGTTACGAGGTGCGGTTCGAGGTCGGCGCCTTCTACCGCGGCCAGGGCGCGACCGTGCCCGACCCGGCGTTCCTGGAGGTGGTGCCCTACCGCTTCTACATCGCCGACACGGCGCAGCACTACCACCTACCTCTCAAGTTCACGGCCTGGGGCTTTTCTTTGTTTCGCGGTGGCGCTTGAAAGGAAACACCCCCCGCGCCGCTTCGCGTCACCCCCCTCAAGGGGGGCGGCACTGGCCGTCCGGCAAAGCCGGCCCGGCGGTGCCCTTGGGTTGTATCGTTCGGTGCGGGCGGTGCTCCCGGGTCATGGAAAACTGACGAGATCTGTATGGCCATGGCGGCGCCTGTCACGGCCTTGCCATCGGACCGTCGCCGTCGCGTCAAACACGCTCGGCACAGTGGCGCGGCCGCCTGCACCGTTGCAAGCGCTCCCCACCACCGACGACCGAGAGCCTCGACCATGCGCCGTTCCCCAGCCTTGTCCCTCAGCCTGAGCGCCACCCTGCTCGCCCTCGCCAGCCTGCCGCTGTGCGCCCAGGCCCAGACCGCCTTCCCCGCCATGCTCACCGGCCACGCCATCCTGCCGGCGCAGACCTTCATCGCCGCCCCCAAGGACGCGCCGGCCGACCTGCAGATCAGTGGCAAGTTCACCACCGGCCAGCGGGTCGAGAAGATCGGCGGCGTTGAAGGCAAGTCCGCCGGCCGCCCCACCGGCGTGTCGCTGCCGTTCAAGGGCCAACCCGTGCAGGGCCACTCGGGCATCAAGCGCCTGGCCGATGGCAGCTTCTGGCTGCTGACCGACAACGGCGCCGGCTCCAAGGCCAACTCGCCCGACTTCGCGCTGTTCCTCAACCGCTACACGGTGGACTTCAAGAGCGGCCAGTTCAAGCGCCTGGAGACTGTGTTCCTGCACGACCCCGACAAGAAGGTGCCGTTCCGCATCGTGCACGAAGGCACGAAGCAGCGTTACCTCACCGGTTCCGATTTCGACACCGAAGGCTTCCAGATCGCTGGCGGGCACTTCTGGATCGGCGACGAGTTTGGCCCGTACCTGATCAAGGCCGACATGAAGGGCCGGGTACGGGCCGTCCATGAAACGAAGGTGGACGGCAAGACCATCGTCTCGCCGGACCATCCTTCGGTCATCACCCCGGGCGCGCCGAATGGCGAGCTGAAGTTCCAGTCGCGCCGCTCCAAGGGCTACGAGGGCCTGGCCTCATCGCCCGACGGCAGCAAGCTGTATGCCCTGCTCGAAGGCGCGCTGTGGGACGAAGCGACCAAGGCGCCCGAGACCCTGGACGGCAAGCAGTACCTGCGCGTGCTGGAGTTCGACGTGAAGGCCGAGCAGTGGACCGGCCGCCACTGGAAATACGTGCTCGACGCCAACCACCACGCCATCGGCGACTTCAACATGATCGACGCCACCACCGGCCTGATCATCGAGCGCGACAACGGCGAAGGCACGGCCGACAAGGCCTGCCCCGAAGGCCAGAAACGCACCGACTGCTTCCACGACCTGGCGAAGTTCAAACGCATCGTCAAGATCGAGTTGACTGAGGCCAACGTGGGCGGCCCACTGCGCAAGATCGGCCACATCGACCTGATGGCCATCGCCGACCCCAACAAGCTCTCGCGCAAGCCCTTGACCAACAGCGTGCTGACCTTCCCCTTCTTCACGATTGAAAACGTGGACGTGGTGGACACGACGCACATCGTGGTGGGCAACGACAACAACCTGCCGTTCTCCAGCAGCCGCGAACCCAACAAGGCCGACGACAACGAGCTGATCCTGCTGGAAGTGGGAGACTTCCTGAGCGCCCGCTGAAACACCCGCAAGGCAGCCCCCCTGCGGTCGAGGGCAGCAGGGGCGCCGGACGGGGAGAATGGTTCCTGGAAGGTCGCCGCCGGAGCGCCGCCGTCACCGCATCTCGAACAGTTCCTGGTGGAAGCGTGTCTCGTCCAGACCCAGGGCCACGAAATCCTTCTTCAGCGTGCGGCCGAACGCGGCCGGTCCGCAGAACCAGAAGTCCGCATCGCGCCATTCGGGAACCTGCTCGGCGATGCGTGCCGCGGTCAGCCAGCCGTCGCGTTCGTCCCACGACACGTGCAGGCAGACACCCGCGGCTTTCGCGTCGGCCTCGATCAGACCGATGGCGTGCTCATCGTAGACGGCCGTGGTGTGGAACAGGTCGATGGTCTTGCCATCGGACGCCTTGGCCAGGGCCTTCATGCGCGAGATGAAGGGCGTGATGCCGATGCCCGCGCCCACCCAGATCTGGCGCGGCTGCTGGCCCGCGAAATTGAAGCGTCCGTAGGGCCCCTCCACCTTGACCACGTCCCCCACCTTGACCGTGTCGGCCAGGGTGCGGGTGTAGTCGCCCAGGGCCTTGATGATGAAGGTCAGGCGGCCGTCGTCGGCCCACGCGGACGTGATGGTGTAGGGATGCGCACCCTCCTTTTCGTGCAAGGTCACGAAGGCGAACTGGCCCGCTTCGTGGCCCGCCCAGCGCCCCTGGAACCCGATGTCGACCTCGATGACATTCAGCGCAGGGTGGAGGCGCACGGCCGCCACCTCACCCACCAGTTGCCGGTGGACGGCCACGCGGCCGAACAGCACCATCACGGCGGCGATGCTGCCCGCGGCCATCAACAGCGCCATCACCGGCCCCAGCACACCGCTCCAGTAATCGAACTGCAGCAGGATCACCGTGTGCCACACCAGCACCAGATAGGCCACGGCGAGCAGGTTGTGGGTGCGGAAGAAGTACCGGTACGGGAAGCGTTTGATCAGTGCCAGCACCATCAGCGCCACGGCCGCATAAAACGCCCATTCGCCAAGGCCTTCGGCCAACCCGCGCTGGTCCATGAAGAACTGTCGGACCGGTTCATCCACCAAGGTCGGGCGTGGGCCGCGTTCGGGACGCGCCAGCCAGCCGAGGCCGACCAACCACTTGGCCGACTCCGACAACAGCCAGTGGCCGATGGACAACACCAGGCCCGAGATGCCCAGCCATTTGTGCAGCCGGTACATCTTGTCCAGCCCACCCAGCCAGGGCTCGAACACCACCGGCCGCACGGCGAGCACCATCGCCGCGCTCATCACGCCGATGGCCAGCACGCCAGTGCCCTGCATCAAGACGCTGCGCCAGGCGAAATAATGGGGAAGCTCTGCCCAGACGGTCTGATCGGTGAACCACCAGAGGCCCGCCAGGACCAGCAGGTAGGCCCAGAAAAACCGTTTGATGTGCTTCATGGCGGTCCCTTTTCCCGTTGCTCTGGCTGGTGTGACCGCCCCAGCTTACTCCTCGGCAACCGGTGGGGTCCCCTGCTGCGCCACCGCGACTCAGAACACCTCGGTGTCCACCTCGCTGTTGCCCTGCGCGTTGTAGCGCTCGCCCTTCACGGTGTGCTGGTTGATGTGGTCGTCGAGCCGCGCCATCACGGAAGCGTCGAGCTGGACGTTCACCGCGCCCAGGTCGTCCTGCAGGTGCTCCACGCTGGTGGTGCCGGGAATGGGCAGGATGTTCTCGCCCCGGTGCAGCAGCCAGGCGATGGCGAGCTGGGCCGGGGTACAGCCCACCTCGTTGGCCATGGCCAGGTAGCCGGGCAGCAGCGTGAGGTTGGCGGCGTAGTTGTCGGGCGCAAAGCGCGGCATGCTGCGGCGGATGTCCTTGGCGTCGAAGGTGCTCACATCCAGCTCGCCGCACAGGAAGCCGCGACCCACCGGGCTGAAGGCCACGAAGGCGATGTCGAATTCGCGGCAGGTGTCGAGCACGGCGATCTCGGGGTTGCGCGTCCACAGCGAGTACTCGGTCTGCAGGGCCGCGATGGGGTGCACCGCCTGCGCACGGCGCAAGGTGGGGGCCGACACCTCGGAGAGGCCGATGGTCTGGATCTTGCCCGCGCGCACCAGATCACTCAAGGCGCCCACGCTGTCTTCGATGGGCACCTGCTTGTCCCAGCGGTGCAGGTAGTAGAGGTCGATCACATCGGTCTGCAGGCGCTTCAAGGCCGCTTCGCAGGTGGCCTTGATGGTCTCGGGCCGGCCGTCGATGACGCGCACCTTCACACCGTCGGCGTTGGGCACGCCCTGCATGCCGCACTTGCTGGCGAGCGTGAACTTCGAGCGGTGCTTCGACAACACCTTGCCCACCAGCGTTTCGCTGGCGCCAAAGCCGTAGAGCGCTGCGGTGTCGAAGTGGGTCACGCCCGCGTCCAGCGCGCCGAGCAGCACACGCTCGGCCTGCTGCTCGGACACGGGGGCGCCGTAGGCGTGGCAGATGTTCATGCAGCCCAGACCGATGGCTGACACTTTGAAGGGGCCGAGTTGGCGTTGTTGCATGGAGTGAGCTCCTGAAATGGAAAACGGCCCCAGCCGTGAGGATGGAGCCGTGAATGGTATGCCTCGGCGCGAGGTGGCTCCACCCAGTGACGCCGCGGAACCGGCTTTGCCGGGCCGCTGGCGTCGTCTCCTTGAGGGGAAGGCGCGCAGCGCCGCAGGGGCGGGCTTATCCTTTCAGTTGCTGTTCCAGGTTGTGCAGCACCTGGTAGCAGTTGAACACCTTGCCCACGCTGGAGTTCGGCTCGCGGCCTTCCTTGATGGCGGCGAAGAACTCGCGGTCCTGCAGCTCGATGCCGTTCATGGACACGGCCACTTTCGACACGTCGATTTTTTCTTCCTTGCCGGTGAACAGGTCGTCGTAGCGCGCGAGGTAGGTCGCGGTGTCGCCGATGTAGCGGAAGAAGGTGCCGAGCGGGCCGTCGTTGTTGAACGAGAGGCTCAGCGTACAGATCGCGCCGTTGGCGGCCTTGAGCTGGATGCTCATGTCCATGGCGATGCCCAGCACCGGGTGGATCGGGCCCTGGATGGCGTTGGCCATCACGATGGGGCTGTTGCACTGGTAGGCGAACAGGTCCACGGTGTGGGCGGCGTGGTGCCACAGCAGGTGGTCGGTCCAGCTGCGCGCCTGGCCCAGCGCGTTGGTGTTGGTGCGGCGGAAGAAGTAGGTCTGCACATCCATCTGCTGGATGTTGAATTCGCCGGCCTGGATCTTGTTGTGCACGTACTGGTGGCTGGGGTTGAAGCGGCGGGTGTGGCCGCACATCGCGACCAGGCCGGTCTGCTTCTGCAGCGCCACCACGTCTTCGGCACCCTTCAGGCTGTCGGCGAGCGGAATTTCCACCTGCACGTGTTTGCCGGCCTTGAGGCAGGCGAGCGTCTGCTCGGCGTGCATCTGCGTGGGGGTGCAGAGGATCACTGCGTCGACTTCTTTCAACGCCAGGCTGTCGGCGAGGTCGGTGGTGACGTGCTGGATACCGTACTTGTCGGCGACCTCTTTGGTCTTCTCCAGGTCGCGGCTGATCAGCGAAACCACTTCAACACCATCGATGTTCTTGATGCCGTCCAGGTGTTTGATGCCGAAGGCGCCGGCGCCGGCGAGGGCTACTTTGATGGTCATGTCAGTTGTTCTCCAGGATGAGGTGGCCCACGGCCGTGTTGGATGCGGGCACATGGTAGAAGCGGTGCTTCACGGTCGGGGCCGGACCCTGCACCTTGCCATCGACGATGTCGGACATGGCGCCGCGGGCGATCAGCCACATCACGAGTTCGATGCCTTCGCTGCCGGCTTCGCGCACGTAGTCGATGTGCGGCGTGTCGGCGCAGCCCACGGGGTCGGCAATCATCTGGTCGAGCCAGGCGTTGTCCCACTCGCGGTTGATCAGGCCGGCGCGTGCGCCCTGCAGCTGGTGGCTCATGCCGCCCGTGCCCCAGATGTGCACGTTCAGATCTTCGTCATAGCTTTCCACCGCCTTGCGGATGGCCTGGCCGAGCATGAAGCAGCGCTTGCCCGAGGGCACCGGGTACTGCACCACGTTGACCGCGAACGGGATCACCGGGCAGGGCCAGGCGTCCGTCTTCGGGTCGAGCTCGCCACACATCAGCGACAGCGGCACGGTGAGGCCGTGGTCCACGTCCATCTTGTTGACGATGGTGAGGTCGAAGTCCTGCTGGATGACCGACTGTGCGATGTGCGAAGCCAGGTCCGGGTGGCCGATGACCTTGGGCACCGGGCGCGGGCCCCAGCCTTCGTCGGCCGGCTGGAACTCGGCCGCGGTGCCGATGGCAAACGTGGGGATCATTTCCAGGCTGAAGGCCGTGGCGTGGTCGTTGAAGACGAGGAAGATGACGTCCGGCTTGTTATCCTTCATCCATTGCTTGGAGAAGTCGTAGCCCGCGAACACGGGTTTCCAGTAGTCCTCCTGGGTCTTGCCCAGGTCCATGGCCGCGCCGATGGCGGGCACGTGCGAGGTGAAGACGGATGCGGTGATTTTGGCCATGGTCAGACTTTCTTTCCTGCGGCGCCCTGGGGCTGGCGGTGCGCTTGCGCGTCGCCGTCTTCACCCACGTAGCGGTTGCCTTCGACGGATCGGCCGCCCTGGATCATCATGTCGCGGTATTCGGTTTCGGTCATGCCGGTCATGGAGCCCGCCATCTGCTGGAAGCTCTTGCCGTCGGTGGCGCCGATCTTGGCCAGAAAGTAGATGTTGCCGCCGGTGCGCATGCACCAGTTGAGGTCGCGCGCCAGCACGGCCTGTTTCTGCTCTTCGGTCATCGGCCACTCGTCGAGGTAGGCGCGCTCGTCGGCCTTGAATTTCTCGCGGTTCTCGGCCTTCATCAGCGACATGCAGAACTGGTTGAGCCAAAAGCCCTTGCGCGATTGCTCGGCATCAAAAATGATGGTGCCGGGCACGTCCTTGTAGGGTTTATCGAGTGCCATGGGTACTCCTTGTTGAAACGGGAATCGCCGCCGGGCCGCCCCAAGGCGATTCGCACCCCCTCGGGGGGCAGCGACCCGCGCAGCGGCGGAGCGTGGGGGTCAACATTCTTCGGGCCAGTAAAGCTTCATGGGGTTCGTCACCAGCAGCTTCTTCTGCAGTTCGGCGGTCGGCGCGATGTGCGGGATGAAGTCCACCAGCAGGCCGTCGTCGGGCATGTGGTCTTTCAGGTTGGGGTGCGGCCAGTCGGTGCCCCAGAGCACGCGGTCGGGGAACTGCTCGACGATGCGTTTCGCAAACGGGATCACGTCGGCATACGCATTCTGCTCGCCGTTCAAAGCCTTCGGGCCGGTGACCGACAGGCGCTCGGGGCAGCTCACCTTGCTCCACACGTTCGTGTGCTCGCGCATGAACTTCTCGAACAACGCGAACTGCGGGCCGTCCACCGGCAACGACACATCGGGCCGGCCCATGTGGTCCACCACCACCGTGGTGGGCAGCGCGGTGAAAAAGTCCCACAGCTCGGGCAGGTCCACCGCCTCGAAGTAGATCACCACGTGCCAGCCCCATTTCGCGATGCGGCCGGCGATCTCCAGCAGCTCGTCCTTGGGCGTGAAGTCCACCAGGCGTTTGACGAAGTTGAAGCGCACGCCGCGCACACCGGCGTCGTGCATGGCCTGCAATTCTTCATCGGTCACCGAGCGCTTGACCGTGGCGACGCCACGCGCCTTGCCGCCGCTGTTCA
Organism: Burkholderiales bacterium GWF1_66_17; assembly: GCA_001770705.1. GTDB lineage: Bacteria > Pseudomonadota > Gammaproteobacteria > Burkholderiales > Burkholderiaceae_C > Hydrogenophaga. Next base: position 404,384 of record MERT01000001.1, on the reverse strand, counting down.
CCAGCGCGTCGACCATGGCGCGGTTGTCGGCGCCGTGGCAGGTGGCCTGCACCACCACGTTGCGGGCAAAGCCCAGGTGGTCGCGCAGCGCGTACAGCTCGTGCTTCGATGCGTCGCAGGGCGTGTACTTGCGTTCGGGTGCGTAGGGGAACTCGGCCCCGGGGCCGAACACGTGGCAGTGCGCGTCCACCGCGCCGGCGGGCAGCTTGAAGCTGGGTTTGGAGGGGCCGGTGTACCAGTCCATCCAGCCGGAGGTCTTGGTGAAGTCACCTGAAGTGGGTTTGCTCATGGGGACCTCCTCAATCAATGTATTTCAGACCGGCAGCAGCCAGCGGCTCGCGCATCTTGTACATGTCCAGCCCCAAGACGCCCGAAGCCAGCTTGTCGCGCTTCTCGCCCTCGAAGCTCTCGCGCTTGATGGCAGCGGCCAGCGTTTCCACCGCACGCGCGGCCGGCACACAGACCACACCGTCGTCGTCGGCCACGATCACGTCGCCCGGCGCCACCAGCATGCCGGCGCAGACGATGGGGATGTTCACCGAGCCCAGCGTGGCCTTGATCGTGCCCTTGGAAGAGATCGCTTTGGACCACACCGGGAAGTTCATTTCCTTCAGCGTCTTCACGTCGCGCACGCCGGCGTCGATGATCAGGCCGCGGGCGCCACGCGCCTGGAAACTGGTGGCCAGCAGGTCGCCGAAATAGCCGTCGCTGCACTCGGCCGTGACGGCCGCGACCACGATATCGCCGGGCTGGATCTGCTCCGCGGCCACGTGCATCATCCAGTTGTCACCGGGTTGCAGCAGCACGGTGATCGCCGTGCCCGAGACTTGAACGCCGGTCTGGATCGGGCGCATGTAGGGCTTCAACAGACCGACACGGCCCATGGCTTCGTGCACGGTGGCCGAGCCCAGCGCGGCCAGGCCGTCGGCCGTAGCGCGGTCGGCACGGGTGATGTTGCGGTAAACGACGCCGAGTTCGTACATGGTCTTTTCTCCTCAGTTGGTATGGAGCCCTCCCCCTCTGGGGGAGGGTTGGGTGGGGGCTCGCGTTGCGCCTGCCCCCATCCCTGCCTTCCCCCAGAGGGGGAAGGAGAAAGTCAGAGGCTCTTCGCTTTGAGCGCCGCATCCAGGCGCGGGAACACACGCCGCGCATTGCCTTCGTAGACCTTGTAGCGGTCATCGCCCACGACGATGGTGCTCGCTTCGATGTAGCGCTTGGTGTCGTCGTAGTAGTGACCGGTCTCGGGGTCGATGCCGCGCACGGCACCGATCATTTCCGAGGCGAACAGGATGTTGTCCACCGGGATCACCTTGGTCAGCAGGTCGATGCCGGGCTGGTGGTAGACGCAGGTGTCGAAGAAGATGTTGTTCAGCAGGTGGTCTTTCAGCAGCGGCTTCTTCAGCTCCTGCGCCAGGCCACGGAAACGGCCCCAGTGGTAGGGCACCGCGCCGCCGCCGTGCGGGATGATGAATTTCAAGGTCGGGAAGTCCTTGAACAGGTCGCTGGTCAGGCACTGCATGAAGGCTGTGGTGTCGGCGTTCAGGTAGTGGGCGCCGGTGGTGTGGAAGCAGGCGTTGCAGCTGGTGCTCACGTGCACCATGGCCGGGATGTCGTACTCGACCATCTTCTCGTAGATGGGATACCAGGCCTTGTCGCTCAGGGGCGGGCTGGTCCAGTGGCCGCCCGAGGGATCGGGGTTCAGGTTGATGCCGACGTTGCCGTATTCCTTGACGCAGCGCTCCAGCTCGGGGATGCAGGTGGCGGGGTCCACGCCCGGGCTCTGCGGCAGCATCGCGGCGGGAATGAAGTTGTCGGGGAAGAGCTGGCTCACGCGGTAGCACAGCTCGTTGCAGATCGCGGCCCAGGTAGAGCTGATGTTGAAGTCGCCGATGTGGTGGGCCATGAAGCTGGCGCGCGGCGAGAAGATGGTGAGGTCGGAGCCACGTTCCTTCATCAGGCGCAGCTGGTTGGTCTCGATGGACTCACGCAGCTCGTCGTCGCTGATCTTCAGGTCCGAGACCTTGGGCATCGAAGCCGGATCCTTGATGCCGGCGATCTGCGCGTTGCGCCAGTTCTCCAGCGCCTTGGGCGCCGTGGTGTAGTGGCCGTGGCAGTCGATGATGAGGGGCTTTTGCTGGCTCATGCGGAAGGTTCCTGGTGCGGTTGCGGCCCATGCCGGACGGGGCTTTGAATGGCGGATTGTGAACTTCACCACGCTGCGAAACCAGCCTCCCGGCGCGCTATCAGCTAGAACAAAAAACTATATCTATGATGGAGCTATTCCAAAATCTCGCAGGCCATGGACCTCAAACAACTCGAATATTTCGTGCGCGTCGCCGAGCTGGGCAGCTTCACCAAGGCCTCGCTCGCGCTGGACGTGGCGCAACCCGCCCTCTCGCGCCAGGTGCGCCTGCTGGAGGTAGAGTTGCGCCAGAACCTGCTGGTGCGCAACGGCCGCGGCGCCACGCCCACCGAAGCCGGCAAGCTGCTGCTGGAACACGGCCGCGGCATCCTGCACCAGGTGGAGCGGGCGCGCGAAGAGCTGGGCCGGGTGCGCGGTGCGCTGGCCGGGCGCGTGGCCATCGGCCTGCCGCCGAGCCTGGCACGGGTGCTCACCGTGCCGCTCACGCGCGCCTTTCGCGCCCAGCTGCCCGAAGCCAGCCTGTCGATCAGCGAAGGCCTGTCGGCCACCATGCAGGAATGGCTGGTGACCGGGCGACTGGACATCGCCGTGCTCTACAACGCCCAGCCCGCGCCGGAAATCGACATCTCGCCGCTGCAGGACGAAGAGTTGCTGCTGGTCGAACCCCGCCCGGCCGGGCTGGCCGAAGAGCCTCCCCCGCCCCCGGTGTCGCTGGCCGAGGTGGCGCAATTGCTGCTGGTGATCCCGAGCCGGCCCAACGCGTTGCGCATGCATGTGGAGTCCGAAATGGCCAACATCGGGTGCCGTCCGCGGGTGGCGCTGGAGATCGACGGGGTTTCAGCGATCCTCGACCTGGTGGCCGACGGCGCGGGCGCTGCCCTGCTCTCGCGCAACGCGGTGGCCAGCTCGATCCGGCCGTCGGCCTACCGCACGCGCTCCATCCAGCCGCCGCTGCGAACCCGCCTGTGCCTGGCCACCAGCTCGCTGCGACCCGCCACGCTGACGCAGCAGACCACATTGAATCTGATCCGCCAGACGCTGGACGCGATCAACGCAATGAGCTGAAACACCCCCGCCGCGCTTCGCGCGACCCCCTGGGGAGGCGGCACTGGCCGTCCGGCAAAGCCGGCCCGGCGGTGCCCTGGGTTGGACCGCTTCATGCGCAGGGCGCTTCGCCATGAAGCGCCCAAAGCCGTCAGCGCATGAGCCAGAGGATGGCGCTGAGCGTGAAGAAGGAGGCCGCCGTGGTCGCCAGCAGCGCCGCGGCGGTGAAACCTTCAAAGCCGTGGCGCTGCGCGAGGATGGAATAGATGCCCAGCATGGGCATGGCGGCCGAGAGCACGGCCGCGGTGCGCAGATCGCCGTCAACGGAAGGCAGCCCCAGCAGCGGCAAGAGCGAGACGGCGGCGAACACCGCCAGCGGGTGCAGCAGCAGCTTGCCCACGGCGATCAGCGACACCTGGCGGCGCATGCCCTTAACCTGCAGGCCCACCAGCGTGCCGCCGATGATGAACAGCGCCATGCCGCTGCTCGCGGCCGAAAACAGGGTCACGGTGCGCGTGATCACCGCAGGCAGTTGCCAGCCCAGCAAGGCCACCACGAAGCCGGCAAAGATGGCCACGATCATGGGGTTGCGCACCAGGCGCTCGCCCGTCTGTTTCAGCGCCTGCAGCAGCGAAGGCCGCTCGCCTTCGTGCGCGCCCGCGTCGGCCAGCGTGAACAGCAGCGGCAGCTTGATGAGGTTTTCCACGATCAGGTTGAGCGCCAGGATCACACCACCCAGGGGCCCGAACAGCAGCAGCATCACGGGGTAGCCCACATAGCCGCTGTTGGAACAGGTCATGCCCATGGCCACATAGGCACTCTCGGTCAGGCTCTTGCGCAGCACCGTGCGCGAGAACCACAGAGCGCCCCCAATCAGCGCCAGCGATCCGGCGGTGAACGCCAGCAGGTAACCCGGGTGAACCACCTCGCCGAGCGGGCGTGAAGCCAGCGCGTTGAACAGCAGCGCGGGCAGCGCGATCTGGATCACGAACTTGCCGAAGACGCGCATGTCGGCCTTGGTGAACAGGTTCCAGCGCACGCTGGCATAACCGGCCGCGATGCAGAGGTAGATCGGGCCGGTGATGGCCAGGATGTCGAGCATGAAGAAGCGTTCGGTTTATGCGTCGTTGGCGGCGGGGCGCGCTGCCAGCAGGCGGTCGGCAAAGGCCTGCCAGGGTGGGTTCTGACCCAGGTCGGCGAAATGCCCGGCGCGCGCCTGCGCCGCCATCCAGTCGTGTTTCTCGGCGATGGCCGCGGCCATGAAGGGCTCGAAGCCGGCCTCGCGCACGGTGTTGGCCACCTCGCGCATCTCTTCGGCGCGGCGCTTGCCGTGCTGCGCCACGCGGCTGAAGAAATAGCTGCCCTGCTTCTGCCAGTCGATCGAAGGAAAGGTCTCTTGCAGCGTGGCGATCATGGCGTCTTCGACGCCGTGGTGGCGCGCGGTGGCGTAGCTTTCGATCACCAGCGCCTCCAGCCCCTTGATCATCACGCTGCGGCACATCTTGGTGGCCGAGGCGATGCCCAGCTTTTCACTGGCTACCTTCGCGTCCATGCCCAGGGCGGCCAGCACCGGCAACAGGCGCGCCGCGTGCGGACCGCCCAGCAGCATGGGCACGCGAATGCCATAGGGCGGCACCGAGGTCATGACGCCGGCCTCCACGTAGTGCGCGCCCTCCGCTTCGATCAGGGCAGCGGCCCGCTGCTTGGTGCCGGGCGATGCCGAGTTGAGATCGAGGAAAAAGCTGCCGGGCTGGATGTGGGCGGCCGCGGCCTGCGCCACGGCCAGCGTGTTCGACGCGGTCACGGCCGAGATCACCAGCGTGGACCGGGCACACAGGCTCGCCACGCCATCGCAGGCCTCAATGCCCTGCGCAGCGGCATGCGCCAACGGCTCGTCGCGCTGCGCCGGATCGGCAAACTTGAGGTCCCAGGCGCCGCTCCAGGCCGCGCCGGGCTTGAACCCGGCAGAGAAGATGCGACCGACCTCGCCGTAGCCGATCAGTCCAATGCGCAAGTTGTCCATGGAATAGGCTCCCCATTTTTATGGAATCTGTCCGGCGTGCCATGTCCCTTCCAGAACGCGGCGGAACCGGCTCCGCCGGGCCGGGAGCCAAGCCCCCTTGAGGGGGTCGCGCGCAGCGCGGCGGGGGTGGTCACTGTTTCGGGATGTTTGCACGCTCGATCACCGCGCCCCAGCGCTTGATGTCAGCGGCCAGCAGTTCAGCCGCCTGCTCGGGCGTGCTGCCATCGGGGTCGATGTTCAGGTCGGCCAGCTTCTTGCGAACGTCGGGTTTCGCGAGTGCGGCGTTGATGTCCTGGTTCAGGCGCGCCACCGCGTCACGCGGCGTCTTCGAGGGCACGGCCAATGCATTCCACGACGAGGCCACAAAACCCTTCACGCCCTGCTCGACGGCGGTTGGCACCTCGGGCAAAACCGTGGAGCGCTTCTGGCCGGTGACCGCGAGCGCGCGGAAAGCGCCCGCCTGGATCTGCGTCAGCGCCGGGCCGAGGATCTCGACCGCGGCATCCACCTGCTGGCCACGCAAGGCACCCACCAGGTTCGGCGTGCCGTTGAAAGGCACGATCTGGGCCTGAATGTCGGCGCTGGACTTGAACAGCTCGGCCGCCAGGTTCTGCGTGCTGCCGATGTTGATGCTGCCGATGTTGAGCTGGTTGGGATGGGCCTTGGCGAACGCGACCAGATCGCCCAGGGTCTTGTGAGGCGAGTCGGCCGGTACCAGCACCACCAGATCGAAAGTGCCGAGTGTGGAGACGGGCGTGAAGTCCTTGAGCGTGTCGTAGGGCAGGCTCTTGTACAGGCTGGCGGTCACGGCGGTGCCGTTGGACATGAGGAACAGGGTGTGGCCGTCGGTCCCGGCACGCGCCACCGTGCTGGCGGCCACCACACCTCCGGCGCCGGGGCGGTTTTCAATGGTGACCGGCTGGCCCAGCGACTGGCTCAAGGCCGCCCCCACGATGCGGGCCGTGAGATCACCGGCACCACCGGCGGCGAACGGCACCACGATGCGCAGCGGTTTGCTGGGGAAGGCCTGTGCCCTCGCGGGTGTCGCCAGGCCAAAAGCGCTCAGTGCGATGGCGGAAACCATCACGGTGCGCCGGGAAAACAAGGTCTTGAGGTTCATGCAGGTCTCCTGTTCCGGGGTGTCGCTCGCAAAAGCCGCCCCAATGTAGCGCCCAGAAAAAGGGCCTGCAATTGCTTGCAGGCCCTTTCAGCTATGCAGGCTTTCGATAACCGGTCTTCACAGGCGCAGCACAAACAGTGTGATGCCGGGGAAGGCCACCAGGATCGCGGTGCGGATGAAGTCGCTGGTCACGAAGGGCAGGATGGCGCGGTAGGTCTGCGTGATCGGCGTGTCGCGCGCCATCGAGTTGATGACGAACAGGTTCATGCCCACCGGCGGCGTGATCAACCCCACCTCCACCACGATCAGCACCAGGATGCCGAACCAGATGGCGAACTCCTCGGGCGGCAGGCCGAAGTCGAGCGCGGTCACGATGGGGAAGAACACCGGAATGGTCAGCAGGATCATGGACAGCGAGTCCATGAAACAGCCCAGGATCACGTACAGCACCAGGATGGCGATCAGCACCAGCAGGGGACTCACACCCCAGCCCGACACCATGGCAGCGGCTTCCTGCGGCAGTTGCGACAGCGCCAGGAAGGTGTTGTACAGGCCGGCGCCCAGCACGATCATGAAGATCATGCCGGTGGCGATCGCGGTGCCCAGCACGGCTTCGAGCAGGGTCTTGCGGTTGAGGCCGCCGCTGAACCAGGCCGAGAGGCCCGTGCCGAACGCGCCAATGGCCGCACCCTCGGTGGGCGTGAACAGGCCGGTGTAGATACCGCCGACCACGGCGATGAAGATCACCATCACGGGCCAGACCTTGACGGTGGCGATCCAGCGGTCCTTCATGGGCATGGGCGCCATGGAGCCCACTTCATGCGGCTTGAGGCGCGCATAGATCGCGATCACGATCATGTAGCCCACGGCCGCCAGAATGCCGGGCACGAAGGCCGCCAGAAACAGCTTGGCGATGTTCTGCTCGGTCAGGATGGCGTAGATCACCAGCACCACCGACGGCGGGATCAGGATGCCCAGCGTGCCGCCGGCGGCCAGGCAGGCGGTGGAGATGCCACCGGCGTAGCCCGCGCGCTTGAGTTCGGGCAGGGCCACCTGACCCATCGTCGCCGCCGTGGCGAGCGAGGAGCCGCAGATCGCGCCGAAGCCGGCACAGGCGCCCACCGCGGCCATGGCCACGCCACCCTTGCGATGGCCGATCCAGGCCTCGGCCGCCTTGAACAGTGCCTGCGACAGGCCGCCCAGCGCAGCGAACTGCCCCATGAGCAGGAACAGCGGAATGACCGACAGGTTGTAGTTCGAGAAGGTGCTGTAGGTCACCTGCTTGAGCTGGTTGAGGATGGGATCCACCGATCCGTAAACCATCCACGCACCGCCCAGGCCACACACCAGCATGGACAGCCCGATGGGCACACGGATGAAGATCAGCAGCAGCAGGAGCGGAAACGACCAGAGAGCGAGTTCGACAGTTGACATGATGTTCAGTGCCCTGCGTTGGATTCAACCGTCCAGCCTTCGGGCTCGGACCCGAGACCAAAACGGGTCAGGGTTTTGGCGACGTAGCAGACACAGCCGATCACGGCGCCCACCAGACACAGGGCATAGGCCCACCACACCGGCATCTGCAGGATGAACGTGGTCTCCAGGTACTCCTTTTTCTCCAGCATGCCTTCCCAGAGCTTCCAGGTCAGCACCAGCCAGACCAGCGACATCAGGATGTCGCTGCCGGTGTCCACCGCCTTTTGCGCCCAGCGCGGCGTGTGCATGTAGAGCAGGTCCACCGTGGCGTGACCGCCGCGCAGGTAGCACCAGGGCATGAAGAAGAAGATGGCGATACCGACGCCGACTTCCACCAGTTCAAAGTCGCCCGGCACGGGCCCGAGCCCGATGCCGATCAGCGCACGTCCGGCGACGCTGGCCACGACCATGAGGGTCAGTGCCACGAGCACGATGCCGCCAAACAGGGCGGTCCACCGGGCAAACCGGTAAATCCAGTCAATCATTTCTGGTCCTTGTTATGGGGGTTGGCCAGCGCCAATTGTCTCCCATGGTTTTTCTTCCACCGCCGCCTTCTGCGCAGCGGCGGGACTATAGCTCAATATTTCTTATTGTTAAATCAATTTCCCTTAACGAAACTCTTTCGATGTCCTGCACCTGGCAGGACATCGCCCCGAGCGGCCATCCGTCAGAAGACGGCGTCCACCCCGGGGCGGCACCACAAAGCCCTTACTTCGCGTGTTTGGCAATCAGCGCACGGGCTTCCGAGGCCAGCTTGGCGCCATCGATGTTCTTGCCCTTCATCTCCTTGACCCAGTCGGCCTCGACCGCGCCCGCGGTGCGGCGCCAGCGCTGGGTCTCGGCCACGTCGAGTGCCACGATGTTGTTGCCCGCCTTGACAGCGATGTCACGGCCCACCTTGTCGGCCTCGTCCATCACGCGGCCGAACATGGCCGCGGTTTCGACACCCGAGTTGTTGTCGATCACCTTCTTCAGGTCGGCCGGCAGCTTGTCGTACGCCGCGCGGTTCATGGTGAAGGCAAAGGTCTGGGTGAACAGGCCTTCCTTGCCCGCGAACGTGGTGTGGTTCTTCACCAGCTCGGTGATCTTGAGCGAAGGCGTGACTTCCCACGGGATGGTCGTGCCGTCGATCACGCCCTTGGACAGGGCCTCGGTCACCGCCGGCACCGGCATGCCCACGGGCGTGGCGCCCAGCTTGCCCAGCATGTTGTTGATGATGCGCGAGCCGCCACGGATCTTCATGCCGCGCAGGCTCTCCAGGCCGGTCACCGGCTGCTTGGTGTGGAACAGGCCCGGGCCGTGCGTGTGCACAGCGATCAGCTTGACGCTGCGGAACTCGTCGGCCGCGAACTTCTCGACGTACTCCTGGAAGGCCCGCGAGGACTGTTCGGATACACCGCCCATGAAGGGCAGTTCGAACACTTCGGACTTGTTGAAGCGGCCCGGGGTGTAGCCCAGCACGGTCCAGGTGAGGTCGGCCACGCCGTCGCGCGCCTGGTCGAACAGCTGGGGCGGCGTGCCGCCCATCTGCATGGCGTGGAACAGCTGCACCTTGATGCGGCCACCCGACTCGGCTTCGATCTTCTTGGCCCAGGGCACCAGGGCCTTGGAGGGAATGGGGGCCTGGGGCGGCAGGAACTGGTGCAGGCGCAGCGTCACGGTCTGCTGGGCCAGCGCGCTACCCGCCATCAGGGTGGTCAGGGCGGCGCCCAGCGCGGCCAGGGTGGTTCGGCGATTCAAGAAGCTCATGGGTTCTCCGGGGATGAAAAAAGGCGTCCGCTGATCACGGCGCAAGTGGCTGCGTCATAGCGCAGCCATCGTTTGGCAAGCGCCGGAACTTTGAACCTGATCAAGGGCGCTGACCAGATCGGAACGCTTCTTTCAGCTATGCCGGGTTGATATGTACCAACTGGTTCAATGTCAGATTGGTATGACATGACAAAACCTGATGCCATCGAACGAACAAGCGCACGCACCCCAAAAAAAAGCGCCAACCCCTGTCGTGCTGGCGCATCCGGAAGCGCACGGGCGATGGGCCCGACGGCCCATCGCCCGCTCAGGCGTTCACTTCGAGTACTTGGCAATCAGTGCACGGGCCTCCGAGGCCAGCTTGGCGCCATCGATGTTCTTGCCCTTCATCTCGTTGACCCAGTCTGTCTCCACGGTGCCAGCGGTGCGACGCCAGCGCTGGGTCTCGGCCACGTCCAGCGCCACGATGTTGTTGCCGGCCTTCTCGGCGATTGCGCGGCCCACCTTGTCGCCTTCGTCCATGGCCCGGCCGAACATGGCCGCGGTCTCGATGCCCGAGTTGTTGTCGATCACCTTCTTCAGGTCGGCGGGGAGCTTGTCGTAGGCCGAGCGGTTCATGGAGAACGCGAAGGTCTGCGTGTACAGGCCCTGCTGGCCGGCGAAGGTGGTGTGGTTCTTCACCAGCTCGCTCACCTTGAGCGCGGGCGTCACTTCCCAGGGAATCGTGGTGCCGTCGATCACACCTTTGGACAAAGCTTCGGTCACGGCCGGCACCGGCATGCCCACCGGGTTGGCACCCAGCTTGGTGAGCATGTTGTTGATGATGCGCGAGCCGCCGCGGATCTTCATGCCGCGCAGGCTCTCCAGCCCCGTCACCGGGGCCTTGGTGTGGAACAGACCCGGGCCGTGGGTGTGCACCGCGATGAGCTTGACGTCCTTGAACTCGTCGGCGGCGAACTTCTCCACGTACGCCTGGAAGGCGCGCGAGGACTGCTCGGCCGAGCCGCTCATGAACGGCAGCTCGAACACCTCGGACTTGTTGAAACGCCCCGGCGTGTAGCCCAGCACGGTCCAGGTGATGTCCACCACGCCATCGCGCGCCTGGTCAAACAGCTGCGGAGGCGCGCCGCCCAGCTGCATGGCGTGGAACAGCTGGATCTTGATGCGGCCGCCGGACTCGGCCTCCACCTTCTGTGCCCAGGGCACGATGGCCTTGGCGGGGATGGTGGCCTGCGGGGGCAGCATCTGGTGCAGCCGCAGGGTCATGGTCTGCTGGGCCAAGGCGGTGCCCGCGAACAAGGTGCTGGCGGCGGCGCCCAGGGCGGCCAACGCGGTTCGGCGTTTGATGGTACGCATTGCAGTCTCCTGTCGTTGAAAGATGTTCTGCTCCAGCCTGCTCCGACGAGGCACAAGGCTGATCGGCCCGGCGTGGAAAAGCCGGGCTTGTGCGGCCCGGCTTTTCCTGTACCCGGGACCGGCGCTTATTTGGCGTGTTTCGCGATCATCGCGCGCGCATCGGACACCAGCTTGGCGCCGTCGATGTTCTTGGCCTTCATGTCGTTGATCCAGTCGCTCTCGACCACGCCAGCGGTGCGCTTCCAGCGCTGCACTTCGGCCACGTCGAGTTCGGTGATCTTGTTGCCGGCCTTCACAGCCAGGTCGCGGCCCACGTTGTCACCCACATCCTGCGTGCGGGCGATCATCGCGCTGAATTCGAGGCCCGAGTTGTCATCGATGATCTTCTTGAGATCGGCCGGCAGCTTGTTGTAGGCGCCCTTGTTCATGGCGACCACAAAGGTCGTCACATACAAGGCCTTGTCGCCGGCGAAGGTGGTGTGGTTCTTCACCAGTTCATGCACCTTCAGCGCAGGCGCCACTTCCCAGGGAATCGTGGTCCCATCGAGCACGCCCTTGGAAAGCGCTTCGGTCACGGCCGGCACCGGCATGCCCACGGGCGTGGCGCCGAGCTTGACCAGCATGTTGTTGACGACACGGGTGCCACCGCGGATCTTCATGCCACGCAGGCTTTCCAGGCCAACCACCGGCTGCTTGGTGTGAAACAGGCCGGGGCCGTGGGTGTGCACAGCCAGCACGTGGACGTCCTTGTACTCATCCATGGCGTTCTTCTGCACGTACTCCCACAGTGCACGAGAGGTCTTCTCGGCCGACAGGCCCGCGATGAAAGGCAGCTCGAACACCTCCGACTTGGGGAAGCGGCCCGGCGTGTAGCCCGGCAGCGTCCAGACGATGTCCACCACGCCGTCGCGCGCCTGGTCGAACAGCTGCGGCGGGGTGCCGCCCAGCTGCATCGAGCTGAACATCTGGATCTTGATGCGACCGTTCGAATCGGCCTCGATCTTCTTCGCCCAGGGGGTCAGCGCCTTGGCCGGCACCGTGCCCTGCGGCGGCAGGAACTGGTGCAGGCGCAGGGTCACTTCCTGCGCGAAAGCGGACAGGCTGGCCGAGGCGGCCAGCGCCAACGTGGCGATCTTGAATTTCCATGCAGTCATGCGTTTCTCCAATGGTGGTGCTCAATCAATGAGCGGTGGCGAGCGTTCTGCGTCATCGCAACCGCTTAGTTATTGTTTATAACCATAAGCGCGCCGGACTGCATGGGTGTTTTCCCTAGCGCACCAGCCCCATCGGCACCATCCGGCCACGGCACCACAGGTGCCGTGCACCAGGGCCTGAGGGTTGTTCAGGTCAGTCCCAGCAGGCGCACTGCGTTGCCTTTCAGGATGCCGGGCATCACCTCGGGCTTGAAGCCGGCGACTTCAAAATCCTTCATCCAGCGCTCAGGGGTGATCAGCGGGTAATCGCTGCCGAACAGGATGCGGTCCTTCAGCAGCGTGTTGGCGTACTGCACCAGCTGCTTGGGGAAATATTTGGGGCTCCAGCCCGAAAGGTCGATCCACACATTGGGCTTGTGCGTCGCCACGCTCAGCGCCTCATCCTGCCAGGGGAAGCTGGGGTGCGCCATGACGATCTGCATGTCGGGGAAATCGATCGCCACATCGTCGAGGTGCATGGGGTTGCTGTATTCCAGGCGCAGGCCGCCGCCGCAGCGCATGCCCGAGCCGATGCCGCTGTGACCGGTGTGGAAGATGGCGGGCAGCTTGTGTGCGTTGATCACCTCGTAGATCGGCCAGGCCATCTTGTCGTAGGGGTGGTAGCCCTGCACCGTGGGATGGAACTTGAAGCCCTTGATGCCCTCTTCCTTGATCAGGCGCTCGGCCTCGCGTGCGCCCATCTTGCCCTTGTGCGGATCGATGCTGGCGAAGGCCACCATCATGTCGCTGTTCTCGCGAGCGGCCTGCGCGATTTCTTCGTTGGGAATGCGGCGGCGGCCCAGCTGCGATTCGCTGTCCACGGTGAACATCACCAGGCCGATCTTGCGTTCGCGGTAGTACGCCACCGTCTCGGCAATGGTGGGCCGGCGGTTGCTGCCGAAGTACTTGTCGGCCGCGCGGTCGTATTCCTCGCCGTAGTTGTCAAAGGGGTTGCGGCAGCTCACTTCGGCGTGGGTGTGGATGTCGATGGCGATGAGGTTGTGGTGGTCCATGGTGGCTCTCTTCTAAGGGTAAACACGGGGGTCAATCCGAAGGGTTTTTCTTGATTTAGTTATGGGTTATAACAATAATCGCATCACTCAACAAGCAGGTTACTCCCTTCATCATGAACGCCAATACCCATCCCGATCTCACCCTGAGCCTGCGTGGCGAACAGTCCGAAGTTGCCGTGGTCACGCTCAACCGCGCAGCCAAACGCAACGCCCTGAACGATGGTCTGATCCTCGCGATCCGCGATCTGTTCCAGAACCTGCCCAAGAGCGTGCGCGCGGCGGTCATCGACGGCAGCGGCGAACACTTCTGCGCCGGCCTGGACCTGTCGGAACTGAGCGAGCGCGACGCGGGCGAAGGCGTGATGCACTCGCGCATGTGGCACACCGCGCTTGACTGCGTCGAAAAAGGCACCGTGCCGGTGATCGCTGCGCTGCACGGCGCGGTGGTCGGCGGCGGCCTGGAGCTGGCCAGCGCCTGCCACATCCGCGTGGCCGACGAAACCACCTTCTACGCCTTGCCCGAAGGCACGCGCGGCATCTTCGTGGGCGGCGGTGGCGCGGTGCGCATCCCCAAGCTGATCGGCGCGGCGCGCATGACCGACATGATGCTCACCGGCCGCGTCTACAACGCAGCCGACGGCGAGCGCATCGGACTGGCGCAGTACCTCGTGCCCACCGGCACCGCGCTGGACAAAGCCATCGAGCTCGCCACCCGCATCGCCACCAACGCGCCCATGACCAACTACGCGCTCATGCACGCCCTGCCCCGCATTGCCGAACAGCCCGCCGACCACGGCCTGTTCACCGAAGCGCTGATGGCGTCCATCGCCCAGAGTGCGCCGGAAGCCAAGGAACGTGTGCGCGCGTTCCTTCAAGGCAAGGCCGCAAAAGTCACGAAAGAGTGACCCCCCGCGCCGCCTTCGGCGTCACCTCCCTTGAAGGGGGGCGATGCCATAGGCCCGGCAAAGCCGGTTCCTCGGCATCCCTGTGTTGAGACACGCGCGCCGGACCGATTTGAACCCACAAGCGCAGACGAACAAAAGCCTCTGGAGACAAGACATGACCGCAGCGAAATACCGCCCCCTGAAATTCGGTGTCACCCGCGCCACCTTGCGCGACGGTGACACCGGTGTGCACTACCTGGCCGCTGACCAGGCGTTGTTGCCCATCCCCGATCGCCTGACCGACCGGCTGGTGCACTGGGCGAAAGAACGCCCGGACCAGACGCTGTTTGCGCGCCGCGTGAAGAACGCCGACGGCAGCACCGGCGACTGGCAACACATCACGTTCGCGCAGGCGCTGGACGCGGCGCGTCGCATCGGCCAGGGCCTGCTGAACCGCGGCCTGAGCGCCGAGCGACCGGTGCTGATCCTGAGCGAAAACGACCTGGAACACGCACTGCTGGCGCTGGGCTGCCTGTACGCCGGCGTGGCTTACTGCCCGACCTCGCCGGCCTACTCGCTGATCAGCCAGGACTTCGACAAGCTGCACCACGTGGTGAAGACGCTGACGCCGGGTCTGGTGTTTGCCAGCGACGCGCTGCGCTACAGCCGCGCCATGCTCGCCACGCTGGGTGACGGCGTGGAACTGGTCACCACCAAAGGCACCGTGCCGGGCCGCGACACCACCTCGTTCGCCGCGCTGCTGGCCACCGAGCCCACGCCCGCGGTAGACGCCGCCATGGCCGCCACAGGACCGGACACCATCGCCAAGTTCCTCTTCACCTCGGGCTCGACCAAGATGCCCAAGGCCGTGATCAACACGCAGCGCCTGTGGTGCGCCAACCAGCAGCAGATGACACAGTCCATGCCCGTGCTGGCCGAGAAACCGCTGGTGCTGGTGGACTGGCTGCCCTGGAACCACACCTTCGGCGGCAACCACAACTTCGGCATGGTGATCTACCACGGCGGCACGCTGTACATCGACGACGGCAAGCCCACGCCCGCGCTGATGAACGAGACCCTGCGCAACCTGCGCGAGATCGCGCCCACGGTGTACTTCAACGTGCCGACCGGCTTCGAAGCCATCGCCAACGCGATGAAGACCGACGACCTGTTGCGCAAGACGCTGCTGTCCAAGGTGAACATGTTCTTCTACGCCGGTGCGGCGCTGGCGCAGCCGATCTGGGACAGCCTGTTCGAAAGCCAGGAGCGCGAGATCGGCGAACGCATCGTCATGACCACGGGCCTGGGCATGACCGAGTCCGGCCCCTTTGGCATCTTTGTCACCAACCCCAACGTGAAGGCCGGCGACCTTGGCTTGCCCACGCCCGGCCTGGAGCTCAAGCTAGTGGACATGCAGGGCAAGACCGAGGTGCGTTACCGCGGCCCCAACATCACGCCCGGCTACTGGCGCCAGCCCGAGGAGACGGCCGAGGCCTTTGACGAAGAAGGCTTCTTCAAGACCGGCGACGCGGTGAAGTGGATCGACGAAACCGACGTGCACATGGGCCTGAAGTTCGACGGCCGCATCGCCGAAGACTTCAAGCTCGCCACCGGCACCTTCGTGAGCGTGGGTCCGCTGCGCGGCAAGATCATCGCGGCCGGCGCACCCTACATCCAGGACGTGGTGCTCACCGGCATCAACCTCAAGGAGGTCGGTGCCATGGTGTTCCCCACCGCGGCGGTGCGCAACCTCAGCGACCTGCCCGCGGACGCATCCATGCACGACGTGCTCGACCACCCCGCCGTGCTGGCGCAGTTCCAGTTGATCGTGAACGAACTGGCCAAGACCGCCACCGGCAGCGCCAACCGCATCGCCCGCATGTGCCTGCTGGCCGACCCGCCCACCATCGACCGCGGCGAAGTCACCGACAAGGGATCGATCAACCAGCGCGCCGTGCTGACGCACCGCGCCGACACGGTAGCCAAGCTGCACGCTGAAGGCCTGCGCTACATCATCAAACCTCAAGTCTGAGGAGACACCCACCATGGCACAAAAAGGCTTCTTCAACGCGTTTGCCGACGTGTTCATCCTCGACGGCGTGCGCACGCCGATGGTGGACTACTGCGGCGCGCTGGGTCACATCTCTCCGACCGACCTGGGCATCAAGGCCGCCCGCGAAGCTTTGGTGCGCGCGGGCGTGCCGGGCGATCACATCGGCTCGGTGGTCACGGGCAACATGGCGCCCGGCGACTTCGACCAGTTCTTCCTGCCGCGCCACATCGGTCTCTACGCCGGCGTTCCCGTTGAAGTGCCGGCCATCATGGCGCAGCGCATCTGCGGCACCGGCTTCGAGCTGTTCCGCCAGGCCGGCGAACACATCCAGGGCGGTGCCTGCGAGGCCGCGCTGGTGGTGGGCACCGAGAGCATGACGCGCAACCCCATCGCAGCGTTTGACCACCGCACCGGCTTCAAGCTCGGCGCCCCGGTGGGCTTCAAGGACTACATGTGGGAAGCGCTGAAAGACCCGGCGGCCGGCATCAACATGATCCAGACCGCCGAGAACCTGGCGAAGAAATACGGCATCACGCGCGAAGAGGTCGATGCCTTCGCTTCGTCCTCGTTCGCCAAGGCGGTGGCGGCGCAGGAGAGCGGTTTCCTGGCCGGTGAGATCGTGCCGGTGGTCAGCGAGAAGTTCGAGTTGGACGGCTACAAGCCACGTGGCATCCGGCTGCAGGGCAAAGTCACCGAAGTGGCGACCGACACCCACGCGCGCCTCTCGCCGCCCGAGGTGCTGGCCAAACTCAAACCCGTGTACGAGGGTGGCGTGCAGACCGGTGGCAACAGCGCTGCTTTGGTCGATGCGGCCGCGGCCTGCGTGGTGGCATCGGGTGCGTACGCCAAGGCCCAGGGCAAACAGCCGCTGGCGCGCGTGGTCGCCGCGGCGGCCGTGGGCGTGCCGCCCGAGATCATGGGCATCGGCCCGGCGCCGGCCATCCGCCTGCTGCTGGAGCGCACCGGCCTGAAGCTCGACGACATCGCCCGTTTCGAGATCAACGAAGCCCAGGGTGCGCAGACGCTGGCTGTGGGCCGTGAACTCGGCCTGGACCTCACCAAGCTGAACGTCAACGGTGGCGCCATCGCACTCGGCCATCCGCTGGCCGCGACCGGCGTGCGCCTGACGCTCACGCTGGCGCGCGAACTGCAGCGCAGCGGCAAGAAGTACGGCATCTCCAGCGCCTGTGTGGGCGGTGGACAGGGCATTGCCCTCCTCATTGAGAACCTGGAAGGAAACTGAAATGAACATTCAAGGACAAGCCGCCCTCGTCACCGGCGGAGGCTCCGGCCTCGGTGAAGCCACCGCCCGCGAACTCGCCCGCCTGGGCGCCAAGGTCGCGGTGCTCGACCTCAACCTGGAGAACGCGCAACGCGTCGCGGCCGAAATCGGCGGCGTGGCCTGCCAGTGCGACTTGAGCAACCCGGAGAGCATGCAGGCCGCCATCGACGCCGCTGCCGCGGCCCACGGCCCGGCGCGCATCCTGATGCAGATCGCCGGCATCGGCAGCGCCAAGCGCGTGGTCGGCAAGGACGGCAACGCCGCCCCGCTGGAAGACTTCGCACGGGTCATCAACATCAACCTGATCGGCACCTACAACGCGGCGCGCCTGTTCGCGGCGGCCTGCGCCAAGCTGGACCCGATGGAAGACGGCGAGCGCGGCGTGATGGTGTTCACCGCCAGCGTCGCCGCGTTCGACGGACAGGTGGGCCAGCAGGCCTACAGCGCCTCCAAGGCCGGCGTGGCCGGCATGACGCTGCCGATGGCGCGCGATCTGGCGCAGCACGGCATCCGCGTCTGCACCATCGCCCCCGGCCTGTTCCTGACGCCGCTGATGAAGACCCTGCCCGAGCCGGTCCAGCAATCGCTGGCCGCGAGCATCCCGTTCCCGCAGCGCCTGGGCAAGCCCGAAGAGTTCGCGCAACTGGCCACCCACATCGTGACGAACGGCCACCTGAACGGCGAAACGATCCGCCTGGACGGCGCGCTGAGGATGGCACCACGGTAACGATGCCCCCCCGCGCCGCCGCTGTGCGGCGTCACCCCCCAGGGGGCGGCGCTGGCGGCCCGGCAAAGCCAGTTCCGCGGCGCCCTCGGTTCAAGCCCCACTTTCCATAAGCTCTTATGTCAAAAACCGTTGTGTACGAAGTCGACGTGATGTTCGGCGACTGCGATCCCGCCGGCATCGTGTTCTTTCCCAATTTCTCGAAGTGGATGGACGCCTCGTCGCTGAACTTTTTCGTGAAGTGCGGTGTGCCGCCGTGGCGCGAGCTGGTCAAGACCACCGGCATCATCGGCACGCCGCTGCTGGAGATCCACACCAAGTTCATGCGCCCTGCCACCTACGGCGAGCGCCTGCAGATCCACACCAGCGTGACCGAGTGGCGCGACAAGGTGCTGATCCACAAACACGTGGTGATGCGCGGCGACACCGTGCTCTGCGAAGGCACGGAGACACGCGCTTTCTGCATCAAGCACCCCGACGATCCGACCCGCATCAAGGCCATCCCGGTCCCTGAAGACATCAAGGCCCTGTGCAGCTGACAGCCCCACAGAGGCATGCTGCCTGGCCCACTTTTCCCGCCCCAAAAACCGATAGGAGACAAACCATGAACCTGCAACGCCGCCAACTCATCCAGGCCACCGCCGGGACCGCCCTGCTGGGCAGCCTCGGCCTGCACAGTGCCCACGCCCAGGGTCTGGAGCAAGTCAAGATCGTCAACGGGTTCCCCGCCGGCGGCAGCGCCGACGTGACCAGCCGCCGCATCGGCGAAAAACTCGGCGGCTCGGCCTACACCAAGAACGCCGCCGTGGTTGAAAACAAGACCGGCGCGGCCGGCCGCATCGCCGTTGAAACGGTGAAAAATTCCGCCCCCGACGGCGCCACGCTGCTGCTCACGCCGTATTCCATGATGTCGATCTACCCGCACATCTACAAGCAGCTGAGCTACGACCCCTTCAAGGACCTGGTGCCCGTGGCCATGGCCTCGTTGCTGACGCACGGCCTGGCGGTCGGCCCCATGGTGCCTGCCACCGTCAAGACCGTGAAGGACTACCTGGCCTGGGCGAAAGCCAACCCGACGCTGGCCAACTACGGCTCACCGGCCGCGGGCTCCACGCCGCACTTCCTGGGCGCCCTGCTCGGCCTGAACAACAACGTCGAGCTCAAGCACGTGCCCTACCGCGGCTCCATCCCCGGCATCACCGACGTGATCGGCGGCCAGCTCGCCAGCATGATCACCCCGCACGGCGACTTCCTGCCCAACCACAGGGCCGGCAAGCTGCGCATCATCGCCACCTCGGGCAAGCAGCGTTCCCCCTTCGTGCCCGACGTGCCGACCTTCGCTGAACAGGGCTTCCCCGACCTGGTGGTCGAAGAATGGTTCGGTTTCTACGCCCCCGCCAAGACCCCGGCGGCCATCATCACCAACGCCAACCAGGCCATCAACACCGCGCTCAAGGAAAAGTCGGTCATCGACAGCCTGGCCCTCTCCGGCATGGTGCCGCTCGGCGGAACGCCGGAAGAGATGGCCAAGAGCATGAAGTACTACTACGACTTCTGGAACCCGCTGGTCAAGAAGATCGGTTTCACCGCCGAGTCCTGATCAAAGGCCGTCCATGAAATCCCTGCCCCACGCCCTGCGCATCGCTGGCGCGGCCCTGACCGGTATCACCCTCGCCGCCTGTTCCTCGTCGCCCACCGCCCCCGCTGGCACCAAGCGCCTGAGCGCCGCAGTCGGCGCGCCCCTGAAAACCTGCGCCGAACTGGCCCAGGCCTTCCGCTTCGACCAGACCACCGTGGACGCCGTGAGCACGGTCCCCGCGGGCGAGATGAAGCAAGGCACCCAGCCCGTGGCCGAACACTGCCTGGTCAAAGGCGCCATGCACAAACGCAAGGGATCGGACGGCCGCGACTACGCCATCGGCTTCGAAATGCGCTTGCCCAAGGCCTGGAACGGCCGCTTCTACTACCAGGGCAACGGTGGGCTGGACGGCTCGGTGAAAACGGCCGATGGTGCGCTCGGCGGCGGCCCGCTGACCGGTGCGCTGATGCAGGGCTTTGCCGTGATCAGCTCCGACGCTGGCCACAGCGGCCCGCAAACGCCCTACTTCGGCGCGGAGGCGCAATCGCGCCTCGACTATGGCTACCAGGCCGTCGCCAAGCTCACCCCCATGGCCAAGGCCCTGATCGCCACGGCCTACGGCAAGGGCCCCGACCGCTCCTACCTCGGCGGCTGCTCCAACGGCGGGCGCCACGCCATGGTCGAGGCCGCGCGCGGCCAGGCCTACGACGGCTACCTGATCGGCGCCCCCGGCTACCGACTGCCCAACGCAGCGCTGGCCCAGTTGTGGGGCGCGCAGCAGTGGGCCCCGCTGGCCGTGCCCGGCGCCACCACCCAGCACCCGCTCAACCCGTCCGCCAGGATCCCCGACCTCAGCGGCGCCTTCACCCAGGCCGAGCGCAAGCTGGTGGCCGACGCCGTGCTCGTCAAGTGCGACGCGCTGGACGGCGCGAAGGACGGCCTGGTGCAGGCCACACAGGCCTGCCAGTCTGCGTTCAACCTCAAGACCGATGTGGCGACCTGCACCGGTGAGCGCAACGGCCAGTGTCTGAGCGCCGCGCAGAAAACCGTGATCGCCAGCGTGTTCGCCGGCGGCCGCACCACCGATGGCCAGGCCATCTACTCGGCCTTCCCGGTCGACCCCGGCCTGGCCGGTGACAACTGGGGCCTGTGGAAGTTCACCAACTCGGTCGCGCTCGACCCGCTGTCGGTCGGCACCGTGTTCAGCGTGCCGCCGGGCATGTTCGACCCACTCAAGGTCGACGTGAACGCGCGCCTGCCGCTGTTCAGCGCCACCAACGACGTGTACCGCGAGTCGGGCCTGTCGCTGATGACGCCACCCGGCCACGAGAACCCGGTCAACGTCGCGAAGCTCAAGGACCGGGGTGCCAAGGTGGTGGTCTACCACGGCGTGGCCGACGCGATCTTTTCTGCAGAAGACACGCGCCAGTGGATGCTGCGCCTGGACAGGGCCATGGGCGGCCAGGCCGACAGCTTTGCGCGATTCTTCCCCGTGCCCGGCATGGCGCACTGCTCCGGCGGCCTCGCCACCGACCAGTTCGACCTGCTCTCGCCGCTGGTGAAGTGGGTCGAACAAGGCCAGGCACCGCAGGCGGTGGTCGCCACCGCGCGCGGCGCCAGCAATGCCGGCGGCGTGAACACCGAGCTGCCCGCTGACTGGGCGCCCAACCGCAGCCGCCCGCTCTGCGCCTACCCGACGGTCGCCACCTACAAGGGCAGCGGCAGCCTGGAAGACGCCGCCAGCTTCAGCTGCCAATAACCCCCACCGCCCGAGCCCCTTCCATGAACGCCTACCAGCCCCAACCCGCCGAACAACGCTTCATCCTGAGCAACGTGCTGCAGGCGCCGCAGCAGCTCGCCGCCCTGCCCGTGTACGCCGACTTCGACGAAGACCTGCTGGTGCAGGTCACGGACGAGGCCGGCAAGTTCGTGGGCGAGGTGATCGCCCCGCTCAACCGCGAGGGCGACGAGGTGGGTGCGCAATGGAAGGCCGGCGCGGTCACCATGCCACCCGGTTTTCGCGACGCCTACCAGGCCTTCTGGCAGGCGGGCTGGCCCTCACTGGCCTGCGCCACCGAAGACGGCGGCCAGGGCCTGCCCGCCGCGCTGGAGGCCATGCTCTACGAAAACCTGAGCGCCGCCAACCACGGCTGGACCATGGCGCCCGGCCTGCTGCACGGCGCCTACGAGTGCATCAAGCACCACGCCTCGCACGAGCTGAAGGCGCGCTACCTGGAGAAGGTCGCCACCGGCGAATGGCTCGCCACCATGTGCCTGACCGAGCCGCACGCGGGTTCGGACCTCGGTCTGGTTCGCACGAAAGCTGTGCCCCTGGCCGATGGCCGCTTCTCGCTGAGCGGCACCAAGATCTTCATCTCCGGCGGCGAACACGACCTCACCGACAACATCGTGCACCTGGTGCTGGCGCGTCTGCCCGACAGCCCGCCCGGGCCCAAGGGCCTGTCGCTCTTCCTGGTGCCGAAGTTCTACGAGGACGGTTCCAGAAGCGCGGTCGTGTGTGAACGCATTGAAGAAAAGATGGGCCTGCACGGCAGCCCCACCTGCGTGATGCGTTTCGACGAAGCCCCGGGCTGGATCGTCGGTGAGCCCGGCAAGGGCCTGAACGCGATGTTCGTGATGATGAACGCCGCGCGACTGCATGTGGGCCTGCAGGGCATCGGCCTGCTCGACGCGGCCTGGCAGAAGGCCGACGCGTATTCGAAGGAACGCCGTCAAATGCGCGCGCCCGGCGGATCGGCCAAGGCCGGCGAGGCAGACCTGATCGAACAACACCCCGCCATGCGCCGCATCCTCGACGCCCAACGCGCCTGGATCGACGCCGGCCGGGTCGTGGCCTACCGCACCGCGCTGGAGCTGGACATCCTGAAAAACCACGGCGACGCCGCCCGCCGCGAGCTCGCCGGCCGCTGGTGCACGCTGGTCACGCCGGTGCTCAAGTCCGCCTGGACCGACCAGGCCTTCCACGGCGCCAGCGCCTGCCTGCAGGTTTTCGGCGGCCACGGCTTCGTGCGCGAATGGGGCATCGAGCAGATCGTGCGCGATTCGCGCGTCGCCATGATCTATGAAGGCACCAACGAGATCCAGGCGATCGACCTGCTGCTGCGCAAGACCCTGCCGGACGGCGGCGCGGCCCTGTTGCAGTTGCTGGCCGACATCGGTGCCGAGCTGGGCGACGATGCACAAGCCGAGCGTGTGAAGGCACAACTCGCCCGATTCACAACCTTCCTGCGCGAGCGCCTGCTGCCGCGCGCGGCCGCCAAAGACGCCCCCGCCGACCTGGCCCACTGGCTGGCCGACGATTTTCTCCGCGCCGTGGCCATGCTGCTGATGGCCTGGGCCTGGGCCCGCATCGGCGCCACCGCCGGGGCCGATGCGCCGCGCTGGCAAGCCGCACAGACCGGTTTCTGGCGCTGGGTCTGGCCCGAGTTCGGCATGCGCCTGGCCATGCTCGAGTCCAGCCTGGATGCGGCATGACCCCAGTCAAGGACGAACTTTGCGCTCGCGCTATGCTTGCCAGCCATGTCTGAACCCTCCGTCGCCAACACCCTGCGCCGCCCCCGCGCGCCCCGCAAAACCGCCAGCACCGATCCGGTGAAAACAACCACCGAGGCGTCTGAGGCCTCCCCGGGGCTGGACACCAGCTACCTGGAAACCCTGCTGGGCTACAACGCCCGCCGCGCTGCGCTGTCGGTGATCGCCGTGTTCCTGCGGCGCATGGCGCCCTTTGGCCTGCGCCCGGTGGACTTTTCGGTGCTCACGCTCATCGCCCACAACCCGGGCGTGACCTCGCGCCAGCTGTGCGCGGAACTCGACATCCTGCCGCCCAACCTGGTGGGCATGATCAAGAGCCTGGACAAACGCGGCCTGATCGAGCGCAAACCCCACCCGTCCGACCGCCGCGCGCAGGGGCTGCACCTCTCCGCTGAGGGCAAGCGCCTGCAGAAGCAGGCCCAGACCACCGCCACGCGGCTGGAGCACGACGTCTCCCACGCCCTGACGCCCGCCGAGCTGGAGACGCTCAATACCCTGCTGCGCAAGGTGTATCTGCGGTAGTCCCCTGGCTCGCGCAATCCGGGTATATCCGGAGCCTTGGACATTGCGCCACATTGCTGCAGTGCACACAGCTAGCAAACTGCTAGCAGGCGCCGTATAGTGTTTCTCAAGCCCCGCCACAGAGGGCTGCACCAGGAGACACAACATGAGTGCCAAAGACCCCTCCGCCGTGATCCAGCTCTTTGATCTGCTGGAATCGCGCTACGCCATGCGCGTGATCTGGGCACTGAGCGATGGCCACCCCCAGACCTTCCGCCTGCTGCAGGACAGCGTGGGTGGCGTCACCCCCAACACGCTCAACACCCGCCTGAAAGAACTGCGCGCAGCCCACCTGGTGGACCACGGTGGCGACGGCTACCGGCTCACCAGCCAGGGCGCCGACCTGGCCCGCCGCATGACCGACGTGCAGCAGTTCGCCAGCAAGTGGTCGCACCAGCTGGCGCGTGCGGCGGCACACGCAGCCTGAACCGTCAGCCGGAGAAGGGGCACCCTTCCAGCACACACCGTGGAACCGGCTTTGCCGGGCCACTGGTGTGGTCCCCCTCAGGGGAAGTCGCGTCAGCGGCGAAGAGGGGCTTCCCTGACCACCTGGCGCTGCTCGCCCAGCCCGCGCCCGCCCAGCGTGATCACGTCTCCTGCACTCAGGTAGACCGGCGGCTTCTGGCCCATGCCGACGCCGGGCGGCGTGCCGGTCGGGATCACGTCACCAGGCATCAACGCCATAAAACGGGAGAGATAGCTCACGATGGTCTTCACGCCAAAGATCATGGTGCGCGTGTTGCCGGTCTGGCGCCGCACACCGTTCACGTCCAGCCACAGGTCCACGTCCTGCTCGTCGCTCAGCTCGTCGGGCGTCACCAGCCAGGGACCGATGGGGCAGTGGGTCGGGTAGCTCTTGCCCTTGGTCCACTGGCCCTCGTATTCGATCTGGTAGGCCCGTTCGGAAACGTCGTTCACCAGGCAGAAGCCAGCCACATGGTTCAGCGCATCCGCTTCGCTCACATGGAAGGCGCGTTCGCCGATCACGATGCCCAGCTCCACCTCCCAGTCCAGCTTCTGCGAGCCGGGCGCCAGCCAGACATCGTCCGTCGGCCCGCTGATGGCACCGTTGTGCTTGTTGAACACGATCGGCTGGCCGGGCGCCTTCAGGCCGGCTTCGGCGGCGTGATCGGCGTAGTTCAGGCCGATGCACACGACGTTGCCCACAGCCCCCACACAGGGGCCCAGGCGGGTGTCGGCCGGCAGCTGCGGCAAGGTCGCCGCATCCAGCGCCGCCAGCCGCGACATAAAATCACGCCCCAGGGTGGCCGGACCGATGTCCGGCACCAAACCCGAGAGGTCGCGCAGCGCACCGCTGGCGTCGATCAGACCGGGTTTTTCGGCGCCCTGTGGGCCGTGGCGAAAGAGTTTCATGGACTTGTCTCTGTGAAAAGCGCCAATTTTCACCCGCATCGGGCCCTTTTGCCGCCAGCCCCCTTGAATCCGGCCAGACCGCCCCGAATTACCGCGCACGGCCAGCTTTGCCATCGATTTCACGACCATTCTTCATCGACATGATCCAACCACCGAACCCCGCCCCCGAGCACACCTCCCCCCTCAACGCGGAAGAAGCCCTCGCCGCTGCGGCCGTGGCCGAAGCCGATGCGCTGGCCGCCCTGACCAACGAAGTCAGCGAACTCAAAGCGAAAAACGCCGATCTGGCCGACCAGTTCCTGCGTGCCAAGGCCGAGGCCGAAAACGCCCGCCGCCGGGCCGAGGACGAGATCAGCAAGGCGCGCAAGTTCGCGGTGGAAAGTTTTGCCGAGAGCCTGCTGCCCGTGACCGACAGCCTCGAAGCCGGCCTCGGCATCCAGGAAGCCACGCGCGAGCAGCTGCGCGAAGGCTCTGAAGCCACCCTCAAGCAGCTGAAGAGCGCGCTGGAGCGCCACAAGGTGCTGGAAATCGCCCCGGCCAGCGGCAGCAAATTCGACCCCCACCAGCACCAGGCCATCAGCATGGTGCCCGCCGAGCAGGAGGCCAACACCGTGGTCGCCGTGCTGCAAAAAGGCTACCTGATCGCCGACCGCGTGCTGCGCCCGGCCCTGGTCACCGTGGCCGCACCCAAATAACGGCATTTGTGCGGCCCTGCCCTTGAAAAACGGCTGAGTTATCCACACATCTTCCAC
Organism: Burkholderiales bacterium GWF1_66_17; assembly: GCA_001770705.1. Lineage (GTDB taxonomy): Bacteria > Pseudomonadota > Gammaproteobacteria > Burkholderiales > Burkholderiaceae_C > Hydrogenophaga. The sequence goes on along the minus strand of MERT01000001.1, from coordinate 378,506 downwards.
AAGGGATGCACACCGCATCCACACCCTTTTCAACATTCACTTTTTAGAACCGGAGCACACAAATGGGAAAAATCATCGGCATCGACCTGGGCACCACCAACTCGTGCGTGTCCATCATGGAAGGCAACACCACCAAGGTGATCGAGAACTCGGAAGGTGCGCGCACCACGCCGTCGATCGTGGCCTACCAGGAAGACGGTGAAGTGCTGGTCGGCGCGTCCGCCAAGCGCCAGGCCGTGACCAACCCCAAGAACACGCTCTACGCGATCAAGCGCCTGATCGGCCGCAAGTTCACCGAGAAAGAAGTCCAGAAGGACATCGACCTCATGCCCTACTCCATCGTGGCCGCCGACAACGGCGACGCCTGGGTGGAAGTGCGCGGCAAGCAGATCTCGGCCCAGCAGGTCAGCGCCGACATCCTGCGCAAGATGAAGAAGACCGCCGAGGACTACCTGGGCGAGCCCGTGACCGAAGCCGTGATCACGGTGCCGGCCTACTTCAACGACGCCCAGCGCCAGGCCACCAAGGACGCCGGCCGCATCGCCGGCCTCGACGTCAAGCGCATCATCAACGAGCCCACCGCTGCGGCCCTGGCCTTCGGCCTGGACAAGCAGGAAAAGGGCGACCGCAAGATCGCTGTGTACGACCTGGGTGGCGGCACGTTTGACGTGTCCATCATCGAAATCGCCGACGTCGATGGCGAGAAACAGTTCGAAGTGCTGTCCACCAACGGCGACACCTTCCTGGGCGGCGAAGACTTCGACCAGCGCATCATCGATTACATCGTCACCGAGTTCAAGAAAGAACAGGGCGTTGACCTGACCAAGGACGTGCTGGCCCTGCAGCGCCTGAAGGAAGCCGCTGAAAAGGCCAAGATCGAACTGTCCAGCTCGGCCGCGACCGACCTGAACCTGCCCTACATCACCGCCGACGCATCGGGCCCCAAGCACCTGAACATCAAGCTCACGCGCGCCAAGCTCGAAGCCCTGGTGGAAGAACTGATCGAACGCACCATCGCGCCTTGCCGCATGGCCATCAAGGACGCCGGCATCAGCGTCAGCGACATCCACGACGTGATCCTGGTCGGCGGCATGACCCGCATGCCCAAGGTGCAGGAGAAGGTCAAGGAATTCTTCGGCAAGGAACCCCGCAAGGACGTGAACCCCGACGAAGCCGTGGCCGTGGGCGCTGCCATCCAGGGCCAGGTGCTCAGCGGTGACCGCAAGGACGTTCTGCTGCTGGACGTGACCCCGCTGAGCCTGGGTATCGAAACCATGGGCGGTGTCATGACCAAGATGATCCAGAAGAACACCACGATCCCGACCAAGTTCAGCCAGGTGTTCTCCACCGCCGAAGACAACCAGCCGGCCGTGACCATCAAGGTGTTCCAGGGCGAGCGCGAGATCGCTGCCGGCAACAAGGCGCTGGGCGAGTTCAACCTCGAAGGCATCCCGAGCGCACCGCGCGGCATGCCGCAGATCGAAGTGTCGTTCGACATCGACGCCAACGGCATCCTGCACGTGGGCGCCAAGGACAAGGGCACCGGCAAGGAAAACAAGATCACCATCAAGGCGAACTCCGGCCTGTCCGAAGCCGAGATCCAGCAGATGGTGAAAGACGCCGAGCTCAACGCCGCCGACGACAAGAAGAAGGTCGAACTGGTGCAGGCCCGCAACCAGGGCGAAGCCATGGTGCACAGCGTGAAGAAGTCGCTGGGCGAACACGGTGACAAGCTCGACGGTGGCGAAAAAGACGCCATCGAAGCCGCGATCAAGGACGTGGAAGAAGCGCTCAAGGGCGAGGACAAGGAAGCCATCGAGTCCAAGACCGAAGCGCTCATGAGCGCCAGCCAGAAGCTGGGTGAAAAGGTCTACGCCGCATCGCAGGCCGAAGCCGCTGCAGCCAGCGCCAGCGAAGGCGCCAGCCAGGAGAGTGCCAGCAAGGCCGGAGCCGACGACGACATCGTTGACGCCGAAGTGAAAGAAGTCAAGAAGGGCTGATCGCCATTTCGATGGCTTTCAAGCCGCCGCCGCGTCTGGGCAACCTGACGCGGCGTTTGTATTCAAACAGATCTGCAAAAGACCATGGCTAAACGCGATTTTTACGAAGTGCTGGGCGTGCCCAAGAACGCCTCGGACGACGAAATCAAGAAGGCGTATCGCAAGCTGGCGATGAAGCACCACCCGGACCGCAACCAGGGTGATGCGGCCAAGGCCGCCGAAGAACGGTTCAAGGAGGCCAAAGAGGCCTACGAAATGCTGTCGGACCCGCAGAAGAAGGCCGCCTACGACCAGCACGGCCACGCCGGGGTGGACCCCAACATGCGCGGTGGCGCCGAAGGCTTCAACGGCTTCGGCGATGCCTTTGGTGACATCTTCGGCGACATCTTTGGCGGTGCCCGCGGCCAGCGCAACGGCCGCCAGGTCTACCGCGGTGCCGACCTGTCCTACGCCATGGAAATCAGCCTCGAAGAGGCCGCCACCGGCAAGGACGCACAGATCAAGATCCCTTCGTGGGACGACTGCGAAAGCTGCAAAGGTACCGGGGCCAAACCCGGCACCAGCGTCAAGACCTGCTCCACCTGCCACGGCCAGGGCCAGGTGCAGATGCGCCAGGGCTTCTTCAGCGTGCAGCAGACCTGCCCCACCTGCCACGGCAGCGGCAAGATCATCCCCGAGCCCTGCACCAGCTGCCACGGCCAGGGCAAGATCAAGAAGCAGAAGACGCTGGAGATCAAGATCCCCGCCGGCATCGACGACGGCCAGCGCATCCGCAGCAGCGGCAACGGCGAGCCCGGACAGAACGGCGGCCCCTCGGGCGACCTCTACATCGAGATCCGGCTGCGCAAGCACGACATCTTCGAACGCGAGGGCGACGACCTGCACTGCCAGGTGCCCGTGAGCATGACCATCGCCGCACTCGGCGGCGAGATCGACGTGCCCACGCTGCAAGGCAAGGCCACCATCGACCTGCCCGAAGGCACGCAGAGCGGCAAGACCTTCCGCCTGCGCGGCAAAGGTGTCAAGGGCGTGCGCAGCAGCTACCCTGGCGACCTGTATTGCCACGTGGCTGTGGAAACGCCGGTCAAGCTCACCGAGCACCAGCGCAAGCTGCTCAAGGAACTCGACGAGTCGTTCAAGAAGGGCGGCCACAAGCACAGCCCGCACGACAAAGGCTGGTTTGAAAAGGCGAAGAGTTTCTTCGCCTGAGTCCGGCCGAGGGGTTCAGAAATGCGAAGGGGCGACGGGTGACCGTCGCCCCTTTTTGTCTTCATCCGATCAACCCGCGGACCTGCTCACCGACGCCTTCTACCCATCAACCAGCAACGCCAGCGTCTTCGGGCAGTGGGTACCACCGTAGAACTGCCGCAATGCGGCGGAGAACTCGGGTGTTTCCGGTGAAACCGCCTCGAACAGCGTCAGGCAGCTGCGGAACTTGAGAGCGTCGATGGGGCCGAGGATGGACTCGGCGCTCTGGCCAACGTGGTGGCTGATCGCACGCACACAGTCGATCAGCCGCGGCCCCAGCAGCGGATGGGCCAGATAGGCTGCTGCTTCGGCCTTGCCGCTGATGCCGTAGAACTGCGCGTGGTGGCTGTTCCCCAGACCGCGGAGCTGGGGCAGCACGAACCAGATCCAGTGGGTCTGCTTGCGACCCTGGTTCAGCTCGGCGAGCGCGGTTTCATGGACGCCGGACTGGGCGTCCATGAAACGCTGGAGGTTGAACGGATCGTGCATGCCGGTGGTGGTTGACGAAGGCGTTGCGGGATTCAAGGTGACCTGGAGCGGCACCTCCCGGCGCCGGTGAAGCCAGTGTAGCCAGCGACTGGCTGGCACAACGCCGCCGGTCGCAGACACCCACCACCGGGGGTGGCAGGTAGACATGGCGATCCGATACCCGCTATGCGACAGGCCGTATGGCACATCCGCTGGCATCACCGATCATGGCGGTTCATCCAGACCATCACCGCCAGTCCATGACAACGACCACCCCAGACACGCCGCACGACCGCCTGCGCACCCTGCCACGCGCCGAAGTCCATGTGCACCTGGAGGGCTGCCTGCCGGTGCCGCAGCTGGAAGCCTGGGCCCGGCGCTTCGGCGAGCCGCTGCCCCGCCCGCCGGAGCAGTTGCTGAAATTCGAGGGCCTCGCCGATTTTCTGCACTTTCTCGACTGGGCCTGCGGTCTGGTGCGCAGCCGCGAAGAACTGGCCGAAGCGGCCTACGGCTTCAGTCAGCGCCTGGCCGCCAGCGGCACGGGCTACGCCGACCTGATCTTCAACCCCACCCACTGGAAGCCCTGGCACGGCCGCCTGGCGGCCATGATCGACGCGCTCGACGCCGGGTTTCACGCCGCCGAACAGGACGGTCTGCCCCCCGTGGGTCTGTGCGTGAGCCTGCTGCGCACGCAATCGGCCGACGCAGCGGCGGAACTGGTGGACACGCTGGTGGCGCTGCGGCACCCGCGTGTGGTCGCCCTCTCCATCGACGGCAACGAGGCCGCGGCGGGACGCACCGGTCCGCGCTTTGCCGAGGCCTTCCGCCGCGCGGGCGCCGCGGGTCTGAAGCGCACCGTGCACGCGGGTGAGTCCAGCGGCCCCGAAGGCGTGCGCGATGCGATCGAATGGCTGGGCGCCGACCGCATCGACCACGGCGTGCGCGCCATCGAAGACCCCGCGCTCGTGGCCCTGCTGGCCGAGCGCCAGATTCCCCTGGGTGTGTGCCCCACGTCCAACCTCAAACTTGGCGTCTACCCTTCCATCGACGTCCACCCGGTGGACCGGCTGCGCCGCGCGGGCGTGCCCGTCTCGCTCAACACCGATGACCCGGCCCTGCTGGAGACCACGCTCGAAGCCGAATACGCGCTGTGCCAGGCCGCCTTCGGCTGGTCCGACGACGATCTGCGCGCAGTGGCCCGCACGTCCATCGACGCCAGCTTCGCCAACGCGGACGTCAAAACCCGGCTGTGCGAGGCCCTGAACCGCTGGTGAACCCACGCCCGCACCAAGCCAGGCCGGCGCGCCGTAACATGCCGGGCATGAGCACTCCAACGCACGATTTCATCCTCATCGGCGCCGGCATTGCCGCCGCTTCCACCGGCCACTTCCTCGCGCCGCACGGCCGCTGCGTCATGCTGGAGCGCGAGAGCCAGCCTGGTTACCACAGCACCGGCCGCTCGGCCGCGCAGTTCATCGCCACCTACGGCACGCCCCAGGTGCGCGCGCTGTCGCGGGCCAGTGAGCCCTTCTTCCAGCAACCGCCCGAAGGCTTTGCCAGCGCGCCGCTGCTCACGCCACGCGGCCTGCTGACGGTGGCGGGTGCTGACGAGATGCACCACCTGCACGAAGCCTGGGACGTGCTCAAGGCCATCAGCCCACGCGGCCGCTGGCTGGGCGCCGACGAAGCCCTGGCGATGGTGCCCGCGCTGCGCCCCGAGAAGGTCAGCGCCGCCATCCTGGAACCCGACAGCTTTGACATGGACGTGCACGCCATCCACCAGGGTTACCTGCGCGGCTTCCGGCGCGTGGGCGGCGAGCTGGTGACGGATGCGGAGGTGGTGGCCATCGAGCGCGTGGGCGATCTCTGGCGCGTGCGTACCGCGGCCGGTGGCGAATACACAGCGCCGGTGCTGATCAACGCCGCAGGCGCGTGGTGCGATGCCATCGCCGCCCTGGCCGGTGTGGCGCCCATCGGCCTGGTGCCCAAACGCCGCACGGCCTTCACCTTCGCGCCCCCGGCCGGCGTGGACACGGCGCACTGGCCGCTGCTGCTCGCCGCCGACGAGAGCTTCTACATGAAGCCCGACGCCGGCGCCCTGCTCGCCTCGCCGGTGAACTCCGACCCGACCGTGCCGCAGGACGTGCAACCCGAAGAGCTGGACATCGCGCTCGGCCTGCACGCCATCGAGACCTGGACCACGCTCAGCCCGCGCCCCACCCACACCTGGGCCGGCCTGCGCTCCTTCGTGGCCGACGGTGATCTTGTGGGTGGCTTCGACGCAAACGCGCCGGGCTTTTTCTGGTGCGCTGCGCAGGGCGGCTATGGCATCCAGACCAGCGCGGCCATGGGCGAGTCCTGCGCGGCGCTGGCGCGCGGGCTGCCGCTGCCAGCGCACATCACGGACAGCGGACTGACGGCGGCCATGCTGTCGCCCGCACGGACAACGCTGCGGGCCTGAGCGCCCGCGCTCAACCCATCGAATGCAGGCCGACCTTGTTGCCCTCGGTGTCGATGAAGTGGGCGAAGAAGCCGAAGCCGCGGCCGCGGCCGCGGCCGAGCACGGTTTCGTAGAACGCCTTGGCGCGGGCGAAGTCGGCGACAGGGATTTCGAACCAGCTGATGGCGTGCGGGCTGGTGGACATGGTGAGCTCCTGTGTGAAACGGGACGGTTACTGTGCACCACAATGCAGACCTTGTCTCCTTCCATGCCCTCTGCCATGACCCTCATCGTCCACCACCTGAACAACTCCCGCTCGCAGCGCCTGCTCTGGATGCTGGAAGAGCTGAAGCTGCCCTACGAGATCCGCTTCTACGAACGCGACAAACACACCATGCTCGCGCCGCCGGAGCTGAAAGAAGTGCACCCGCTGGGCAAGTCACCGGTGCTGGAGGACGGTGGCGTCAAGCTGGTGGAAACCGGCGCGATCTGCGAGTACCTGGTCGAGAAGACCGGCCTTCTCGGACCCGCCGACCAGGGCGATGGCCTGCGCCGCTACCGGCAGTTCCTGCACTACGCCGAAGGTTCGGTGATGCCCATGCTGCTGCTCATGCTGGCAATGTCCAAGATTCCTTTGATGGGCAAGATCGCGATCAAGAAGGTGCAGCCCATGGTGGACGTGCACCTGGACTACATCGAGCAGGAGCTGGCGTCCCGTCCCTGGTTCGCAGGCCAACAGATGAGCGCCGCCGACATCATGATGAGCTTCCCGCTCGAAGCGGCCGTCTCGCGCGCCGGCCTGGGCCCTTCGCGGCCCGCGACCATGGCCTGGCTCAAGAAGATCCATACCCGCCCGGCCTACCAGCGCGCGCTGAAGAAAGGCGGCAGCTACGACTACGCCTGATAGGCGGAGCGTCTTTCAATCATGCCCACTCACCAAGCCATGAACCTGCACACACCCAACCCCTACCCCAGCACCCGCCTGCCGCTGTTCGCGCGCAACATCGTCAGCACCTCGCACCCGCTGGCCGCGCAAGCCGGCCTGCGCATGGTGCTGCAAGGCGGCAACGCGGTGGACGCCGCCATCGCCGCGGCGGCCGCGCTCACCATCACCGAACCGGTGAGCAACGGTCTGGGCTCGGACGCGTTCTGCATCCTCTGGGACGGGCAGCAACTGCACGGCCTCAACGCCTCCGGCACCGCGCCGACGGCCTGGACGCCGGGCTACTTCCACCGCAAGCACGGCAGCGACGCACTCACGCCCCCGAAGCGCGGGATCGATTCGGTCACCGTGCCCGGCGCCGTGGCCGGCTGGGCGGCCCTGAGCGAACGCTTCGGAAAACTGCCGTTCGCCGACCTCATGCAACCGGCGATCGAACTGGCCGAGCGCGGCTATGCGGTGCCGGTGGTGGTGCGGCAGAAATGGGCCGCGGCCACGCCCGAGCTGCAAAGCCAGCCCGGCTTTGCCGAGCACTTCCTGCCTTGGGGCCGCGCGCCGCAGGTGGGTGAACTGTTCAAGTTTCCGGCCGCCGCGCGCGGCCTGCGCGCCATCGCCGAATCGAAAGGAGAGGCGTTTTACCGCGGCCCCATCGCGCAGGCGCTGGCGCGCTTCGCGGCGCAACACGGCGGCGCGCTGACCGAGGCCGACCTGGCGGCCTTCCACCCCGAGTGGGTCGCGCCCATCGGCCAGGACTACCGCGGCCACACGCTGCACGAGATCCCGCCCAACGGCCAGGGCATCGCCGCGCTGATCGCGCTGGGTATCCTCTCGAACTTCGACCTCGCCGCGATGCCGGTGGACAGCGTGGCCGCGCAACACCTGCAGATCGAAGCCATGAAGCTCGCCTTCGCCGACGTCTACCGCTACGTGGCCGAACCCGCCGCGATGGCCGTGAGCACCGAACAGATGCTCGATCCGGCCTACCTGCGCGAACGCGCGAAGCTGATCGACCGGCAGCGCGCGCAGGACTTCGGTGCCGGCAACCCCTCCAAGGGCGGCACGGTGTACCTCAGCGCGGCCGACGAGAGCGGCATGATGGTCAGCTTCATCCAGAGCAACTACATGGGCTTCGGCTCGGGCACCGTGGAACCGTTGTTCGGCATCAGCCTGCAGAACCGCGGCCACGGCTTCAACCTGCAGGCCAGCCCGGGTCGCAACACGGCCAACCTGGTGGCGCCAGGCAAGCGGCCGTTCCACACCATCGTTCCCGCCTTCCTCACGAAAGACGGCCAGCCGGTGATGAGCTACGGCGTCATGGGCGCCAACATGCAGCCCCAGGGCCATGTGCAGACCCTCGTGCGTTTGCTGGACCACGGCCAGAGCGTGCAGGCCGCCTGCGACGCGCCGCGCTGGCGCTTCGACGCCGGGCTGCACATCAACGTCGAATCCGCCATGGACCCGGCCACGGTGCAGGGCCTGAAAGACCTGGGCCATCAGACCCGCCTGATCGACGACCCCTACCAGGACTTCGGCGCGGGGCAGTTCATCTGGCGCCTCGGCGACCCGGCGAGCGAGGGCTACGTGGCGGCGAGCGATCCGCGGCGCGACGGGCAGGCGGTGGGATATTGAGGGGCGTATCCCGGCGGCTCCGCCACTCAGCTTGCAGTGGATGGCGGTGCCGTTTTCAGCGCCACATCATTCAGCTTCTTCCAAGCCTGGAAGCCACCGGCCACAGACAAGGCCTTCGGATAGCCCAGTGAGCGAAGCAGCGATGCCGCGGCGAGGCTTCTCCGACCGCTGTTGCAGACACACAGCAGCAAGTGATCGCGCGCGTGGTGCAACTGATTGATCATTGAAAAGAAGGACATGGCATCCATGTCCTTCGGCTTGCCCGCGTCCAGGATGTCCTGCTCGTCCTCGGTCAAGGTGTGGCCGAGCATGCGCTTGACCTCGAACAAGGGGATGTGCACGCTGTCCGGGATTGCGCCTTTCATCTCGATCTCGAAGGTCTGACGAATGTCGATCATCGAGGCCAGTCCCAGCCGGCAAAGCTCCAGCGCGGTGGGCAGCGTCACTTCGAGGGCGGCCAGTTCCTCTTCGGAGATAGCGTCATCCATGTTCATCGTGCGGCCCACCATCAATGCGGATGCAAACGCGCAGCCGCGCTGGACATTCTGCCTGAGCGCGCAACGGGTCTGATACACAAGGCCCCCGCGCTGGCCAGCGGCTGGATCTGGCTGGGGCTGGCTGAACCGCTGCGCCATCTGAAAAGAAAAAGGCCACAACGCCGACGTGGTTGACGCGGGCCCGCACTCGGATCAGGCTGCGATTGCGGCATCGCCGTTGGCTCAAACAGGCAGCGACAGCCGCATGGCCGGTGAACCTTTTCAAGGAGATTGCCATGCAACACATCCACCCACCCCCAGACCAGGCGATGTCCAACCACCCGCTGGAATATTCAGACCCGGAGTTGCGCGCGTATGCCGAAGAGCAGGCGGAAGACATCCTTGAGGGAGTCATCCACTACATGCCGCTCATCCTGCCCGGCATGGCGGCCTTGCTGATCTTCATGCTGGCCTTCGTCGCGGTGACCATGGCGTGAAAGGCTGAATCCGGTTTGCACCAGGCGGCGGCTATGGCCTCCATCGGAACAATTGAATGGCGTTTTTTGATAGTTTTTTGCAAACTATCCATCAACCCCGATTGCCCTACCCCAGGAGCCCGCCATGACCGCCCTCATCCGCCAGATCCAGCCTGTGTGGTTCCAGATGCAGCGCCTGGAACTGCCGGTGCCACCACACGCACTGCGCAACGCCCTGTTCGCGCTCGGTGCCGGCCTGCTGCTGATGGCCGGGCTGGCCGCGGGCAGCACCTTCTGGGCGCCTACCCGCGTCTGGTGGGACGCCACCGGCGCCAGCAGCGCCATGACGGCGGGTGTGCAGGCATCGCTGCTCGCTGCACTGGCCACCGCCGTGGGCGCCTTGCCGGTGTTCCTGGTGCAGCGCGTGAGCAAGCGCCAGGAGTCGGCGCTCATGTCGTTCGCCGCGGGCGTGATGCTGGCCGCAGCGATCTTCGCGCTGCTCCTGCCGTCGATTGACGCCGGGCAGGCCCTGCTCGCATCCACCGGGTCGGCACGCACCGGCGCAGCCGGGCTCACCGCCATCGGCCTCACGCTGGGCATGCTGCTGATGATCGGTATCGACCGCGCCCTGCCGCACGAACACGCGGTGCTGCCCCCGGCCGCCACCGGCCACGCCGCGCCATGGACCACGACCGATGGCCGCGACCCGGGCGCCACCCAGCGCGCCTGGTTGATGGTGCTGGCGATCCTGATCCACAACGTGCCCGAAGGACTGGCGGTGGGCGCGGCCTACGCCGGCACGGCGCTCGGCGTGGACGGCGGCGCGCCGGTGAACGCGGGCGCTTCGGTGGCGCTGGCGATCGGCCTGCAGAACATGCCCGAAGGCCTGATCGTGGCGATGGCCTTGCGCACGCTCGGCCAGAGTGCGGGCAAGTCGTGGTCGGTGGCCGCGCTCTCCGGTCTGGCCGAGCCCTTCGGCGCCATCACGGGCCTGGCCCTGCTCGGCAGCCTGCCGGCCTTCTACCCCATCGGTCTCGCGGTGGCCGCGGGCGCGATGATCTTCGTGGTGAGCCACGAGATCATTCCCGAGACACACCGCAACGGCTTCGAAGGCATGGCCTCGGTCACGCTCATGGCCGGCTTCATCTTCATGCTGATGCTGGACGCCAGCCTGGGCTGAATCGAAGCACCCCCGCCGCGCTGCGCGCGCCCCCCTCAAGGGGGCGGCACTGGCCGTCCGGCAAAGCCGGCCCGACGGTGCCCTGGGCTGGACCTCTTCGTGCGGCGGTGTGACGCTCCGGAGCCATAGCAAGCCGATACCTCGGGGTCATCCCCTCACGCAACCGGCCCCAGCACATCCAGCACCGCGCGCAGGTCGGATCCCGTGTGGTCGGGCCGCCGCCCGATGGTCTCGAAGGGCAAGCCCTGGCGGTTGATCCACAGGGTGGTGAAGCCGAACCAGGTGGCGCCGAGCACGTCCCACGCGTTGCTGGAGACGAACAGCACATCCGCCTTCTCGGCCACGATGTGACGGGCCACCTCACCATACGCCACCGGCATGGTCTTGAACTGGCGCACGCCGTCAACCGAGATCACATGGTCCAGCAGATCGGCCATGCCCGCGCTCTGCACGGCCGAGGCCAGCATCTCGGGGTTGCCGTTGGACAGGATCGCGGTGGTCATGCCACGCCCGCGCAGGGTCTGCAGCACACCGTGGTTTTCCGGGAAAGCGGTGAGCTGCGCGTACTGCGCCATCAGCGCTTCTTCGTTCGCGTCCGACAGCGGCAGGCCCAGCCGCTGGAGAGCGTAGCGCAAGGCCTGGCGGGTCAGGTCCCAGAACGGCCGGTAGTGGCGGCTGCCGTTTTCGCCGTCGGGGTCCGACAGCGAAATCAGGCGCGTGTATTCGATCTGCTTGTCGCGCCACAGGGTCGAGATCGCCGAACCCTGGCCGGGGTACAGGCGTTCGGCCAGCGCGCCGATCGAATACACGTCGAACAAGGTGCCGTAGGCATCAAAAACAACCGCCTGAATGGCCATGGACAGCGCTCCGGTGTGTGGTGTTTTGCAGCGCGCCGATTCAGCGGAACCGGGTTGCGTTCTCCCGCATTCTGAGCGGTTCGGCCCGGAATGCCAAAGCCCCGTCTGGCACCCTGTGCACGCGGGTCATCCGGGCACCCGAGGGGTAAGATGGTTCGCATGAATGTACACATCCGATTCCTCGGCGCGGCCGGCACCGTCACCGGCTCCAAATACCTGATTGAATTCAACGGTCAGAGCGTGCTGGTGGACTGCGGCCTGTTCCAGGGCTACAAGCAGCTGCGCCTGCGCAACCGCGACCCGCTGCCGGTGATGCCGAACCACATTGGCGCCGTGATCCTGACACACGCACACCTGGACCACAGCGGCTACCTGCCCCTGCTGGCCAAGGAGGGTTTTCGCGGCAAGGTCTGGGCCACGCCGGCCACGCGCGACCTCGCGCAGATCCTGCTGCCCGACAGCGGCCACATCCAGGAGGAAGACGCCAATTTCGCCAACCGCAAAGGCTTCAGCAAACACGCGCCCGCGCTGCCGCTCTACACCGAGAGCGACGCGCTGGACAGTCTCAAGCTGATCCGCACCGTGCCCATGCACCAGGTCTTTGAGCCGCTGCACGGCTGGAAGGCGAGCTTCACCAGTGCGGGCCACATCCTCGGCGCGGCCAGCCTGCTGCTGGAAGTGGGTGGCAAGCGCATCTTGTTCTCGGGCGACCTGGGCCGGCCCGACGATTCGCTGATGAATCCGCCCGACCAGCCGCCAGCGGCCGACGTGGTGGTGGTCGAGTCCACCTACGGCGACCGCGAGCACCCGGAGGAAGACGTGCTGGCTGAACTGGGCCCGGCGCTGGCGCGCGTGGCCGCGCGCGGCGGTACGGCCGTGGTGCCGGTGTTCGCCGTGGGCCGCGCGCAGGAGATCCTGCACGCCATCGCCCTGCTCAAGGCCAACGGCGTGCTGCCGCACAGCCTGCCGGTGTACCTGGACAGCCCCATGGCCATCCACACCACCGACCTCTACGAGCGCCACATCGGCGAACACCGGCTGAGCGCCGCGCAATGCCGCGACATGGAGCACGTGGCCAAGATGACGCGCTCGGCCGACGAGTCCAAAGCCATCGCCCAACAACACGGCCCCAAGATCGTGCTGGCCGCCGCCGGCATGGCCACGGGCGGGCGCGTGCTGCACCACCTGGTGCAGTACCTCGGCCACCACCGCAACATGGTGGTGCTCACCGGCTACCAGGCGCCCGGCACGCGCGGCGCCAGCCTGTCGGACGGCGCGACCAAGCTGCGCATCCACGGGCAGGACGTGCCCGTGCGCGCCGAGGTGGTGCAGATGAAATCGGCCTCGGCGCACGCCGACGCCAGCCAGCTCATGGACTGGCTGCGCGCCCTGCCCGCCGCACCGCACCGCGTGTTCGTGACGCACGGCGACATGGGGGCCTCCGACGCGCTGCGCCACCGCATCGAAACCGAGCTGCGCTGGCAGGCGATGGTTCCAGAGCACGGTTCGACCTGGGCGGCATGAAGAAATGAAACACATCCTGCAACTGGCCGCCCTGGCCATCACCCTGCCCGCGTTCGCTCAGACCTCGCCGCCCGAAGAGTTCACCCGCTGCATTGACAGCCTGCAGGGCGCCGCCCGGGCCGCCGGGGTTTCCGAGTCGGCCTACCGCCGCTTCACCCAGGACCTGCAGCCCGACATGAGCGTGATCGAGAAGCTGGACTACCAGCCCGAGTTCCGCATGCCGATCTGGGACTACCTCAGCGGCCTGGTCGACGAGGAACGCGTGGCCGAAGGGCGCGCCATGCTCGCGACGCACGCCGAGACGCTGGCGCGCGTGCAGCAACGCTACGGCGTCGACCCGGCCACCGTGGTGGCGGTCTGGGGTGTCGAGAGCAACTTCGGCCAGAACTTCGGAAAATACCCGCTGGTGCAGGCGCTGGGCACGCTGTCGTGCAACGGCCGGCGCCAGACCTTCTTCCGAGGCGAGTTCTATTCCGCGCTGCGCATCCTGCAGGGCGGACACATCGCACCCGAGCGGCTCGTCGGCTCGTGGGCCGGCGCCTTCGGCCACACGCAGTTCATGCCGACCACCTTCGAACGCCTGGCCGTCGATTTCGACGGCGACGGTCGCCGCGACCTGATGGACAGCACCACCGACGCGCTCGCCTCCACCGCGAACTTCCTCGCCAAGGCCGGCTGGCAGACCGGCCAGCCCTGGGGCTTCGAGGTGAAGCTGCCGGACGGCTTCAACACCACACAGGAAGGCCGCCGCAGCAAGCGGCCCCTGAGCGAATGGTCCGCGCGCGGCGTGCGCCGCGTGGACGGCTCTCCCCTGCCCGGCGGTCCCGGCCCGGCCGGCCTGATGACGCCCTCGGGCGCGCAAGGCCCGGCCTTCCTCGTGTTCAAGAACTTCGACGCGGTCTACAGCTACAACGCCGCCGAGAGCTACGGTCTCGCCATCGCCCACCTGAGCGACCGCCTGCGCGGCGCCGGCCCCTTCACCACTGCGTGGCCCACCGACGACCCGGGCATCTCACGCGCCGAACGCCGCGAACTGCAAGGCCTGCTGATCCTGCGCGGCCACGACATCGGCGAGGTGGACGGCATGCTGGGTGAAAAGAGCCGCTCAGCCATTCGCCTGGAGCAGGCGCGGCTGGGGCAGGAAGTGAACGGGCGCGGCGGGCAGAAGATCCTGCGCGCGCTGCGCGGTAGCTGAGACGTAAGATCGCCACACGGCGGAGTCGGTGTGCCACGGTTCCGAACCGAAATTCGAGGGAGGAACCATGCAATCACTCAGGACATTTGTACTGCTGTCAGTTGTTTCTTTGACTTTGCTCAGCGGTTGTCTGGCGACCATTGATCTGACCTCCGGGTCCTCGCTGCTGGATGATGCCGACCGGGATGTGGCTCGACGACTCGGTCATCTGACCGAGGAAAGCTGCGTCGTCACAACCCAACGGGGAGACACACCCGTTGGAACCAAGGTCAAACTTGCCAATAAGGTTGCCGTGCGGCGGCTATATGCCTCCGGTCCTCACTGGTTCAAAGCGGAGGTCAGCGGACAACGGGCGTGGGACGATATTTATTGGAACCGGTTCTCCGACGAACTGGTTTGCGGCGCCTCTGAATGGGCGAAGAAGCCTGAATCCACTACGCTGGTCTTCAAGGAAGTCATCGGATCGCAGCGCCGCTGAGCCCGGCGCGGGTCGATCAAAACCACCCGAACTGCGCCCGCACGTCACGCGCCGTCAGATTGACGGGCGCGGTCGGCGCCTGGATGTACTGCCGCAGGTTGGGCGCGCGCACCCCGCCGCCGTCCTGGCCCAGCACCGCCACGCCCTTGATGCGCCAGCCCCGTTCGCGCAGGGCGGCCACGTAGGTCTGGGCGTCGGGAAATTCCTCCAGGTCGGTCTTGTGCGCCGTGGGCGAGAGGCAGAACACCACCGCTTCACAACGCGAACGGTCCACTTCATGGATGAAATGTTCGATCGAGGTCCGGGTGATCTGCAGGGTGCCGACCCGGGCATAGAAACGCTGCGGTCGCCGGCTGCCTTGCAGCTGGATGTCGCGCACGCTGCGGTTGAAACAGCCGGTGAGGCTGCGCACCACCGAGGTCTTGCGGGTGTTGGCGTTGCCGATGAGGATGTAGGCGTCCATGGGCATGCGGTGGTCCTCAGCCCAGTTTGACCGCCGTGCCGCTGACGGCGACCATCATCATGCCGTTGGTCTCGCCCATGACTTCGTAGTCGAAGTCGATGCCGATCACACCGTTGGCGCCCATCTGTTTCGCCGCCTCGATCAGTTCGTCCATCGCCGCGTCGCGTGCACCGGCCAGCGCGCGCTCGTAGCCGCCGGCGCGCCCGCCCACGACGTCACGGACCGACGAGAACATGTCGCGGAAGATGTTGGCGCCAATGATGGCTTCGCCGTTGACCACGCCCAGGTACTGCTTCAGCTCGATGCCGGGCGGCGTGGTGGTGCTGAGGAAAAAACCGTCGGTGGATTTCGAAAACCAGCCCATGTGAACTCCCGTTGGATTGAGACCGTGAAAGCACCTCACGGCGGGTGCTGGATCATTGTGCCAGCGGCCACGAGCCCCCACCCCAACCCTCTCCCGCGCCCGGGAGAGGGAGCCAGACCCTCACCAGAGTGAGACCAGCTTCCCGCCCTGCAGCCCCCAGGCGTGTTGCGCCATGGCGCGGGCTTCCTGTTCGTCGTGGGTGACGAGGATGGCGGTCATGCCGGCCTCGGTGATGCGTTCGCGGAACTCGGTGCGCAGCTGTTCGCGCAGGGTGGCGTCGAGCGCGCTGAAGGGTTCGTCGAGCAGCAGGGCGCGCGGCTGCGTGATGAGCGCACGCGCCAGCGCCACGCGCTGCTGTTCACCGCCCGAGAGCGTCCAGACCTTGCGCAGCGCCTGACCAGCGAGGCCGAAGCGCGCGAGCATGATGCGGGCCTGATTGCGTGCCTCGCTGCGGCGCACACCCTGCTCCACCAGACCGAAGGCCACGTTGTCCTGCAGGTTGAGGTGCGGGAACAGCGCGAAGTCCTGGAACATGAGCGCAAAGCCGCGCTGCTCGGGCGGCAGGGCCGTGATGTCCACGCCGTCGAACCACACGCTGCCCGCCTCTGGCGCGTCCAGCCCGGCCACGATCTTGAGCAGGGTGCTCTTGCCGCTGCCCGAGGCCCCCAGCAGGGCCACGGTCTCACCCGCGGCCACGCTCAGGCTCACGCCGTCGAGCAGCGGGCGGTGGTCCCATTGTTTGGTGATGTCGCGCAGTTCAAGCATGGGCGTCATTGTCCTTCTGCGCCGGTCCTTCTATCAGGGTGAACGCGGCCAGCGCCATCCCCATCAGCACACAGGCCAGCACCAGCGCCGCGTCGAGGTTGGCGGCGCCGGGACGGCCGAGGTGCTGGTAGATCAGCGTCGTGAGCGTGGTCCACTCGGGGCGCGAAAGGAACAACGTGACGGCGAACTCGCCCAGCGCGGTGGCGGCGGCGAAGGCCATGCCACGCCGCAGTGCGGGCGCCACCAGCGGCAATGTGACCCGCCACAACACGCGCCATGGCCGCGCACCCAGCGTGGCCGCGGCCTGCGCGTAGCTGGCGGGCAGGCTGTCGAGCGCGGCGGTGAGCGACTTGGCCACGAAGGGGTAGGCCAGCAGCGCGTAGGCGGCCACCAGCAGGGCCAGGCTCGCGGTCCAGTCCGGGTAGAGCAGCAACAGGCCGAACGCGACCGTGACCGGCGAGACCACAAAGGGCAGGAAGGCCGCCGCGCGCCAGGCCAGCGCCAGCACGCCGCGCGCCTCGCTGGCGTGGCGCTGCAGGCTCGCCACGTCCAGCGCGCGTACCGCCAGCGCGTGCGTGAGGCCGAGCACGGTAGCCAGGGTCAGCGCCAGGGCGGTGAAGCGCAGCGTGTTCCAGAGGGCCGCGCGCGTGTCGGCTTCGAACAGAACGGCCGCGCCCTGCCCGCCCAGCAATGCCTGCGCCGCGCGCCAGACGATGGCCAGCAGCGGCGCCGCGCACACGACGAACAACACCAGCAACGCGGCACCCACCGCCGACCACTGCGCACCGCTGCGGGGACGCTGGCGCGCCACCGGTGACACGCGGCCGGGCGCCGCGAGCCGCTTCTCCAGCCAGGCGTAGGCCAGCGCCACGGCGCCGGTCAGCAGCAGCATCCAGACCGCGAGCACGCCCGCCTGGCCCAGTTCCAGCTCGTGTGCCACCAGGGTGTAGATCTCGACCTCGACCGTGGCGTAATCCTGTCCGCCCAGGATCAGCGCGAGACCGAAACCGGCAAAGCAGTAGAGGAACACCAGGCACAGCGCCGAGACCAGCCAGGGTGCAATCGCCGGCCACTCCACGCGCCAGAAGGCGCGCCAGGGCGTGGCACCCAGCGTGCGTGCGGCGGCCACGCGCGGCGCGCTCACCTGTTCCAGCGCGTCCACGCCGGCGCGGACCACCACGCAGAGGTTGAAGAACAGGTTGCCATATAGCAGCAGCCAGGGCGTGTCCTCCAGCTCGATGCCGGCCCCGGCCAGCGGCGCACCCAGCAGACCGCGCGGCCCCCAGAGCGCCAGCACGCCGAGCGCGGCCACCAGCGTGGGCACAACAAAGGGCAACATCAGCAGGCGCAGCACCAGCGCGCGGCCCGGGAACTCCAGCCGCGCCAGCACCCAGGCCACGGGCAGGCCCAGCACCAGGGCCAGTGCGCAGGTGATCGCCGCCTGGGCCAGGGACCACAACACGCGCCAGCGCAGGAAGTCGTCCTGCCAGACATCGAGCCAGCGCAGCGGCTCGCCACCGGACCATTCCCCCGCGCCCAAGCCCTCGGCCAGCAGCCGCACGACCGGCGCCACCAGCAGCAGCGCCAGAAAGGCCAGCGGCAGCGCGGGCAGCAGCCAGCGGGCTGGCGGGCGCGGCATGGGGTTTATTTCAGGACCACCTTGGTCCAGCGCTGCAGCCAGGTCTTGGCCTTGCTGCTCATGTCGGTGGCGCTGGGGTTGTCAAACGAAGCTGGCTCACTCGCGTGCGCCTTCATCACGTCCACACGCGCCGAGCCAGCTTCGGCCGGGAACATCCACATCGTGGTCTGCAGCGCCTGCTGGGCCGGGGCCGAGCGCAGGAACTCGATGAACTTGGCGGCGGCATCGCGCGCGGCCGGGTTGCCACCCTTCACCAGCGCCACGCCCTCAACCTGGCGGAACACACCGCCCTTGAGGAACAGGTTGGCTGTGGGCGAGACGCTCAGCTTCTCCTTGGCGTAAAACACCTCGGCCGCCGGGCTGCTGGCGTAGCTCACGACGATGGGCCGAGTGCCGCCGTTGCGCGTGAACTCGGTGTAGTAGGCCTCGGTCCAGCCCTTGACCACCTTCACGCCGTTGGCGCGCATCTGGCCCCACCATGTGAACGCGGCCTCTTCGCCCAGGCCAACGATGGTGGCGAAGACGAAGGCCTGGCCAGGGCTGGACGTGGCCGGGTTTTGCACCACGAGCAGCTTGGCGTAGGCGGGCTTGGCGAGGTCTTCGAGCGAGGTCGGCAGCGCCAGGCCCTTGCTGGCGAACCAGGCCTTGTCGACGTTGAGGTTCACGAAGCCGTAGTCCACCGGGACCACGCCCGAAACCACACCGGTCTTGTCGGCGCCCTCGGCCATGGCGGCGGCCGAGGCGCGCTGCGCAGCGGGACCGGCGTATGCGTCGAGCACCTTCGCGGCCATGGCGCGCGGCAGCAAGGTGTTGTCGATGCCGTAGACCACGTCGGCGATGGGCCGGGCCTTGGTGAGGATCAGCTTGTTGACCATCTCGCCGGCGTCACCCGCCTTGACGATCTGCAGCTTCACGCCCGCGTCTTTTTCGAACTGCGCCAGCAGCTCCTTGGGCAGGTCGAACGAACCGTGGGTCAGCACGCGCAGCGGCACCGCCTGTGCCCAGGCCACGGGCGCTGCGCCCAGGGCCGCGAGGGAAACAGAAACCAGTGCCGCAGAAAAAAACCGCCGTTGCATGTGAAGCCGCCTTGTCGAAAAAACGCCACGGGAAGCGTCTGACAGGGACGGCAACGCATCCATCGGCGGCCGGCTGCTCACGCTCCCTACGCTGGCACAACCCAGATCAGGTGAGAGGGGTATTTCTCAGCCGCTGCCCACTTGATTGCGGGCCCGGCACCCCCGGTGAAGCTGCGGATTGTAGAGCGAGGCGGTGCGTGGTGGGGCCTTGTTCCTCAGATCCGCACGGGCGCCGGGGTCTGCGGCGCTGACGCCAGGCGCTGGCTCGCCTGGGCCTGTTCGTTCACCGTCGGTGTGGTTTCGCGCTGCTGCGCCGCCTGCGCCAGATGCGCTTCGGTGCCGCGTGCGAGCGCCGGAGCGATGGGCATCTCGCTCAGGATGCGCCCCTCGTGCACGACCCCCAGGCGCTGCCCATCCTTGCTCACCAGGAAGCGCTCGGGCTCCCCTTGGTCCACGCGCGCGCAGTGCGCCACCGCCGCCGCGCAGACCTGGCTGATCTGCGTGGGGGTCAAGCCCTGGCGCTGCAGCGCTTCGCTGGTCTGCCGATAGGCCTGTGAGAACTGCGCCTGCTGCCGCGGGCTCAGCGCGGGAGCGGCTTCGGGCGCCGGCTTCCGGGGTTCGGCTTGGGCCGTTCGGGTCTGCTCATGCCCGCTGGGTGGCGAGCCTTCCCGCATGGCCACGGTTTCGGTCTTGATGGGCTTGCCCTCCGCATCGAATTCGGTGACCCGGGCCGGCTGCGCGCGACGGCCGTTCATCTCGATCAGGGTGCGCTGGCCGCGCTTGTCGTAGTGGTCGATCTCGACGTCGCCCGTGCGGGTGTTGACACCGATGTGCTCCATGCTGCCGTCTTCGTGCCGGATGTGAAACCGGTCGAACGGCGAAACATCGTCGCTGGTCGCCACGCAACTGGCCTTGATCACCGGCGATTCGCCCAGCTTGGCAAACAGCTGGCGCGCTTCGGGTGGCACCCGGGCGAAATCGGCATGGCCTTCGGGAATGCGATAGCGGCCCTGGGCATTCACCGACAGCCCTTGCTGGGCGTCGAACAGGGCCTGGTTGGCGTGATCCTGGCCCATGATCGCCCCGGCCACCAGTGTGCCGCTGCCGCTGAGCACAAGCGCGGTCTTGAGGAAGTTAGGCACGGACGGGCCCGGCAAGACGGTGGGCTCCTGCCCCATGCGGCGACTGAGGTACTGGCCCTGCCACACCCCTTCGTAGTTGTAGGTGGCGATGTCGTTGGGCGTGCGCACATCGTGCACCTGCCGGCCCGGGGCCTGGTAACGCTCCAGCGCTCTGTCATAACCACCCGCGTCCTTGAAGTAGTCGCCACGGATGGTTTCGCGCGCGATGGGCAGGCTGTTGTAGACGTACGCGTCGATGTTGTTCCGGAGTGCGAAGCTCTGCGCCATGCCGCCGCCCAGGCTGTGGCCGGTGGCAGCGAAGCGGTAGCCTTTGTAGCGCTCGTCGTTCTTGAGGGCTTCGAAAGCCCGTTGCGCCTGTTCCTGGATCTTGGCGAACTCGCTGGCGCCGGCGTTGCCCAGGTCGGACTTCCAGTTGCTCCAGGCATCGGAGCCTTTGAAATCGAAGGTGATCTGCCGAGTTTCGGTGTTGATGGAGACCTTGAACTGGTTCTCCAGCTGGCCATCGGCGTTGTGCTGGGTGTTCCAGCCTTCAGGGCTGCCGGGCAACAAACGGCCTTCGGCATCTTGTCGGGCAACAGGCCAATCGGCCGGGAGATGAAAGCCTGGTTTTGCGTGCTCCCATGCGTCCGGGTAGGTAGCGACCTTCTCCGCTTTCTGAACATCTTTGTGTTCATAGGCCCAATAGGCAAGGCGCATGCCGATGGCAGCGTCTAGGACGTTAACGGGTTGCGCAGCTTGGTTTGACGGTCTGTTGCCCATGAGAACCCCTCATTCGTACAGCCACTCGTTTTGCGGAATGGGGCAACTTCTGTGGATGGACTCCCAGACCTTCTGCCGATCCGGATCGCGCAACAAGGTGCGACTGCCGCCGCTGTTGTAGCGGTAGTAGCCATCTCGAAACGTAGGCCACACCTTGTAGGCAATGGAGTAGTGGCGGACCCGGGGCTTGCCCATATCGAGCACCAGCCGCCGGGCGCTGCATTGCTGCTGCAACAGCGGCAGCAACTGCGCCAAACCACGCTCCCACTGCGCCAGATCCCGCCCCGGCCCTTGGCCGTCGTCCAGTTGTCCAGGGATGGGCTCGTCCATCGCCACCTGCAGCGCCAGCAGGATCTTCGCGTCCATCGACCCCTTGGCCGCCGCCTTCTCGAACAGCGCCGTGATGGCCTTCGGGTCGGTGACGTCGTGGATCCAGCCGTCCGAATTCGCCAGCGCGTAGTAGTAGTCCCCCAGCGGATCGCCGCGCGCCTGCAGCTCCTGCATGTGCTTGCGCAGGATGCCGGTCTGCTTGTCGAAGTCGCGCTGCTGGCCGCTGATGTGTGCCTGGTCAACGGCTTTTGCCGCCGTCGAGCAGCCGGTCTGCACCAGCCCCGCCAGCAGGCACAGGCTCAAGGTGGTGATCCATCGATGTGGTCGTGTCATGTGTGTTCGCTCCCTGCAATATGCCGGTGAAATATACATCGAAAGATTTCATTACACGGCGCATCCACCCCCTGTGTTACCGTGGTCCGGGCCCGCAGCCATTGCGCGGCCCACCCGCGAGATTGCCTCCTCGGCCCGCATGCCCCTGCCCATGGTGCCCATGGAAGCGCTGTGCCCGTTCGACCAGAACCGTTTCACACCGCACACGCACCATGAAAAGAACACACCATGCCCGGCTACGAGGTCCGTCAACAGACCGTCAACATCGGTGGACTGGACTACGACGTCCGCTCCCTGCTCGACAACCAGCAATACGCTGACCCGTTAGGCAGCGCCGAAGACGCGGGCATGGGCGCCTCGGGCTGGCCCCTGTTTGGCCAGGTCTGGCCGTCAGCGCGCGTGCTCGCCCTGGCCATGCACAACCACGCCATCGAAGGCAAACGCATCCTGGAGATCGGCGCCGGCCTGGCGCTGGCCAGCCTGGTGATCCACCGCCGGGCGGGCGACGTGACCGTGACCGACTGGCATCCGCTGACCGAGGCCTTCCTGCAAAAAAACCTGCTCGCCAACGGCCTGGGCCCGCTGCCCTACCAGGCCGGCAACTGGGCGCTCGACGACGCCAGCGGCGCCAGCGGGCTGGGCCGCTTCGACCTCATCATCGGCAGCGACGTGCTCTACGAACGCCAGCAGCCGGCCCAGCTCGCGCGTTTCATCGACCAGCACGCGACGCTGCACGCCGAAATCATCATCGTGGACCCGGACCGCAGCAACCGCAGCGCCTTCTGCCGCGAGATGGCCGCCCTGGGTTACCGCCTGACCATGCGCACGGCCGACAAGACGCTGGAAGGCGGCGAGGCCTACAAAGGCCGCTTCCTCACGTTCCGGCGCTGAGAGCACGGAGCCCGAAAGCACTTCCGGAAAACAAAAAAGGTCCGCAACGGACCTTTTTCAGGGTGCCGACCCGGAGGTCGGCAGAACAGCCGATCAGCCGCCCTTGTTGGAGCGCTTGCCGGGGTTCTTCTTCGAGCGGGTGGCCACGCCACGTTCCAGACTCACACGCTGACCGCGGCCAGGGCTGACCAGGGTCATGCCTGCGATGGGCGTGGGACGGGGGGTGGCTTTGCGGTCGGCTTCGGTGACGATTTTGTTGCCCATGTCGGTTCCAGAGAGAAAAGTTGAAAACCCCTTATTAGGCCACAGGCGCGGCCCGGGCCTGGCGCCGGCGGACGGGCGGATCGGCCTCGCCGGCCCGCCAGCCCCCGGGACCGGTCAGAAGCCGGTGTGCCAGCCGCTGTCGGTGGACAGCGCCTCGGTGCGGTGCACCGGCATCTGCCAGCCGTTCTGCGGGTTCACCTGGGCCGAGATGTCGATGACGGGGGCCTGCGCCTGCACGCCGCCAAAGATGGTGGCGAACGAGGCATCGGCGGCGTCGCGCCCGGTGCCGATGCGCACGAAGCCCATGGGAATGGCGGTGCCGGAGGGATCGAACAGGTACCAGCGGTGGCCGAGGTAGACCTCGACGTAGGCGTGGAAATCGGTCGGGCCCAGGGCCGGGTCGGCGCCGAAGTCGATCGCGGTGGTGAAGCGCGCCGGGATGTTGAGCGCACGGCACATCGTGATCATGAGGTGGGCGAAATCGCGGCAGACGCCCTTGTGGTCGTTCAGGGTGTCCAGCGCCGAGGTCATGGAATTGCTGGTGTTGGACTGGAACGTGACCTGGCTCTGCACCCAGTCCTTGATCGCCAGCACGCGGCCATAGCCTTGCGGCATCTGCCCGAACAGGGAGTTGGCCAGCGCGGTGACGCAGTCCGACTGGCAGTAGCGGCTGGGGTAGATGTAGACCAGCGCGTCGGTGGGCAGCTGGGCCACCGGGGTCTCGAACACGGTTTCGGGCGCGGCGACGTGGTGCCGGATGTCCAGCGTGGCGCGGTAGCGCACCTGCAACGGGCCTGCGCCTGCCGTCAGGCGCAAGGTGCGGTTGCGTGTGGCGGCGTCGGTGTGCATGACCAGCGGCACCGGCTGGCTGACCTGCAGCTCTTCCCAGACCACGATCTGCTGTGGCGAGAGCGCCGCCTGGATGTTGAAGATGAAGTCCGCCGAGGGCGGGTTGACCGTGTAGTTGAGGTCGATGGCGAGGTGGATGCGAACCATGGGGATCACCGTAAAAAAAGGGTTGGGGCTGCGGGTGCAGCGCGGCAGCGCCGTTGTGCGCCGGGGGGACGGTGAGCTCCAGTTGAAAGAGAAAGAATCTTACGCGCCCGGCCCTCGGGCTTCGGTGCGATGCCGCACCAACCGGACCGCCTGCGCATGCCCTGGCAGGCGCACCGGGCGGGCGGTAAGCTCAAACCCATGCGCGCGCTGCTGACCACCTTCTCATTGCAAGAACTGCGCCACCATCCGTGGCGCACCGCCTCGGCCGTGGTGGCGGTGATGCTGGGTGTGGCGCTGGCGTTCGCGGTGCAGCTGATCAACGCCTCGGCGCTGGCCGAGTTCTCCAGCGCGGTGAGCGCCGTCAACGGCCAGCCCGACCTGGAGCTGCGTGCGCGCCAGGGTGCGCTGGACGACGCTTTGCTGGAGCGTGTGGCGGCGCACCCCGATGTGGCGCTGGCCAGCCCGGTGCTGGAGTGGCCCACCGCCGTGCTGCTGCCCGGCGACCGCAAGCTGCCGGTGAAGATCGTCGGTGTGGACGCCTTGGTGGTGGCCCGGATTTCGCCCGCGCTCATGCCGGTGCTGGCGCACCAGGACGACGGCGGTGCGGCCCGGCGGCTGGACATCTTTGCCCCCGACGCGGTGTTCCTCAACCCCGCCGCCCGCGAAGCGCTGGCCCGGGACGGTGCGGCCCTCGACCGGCTGCAGGTGCAGACCGGCCTGCGCCTGCAGAGCGTGCGCGTGGCCGGTACCGTGAACGCCCCCGGCGCGGCGCTGCTGGTGATGGACGTGGCCGCCGCGCAGGCGCTGACGGACCGCGTGGGCACGCTCAGCCGCATCGACCTGCGTCTGGCCCCGGGTGCGAAGCCCGATGCGGTGCTCGCCGCGCTGGACCTGCCGCCCAGCGTGATCGCGCAACGCCCCGAGCAGGCGGGTGAACGCGCCAGCAACCTGTCGCGCGCCTACCGCGTCAACCTCACCGTGCTGGCGCTGGTGGCCCTGTTCACCGGCGCCTTCCTGGTGTTCTCCATGCTCTCGCTGTCAGTGGCGCGGCGCCAGCAGCAGTTCGCGCTGCTGGGCGTGCTCGGCCTCTCGGCGCCGGAGCGGCTGCGCCTGGTGCTGGCCGAGTCGGCGCTGCTGGGCCTGATCGGCAGCGCACTCGGCATCGCGCTGGGCACGGCGCTGGCCGCGCTGGCGCTGCGCGTGCTCGGCGGTGACCTGGGCGGTGGTTATTTTTCGGGCGCCGCACCGCCACTGCAATGGAGCGCCGCGGCCGCGCTGCTGTACGGCGCGCTGGGCGTGGCCGCCGCGCTCGCGGGCGGCTGGTGGCCCGCGCGCGCCACGGCCGCCCTGGCCCCGGCGCTGGCGCTCAAGGGCCTGGGCGGCGGGCGCAGCGCGTCCCGGCACCACGGCTGGGCGCTGGCGCTCATGCTGCTGGCCGCCGCGCTGGCCTGGGCACCGCCGGTGGGCGGCATCCCGCTGGCGGCCTATGTGTCGGTCGGTCTGCTGCTGGTCGGTGGCATCGCTGCGCTGCCGCTGGCCGTGGGCGCCTTGCTGCACTTCCTGGCGCCGCTGGTGGCGCGCCACGCCCTGCCGTTGCTGGCGGTCGAGCGCTCGCGCCGCCTGCGCGAGACCGCCGCCGTGGCCACCAGCGGCGTGGTCGCCAGCCTGGCGCTGTCGGTCGCGCTCACGGTGATGGTGGCGAGCTTTCGCGACTCGGTCACGCAGTGGCTCGACGGCGTCTTGCCGGCGCAGCTCTATGTGCGCTCCGGTGGCAGCGGCCTGGGGGATGGCAACAGCCTGCCGCCCGACTTCGTGATGGCCGTGACCGCCCTGCCGGGCGTGGCGCGGGTGGACCCGCTGCGCGCCACCTCGCTGCAGCTCAAGCCCAGCCTTCCCGCCGTGACCCTGCTCGCGCGACCGCTGGCCCTGGGCGACGACGCACCCGCCGGCCAGAAGCTGCCGCTGGTGGGGCTGCCGGTGCCACTGCCACCCGCCGCGGCGGGCGAGCGTGTGGTCGCGGTGTACGTGAGCGAAGCCATGCTGGACCTGCACGGCGCGGTGCCCGGCGGCTGGCTGCCGGCGCTGGCGCAGGCGTTTCCGGCGGGCGGCGACACACGCTTCTTCGTCGCCGGCGTCTGGCGCGATTACGCGCGCCAGCACGGCAGCGTGGTGATGGACCGCGCCGACTACGTGCGCCTCTCGGGCGACGCGCGCGTGAACGACCTGGCGTTGCACCTCAAGCCCGGCGCCGACGAAGACGCGGTGCGCGAAGCCATCCGCGCGCTGGCCGGGCGACAGGGCGCCGCGGGCCTGATCGAGTTCGCATCGGCCGGGCAGATCCGTGCCACCTCGCTGCGCATTTTTGACCGCAGCTTCGCCGTCACCTACTGGCTGCAGGCGGTGGCGATCGGCATCGGCCTGTTCGGCGTGGCGGCCAGCTTCAGCGCGCAGGTGCTGGCGCGGCGCAAGGAGTTCGGCCTGCTGGCGCACCTCGGCCTGACGCGGCGGCAGATCCTCGGCGTGGTCGCGCTCGAAGGCCTGGCCTGGACGGTGCTCGGCGCGCTCGCCGGGCTGGCGCTGGGCTTGGGCGTGAGCCTGGTGCTGGTGCACGTGGTCAACCCGCAAAGTTTCCACTGGACCATGGACCTCGTGCTGCCCTGGGCGCGGCTGCTGGCACTGTGTGTGGCCGTGGTGATCGCCGGCACCGCCACCGCCTGGCTGGCCGGGCGCGCCGCCGCCGGCCGCGACGCCGTGCAGGCGGTGAAAGAAGACTGGTGAACCTCCCTCACAATGACCACATGAACACACCCCACTGGCTGCACCAGGCCATCGCCCGCATCGAGGCCGACTTCTGCCGCAGCGCCGACACCCACCTGATCGCCCTGCCCCTGCCGGGCTGGGCCGCGCACGGCATCGACCTCTACCTCAAGGACGAATCCACCCACCCCACCGGCAGCCTCAAGCACCGGCTGGCGCGCTCGCTGTTTCTCTACGCGCTGTGCAACGGCTGGCTGCAGCAGGGCACCACGGTGGTGGAAGCGTCCAGCGGCTCCACCGCCGTGAGCGAGGCCTATTTCGCGCGGCTGCTGGGCCTGCCCTTCGTCGCCGTCATGCCGCGCAACACCTCGCAGGAGAAGGTGGATCAGATCGCGTTTTACGGCGGGCGCTGCCATTTCGTGGAGCACGCGGGCGAGGTCTACGCCGCCGCGCAACAGCTGGCCCGCGAGACCGGCGGCCACTACATGGACCAGTTCACCTACGCCGAGCGCGCCACCGACTGGCGCGGCAACAACAACATCGCCCACAGCATGTTCGAACAGATGGCGCGCGAACGCCACCCCGTACCACGCTGGATCGTGGTCGGTGCCGGCACCGGCGGCACCAGCGCCACCATCGGCCGGCACCTGCGCTACCAGCAACACGCCACCCGGCTCTGCGTCGCCGACCCCGAGGGCTCGGTGTTCTGCGCCTACCACCGTAGCGGCGACGCCACGCTGACCGCGCCGGGTTCGCGCATCGAGGGCATTGGCCGCCCGCGCGTGGAACCCAGCTTCATCCCCACCGTGGTGGACCGCATGGTCGAGGTGCCCGACGCCGATTCGCTGGCCGCCATGCACGCGCTCACCGGCCTGCTCGGCCGCCGGGTCGGCCCGTCCACCGGCACCAACCTCATGGCCATGCTGGCGCTGGCGCAGGAGATGAAGGTGTACGGCGAACGCGGCTCCATCCTCTCGCTGCTGTGCGACAGCGGCGAGCGCTACCGGCAGACCTATTTCGACGCCAGCTGGGCACAGAACCGGTTCGGCGACATCAGCGCCGCCCAGGCGCGCCTGGACGCCCAGCTCGCGTCCGACAGCGGCCCCCAGGATGCACCCACCGACCCCACCCGGGAATGATGCCCAACCCACCGCGAGCGTGAGCGCACGGCGCCGCCTGGTGCTCGGCTCGGCCGCGGCCTGCGCCCTGCCCTGGCGGTGGGCGCAGGCCCAGCAGCCCGAGCCCGCCCGCGGCCCGCTCACACCACGCGCACTCGCCTTCCCGCGCGACCACGGCACCCACAACGACACCCGCACCGAATGGTGGTACCTCACCGGCTACGCTCAGGACGCGCAGGGCCGCAGCTTCGGCTTCCAGGTCACGTTTTTCCGCAGCCGCGTCGATGGCACGCAAGGCCTGACCAGCCGACTGGCCGCGAAGCAGCTCGTGTTTGCGCACGCCGCCATCACCGACGTGACCGGCCAGCGGCTCTGGCACAGCGACCGCATCGCGCGCTGGAACGGCGAACCGCCCGCCACCACCGGGCGCGGCGTGTACGCGCTGGAAACCGACACCCACGTGGCACTGGGCGACTGGTTCATCCAGCGCCGGTCCGACGGCGGCTACACCACCCGCGTCAGCGACGAAGCGCTGCGCATCGCGATCGACGCGACGCCCACCCAGGCCATCCTGCTGCAGGGCGAGCAGGGCTTTTCGCGCAAGGGCCCCGACCCCGCGCAGTCCAGCTTCTACGTCAGCCAGCCGCAGCTGGATGTGCGCGGCACGCTGGGCTTTCAGGGCCAGACCTTCGCGGTCACAAAGGGCAAGGCCTGGCTCGACCACGAATGGAGCGAAGCCCTGCTGCACCCGGAGGCCGTGGGCTGGGACTGGATCGGCATGAACCTGTTCGACGGCCACTGCGTCACCGCCTTCCAGCTGCGCCGAAAAGACGGCAGCAAGGTCTGGGCCGGCGGTTCGTTCCGCGCCGCGGGCAGCGCGCAGAACCCCACCGACATCTACCGATTCCGGCCCGGCGAAGTGGAATGGGTGGCCCAGCGCCACTGGACCAGCCCGCGCACCCGCGCGCGTTACCCGGTGGAATGGATGATCCGCACGCCCGCGGACTTCTACACCGTCAAGGCCGTGATCAACCCCCAGGAACTCGACAGCCGCGCGAGCACCGGCACGGTGTACTGGGAAGGCCTGTCCGACCTGTTCGACAGCAACGGCAAGCACGTCGGCCGCGGCTACCTGGAGATGACGGGCTACGCGCAGCGCCTGGTGCTGTGAACCCGGGCACGGGCCGAGCGGCCGTGCGCTGGCGAACCCTGAACGGTTCGCCAGCGCACAGACGGCCGCCCCGGTCCGACCTAAAAACGGGTTGTGGTGGACGTTTCTGTTCACCCGACAACCTGAGGACATCGCATGAACTGGGACACCATTCAAGGCAACTGGAAACAGCTCACCGGAAGAGCCCAACAGCAGTGGGGCAAGCTGACCGACGACGACCTGCAGGTCGTGGCCGGCCACCGCGACCAGCTGGCCGGCAAGATCCAGGAGCGCTACGGCATCGCCAAGGACGAAGCCGAAAAACAACTCAAGGACTGGGAAGACCGGGCCGACGACAGCTGGTTGAAATAACCCGCCAGCAGCTGCTCGCCTGCGGCAGACCACCGGCCCGGGCGACAGCCGCAGGCGTGGTTCAGCTTTTGCGCCCCGTCAGTTCCTTGTGGAACTGCTTGTCGGCGGCGTAGCAGCTGCAGGCCTCCGCCTCCAGCGCCGCCCGGTCGAGCACCTGCAGCTCGCCCCGGTGGTAGGCGATGAATCCACTCTGCTGGAACGACCCGGCCGCCTCCGTCACCCCCACGCGCCGCACACCGAGCATCAGG
The DNA here is from genome assembly GCA_001770705.1 of Burkholderiales bacterium GWF1_66_17. Lineage (GTDB taxonomy): Bacteria > Pseudomonadota > Gammaproteobacteria > Burkholderiales > Burkholderiaceae_C > Hydrogenophaga. Next base: position 348,928 of record MERT01000001.1, on the reverse strand, counting down.
GCCATGAACTCCTGCGTGACGTGAAAAGTGTCGGCCTGCGCGCGGTCCTGGCTCATCAGCAGCCAGCGCGCCAGGCGCGGCCCGATCTCGTGAAAACGCTCGCAGGCCGAGGCCAGTGTCTGCTGGTGCAGCCGCACCAGCAGGCTCGACTGCATGACCTCCTGCAGCGGCAGGCTGCTCACGATCTCCGCGCGCAAGGCTTCGGCGCCGATGCGCCAGCTCTTGCCCTCCCCCTGCACCAGCGCCCGCCAGGGCGTCTTCGCCAGCCCCAGCACCAGCTCCGAACCCAGCATGGACTCACGCCCCACCATGCCCACTTCGAGCGCCGGGTAGTCGTCCACATCGATCACCAGCGAGATGAAGCCCGAGATCGGAAAGTGCGCGTGGCTCAAGGGCTCGCCGCGCACGCTGAGCTCGGCCGACAGCAGCAGATCAAAAGGTTCGCACTGGTCCAGCAGGTGCCGTCGGGCGTCTTTCGGCAGCTGCTGGAGCAGGAGGTTGTCGGCGTTGGCCATGAGCGTTGGGTGTCCCTGGTGACTCTGCGCCACCCGGGAGGGGCGGCGTCATGCAGTGCGCTTCTGGACAGCGTGTCCTCGGCGTGCTGAAAAACAGTGTGTGAGCACACGGGGCTGTTGACTGTCTGCCAGCGCACACAAGAGAAAAAGAACTGGGGGGTGTGGCTGTCCTGCACATGTTCGACAGCGTACGGACGCTGTTCCCGCAGCCGCCTAAAAACAGGGGGTGCATTCCGCGCAATGCGTCTTTGACGCAAGAAAGATCCCCATGAAAAAGCTGACTGTTCTCCACCTGCTCGGCGTCGCCGGCATGGCCACCTTCCTGGCGTCTTCTGCGTACGCGCAGAGCACCAGCCACTTCTACGGCGGCGGCTCGGTCGGCCAGTCCCGCACCGAGATGGACCCCGCACACACCACCGGCGTGCTGCTGCCGGGCGTCAACACCACCGGTGTCGCCACCGACAACAAAGGCAATGCCTTCAAGATCTTTGGTGGCTACCAGTTCAACCGCAACATCGCCCTTGAAGCGGGCTTTTTCGATCTGGGCAAGAACCGCTTCAGCGCCTCCACCTCGCCCTCGGGCACGCTGTCCGGCGAGACCCGGGTCCAGGGCCTCAACTTCGATCTGGTCGGCACCCTGCCGCTGACCGAACGCTTCTCCGCGCTGGCCCGTGTGGGCGCCCAGCACGCCTGGTCCAAGGACCGCTTCAGCGGCACCGGCGCCGGTGCCGGCATCCCGTCGAGCAGCAAGCACAACGATTCCAACTACAAGGTCGGCCTGGGCGTGCAATACGAGATGACGCCCGCGTTCTGGATCCGCGGCGATGTGGAGCGCTACCGCATCAAGGACGCCGTCGGCCGCCGTGCCAACGTGGACGTGGCCTCGGTCAGCCTGGTGTTCCCGTTCGGGCGTGCGCCCGAGCGCGTGGCCGCAGCGCCGGTCTATGTGGCACCCGCCCCGATGCCGGAACCCGTCGCCGTGGCACCTGCGCCCGCGCCGGTCGTGATGGCACCAGCGCCCCAGCGCGTGAGCTTCTCGGCCGACACGCTGTTCGGCTTTGACAAGTCCACCGTGCGCCCCGAAGGCCGGGTCGAACTCGACAAGTTCAGCAACCAGCTGAGTGGCACCAGCTACCAGTCGATCAGCGTCGAAGGCCACACCGACCGCCTGGGCTCCACGGAATACAACCAGACGCTGTCCGAAGAGCGCGCCGCATCGGTCAAGAACTACCTCGTGACCAACGGCAGCATCGACCCGACCCGCATCAGCGCCGTCGGCAAGAGCGAAAGCCAGCCGGTGACCGCCCCCGGCGATTGTTCGGACAACCAGGCACGTCCTTCGCTGATCAACTGCCTGCAGCCCGACCGCCGCGTGGAAGTGGAAGTCACGGGTACGCGCTGACCCGGTGTTCCCCTGCCGCACCCCTCGCGGGGTGTGGGCAAGGAAAAGGCCCGCTGCCAGTCTGGCAGCGGGCCTTTTCCTTTGTTGAGCGAAGTGCGCTCAGGCCAGGGTCAGGTGGCAGGCTGGTGGCCAGCCACCCAGGACCACCGTGGATTCGGACCGGGGCAGGCCGATGCGGGTGAAGTCCTGCTGTTGCTGCGCCCGGCGGCGGCGCGCCATCTGCTCGCCCAGCGCGGCCGTGTCCAGACCGGTCATGCGCACTTCAACGAACAGCACCGCCTGGGCATCGTCCATGCTGGGCAAGACGCAGTCACCGATGTCGACCACCGCATCGTCGTAGCCCGGGTCGCCGGGTTGCATCTCGTCCAGCCGCGCGATCAGGTGGCGCAGCCGGGCGTGGTCGCACAGCGCGGTCTGCCCGAGCAGCGCGCCGTTCAGCACCGGGCGCACCACGGGGTAGAAGATCTCTTCTTCGATCAGCGCGTTCAGGCTCAGCGCATCGCACAGGCGGTCCACGATCTCGGCCTTGCGTTCCGCGCCGCAGCCTTCGACCAGGCGCACACCGTCGTATTCGCGCAGCAGCTTGCGGATGAGTTCGTGGTCCAGCCGCAGCTGGTCCAGCGCGTCGCGCGTGCGCAGGGCGGATTTGGGGCGCATAGGCTGGCGGGTGTCGGATTCAGGCCTTGCGCACACCGGGCACACCTCGGCTGTAGTGGGGCAGGCTCATGGTCGGTCGAGTGACCGGCCCTGTGGCTTGGCGTGCCGGAGGGGACGGCTCGGGCATCCACCCCTCGGGCGCAGCGCCCTCGCTGGTCAGAGCATTGGCCTGCTGCTCCAGCGGGAGCGGCTTGGGGGTGGCTCGGTTGGCGACTGTGATCATTTCAGGGCCCAGGTTCAATTTCAGGTCGCGCACCACGCGCCACCGCAGGGGACGTTGTAGCCGCCCAGACCGCGCGAGGTCTGTGCGGCAGCGTACGTTTGCCGTGGGCCGGGGAACTACACCGCCAAGCGGTTGGGCAGCAGCCGGTCGTATTCTTTTTTCACCACCGCGTAACACTCGCAGACGGAGCCTTCCAGCGCCTCGCGGTCCATCACGGTGATGTGACCGCGTGCGTACTTGATGAAACCGAGCTTCTGCAGCTTGAGCGCGGCCTCGGTGACGCCTTCGCGCCGCACACCGAGCATGTTGGCGATGAGTTCCTGCGTCATCACCAGCTCGTTGCCGCTCAGGCGGTCCAGGCTCAGCAGCAGCCAGCGGCAGAGCTGCTGGTCCAGCGAGTGGTGGCGGTTGCACACCGCCGTCTGCGCCATCTGGGTGATCAGCGCCTGGGTGTAGCGCAACAGCAGGTGCAGCACCGGGCCGGAGCGGGCAAATTCTTCCTTGATGTCGGCCGCGCGCAGGCGGTAGCCCTGCCCCGCGCTCTGCACCACGGCGCGGCTGGGCGTGGTCTCGCCGCCCATGAACAGTGCGATGCCGACCAGGCCTTCGTTGCCCACCACGGCGATCTCGGCCGAGGCACCGTTTTCCATCACGTAGAGCAGCGAGACGATGGCGTTGATCGGAAAGTACACGTGGCTCATCTTGCTGCCCGATTCGTACAGCACCTGCCCCAGCGGCAGGTCGACCGCTTCCAGCAGCGGACCGATGCGCTGCCATTCGGACACGGGCATCGCGGCCAGCAGTTGGTTGGCGGACTGGTCCGGTGCGATTTCCATCGTTGTTGTCCCTGTGGCGGGTGTTGTTACGGTCCTGAACGGGCCGGTGTGACAGGGTGCGCGGAAGTCGAACTGCGCAAGGGATTGTGTTAGGTAGCGTACATACAAACAGGGTTTTTGTCTGTTCGCTGACGCACAGACGCCTGGAACGCCCGCTCCGGTCCGGCTGCAAGCCTTGTGGCTTCAGGTTCCTGGCGGCAGCGGCACCACAAAACAGCTGCTTTGTGGCAGATCGGTCCAGCGCAGCCGTTCACCCACGTTCAGCAGTTGGGCATGCGGCTCGGAGCAGTCGGCCAGTGCCGCCACGGCTTCGCCGCGCACCAGCAAAAAACGCATGTGGCGGCCGTCGCGCAGCAGCGTCAGCTCGGCCCGGGGCCAGTGCAAAGGCAGGCAGGGGGTGAAAAACAGCTCCTCGGCCCCGATCTCCAGGCCCAGTATCGACCCCACCGCCGCGCGGTGCAGCCAGCCCGCGGCGCCGGTGTACCAGCTCCAGCCGCCGCGGCCTTCGTAGGGCGGCGCGCTGTACACATCGGCCGCCATCACATAGGGCTCGACGCCGTAAGTCCCGCCCCATTGAGGGTGTGCCGCGCGGTGCGCCGGGCTCAGGTAGGTGAAGTAGCGGTAAGGCGTGTTGCGGGCAAAGCTGTTGCCCGGCTCACGCTGCGCCAGGGCGGCCGCGGCCATCAGCGCCCAGACGCCGGCGTGGGCGTACTGCCCGCCGTTCTCGCGCACGCCCGGCGGATAGGCCTGGATGTAGCCGGCGCTGGGCTGGGCGTGTTGCAGCGGCGGGTCGAGCAGGCGGATCAGCCCGTGCACCGGGTCCACCAGCTGAGCCTCCACCTCGTCCATCGCCTGGCGCTGGCGCTCGGGCGAGGTCTGGTCCGAGAGCACGCTCCAGGCCTGCGCGATCAGGTCGATGCGGGCCTCCGCCTGCGTGGACGATCCCAGTGCGCTGCCGTCGTCGAAGAAGGCGCGTTTGAACCAGGCGCCATCCCAGGCCTCGCTGCCCAGCGCGACGCGCCAGCCGGCCAGCGCGGCTTCCCAGGCGCGCGCCCGGTCGCGCTCGCCGCGGGCACGCGCCAGCGGCAGCCAGGCGATCACGATGCTGCACAGGAACCAGGCCAGCCAGACCGACTCGCCACGCCCTTCGCTGCCGACGCGGTTCATGCCGTCGTTCCAGTCACCGGTGCCCATCAGCGGCAGGCCGTGGGCGCCCACCGGCAGGCTGCGGTCGATGGCGCGCGCGCCGTGTTCGTAGACGCTGGCGCTCTCGCGGCTGATGCCGGGCGTGTCGTAGCGGTCTTCCGCGCCCTCGGGCACCGGCGGGCCGTCGAGAAAGTGCACCGCTTCGTCCAGCAGGGCGGTGTCGCCGGTGGCGTTCAGGTAATGCGAGGTGGCCAGCGGCAGCCACAGCAGGTCGTCGGAGAAATGCGTGCGCACGCCGGCGCCGCCCGGCGCATGCCACCAGTGCTGCACGTCGCCGGCCTCGAACTGGCGCGACGCACAGAGCACGATCTGCGCGCGCAGGATCGCCGGGTCGGCCCCCACCAGCGCCATCGCGTCCTGCAGCTGGTCGCGGTAGCCGGTGGCGCCGCCGGCCTGGTAGAAGCCGGCCTTGGCCCACAGGCGCGATGACACGGTCTGGTAGAGCAGCCAGCGGTTGACGAGCGCGTCAAAGAGCGGGTCGGGCGTCTTCACCTGGGTCGCGCCCAGCAGCGTGTCCCAGGCCGCGCGGGTGTGGCGTTCGCGCTCGCGGGCGTTGGTGGTGGTGGCCTGGCGCATGAGCGCTCGCGCCGCCTCGGGATCGGGCGCGTAGCCGATCAAAAAAACCTGGTCGAGCGCCGCACCGGGGCGCAGCGTGACCGGTCGCGACAGTGCGGCGCACGGGTCCAACCCGAAGCCGCTGCGCTGCCCCAGGCGCTGCGGCAGCACCAGCTGGCCCTGCCGGTCGAAGAAGGCCCGGCGGTCGCAGGTCCAGTCCAGGCCCTCGGGGTCGTGCACGCCCTCATTCGATTCGCAGAAGAAGGCCGTGCCCCCGCCAAAACCGCCCGCGGCCTCGGTCTGGGTGCAGAGCAGCCCGATCAGGCCGGCGCCGGGCGGGCTCACGAAATACGGTTTGCTCAGCAGGCTGCCGCGGTCGCTGCGCTTCTCGCCCATCATCCACTCCACCAGGCCGATGATGCGCAGGTGAGCCTTGCCGCTGCCGTGGTTGCGCAGCCGGATGCGCACCTGCTTGACCGCGGTGTCGGCATCGACACTCCAGCTCACCGACGCGGCCAGCGGCCCGCGCCGGTGGTCGATGGTGGTGAGGCCCTGGCCGTGCACCACCTGGTAGGTGACGCCTTCGGCGGCCCAGGCCGACGGGGTCATGCTCCAGACTTCGCGCGTGCGGCGGTCCTGCAGCAGGAAACATTCGGACGGTGGGTCGCCGACGGGGTCGTTGGCCCAGGCGGTGAGCTGGTTCAGGCGGCTGTTGAGCGCCCAGGTGTTGCCGCCGCCGCTCTCGGACACCAGCGCGCCGAAACCGGGATTGGCCAGCACATTGCACCAGGGCCGCGGCGGCGTCTCCGTGGCGCTCGCCTCGAAGGCGAAGGCGCCGATGTCGCCCGCGAACACACCCTCGGCCGGCGCTGGCGCGACCTCGCCCAGGTGCAGGGGCACCGGGTCCGGCAGTGCAGGCTCACCGCGCCAGTTGCTCGCCACCGGTGTTTCGTGGCGGTCGCACCAGCTGCGCACCTGGTGCAGCAGGGCCTGGCCGTCGGCCTGCAGCTGCACACGCGCCAGGTTTCGCAGCGTGGCAATCTGTTCGGGCGACAGCTCTTCCGCGCGCAGCAGGTACAGGCCGGTCACGGCCGGGCCGGGGCGGGCCTGCAGGTCGGCGGCGTGCTGTTCGAGCAGCAGGGTGAGTTCGCGCTGCAGCGGCATGTGGTACGAGTGCGCCTCGTGGCTGAGCACCACCAGATCGCAGGCCACACCGGCGCGCGTCCACTCGCGCAGCACCAGCGCCAGCACGCGCAGCAGCCCCAGGCCCTGCGGTGAACCGGCGTGCACCAGCAGCAGCGGGCGGTCACCCGAGAGGCCGAGCGGCCAGAGCAGACGCCGGTCGCTGCGCTGCGGTGGCGTGCCCGCGGGGTCGGCGGCGGGCGGGTCCATCTTCGGCAGCGTCAGTACCAGGGCGGTGGTCAGGGCGTGCAGCGCGGGCAGGTAGTCGGTGCGCGGGCGGTGCGGCACCGACGGGATGCCGGCCAGCGTGGACGACATCACCGAGGAGCGCGCCACGTAGCTGGGCTGGCGGTACTTGTCGATCACGGCGCGCAGCGTGGCCGCGTCGTCGCTGGCGGCGGTGGCGAAGGTCACGCAGGCCTGCGCGCCCGGCTCGATGCGCAGCCGCACGCCGAGCGCGGCCACCGGGTCCAGCCCGGTTTCCAGCGGACCCGCCTCCAGCGGCACCGGGTCCATCTGCGCCAGCGGCTGGGCCGGCGTGTGGTGGCGGCCGAGCCAGCGCAGGCGGTCGGTCTGGCAGCGCAGCCCCAGCACCTCACCCTCGGTGTCGGCCACAAAATGCGCCGCCTGCATCGCCTGCTCGGTCACCAGGCGCGGTGCGCGCACGCATCGCAAGGCCTGCTGCTCGGGCAGCCAGTCGGTCTTGACGAACAGGTTGGAGAACGCCGGGTGTGCCTCGTCGGCGGCGTGGCTGGCCAGCGTCACGTCGAGCGCGGAGATCAGCTCCAGCTCGATCGGCTCTTTGCTCAGGTTGGTCAGCACCACCTTGCGCAGTTCAATGTCGTCTTCCGGGCTGACCCAGACCGTGGTGTTGACGCGCAGCTCGGGCCAGAGCGCGTCGAAACACACGCGGTCGGTGTGGAAGCGGCAGCTGTAATCCGCCTGGGGATCGGGCGCGGGGTGGCGCGTGACCGAGACCGGGGCACCCGCGGTGTCCAGGCGCAGGTAGACGAAGGCGCCGCAGGCATCGCGCAGCGCGTCGTCGCGCCAGCGCGTGATACCCGTCTGGCCCCAGCGGCTCCAGCCCGCGCCGTTGGCGCGCAGCGTGACGCTGTAGCGCCCGTTGCCCAGCAGGTGCGTGGGCTCCAGCGCCAGCGCGCCCGGGGCGAGCGTGCGCACGTGGTCCGGCGCGCGGCACAGCCAGGCCTGCAGGGGCAGCCGCAACGGCGCCAGCAGCGCAGGCAGCTCGCGCGGCGCGCGCTCGTGCAGCAGCGAACTCACCGCCTCCATGCGCGGATGCGCCATGCCCCAGCGTTGCGCCACGCCAGCGCGCAGCACGTTGGCCAGCGCCACCAGGCTCATGCCCTGGTGGTGCGCCATGAAGGTGTGGACCACGGTGAAGCGCTCGCCGTGGGTCTGCCGCGCGGGGGTGAAGTCGAGCGCTTCGAAGAAGCCGTAGCGCCCGCGCGCTGACAGCGCGGCGAGGCGCCGCAGGTTGTCGCAGGCCAGGGACGGATCCACCTGGGTCGCGAGCACCGTGGCGTAGGGCGCGATCACGCGTTCGGCCACCGGCGTGCGGCGCAGCGCCAGGCGCGGCACACCCTGCGGCGCGTACTGGTAGGCCAGGGTGTGGTCCTGCCCGGCGTAGGCGCTCTCGGAAATGCCCCAGGGCATGGGCGAGCCGTGCACGAAGGCCACCTGCTCCAGCACCGCCGATTGCCCGGCTTCGCGCAGCGCGCTGCCGCGCGGTTCGGCGACCACCAGCGAGGGCATCAGGTACTCGAACATCGAACCCGACCAGGAGCGCAGCACGGCGTGCCGACCGCTGGCAAAAAACGGCCGGCCCAGCGCCGCCCAGTGGCGCACCGGCAGGTCGCCCTTGGCGATGGCGAACAGGCTGGTGCTGCGCGACTCCGAGGCCAGCAGGTCGTAGTAACTGGTGTCGAGCTGCTGCTCGTCAATCCGGTAGCCGATGTGCAGCAGATGGCGCTTGGGGCTGTAGAGAAAACGGAAATCCGGCGCCCAGGCCAGCGCCTCCAGTGCGGCGGCGAGTTCGAGCAGGCGCCCGGTGGCGCGCTCGCTGCTGCCCGCGCCCACCGCGGCGGCGTCGTGGCTGGCCGAGTGCAACGTGGCGAGGTGGTCGGTGAGCAGCCACACCAGTTCGTCCTGCGGCGTGGTGACGTGGCTGACGATGGCGGGGTTGCGCGCCTGCGTCAGGCCGCCGAGTTCGTGCCGGGCTTCCTGCACCAGGGCGAGGAAGGCGGCGCAGGCCGCGGCCTCGCAGGGCTCGGGCGCGGGTGTCTCCAGCAGCCGGCCGATGGCGGTCTGCGCCAGGGGCCGGTGCAGCAGGGTCTGCAGCAAGCCCAGGCGCGGCTGCAAGCGCTGGCGCGACAGGCGCAGTGCCCCGGCGCTGGCCAGCGCGGCGTGGGGATCGCGGGCCAGCTCGGTGCAGGCCTGGGCGACGGTGAGCAGGTGCGCGCAGAGGTTGCCGCTGTCCACCGTGGACACATAACGCGGCGCCAGCGTCTGCAGGGTCCGGGTGTCGTACCAGTTCAGGAAGTGGCCGCGATGGCGCTCCATCTGCAGCAGGGTGGCGAGCGTGGCTTCCAGCCGGGTCAGCAGGTCCTGCGTGCCGATCCAGCCGAACTGGCGCGCGCAGGCGGTGCTGAGCAAATAGAGGCCGATGTTGGTGGGTGAGGTGCGGTGCGCCACCATCTCGAACGGCGTGGTCTGCAGGTTGTCGGGTGGCAGGTGATGGTTGTCGGCGTCGACGCAGCGCTCGAACAGGCGCCAGGTGTCGCGCGCCACGCCTTCGAGCAGGTCGCGGTCGGCCGCGGCCAGCGTGGGGCGGCGGCGGGACCACGGCCTGTTGCACGACCACACCAGCAGCGGCGCCAGCGCCCACAGGACGAGCACGGCGAGCGCCAGCGCGCCGGGGGCCGGTGTGAGCAGCCACAAGCCACCCGCCAGGATCAGCGCGGTCAGCGGCGCAGCGCGGTGGCGCCAGAGCGTGGCCGGCAGGCCGGTGCCCAGGCCGGCCTGTGCCGCTTCGGCGGTGGTCCATTCGAGCAGGTGGCGCCGGCTCACCAGCAACCGGTGCAGGGTGCGCAGCACGGCGTCGAGCGCGAGCAGCGCCTGCTGCGGCAGCAGCGCCAGGTGCCAGAGCCCGCCACCGAGCGCGCGCAGCAAGTCCTTTGCCGCGGCGACCGCATAACGCTCGCCCAGCAGGCGCCAGTGGCGCGGCACCCAGCCCGCCACCGCGCCCATGAGCGGGCCGGCGGCGTGCGCGGCCACCGTGAGCGCCAGCGCCGCGGGCAGCGACAGGCCCAGACCCGCCATGGCCAGGGCGATGAGCAGCAGGCAGGCCGGCGCCACCAGCGAGCGGCGCAGGTTGTCAAAGAGTTTCCAGCGGTTGATGGTGCCCAGCCGCCATTGGCGCGACCGCAGCAGGAAGGGCAGCAGCTGCCAGTCCCCGCGCGCCCAGCGGTGCAGGCGCGAAGCCGCGGCGTCGGCGTGGTCGGGGTCGGGCTCGATCAGGGTCACGTCGGTCACCACGGCGCAGCGCACCAGGGCGCCTTCGAGCAGGTCGTGGCTGAGCACCTGCTCGGTCGGCAGGCGTTCGCCCAGCACGGCGTGCAGCGTGGCCACGTGCAGCAGGCCCTTGCCGGTGAAGCTGCCTTCGCCAAACAGGTCCTGGTACACGTCCGAGCTCATGGCGCTGTAGGGGTCGATGCCGGCTTGGCCATCGAACAGCCATTGCCAGGCGGTGCGCCCGCCTTCGCCCGCCAGCGGCGGCACCACGCGCGGCTGCAGGATGCCGTAGCCCTGCAGCACGCGGCGGCCGGTCTCGTCCAGCCGGGGCTGGTTGTCCGGGTGTTCGGCCACGCCGACCAGGGTGCGCAGGCGCCCGGGCGGCAACTGGGTGTCGCTGTCGAGCGTGAAGAGGTAGCGCGTGTGCGGCGCCATGCGCGAGAGTTCGCCGAGCTCGAAAAAGGGTCCGGGTGTGCCGGTGGCCAGCGCGGCCACCAGCTGCTCCAGCTTGCCGCGCTTGCGCTCCCAGCCCAGCCACTGGCCTTGCGTGGCGCTCGGGCTGCGCTCGCGGTGCAGCAGCAGGAAACGCGGTGGGCTGCCCGGCGCCACCGGGTAACGCGTGTTGAGCGCAGCGAGCTGGTCTTGTGCGTACGACAGCAGGGCCTGGTCTTCGGGCCGGTGCTCGGTGTCGGCATCGGACCAGTCGCTGAGCAGGGCGAACTGGGCGTGGGCTTCGGGGTTGGCGAGGTGGTGCAGGTGCAGGCGGTGCACCGTCTGCGCGATGCCGGCCGGGTGGTTCAGCAGCGCCGGCACCACCACCATCACGCGTGCCTGCAAAGGGATGCCCTCGGCCAGCAACAGGCGCGGCAGGTGTGCGGGCTGGAGCGACTCGCCGATCAGGCGGTTGACCACCGCCACCACGGCTTCGGACGCGGGCAGCAGCATCACCAGCGCCACCAGCACGCTGCCGAGCTGGACCGGCCAGCCCGCGTCCAGCCAGCCGGGCCGGTGCAGCAGCCAGGCCACCAGCAGCAGCGTGCCCAAGAGCATGGCGCCGAGGTAGGTGGGCGTGCGCGAGAAACCCGCCACCGAGCGCCACAGACCCGCCACGCGGTGCTTCAGGCCGAGCGCCTGCTCCAGCGTGGCGCGGCCTTCGCCGCGCAGCCAGTGGCCGGCCAGCTCGGCCGGGCCGGTGGCGCTGGCCATCAGGCCCAGCAGCACCTGGGCCACGGCGGCTTCGCCCTGCCCGCTCTGGGTGGACAGGCGCTCGATGCCGTGCAGCGTGGTGTCGCGCGTGGCGTCGTCTTCGGCTTCGAACACCGGCGAGCGCAGCATGACGCGGACGACGCGGCTGGTGCGCGCCACGATGCCGGGCCAGTCGGCCGCGCCGATCAGACGCAGCGCGGTCACGGCGTTGCCCACGCTCAGGTGGTCGGCGGCCTGTGCGGCGTGGTGCTGCGTCTGCAGCGCGGCCAGGTCGGGCACCACGCCGTGCAGCCACTGGCGCACCTGCGCCATGGGCGAGTCGCCGGCCGCGGTGGCGTGCCCCACCAGGCTTTGCGCCAGGTTGGACAGGAAGACATCGCCCACACCGCGCTGCTCCATGAGCACGTGCATCTCCTTCACCGCATCCAGCGAGAGCTCGTCGACGCGGCTGGCGCACAGGCTGGCGAGGTCGCGCGCGGCCTTGTGGCTGGCGATGCGGTCGGCCAGGCGGCGCAGGTTCTCCACCAGCACCACACGCAGCGTGGTGGGCAGCGCCCACAGCTCGCCCTGGCTGAGTTCGCGTGCGTCCTGGTAGGCGTCCAGAAAGTGGACCAGCAGGGTTTCGTCGAAGGCGCTGTCGGTGTGGGCGACAAAGGCCCAGGCCACGCCGTAGATGCGCGGCAGCCCCACCAGCGGGGCGTCCTGCAGCACCGGCAGCGAGCGGTAATAGCGCGCGGGCAGGCCTTCGCGAATTTCCCGCAGCTGGCTTTCGATCAGGTGGAAGTTGTCAAACAGCCATTCGGCCGCCGGGCTGATGTCGTGGCCGTCGTGGGCCTCGACCGCGATGTACTGGTAAGCCGCACGCAGGCTGCGGATGTTGCTCTGCAGGCGCGGGTAGAACGTGGCCTGGCCGAAGCCGGCCCGACCCGCCCGGTGCGATTCGCCCAGGCTGCGCCCGTGCTGCTCAAACCGTGCAACGCCAAAGAGCTCGGAGCGGATCGGTTCGAGCGCGACGCCGCGGGCGGCGTCCAGCATGCGCTCGATCTTCTGCGGTACCCAGGCCCACTGCGCTTGCAAGCGCGCGGTCGCCACTTACAGCATGAGCCAGGAGCCACCAAACATCAGGGTGAGCACCACCGCCGACGTGATCACGCGCCCAGCCAGCAGCCCCTGAAGCTCGTCGGCGCCACTGCGCAAGGTCTGCAAGGGCCCGCGCTGGGCGCCGCAATGGACCAGATGATCGCCGAGCGCCGTGCGCTCCATCGCCGAAATGTCTGCCGGGTGGCCATACGAAGAGGTATCCCAGCTGGGGGACATGGAAGGAATCTTGGACATGGTCTTCTCCGTGAGCGGGTGAGGGGAAGCCTGCTGTGGCTTCCGTGTCAACCCTTGTAAGTCCAGGCGCCCCGCCGGTCTGTGCGGCGCCGAACACATCGCTCGATGCGGACCGTGTTTGCACGACACGGCATCGCGGTGTTCGTCAGCGCACAGACAAGGCGCGCTGAAGGCCCTAACTTGAAGTCCGGCCCGCAACGTTTCCCACACAAAGGACACTCCATGACACATCCATCACACCGTTTCTCCCTTCGGCAGACAGCCTTCTCGCTGGCTGCCGTCGCGACACTGGGCCTGGCCGGTTGCGCTGCGCCCTACCCGGTTTACGAACAGCCGCCGATGACACAGGCCCCGGTGCAGGTTCAGCCCTACCCGAGCCAGCGCGAAATGACCCGTGAAGAGCGGCGCGAAGAGCGGCGCGACTTCCGCCGCCGCCAGAACGAGCCCCTGTTTGAGGCCGAGGTGCTGTCGGTCCGCGCCGTGATGGGCCAGTCCCAGCAGCGCTGCTGGATCGAACGCGAGCAGGTGCAGCAGCGCCCCGCGCCCAACGTCGGTGGTGCGCTGGTCGGCGCTGTCATCGGCGGCGTGATCGGTCACCAGATCGGTGGCGGCAGTGGTCGGGATCTGGCCACGGCAGGCGGTGTGGTGGCGGGTGCGGCCATCGGCTCCCAGGTGGGCCGCGACCGCTACGGCAACCCGGTGAGCACGCAGGACGTGCAACGCTGCAGCACCGTCAACACCAGCAGCGAACCCGCCTATTGGGACGTGACCTACCGCTTCCGCGGTATCACGCACCGCGCACAGATGCTCTCCCCTCCCGGCCGCAGCGTCACGGTGAACCGGGACGGCGAGCCTCGGGAATAAGGATTCCCCCTGCAGCGCTTCGCGCTACCCCCCAGGGGGGCTGAGGGCCGCGGCTCCAAGCCTGCCTGCGCAGGCTTGGACAGCCCGAAGAAGCCTCGCCTCTGGCGAGGCTGCGGCCTGCAGGGCGCACTGGCCGTCCGGCAAAGCCGGCCCGGCGGTGCCCTGGGTTGGGGCGCTCCGTCATCCTGAGAACCTGGGTTCTCGACCGATGGAATGCAACATCGCTTCTTCGCTGCGGCAGGCGCTGCCCGGTGGGGGCGATGTTCCGGGGTGGACACAGCGGAGTCGGCGCAACGCGCCGACCACCCCGGATGAGCCCCCACCGGGCAGCGCCTGCCGCAGCGCGAGGGAACGTTCCTGCACCCGCAACAAGCCCTCAGCGCAGCGAAGACCCCAGAACCTCAACGCCAAACCCGCGGTAGCCGATCAGCGTGCAACTGACATCGAACATCGGTGTGCCGCTCACGCGGTACTGCCGGACCACACCACTGGGCATCACGCGGCTCAGCACCATGTCGAGGAACGGGCTGCGCGCCGCGATGCGGGCCTGCAACGCTGCTCGCTCGATCGGGTTCCAGCCATCGTCTGGAAGGTTCTCACTGCCCTCGGCGTTCAGCGTGTCCACCTGCAGGCCCAGCATCTCCAGCACCGGTCCCGACACCTTGGTGAAGTGGCCCTCGCCGTCCTGCTCCCAGTACCAGTCGGTGGCCAGCTCGGTCAGAGCGCGGTAGCGCGCTTCGCTCTCGCGCAGTTCGGCGGTGCGCTCCCGCACCAGCTGTTCCAGGTATTGGTTGTGCCGCGCCAGCTGCCGGTGCAGCAGGCGCACCTCGATCAGGTTCTGGATGCGTGCCCTGACCTCGACCATGTCGAACGGCTTGCTGACGAAGTCCTTGGCACCGGCCTGCAGCGCGCGCAGCTTGTGGCCGGGCTGGGCGGTGATCACCAGCACCGGCAGGTAGTCGTCTTCGGCGGTGCTGGCCTTGAGCCCTTCCATCACCTGGAAGCCGTCCATGCCCGGCATCTGCAGGTCGAGCAGGATCAGGTCGAACGGCGCCTTGCGGTGCATGGCGCAGACCTTGTCGGGCTCCATCGTGCTGGACACCCGGGTGTAGCCGGCCTCCTCCAGCATGGCTTCCAGCAGGGCCACGTTGGCCGGCTGGTCGTCCACGATCAGGATGCGGGCATTGAGCCTTTCTTGCTGGGTGAGGTTCATGCGGGTTCCTGGTGCGCGGCGGGACCGCTCGTGGTTTCGGCGACCTGCAGCGCAGCGTCGAGCGCGTCCATGAGCTGGGCGACCTTGATGGGTTTGGTGAGGTAGTTGAAGAATCCCGCATCCAGCCCCTTCTGGATGTCGCGTGGCACGGCGTTGGCGCTCAACGCGATGACGGGGATGTGGGCGGTGTCCGGGTCGGCGCGCAAGATCTTCAACGCTTCGACACCACTGATGCCCGGCAGGTTGATGTCCATCAGGATCACCTCGGGCTGGTACACGCGGGCGAACTCGATGCCCAGGCTGGCGTCGGCCGCGCCGAGCAGGCGCATGTCGGTGCGGCGCGCGACGATCTGCTCGACCAGCTCCAGATTGGCCGGGTTGTCTTCCACGTACAGCAGGGTGTGCTGGTGTGTGCCGGGCAGCGCTTCGGGGCGCGGTGCGTCGGTGGGGTGTGCGTCGTCCAGCGCCACCGTCTGCGGTGCTTCGGTCAGCGCCATCTCGATCCAGAACACGCTGCCCACGCCGGGCGTGCTGTCGGCACCGATCTGGCCACCCATCAGGTGCACCAGCCGCTGCGTCACCACCAGACCGATGCCGGTGCCCTCTTCGGCGCCGGACTCCTGGCCCAGCCGGTTGAAGGGCTGGAACAGCTGGGCCAGCTGCTCGGACGCCAGACCAGGACCGGTGTCGCGCACGCTGATGCGCACCGAATCCGGGGGGCTCAGCGTGCAGACCACCGTGACATGGCCGCCGCGCTGGTTGTATTTGATGGCGTTGAACAGCAGGTTGATCAGCACCTGCTTGAGCCGGGTGCGGTCGGCCTTCACGTAGCGCGGCGATTCCAGCCGCGCAAACACCATGCCGATCCCGCGCTGCTGCGCCTGCTGCTCGACCATGGCGCGGCACTCGGCCAGCACCTCGGTGAGCGAGACCGGCTCGCCCGAGAGCGAGAGCTTGCCGGACTCGATCAGCGCCAGGTCGAGGATCTCGTTGATCAGCTCCAGCAGGTACCAGCCGGCCTTCAGGATCTGCCCGATGCTGCGCTGCTGCGTCGGCGTGGGCGCGGGCGTTCCCGACTCGACCAGCTGCGCAAAACCCAGAATGGCGTTGAGCGGCGTGCGCAGCTCGTGGCTCATGCTGGAGATGAAATCGGTCTTGGCCAGGTTGGCTTTTTCGGCCGCGTCCACGGCCTCGTTGAGCTGCTGCTCCACCCGCTTGCGCACCGAGTTGTCGGTGCCGATCAGCAGGTAGCCAATGATGTCGCCGTAGTCATCGCGCAGCGCGGTGATCGACACGATGGCCGGGAAACAGCTGCCGTCCTTGCAGATGTAGGTCAGCTCGTAGATGTCTTCGATGCCGCGCGAAGCCTTGAAGGCCAGGGCCTCAAAGCCGGGCGCGATGGGCGTGTCCAGTTCCAGGCTCAGGGCCATGGCGCGCGCATGCACCTCGTGGGGGTCGTGCATGTCGCTCGGGCGCACGCGGTTGACCACCTCGTCGGCGCGGTAGCCCAGCATGCGCTCCGCACCCACGTTGAAGAGCTGGATGATGCCTTTTTCGTCGGTCGCGATGATCGAGAAGTTGGCACTGTTCAGGATGGCGTTCTGCAGCGCACCGGCCTTGAGCAGGGCGCTGCGCCGGCTGGACTCGGTGGGTTCGCCCGGCTTGCCCGACAGCTCGGTGGCGTCGGGGCGGGGAATGGTCTCGGGCATCGTTGTTTTCTCTGGCACCGCGGTTGCGGCAAAGGCGGACACTAGCCACCCTCACCAGAACCGTCTGTTCGCTGGCGTACACAGCCAGCACAACGGGGATGCCGGTTTAGAGTGGGCTGCGTCCGCTGATCACGCGCAGCAGCACCATGACGATGGCGATCACCAGCAGGATGTGGATGAAACCACCCAGGGTGGTGGAGGTGACAAGCCCCAGCAACCAGAGGATGAGCAGGACGACGGCGATGGTGTAGAGCATGGTGATTCCTTGTGTTGGGTTGGGGGTCAGGTGGGCGGACGGCGGTGCCTGCGGCGCCACAGCAGGGCAACACCAGCGATGGCGGCGACCGCCAGGCTGGTCTTGGGATGGCGGCGCACCACGGCCATGGCAGCGCCCAGTGCCTGGGTTTGCAGCGCGGGCCGGGGCGCACCCGGCGTGCGCTGCAGCATGCCCTGGGTCAGGGCGCCGAGCGCGAGCGATACCACGGGCTGGGTGCCCAGGCCCTGGAGCACGGGCCACAGCGATCCCGCCAGCCAGCCAGCGGAAGCCCGCTCAGCCTGGTTCCGGCGGTCCTGTTCGAACCAGCCGGACAGGCGCTCGCGGTTGCGAGCCAGCCGGTCGCGGGCCAGCACGGCCCGCGCACCGGCCGTGAGCGGCGTGGCCGCCGTCTCGGGCGTGACCGGGTTCATGGTGTGCCCGGGATGCGCAGGAGCGCGGCATCCTCGGCCAGTTGAATGCGCAGATGGGCGAACCATTCCTCTTCCTCGCGGTCCTGTGCGAGCCACAGGGCCCACAGACCGAGCGCGGCCGGCAGCACGGGCGTGAGCACGAACAGCCAGGGCGCGCGAAAACCAGCATCGGGCAACGAGGCCCACAGCAGCACGGCCACACCCAGCAGCACGGCGGCCACCACCAGGCAGGCAGCGCCCGCCAGCTGGAGCACCAGTCGCCGTTTCAGGCGCGCGCTGCCGATGGTCAGCTCTTCGCCCAGCAGGCTTGCGTAGGCTGCCGCGTGCTCCGCCAGCAACAGGGGCTGTGAAGCCGCCAGGCGGAACACGGGGTGGATCATGACGAGGGCTCCGGGATCAGCGACCGTTGTGACCGCTGTGATGGCGGCTGAACAGGGCCACCAAGCCCATGAGCGCAGCGCCCACGGCGGCGGCCATCAGCATCGACTTGACCGGCTCGTGCTGGATGTAGCTGGCGGTGGCGTCTTTCACGTGCAGCGATTTTTCGCGCAACTGACCGGCGCTGTCGCGCACGGCGTCCATGCCGCGGTGCGCCAGCGCTTCGGTGTCGCTCACCAAGTGGTGCAGCGCGTTGCTGGTCTGGCTGCGCGCGCCGTCCAGGTTGTTGGCCAGCTGGTCGATGCCTTGCTGGGCAGCGCGCTGGGTGGAACGGATCGCGTGCTCGGTGGAGTTGGCGACCGAGGCGGCCAGCGAAGAGGCGTCATCGCCCAGGGTGTTGACGGGGTTGCTCATGGGGTGCTTTCGGTAAGTTGAAGTGAAGGGCCACAGGCCGTTCATCGGCGGTTCCGGCGGTTGCGTTCGTCGTCGGTTTCGATCTGGTTGCCGATGACACCGCCGATGGCAGCGCCACCCAGGGTGCCCAGCGCGCTGCCGTCGGTGAGCACGGCGCCTCCGACGGCACCGACACCCGCACCGATGGCGGTGTTCTGGTCCTGGCGCGACATGCCAGCGCAGGCACTCAGGCCCGCGACCAGGGTCAGCGAAGCGGCCAGCGTCAGCCAGCGGGATTCAAAAGGAAGATGTGTGTTCATGGGGTGACCTCATCAGGTTGGAGAGGCAATGCCGGGGCCGAAGCCCGCCGGTCATTTCTTCATGCGCATGTCGTTCTTGATCGACTTGACGCCGGGCACGCCCTGCGTGACCAGCACGGCGCGGTTGATGTCGGCTTCGGAGTTCACGAAACCGCTGAGCTGAACCGCGCCCTTGAAGGTCTCGACATTGATCTCGGCCGATTTGAGCGAGGCGTCCTTCAGGATCTCGGCCTTCACGCGGGTGGTGATGACGGTGTCGTCCACGTACTGGCCGGTGCTTTCTTGCTTGCCGGTCGCAGCGCAACCCACCATGGTGGTGAAGGCCGCAGCAGCCAGAAGAAGAGCGGAGAAGCGTTGTTTGGTGATCATGGAATGCTTTCTGTGCAGAGGTTGAACGGGCTGCGCAACCAGGGGCTGCACCGCATGGCAGACGGAGTTCATTTCCAGTGCCATTGGCGCCACAGTAAAGCCTGACCCGCGGACAGTCTGTGCGCTGCCGCACTCAGGTTCGGGGGTATTGAAGGGGCGGCCGTTCAGCGCCCTGCCGGGGCGCGAACGGAACCAGCCAAGGGCATCGCCGGGCCAGCTTTGCCGGACGGCCAGTGCGCCTTGCAGGCCGCAGCCTCGCCAGAAGCGAGGCTTCTTCGGGCTGTCCAAGCCTGAGCAGGCAGGCTTGGAGCCGCGGCCCTCAGCCCCCTTTGGGGGTAGCGCGAAGCGCTGCGGGGGTTACCCAGTCAGGGGGTCATCGCGTCCTTACGGGCTGCCCGTCAGCGATCGTGCTGCCCGGATAGAGCAGCACGGTCTCACCCGCCTTCACGCCGTCCTTCACCCAGGCCATGTCGGCGTTGCGGTCGTGGATCTGCACCGCGCGTGCACGCGCCTTGCCAGCGTCCACCACGAACACGCGCCACAGCTCGCCGTCGCGCACCAGCGCCGCGCTGGGCACGAGCACGGCATCGGCCTGCGACGACACGGTGATGCGCGCGTCCACGCGGAAACCGTCGCCCAGACGCGCGGCGTCCGTGGGCAGCGCCGCCAGCGCCACGACCACGTTCACGCGCTGCTCTTCGATGCCCAGCGCCGACACCTTGGTGAAGGCCACCGGCTCCACCCGCGTCACCGTGCCGGGCAGCGGCGCGGCGCCGCTGCCGGTGGTCAGCAACACCGCGGCCCCGGGCAACACCTGCCGCACCTCGCCCGAGAGCACGTCGATCACCGCTTCCATCGCCGCCGTGTCGCCGATCTCCAGCAGCGACTGCCCCGCGGTCACGGGGGCCGCGCTGTCCAGGTGCAGCTTCAGCACCTGGCCGTTCACCGGGCTCTTGATGGCCCACAGGCCGGCTGGGCGCTCGCCCGCCGTGGGCACAGCCTGGGCCAGCGCGGCGCGGGCTTCGGCCACCGCGAAGTCGGCCATGGCCTGCTCGGCCTGGGCCGCCGTCAGGGCCTGCTGCGCGGAGCGCCGGGCGAGATCGGTCTGGTCGCGGGCCGACGGCGCGATGAAGCCTCGCTGGGCGAGCTGATCGGAGCGCCCCGCCTCCAGCGTGGCCTGCGCCAGCGCGGTCTGTGCGCGCTGCACCTGGGCGGCGGCCGCACGGCGCGCCGCGTCGGCACTGCCCACGCGCTGCTGCAGCACCGTGCGGGTGCGGGCGTCGATCAGCTGCGGCGCGGCGGGTGCGAGCCGGGCCACCACGTCGCCCGCTTGCACCGCATCGCCCACCTTCAGCGTGGGGCGCTGCAATTGGGCCAGGGTGGGCGCGGTGATCACGTAGCGGTTCTTCAGCCGCAACTGGCCGTCTTCCTCGACCACCTGCTCGAATTTCCCGGAGGTCACCTGCGCCACCTCCACGGTGATCGGCCGGGGCCGGTACACCGCATAGAGCAGCGCGGCGGCGGCCCAAGCCGCAAGCCCGACGATGACCCATCGCCGGGTTGTGTTCCAGGGATTCTTTGACTCGTTCATTCGCGTACCTTCAAGACAGAAACCAGGTCCAGCCGGTCGATCTGGCGGCGCACCAGCAGCGCGCTGACCACGCCCGCCGCCAGCACGATCAGCGCGGCCGAGGCGTAGGTGGACGGCTCGATCACGACCGGGAAATCGATGCTGTCGGACGCCATCAGCCGCATCATCAGCGAGGCCAGGCCCCAGCCGGTGAGCGCGCCGATGGGCAGGGCCACCAGCAGCTCGGCGCCGAGCTCGGCGAGCAGCAGCACCGAGACCTCGGCCCGCGTCATGCCCAGCACGCGCAGGCTCGCCAGTTCCCAGGCGCGCTCGGAGAGCGCGATGCGCGCCGCGTTGTAGATGATGCCCACCGCCATGGCCACCGCAAACAGCGTGAGGATGCCGCTGAACACGCCCATGTTGCGCGAGGTGGTCTTGTTGAACGCGGCCATGGAGCCGGCCTTGTCGAACACCGAGTTGATCACCGGCGCTGCCTTCACCGCGCCCCAGAACGCGTCCATCGCCAGCGGGTCGACCTGCAGCGCGGCGTCGGCCACGCCGTGGCCGTCGCGCGCCAGCGCGTTCATCGCATCCAGGTTCATGTAGAGCAGTTTGCCGAACATGGTGTGCACGATGTCCACCACCGGCACCTCGACCCGCTGCTGGTTCCAGAGCCGGAACTGCAGCTCGACGCGGTCGCCCACGCGCGCACCGAGCGCACGCGCCAGCAGCGAAGACAGCACCACACCGTGCGACGGCATGGCCACCGCACCGCGGGTTTCGTCCACCACGCGCATCAGCTGCGCGTCGCTGCGGTAACCGGTGAGCGCCGTGTCTTCGCTGCGCCCGTGCAGGCGCACACGGACCGGCTCGGTGCGGTAGGGCTCGGCGTCGATCACACCGGGCAGGCGCTTGAGGTCCTGCACCACAGTCAGGGGCACCGGGCGGTGAAAGTTGACCAGCACGTCGCCCTGCTGCACCTGGCGGAACTGCACGTCGACGATGTGCGCAATCGCGTCGATCCAGAAGGCGCCCGAGATCTGCAGCGCCACCGCGAGTGCGATGCCGGTCACGGTGAAAGCCGCGCGCATCGGGCGGCGCTCGAAGTTGCGGATCACCATCATCGCGCCGGTGCTGACAAAGCGGCGCAGGCCCAGCCGTTCCACCAGCGTGGGCTGGTAGGCAGGCGGCGCGGGCGGCTGCATGGCCTGCGCCGGCTTGAGCCGCACCACGGCGCGGATCGCGTTCCAGGTGCCCGCCGCAGCGGCGGCGGCCGCGAGCAGCGTCGACACCACCACCAGCCAGACACTGGTCTCGTAGGCCAGGCCGTTGAAGCGGAACACCTCGTCATACAGGCCGAGCATGCCGCGCCCGATGAGCTGGCTCAAGGCCAGCCCCACCGCCACGCCGAGCCCGGCGATGGCCAGCGCGAGCTGGATGTAGTGCCAGGCGATGGCGCCGTCGCTGTAGCCCAGCGCCTTGAGCGCCGCGATCTGGCTGCGCTGCGTGGCCACCTGGCGGCTCAACACCACGTTGAGGATGAACATCGCCACCGCGAGAAAGATGGCGGGCAGCACCGTGCCCATGACCTTGAGCTGGTCGAGTTCGTCGCTCACGATCTTGGAAGACAGCTGCTTGTCGCGCCCGGTCGCGCCGAACGCGCCGTAGGGCTCCAGCAGGCGGTCCACCTGCGGCAACATCCGCTCGGCCACCTGCCCCGCGTCGAGCCGCAGCGCCACCTGGTTGAACGCGCCCTGCATGTCGAAGGCCTGGGTCATGCGCGTGCTGTCGATCCACCAGATGCCGAACGACTGGTCGTCGGGCGCGCCGCCCTGCGAGGCGAACACGTACTCGGGCGAGGCGGCCGTGCCCACCAGGTGCACGCGCTCGCGCTTGCCGTTCAGGATCGCGTGCACCGTGTCGCCGGGGTTCAGCCCGCGCGCTGCGGCAAAGCGGTCGCTCACCAGGGCTTCGAGCGCACCGTCGCGCTCGGGCCAGCGCCCGCGCTTGAGCGTGAGCGCGTTCAGGCCCTGGCGGCCGGCGTGGGCGCGCGTGAGGTCGAGCCCGATGAAACGCCCGGTGACCGGCGGCAGCACGCCGGGCAGGTCGATCTGCGCGTCGAACACCACGTCGAGCTTGACCTCGGCCACGCCGTTCAGCGCGGCGAGGCGCTCGCGCAGGTGCACCGGGGCGCGCTTGACGCTGGCGAACACATCGGCCAGGCGGTTGTCGCGGTAGAAGTGATCGCGCGAACCCTGCAGCGACTGGTGCACCGAGAACATGCCCACGAAGCCGGCCACCCCGATCGCCACCACCATCGCAATGGTGACCACCTGCGCGCGCAACCGCTTCAGGTCGCGCCAGAGCTTGATGTGGATGGCCTTCATGCGGGGTTCACCAGCTCAGGCTGGACGCCGGCAGCTTGTTTGCATTCACGCGGGTCTCGACGATACGGCCGTCGGCCAGGCGCAGCACGCGGTCGGCCATTTCGGCGATGGGCGCGTTGTGCGTGATCACCACCGTGGTCGTGCCCAGTTCCCGGTTCACATGTTCGATCGCCTGCAGCACCATCACGCCGGTGGCGCAGTCGAGCGCACCGGTGGGTTCGTCGCACAGCAGCACCTCGGGGTTCTTGGCGATGGCGCGCGCGATCGCCACGCGCTGCTGCTCGCCGCCCGAGAGCTGCGACACGAAGTGGTTCATGCGCTCGCCCAGGCCCACCAGCGCCAGGGCGTCTTCGGGCTTCATCGGGTCTTCGGCGAGGTCGGTCACCAGCGCCACGTTTTCGCGCGCGGTCAGGCTGGGAATGAGGTTGTAGAACTGGAACACGAAGCCCACGTGTTCGCGCCGGTAGCGCGTGAGCTCGGCGTCGCCGGCACCGATGAGTTCGTGCGTTTCGCCCGCGTGCGTCCAGCGCGCCGAGCCGGCGGTGGCCGTGTCCAGCCCGCCCAGGATGTTGAGCAGGGTGGACTTGCCACTGCCGGATGCGCCGAGCAGCACCACGAATTCGCCGCGCACGATGTCCAGGTCCACACCACGCAGGGCATGGACCGCGGCTTCGCCTTCGCCATAGACCTTGGTCAGGCCACGGGCGGTGAAAACGGGTTCGACGGGGGGCGGGTTCGAGGTGTCCATGGGGTGCGGAAAACAAGTTGCGCTCAGCATACGCCCGACCACAGGCGCCGACGGTGCGGTACCCGTGACAAGCGCCTGCGTGCTGGGCTGTTACCAGTATTTCAACCCGGGCGGCCGGTCGCCCTGACCTGCGTCAAGGACCGGGGGCCTGCCACTCGCGGAAGAAGCGGATGCGTTCGCCATGGTCGGGGTGGCTGGCGATGGCGATGGGCAGCGACACGCCGCTGCCCTCACGCTCGCCCGGGTCACCAGCCGGCTGGACGGCGCCCTCTTCGGCCAGCATGCGCTCGAAGAAGATCGCCATCACCGCCGGATGAATGCCGCTCGCGTGCAGCATCTGCGCCGCGTGGGCGTCGGCTTCGCGTTCGGCATCGCGCGAATACGACTGCGTGGCCAGTGTGGCCGGCACCGTGGCCAGGAAACCGCTGGCATCGCCCAGCACCACACCCACCAGCGCGCTGACCAGGCTGGCGCGCACCATCAGGTCCAGCCCGTGGCGGTGCTGCACATGGCCCAGTTCGTGCGCGAGCACGCCCACGAGGGCGTCGGGCTGGTCGTCCAGCAACGCCACCAGATCGTCGGTCATGACGATGCTGCCACCGGGCAGGGCAAAGGCGTTGGCGCCCAGGACTTCGCTCTGGTGAAATTCGAGTTGCCAGGCCGGCGCATCGCCCTCGGGATGGGCCTGTTCAACGACCCGGGCAAAGCGCTGGCGCAGCGCTTCCTGCTGCGCGGCGGGCAGTTGGCTGGGTTCAAGGAACAGGCGATCGAGCTGCGCCAGGCTCTGCTCGCCGATCTGGTTTTCCAGCGACTGCGGCACCAGCCCTGCCAGCGTGACACTGAGCCAGGGCACGCCCCAGACCCAGGCCGCGGCAAGAAACACCACGGTGCCGGCCATGGCCGCGAGCGTGGCGCGCCAGCTCTGCATCCAGCCCACCACAGCTCCCTCGCGCAGACCACTGGCCTGGAACCAGGCGTCCCACTCGGCGGCGTTGGCGTGCTGGATCAGGCCACCGTCGGGCAGCTCGGTCTGGCGCTGGCCGTGGCTGCGGCGTTCGGGCCAGCGCACGCCGCCCAGCGGGTACCGGTGTTCGACGAGTCCGTCGTGCGTGCGCAGCAGCAGCTCGTCGCCCTGCACCCGCAGGCTCACCGAGCGGCCGCGCGGGCTGCGCCCGTCAAACCACTGGGTTCGAATCACCGCAGGCTCGTCCGGCGCCATCACAGCCCCATGTCGATGCCGAAGAAATCACCCGCCGCATCACCCAGCACACCCCGGCCCGCCGGCTGCGCTTCGGCCACCCATTCGTCCACGTCACCCTGCACCACCAGCGCCATTGCTTCGAGCTTGACGCGCGCCAGGCGCACCTTGGCAAACGGCCAGTACAGGCCGAGCGTGAGCGCGATCAGCAGCCAGTTGACCAGACCGACGCGAAACAGCGGGCCCAGGCGCAGGTCGCTCTGGAACTCAATCTTCGGGCTGCGGGTGTTGGCCCAGAGCAGGTTCTGCAGGCGCGAGGTGGTGTACGAGCCCACGGTCAGCGGCATGAGCACATAGGCCATCAACACGATGACGCCAAAAACCACCGCGGCCAGCACGCCGGCGAGCGCACCGCCCCCGCTGCTCAGCTCGGCCCAGTTGGTCATGCCCATGAGCATCAGCACGCCGAACGCCGCGCCCATGACGCTGCCGACCACCAGCATCACCGCCAGCGACACGCCCAGGATCTTGAAGAACAGACCATAGAACCGGCCGGCGCCGACGGTGAGCTCGGTGCGCTCCTGGGCGAAGGCGTAGCCCCCGTGCTGGTACCGCTTGATGCGCGCCCAGAGCCAGGGCAACAACAGCACAAACGCCAGCACCACGGCCCCCACCACCGCGGCGGCGTAACGCGCGGTCTCTTCGGCGATCTCTTCGCCCTCGACGGGTTCGGGCAGCAGGCCGACAAAAGCCAGCGCCGGCAGGAACATCGGCAACATGGCCAGGTAGGCCGACTTCGTGTCGCCGACAAAATTCAGGCGCACACCGCGCCAGCTGGTGTTGCGCAGGCGGAACTGCAACGACGAGCGCCACAGCAGCGGCCACAGACCCATGAACACCACCAGCGCAGCCCAGGAAAACGCCGGCATGAAGTTCGACACCGCCCAGTAACCCACACCGAGCACGAGCACCAGCAAATAGCCGCGGAACATCTTCCAGGGGTCGGCGTGAAAGCCCAGCGGGTCACCGCCGACGAGCGTGTTGTTCTGGAAGTAGGCCATGCGCCGCGCGCGCGCGAAAGGCAGGTAGAGGGTGAGCGTGAGGAGGGTCAGCAGCAGGTTGACGATCCAGATCCGGAAGTACTCGCTGCCCGATCCGGTGAAGCGGATGTCCAGCGTCTGCGGGCGGTGGGGCGGCGCCGGCGGCAACGCGCCCATCATCACCGTTTCGGCGAAATCTTCTGACTCCCTCATTCCCCGGCCCCTTGTTGTGAAAAGTGGCGGGAATGCTACCACCGGGTTCCGGTTTCACCGGGCCCTCGGGGCGCCCCTGAACAAGGGGACCAGGCTACTGCCAGAGCGATTTCACGCGCGCATCGCGACCGCAGCTGTAGCGGTAGTAGTTGTAGCGCACCGAGTTCTTCTTGTAATAGTCCTGGTGGTAGTCCTCGGCCAGGTAGAAGGTGCTGGCGGGCGCGAGCTCGGTGTGGATCGCCTTGAACCGGCCGCTCTTGAGCAGCGCGTCACGGCTGGCTTCAACCACCTGGCGCTCGGCCGGACTGCCCCAGTAGATGCCGCTGCGGTACTGGCTGCCGATGTCGCAGAACTGGCGGTCTTTCACCGTGGGGTCGATGTGGCGCCAGAAATACTCGACCAGCTGGGCGTAGCTCACCCTGGCCGGGTCGTAGATGA
This sequence comes from Burkholderiales bacterium GWF1_66_17, assembly GCA_001770705.1. Classification (GTDB taxonomy): domain Bacteria; phylum Pseudomonadota; class Gammaproteobacteria; order Burkholderiales; family Burkholderiaceae_C; genus Hydrogenophaga. The sequence goes on along the minus strand of MERT01000001.1, from coordinate 322,753 downwards.
CGCGCACCGCTTCGGTGTGGCCCGTGTGGCCATTGCTCACCTGCTCGTAGGTCGGGTTGGCGGTCTTGCCCGCGGTGTAACCCGACTCCACTTCCGTCACGCCAGCGAGCTTCTCGAAGTCCGCCTCGATGCACCAGAAGCAGCCGCCGGCAAAGACCGCTGTGGCAGTGGCCGCCTGGGCCGTCGCGGCCAGGGCGCCCAGGCAAGACAAGAGGGCCAGCGCCCGAAAGGTTTTGTTCATGGTGTGGTTCTAAGGTTCAGCTGCGCAGCGCCGGCAGGGCAGCGCCCTGGGGCACAAAGGCCAGCGCCACGCCGTTGTTGCAGTAGCGCTTGCCGGTGGGCTTGGGGCCGTCGTTGAACACATGGCCCTGGTGTCCGCCGCAGCGGCTGCAGTGGTATTCGGTACGCGGGTAGATGAGCTTGAAGTCGGTGGAGGTGCCGAGCGCGCCGGGCAGTGGTTGCCAGAAGCTCGGCCAGCCGGTGCCGCTTTCGTACTTGTGGGCGGCGTCGAACAGCGGCAGGTTGCAGGCGGCGCAGACATAACGACCCGGACGTTTCTCGGCGTTCAGCGGGCTGCTGCCGGCGCGTTCGGTGCCGTGTTCGAACAGCACGTCGTAGGCGGCGGGTGACACGATCGCCTTCCACTCGGGGGCGGTCTTCTTCAACGGAAATGGTGGCTCGGCGGCGTGCGGGGTTGCGGCCGGCAAGCCGACCGCGGCCAGCACGGCGCCCAGTTGCTTCAGCAGGGTTCTGCGTTCCTTCTTCATCTCGGTGTCCTCGGGTTGGGTAGGGATGAGTCGGGGGGAGGAACAGAACCTTACAGGAAGGCGCACAAATGCCGCGGCGGCTCCGCGGAGACCCTGACAGCAACGGGCGAGCGGATCGTGTGCGGTGCCCTGCCCTGCGCCCGGGATCTCAATCGTCGTCAACGCTGGTGCGGATGACCTCGCTGCCCAGCCGGTGCTCCAGACCAAAACGGATCAGCGCGGCCGTGCTGTCGAGCTTGAGTTTTTCCTGGATGCGCTTCTTGTGCGTGCTCACGGTCTTGATCGACAGGTGCAGGGCGTCGGCAATGTCCACCGGGCGCTGACCACTGACGATGCGCTGCAGAATGTCCAGCTCCCGGTTGGTCAGCGTCTGGAGGTCCGGCACCGGACTCTGGCCATTGAGCTGCAGCACCACCCGTTCGGCCAGCTGCGCCGACAGGAACACGCCGCCCGAAGCCACCTTGCGCACGGCGGCCACCAGCTCGGTGGCCGCGCTGTCCTTGGTCACATAACCGTTGGCGCCCGCCTGCAGCGCACGGATGGCGTACTGCTCCTCGCTGTGCATCGTGAGCACCAGCACCGCCACCGAGGGGAACTCGCTCTTGATGCGGCGCGTCAGTTCCAGCCCGCTCATGCCCGGCATGGACAGGTCGACGATGGCCAGGTCATAGGGCTGGCGGCGCAGGCATTCGAGCGCCTGAAAGCCGGTACCGGCCTCGGTGATGCTCCACTGGTTGGCCTGCGGATCGATCAGCCGCTTGAGCCCTTCGCGCACCACCGTGTGGTCGTCCACCAGCAGCAGGCTGAGCAACACATTGATCGAGGGTTCTTTCATCAGGAATCTCCCGGGGCATCGTTGGTTCCGGAGAGCGGCAGTTTCACGACCATGCTCGCGCCGCCCCCCGGCAGGTTGCCCAGGTTCAGTTCCCCGCCGAGCATGAGCACGCGCTCGCGGATGCCGATCAGGCCAAACGATTTTCCGGGCACCCGCAGCGGCTGGTCGGGAAAACCGGTACCGTTGTCTTCTACACGGAGCTCGATGAACGACCCCGAGTGGGCCATCGCAATCACCACGCGGGTGGCGCGTGCGTGGCGCACGATATTGGTCAGGGCCTCCTGCACGATGCGGTAGAGCGCCGTCAGGACCTTCTGCGGTATCTGGTCCGGCAACGGGTCGCATCGCAGCTCAATCTGCAACCCTGACCGACGCTCATATTCCTGGGCCAGCCACTCGATGGCGGCACTCAGACCCAGGTCGTCCAGCATCAGCGGGCGCAAATCCCTGGAAATCCGGCGTGTGGCGGCCACCGTGTCGTCAACCATCTGGATCATGGATTGCGTGCACGCCAACGGGATGCCTGACGCCCCGATGCCCTCCAGCGCCGACAGCTCCAGTTTCAGGGCCGTGAGCCGCTGGCCCAGCTCATCGTGCAGCTCGCGGGCAATGCTCCGCCGCTCCTCTTCCCTCGTGTCCACCAGGCTCGCAGCGAGTTCCCGCAGGGTGCGCTTGGACTCCAGCAAGGCCTGCCGTTCCTGCGACTGTGTCGTGATGTCGGAGATCACCATCTGCACCAGGGTGCGCGAATGAACCGGCAGCGCCGCGATCACCATCTCGACATCCCGGGACCAGCCATCGCACCGGGCAATCTTCCCGCGCATGGCCAGCACATCGTCCTCCGAGCTCAGCGCGTGGGCCACCTTTTCTCGAACCAGCTCGTGGGTCGTGGGGTGCAGCAGCGCATAGATCGACTGGCCGGCCAGGCTTTCCCGGTCCGACACGCCAAACAGCCGGGCACAGGCCTTGTTGGCATAGACCACCGAATCCCCTTCCGTGATCCAGATCGCCACGGGCAGCAAGTCAAACAGCGCGCGCATCTGGCGATTGAGCTGCTCCACCTGTGCCGCGAGCTCCTGCTCCTTGCTCAGGTCGCGCAGCATGGCCGTGAAGTAGCGATGGCCACCCAGCTTGCTGGAAGCGTCCACCTGGCAGATGGCGGCTTCCAGCGGGAACTCCGAGCCGTCTGCACGCAAGCCTGCCATTGGCCCCAGCGCGCGCACCGGTCGTTCGATCACGCCAGAAGCCATGAACGCCTGCACATGCGCCGTGTGCTTTTCGCGCAAGGCTCCCGGCATCAGGACCGACAGGTCCTGACCCAGCACCTGCGCGGCCGATCGGCCAAACATGCGCTGCGCAGCCGGGTTGATCATCACGATGTGCATCGCCTCGTCGATGGTGACGATGCCTTCCAGCGCAGCATGAATCGCACCGGACTGGACCACAGCATCCAGGGCCAGGGGGCCTTCGGAAAGACAGGGGTTGTGCATGCAGTGGCTCCTTTGGATTTTGATCATAGTGGCGCATCGCCCTCCCGAGGACGGAAACCCGTACCCGGACCAGGCTCTCGGCTCTTTCGCAGGAATACTCCTACCCCGTACAGGATAAGTTCCCCGTTCGATGTCTCTGTTTCCGGGACCATCTGACTGCCGAGTCCGATAGCCGGAATACGGATTTTGTTACATGCTAGAGCCTATTGATAGAGCCCAATGAATCACGAAAGAAGTCACACAAGGAGTTCCTGATGAGCATCTCAGTTCCACGGCGGATCACCACCCAGCACACGCCACGTGGTCCTGTTCCGGTTCGGCCAGTGGTGGCCACCGTCGCCGATCTGTTGCAGATGTCCGGCGTTGCCGGCGCTCCCTCGGACGCCGCTTCCCGCACGCCGGTGAGCCTGCGCAAGGTGCACGCTGGCGAGAGCCTGGTGCACGAAGGTGCTCCGGCCGATGCCATCTTTTTCGTGTGCGCAGGCACTTTCAAGGTATTCCGCACCGACGAGGACGGCTACGAGCAGGTGCTGGCTTTTGCGATCCGCAGCGAGATCCTGGGATTTGACGCACTGTGCATGGAGACGTATCCGGTGGCCCTTTCCGCCCTGGAGGAGTCCACCGTCTATGTGGTACCAAGGTGCGACATTCCGCAGTTGTGCGAAACGGTTCCGTCCTTTGGCCTGATGCTGCAGCGGTCCGGAAGCCTGAACCTGGCGCGCAGCCGTGAACTGGTGGACATCATGGCGGCGGTCGCGTCCGAGGTGCGGCTCGCACGATTCCTGATCCAACATGCCCGGCGCATGGCGGACTGCGGCCAGTCGCCACGCCGTTTTCTCCTGCGCATGGGTCGGCGCGAGATTTCCAGCCTGCTGGGGGTGGCGCACGAGACCGTCAGCCGCAGTTTCACCGCCCTCTCCGCGCTGGGTCTGATCCAGGTGTGCGCCCGCGAGGTCGAGATACTGGACATGGATGGACTCAGTGCCTTCGCACGCAGCACCCGGCGGCCCATGGAGGCACCCGCGCCGGTTCGCTCCCGCGTGCCGGTCCACAGCATGCCCGCGCCAGCCCGGCACGCGGGGCTGACCGAAAAATCAGCGACGGGATTGAGCCTGCTCAACGCCCAGTACCCCGGTCGCTGCACACTGCCCTCGTCGATGGGGGTTGTGATGCAAGTCCACGCACCGGCGGTCATTTAAGGGCCCCCATTGGAGGGACAGGCCGTGGTTTCTCCGACACCACGTGGGGAGGGGGTCTCTTGGGCCCGCAGAACGGTCACACACGACAACGGGGAATTTCATGGGGTCCGCCACCCGTCAGGGTTGGCGGGCCTTCCTTTTTGTTGAAGGGCCCGCCATTGAGCCAACGCAATTCCAGGCCGCTCAAAAGGAGCAGGATGACGCGTTCGATCACGCCACCCCAGCGGATCCCCCAGGAGGACCCCATGCTAGTCAGCAACATCTGCAGACGAGATATCGTCACCATCGACGCGCAACGCACGCTCATCGAGGCCGCGCGCATGATGCGCGATCACCACGTGGGCACGCTGGTCGTCACCTGCGTCGACGCCCACGGCGAGCAGGTGTGCGGCATCGTGACCGACCGCGATCTGGTCATCGACGCGCTGGCCCGCACGCCGCTGGAGCTGGATGCGGAAGTGGGCGATCTGGCCTATGTGGACCTCACGCTGATTGCCGAAAATGCCAGCCTTGACCAGGCGGTCACCGCCATGCAGGACAGAGGCGTGCGCCGACTTCTGGTGACCGACAGTGCGGACCGCCTCAGCGGCATCATTTCGCTGGACGATGTGATGGAGGCGTTTGCGCAACAGGTCGGTGGACTGGCCCGGATCATCCGCAACGGCATGGACCGGGAACTTGCGGCGCACCCGCCGAAGGACGAGCCGCTCAAGACACGCCACCGGCCTTGCACGCCGGGTACCAGCCAGGGCGTCTGGGCCCGCGTGGTGGTGTGACCGCGGGACGGATCCCGCCTCTTTGTCCAGCCGCTTGCGCCCGCAGACCCTGCCATGTGCGCTGAATGCTGATCAGCCGACGAATGGATCAGCACGTTTGCGAAAACAAGGATATGCTGCACTGCAACATGACCGCTTCCACCGCGCCCATCCAGCTCAGTCTCGAGGATCTTCTCGGCGACCTGCAACACGCTCGCCGCAGTGGAGACATGAGTCGTCTGGCCTTGTTGACCTACTGCGAAGTGCGGCGCTGGGCCCGTCAGGCGGGCGAGCAGGCGCTGGCCGAACGCTCCACCGAGCTGATCACCCAAAGCCCGCTCGCCAGCCGCGCGGCCTTCATGGCGCAGGTGGACGCGCTCATCGCCGATCTGGAGCAGGTCCACGCCCGCATCTCGGGTCCGCTGGCGCACGCTCACGCCTGACCCGTTCGTGCTGGGACCCGCCAGCGAATTACGTCCCGGGCGCCTAGACTCCGCACAGCGAGCGATCACACGCTCGACCACGGAAAAGAGTCCCATGTCGAACCCCAACGCCTCCGTCGCGACCCGCCCCCGCACCGAACAGGACCCGCGCGCGTCGCGCCACAACGAAACCGCAGCACGCCATGCGGTGGCCGATGTGCCCCGGGCCAGGCCAGACCAGACGGTGGCCGAGGTGCTGGACGCGCTGCTGGCGCAGCCCAGCGAATGCATCGACCTGGTGTGCGTGCTCGATGCCGGTGACCACCTGGTGGGCGTCGTGCCGCTGGCAGCCCTGCTCGCACTGCCCCGTGACACACGGGTTGGCCAGGTCGCCAACCTCCACTTTCCCAAGGTGCACGACGAAACCGACCAGGAACGTGTGGCCTCGCTGGCGCTGCACCACGAACTCAGTGCGATCCCGGTGACCGACGCCCAGGGGCGCCTGGTGGGCGTGGTGCCGGCGCCCGCGCTGCTGCACATCCTGCGGCGCGAACACGTGGAAGACATCCACCGCTTCGCCGGCATCACGCGAGAGACACTGCATGCGCGGGAGGCGATCGAAGAGCCGCCCCTGCGGCGCCTGCGGCACCGGCTGCCCTGGCTGTTGCTGGGCTTGATGGGCAGCGTGCTGGCAACCTTCATCGTGGTCAGGTTCGAGCGCGCGCTGTCAGTGAATCCGGCGATCGCGTTCTTCGTGCCCGGACTGGTGTACCTGGCCGACGCCATTGGCACACAAACCGAAGCGGTGGCGGTGCGCGGGCTCTCGCTGAGCCACGCCCGCCTGTCCACGCTGATCGGTGGCGAATTGCGCACCGGCGTGCTGATCGGTCTGGTGCTGGGTGGTTTGACGCTGCCCGCCGTGTGGCTGGCCTTTGGCGACTGGTCGCTGGCTTTCGCGGTGTCGGGTGCGCTGGTGGCGGCGGGCGGCATCGCCACCACCATCGGGCTGGCGCTGCCCTGGCTGTTGGGCCGGCTGGGCAGTGACCCGGCCTACGGCAGCGGCCCGCTGGCCACCATCGTGCAGGACCTGCTGAGCCTGCTGACCTACTTCCTGATCGTCAGCGCAGTGGTGCTGTAGCACGGCAGACCAGCCGCCGCCCCGCGCCCAAGGTGATCCCGGGTGAAGCAAGACAAAACCCGGCACACTCCTTCCATGACCGCTGCCGCACCCACCGAACGCCCCAAATCCACCACCCCCACCGCGCTCGGCGGCCTGCGCCCGTTCATGCGACCGTACCGGTTGCAGATCGGGTTGGCGATCCTGTTCCTGATCGGCGCCGCTGCGGCGACGCTGCTGTTCCCGGTGGCACTGCGCCACCTGATCGATGGTGGTCTGGTGTCGGGCGATCGCGGCACGCAGGCGGTGGCGCTGCGCGGGCATTTTGTGCAGCTGTTCGGTGTGGCGGTCGCGCTGGGACTGTTTTCAGCGGCGCGCTTCTACCTCGTGAGCTGGCTGGGCGAGCGCATCACCGCGAACCTGCGCAACGCGGTCTACAGCCACGTGCTGCGCCAGAGCCCGCAATTCTTTGAGACCACACAAACCGGCGAGGTGCTGAGCCGCCTGACGACCGACACGACACTGGTGCAAACGGTCGTCGGCTCGTCGCTCTCCATGGGCCTGCGCAACGCCTTCATGGGCGTGGGCGCGGTGGTGATGCTGGTCTGGACCAACCCCTATGTGATGCTGCAGGTGTCGTTGATCATCCTGCTGGTGGTGCTGCCGAGCATGTGGTTCGGCCGGCGCGTGCGCAAACTCTCGCGCGCCAGCCAGGACCGCGTGGCCGACTCCAGCGCGATCGCCGCCGAGGTGCTGAACGCGATCCCCATCGTGCAGAGCTACACCGCCGAAGACCGCGAGGCGCAGCGTTTTGCCGACTCGACCGAGCAGGCCTTCGGCACCGCGGTCAAGCGCAGCCGCGCGCGCGCCGGGCTGGTGGCTTTCATCATCATCAGCACGGCGGCCCTGCTGCTGTGGGGCCTGTACCAGGGCACGCAGGCGGTCATTGCGGGCGAGATCACTGCCGGCCACCTGGGACAGACCGTCGTCTACATCATCATCCTCGCCGGCGCGGTGGCCGTGCTGGGCGAGGTCTACGGCGACCTGCTGCGCGCCGCGGGCGCAAGCGAGCGTCTGATGGAGCTGCTGAGCCTGGAGTCCCCGGTGCAGTCGCCCGGGGCGCCGGTGCCAGCGGCCACACCGCAGGGTGGCAGCGCGCTGCGATTTGATGACATCACGTTCAACTACCCGTCGCGCCCGGCACAGGCGGCGCTCGCCGGTTTTTCGCTCGACGTGAAGCCGGGTCACACGGTGGCACTGGTGGGGCCCAGTGGCGCCGGCAAGAGCACGGTCTTCGGTCTGCTGCTGCGCTACTACGACCCGGCCTCGGGTGTGATCGCACTCGATGGCGTGCCGATCCACCAGCTCAACCTGCACGATCTGCGCTCGCGCATCGGCATCGTGCCGCAGGATCCGGTGATCTTCTCCAGCAGTGCACTGGAAAACATCCGCTACGGCAAGCCCGGCGCCAGCGACGATGAGGTGCGCGCCGCGGCCCACGCGGCTTTTGCCGACGAGTTCATCGCCCAGCTGCCCGAGGGCTACAACACCTTTCTCGGCGAGCGCGGTGTGCGCCTCTCGGGCGGGCAGCGCCAGCGCATCGCGATCGCGCGCGCCATGTTGAAGAACCCGCCGCTGCTGTTGCTGGACGAAGCCACCAGCGCGCTGGACGCGCAGAGCGAACGCATGGTGCAGGCCGCGCTGGAATCGGCCATGAAAGACCGCACCACACTGGTCATCGCCCACCGCCTGGCCACCGTGCAGCAAGCCGACCACATCGTGGTGCTCGACCACGGCCGGCTGGTGGAACAAGGCACGCACGCGCAGCTGGTGGCGCAGGGCGGCGTGTACGCGGGGCTGGCGGCGCTGCAGTTCAACGCTTGAGCCTTGCGAAGGGGGCCGGGGACTGGTGAGCCAGCACCTCGCGCAGGCCGATGGCGTGCCTGCTGATTCGCACGGCCATCACTTCGGGGGCAGGTGGTTTGGGTGAGCGGGCGCAGTCCCCATTCGCGGTTGCCCACACGGACGTAAGCCACCACGGTGTTGAAGAAGGGGTGGGTGCGCGCCCGTGCAGACACCCGCGAGGTGGGACGGAGAACGAACACCCGGACCACCTGCCCCTGCCAGCCCGGTCCGAGCGCCGAAGGAGGCCATCGCCCCACTCAAAACTGGAAGACTCAGACGTGGTGGCAAGCCACCTGCCGACCTTCCAGAGGCCGCAACAAAGGCAGCTCACTCTCACAGCGCGCATCCGCCTTCGGGCAGCGCTTGTGGAAGGCGCAGCCCGTGGGCGGGTTGAGCGGGCTGGGCAGCTCGCCGTGGATCTTGATCTTCTTCTGGCGCTGCGCCGGGTCGATGGACGGCGTGGCCGAGAGCAAGGCCTGGGTGTATGGGTGCAACGCGTTGGCGAAGATGGTGGCCTTGGGTCCGGCTTCGACCACACGGCCCAGGTACATCACCATCACATCGTTGGCGATGTGCTCCACCACCGCGAGGTTGTGCGAGACGAACACATAGGCGGTCTGCAACTGCTCCTGCAAATCCATGAACAGGTTGAGCACCTGGGCCTGGATCGACACGTCGAGCGCCGAGGTGGGCTCGTCCGCCACCAGGATCTTGGGCTGCAGCACCATGGCGCGCGCAATCGCGATGCGCTGGCGCTGGCCGCCGGAAAACATGTGGGCATAGCGGTCGTAGTGTTCGGGGCGCAGGCCCACACGCTTGAGGCTCGCCAGCACCTTGTCCTTGCGTTCGGCGGCGCTCAGCGTCGTGTTGAGCAGCAGGGGCTCGCCGATCTGGTGGCCGATCTTCTGGCGCGGGTTGAGCGAGGCGTAGGGGTTCTGGAACACCATCTGCACCTGGCTGCGCAGGCGCTTGTATTGCGCGCGGTCGCCCGGCGTCACCCATTCGTCGCCCACCTGCAGGCGGCCACCGGTGGGCGGTTCGATCAGGGTGAGCTGGCGCGCCAGCGTGCTCTTGCCGCAGCCGGACTCGCCCACCACGGCCAGGGTCTGCCCGGCCGTGAGCGTGAACGACACGTCGACCAGGGCCTTGACCGTGACCTTCGGTTTCATGAAGCCTTGCGACACGCCGTAATGACGCGTCAGCGATTCGGCCTGCATCACGGGCGCCGTGGGCGCGGTCATCGGGGTGGCGGTCATAGCGTCTCCTGCGCCGTCATGGGGAAGAAGCAGCGCACCAGACCGTCGCCCTGCTCCAGCAGCTCGGGGCGTTCGATGTGACAGCGGTCCTGGGCCTTGGGGCAACGCGGCGAGAGCAGGCAACCGGTGGGCCGGTCGAACTGGCCGGGCACGATGCCGGGCAGGGTGTGCAGGCGGCGCGCGCCACGGCTGTGCTCGGGCACGCTGCTGAGCAGCGCGTGGGTGTAGGGGTGTGCCGGGGCGGTGAACAGGCGCTCCACGGCGCCTTGCTCCACCTCCTGGCCCGCGTACATGACCGCGACGCGTTGCGCCACTTCGGCCACCACAGCCAGATCGTGCGTGATGAGGATCAGGGCCATGTTGTGCGCCCGCTGCAGCTGCACCAGCAACTCCATGATCTGGGCCTGGATGGTCACGTCCAGCGCGGTGGTGGGCTCGTCGGCGATCAACAGCTTGGGGTTGCAGGCAATCGCCATCGCGATCATCACGCGCTGCGCCATGCCGCCGGAGAACTGGTGCGGGTAACTCTCCAGCCGGTGGGCGGCCCCGGGAATTTCCACCATCTGCAGCAGCTCGATGGCGCGCGCCCGGGCGGCCGCGCCGCGCAGGCCCATGTGTTCGCGCAGCACCTCCTCGATCTGGAAGCCCACGGTGAAGCTCGGGTTGAGCGAGGTCATGGGGTCCTGGAAGATCATGGCCATGTCCTTGCCCAGGAGCTTGCGGCGCTGGCGGTCTGAAATGGTCTGCAGGTCTTTGCCGTCGAACCGCAGGCGATCGGCGCTGACCTGGCCCTGTCCGGCCAGCAGGCCCATGACGGCCATCATCGCGACCGACTTGCCCGAACCCGATTCGCCCACGATGCCCAGCACCTGGCCTTGGTCCAGCTGCAGGTCCAGTCCGTCCACCGCGCGAAAGGCACGGCCCTTGGCGCCGAACTCGACGCGCAGGTTTTGAATGTCAAGAAGACTCATGCCAAATCTCTCAAGGGTTGCACCGTCACTGGCGCGAGATGTCTGAGCCAAGAACGCCGCGGAACCGGCTTTGCCGGGCCGCCAGCGTTGCCCCCTTGAGGGGGACGAGCGAAGCGAGGCGGGGGTGTCATGCTGACTTCAGCTTCGGGTCGAGCGCATCGCGCAGCCCGTCACCCACCAGGTTGATTGCGAGCACCGACCACAGGATGGTCAGGCCCGGCAGCGTCACCACCCACCAGGCGCGCTCGATGTAGTCGCGCGCCGAGGCGAGCATGGTGCCCCACTCGGGCAGCGGCGGCTGCACGCCCAACCCCAGGAAGCCCAGCGCGGCGATCTCCAGGATGGCCGCGGAAAAGCTCATGGTGGCGTGCACGATCAGCGGCGCCGTGCAGTTGGGCAACACGGTCACGAACATGAGCCGCAGCGTGCGCGCGCCCGACAGGCGCGCGGCGGTCACGTAGTCGCGCTGCAGCTCGCCGATGGCCGAGGCGCGCACGAGCCGCACATAGGCCGGCAGCGACACCAGCGCGATGGCGATCATGGCGTTGAGCAGGCCCGGGCCCAGGATGGCCATGATGGCCACGGCCATCAGCAGCGAGGGCAAGGCCATCACGATGTCCATGGCACGCATGATCGCGGCGTCCACCCACTTGCCGGCGAACGCGGCCACCAGCCCCAGGATCACGCCCGGGATCAGCGCCAGCACCACCGACACCAGGCCCACCAGCAAGGACAGCCGCGCGCCATGGATCAGGCGCGAGAGCAGGTCGCGACCGAGCTCATCGGTCCCCAGCAGGAACTGGCTGGTGCCACCGGCCCAGACCGGGCCCTGCAGGAAGTGTTCGCGGTATTGTTCGATCGGGTCGTGCGGCGCGACCCAGGGCGCGAAGATCGCCAGCAGGCCCACGATGGTCATGAACACCAGGCCGGCCACGGCGCCTTTGTTTTGCGAGAAGGCTCGCCAGAATTCCTTGAAGTTCATGACTGCACCCGGATGCGAGGATTGGCCACACCGTAGAGCAGGTCCACGATGAAGTTGGTGACGACGACGAGTGTGGCCACGAGCAGGATGCCGTTCTGCACCACGGGGTAGTCGCGCCGGCCGATGGCGTCGATCAGCCACTTGCCGATGCCCGGCCAGGAGAAGATGGTTTCGGTCAGCACCGCACCGCCCATCAGCGTGCCCACCTGCAGCCCCACCACGGTGAGCACCGGAATGAGCGCGTTGCGCAGCGTGTGCACGAAGATCACGCGCATGGGCGACAGGCCCTTCGCGCGCGCCGTGCGCACGTAGTCTTCGCGCAGCACTTCCAACATGCTGGACCGCGTCATGCGCGCGATCACCGCCAGCGGAATCGTGCCGAGCACGATGGCCGGCAGGATCAGGTGGCGCACCGCGTCCCACAGCGCGCCGTTGTTCAGCTCGGGATCGGCACGCTCGGCCAGCCAGGCGTCGATCAGCATGAAGCCGGTCTGCGGCGGCACGTCGAACATCAGATCGAGCCGGCCGGACACCGGCGTCCAGCCCAGCCCCACCGAGAAGATCAGGATCAGCAGCAGGCCCCACCAGAAGATGGGCATGGAATAACCGGTGAGCGCGGCCGTCATGACGGTGTGGTCCATCCAGCTGCCCCTTTTGACGGCGGCGAGCACCCCAGCGATCAGGCCCAGCACCAGGGCCAGCAGCAGCGCGCACAGCGCCAGCTCGAGCGTGGCCGGGAACAAGGCCTTGAATTCGCTCCACACAGGGGACTGTGTCTTGAGCGATTGCCCCAGGTCACCCTGCACCAGTTGACCCAGGTAACGGCCGTACTGCACGTACAGCGGCTGGTCCAGACCGAGGCGTTTGAGGGCGGCGGCGTGCAGCTCCGGGTCGAGCGTGCGCTCGCCCACCATCACTTCGACCGGGTCGCCGGGGATCAGCCGGATCAGGGAAAAAGTCAGCAGCGTGACGCCCAGGATCGTGGGGATCAGCACCAGCAACTTCTTGAGGAGGTATCTCAGCATGAGGGAGCACCCCTTGTTGTTTTCAACATGCGTAAAAAAAGAGCAGGCGCCAAAAGCTTGACGCCCGCCATCTGACAAAAGCAATACCCGACCGCGTTACCCAAGGGCGCAGCAGGCTACACGCAGTGAGCCTGCAGCCACCCAACCCAGAACGCGGCGGAACCGGCTCCGCCGGTCCGCTCGCGTTGCCCCCTTGAAGGGGTGACGCGCCGCAGGCGCGGCGCGGGGGTGGGCTTTATTTGACGCTGACACCCTCGAAGTTGTAGTCACCAAACGGGCTGATCTTGAAGCCGTTGAGCTCCTTGCGCATGGGCTGGTTCACCGTGGAGTGGGCGATGGTGGACCACGGCATGTCCTTCTTGAACACCTCCTGGGCCTTCATGTACAGCTCGGTGCGCTCTTTCTGGTTCACGCTGTTGCGCGCCTTGAGCACGTAGCCGTCGAACTCCTTGCTGCAGTAGCGCGCGTAGTTGGAGCCGCCGATGGCTTCGCAGGTGAGCAGCACGCCGAGGAAGTTGTCAGGGCTGGCGTAGTCGCCGGTCCAGCCGATCAGGCCGGTGTCGTGCTCGCCTTGCTTCAGGCGCTTGAGGTACTCACCCCACTCGTACTGCGTGATCTTGGCCTTGATGCCCACCTTGGCCCAGTCGGCCTGGATCATCTCGGCCATCAGCTTGGCGTTGGGGTTGTAGGGGCGCTGCACTGGCATGGCCCACAAGGTGATCTCGGTGCCCTCGGCCACGCCGGCTTTCTTCAGCAGCTCTTTGGCCTTTTCAGGATTGAAGGCGGTGTTCTTCAGCTTGGCGTTGTAGGACCACAGCGAGGCCGGGAACGGATTGGAAGCCTCCTGGCCCTGCCCCTGGTACACCGCGTCGATGATGGCCTTGCGGTTGATCGCCATGTCCAGCGCCTGGCGCACTTCCACCTTGTTCAGCGGCGCCTTTTCGGTGTTGTAGCTCAGGTAGCCGATGTTGAAGCCCGGTGCCGTGTCCATCTTTAGCTTGGGGTCGGCCTTCATGGCGGCGATGTCCTGCGGTTTCGGGTAGGACATGATGTGGCACTCACCGGCCTTGAGCTTCTGGAAGCGCACCGAGGCGTCGGTGGTGATGGCGAAGATCAGGTTGTCCACCAGCACGTCCTTGGCGTTCCAGTAATCCTTGTGCTTGACGTAGCGGATCTGCGCGTCCTTCTCGTAGCGGCGCAGTGCGAAGGGGCCGGTGCCGATGGGCTGCTGGTTGAGCATGCTGGCCTTGCCTTCGGCCACCAGTTTGTCGGTGTATTCCTTCGACAGGATCGAGGCAAACGGCATGGCGATCTTGACCAGCAAGTCGGGGTCGGGCTTCTTGAGCTTGATCACCACCGTCAGGTCGTCGGTCTTGGTCACCGACTCGGTGTTGCTCTCCAGGCCCACGTCGGAAGCGTAGGGGAACTGGGCCGGATACGCCTTGTTGAACGGATGGTCCTTGTTGACCATGCGCTCGATGGTGAAGATCACGTCATCGGCGGTCATGTCACGGCCCGGCTTGAAATAGTCGGTGGTGTGGAACTTGACGCCCTTGCGCAGCTTGAAGGTATAGGTCAGCCCGTCGGCGGAAATGGTCCAGGATTGCGCCAGGCTGGGCTCAACATCGGTGCCGCCCTTCTTGAACTGCGTCAGGCGGTTGAACATGGCGTGACCGGCGGCGTCGAAGGTGTTGCCGCCCGTGTATTGCGCGGTATCAAAACCCTCCGGACTGCCTTCGGAACAGTAAATCAGCGTGCCGGCAGCCTGCGAGGCCATGGCCACCGCAGACAGGCCCAAAGCCAGGGTCAGTTTCTTCAGTTCAAACATCGGTCATCCTTCGTCGTTGCGGGGACAGCGGTATGCGCCCCTTGTTAAGGAAAAATTCATTATCGACACAAAACGTCACGGTGCTGTCACTTGCGGTGGTGCCACCCGTTCAAAACGCGAAGGCTCCACTTGTGATCCGAGAACCCTCGCAAAATCGATGCCGTCGCACGACCAACCCACCCAAGGAAGGAAACCCATGATCCGCTGGGAAGCCCACAGCTGCCTGCCCCTGCACCCCGATGCCAGCTTTGAACCCCTGGAGCGCTACCGCGCCGCGGGCGTGCACCACGTCTGCATCAACGTGGGCATGGACATGAACCCGCTCAGCCAGATCCTGCCGGTGCTCGCCGCTTTCCGTGCGCGGCTTCGGGCCGAGCCCGCGCGCTATCTGATCCCGTGCACTGTGGCTGACATCGAACACGCACGCAACACGGGAAAGCTCGCGGTGGGTTTTGACCTGGAAGGCGCCCTGCCACTGCTGGAGCGCCCCGAGATGGTGGCGCTGTACCGCGACCTCGGCGTGCGGCAGATCCACTTTGCCTACAACCGCAACAACAGCGTGGCCGGCGGCTGCCACGACGAGCCCCAGGGCCTGACTGCGCTCGGGCGCCGCATGGTGCAGGCCGTGAACGATGCGGGCGTGCTCATGGACTGTGCCCACACCGAGCGGCGCACCACCTTGGACATCATGGCCCACTCGCGCCACCCGGTGGTGTTCAGCCACGCCAACCCGCTGGCGCTGGCCGAACACGGCCGCAACATCACCGACGAACAGATTCGCGCCTGCGCGGCCACCGGCGGTGTGGTCTGCATCTCCGGCGTGTCGAAGTTTCTGGGCAGCGAAGCACCCCAGGCGAGCGACCTGGCGCGCCACGTGGCCTACGTGGCCAACCTGGTGGGCGCGCAGCACGTGGGCCTGGGCCTGGACATCGGTTTTTCCCAAGCCGGGCTGAACGACGATCCGCCCGGGGCTTTCGATCCGGGCTTCTGGTGGCCCGCGCAGGCGGGCTACGGGAGAGGCATCAGCCAGATGCGCTACGCACCCATCGAGACCTGGCAAACCCTGCCCGACGCCCTGCGGGCGGTGGGCATGGGTCCGCGGGACGTCGATGGTGTGCTGGGTGACAACATGGTGCGCGTGGCGCGCCAGGTCTGGGGCGCGGCGGCCGACTGAGCACGCCACCCCGCCCGGAATGTTATGCATTAGTTGCATAAACGCATGGCAACACAGCCTTGGACAGTCGCCACCGTGCTCCGTACAGTCGCACCGGTTGACCCAACGTTCCGGGCCAGCCCATCCCCCAGGAGACAACGCACCATGTCACAAGCACCGCATCCCGCCGGCGCCGCGGCCAACAGCCCAGCCGCCTTCACCAGCGCCCTTCCCTCGTACCTCGACCCCAACAACCTCGGCCCCTGGGGCATCTACCTGCAGCAGGTTGACCGCGTGGCCCCCTACCTGGGCAACCTGGCCCGCTGGGTGGACACCCTCAAGCGCCCCAAGCGCACGCTGATCGTGGACGTGCCGATCCACCTGGACGACGGCTCGATTGCGCACTTCGAGGGCTACCGCGTGCAGCACAACACCTCGCGCGGCCCGGGCAAGGGCGGCGTGCGTTTCCACCAGAACGTGACCCTGTCCGAAGTGATGGCGCTCTCGGCCTGGATGTCGATCAAGAACGCGGCGGTGAACGTGCCCTACGGCGGCGCCAAGGGCGGCATCCGCGTCGATCCGCGCCAGCTGTCGATCGGTGAACTGGAGCGCATCACGCGCCGCTACACCAGCGAGATCGGCATCATCATCGGCCCGACCAAGGACATCCCCGCGCCCGACGTGAACACCAACGAGCAGGTGATGGCCTGGATGATGGACACGTATTCGATGAACGAAGGCTCCACCGCCACCGGCGTGGTCACCGGCAAGCCGGTGGACCTGGGCGGCTCGCTCGGTCGACGCGAAGCCACCGGCCGCGGTGTGTTCACGGTCGGCGTCGAAGCGGCCAAACACACGGGCATGGACATCAGCAAGGCGCGCGTGGCCGTGCAGGGCTTCGGCAACGTGGGCGGTGTGGCCGGCAAGCTGTTTGCCGAAGCCGGCGCCAAGGTGGTGGCGGTGCAGGACCACGGCGGCACGATCTACCGCGAAGCGGGCCTGGACGTGCCTTCGCTGCTGGCGCACGTGTCGCGCGTGGGTTCCGTGGCGGGCTTCCCGCAGGCCGAGGTGATCGCCAACGACGCCTTCTGGGATGTGCCTTGTGACATCCTGATTCCGGCCGCGCTGGAGCAGCAGATCACCGAAGCCAACGCTGGCCGCATCCAGGCGAAGATGGTGATCGAAGGCGCCAACGGCCCGACCACGCCACAGGCCGACGACATCCTGCACGACCGTGGCATCCTGGTGCTGCCCGACGTGATCGCCAACGCCGGCGGCGTGACGGTGAGCTACTTCGAATGGGTGCAGGACTTCTCCAGCTTCTTCTGGAGCGAGGACGAGATCAACGAGCGCCTGGTGAAGATCATGAAGGGCGCGTTCGCCGCCGTGTGGCATGTGGCCGAAGAGAACAAGGTCAGCCTGCGCACCGCCACCTTCATCGTGGCCTGCAAGCGCATCCTGCACGCACGCGATCTGCGCGGACTGTATCCGTAATCACCCCCGCGCCGCGGCACTGTGCCCACCCCGCGCCGCCTGCGGCCTGCAAGGCACGCCGCAGGTGCAGGGGGAGTCAACTACTGCAAGGTTTCTTTGAGCGCCGGCAGCGACGGGAGCGGCATCACCTCGATGCCTTCTTCGATCAACTCCAGCGCCACTTCGGGGCTGGTGCGGCCGCGGATGTTGCGCTGGTCCATCTCGCCGTGGTGCATGGCACGCGCCTGATCGGCAAAGCGCTCACCCACGTCTTCCGAGTTCACCAGCAACTGGCGCATGGCCTTCAGCAGCTGGGCCTGCAGCTCCGAACCGGGCGCTGTGTGACCCAGTTCAACGCCCTGACCGGGCTCAACGGGCAAGGCCTTGGTTTTGTCTTCGCGGCCGGCCCGCAGGTTCAGCCGCGGCGCCGACAGCATTTTCTGGATCTGCGTATCGCCGCACAGCGGACAACCCACCAGGCCACGCGCGAGCTGGCTGGTGAAGTCGTCTTCGGAACCGAACCAGCCTTCAAATTCGTGCTGGTGGGCGCATTGCAGGTTGAGGACCTTCATGCCAAGGATTATCTGGCAATGCCCGCGGGCATGTGGCCCGACCAGTCGAGCGCCCATTCACCGCGCAGGACGTTCTGCAACCAGAGCTGGCCAACCAGGGTCTTGCAGTCGAACACCTCGCCACTGCGGCACCAGGCCTGCAGCTCGGCGGGTGTGGCGGTGAACACGTCGAGAAATTCGCCTTCGTCCAGATGGCGTTCGCCCAGGGTGAGCCCGCGTGCAAACCAGATGTCGATGATCTCGTCCGAATAGGCGATGGTGGGCGCCAGCCGGCCAGCGAAAGCCCACTCCTGGGCGCTGTAGCCCGTTTCTTCGCGCAACTCCCGCTGCGCGCAAGCCAGGCTGTTTTCACCCGCATCGAGCTTGCCGGCAGGGAATTCGATCACCACGGCCCGCATCGGATGGCGGAACTGGCGCTCCAGCACCACCCGGCCGTCGTCCAGCAAGCCAATGACCATGACGGCCCCGGGGTGCAACACGTACTCCCGCGTGGCTTCATGGCCGGAAGGCAGGCGCACGGTGTCGCGCACCACGTGCAGGAAATGCCCTTTGAGCAGCTCGGTGCGTGAGACCGGCGTCTCGCGCAGGTGGACATCCGCGATGGGCATTTGAGCCGGCATGACGGGCACCGTCAGCCTCGACGGTGGTACAGGTAGCGGTACACAAAGCCTGGAAAGGCCAGCGTGAGGAACAGCGCCGCGGTCGTGGCGTAGAACTCCCAGCCCTGCGGGTAGATCTGTCCGGCGGACTGTTCCAGCGCCAGTCCCAGCGCCCCGACCAGCAGGTAACACACCACCAGCTCACCCACGCGCATCCCCAGGGTCTTGGGCAGTTTGCGCGGAATCACGGCGAGCCAGCGGTCGTTGAGAAACGGCAGGTTGGCACCAACCAGGGCGGCCAGCAAAACCAGCCAGACAGACATTGAATGGGTCATATGGAGCGGTAAGACCCGATGGGGAGCCGCCGGTTCAATGAACCGGCGTCCGGCATCAGGATTTCAGGCCAGCAAGGCGGCGATGGCCTGGGCACACAAGGTCATGAGGCCGCCGGGCACGATGCCCAGCACCAGCACCAGTGCACCATTGAGCGAGAGCACCGATCGGGCGTCTGCCCCGGCCACGATGTCAGCGGTCTGCGTGGGTGCATCGAAGTACATCACCTTGACCAGGCGCAGGTAGTAGAAGGCACCCACCAGCGACATCATCACCGCGAACACGGCCAGACCGATGTAGAGCGGATGGGACGAGGCCAGCAAAGCCTGCAGCACCGAGAGTTTGGCGTAGAAGCCCACCAGCGGCGGCACGCCGGCCAGCGAGAACATGCAGATCGCCATGACACCGGCGTACAGCGGGCTGCGCTGGTTCAGGCCGGCCAGGTCGCTGATGTTTTCCGATTCGAAACCGTTGCGCGAGAGCAGCAGGATGACGCCGAAGGTGCCCAGCGTGGTCAGCACGTAGGTGATGACGTAGAACATGGACGAGCTGTAGGCGTTGGCCATGTTGCCGCTGTCACCCGCCACCACACCCGCGAGCAGGCCCAGCAGCATGAAGCCCATCTGCGAGATGGTGGAAAACGCGAGCATGCGCTTGAGGTTGGTCTGGGCAATGGCGGCGAGGTTGCCGACCAGCAGCGAGACCACCGACAGCACCGCCAGCATCTGTTGCCAGTCCACCGCCAGCGGCAGCAGGCCCTCGACCAGCAGACGGATCACGATGGCAAACGCCGCCAGTTTGGGCGCGCCACCGATCATCAGCGTGATGGCCGTCGGAGCGCCGTGGTAGACGTCGGGCACCCACATGTGGAACGGCACGACCCCTAGCTTGAACGCGAGACCGGCCACCACAAACACCAGCCCCAGCACCAGCACTTGGGCCGAACCCTTGAGCGTGGCCTCGCCGCCGGCGATGGCCTTGAGCACTTCGGCCAGGTCGAGCGAACCGGTGGCGCCGTAGACCATGGACATGCCGTAGAGCAGGAAACCGCTGGCCAGCGCACCAAGCACGAAGTACTTCATGGCGGCCTCTATGGCCTGCGGGTCGTCGCGGCGCAAGGCCACCAGCGCGTAGCTGGAGAGTGTGAGCAGTTCCAGGCCCAGGTAGATGACCAGGAAGTTGTGCCCCGAGATCATGACGAACATGCCGAGCAGTGCGTAGAGCGCCAGGGAGAACATTTCTCCGCCGCGGGCCAGCATGTCGCGGTCGCCAGCGTAGCGGCGGCCATAGACCAGCGTGGCGAACATGGCCAGCGCCGCAAAGCACTTGAGCCATTGCCCCATCGGGTCGCTCACAACCATGTTGTTGAAACTCCGCAGTGTTTCGCCGCTGGCCGCACTCGAGCCCAGCAGGTAGGCGACCACTGCGAGGGTCAATAGCGAGAGCACATAGGTGGTATCGCGCAAGCGCGACTTGACACCCACGTCCACCAGCGAGATCACGGCGGACATGACTAGCAGAAAGATTTCCGGGTAGGCCACCACCCAGCTGATTGGCTCATTCATGAGAAGACTCGCATTGTTGTAGGGGCGGCAGAGGTCAGTTCAGCTTGGAGATGGCCACGTGGCGCAGCAATTCAGCCACCGAGGCGTCCATCACATCGGTGAATGGCTTGGGGTGCACGCCCATGTAGAGCACGGCGATGCCGAGCACGGCCATGACGAGGAACTCACGGGAACCAATGTCGGTCAGCGCCTTGACGTGTTGGTTGCCGGGCGCGCCCAGGTAGACGCGCTTGAACATCCACAGCGAATAGGCGGCACCGAAGATCAGGGCGGTGGCGGCAGCAGCGCCGATCCAGAAGTTGGCCTTGACGGCGGCCAGGATCACCATCCACTCACCCACAAAACCCGCGGTCCCCGGGAGGCCGCAGTTGGCCATGGTGAACAGCAGCGCGAACGCGGCGAAATTGGGCATGGTATTGACCACACCGCCGTACGCGGAAATTTCACGCGAGTGCACGCGGTCGTACAGCACGCCGATGGACAGGAACATGGCGGCCGAAACAAAACCGTGGGCGATCATCTGCACGATGCCACCGGCCACACCCATGTCGCTGAAGAGGAAGAAGCCGAGGGTGACAAAACCCATGTGGGCCACCGACGAATAGGCCACCAGCTTCTTCATGTCCTGCTGCACCATGGCCACCAGACCGACATAGACCACGGCCACCAGGGACAGCGTGATCATGAGCCAGGCCCATTCGTGCGAAGCGTCGGGCAGGATCGGCAGCGAGAAGCGCAGGAAGCCGTAGGCACCCAGCTTCAGCATGATCGCGGCCAGCACGGCCGAGCCACCGGTGGGCGCTTCCACGTGCACGTCGGGCAGCCAGGTGTGCACCGGCCACATCGGCACCTTCACCGCGAAGGCGGCGAAGAAGGCGAAGAACAGCAGCGTCTGCGCCGTGCCGCCCAGCGGCAGCTTGTGCCAGGTGGCCAGATCAAAACTGCCACCCGACTGGGTGTACAGGTAGATCAGGGCCACCAGCATGAGCAGCGAGCCCAGGAGGGTGTAGAGGAAGAACTTGAACGCGGCGTAAATCTTGTTCGGACCGCCCCAGATACCGATGATCAGGTACATCGGGATCAGCGTGGCTTCGAAGAAGACGTAGAACAGCATCGCGTCCAGCGCGGAAAAAACGCCAATCATCAGACCCGAGAGGATCAGGAAGGCACCCATGTACTGGTTGACACGGCTGGTGATCGATTCCCAGCTGGCAATCACCACCACGACGGTGATGAAGGCGGTCAGCAGCACCAGCCAGAGCGAGATGCCGTCCACACCGAGGTGGTAGTTGACGTTGAATCGTTCGATCCAGACACCCTGTTCCACGAACTGCATCGCAGCCGTGCCGAGTTCAAACCCGGTGTACAGAGGCACGGTCACGGCCAGTGACACCAGCGCACCAACCAGGGCCATCCAGCGCACGGCGTTCGCGTGTTCGTCCCGGCCCAAGGCCAGCAGCACGACGCCAAAAAGAATCGGCGTCCAGATCGCAAGGCTCAGCAAACCCATCTTGTTCTTCCTCTTATTTCGCGAGCCAGACGAAGTACGTCATGAACAGCAGGATGCCCACGATCATCATCAGCGCATAGTGGTACAGGTAACCGGTCTGCATGCGGCGCACCACGGCAGACACGCCACCGACCAGCTTCCAGCTGGCGTTGACCACGCCAGTTTCGATCACGCCCTGGTCGCCGCCCTTCCACAGTCCGGTGCCCAACATGCGCGCTCCCCGGGCGAGCACGTTTTCGTTGAACCAGTCCATGTAGTACTTGTTCTCCAGGAGGGTGACGATCGGCTTGAACGTGCGCCCAATGGCAGCCGGCACCGCCGGATTGACCATGTACATGTACCAGGCGGTCACAGCGCCACCGAGCGCAAGGTAGAACGGCGCGGTCGAGAAGGCGTGCAGCGCCATGGCCAGCGGGCCGTGGAACTCCTCAGCGAACTTCTCCATCGCCGGGTGCAGTTCGAGGTTGATGTGGATCGCGTCCTTGAGGAACTCGCCAAACAGCATCGGCTGGATCGTCATGAAGCCGATCACCACCGACGGGATTGCCAGCAGCAACAGCGGCACGGTCACCACCCAGGGGGTTTCGTGTGGCTTGTGTGCGTCGTGGTGACCATGGTCATCGTGATGACCGTGGGCGTCCGCATGGTGGTCATCGTGGTCGGCATCCGGGTTCTGGTCGTAACGCTCCTTGCCGTGGAACACCAGGAAGTAGAGCCGGAACGAATAGAACGCCGTGACAAAGACGCCAGCCAGCACAGCGAAATAGGCGAAACCCGAAGCCGGCAGGTTGCTGAAATGCACAGCCTCGATGATGCTGTCCTTCGAGTAGAAGCCGGCAAACAGCGGTGTGCCGATCAGGGCCAGCGTGCCCAGCAGCGAGGTGATCCAGGTGATGGGCATGTACTTGCGCACACCACCCATCCAGCGGATGTCCTGGTTGTGGTGCATGCCGATGATCACGGAGCCGGCCGCAAGGAACAGCAGGGCCTTGAAGAAGGCGTGCGTCATCAGGTGGAACACCGCCACGCTGTAGGCCGAGGCACCCAGCGCCACCGTCATGTAGCCGAGCTGGGACAGCGTGGAATAGGCGACCACGCGTTTGATGTCGTTCTGGATGATGCCCAGGAAGCCCATGAACAGCGCCGTGATGGCGCCGATCACCATGATGAAGTTGAGCGCGGTGTCCGACAGTTCAAACAGCGGCGACATGCGCGCGACCATGAAGATGCCGGCCGTCACCATGGTGGCGGCGTGGATCAGGGCGGAGATCGGGGTCGGGCCTTCCATGGAGTCGGGCAGCCAGACGTGCAGCGGGAACTGGGCCGATTTGCCCATGGCACCGATGAACAGGCAGATGCAGATCACGGTGATCAACAGCCAGTCGGTACCGGGGAAGCCCAGCTGGCCCAGTTCGGGCGCCTTGGCAAACACCTCGGTGTAGTTCAGCGTGCCGGTGTAGGCCACGATCAGGCCGATGCCCAGAATGAAGCCGAAGTCGCCCACGCGGTTGACCAGAAAGGCCTTCATGTTGGCAAAGATCGCCGTGGGCTTGTTGAACCAGAACCCGATCAGCAGGTAGGACACCAAGCCCACCGCTTCCCAGCCGAAGAACAGCTGCAGCAGGTTGTTGCTCATCACCAGCATCAGCATGGAGAAAGTGAACAGCGAGATGTAGGCAAAGAAGCGGTTGTATCCGGCGTCTTCTTCCATGTAGCCGATGGTGTAGATGTGCACCATCAACGACACGAAGGTCACCACGCACATCATCATGGCGGTGAGGCCATCGACCATGAAGCCGATCTCCATCTTCATGCCGCCGATCACCATCCATTCGTAGATGGTTTCATTGAATCGCGCGCCGTCCACGGCCACGCTCTTGAGCGTCATGGCCGAAAGGATGAAGGCGATCAGCACGCCCAGGATGGTCAGTGTGTGCGAGGTGCGGCGCCCGATGACGTTGCCGCCAAAGGTGGTGCCCAGGATGCCGGCCAGCGCCGCGCCCACAAGGGGCGCCAGCGGAACCGCCAGGAGTGTGCTTGCAGAAAGGGTGGTGCTCATTTTTGTGCCTGTTCTTTCCCTGTCTTCACCCCTTGAGGGTGTTGAGTTCTTCGACGCCGATGGACGACTTGGCCCGGAACAGCAACACCAGAATGGCCAGACCGATGGCCGATTCGGCCGCCGCCACCGTCAGGATGAAGAACACGAACACCTGCCCATGCATGTCACCCAGGAAATGGGAGAACGCCACAAAGTTCATGTTGACCGCCAGCAGCATGAGCTCGATGGCCATCAGCAGCACGATCAGGTTCTTGCGGTTGAGGAAGATGCCGATGACCGACAGGGCAAACAGGATCGCCCCCACGGATAGGAAATGTCCCAGTGTGAGGCTCATGCCTGGCCCTCCTCGTTGCTCAATGCCACCGGAGCGGCCTTCTGTGTGGCGGTCATGGGCAACACAACCAGGCGATCGCTGGCGCGCACCTTGACCTGCAGGCCCGGATCGATGGCTTTGCTGTCCTTGCGCTGGCGCAGCGTGAGCGCGATCGCGGCGAACATGGCCACCAGCAGGATCACGGCAGCCACTTCGATGGGGTACAGGTACTCGGTGTACAGCAGCTTGCCCAGCTCTTTGGTGTTCGAGTAGTTGGCCGGAACGGCAGCGATGCCCTCCCCCGTGACAGTCGGGAAACCGACCCACAACACCGCAATGATCTCGACCGCCACCAGGGCGCCCAGTGCCGCAGCCAGCGGGAAGTTCTGCCAGAAGCCCCAGCGGTCATCGTCGAGCTTGATGTCGAGCATCATCACCACGAACAGGAACAGCACCATCACCGCGCCCAGGTACACCAGCACCAGGGTGAGGCCCAGGAACTCCGCCTTGAGCAACAGCCACAAGGCAGCCGCCTGGGAGAAGGACAGCATCAGGTACAACACCGCGTGCACGGGGTTGTGCGCGGTCACCACGCGGTAGGCCGCAAACAGCAGCACGGCCGCGAACAGGTAGAAAAAGCCGGTCTGGTAATCCATGGTTCTTGTCTTTCGCCAGCTTCAGCGGTACTTCGCGTCGGCCGCCTTGGCCGCTGCGATCTCGGGTTCGTAGCGGTCACCCACCGCCAACAGCATGTCTTTGGTGAAGTAGAGGTCGCCGCGCTTCTCGCCGTGGTATTCGAGGATGTGGGTTTCGACAATGGCATCCACCGGGCAGGCTTCTTCGCAGAAACCGCAGAAGATGCACTTGGTCAGGTCGATGTCGTAGCGGGTGGTGCGGCGGGTGCCGTCCGATGCGCGCTCACCCGCTTCGATGGTGATGGCCAGGGCTGGGCACACGGCCTCGCACAGCTTGCAGGCAATGCAGCGCTCTTCACCGTTTTCATACCGGCGCTGGGCGTGCAGACCGCGGAAACGCGGAGACAACGGCGTCTTCTCTTCCGGGAACTGCACCGTCACCTTGCGGCGGAAGGCGTAACGACCGGTCAGGGCCATGCCCTTGACCAGCTCGACCAGCAGGAAGCTCTTGAAAAAGTCGCCGATGGAAAACGGCGCGACGACCGAAGGCGATGCGGAAGGGGATACGGTGGTGGACATGGTCGTTCGCCCTGCTTATTTCCAGATGTTCCACGAGGTCTGCATCAGACCGCCGACGAGCAGCAGCCAGATCAGCGTCACGGGAATGAAAATCTTCCAGCCCAGACGCATGATCTGGTCGTAACGGAAGCGCGGGAAAGTGGCGCGGATCCAGATGAACATGGACACCACGACAAAGGTCTTGATTCCCAGCCAGATCCAGCCGGGAATCCAGTTGAAGAGCGCGCTGTCGATGGGGGGCAGCCAGCCACCCAGGAACATCAGCACCGCGATGATGGAGACCAGCCACATGCTGGCGTATTCGGCGAGGAAGAAGATGGCGAAGCCCATGCCCGAGTACTCGACCATGTGACCGGCCACGATCTCGGCCTCGCCTTCCACCACGTCAAACGGGTGGCGGTTGGTTTCGGCCACGCCAGAGATCAGGTACACCATGAAAATGGGGAACAGGGGCAGCCAGTTCCAGGACAGGAAGTTCAGACCCATGTCCGCGCCCATGCCACGCGCCTGCGAAGCCACGATTTCACCCAGGTGCAGGCTGCCAGCGGTCATGACGACCACCAGGAAACAGAAGCCGATGGCGATCTCGTAGCTCACCATCTGGGCCGAGGCACGCAGCGCACCCAGGAAGGCGTACTTCGAGTTGGAGGCCCAGCCCGCGATGATCACGCCATAGACCTCGATCGAGGTGATCGCCAGGATCACCAGCAGACCCGCGTTCACGTTGGCGATCACGGCCTCAGGTCCGAAAGGAACGACCACCCACGCGGCCAGGGCCGGCATGATGGCCATGATGGGGCCCAGGCGAAACAGGCCCGGCGCCGCGGCGCTGGGGCTGATGATTTCTTTGGTCAGCAGCTTGATGGCATCGGCAATGGGCTGCAACAAGCCAAACGGACCCACACGGTTCGGACCCAGGCGCACCTGCATGAAGCCCAGGAGCTTGCGCTCCCACAGCGTGAGGTAGGCCACCGCGCCCATCAGGGGCGCCAGCACGGCGACGATCTTGACCATGCCCCAGATCACCGGCCAAGCGGCCGTGGTCCACCAGGGAGCCGCGATCAGGCCCAGGCCACCGTTGTACATCGCGTCGATCATGCGTTTGCTCCTTCTGCTGCGCGGGCATCGGCCGTGAGCTGCAGCGAGCTGGCGCGCCGCACCAGCGAATCCAGTTGGTAGATGGACGCCACGCAGGGCTGGCTGGCGGCAGGGTTCATGTCGATGAAAGCCGCTCCGGCGTTGGACAGGCGCGAAGCCTCCACCACGCTGCCAGACGTCAGGCCCGGCAAAGCAGCGGCCAGCACAGCCTGCGACGAGTCGGCATCAAACCCCGGCAGGCCAAGCAGGTTGCCCAGCACGCGCAACACCTTCCAGGCCGGGCGGGTATCGCCCAGTGGGCGCACCACGGCGTGGAAACTCTGCAGCCGGCCTTCGGCGTTGACAAAAGATCCGGAGGTCTCGGTGAACGGGGCGATGGGCAGCAGCACGTCGCTGATGTCCAGGTTGGCCTTGAACGGGCTGAGCGTGACCACCATGCCGGCGTTGGCCAGACCCTGGCTGCCCACCGCACTGTCAAAAGCCGGTTCGTTGTTCAGCAGCAGCGCCGCCTTGAGTCCGCCACCGAACATCTGACCGGCGTTCAAACCGCCCTGCCCCGGCAGGGCGTTCACCAGTTGTGCGCCCACGGTGTTCGCGGCTTCGCTGAGGTAACCCACCACGGTGCCGGTCTGCTGGCCGATCCAGTTGGCCAATGACAACAGGCTAGCGGCCTGCGCATGGTGCGCAGCCGCATTGCCCAACAGGATGGCTTTGTGTTCACCACCGAGCAGCGACTTGGCGATGGCGCGAGCCGCATCGTTCACCTCGGCGGCCACCGGTGCCAGCACGCCCGTTTCGGCGCCCACGGCGTTGGCGATGCCGGCCAGGGCCGACACCCAGTGGGTGCTGTCGGCCAGCACGGTGTTCTTGACCGGCATGGCCCAGTCCTGCGACTGGGCATTGAGCGCGTTCACCTGCCCCCCCTTGCGAGCCGCCTGGCGGATGCGCTGGGCAAACAGCGGATGATCCTTGCGCAGATTCGATCCGACCACCAGCACGCGCTGCAGACCCGACAGGGCTGCGATCGGCATGCCCAGCCAGCGGGCCGTGTTCGGCGATGCCGCGTTGAAGAAGTCGGCGTGGCGCAGACGCGTGTCGATGTTCTCGCTGCCCAGACCACGCACGAGCGCACCGGCCAAGGCCAGTTCTTCCACCGTGCTGTGCGGGCTGGCCAGCACACCGATGGCGCCAGCGCCGTGGTCCGCCTTGACCTGCTTCAGGCCGTTGGCCACGTATTCCAATGCGGTCTGCCAGTCCACGGTTTTCCACTCGCCGCCCTGCTTGAGCATGGGCGCGGTGAGGCGGTCTTCGCTGTTGACAGCTTCGTAGCTGAAGCGGTCGCGGTCGGCAATCCAGCATTCGTTCACCGCATCGTTTTCCAGCGGGACAACACGCATGACCCTGTGGTTCTTCACCTGAACGATCAGGTTGGCGCCGGTGGAGTCGTGCGGGCTCACGCTCTTGCGACGCGAGAGTTCCCAGGTACGCGCGCTGTAACGGAACGGCTTGCTCGTGAGCGCGCCCACCGGGCAGATGTCGATCATGTTGCCCGACAGCTCGGAATCCACCGACTGCCCGACAAAGGTTTCGATTTCGGCGTGTTCACCACGGTGCGACATGCCCAGCTCCATCACGCCGGCCACTTCCTGGCCAAAGCGCACGCAGCGGGTGCAGTGGATGCAACGGCTCATTTCCTCCATGGAAATCAGCGGACCGACGTCCTTGTGGAACACCACGCGCTTCTCTTCTTCGTAGCGCGAGGCACCGCCTCCGTAGCCCACGGCCAGATCCTGCAGCTGGCATTCACCGCCCTGGTCACAAATGGGGCAATCCAGCGGGTGGTTGATGAGCAGGAACTCCATCACCGACTGCTGGGCCTTGATGGCCTTGTCGGACTTGGTGCGCACGATCATGCCCATTGTCACCGGCGTGGCGCAGGCGGGCATGGGCTTGGGGGCCTTTTCCACTTCCACCAGGCACATGCGGCAACTCGCCGCGATGGACAGCTTCTTGTGGTAGCAGAAATGGGGAATGTAGGTGCCCGCCTTTTCAGCCGCATGCATGATCATGCTGCCCGGTGGCACTTCGACCTTCTGGCCGTCGAGTTCGATTTCAACCATAGTTTCTCGTCTCGTTTCAGGCGGTGGCGTCGGCCTTGATCATGGCCGCGAACTCGGGCCGGAAATGCTTGAGCATGGCGCGCACCGGCATCGCCGCCGCATCGCCCAGGGCGCAAATGGTGCGGCCCATGATGTTTTCAGCCACGTTGTCCAGCAGCGCCAGGTCGGAAGCCTTGGCTTCGCCGCGCTGAATCTTGTCCACCAGACGCCAGAGCCAGCCCGTGCCTTCGCGACAGGGCGTGCACTGCCCGCAGGACTCGTGCATGTAGAAGTACGACAGGCGCTTGAGCGACTCGACCATGCAGCGCGAATCGTCCATCACGATCACGGCACCCGAACCCAGCATCGAGCCGGCCTTGGCGATGGAGTCGTAGTCCATGGTGCAGTCCATGATGATGGACGCGGGCAACACGGGCGACGACGATCCGCCTGGGATCACGGCCTTGAGCTGGCGGCCGGTGCGCACACCGCCGGCGAGTTCCAGCAGTTTGGCGAACGGCGTACCCATCGGTACTTCGTAGTTGCCGGGCAGGTTGACGTCGCCACTGACCGAAAAGATCTTGGTGCCGCCGTTGTTGGGCTTGCCGCATTCGAGGTAGGCCGAACCCCCGTTGCGGATGATCCAGGGCACCGCCGCGAAGGTCTCGGTGTTGTTGATCGTCGTTGGCTTGCCGTACAGACCGAAGCTGGCCGGGAACGGCGGCTTGAAGCGCGGCTGACCCTTCTTGCCTTCCAGCGATTCGAGCAGCGCAGTTTCTTCGCCGCAGATGTAGGCACCAAAACCGTGGAAAGCGTGCAGCTGGAAGCTGAAGTTGCTGCCCATGATGCCGCTGCCGAGATACCCCGCGGCACGCGCCTCTTCAAGGGCCGCCTCGAAACGTTCGTAGACCTCGAAGATCTCGCCGTGGATGTAGTTGTAGCCGACGTTGATGCCCATGGCATACGCCGCGATCGCCATGCCCTCGATGACGATGTGCGGGTTGAACATCAGGATGTCGCGGTCCTTGCAGGTGCCCGGCTCCCCTTCGTCCGAGTTGCACACCAGGTATTTCTGGCCCGGGAACTGGCGCGGCATGAAGCTCCACTTCAAGCCACTCGGGAAGCCAGCACCGCCACGCCCGCGCAGCGCGGATTCCTTGACGGTCGCGATCACCTGATCCTGTGTCATGCCGGCCACGCCGGTCTCGGGGTTCGGTACCGAACCATCCTGACCCAGGATCTTGCGCAGGGCCTGGTAGCCACCACGCGCTTCGTAGTCCTTGAGCGACCAGTTGCTGCCGTTCAGGTCCTTGTAGATCTGCGGTTCGATGTGACGACCATGGAAGCAGGTCTGCACGCCGGTGGCGCTGAACTGGGAAATCACCTGTTCTGCGTTCATGCTTTGCCCTCTGCGGCCTTCAGGCCGTCGACCAGCTGATCGAGCTTCTCGTTGCTCATGAAGCTGCACATGTGGCGGTCATTGACCAGCATCACCGGTGAATCGGCACACGCGCCCAGACACTCGCTCTGTTGCAGGGTGAAGAGGCCATCGGCCGTCGTTCCACCCATCTGCACGCCGAGCTTGTGCTCCAGATGCGCCAGCGCCTTGCCGCCGTCGCGCAACAGGCACGGCAGGTTGGTGCAGACGTTGAGCTTGAACTTGCCCACCGGCTGCTGGTTGTACATGTTGTAGAAGGTCGTGACCTCGTGCACGGCCATGACCGGCATGCCGAGGTAGTCGGCAATCGCCTTTTCGGCTTCGAGGGCGACATAACCCTGCTCTTGCTGCACGATGGACAGACAGGCCATCACGGCCGACTGCGCCTGCTCGGGCGGGAACTTGGCCACTTCGCGGGCGAAACGCGCCAGCGTGGCTTCGGACAGCTTCATCGCCTGAACGGCGCCGCCGGGGGTTTTGTGCTCAGAGATCATCGGTCAATCTCTCCAAAAACGATGTCCATGGTGCCGATGATGGCGACGGCGTCGGCCAGCATGTGGCCACTCGCCATTTCGTCCAGAGTGGACAGGTGGGCGAAGCCGGGGGCGCGGATTTTCAGGCGGTAGGGCTTGTTGGCGCCGTCGCTCACGAGATAGATACCGAACTCACCTTTGGGATGTTCGACCGCTGCATAGGCCTCGCCTTCAGGCACGTGGAAGCCTTCGGTGAAGAGCTTGAAGTGGTGGATCAGCTCTTCCATGCTCGACTTCATCGCTTCGCGAGAAGGCGGCGCCACCTTGTGGTTGTCGGTGATGACCGGGCCGGGGTTGACGCGCAGCCAGTCCACGCACTGCTTGATGATGCGGTTGGACTGCTTCATCTCTTCCATGCGGACGAGGTAGCGGTCGTAGGTATCGCCGGTCTTGCCGACCGGGATGTCGAAGTCCATGCGGTCGTACACGTCGTACGGCTGCTTCTTGCGCAGGTCCCAGGCGATGCCCGAACCGCGCAACATGGGGCCGGTCATGCCGAGGTTGAGCGCACGCTCGGGTGTCACCACACCGATGCCGACCGTGCGCTGTTTCCAGATGCGGTTGTCGGTCAGCAGCGTGTGGTATTCGGCCAGGTAGGTCGGGAAACGCTGGGTGAAGTCGTCGATGAAGTCGAGCAAGGAACCCTGGCGGTTCGTGTTGAGCTCGGCCATCGCCTTGGCGTTGCGGATCTTGCTGTGCCGGTACTGCGGCATGGTGTCTGGCAGGTCGCGGTAGACACCACCCGGACGGAAGTAGGCCGCGTGCATGCGCGCACCCGAGACCGCTTCGTACATGTCGAACAGGTCTTCACGCTCGCGGAACGCGTAGATCAGGATGGTCGAGCTGCCGCAATCGTTGCCGTGCGAGCCAAGCCACATCAGGTGGTTGAGCAGGCGGGTGATCTCGCTGAACATCACGCGGATGTACTGCGCGCGGATCGGCACCTCGATGCCCAGCAACTTCTCGATGGCCAGGCAGTAGGCGTGCTCATTGCACATCATCGACACGTAGTCCAGCCGGTCCATGTAGGGGAGCGACTGGATATAGGTCTTGTGCTCAGCCAGCTTTTCGGTGGCGCGGTGCAGCAGGCCGATGTGTGGATCGGCGCGCTGCACGACTTCGCCGTCGAGCTCCAGCACGAGGCGCAACACGCCGTGTGCGGCCGGGTGCTGCGGCCCGAGGTTCAGGGTGTAGTTCTTGATTTCGGCCATTTCAGTGCAGGCCTCCGTAGTTGTCTTCGCGAATCACGCGCGGTGTGACTTCACGCGGTTCAATGGTGACCGGCTCGTAGACCACCCGCGCGCGCTCGGCGTCGTAACGCATCTCCACGTGCCCCGAGAGCGGGAAGTCCTTGCGAAACGGGTGCCCGATGAAACCGTAGTCGGTCAGGATGCGGCGCAGGTCGTTGTGACCTTCGAACACGATGCCGTAAAGGTCAAACGCCTCGCGTTCGTACCAGTTCGCCGACGCCCAGAGCGTGCTCACGGAATCAATGACCGGGAAGTCGTCTTCCGGGCAGAACACCCGGACCCGCACCCGTTGGTTCAGGCTGACCGACAGCAGGTGCACCACCGCAGCAAAACGCGGACCTTCCCAACGACCGTCACCGTAGGTCTGGTAGTCCATGCCACACAGATCGATCATTTGCTCAAAGCGCGCTTCCGGCGCGTCGCGCAAGGTCTGCATCACCGCGAGATAGTCGGGCGCAGCCACCACCAGGGTGAGCTCTTCACGCTCGACATCAAGGGATACCACGCGCTCACCCAGCAAGGCAGCGAGGGTGTTTTTCAGCGCTTGGGGATTGGAGGCGTAAAGGGTGGCGGTTTCGCTCATGGACCGTCTTTCTGACAGAAGCCTGTGGGCCGGTGCGGCGCTCAGGCGCGCGCGATGGTGTTGGTGCGACGGATCTTCTGCTGCAACTGGATGATCCCGTACAGCAAGGCCTCGGCAGTCGGCGGGCAGCCGGGCACGTACACGTCAACCGGCACGATGCGATCACAACCACGCACCACCGAATAGCTGTAGTGGTAATAACCGCCGCCATTGGCGCAGGAGCCCATGGACAGCACCCAGCGCGGCTCAGCCATCTGGTCGTAGACCTTGCGCAGGGCGGGCGCCATCTTGTTGCAGAGCGTGCCGGCCACGATCATCAGATCGGACTGGCGCGGACTGGCACGAAACACCTCGGCGCCAAAACGGCCCAGGTCGTAGCGCGCAGTGGCCGCGTGCATCATTTCAACGGCACAACAAGCCAGACCAAAGGTCATGGGCCATAGCGATCCGGTCTTGGCCCAGTTCACCACCGAGTCGTAGCTTGTGGTCACGAAACCTTCTTTGAAAACGCCTTCGATCATCTTGCGCTCCGGTGCGTCAGTGTCTTGCCAGTGGTGCGAGGGATGTGTGTCATTCCCAGTCCAGCGCGCCTTTTTTCCACGCGTAGACAAAGCCCACGAGCAGATCCACCAGGAAGATGACGCCGACCCAGAACCCAGTGGAACCAATGTCGGTAAGAGCCACAGCCCAGGGGATGAGAAACGCGATTTCGAGATCAAACAGAATGAAGAGGATGGCCACCAGGTAGTAGCGCACATCGAACTTCATGCGGGCATCTTCGAAAGCTTCGAAGCCGCATTCGTAAGGCGAATTTTTCTCTGCGTCTGGACGGTTGGGGCCGAGGATGTAGCCCAGAACCTGCGGGATGATCCCGACGGCAATACCCACCAAAATGAACAAGAGCACGGGAAGGTATTGTTCGAGACTCATCTTGGGTAAGTTCCGCTGACATGGCTCACGGGCCATGTTGTCCAAAGATTGGTGCCGACGGCGAGACTCGAACTCGCACAGCTTTCGCCACTACCCCCTCAAGATAGCGTGTCTACCAATTTCACCACGTCGGCTGGGTCTGCATTGTCTGGCTCACGAGGGACCGTGTGAGCCTTGCTGACAACCCATAGAGTTTACCCTGAAACCCCCCTGTTTTTCAGAGGGTGTATCGGATTTTCAAAAGGAAAGGGTTGGATTGCTGCAGCGCAAAAACACAGGCGCGGTGCGGCTTCCCGGCCTGTTGTACTCCCCCCGGTTATTTTCCGGGGATCTGTGCAGCACCCGTCGCCGGGACAACGGCAGGCGCAGCCGCTGCGGGCGCTTCGGAGCCTGCGGGAATCTGCTGTGCAGCGGGCTGCTGCACGGGAACGGCACTCTCCAGCACACTTCCCGAAGGCGCCGCGGTACGCAGGTTGCCAAAATAGGCCAAACCCAGCGTGCAGACCAGGAACACCCCGGCCAGAACAGCCGTTGTGCGCGACAGGAAGTTCGCACCACCCGACGCACCAAACAGACTGGCCGAGCCAGCACCACCGCCGAAGGCAGCGCCCGCATCGGCACCCTTGCCGTGCTGCATCAGGATCAGGCCGATCATGCCGATGGCAGCCAGGATCTGCACCGCCTGAAGAATGGTCAACAAAACGTTCATGTTTTTCTCCGAAAGGGAAAGGATCGTGGGCGACGCTCAGCGAGCCGATGCCACGATTTGAAGGAAGTCGGCCGCCTTGAGCGATGCACCGCCAATCAGGCCGCCGTCGATGTCGGGTTGCGCCAGCAGACTGGCGGCGTTGGCCGCGTTCATGCTACCGCCGTAGAGGATGTGCACCCGCTTGGGGTGGGTGGTAGCCGCTGCAAGCTGGGCCCGCAGCACAGCGTGCACCGCTTGCGCCATCTCGGGCGTTGCGGTCTTGCCGGTGCCAATGGCCCAGACGGGTTCGTAAGCGACAACGATCTCGGTGATGCAGTGCCCCACCGTGTGAATCGCCGCAGCGAGCTGGCGCTTGACCACGGCTTCGGTCTCACCGGCCTCGCGTTGCGCCAGGGTTTCACCGACGCACACGATGGGGGTGACGCCGGCGGCCAATGCGTGCTGCGCCTTGGCCGCAACCACCTCGTCCGTCTCACCGTGGTACTGGCGGCGCTCTGAATGGCCGACGATGGCGTAGCGACAACCGAATTCTTTCAGCATGGCCACGCTCACTTCGCCGGTGTAGGCACCCTGCTCGTGCGCTGACACGTCCTGCGCGCCCCAGGCGATGGGACTGCCCTGCAAAAGTGACTGCAATTGAGCGAGGTACGGGGCGGGTGCGCACAGCGCCATGTCCGCTGCGGGTTCGGCGCCCTGCAGGCCTTCGAGCATGGCCTTGACCAGCGCTTCGTTGGCGGCCAGCGAGCCGTTCATTTTCCAGTTGCCTGCGATCAGTTTTTTCATCTTGGTCTCCGTGGGACTCAAGCCCAGGTGAGGACTATTTTTCCGATGTGCTGATTGGTTTCCATCAAGACATGCGCTTGCGCAGCGTTCGAGGCTTCGAACACGCTGTGGATGACGGGCTTGACCCGACCTTGTTCCAGCAACGGCCACACCTTTTCGCGCAGCGAGGCGGCAATCGCCGCCTTGAAGGCCACAGGGCGCGGGCGCAGCGTGGAACCGGTGATGGCCAGGCGGCGACGCAGCACGAGACCGGCATTGAACTCGGCCTTGACACCACCCTGCACCGCGATGATCACGAGCCGGCCGTCTTCGGCCAGGCACTCGACCTCGCGCGCCACGTAGCTGCCAGCGACCATGTCCAGAACGACGTCAACACCCTTCCCATCCGTGAGCTCGCGCGCCACGGCCGAAAAGTCTTGCGTCTTGTAGTTGATGGCATGGTCGGCACCGAGCGCCAGGCAGGCGGCGCACTTCTCGTCGCTGCCGGCCGTGGCGATCACACGCGCACCCAGGGCTTTCGCCAGCTGGATCGCGGTCACACCAATGCCACTCGTGCCCCCCTGGATCAACAGGGTTTCGCCCGGCTGCAAACGCGCCCGGTCAAACACATTGCTCCACACCGTGAAGAAGGTCTCGGGCAGCGAAGCCGCCTGAACGTCGTCAAAACCCGCCGGGACCGGCAGGCACTGACCGACGGGAGCCACACAGTATTCGGCGTAACCGCCGCCAGCGACCAGTGCACAAACCCTGTCGCCAACCGCGAGGCCGGCTGCCGCCATCGCATCGGCATCACCCGACTCGATCACGCCCGCCACTTCCAGGCCGGGCAGGTCGGAAGAGCCAGGCGGTGGCGGGTAGGCACCGCTGCGTTGCAACACGTCGGGCCGGTTCACGCCCGAAGCACGCACGCGGATCAACACCTCGCCCGCACCCACGACCGGCATCGGACGCTGGGCCAGACGCAGAACCTCAGGTGCGCCAAAAGCGCTGATCTCAACCGCTTGCATGGCTCGGACCCCGCCGCTTATTGCTGCTGTTGCTGAGCTTGCTCGGCAGGCGCAGCGTTGCGGTCGATCAGCGCCTTCATGGACAGCTTGACGCGACCCTTTTCGTCGGTCTCCAGGACCTTGACCTTGACGATCTGGCCTTCGGTCAGGTAGTCGGTCACGCGCTCGACGCGCTCGTGGGCGATCTGGCTGATGTGCAGCAGACCGTCTTTGCCGGGCAGCAGGTTGATCAGCGCACCGAAGTCCAGGATCTTGGTGACCGGGCCTTCGTAGACCTTGCCGATTTCGACTTCGGCCGTGATCTGCTCGATGCGGCGCTTGGCTTCGTCGGCCTTGGCGCTGTCGGTCGAAGCGATGGTGATGGTGCCGTCTTCGTCGATGTTGATCTGGGTGCCGGTTTCTTCGGTCAGCGCACGGATCACGGCGCCGCCCTTGCCGATCACGTCACGGATCTTCTCGGGGTTGATCTTCATCGTGAAGAGCTTGGGCGCGAAGTTCGAGACTTCGGTCTTGGCTTCGCCCAT
Source organism: Burkholderiales bacterium GWF1_66_17 (assembly GCA_001770705.1). Taxonomy (GTDB): domain Bacteria; phylum Pseudomonadota; class Gammaproteobacteria; order Burkholderiales; family Burkholderiaceae_C; genus Hydrogenophaga. Next base: position 286,456 of record MERT01000001.1, on the reverse strand, counting down.
GGCTTCCTGCATCTTGCCCAGGATGTGCATGCGGGCTTCCTTGGCCTGGGCCAGTGCAACCTGCATGATTTCCTTGGTGATGCCCTGGATCTTGATGTCCATCTGCAATGCAGAGATACCGTTGGTGGTACCGGCGACCTTGAAGTCCATGTCGCCCAGGTGGTCTTCGTCACCCAGGATGTCGGTCAGCACGGCGAAGCGGTTGCCGTCCTTGATCAGGCCCATGGCGATGCCGGCCACGTGCGCCTTCATGGGCACGCCAGCGTCCATCAGCGCCAGGCAGCCGCCGCAGACCGAAGCCATCGACGAGGAGCCGTTGGACTCGGTGATTTCCGACACCAGGCGCATGGTGTAGGGGAAGTCTTCCTTGCTCGGCAGCGCGGCGATCAGCGCGCGCTTGGCCAGGCGGCCGTGGCCGATTTCGCGGCGCTTGGGCGAGCCAAAACGGCCGGCTTCGCCGGTGGCAAAGGGAGGCATGTTGTAGTGCAGCATGAAGCGGTCTTCGTACTCGCCAGCCAGCGCGTCGATGCGCTGGGCATCGCGGTCGGTACCGAGCGTGGCCACCACCAGCGCCTGGGTTTCACCGCGCGTGAACAGCGACGAACCGTGGGTGCGGGGCAGCACGCTGTTGCGGATTTCGATGGCGCGCACGGTGCGGGTGTCGCGACCGTCGATGCGGGGCTCGCCGGCCAGGATCTGGCCACGAACGATCTTGGCTTCGATCTCGAACAGCAGGGCTTCAATGGCCACGCTGTCGAAAGCCACGCCCTCGTCTTTCAGGGCCGACATCACGTCGGCGTAGGCGCTGCGGCAAGCCTGGGTGCGTGCCTGCTTGTTGCGGATCTGGTAAGCGGCTTCGAGCTTGGCTTTGGCCAGGCCGTCGATCTTGGCGATCAGGGCCTCGTCCTTGGCCGGCGGCTGCCAGTCCCAGGCCGGCTTGCCGGCGTCGCGCACCAGCTCGTTGATCGCAGCGATGGCGATGTTGCCCTGCTCGTGACCGAACACCACGGCACCGAGCATGACTTCTTCGCTCAGTTGCTGGGCTTCGGATTCCACCATCAGCACGGCAGCCTGGGTGCCGGCGACCACGAGGTCGAGCTGGCTGTCCTTGAGCTGGGTCTGACCCGGATTGAGCACGTACTGGCCGTTCACGTAGCCCACGCGCGCAGCGCCGATGGGGCCGTTGAACGGGATGCCGCTGACCGACAGGGCGGCCGAGGTGGCGATCATGGCCGCGATGTCGGCCTGCACTTCGGGGTTCAGGCTGACCACGTGCACGATCACCTGGACTTCGTTGTAGAAGCCTTCAGGGAACAGCGGGCGGATCGGACGGTCGATCAGGCGGCAGGTCAGGGTTTCCAGTTCGCTGGGGCGACCTTCGCGCTTGAAGAAGCTGCCGGGGATCTTGCCGGCGGCGTACGATTTTTCGGTGTAGTCCACCGTCAGGGGGAAGAAGTCCTGACCGGCCTTGGCTTCGGTCTTGGCGACCACGGTGGCGAGCACCACGGTGTCGTCGATGTTGACCAGCACGGCGCCAGTGGCCTGGCGGGCGATTTCACCGGTTTCCATGGTGACCGTGTGCGGGCCCCACTGGAAGGTCTTTGTGACTTTGTTGAACATGCTCATGGTTCTCTCCTATGGACCACCCGCGAATCAAGGGGTGGCATGCCGTGCAGACAATCTGCACAAAACCCGGAGGAACAACCCAGAACACGATGCCATTCCAGAGGGGCTGCCTGCGTGCGGCTGGGCACACAACGCCTTTGGAATGACACAGCTTCGCTCTGTTGTCGCTGCTCCGGAATCAAAAACAGGAACTGACAAGCAAAAAACGCCCGAGCCAGCGAACCAACTCAGGCGTTTTGCGTGTCATGGCGTGGGCCAAATTACTTGCGCAGACCCAGCTTCGCGATCAGGGCGATGTAGCGGTCGGCGTCTTTGGACTTCAGATAGTCCAGCAGCTTGCGGCGGCGGCTCACCATGCGCAGCAGGCCGCGGCGACCGTGGTGGTCCTTGGCGTGGGTCTTGAAGTGGGGGGTCAGTTCGTTGATGCGGGCGGTCAGGATGGCGACCTGCACTTCGGGACTGCCAGTGTCGTTGGCAGCGCGGGCGTTGTCGGCGACAACGGCGGCTTTGATGGATTTTTCGATCATGTCGGATTCCTAGGGGTTACATGCGTCCCGCCGCAGCCTGCCAGCCTCTGAACGGGTTCAGATCCGGCCGCCGCAACGGGCGTGAATTGCCATCCAAAAAGACGGCAACCGGTAAGTATAGCGCACGAGGCCTGCCCTGTTAAGCCCAGGACAGGATCAGCTGCAGGGGCGCCGGCTCGCTCAACAGCGCCCCGCCGCCCGCAGCAGCGCATTGCATTCACCGCCCCCGGTGGCGGGCGCGGCGGATGGCCTTGGCTGGCCGCCCCGGCCCTGGCTCCCCACCATAGCGGTGCAGATGGCGTCCGAATGGGGTGTCTGACCCAAGCTCATGGCCTTCTGAAACCCGGTGGCCGAGTACATGTAGCAGCGGTAAGCCACCCCGTCGCGGGTGTGGACGGTGTAGTTGATGCGCCCGCCGGTCTCTTCGCTGCGATTGGTGATGGTGAACTGGCCCGGGGATCGCCCGATGGCCTGCGCTGTGCGCTGCTCCAGGCCGCTCTGGTCGATGGTGGCGGCGCAGCCGGACAGCAGCGCCAGGGCCATGGTCAGGGATGTGATCTGTCGAATGCTCATGAACAACTCCGGTGGGGTCAGTGGGTGAAACAGTTGGCATCGGGCACGGTGGCCAGGCTGGCCGAAACCGCCGACAGCGACGGCTGGTTCGTCGGGATTTCGTCGCCGAGCAGGCACAGCAGGTCGCCCGGTTTCAGCGTCCAGATGGCGCCAAAGCGCGTGCCGGTCACGGTGCGAAATTCCCCCCAGTGGGCGGCCACGCGCGCGTTCGCCTCGGAGCGCGAGAAGCTCACGCTGCCCAGCCTGGACGGGCCGGCCAGTTGCGAAACGCCTGCACATTCGCTGCCGCCGTAGGTCAGCACGCCTTCGTGGTAGTCGATCTCGGCGCCGGCGGTCCGGTGCGCCCGAAGGAACTTCCGGAACGATTGCCCCCCGGTCTTCACGCAGCCTTTCTGCACCCAGTCGCCCGTCAGCGCTTCGATGGATGCCGACGGCGCCGTGCCGCCAGCCCCCCCCGTCCGTGGAATCGTCATCGCTACCGCCGCCGCAGGCGCTCAAGCCCAGGGCGATGGCGGTGGTCAAGGCCAGGGTGCACGAACGCGCACCGCCGTGAAAAGACAACAAGGGCGGCATGGAAAGCTCCTCTGCAAATGAAGTGGGATGAAGAAAGGGAGAGGCACGCGAGCTGTCCGCACGCGGCGCCAGGCCGCCCGGGGTTTGGGCACCTGGAGCCGCGATGTGCGCGGGCATCACCCGCCCGACAACCCGCCTGCGTGAGGCGTCAGTGAAGCGATGGCCGGTGACCGTCCGGCTTGCGGGCCACGATGAAGGGCCTGAAGTCCCGGCCCTTGGTGCCGTGCCGCTCCACGCTCACGATCTCCAGCCCTTGCTGCACCAGCGCCGCCTGCAGCTCGGCTGCGTTGAAGCACAGCACATGGGGCGCCTTGCCCAAGGCGCGCATGAGTGGCAGGGCCAGCCTGGGGATGAGCGGATTCATTTCCGAAAGACAGGGCGTCTTGGAAATGAACAGGCCGCCCGGTTTCAGGACATCCACGACCGACCGCAGCGCCTGCGGCAGATCGGTCACCAGATGCAGCAGGTTGAAGGCCAGCACGGCGTCCCAGGCGGCCGGTCCGGAAACGGGAGCGTCGGCGTCGGCCACCCGGAACTCCAGCTGCGGCAACGGATCAGCGGCCAGCTTTTCGCGTGCGATGGCCACCATCTCCGCCGACACGTCGGTGGCCACCAGCCGCCGCGTGCCAGCGGCCAGACGCAGGGCGGTGCTGCCGGTGCCGCAACCGATTTCCAGCACCTCGTGATCCGGTGACAGCAAGGCCTGGACGCGCCGCAGCGTGCCCTCGTAGCCGGCCAGGTCCGCGATCGGATCGCTCGCGTACTTTCGGGCAACCCTGTCCCAGAAGCGTGCCTTGCTGGCGGCGGCGGCGGAGGCCGCGGCCACGGCGGGGTGGTCGCCATCGGTGATCACTGGTGAATGCATGAGAGGTCGGCCTGTGCGGGGATGAAAGAAGGAATCGACAACAGCCCGGATGCTATCCATGCGCATCACCGCAGGGAATTGCGATAAATTGCAGACCGCTTATGCAAATACGTATGGACCAAATGGACTGGAACCAGCTGAGGGCGTTTCTGGAAACAGCGGAAACGGGTTCGCTGTCGGCCGCCGCGCGCAAGCTGGGGTTGACCCAACCAACGCTCAGCCGGCAGGTGGCGGCCATCGAGCGCGACCTGGGGGTGACCCTGTTCGAGCGCGTGGGCAAGGCCATGGCGCTCACCACCACCGGCATGGACCTGCTGGAACACGCCCGAGCGATGGGCGCTGCTGCTGAAGCCCTTGGCCTGGCTGCCAATGGCCGTTCACAGGCGGTGGGAGGTGTGGTCTCGGTGTCTGCGACCGATGCGGTCGCTGCCTTGTTGCTGCCACCGCTGGTGCGGCAGCTGCACGAACAGGAACCGGGCATTGCCATCGAGGTGATTTCGTCCAATGCGCTGAGCGACCTGTTGCGACGGGAAGCCGATATCGCCATCCGCCATGTCAAGCCCGAGCAACCCGATCTGATCGCGCGTCTGGTGCGCGAAGCCACGGCCTGCTTCTATGCGTCCGAAGATTTCGTTCGGGCGCATGGCCATCCGCGCACCTCCAGCGACGCCACCCACCTGCCCTTCGTCGGCGCTGACCGCGTGGGAGGCTACCTGGGCTACCTGCAGCAACACGGACTGCCTTTGACCGAGGCCAACTTCAGCTGTTACGCCGACCATTCGGTGGCCAACTTCGAGCTGATGCGCAACGGCCTGGGGATTGGCGCGATGATGGATGAGATTGCCCGCAACACCCCCGGCATCGTGCGCGTGCTCAACGACGTACCGCCCGTGGTCTTCCCCATCTGGCTGGTCACGCACCGGGAGTTGCACACCGCCAGACGGATACGGGTGGTGTTCGACGCGCTCGCTCGGGGATTGGCCCCTACTTAGTCAACCACGCCCGCAGACGGTCCACGCCCTGCGCCAGGCGCTGCGGGTCGCGGCTGGCAAAACACCAGCGCAGCCAGCCAGCGGCCTCGGGGCCGAAGGCGCTGCCGGGCGCCAGACCCAGGCCGGCTTCGCGCACCAGGCGCTTGGCGGTGTCCAGGCAGTCGTTGTGCCCATCCAGGTGGAAAAAGGCGTACATGCCGCCCTTGGGTTCGGCCAGGGTCACGCCGGGCACGGCTTTGAGCAGGGGCACCAGCGTGTCGCGGCAGGTCTGCAGGTGGGCCACCAGCGCGGGCGTGACTTCGGCACCGCGCTGCAGCGCCACCGCGGCGGCGCGCTGGACGAACACCGGCGCGCACGAGGTGTTGAACTCGATCAGCTTGCCCACGGCGTGTGTCAGCGACTGGGGCAGCACCAGCCAGCCCAGCCGCCAGCCGGTCATGAGGAAGCTCTTGGAAAAACTGTGCGCGACGATGAGCCGGTCTTCGGGTTCGGACACATCGAGAAAACTCGGCGCCGCGCCATTTCCCGCATCACCCGCGAAATACAGGCGTTCGTACACCTCGTCGGCCAGCACCCAGGTGCCGGTGCGGCGGCAGTGGGCGAGGATGGTGGCCTGCTCGTCGCGGCTCAGCGTCCAGCCGGTGGGGTTGTTGGGCGCGTTGACGATCAGCAGGCGCGTGGCCGGGGTGATGGCAGCGAGCAGCGCCGCCATGTCCAGGACCCAGGCACCCGGGTTGTCCCCCTGGTCAACCACCCGCAGCGGCACGGTCCTGACCTTCGCGCCCATGATCTGCGGCTGCGCCACCAGGTTGGGCCAGGCCGGCGTGACCACCACCACCTCGTCCCCCGCGTCCACCAGCGCCTGCGACGCCAGCATCAGGCCGTTGACGCCACCGGAGGTGACGGCGATGCGGTCGAACCAGTGGTCGGTGTTGTGCTGGGGATGCAGGCCGTGGGTGTAGACGGCGATTTCCTGGCGCAGCTCGGTCAGACCGAGGTTGTGGGCGTAGAAGGTTTCACCCGCCTGCAGCGAGGCAATCGCCGCCTCGCGGATGAAGGCGGGCGTGACCTCGTCGCTCTCGCCGAACCAGAACTTGAGCACATCGCTGCGGCCCAGCCCTTCGTTGGCCACCTCGCGGATGCGCGACTCTTCCAGACTCTCCACCACTGCCCGCATGCAAGCTCCCAAATGACAGCCCGCGATCAGGGCCTGGCCATGTTACAGCTGTGCGGCTGCTCGGCCTGCTGCGGCGTGAGCTGGCGGATGACGCGAAAACCGTAACCCGAACCTTCCACATCGAATTTCACGCCCGGCGCCCCCTGGCGGTCCATCACCGCCACGGCCAGCGGCTGCTGGAACTGGTGGTCTGCGGCGCGCATGCGTGCGGTCTGGCCGGCGAGTTTGACCTCGACCTTTTCCAGTTGCGCCGCGACGGCGGCGGCGTTGACCGAGCCCGCGCGTTCGATGGCCTGCGCCAGCGACTCGACCATCAGCTGCATGCGCATGTGCACGTAGTCGTCGGCCGGGTTGGGGAAGCGCTGGCGGAACGACTGGTAGAAGGCTTCGGAATCCTTGGTCGGCACGTTGGGGAACCAGTCCGCCACCGCCACCACCTTGCCGATGCCGGCGTCGCCGATCGCGGCCGGCGCGCCCAGCGCGTTGCCGTAGAAGGTGTAGAACGAGCCCTCGAAACCGGCCTCGCGCGCGGCTTTGACCAGCAGCGTCAGGTCGTTGCCCCAGTTGCCGGTCAGCACGGCCTGCGCGCCGCTGGCCCTGATCTTGGCGGCGTAGGGCGCAAAGTCCTTCACGCGCGCCATCGGGTGCAGCTCGTCGCCCACGATCTTCACGTCCGGGCGCTTGGCGGCCAGCTGGCTGCGTGCTTCGCGCAGCACCGACTGGCCAAAGCTGTAGTCCTGCCCGATCAGGTAGATGTTCTTCAGGTCCTTGTCTTCGCGCAGCACGTTCATGAGCGCGGTCATGCGCATGTCGGCGTGGGCGTCGAAGCGGAAATGCCAGTAGCTGCATTTTTCGTTGGTCAGCACCGGGTCCACCGCCGAGTAGTTCAGGAACAGCACCTGGCGCGACGGCTCGCGCTCGTTGTGCTTGTTGATGGCTTCGATCAGGCCCGAGGCCGCTGCCGAGGAGTTGCCCTGGGTCACCACCGTGATGTCGCGGTCGATGGCCGAGCGCAGCGCCGACAGCGCCTCTTCGGTCTGGCCCTTGCTGTCGAAGCGTTCGATCACCAGCGGGCGGTTGCCGCCGGGCAGTTTCACGCCGCCGCGGGCGTTGACGCGTTCCGTGGCCCAGACCAGGTTGCGGTAGACCGCCTCGCCGGTGTTGGCGAACGGGCCGGACAGGCCCTCGATCATGCCGATGCGGATGGGAGCGGCTGCGGATGTCGCCGGGCTCTGGGCCAGCGCGGTCGCGGCACAGGTGGCAGCCAGCAGGGCGGTGGCCAGCACGCGGCGGCGCATCAAGAGGGAAAATTTCATGGAAAAGGTCTCCGTTGTTCAATACCTGCCGGCGGGACTGCTCGGCGCCAAGTGTCACTTGGGCGACAGGCTCGGTTAATGTAATTCATAATTACAACGACTACCCCGCCCGGGTATTTCAACCGGGGCTGGCTCCGGGCGCCGTGTTCAGCCGAGCTCCGACAGCGGCCAGCGGGGCCGCACGTCGAAGTGGTAGGCCGGTGCAGCCGCCGCGTCGGGCAGCAGCCCGGCCTGGAAACGCAAGCCGGCGGCGAGCGCGATCATGGCGCCGTTGTCGGTGCACAGGTGCAGCTCGGGGTAGTGCACGCGCACACGCCGCTTCAGGCACGCGGCGTTGAGCTGCTCACGCAGCAAGGCGTTCGCACCCACCCCGCCGGCCACCACCAGGCGGTTCAGCCCGGTGGATTCGATGGCCGCGAGCGACTTCTTCACCAGCACCTCGACGATGGCCGCCTGCACGCTGGCGGCCACGTCGGCGATCTGCAACGCGTCCAGCGCTTCGGCCAGTTGCGGCGTGGCCGGGCCTTCGGGCCGCGCGTGCGCGAGCCGCTTCACCTGGGTCAGCACCGCCGTCTTCAGGCCGGCAAACGAAAAATCCAGGTCGCCGCTGTGCAGCAGCGGGCGCGGGAACTTGTAGGCGGTGGCGCTGCCCTGCTCCGCCCGCTTCGCCAGCGCCGGGCCGCCGGGGTAACCCAGCCCCAGCAGCTTGGCCGATTTGTCGAAGGCCTCGCCGGCCGCGTCGTCGATGGTTTCGCCCAGCAGCTCGTAGCGGCCCACGCCGTCCACCCGCATCAGCTGGGTGTGACCACCCGACACCAGCAGCGCCACAAACGGAAACTCCGGCGGGTCGGCGCTCAGGAACGGCGACAGCAGGTGCCCTTCCAGATGGTGCACCGGCACCACCGGCTTGCCCAGCGCCATGGCCATCGCACACGCCACGCCGGAACCGACCAGCAGCGCACCGGCCAGGCCCGGGCCGCGGGTGTAGGCGATGGCGTCCACGGCCGACAGCGGCAGGCCGGCCTGCGCCAGCACCGCGTCGGTGAGCGGCAGCACGCGGCGGATGTGGTCGCGGCTCGCGAGCTCGGGCACCACGCCCCCGTAAGCCTGGTGCATCTCGATCTGGCTGTGCAGCGCATGGCCAAGCAGCCGCGGCACGGCGCTGCCGCTGGCGTCCACCAGGGCCACACCGGTTTCGTCACAAGACGATTCGAATCCCAAGATCAGCATGGCCGGGAGTGTACGGGGCGTCACAATGCCCCTTCGGGCGCTGTCTGCTTCCGCCTCACCGACTGGCGGCATGTTTGTTGCTGCAGTCCCGCGTCACCTCTACACCTCACATGAAATCGGGTCTCAACTTCCTCATCGCCGCCAAACGCTGCGAGATCGACGCGCTGCGCCAGCTCTCGCTCACCAGCGCGCTGGTGAACGTGACCGGGCGGTTGGTGCACGGCCTGCAGCGCGAACGCGGCCTGACCAACCTGTTCCTGGGCTCACAGGGCACCCGCTTCGCCGAGCCGCGCCGCCAGCAGATCGCCGAATGCCAGGCCACCGAAGCCGAGCTGCGTCGCTGCTTCGACAGCCTCGACACCCAGGCCGCGCACCTCGGCCACGGCGCGCGCCTGTTCAGCCGCATCGCCTATGTGCTGCACGGGCTGGACGCCCTGCCCGCCCTGCGCGAGCGCATCGACACCCAGGCCTGGACGGCGCGTGACACCACCGAGGCCTTCGTGCGCCTCATTGCAGGCCTGCTGGCGGTGGTGTTCGAAGCCGCCGACAGCGCCAGCGACCCCGCCATCTCGCGCCAGCTGGTGGCGCTGTTCAATTTCATGCAGGGCAAGGAATTTGCCGGCCAGGAGCGCGCTGCCGGTTCGGCCCTGTTCGCCAGCGGGCGCGCCGACAGTGCCGGGCAGCAGCGCCTGCTGCACCTGATCGATTCGCAGGAACGCTGCCTGCAGGTGTTCAAGGAATTCGCCAGCGACGAGCTCGCCACGCTCTGGGCCACCGCCGACCGCGACACCGTCGACGCCCGGGCCGAGCTGGAGCGCCTGCGCCGCGTGCTCTGCACCGCCACCGACGGCAGCCCGCTCGACGCCAACCAGAGCCAGCCGTGGTTCGACTGCTGCAGCCTGCGCATGGACCGCATGAAAACGGTGGAAGACCGGCTGGCCGACAGCCTGCAGCGCCTGTGCGAGCACAAGACCCAGGCCGCCCTGACCGAGCTGCTGGCCTTCGAGGGCATCCACCCGGTTGCCGTCCAGCCCGACGACGCGCTCTCGTTTTTCCACGACCCGGTGCCCGACCACGTGAGCGGCACCAGCCCGGCGCAAGCCTATGGCGTGCAGCTGGACCGCTCGATCCTCGATCTGGTGCAGGACCAGGCGCGCCGCCTGCAGGCCGTCAGCGACGAGCTCGACACCGTGCGCGCCAGCCTCAACGAACGCAAGCTCGTGGAGCGTGCCAAGGGCCTGCTGATGGCGCACCGCAACCTGAGCGAGGCCGAGGCCCACAAGACCCTGCGCCAGATGGCCATGAACCAGAACCGCCGCCTGATCGACGTGGCCGAAGCGGTGCTGTCCATGGCCGAGGTGCTGCCCGAGCGGCGGCGCTGAAACCACGCGCTGTGCTGCAGCGCACAAAACCCGTGCCGCACCCCGCCGGTGCACCAAGCTGAGGCCCGACGCACCGGGTTCTGGCCCTGTGGCGGGCATCCGAAGCACTGCCGGGCCGCCTGCATGGACCGTTTTTTCCTTGAATAACAAGGCTCTTCGTCAGATCACCCGATGGCGCCGGCCATCTGGCACGGTCCCTGCTTGATAAAAGGCAAAGGGTGAGCGCCAATGGCGGCGCGATCCCGAAGTCTCCCGAGACACACCGGACAACGGCGTCCATTTCAAGCCCGCACCAAGCTGGGCTGGAAATGGGCGCCGTTTTGTTTTTGGCCACCGCTTTTTTTTAATCAGCAAGGAGTTGGACATGACCGCAAGCAGCACCACACCCACCGTGGCGACCGTGCCCGAGACACCGGCACAGGCCTCGCGCCGCGACTTCATCAAGAAGGGTGCGGCCACCGCCACCTTCTTCTCCACCCTGGGCCACAGCGGCGTCTGGGCCGCCGGCTCCGATGCCCCGGAAAAAGAAGAGGTCAAGATCGGCTTCATCCCCCTGACCGACTGCGCCAGCGTGGTGATGGCTTCGGTGCTGGGCTTTGACAAGAAGTACGGCGTCAAGATCATCCCCAGCAAGGAAGCCAGCTGGGCAGGTGTGCGCGACAAGCTGGTCAACGGCGAGCTCGATTTCGCCCACGTGCTCTACGGCCTGGTCTACGGCGTGCACATGGGCACGGCCGGCCCGAAGAAAGACATGGCCGTGCTCATGAGCCTGAACAACAACGGCCAGGCCATCACGCTCTCGAAAGCACTGGCCGACAAGGGCGCCGTGGACGGCCCGTCGCTGGCCAAGTTCATGGCCGCCAACAAGCGCGACTACACCTTTGCCGGCACCTTCCCCACCGGCACCCACGCCATGTGGATGCACTACTGGCTGGCCGCCGCGGGCATCAACCCGCTCTCGGGTGCGCGCCTGATCACCGTGCCGCCGCCGCAGATGGTGGCCAACATGCGCATCGGCAACATGGACGGCTTCTGCGTCGGTGAGCCCTGGAACCACCGCGCCATCATGGACGGCGTGGGCGTGACCGCCAACACCACGCAGGACATCTGGCGCGACCACCCCGAGAAGGTGCTGGGCACCACGGCCGAGTTCACCAAGAAGTACCCCAACACCACGCGCGCCGTGATGATGGCCGTGCTCGAAGCCAGCCGCTGGATCGACGCCGGCCTGCAGAACAAGATGAAGATGGCCGAGACCGTGGCGCAGAAGTCCTACATCAACACCGGTGTGGACGCGATCAACCAGCGCATCCTGGGCCGCTACCAGAACGGCATGGGAAAGACCTGGGACGACCCGAACCACATGAAGTTCTTCAACGACGGCAAGGTCAACTTCCCCTACCTGTCCGACGGCATGTGGTTCCTCACGCAGCACAAGCGCTGGGGCCTGATCAAGAGCCACCCGGACTACCTCGGCATCGCCAAACAGATCAACCAGATCGATCTGTACAAGTCGGTCGCCAGCGCCATGAACATCAGCGTGCCCAAGGACCCGATGCGCAGCAGCAAGCTGATGGACGGCATCGTGTGGGACGGCAAGGACCCGGCTCGCTACGCCGATGGCTTCAGTATCAAGGCGTAACCCCCCGCGCCGGCCTTCGGCCGTCACCCCCCAAGGGGGGCAACGCTGGCGGCCCGGCAAAGCCGGTTCCGCGGCGTTCTTGGATTGAAGTTATCTCGCTCGCTTGAAAGCATTTCTCTCGTTGCATTGAAAGGACCCATGACCATGGTTTCCGCCGTTTTTCATTCACCGCTGGAGGCCATCGCGCCGCCCGCCACTTCCCATGCCAGCCCCATTGGAAAAGCCATGAGCACTCCCAAGACCGATGCCCCCGCAGCGCCTGCCGCTGTGAGCGCCCGGCCATCGGCCGCGAGCCGCGATTTCCGCGGCTTCTGGATGGCGGTGTTGCCGCCCGTACTGGGTCTGGCCTGCCTGGTGCTGGTCTGGCAACTGATCGCCAGCACCGGCAACACCGGCATCCCCAAACCCCTGGAAACGTGGGCGCAGGCGGTCACGGTGTTTTCTGACCCGTTCTACAGCAACGGCCCCAACGACCAGGGCGTGGGCTGGAACGTGCTGGCCTCGCTGCAGCGCGTGGCCATCGGCTTCGGTCTGGCCGCGGCGGTCGGCATTCCTGCCGGCTTCGCCATCGGCCGCTTCGAGTTTCTGAGCCGCATGTTCAACCCGCTCATCAGCCTGCTGCGTCCGGTTTCGCCGCTGGCATGGCTGCCGATCGGCCTGCTGGTGTTCAAGGGCGCCGACCCGGCCGCCATCTGGACCATCTTCATCTGCTCGATCTGGCCCATGATCATCAACACCGCGGTGGGCGTGCAGCGCGTGCCGCAGGACTACATGAACGTGGCCCGCGTGCTCAACCTCAGCGAGTGGAAGATCTTCACCAAGATCCTGTTCCCCGCCGTGTTGCCCTACCTGCTGACCGGCGTGCGCCTGGCCGTCGGCACGGCCTGGCTGGTGATCGTCGCGGCCGAGATGCTGACCGGCGGCGTGGGCATCGGCTTCTGGGTCTGGGACGAGTGGAACAACCTCAACGTCTCCAGCATCATCATCGCGATCTTCGTCATCGGCATCGTCGGCCTGCTGCTCGAATTCGCGCTCATCAAGATCGCCACCCTGTTCACGTTCGAGGAAGTCAAGTCATGAGCAACAGCAACGAAGCCAGGTACATCGACATCCAGGGCGTCGAGCAGACCTTCAAGACCAAGAAGGGCCTGTTCCCCGCGCTCAAGGACATCAACCTCACGGTCGCCAAGGGCGAGTTCGTGGCGCTGATCGGCCACTCGGGTTGCGGCAAGTCCACCCTGCTCAATCTCATTGCTGGCCTGACCACACCCACCAGCGGTGTGTTGCTCTGCGCGGACCGCGAGATCGCCGGCCCCGGCCCGGAGCGCGCGGTGGTGTTCCAGAACCATTCGCTGCTGCCCTGGCTCACCTGCTACGAGAACGTCTTCCTGGCGGTCGAACGCGTGTTCAGCCGCACCGAAACCCGCATCCAGCTGAAGGTACGCACCGACGCCGCGCTGGCCCTGGTGGGCCTGACCGCTGCCGCACAGAAACGCCCCGGCGAAATCTCCGGCGGCATGAAACAACGTGTGGGCATTGCCCGGGCGCTGTCGATGGAACCCAAGGTGCTGCTGATGGACGAACCCTTCGGCGCGCTCGACGCACTGACCCGCGCTAAGCTGCAGGACGAGCTGCTCGACATCGTGGCCCGCACGAACAGCACGGTGGTCATGGTCACGCACGACGTGGACGAAGCCGTGCTGCTGTCCGACAAGATCGTGATGATGACCAACGGGCCGGCCGCCACCATCGGCGAGGTGCTCACCGTGGACCTGCCGCGCCCGCGCAGCCGCGTGGCCCTGGCCGACGACCCGCAGTACCTGCACCACAGAAAAGCGGTCATCGACTTTCTCTACACACGCCAGGCGCACGTCGAAAAAGCGGCTTGAACTGGCCCACCCCTGCCGCGCTTCGCGCGCGCACCTGATCTGCAGGTCACTCTCCACCCAAACCAAAAAAAGGGCATGCTTTGTGGCATGCCCTTTTTCTTTGCGCCGCCTGCGCCCCGCATCACAAACCTGGTGCACAACGGGCCTTCCGCCCCCCTTGAAACGCCCCTGAATCGGGCATGAAATCTGCTTGATACGAGCAAGGCTAACGAAGGCCTTTTCAGTTGCAGCAGACGGCCGGCTCCGGCCGCCTGGCGCACCCCAAACACCGCACCCGGCCGTCTGGCCCGGACGCTCTGCGGCCTGGGTTTCCATCCCCTCCCACCTCTCTCTCAAAGGTTCACGCCATGGCGGGTTTCCGTACGTTCCTGAAAAGCGGGCACACACCGACGCTGTTTGCAGCGTTCTTCTACCTCACGTTCTCGTTCGTGATCTGGGTCATGAACGGCGCCATGGCGCCCTTCATCAGCGAAGAGTTCAACCTCACGCCGGCCCAGAAAGGCCTGCTGCTGTCCATCCCCATCGTCGCCGGCGCGATCATGCGGTTCCCGCTCGGCCTGCTGGCGCAATACGTGGGCCGCAAGACCGCCACCCTGGTCGAGCTGGCGCTGATCTGCTTCACGATGGCGTACGGCTACTTCTTCGTGCAGAGCTACGACGACATGCTCAAGATGGCGTTGTTGCTGGGCGTGGCCGGCGCCAGCTTCGGCGTGGCCATGTCGCTGGGCTCGGGCTGGTACCCGCCCAAGTACAAAGGCCTGGCCATGGGCCTGGTGGGCGCGGGCAACGCCGGCACCGCCATCGCCGCGCTGCTGGCGCCGCCACTGGCGCAGGCCTACGGCTGGCAAACGGTGTACGGCTTTGCGGCCATCGCCTCGGTCGTGCCCATGCTGGTGGTGGCCTTCATGGCCAAGGAGCCGCCCGACCGCGATCAACACGCCAAGATCAAAGACCACCTGGCCTGCCTGCTGGAGAAAGACGGCTGGGTCTTCAGCCTGATCTACGTCGTCACCTTCGGCGGCTTCATCGGCATCACCACCTTCCTGCCCACCTACTACTACGACCAGTTCGGCGTGAGCAAGGTGCAGGCCGGTCAACTCACCATGCTCGCCGCGCTGATGGGCGCGGTGGTGCGCATCTTCGGCGGCTGGATTTCCGATCACTGGGGCGGCGTCAACACGCTCACCGTGGTGCTGGTGGTGGTGTCGTTCGCGCTGGTGGGCGTGGGCCTGTCGTCGCACTCCATCGTGCTCACCACGCTGCTGCTGATCGTCTGCTTCGCCGCGCTGGGCGCGGGCAACGGTGCGCTGTTCCAGCTGGTGCCGCTGCGCTGGCCCACCTCCACCGCCGTGGCCGGCTCCATGATCGGCGAGATCGGCGCGCTGGGCGGCGGCCTCGTGCCGGCCATGATGGGCCAGTCCAAACAGCACACCGACAGCTTCCTTTCCGGCTTCGTGATCATGGCCGTGTTCTCGGTGCTGATGCTGGGCGTGATGCGCACGATGCAGGTTCGCTGGACGCGCACCTGGGCAGAGAAAGGTGGGCGGGCGCGCAGCGCCTGAGCGCGCCCGCTCCGTTGGCTTGCGGTTAAATTGCACGGGTTCGCGCCGCCGCATGGCGGCGCGCCTTCCCACCCTTGCACACCCGGAGCTGACCGCATGGCGTCCCCCATCCGCATCATTTCTTCCATGGCCACCAAGCAGGTGCTGGCCGACCTGATCGCCCTCTACCGGCAGGCGCACCCGGACACGGTCATCGAACTCGAATCCGTGGGCGGTGTGGACGCCGCCAAACGTGTGCAGGCCGGTGAAGCGTTCGACATCGTGGCCCTCGCGTCCAACGCGGTGGCCCAGCTCACCAGCGACGGCAAGGTCGTGGCCGGCAGCACCGTGGACGTGGTGCGCTCCGGCGTGGCGCTGGCCGTGCGCCGCGGCGCGCCGCACCCCGACATCACCAGCGAAGCCGCCGTGAAACAGGCCGTGCTTGCCGCGCGCACCCTGGGCTATTCCACCGGCCCGAGCGGCGTGCAACTGGCCAAACTCTTCGAGCGCTGGGGCATTGCCGAACAGATCAAGGACCGCATCGTCACCGCCCCGCCCGGCGTGCCCGTGGGCTCGCTGGTGGCCAAAGGCGAGGTCGCGCTGGGCTTCCAGCAGCTGAGCGAACTCATGAGCCTGGAAGGCATCGACGTGCTCGGCCCGCTGCCCGCAGACATCCAGATCATCACCACCTTCTCGGCCGGCCTGGCCACGGCCTCCACACAGCCCGACGCGGTGCGCGCGCTGCTGGCGTTCCTCGTGTCGCCCGCGACCGGGCCAACGAAGCAACGCAACGGCATGGAGGCCGCAGGCTGATACGGTCAGCGTTGACACAAGGCCGCTGAAAGCCCGCCCTTGAATCCGCTGCTGAACTGGCTGCGTTCGTTCTACCCGGCCCCGTTGACCATCGGTCGCGGGGAGCTCTGGCTGAGCAGCGTGGGGGTGGGCCTCGGGCTGCTGTGCACCGACTGGCTCAGCCGCCACGCGCTGGGCACCTCCAGCGTCTGGTTCATCGCGCCCATGGGCGCTTCGGCGGTGTTGCTGTTTGCGGTGCCGGCGAGCCCGCTGGCGCAGCCCTGGTCCATCATCGGCGGCAACGTGCTCTCGGCGTTGATCGGCGTGGCCTGCCACCAGTGGCTCGGATCGACGGGCCTGGCCGCCGCGGTGGCGGGCACCGGCGCCGTGGCGGCCATGTTCGCGCTGCGCTGCCTGCACCCGCCCGGCGGCGCGGTGGCGCTCACGGCCGTGCTGGGTGGCCCGGCGATCCACGAGCTGGGTTTTGGTTTTGCGCTCTGGCCCGTGGCCGCCGATTCGGCGGTCATGCTGGCGCTGGCCCTGCTGTTCAACAACGCCATGGGGCGCAGCTACCCGCACCACGGCGTGGCCAAGAGCCGCCCCCACGACACGCGCGACCCGCTGCCCACCCAGCGCGTGGGCTACAACAAGGAGGATCTGGACGCCGCGCTGGCCTCGTTCGGCGAGCTGCTCGACATCGACCGCCACGATCTCGAAGAAATCATGACGCGCGCGCAACTGCACGCGCAGCGCCGCCACTGGGGCGGTGTGCGGTGCGAGGACATCATGTCGCGCGACGTGGTGAGCGTGGGCCCAGGTGATTCGGTGGACGAAGCCTGGGCGCGCCTGGCACACCACAAGATCAAGGCGCTGCCCGTGGTGGATGCCGGCAACCAGTTGGTGGGCATCGTTTCGCTGCACGACTTTTTCATCGGCCAGAGCGCGCCGGCGCCCAGCCGCGTGCCGCGCATGAACACCGCGCGCCGGGTCGAAGACATCATGACGCGCAAGGTGCGCACCGCCCGCCCCGAACAGGCCATCGCCGACCTGGTGCGCGGGTTCTCCGATGGTGGTCTGCACCACATGCCCGTGCTCGACGCGCAGGACCGTCTGGTGGGCATGGTCACGCAGTCGGACCTGGTGGCCGCCCTGTTCATGGCCCCCGCCGGCCCGGCCTGAAACCCGCGGTGAATCCCCCGCGCGGCGCGGGGACGAAGGTCTCAAAAATGGCCTTGGACGCCATACCCGACTACATTAGTCAACTATGAACGCCGCCACCACCACCCCGACCCAAGCCGTCCAGACCGGCCCCAAGACCTCCATCGACAAGCACAAGATCCGCTTCCTGTTGCTGGAGGGCATCCACCCCTCGGCCGTCGAGGTGCTCCGCGCGGCGGGCTACAGCCAGATCGAGAGCCTGCCCGGCGCCCTGCCCGACGACCAGCTGCTGGCCAAGATCGCCGACGCGCATTTCGTGGGCATCCGCTCGCGCACCCAGCTCACCGCCGAGGTGCTGAGCCACGCCCACCGCCTCGCCGCCGTGGGCTGCTTCTGCATCGGCACCAACCAGGTGGACCTGGCCGCGGCGCGCGAGCGTGGCATCGCGGTGTTCAACGCACCGTTTTCCAACACCCGCTCGGTCGCCGAACTCGTGCTGGCCGAGGCCATCCTGCTGATGCGCGGCATCCCCGAGAAGAACGCCGTGGCGCACCGCGGCGGCTGGCTGAAATCGGCCAGCAACTCGTTCGAGATCCGCGGCAAGACGCTCGGCATCGTGGGCTACGGCGCCATCGGCACGCAGCTCTCGGTGCTGGCCGAGGCCTTGGGCATGAACGTCGTGTTTTTCGACGTGGCGACCAAGCTGCCGCTGGGCAACGCCAAACCGCTCACCAGCCTGGACGAGCTGATGGCCACCGCCGATGTGGTGAGCCTGCACGTGCCCGAAACGCCCGCCACGCAATGGATGATCGGCGCGGCGCAACTCGCGCGCATGAAACCCAGCGCCGTGCTCATCAACGCCTCGCGCGGCACCGTGGTGCAGGTGGACGCACTGGCCAGTGCGCTGCAAAACCAGGCCCTGCTCGGCGCCGCCATCGACGTTTTCCCCGAAGAGCCGCACAGCAACAAGGACATCTTCGAGTCGCCGCTGCGCGGCCTGGACAACGTGATCCTCACGCCGCACATCGGCGGCTCCACGCTGGAGGCGCAGGAAAACATCGGCATCGAGGTGGCGGAAAAACTGGTGAAGTACAGCGACAACGGCACATCCACCTCGGCCGTCAACTTCCCCGAAGTGGCCCTGCCCGCGCACCCCGGAAAACACCGCCTGCTGCACATCCACCGCAACGTGCCCGGCGTGCTCTCCGGCATCAACCGCGTCTTTTCCGACCACGGCATCAACATCTCGGCGCAGTACCTGCAGACGCGCGAAGACGTGGGCTACGTGGTGATGGACATCGACGCAGCGCACTCCGAGCTGGCGCTGGCCGAGCTCGCGCGCGTGCCCGGCACGCTGCGCAGCCGCGTGCTGTTCTGAAAGCCGGCGCAGCGGCCCGCCAGCCAACAACAAAATCCCAACGAGCGCCAGCGCACAGACCCGGGTTGCAGCCGAAGCGAACCATCCGACAATGATTCCGGCGCGGCACCACGCGCCCCCAAGCAGGAGCCCAACATGTCCGAGAGATTGCACCCCACTTCCCCCGCATCGGGCGACAGCCCCGCCCTGAGCAACGCCGAGCTGGTGCAGCTGCGCGTGCGCGTGGTCGCGCTGGAAAACATGGTCATCGCCCTGCTGGCCAACGCACCGCCCGAGCAGCAGGCGCTGGCGCGCGAAATGGCCAGCTACATCTCGCCGCGGCCGGGCTACACGCCCCACACGGTCACCATGCACGCCGCGGACCAGATGCGCAGCCTGGTGGATCGCGCGGACCGGTTCCAGCCGATGCAGGCGAGCTGAAGAGACTCGCGGTCAGGCCCCTGCCGCGT
>MERT01000001.1:0-267335 GCA_001770705.1 Burkholderiales bacterium GWF1_66_17 | reverse complement strand
CCCGCCACTCAAGCCTTCACTTCGACCACCTGTTCGAAGCCGCCAAAGATCATGCGTTTGCCGTCGAAGGGCATGGGCGGGTTGCCGGGTATGGACGGGTCCATGCGCGGGTCATCCATCATTTTCTTCATGCCGGCGTCGCGCGTGGCCTTGTCCGGCCATTCGACCCACGAAAAGGCCACGGTCTCCTCGGCCGTGGCCTGGACCGCGCGGCGGAAGTCGGTGACCTTGCCGTCGGGAACGTCATCGCCCCATCCCTCGATCACCCGGATGGCGCCCAGCTCGATGAACAACGAGTCGAAATGGCGCGCGTGCTCGATGAACTTCTGCTTGTTGGCGGTGGGCACCGCGATCACGAAACCATCGATGTATGACATGTCTCACTCCTGTTGGGTTCATCGGTCAGCGCACCCGCCTGTGGGCGCCCCGTACCCCTATGACGAACAACGGGGTGCCAAATCGACATGGCCTGCCCGGCGGGAGGCCACTCGCCTTTTGGCGGCGCTGCTGGAGCAGTGCCGCTGCAGCATGTCTGCCACGTCAGCCGCCGCTGCGCCCTCAGCTTAGACCCCTTGGCCCCGCAGGTCGCACCGGAATAACTGGAGCACAGCCTTTCGACAATGCCCGCTCCCTGCCAACAACAGCCTGTCGCGATGGTTGGCCGTTTGCCTGCAGAAGGCTGAGGCTGTGTGGAAACTCGACGTTCGCGTGGTCGTGCGCAAGGTGGACCTTTCAGATCGGCCCTGGATCGACGATCGGCATCGCGGGAGGGGTTCTATGACCCCGGAAATTGCGCGTCGGCAGAGCTTTCACACAGCCTCGGCTGATCTGAGTCACTCGGGGACGGTGGTGTCGAACGGTAGCGAGGGTTGTCAGCGGTCATTCAGTGATCGACCATGTAAGCGACGGCTTCATCGTCAAGACCGGGTACTCGCCAGTGGATGGCATCAAGCCCTGGGTGAAGGACCGTTTCGGACGGGTGAAGTAGCTCTCCCGACGCCTATGCCCAAGCCAATCAAGTCCACCTCATTGATGAAGACGTCCACGATCCGAACGGTGTTGTCTTCTGCAATGAAGTCATCCAGGCACTCCGGCAGCAACGTGACCTGCTGTCTGTCCTGACCTTCGATGTATCTCGACATATTGACCCCTGTGTTCAATATGTCTGTGAACTCTACCGAGTTCGGCCTCTGGCCGTGAGAGGGCTTTCACACAGCCTCGCTGCCATGCGGCTCCTCGATTATGTGCGCCCCCTTGCTAGAGATCCCCAGCATGTCTGTCGAACACCTCGATGAGGCAGTGCGCCGTGTTGCGGACGTGCGGTGCTCGGCAAACGGCTGCATGCACGATCGTCGATGGCGCGCCAGAGCCAAGCTTGTGCAACACCATCGCTGGCTTGGTGTCACACCTTAACGTGGCTTTTGCCCAGCGCGTTGTAAATCACCCCACCGAGCACCGCACCGATAACCCAGTTGTAGCCTGACAGGAACTCGAACCAGGGCACCCAGACCGTTGCCACCGAGAAGATGGCGGCGATGCCGAACGCCTTCACGGCGGCGCGGTTCCAGCCGTCGGTGTAGTGGTAGCGACCCCCTTGCATGTTGTACAGATCGGCCACGACGAGCTGCTGTTTCCTATGCACGTAGTAGTCCACGATCAGGATGCCGAAAAGCGGCGCGAGAGTCGCGCCCAGCGTATTCACGAAACCGCCGATGCCAAAGGTGCTGATGAAGCTGGTCCAGAAGCCTCCGATGACCAACGCAAATATCGAGGTGATGATCCCCGCCTTGCGGAAGCTGATCTTTTCAGGTGAGAGATTGGCAATACCGTTCACAGCAGGAATGAAGTTGGCCACCAGATTGATGCCCACGGTGGCAGCAAAGAAGGTGATGGCGGCGATCACGCTCATGGTGACGCTATCGGCACGCTCGATGATCTTGGTGGGGTCGATGATTCTTTCCCCGTACACCACCGCCGCGCCGGCCGTGGTCAGCAATGCCAGTGCCGAAAACAGGATCATGTTCAACGGCAAGCCTGTGAAGTTGCCCAACTTCATAGCCTTCTTGTCCTTGGCGTAGCGGGAGAAGTCGCTGAAGTTGATCATCACCGCCGCGAAGTAAGCGACCATGGTGCCAACAATGCCCATGAAGCCCTTGAACTCGGAAGCCCAGGTTCCGTCCGGGTTGGCGAAGATGGACGTGGCTGCCGACATCAACTGCCCATTGGAGCGCTGCCACAGTACGACGACCAGCGCAATCATCACCAGGTACACAAACGGGCCGGCGATGTTCAGGAAGGTCTCGACCCAACGCATGCCACGCCAGAAGATGACGATGTGCAAGGCCCAGACGATCAGGAAGGACATCCAGTCGATTCCGGTGAGCCCCAGGTAGGTGGCGCCTCCGCTGGCACCGGTGACCGCGCGGATCAACAGCGCGAGCGCGGTGGATGCGAAGTACACCTGAACGCCGTACCAGAAGATGGCCACCGTGGAGCGGAGCATGGCCGGCAGTTTGGCGCCTTCGGTGCCTAGGCTGGCACGTGCCAGCACCGGGTAGGGGATGCCGTATTTCTCGCCAGGCGCCCCCGAGAGATTGACCATCCACATCACGAACAGGCCGGCCGCGATCAAGCCCGCAAACGCCGTCCACCCACCCACGCCGTAGCTGATGAACAGCGAAGCCACCAGCGTGTACCCAAACAGGGACTGCACGTCGTTGGCCCAGATGTTGAAGATGGCGAAGGAGCCCCAGGTTTTTTCATGCGGGCCTGCGGGGTTGAGCGCATTGCTCTCGGGATCGAGGGTGTTGCCTTGTTCCATGGGCGCGTTTGACTTCATGGTTACCTCTGATGGTTGTTTAGACGACCGGTTGGCTCGGATGGCGGGCAATGTCCAGCCAAACTGTGGCACCGTGCTGGCGTTGACTCTCGTTCTGAAAGCGACGCTTCTCCTTCTTGGCGGCGTTCAACGTCAACAAAGACAATGGCGCCCACCGTTTTGTATACACAACTGTACACATTACTCAAAACACTGCGTCACAGGGTTAACCCGATTCGGCAGCCATCGCGCAGTCCGTCATCAGACTTGATCGGGCGAATTGCTGCTTTGGATCGGTGCGCCCGTTTCGACGCGGCTTGGGCGGCTTGCACAAGCTCCTTTTCCGGGATGGCTGGCAATGTTTGAACAGCCTCGACGAACACTCATCCAGTGCGCGAAATCGCTGGCGCCGCGAGAGCGAGATGTGGCCGAGACCGTGAGTCGGGGGCGCGCCTATCAACGGCCGGTGTCGCTGCACTGCCGCCGTCCAGGTCAAGAGTTTGAACGTCAACAACGGGTCGGGATGGAACTTTCAAAGACGTTGGGGGTGTCATTCACAAGCCGCTGTTCGTTGCGGGCGCCGGATGCACAAGCCCCGAAGCGCCAGCAATGATGGGGCGCGGATCAAAGCCTGCAACACAGCGCCAGCGAAACCGCCAAACACTCAAGTCGCACCAAACCCCCCCGCTTCGCCCGACTCGGAAGCCACTGCGAGCCGCTCGCAGCGCAGCGCATCAATCGGGTGGCCGGCGCCACGGAAGCGCACAGCCGCCTCCGCAAAGCGCGAGGTCGCTACGTGCGCGCCCTCGCCGCGAGCCACAGCCATGTGACCGAGCACTTCGTCGTGCGCTGCATGCCAGGCCGGCAAGCGCATCACCACGTCCGCCAGATAGGCGCTCTGTCCGGTGTACTCCTCGGCCAGATCGAGCCGTCCTGCTCGCGCCGCGGCGATCGCCGCTGGCACGGCGAATGTGATTCGGCAACCCGGGCAGGTCTCCAGCGGGCCGCGCACGGCCTCGCGGGCATCCTCCAGCGCGTGCAGTGCGGCGCTCGGGTTGCGGGCCAGGCGGATGCGCGTCCCGTAGATCCGGTCCAGCAGGTGAAACCCGATGTCGGTCTGCCGCGCCAGGTCCAGCGCCTCGTCGATCAGGGCACGGGCGTCGTCGAGCTGCCCGCGGTACATCGCGACCTCGGCCAGCCGCTGCATCGAAAACGCCTCGCCGGTCGCGCCGCCGATGGCATGGTGCAGGCGCACACCCAGCGTCAGATGCTCTTCGGCCGCGGACAGATCGCCGGCCAGCAGCTCGGCCTCGCCGCGCAACGTGACGCCAAAAGCGTGCCCACGCGCAGCGCCGATCCGGACGGCTTCGGCCGCCAGCCCTTGTGCAAAGGCGATGACCTCGGGGTAGGGCCGTGCCCCGTAGAGGAAGCGCTGCAGGATGCAGAGCTGCCCGTCGAACACCCGCACCGCCAGGTGCGGTAACTGCCGGGTGTCCTGCAGGTCGGCCCAGACGCTCTGGTGCAGTTCCCCGCGGGCGTGCGCCGCCGCCGCCTGGGCCCACGAAGCGGTCACGATGGCCGAAACATCGCCGGCCTGCAAGGCGAGCCGCCTGGCCTCGGCCGCCTTGCGCGTGCCCATGGCCGGGTCCGCCGCGCCGAGGGCTGCGGCACCGCAGTAGGTCAGGGCCTCGCACAACCGTCCGTCCACACTGTTCGGCCTGACGCCCACCAGCTCTTCGAGCGCGCCCTTCGGGTTGCCCTGCTTGATCATCGCCAGGGCACCCTTGGCCCGCAGGTTGTGCGACATCGGTTCGTCGGCGGCCAAGGCGGCCGTCCGGTACGCGGCCACCGCTGCCGGGTCCCCCATGGCATCCAGTGCCTCCGCACGCAAGCGCAGCGCCTCGGCATGGCCGGCCTCGAAGGCCAGCACAGGCTCCAGATGACGCAGGGCGTCACTGAAGGCGGCCAGGCGCACCGCATCGCGCGCCGCGGCAAGCAGGCAGGGCACGGCATCGCGCGGGTTTCCGCCGTCGAGCCAGTGGCGCGCCACGAGGGCCGGCGCGGCGTCGAGTTCGCTCAGGCGCTGCGCGGCCTGGCGGTGCATCTTCAATCGCTGGTGCGGCGGGATCTGCTCGATCAGGACCTGGCGCACCAGGTCGTGCCGAAACCGGTAGCCCGTTCCCGCCAGCACCAGCACACCTGCGGTTAGCGCCAGGTCCAGCGCCGCAAACGCATGTGCCTCGGCGTCCGGTGTCAGGGCTGCGGCCGTGGTGGCGTCGAAGGCGTCGCCGGCCAGGGCCATCCACTTCAGCGACGCCAGCACCGCATCGGGCACATCGCACAAGCGGGCGAGGATGGCTTCGGCGACGTTGCGGGGCAGTCGAGCGCCTGAGGGTTGTGCGCAGCGCGCCAGCTCGATCGCCGCAAACGGGTTGCCCTCGGCCACGCCAACGATGTGCGACACGTTCTGTTCGGACAACGGACACGGTGCCGCCTGGGCCACCAGCCGACGCGTCTCGTCGTCGTCCAGCGGCTCAAGATCCAGCGCCTGCATGACGCCGCTGCCGACCAGGCGCGACACCCCCCGGGCGAGCGCCGACCCCAGCGTGGGAGCGCGCGTTGCCAGCACCACGCACACCGGTGGACCGGCGGAGGCCAGGTGCATCAACACGTCGGCGTCGGCATCGTCGATCAGGTGCGCGTCGTCCACCAGCACCATGACGTCGCCGCCGCCCGAGGCGGCCAGCAGCAGACGCCTGAGCGCGCCGATCACCTGGTGCCGCCCCAGCGGACCGGCCAGGGCGGCGGCCGGCGCCGCGAGCGGGCTGAGCTGGGCCAGCACCGAGCGCGCCGGCGCGCCGATGTGGTCCAGCAAGGCGCGGTCCGACGCGACCAGCCGTTCGGTCAAGGCGGCGATCACCGCGTAGGCGCGTCCGGGCTGTGCGGCGTCCACGGGAGCGACCGTCCAGCCGCGCTCCCGGGCCAGCGCAGCGAGTTCACGGCAGAAAGCGGTCTTGCCAATACCCGCGGGGCCGCGCAGCACGATGCCGCCGGGCCGTTCGGTGGCGCCCATGCCCAGCCAGGCCACCGCCTGGGCACGGAGCAACGCCCGCCCGATGGTGGCCGGACCGGCTGGCTGCAGGCCGGCGACGCACTGCCCGTACAAGGCCTCGGTGTCGTGATCGGGTGCAACGCCAAGCTCCCGTTCGAGCGCCTCGCGCAGACGCGCATACCAGCGCACGGCGGCCGCCCGGTTGCCGGTCGCTAGCTCGCGCGCCATCAGCTCGCGATGGGCGGGCTCATCGGTGGGCTCCACCCGGGCCAGGCGTTCCCACTGGTCGCTGGCCCGAAGCAGCGCCATGAAACGTGCGTGCAGCCGTTCGCGTGCCGGTTCGGCCCAGGCTTCGTAGGTCGAGCCCGGCAGCAGGTCACCCGCGTAGGCGTCGGCGGCCTGCGCGCAAGCCTCAGGCTCGCCGCTGGCGAGCGCCGCCTGCGCGAGTTGCTCGAAGCGGTCGACATCGACCGTCACGCGGCCGTGGGCCCACAGCACCACCTCGCCGCCTTGCAACACCACGCCGTCGTGCCGGCCGAGCGCCTGGCGGGCGTGGTGCGCGGCCTTGCGCAGGTTGGCGGCTCCGGCGTCGGGATCGAGTTGCGGCCACAGCGTGTCGACGACGCGGTCGCGTGTCATGCGCCGCTGCGGTGCCAGGCTCAGCAGCTGCACCAGTTGGGCTGAGCGCAGACTGGGCCAGTGCTCAGCGGCCACCTCGGTGCCGTCGATCGATACCGTGAAGCCACCCAACAGGCGCACCTCGAGATGACTGGCCGGCTCGGATTCTGTGATGGCGTGGGAAGGTCCCATGGTGGATCAAGTGTGCGGCGCCCGGCCGGCCAGCGCAATGCCCTCAGGGGCCGGGAACGTTTCAGGAACACCGGATGGCGAAGCTGTGGTCCGCGGGTTGCCCTAGACCCGCGACGTTCAACAGGAGCACACCATGGCCACGCAACAGATTTCCTTCCTGATTCCCCCCTACGGCACAGCGACGCTGACGTTGCCCGAGCTGTTGACGCCCGACGCGTTCGCCCGCCTCGACTCGGCCATCGATCAGGCGCTCACTGAGCCGCGCCTGGCGCTCGGTGACGCCGCCCCGGACCCGGGATCCATCGAGTACGACTCGTGGTTGATCCGGCAGCAATAAAGCCAGGAGAGCACCATGACGCCATCGCTCTACCAAAGACTCGGCGAGTCCGAGGGGATCACCGCCATCGTCGACGACGCGGTGGATCGCCACGCCGTCAACCCACTGCTGGCCCCCCGCTTCAGCGGCAAGGACCTGGCCCACGCGAAACGCATGGGCGCGCAATTCTTCTGCATGGGCGCGGGCGGGCCTCAACGCTACGAAGGCCGCGACCTGCGCACCGCGCATGCCGGGATGAACATCAACGAGCAGGAGTTGATCGCCACCATCGACGACTTCGTGGCCGCCATGCAAGGGCAGGGGGTCGGCACCACCGAAATCAATGAGGTGGTGGCGATCCTCTACTCATTGAAGGGCGACGTGCTGCGGGTCTGAGCGGCAAACGACCGGGCGCCCGTGGCGCCCGGTGGCTCCACCAGTCTGGAGACGGTGTCGAGTCGCCCTTGCGCCGCACGCCTGAAGGTCCGCAGTCCATTCTGCACAACCGTTCTGCGTGACCGGTTCGGGCCTGAAGTCGGATGCCCGCAACGGATCGGTACCGCCGGTCCAGATGATGTGAAAACGGTCGGTGTACCTAGCGCCAGCCGGGCGCGGAAGTCCTATGACCGCAGTACCGCATGCAGCCGCCGTTCGGGCCAGCACCGGTCGCCGTGCCCAACAGCCGCTTCGTGGCTGTCAGCGTGAGCTCGCCTGGCAGCACCCACCGTCGGCAACCGCTGCACACCGGTTTTTGCCCGTTGAACGGTGACTGCCCGGATTGGGTCGACAACTGTCTCCCGCCACGCGCGATCAATCCATCTCATCCCAGCCATGCTGAACATGCGGACGCACCGCCCGCCCTACTTCGGCAAAAACAGCAGCCAGTACACCAACAACAGGTTGAACAGCGCACTGAAGCCCAGCAGCAGTTTCCACAGCATGGTGGGGTCGCGCTGCAGCAGCGCAGACGATGGCGGCACGGTGAGCGGGCGCGAGGCGCCGCGCTCCAGCGCCAGCAGGAATTCTTCGGCGGTTTCGAAGCGCAGCGACTTGTCGCGCGCCACGGCTTTGAGCACCACGTGGTCGAGCCAGATCGGCACTTCGGGGTTGTGGCGGCTGGGGGCGGTGGGGTCGCGGTAGTAGCGACCCAGCTGGTAGGGCAACACCTCGCCGTAGGGCAGCTTGCCGGTGAGCAGCTGGTAGAGCGTGACGCCGAGCGCGAACAGGTCGCTCTGGGCGTCGGGCAGTTCGGGTTCGCCTTCGGTGGCGCCGGCCTTGCCGTGGTGGCCCCACTGCTCGGGGTTGATGTAGCTGGGCGTGCCGGCGTGCAGCCTGCGCATGCTCTGTGGCTCGCGCCCGCTGAGAGCGACGCCGAGGTCGAGCACGCGCAGCACGCCGTCGTCGCCCTGGTGCAGGTTGGCGGGTTTGATGTCGCGGTGGATCACGCCCTGGCGGTGCAGCAGGCCGAGCACGCGCAGGGTCTGCATGGCAGCGCTCACGGCCTGCAGGGCGCCGAGTTTGTGTTGCTGGTCCAGCGTCTGCTGCAGGGTTTCGCCGCCGTGCCAGTCGTAGAGCAGGTAGTAGGCCGAACGCGACTGGCCGGTGGGCAGCTGTTCGTGCACCTGGACCAGGTTGCCGGCGGCGCGGGACGACACCATGCGCCGGGCGAGCCAGGCTTCGTGCGCGAGCATGGCGCGTTCGTCCTGGTCGTGCGCGCGGGCGGGGTGGAGGGTCTTGAGGGCGTAGAGGCTCTGGGTGGCGGGGTCGCGCAGCTGGTAGAGGAGGTTGATGCCGTTGTCGGCCACGAGCGCGGTGACGGTGAAGCCGTCGATGGCTTCGCCCACGCGCAGGCGCGGCGGAATGGGAAGGCTCTGGGCGGCGCGGTTGGCGTCGTGCAGGTTGGCGTCGAGCAGGCCCAGCACGCGCACCACGACGGCGGTGAGGTTGTCGTCGCTGCCGGCGGCGTGGGCGGTGTCCACGAGCCAGCGGGCGGCTTCCTGCGCGGTGGGCAGGGCGGCGCATTCGCGCCAGCGGCGCTCGGGCAGGCGGCCGTGCACGCCGTCGGTGAGCAGCACGAAGCTGTCGCCCACCTGCAGCTCGCCCTGCAGGTAGTCCACGACGAGGTGGTCTTCGGCGCCCACGGAGCGCAACAGCTGGTGTTTGAAGTCGGGGTGGTTGACGACGTGGTCGTGCGTGAGCTGCAGGGTCTGCCCGTCGCGCAGCAGGTAACAGCGCGAATCGCCCACATGGGCCAGGGTGTACGACTGGCCGCGCAGCACCAGCGCGGTGAGCGTGGTCAGGCCCATGGCGGGGTGGCGGCGGCGGTTGATGCCGGCGAGCCAGGCGTTCTGGGCGCCGATGATGCGGTCGAGCGCGACGGTGGTGTCCCAGGTTTCGGGGGTGCCGTAGTAGTCGCGCACGAGGCTGGTGACGGTGGTCTGCGCGGCTTCGCGTCCCATGCCGCCCGCGCTCACGCCGTCGGCGATGGCGACCATGGAGCCCATGTCTTCCTGCCCCTCGGCGGGCAGCATGGCGGCGCAGAAGTCTTCGTTGACGGCTTTGCGGCCCGTGAGGGAAACAAAGCCGATGTCGAGTTCAAAGGCCATGCGTCAGCCCATCAACATCTGCATGCTGCGCTCGTACTGTGCGGACAGGGTTTCGAAGTTGTCGAGCAGGCTTTCGCTGGCCGCGGCCAGGCCTTCGAGGCGCAGCAGGCGGTCGCGCCCGGCCGGGCGGTGCACGTGGTCGGCGCCCGCGAGCAGCGCTTGCCAGCCCTCGGCGGCGTCCTCCAGCGTGCGGCGGATGTCGGGCGTGGACAGCGGCAGTCCCTGGAGGTAGGCCAGACCCTGCTCAAAACCTTGGCGCACGGCCTCCATCTCGGCCCGGCGCTGTTGCAGCGGCTCGCCGGTTTCCAGCGCGCCGAGCAGCGCGAGCTTGGCAAAGCGCTGCGACAGCATGCGCTGGCGCCCGGCCATGTTGAGCATGCGCAGCGGGCTTACGGAACCGGCGCTTTCCAGACTGGCGGTCAGGCGTTCGGCGTCCTGCAGCAGCTGCTCGGCGAGCGCGTTGATGGGGCCCACCTGGTCTTGCGCGGGTTCGGCCTTGAGCGCTTTCTTCAGGACTTTCCAGGTGGCCACGACGCGGTCCAGCAGATCGCCGAAGGTGGGCTGCGAGAGGTTCTTGCCGAGCAGCGCGAGGTTGGCGTCGATGCGCTGCACCGAGTCGGCCTGCAAGGTCTGGTGGCGCGTGGCCTGCACGCCCGCGAGGCGCAGCAGCCAGTGTTTGACGAGGCGCTGCGACAGCATGCGCAGCTGTCCGGCGCGGTTCACGCCCTCGGCAAAGTGCGCCGACTGGATGATGTGCTGCGCCACCTGGCCGAGGCGCTGGTTGCTGTGCATCGAAGCGGTGCGCAGGATCTCGAAGGCGGCGTCGTCGCTGACCTGGCGCGCGCTCATCAGGATGCCTTTGGCGCGCTCCACGGCCTTGCGCTCTTCGAAGCGCGAGGTCACGTCTTTCAGCTCATCCAGCAGGGCCTGCTCGCGCTTGAAGCGGGCCTGCGCCAATTGAATCAACGGGCGCAGGCGCTGCGCGCTGTAGCCGTTGACCACCCAGGCGTGGATGCCCGAGGCCACCGCGCGCTCGATGCGGGCGGCGTCGCCGTCGTGCGTGAACACGATCACCGGGCACGGCGCCACGCTGGCCAGCGTTTGGGTGGTCTCAAACAGCGCGTCGCCGGACTGCGGCACCTCGCCAATCACCAAGTCTGGTGCATGGCGCACCACGCCCTGCACCAATTTGCTGCCCGCATCCAGCACGGCGAGCACCTGGACCCCGCAGGCTTCCAGGTCGTTCACCAGCGGTTGAGGACTCGCGGAACCTTCGAGAAAAACCAGCGCAGAAGTCATATGAATCAAGGACTTGGATAAACCGGAGCGTTGCCCGGACACGGCACACATCATCGCCGCTGGCGCACCGACGTGCCACCCGCGGCGAGCGCCGGATCATATGGCACAGCTTTTGCATTGTCTGTGGCGAGCGTGACGAAGCGCTCGACCCCGACCGCAGCGTCGTGGGCTCTGCATACAACGACGTGTGCAGCGTGATACCGGTTTTGCAACTAGGCAAGCCCGGCTTTGGCCAACGGCCACTGAATCTGCATTTTCCCCAGACCTTTCCTGGTGCCGCATGGCGCCCGTGCGCCTCTGCGCCGGCCATGACCCGCACCCCCCTTTTGCGAATCACAACTGGAGTAGCCGCGATGAAAAAATCTAAACTGGTGATGGTGGGCAACGGCATGGCCGGTGTGCGCACGCTCGAAGAGTTGCTGAAAATCGCGCCCGAGTTCTACGACATCACCGTCTTCGGCGCGGAGCCGCACCCGAACTACAACCGCATCCTGCTGTCGCCGGTGCTCGCTGGCGAGCAGACGCTGGAAGAGATCGTGCTGAACGACTGGTCCTGGTACACCGACCACGGCATCACCCTGCACGCCGGCTACAAGGTGACCGAGGTGGACCGCATCAAACGCATCGTGCACGCGGTCGGCCCCAACGGCGAGAAGGTCTCGGCCGAATACGACCGCCTGATCATGGCGACCGGCTCCAACCCCTTCATCTTGCCCATCCCCGGCAAGGACCTGGAGGGCGTGCTCGCCTACCGCGACATCGCCGACACCCAGGCCATGATCGACGCCGCCACCACCTACAAGCACGCGGTCGTCATCGGCGGCGGCCTGCTGGGCCTGGAAGCGGCCAACGGCCTGATGAAGCGCGGCATGAGCGTGAGCGTGGTGCACGTCGCGCCCTGGCTGATGGAGCGCCAGCTCGACGACGTGGCCGGCAAGATGCTGCAGGCCTCGCTGGAAGAGCGCGGCATGAAGTTCCTGATCGGCGCGCAGACGCAGGAACTGGTGGGCGACAAGGACGATGGCAAGGGCGGCCGCGTGAAAGCGATCCGCTTCAAGGACGGCACCGAGTTGCCGGCCGACCTGCTGGTGATGGCCGTGGGCATCCGCCCCAACACGGCGCTGGCCGAGAGCATGCGCCTGCATGTGAACAAGGGCATCGTAGTGAGCGACACCATGCAGACCATCACCGACGCGCGCATCTACGCGGTGGGCGAATGCGCGGCGCACCGCGGCATCGCCTACGGCCTGGTGGCGCCGCTGTTCGAGCAGGGCAAGGTGCTGGCCACGCACCTGGCCGAGTTCGGCATCGGCCGCTACACCGGCTCGCTCACCTCGACCAAGCTCAAGGTCACGGGCATCGACCTCTTCAGTGCCGGCAATTTCACCGGCGGCGACGACACCGAAGAGATCGTGATGAGCGACCCCTCGGGCGGCGTCTACAAGAAGCTCGTGATCCAGGGCGACAAGCTGATCGGCGCCTGCCTCTACGGCGACACGGTGGACGGCAGCTGGTACTTCAAGCTGCTGCGCGACGGCCGCAGCGTGGCCGACATCCGCGACAAGCTGATGTTTGGCGAGAGCAACATCGGCGACGTGGGCCACCAGGGCCAGAACAAGGCCGCCGCCATGAAGGACAGCGACGAGGTCTGCGGCTGCAACGGCGTGACCAAGGGCACCATCTGCAAGGCGATCCGCGACAAGGGCCTGTTCACCCTGGACGAAGTCAAGAAGCACACCAAGGCCAGTGCGTCGTGCGGCTCGTGCACCGGCCTGGTCGAGCAGATTCTCATGTTCACCGCCGGCGGCGATTATTCGGCCACGCCCAAGCTCAAGGCCATGTGCGGCTGCACCGACCACGGCCACGAGGCCGTGCGCGAAGCGATCCGCACACCGCTGGCCGACGGCAGCAAGCTGCTGACCACTGCTGCGGTGTTCTCGCACCTGGGCTGGAAGACGCCCAACGGTTGCGCCAGCTGCCGACCGGCCATCAACTACTACCTGATCAGCACCTGGCCCAAGGCCGCGAAGGACGATCCGCAGAGCCGCTACATCAACGAGCGCTCGCACGCCAACATCCAGAAAGACGGCACCTACTCGGTCATCCCGCGCATGTGGGGCGGCGAGACCACGGCCGACGAACTGCGCCGCATCGCCGACGCGGTGGACAAGTACAAGATCCCCACCGTCAAAGTCACTGGCGGCCAGCGCATCGACCTGCTGGGCGTGAAGAAGGAAGACCTGGTCAACGTCTGGAAAGACATCGGCATGCCCTCGGGCCACGCCTACGCCAAGGCCCTGCGCACGGTGAAGACCTGCGTGGGCAGCGAGTGGTGCCGCATGGGCACGCAGGACAGCACGCAGATGGGCAAGGACCTGGAGAAAGCCATGTGGCGCATGTACGCGCCGCACAAGGTGAAGTTCGCCGTGTCGGGCTGCCCGCGCAACTGCGCCGAGGCCGGCATCAAGGACGTGGGCATCATCGGCGTGGACTCGGGCTGGGAGATGTACGTGGCCGGCAACGGCGGCATCAAGACCGAGGTGGCGCACTTCTTCGTGAAGCTAAAGACCGCCGAAGAAGTGATGGAGTACACCGGCGCCTTCATGGAGCTGTACCGCACCGAGGGCTGGTACCTCGAACGCACGGTGCACTACATCAACCGCGTGGGGCTGGACTACGTGAAGAAGCGCATCCTCGACGACGCGGCCGGCCGCAAGGCGCTGTGGGAGCGCCTGCAGTTCGCGCTCGACGGTGAACCCGATCCCTGGTTCGACTTCAAGGAAGCGGCCGTGGACACGCGCCAGTTCATCCCCATCAAAGCCATCATCAACACCATTTCCGAAGGGAGCGCAGTATGAGCACCAGCGCCTGGACCCCCATCTGCCGCGTTGAAGACATCCCTGTGCTCGGTTCGCGCCGCGTGGCGCGCGACCAGGGCCTCGATGTCGCCGTGTTCCGCAACGAAAAAGACGAGGTGTTCGCCCTGCTCGACCGCTGCCCGCACAAGGGCGGCCCACTCTCGCAAGGCATCGTGTTCGGCACCAGCGTGGCCTGCCCGCTGCACAACTGGACCATCGGCCTGTGCACCGGCCAGGCCGCCGCGCCCGACGAAGGCTGCACACCGAAATTCACCGTGAAGGTCGAAGACGGCCAGGTGTTTCTCGACGTCAACGAGCTGGCCACCCAGGCCACCGATCAAACCCGCCCGATCGCCGGCCCGGCACGACGCACCACCTGCGCATGACCATGAGCACGTCCATCACCCGATCTACCTGCCCCTACTGTGGTGTGGGCTGTGGCGTGCTCATCGAAACCGAGGGGCAGCAGATCACCGGCGTGCGCGGTGACCCGGACCACCCGGCGAACTTCGGCAAGCTCTGCACCAAGGGCACCACGCTGCACCTCACGGCCACGCCCGAGCTGACGCGCCAGACCCGCCTGCTGCAGCCGCAGCAGCGCCTGACGCGCCAGGCCGCCCCCACGCCCATCGGCTGGGACGCGGCGCTGGACATCGCATCAGACCGTTTCGCAAAGACGATCACGCAACACGGCCCCGACGCCGTGGGCTTCTACATCAGCGGCCAACTGCTGACCGAGGACTACTACGTCTTCAACAAGCTGGCCAAGGGCCTGATCGGCACCAACAACGTCGACACCAACTCGCGCCTGTGCATGAGCAGCGCGGTGGCGGGCTACAAGGCCACCCTGGGCGCCGACGCGCCGCCCGCCTGCTACGACGACGTGAACCACGCCGCCTGTCTGTTCATCGTCGGCAGCAACGCGGCCTACGCCCACCCGGTGCTGTTCCGCCGCATCGAGGAAGCGAAGAAAAAGAACCCGGGCATGAAAGTGATCGTGGCCGACCCGCGCCGCACCGACACCGCCGAGCTGGCCGACCTGTTCCTGCCCCTCCAGCCCGGCAGCGACGTGATGCTGTTCCACGGCCTGCTGCACATCATGTTGTGGGAGGGCTGGATCAAGGCCGACTACATCGCGGCACACACCACCGGCTTCGACACGCTCAAGGCGCTGGTGCGCGAGTGCACGCCCGAGCGCGTGGCCGAGGTGTGCGGCCTGCGCAAAGAAGACATCTACACCGCAGCGCAGTGGTTTGCCACCTCGCACGCCACGCTCAGCCTCTACTGCCAGGGCCTGAACCAGAGCAGCAGCGGCACCGCGAAAAACGCCACCCTGATCAACCTGCACCTGGCCACCGGCCAGATCGGCAAGCCCGGCGCCGGCCCCTTCAGCCTGACCGGTCAGCCCAACGCGATGGGCGGGCGCGAAGTGGGTGGCCTGGCCAACCTGCTGAGCGCGCACCGCGACATGGCCAACCCCGCACACCGCGCCGAAGTGGCCGCGCTCTGGAGCGTGGCCGATGTGCCATCGAAGCCCGGCAAGACCGCGGTCGAGATGTTCCAGGCCGCGGCCGACGGCGAGATCAAGGCGCTGTGGATCGCCTGCACCAACCCGGCGCAGTCCATGCCCGACCAGGCCACCGTGCGCCGCGCGCTGGAGCGCGCCGAGTTCGTGGTGGTGCAGGAGGCTTTCGCGATCGCCGCCACCTGCGACTGGGCCGACCTGCTGCTGCCTGCCACCACCTGGGGTGAAAAAGACGGCACCGTCACCAACAGCGAGCGCCGCATCAGCCGCGTGCGCGCGGCCGTGCCCGCGCCCGGCGAGGCCCGGCACGACTGGCGCACCGTGGTCGACTTCGCTCAGCGGCTCGAAGCCAGGCTGCGCCCCGGCCTGCCCACGCTCTTCCCCTACCCCGACGCCGAATCCATCTGGCTCGAACACCGCGAGTCCACCCGCGGCCGCGACCTCGACATCACCGGCCTCTCCTGGCCGATGCTGGACGCGCAAGGTCCGCAACAATGGCCGCTGCGTGAAGGCGAAACACAAGGGAAGGTCCGCCTCTACGCCGACGGCATCTTCCCCACCGCCGACGGCAAAGCCCGTTTCGCCGCCCTGCCCTGGCAACCGCTGGCCGAGCCGCGTGATTCGCGCTACCCGTTCTCGCTCACCACCGGCCGCCTGCGCGACCAGTGGCACGGCATGACGCGCACCGGCACGCTCGGCCGCCTGTTCGGCCACGTGGCCGAGCCCGCGGTGCAACTGCACCCGCAGGACATGGAGCGCCGTGGCCTGAAAGACGGCGACCTGGTGCACGTCACCAGCAAGCGCGGCTCCATCGTCGTGCCGCTGGAGGCCAGCAAAGAAATCGGCCTGTCGCAGGCCTTCATCGCCATGCACTGGGGTGCGGAATACCTGAGCGGTCGCGGCAGCCACGGCGAGCCGCTGGCGGGCGTGAACGCGCTGACCACCTCGGCCTACTGCCCGACGTCGAAACAGCCCGAGCTCAAACACGCGGCGGTCAAGATCCTCAAGGCCGAGCTGCCCTGGAACCTGCTGGCCATGGCCTGGTTGCCGGCCGACCGCGCGCTGTCAGCGCAGGCCGAACTGCGCGCGCTCATGACCTCGTTCGAGTTCGCGTCGTGTGTGCCGTTCGGCCGCGAGCGCACCGGCGTGCTGTTCCGCGCCGCCGCGCACGAGGCGCCCGACGTGGCCACGGTCGAGCGCATCGAAAGCCTGCTCGGCCTGGGCGGCACCGACGCGCTGCGGTATGTGGACAAACGGCTGGGCCAGCGCCGCACCGCGCGCCTGCTGCGCGCCGAAGGCGCCACCCGGCTCGAAGGTTTTGTGCTCGCGGGCGACGTGCGCGCCGAAGCCTGGATCAAGCCCCTGCTGCAAGACGAGCTGCCGGCCGAGGCCTACGGCCGCCTGCTGCTGATGCCCGGCGCCAAGGCACCGGTGGCGGTGGTTGCCAAAGGCAAGCAGGTGTGCACCTGTTTCAATGTGAGCGAAGACGACATCGGCGCGCAGTTGCAGACCAGCCGCGGCAGCGACGACCAGCGCCTGGCCGCGCTGCAGAGCGGACTCAAGTGCGGCACCAACTGCGGCTCTTGCATCCCCGAGCTGCGGCGCCTGGTGCGCGCCCACCCGGCGACCGGGCATGTGCTGCAGGTGGCCTGAACCCCACGGACAGTCTGCATATAGCCCGAAGTCATCAGGCTTGCCGGACAATCGCCCACCATGAGCATCAGCCACTACATCAAGGACATCGGTCGCGGCAAAGACGGCGCGCGTTCGCTCCAGCGCGAGCCGGCCACCGACCTGCTGGGCCAGGTGCTCGACGGCACGGTGACCGACCTTGAAATCGGCGGTTTCTGCCTCGCCATGCGCATCAAGGGCGAGACGCCGCAGGAGATGGCAGGCTTCCTCGACGCCACGCACGTGCGCCTGCAGCGCGTGCCCGACAACGGCCTCACCACCGTGGTGCTGCCGAGCTACAACGGCGCCCGCAAGCTGCCGGTGCTCACGCCCCTGCTGGCCCTGCTGCTGGCGCGCCGCGGCGTGCCGGTGCTGGTGCACGGAACGGCCACCGAAGACCGCCGCGTGACCAGCGAGGCCGTGTTCGCGGCGCTGGGCATCACAGCGGCGCGCAGCGTGCCCCCGCTCGGTGCGGGCGAGCTGGCTTTTGTGCCCACCGAGGTGCTGTTGCCCGGCCTCAAGCGCCTGCTCGACGTGCGCCGAGCGGTCGGCCTGCGCAACCCGGCGCACAGCCTGGTCAAGCTCATGAACCCTTGCGAAGGCCGGGCGCTGATCGTGGGCAGTTACACGCACCCCGAATACGCCGTCTCCATGGCTGAAACCTTCGCCCTGACCGGTGCGCACGCGCTGCTGCTGCGCGGCACCGAAGGCGAGCCGGTGGCCGATGCGCGCCGCACGCCGCAGATGGAAGCCTTCCGCGACGGCCAGCGCCACCTGCTGCAGGCCGCGCAGGACGGCCCACTGGCCAGTCTGCCCGATCTGCCACGCGAAGTGGACGCGGCGAGCACCGCCGCCTACATCCGCTCGGTGCTCGACGGCGAACGCCCGGTGCCGGCGCCGATCGCGCTGCAGGTGGAACACATCTTGCGAGAAGTGCAGCGTCAGCCCACAACACCGACCGCAGAGACAACTGCCGTTCCAGAGGTCAGCCCACCATGAACATGCCCGCCACCGTCATAGCTTCCTCCACCCGGTTCGACCCCGGCACCGTCACGCTCGTCGGCGCCGGCCCGGGCGACCCGGAACTGCTCACCATCAAGGCCGCCAAGGCCATCGCCGCCGCCACCGTGCTGCTGGTGGACGACCTGGTCAGCGACGCGGTGCTGGAGCACGCATCACCCAAGGCGCGCATCGTGCACGTGGGCAAACGCGGCGGCTGCAAGAGCACGCCGCAGGCCTTCATCGAAAAGCTCATGATCATGGCCGCGCGCGAAGGCGAAGTCGTGGTGCGCTTGAAGGGCGGCGATCCCTTCATCTTCGGCCGCGGCGGCGAAGAGGTCGAACACCTGCGCGAAGCCGGCATCGAGGTGCAGGTGCTCAACGGCATCACCGCCGGCCTGGCCGGCCTGACCTCGCTCGGCGCGCCACTCACGCACCGCGATCACGCGCACGGCGTGGTCTTCATCACCGGCCATGCCAAGCCCGGCATCTCACACGAATCCCGCGGCACCGACTGGCAGCAGCTCGCCGCGACCGCGCGCGATGCCAAGCTCACGCTGGTGATCTACATGGGCGTGTCCAGCGCCGCGGCGATCCAGGCCGACCTGCTGACCGGCCTGCCCGCCAGCACGCCGCTGGCCATCATCCAGCACGCCAGCCTGCCGCAGCAGCGCCACGCGGTCTGCACGCTGGGCACGCTCACCGCCACGCTGGCCAGCGAAGGCTTGGGCAGCCCCTCGGTGATCGTGGTCGGTGACGTGGTGCGTGGCGTGGCGGCTGTGGCCCAAAACACCACGCACGAGGCCCGGCGCATCGCCTGACACTCAATCAGGCAATCGGTCGTCTTGCGCTGGTGGTTGCCCACTTGCGCGGCTCAGGAAGGCCAGAGCCGACCGCAGATCACCGCGCTGCGCGCGCTCGGTGAAATAGTCCGCCGTCTTCATCGCCGAGAGCTTTTCGGCCACGGCACTGACGATGAACTGGTTGAGGGTGGTTCCGTCTTCGCGCGCCACCTGTTCGGCCCCTTGCTTGAGCGACGCAGGCAGACGCAGGGCGTAATTGCTGGGCGTTCCCATGGTCAGACTCCTTGAAAAAACTGTGCCGGTCCGATGACCGGAATGCCAAACGCAGTGGCTTGCGGCAGGAAGTCGCGCTGGTTGAACGTGATCAGCGTCACCGGCTGCCCCAGTCCCAAGCCGTTGACCGCCAGCTCCAGCACCAGATCGTCCTTCGGGTCGCGCAACTGCGGTCGCCACAAGAACTGAATGGTCACCGGCACGATCACCCCGGCCAACACATCCAGCAGGTTCTGCACATCCCGAAGCTTCGCACCAGCCGCCGCAAGATGCTCCGGGCGCGAGAGCACGTCTTCGTACTCCAGGAACAGCGGAACACTGCACAGGACAGGCACGTGCCGCTGCAAAGTGCGCCGCAGCAGTTCTGCCGAGGCACCGGCCGGGCTTCGTACGGCGGCAACCAGCACATTGGTGTCCAGCACAAAGTTCATATTGCCAGCAATATACCTTGCTCACCCAGTTCTCACAAGTCTGCGCAGCCAATAGCTGCTCAGTTCACCCGCCTACACTGCAGGCCATGCAAAGTTTTGACGTAGTGGTGGTCGGCGCGGGTGCAGCCGGCCTTTTTTGTGCGGGTGTGGCGGGCCAGCGCGGCCTGAAGGTGCTGGTGCTCGACCACAGCGAGGCCGTGGCCGAAAAAATCCGCATCTCGGGCGGCGGCCGCGCCAACTTCACCAACCGCGACATCGACGTGCGCCAGCCGCACAAACACTTTGTCAGCGAGAACCCCAACTTCTGCCGCTCGGCGCTGTCGCGCTACACGCCGGCCGACTTCATCGCGTTGATGCGGAAGCACGGCATCAGCTTCCACGAAAAGCACAAGGGCCAGCTCTTTTGCGACCGCTCCGCCGAGGACCTGATCGCCATGCTGCTGGCCGAATGCGAAGCCGGCGGTGTGACACGCTGGCAGCCCTGCGGCGTCAAGGCCCTGCGCGTGGCCGAAGACGGCTCCTACGACATCGACACCGAGCGCGGCACGGTGTCGAGCCGGGCGGTCGTGATCGCCACCGGCGGCCTGTCCATTCCCAAGATCGGCGCCACCGATTTCGGCTACCGCATGGCGAAGCAGTTCGGCCTGCGCACCGTCGAGCCGCGCCCCGGCCTGGTGCCACTCACCTTCGACGGTGAGGCATGGGCATCGTATGCGGGTCTGTCTGGCCTTTCGCTGCCAGTGCTGATCGAAACCGGCGACAAGAAAAACCGGATCAGCTTCGCCGAAGATCTGCTGTTCACCCACCGCGGCCTCTCGGGCCCGGCGGTGCTGCAGATCTCCAGCTACTGGCGCGAAGGCACACCGATCCGCCTCAACCTGGCGCCCGAGGTGGACCTGCCCGCGGCGCTGGCGCGCGCCAAGGCCACCTCGCGCAAGCTGATCGCCAACGAACTGGCCACACTGGTTCCCAGCAGGCTGGCCGATGCCTGGGTGGCGCAGGACAAGGATTGGCAGCGCCCCATCAGTGAAGCCTCGGACAAGGCCCTGGCCCGGCTGGCCGAGCGCCTCTCGCGCTGGGAACTCGTGCCCACCGGCAGCGAGGGCTACAAAAAAGCCGAGGTCACGCTCGGCGGCGTGGACACGCGCGACCTGTCGTCCCAGACGATGGAATCGAAGCAGCCCGGGCTGTATTTCATCGGCGAGGTGGTGGACGTGACCGGCTGGCTGGGTGGCTACAACTTCCAGTGGGCCTGGGCCAGTGCCCACGCCTGCGCCGTGGCCCTTTCGGAACAGAAAACCGCCTGAGACCTGCCGTTGGCGTCACAGAATGCCCGCAAAGGGCTGGAAAATCAGCGCGACAAGGCTATAATCCAAGGCTTTGCTGGCAAACCCCCGTCGGCCAATACTAGTTAACAGGCGGGGGAACTTTGCAGAAACGATGCCTGGGCCCGATCTTCCCGTTCATCCTCTTTCTGTGCATTCTGGAATTTCCTCTTCAATGACGACCATCCGTGTAAAAGACAACGAGCCCTTTGACGTCGCTCTGCGTCGCTTCAAGCGCACCATCGAAAAACTCGGCCTGCTGACCGACCTGCGCGCCCGCGAGTTCTACGAAAAGCCCACCGCTGAGCGCAAGCGCAAGAAGGCCGCCGCCGTCAAGCGCCACTACAAGCGCGTGCGCTCGATGCAGCTGCCCAAGAAGCTGTACTGATCGCTGGCCCGGCCTGCCGGGACGCAAAAAACCCGCTCGGGACGCTGCAGCGGGTTTTTTTACGCCTGTACCGTCCGGGCCAGCCGCGCCTGCAAGACATCCGCCGCCTCGACCAGCGCCGCCTCGAAGGCGCCCCGCAGCGGGTGTTCGGCCCGCCAGGCTGGCCGGATCAGCGCCACATGAAACGGGATGCTCACCGACAGTGGCCGCACCACCATGCCCTCGCCCGCCAGCTCCAGCGCCGTCAGCG
Source organism: Burkholderiales bacterium GWF1_66_17 (assembly GCA_001770705.1). Classification (GTDB taxonomy): domain Bacteria; phylum Pseudomonadota; class Gammaproteobacteria; order Burkholderiales; family Burkholderiaceae_C; genus Hydrogenophaga. The sequence goes on along the minus strand of MERT01000001.1, from coordinate 245,911 downwards.
GGTTGACGATGCCCAGGCCCAGCCCCTGGCGCACCAGGGCACACACCGACACCGCGCTCGGCGTCTCCAGCCGCAAGCCGCGCTCCACCCCGGCGGCGGCGAACAGCGCGTCCACCTGCTGCCGGTAGGGGTCGGTCGGTGCGAAGCTGATGAACGGCACCCCCTCGAAGTCGCACGGCGCCAGCCGCGCCTTGCGCACCAGCGGATGGCTGGCGGGCAACACACACACCTCGTCCGCCACCAGCAGCGTCTGCAGGCTGCAGGCGGCCGGCGCCTCAAAGCGCTCGGAGAGGCCGAGGTCGAAGCGCTGCTCCGACAACGCCGCCTCCAGCTGCGGCGACTCGATGGGCGTCAGGCTCACGGCCGCGGCGGGCTGTCGCAGCACAAACCGCCGGACCGCGTCGGGCAACAGCGCGTGCGACAGCGCGGGCAGGCAGGCCAGCTGCAACCGCCCCTGGGCATAGGCCTGCAGCGCCACCGCCGTGGCCGCGATGCGCTCCAGCCCCACGTAGGACTGCTCGACCTCCTCCATCAGCGCGAGCGCCCGCACCGTGGGTTTGAGGCGGCCTTTGATCCGCTCGAACAGGGCAAAACCCAGCACCTGTTCCAGCCGCGCCAGCTCGCGGCTCACTGTCGGCTGCGAGGTGTGCAGCAGCTCGGCCGCGCGCGTGACGTGGCCGGTGCCCATCACGGCGCGGAAGAAGTCGATCTGGCGGTGGGTCAGTTTCATATCAAATTTGAATGACTATGCAATTATCTGGCATTGCTCAATATGAATGAAACCCGGATCATCGGCGGCATGAATCCCTTTGCCCCCGCCCTCCTCCAGTCCCTTGCCCGCCAGCACGGCACCCCGCTGTGGGTCTACGACGCCGCGACCATCCGCCAGCGCATCGCCGAACTGCGTGCCTTCGACACCATCCGTTTCGCCCAGAAGGCCAACTCCAACACCCACCTGCTGCGCCTGATGCGCGAGCAGGGTGTGGTGGTCGATGCCGTTTCGCGCGGTGAAATCGAGCGCGCCTTGGCCGCGGGCTACACCGCAGCGCCCGACGCGCAAGGCGCCTCCGGCATCGTCTTCACCGCTGACCTGTTCGACGCCGCCACCCTGGCCACCGTGGTGCAGCACCACGTGCCGGTGAACGCCGGTTCCATCGACATGCTGCATCAGCTGGGCGCCGTCTCGCCCGGCCACGCGGTCTGGCTGCGCATCAACCCCGGCTTCGGCCACGGCCACAGCAACAAGACGAACACCGGCGGTGAGCACAGCAAACACGGCATCTGGCACACCGAACTGCCGGCCGCGCTGGCCGCGGTGGCACAGCACGGCCTGCAGCTCGTGGGCCTGCACATGCACATCGGCTCGGGCGTGGACTACAGCCACCTGCAGCAGGTGTGCAGCGCCATGGTGGATCTGGTGAAGGGCTGCGGCGCAGACATGCAGGCGATCTCGGCCGGCGGCGGCCTGTCCATCCCCTACCGCGAGGGTGAAGCGCCCATCGACACCGCGCACTACTTCAGCCTGTGGGACGCGGCGCGGCGCGAGATCGCCGCCCACCTCGGCCACGCGGTGCACCTGGAGATCGAACCCGGTCGCTATCTGGTGGCCGAAGCCGGCGTGTTGCTGACCGAAGTGCGCGCCACCAAGCCCATGGGAGCCAACCGCTTCACCCTGGTGGACGCGGGCTTCTCGGACCTGATGCGCCCGTCCATGTACGGCGCTTTCCACGGCATGAGCCTGATCCCGGCCGATGACACGCCGCGCGCGACGGTGGAAACCGTGGTGGCCGGCCCGCTGTGCGAATCGGGCGACGTGTTCACGCAGGCCGAAGGCGGCGTGGTGCTCACGCGCGAACTGCCCGAGGCCCGCGTGGGCGACCTGCTGGTGCTGCACGACGCAGGCGCGTACGGCGCGTCCATGTCCAGCAACTACAACACCCGGCCCTTGGCCGCGGAGGTGCTGGTGGACGGCGATGCGCAACGCCTGATCCGGCGCCGGCAAACGGTGGACGAGTTGCTGGCGCTCGAAGCGGTTTGAGACAATCGCCGGTTCACCGCATCACAGAAAGCACACCATGAGCCTCAAGGAACAGATCACCGAAGACATGAAGGCCGCCATGCGCGCCAAGGACAGCGAGCGCCTGGGCACCATCCGCCTGCTGACCGCCGCGATGAAGCAGAAGGAAGTGGACGAACGCGTGGAGCTGGACGACACCATGGTCATCGCCATCGTGGACAAGCTGATCAAGCAGCGCAAGGACAGCGTCGAAGCCTTCACCAAGGCCGACCGCATGGACCTGGCCGACAAGGAGTCCGCCGAAATCAAGGTGCTGCAGGCCTACCTGCCCGCGCGACTGTCGGCCGAAGAAGTGGCCGCCGAGGTCAAGGCCATCGTGACCGAGCTGGGCGCCACCGGCCCCGGCGACATGGGCAAGGTCATGGGCGCGGTCAAGACCCGCCTGGCCGGCAAGGCCGACATGGGCCAGGTCTCGGCCGCGGTGAAGGCCGCCCTCGCGGGCTGACCCTTTCCCCAGTCAGCGCGGGCACAGCCAACCCGGCCGGAGCGAAGCGCAGCCCGCCCAGAGCGCGGCGGAACCGGCTTTGCCGCCGGGCCGCATCGCGCGACCCCCTTGAGAGGGGGTCGCGCGCAGCGCGGCAGGGGTGCTCCCATTCAGCGCAGGATCAGCGCCGTCCCCGCGACCGCCAGCACCGCCCCGCTCCAGGCCCCGACCGCCGGGCGGCGGCGGTAGATCAGCCACAGCAGCGGCAGGATCAGGATCGGCGTCACCGACGAGAGCACGGCCACCAGCCCGGCCTGGCCGTGGCGCATGGCCTGCAGGATCAGCGTCATGCCCAGCGCCATCGCCACCGCGGCACTCAGGAACGTGAGCCAGGCGTCTTTCCAGCGCACCGGTGCCCGGGCCCGCGCCGCCGGCCAGCCTGCCGCCAGCAACAGCCCGTGTGCAGCCAGCGCCAGCGTCATGCGCACCGCCGAAGCGGCCACGGCGTCGATGCCGGTGCTCATGAGCGGCTTGAGCATGAGCGTGGCGACCGACTGACACAGCGCGGCCAGCAGGCCCAGCGCCACACCCACCGCCAGCCGGCCCCGCGTCTGCTCCCAGCGGTGCGATTCGTCGTCGCGCTTGCCCCAGACGATGGCCAGCATCACGCCACCCACCAGCAGGCTGCTGCCCAGCAGCGCCCAGCCCCAGAGCACCTCGCCCAGCCAGGCCCAGGCCAGCACGCCGGAAAACAGCGCGTGACAGGCGAACAACACACCCGAGCGCCGCGGCCCGAGCCGGTTCATGCAGGCGAACAACGCGGTGTCACCGATGAAGATGCCGATCACACCCGACACGCCGAGCAGCCAGAAAGCTGAAGGATCGAGGCTGCGCCAGCCGCCACTGGCCACCGCCAGCGCCCACAGGATGGCGCTGGCAAACAGCATGCGCCAGCGGCTGAACGCGAATGCACCCAGACGCTGGGCTGGCGGTGCAGAGAACAGACTGGAGATCGCCCAGCAGGCGGCCGCGAACAGGGCCAGGACTTCGGGACGCACAGCCCCTCAGCCGAAAACCGCCAGCTCGGTCGCCAGCGAGCGCCTGCCGAAGGCCAGGAATCCGCCAGGCATCAGCTGCCCGCCACCTTCATGCGGTTCACGAGGATCGAGCCCACGGTCTTGGCACCGTAGTTGTAGGCGTCGGCGCCCACGGCCTCGATGCCCTGGAACATGTCCTTCAGGTTGCCGGCGATGGTGATCTCGTGCACCGGGTAGGCGATTTCGCCGTTTTCCACCCAGTAGCCGGAGGCGCCACGCGAATAGTCGCCGGTCACGTAGTTCACGCCCTGCCCCATCAGCTCGGTGACGAACAGGCCGCGGCCCAGCTTCTTCAGCATGGCCTTGAGGTCGTCGCCGGGTTGGATCAGGCGGCTGGTGAGCACGAGGTTGTGCGAACCGCCTGCGTTGCCGGTGGTGCGCATGCCGAGCTTGCGCGCCGAGTAGGTGGAGAGAAAGTAACCCAGCACCTTGCCGGCGCTGAGCACCTTGCGTTTCTGCGTGCGCACGCCTTCGTCGTCAAACGGTGCGCTGCCCTTGCCGTTGATGACGTGCGGGTCTTCGACGATGTCGAGGTGTTTGGCCATCACGCGTTTGCCCAGGCTGTCGGCCAGGAAGGTGGTCTTGCGGTAGAGCGCGCCGCCGCTGGTGGCCTGCACATAGCCGCCCAGCAGACCCGCGGCCAGCGGCGACTCGAACAGCACCGGGCATTCGGTGGTGGCGATCTTGCGGCCGTTCAGCCGCGCCAGCGCGCGCTCGGCGGCGTAGCGGCCCACAGCCTGCGGGCTGGCCAGATCTTCGGGCGCGCGCATCGAGCTGTACCAGTGATCGCGCTGCATGTTCGCGCCCTTGCCCGCGATGGGCGCCACCGACAGGCTGTGGCGCGAGCTGGCGTAGCCGCCGCTGAAGATGCCGGGCTGGCCGCGCTCGCCACCGCGCATGTGGGCGGTGAAAAAGTGCGACTGCTGGGCCGACACGCCGGCGCCTTCGCTGTTGCTGATTTTCTTGCTGGTGGCGAAGGCCGCGGCCTCGCATTCGAGCGCGATGCGCAGCGCGTCTTCGGAGTTGATCGCCCAGGGGTGGAACAGGTCCAGGTCGGGGTAGCTGTCGGCGATGTCTTCAGGGTCGGGCAGGCCGGCCACCGGGTCTTCGGCGGTGAAACGGGCGATGTCGTAGGCCGCCTGCACCGTCTGGCGGATCGCGTCGGGTGAAAAATCGGAGGTGGACGCGTTGCCGCGCTTCTGCCCCAGGTAGACGGTCACGCCGAGCGACTTGTCGCGGTTGCGCTCCACGTTCTCCAGCTCGCCCTTGCGCACGCTCACGCTCAAGCCCGCCCCTTCGGACACCTCGGCGCCCGCATCAGAGGCACCCAGCTTTTTGGCGTGCCCAAGCGCCATGTCGACCAGTTCCTCGAACTGGCTCCGGGCGTACTGGAAGCCCGCGAGCGGCTGGCTGGCATGGGCGGCGGAAGAAGAAAGGGCTTGGGACGGGGTGTTGGGGGCTTTTTTCATGTCGACGGCTATGATACTTGCCGCCCCCTCTGGCTGCTGCAGGCCCTGCACAAGCCCATTTGAAGAAACCCGATGTCCCGCAAACCCACCAAAGGCTATTTCGTCCGTGGCCAGTTCGTTGCCGAGGGCAGCGAACTCGACCTGGAGCTCAAACGCGAGCTCAAGGGTTCGGTCGACATGAGCAAGACCGACCTGAAGAAGGAGAGCGACCGCCTCCAGTTGCTCGGCGAAAACCTGCTCACGCTCAACGCGGGGTTGATGACGCGTCTGATCGAAAACAACGGTCTGCCCGAGAAGCTGGTGGATGCCGTGAACGATGCCAAACGCATCACCAACTTCGAAGGCCGGCGCCGCCAGATGCAGTTCATCGGCAAGCTCATGCGCAAGCTCGACGAAGCCACCGTGGCCGCCATCGAAGCCGCCATGGAAGAACAGCGCAAGCCTTCGGCCCAGGCCACGCTCGCGCTGCACCAGGCCGAACAGTGGCGCGACAAGCTGATCGCCGACGACGATGCGCTCACGCGCTGGCTGGAGCAGGACCCGCAAGCCGACGTGCAGCACCTGCGCGCCCTGATCCGCCAGGCGCGCAAAGACGCACAGGCCATCACCGAACGCCCGGGTGAAGCCCTGCGCCACGGCAAGGCCTACCGCGAGATATTCCAGATCGTGCGCACCGCCCTCACGCCCGCCGACGAATCGGCGGACGGCGCCGACGACACCCAGGAAGACTGATCCATGAGCCACAACCTCACCCCCGAGCCGGTGCGCATCGGCATCGTGTCCATCAGCGACCGCGCCAGCAGCGGCGTTTACGAAGACAAGGGCCTGCCCACGCTGCAGGACTGGCTCACGCGCGCCTTGAAAAACCCGATCACCTTCGAGCCGCGCCTGATCCCCGACGAACAGGCCACCATCAGCGCGACGCTGATCGAACTGGTGGACGCCGGCTGCGCCCTGGTGCTCACCACCGGCGGCACCGGCCCTGCGAAACGCGACGTGACGCCCGAAGCCACGCTGGCTGTGGCGCACAAGGAAATGCCCGGTTTTGGCGAACAGATGCGCCAGATCAGCCTGGCCTTCGTGCCCACCGCCATCCTGTCGCGCCAGGTGGCCGTGATCCGCGACAAGAGCCTGATCATCAACCTGCCCGGTCAACCCAAGGCGATCGCCGAAACGCTGGAAGGCCTGAAGAACGCCGACGGCAGCCAGAAGGTCAACGGCATCTTCACCGCTGTGCCCTACTGCATCGACCTGATCGAAGGGCCTTACCTGGAAACCAACGACGAGGTCATCAAGGCCTGGCGGCCAAAAAACGCCGTTCGCCCGGCTCGCTGAGGGCCATCGGCCTTTACGCGACACGGGCATTGTCAAGACACAAAAAGAACCGGTTTCAGGGAAGTTTCTATGCCTGTCTATCGCTGCAACCAGTGCGGCCATGTGAGCGAATCGCCCGTCGCTGGCACACAAGTGCCATGTTCCGCGTGCCAGGCGCCCTGCTCTGTTTTTGATACGGCGTTCTACGTCCGCAAGTTGATTGAGCGCTACGCGGCGGCCATGCGGGAGGTCAAGGCCCTGCAAGCCGAAGAACGACGTGATCCTGAAAATGGCACGGCCACGGCGCCAGAAGAAGCCTCCGTGGCAGAAGCCGGGGAAGAGGCGGGAAACAACGACGACCTGGCCACGGCAGCGCAACACGCGCCCATTGAGAAGTGGCTCAAATCGCTTCAGATTGAAGCCCAGTTCGACCACAGCAATGTGGATACGAGCGGCTACTTTGATGAAGCTGCACAGCAGATCGGGCGTCAATACGACCTGTTTGGTGAACTCGTCCAGCGGGTTGCCTACGCTTACCGCAAGAGTCACACCGGGCTCAACATCGACCTCACGGGCATGAGCCAGAAGGACGCGCAGGCTTTGAACAACCTGTGCAGGCAGCTCTACAGCCACACGCTGTTCTCACGCTACTTCTACCAAAAGCAGGAGAAGGTGGTTCGGCTTTCACTGCAGCCAGCGCCCAAGGTACGCCAGTTTTTTGCAGGTGCCTGGCTGGAGTGGTATGCGCTGCTGGAGCTGCTGGAATCCTTGCAGAACAAGAAACTGGCCTTCTCTTGCGCTCGGGGCGTGAACGTGCTGTTCCCCAACGAAGATGTGCATGAACTCGATGTCGTGGCGCTGCCCGCTGGCCAGTCGCCGATCTGTATCGAATGCAAGTCCGGTGAATTCCGCCGAGATATCGACAAGTACCAGCGCCTGCGCAAGCGCCTGGGCGTCGAGCGCAGCCGCTTCATCATCTGTTCGACGGACATCACCGATGAACAGGCGGGCAGCCTCACTGCCATGTACGACCTCACCTTTGTCAGCCTGCAGACCTTGCCTCGCCACCTGGCCAGCATCGTCTGACCCAACCCAGAACGAACCCCATGAAAATCACCAAAGACACCATCGTCACCATCACCTTCCGCGCCACCGATGCACAGGGCAAGTTGCTGGAAGACGGCAAGGAGCCACGCGCCTATTTGCACGGCGGGTACAACAACACCCTGCCCGGCATCGAGAAGGCGCTGGAAGGCCAGGAAGCCGGCTACGCCGCCACCCTGGTGCTGCCGCCTGAAGACGCCTTTGGCGTGCGCGACGAGAGCCTGGCCACCACGATTCCCAAAAGCGAATTCCCGCCCGGCGTGAAGGTCGGAGGGCAACTGCAGGGCCACGACGATCAGGGCAACCAGCAGGTCTTCACCGTCATGAAGATCAAGGGCGACACCGTGCACCTCGACGGTAACCACCCGCTGGCCGGTCAGACGCTGCGCTTCGCTGTGAAGGTGGTGGACGTTCAACCGGCGAGTGCGGAAGAAGTGGCCCATGGCCACGCGCACGGTGCCCATGGAACGCATCATTGATCCCCCCGCGCCGCCTGCGGCGTCACCCCCCAGGGGACAACACCTGCGGCCTGGCAAAGCCAGTTCCGCGGTGTTCTGTGTGAGTACACCTCGCTCCGGAAAAATTTCGCGGACCTGAATCTCCCTGCTTTCGCCCGGCCCAACGCCACCCGTAACCCGGAGCGCCGGGTGGCTGACGCAGCGAAGTCAAGGAGGAGGACCGGGCGCAGCCCGGTCCGGGGGACATGAGCGGAGTCGGCCGCCCGGCACTCCGGGTCACATGGCAAACAAGCCAGAGCGAGGGGGAACTTACTTCCCCACCAGCTGATTGAGTTTTTCAGCCTCGAAGCACTCGCTGCGAGCCGCGTCCGAAGGCACACAGTCGCCCTTCTGCGGCGAAGACAGTTTCTCGATCGCCTGCCACAGCAAGGCAATCTGGTGCTCCTGCCCGGAAGCGCTGTCGATCAACCCACGCATCGCCTGCGACAACGGGTCGTCTTCCTGTGTGAGGCCATAGGCCTGGAACTTGGGGTGCGCTTCGGTCACGTCGGCGCTTTCGCCGGTTTTGCTCGGGATGATGCGCGCCGGAATGCCGACCGCCGTGGCACCCGGTGGCACCGGCTTGATCACGACCGCATTGCTGCCGATCTTGGCGCCGTCGCCCACCTCGAAACCGCCCAGCACTTTCGCGCCCGCGCTGACCACCACGTCCTTGCCCAGCGTCGGGTGCCGCTTGGCGCCTTTGTAGAGCGAGGTGCCGCCGAGCGTCACGCCCTGGTAGATGGTGCAGCCGTCACCGATTTCGGCTGTCTCGCCGACCACCGTGCCCATGGCGTGGTCGAAGAACACCCGGTCGCCGATCTTCGCGCCCGGGTGGATCTCGATGCCGGTCAGCCAGCGCGCGATGTGCGAGGTGAAACGCCCCAGCCACTTGAACCCGTGCGTCCAGCACCAGTGCGCCGGGCGGTGCAGCCAGACCGCGTGCAGGCCGGGGTAGCAGGTGATGACCTCCCAGGTGCTGCGCGCCGCGGGGTCGCGCTCGAGGATGCACTGGATGTCGGAGCGGAGTCGGGCAAACATGGAACGGGCCGTTGGTTTTCTGTATCGGGTCGGCCAGTCTAGCGCTTTGCCTGCGCGGCGGTCTGCAGCATGGCCTTGGCCACACCACGCAGGATGTGGATTTCTTCTTCGGTCGGTGCAGCGCGGTTGAAAAGCTGGTTCAGGCGCGGCATGAGCTTTTTCGGCGCCTCGGGGTCGAGGAAGTCCACCGCCACCAGCGCCTGCTCCAGGTGCTGCAGCATGCCGGCCAGGGCCTTGGCGTCGGCCAGCGGGCGTTCGGGTGCGCTGGCGGGCGGCAGAGCATAACCACCCAGCGCCTGGCGCCAGTCGTAGGCGATCAACTGCACCGCGGCGGCCAGGTTGAGCGAGCCAAACTGCGGATCGGTGGGAATGCTCAGACAGGTGTGGCAGCGGTAGACGTCCTCGTTGCGCATGCCAAAGCGCTCGGAGCCGAAGAGGAAGGCCACGCCGCCGGGGCGGGTGGACACAGGGGCTTCGGGTGTGCCCAGCAGCGCGGCAAAGTGTTCGCGCGGGTGGCGCGTGGGCGGGCCGAAGTCGCGCGGCGTCATGGCAGTGGCGCACAGGTGTTCGATGCCGTCCAGCGCTTCGTCCAGCGTGTCCACGATGCGCGCCTTGGCCAGCACGTCGTTGGCGCCGCTGGCGCGCTGGATGGTCTCTTCGCGCCGCAAGACGTTGGCCCAGCGCGGCGCCACCAGCACCAGGTCGTCAAAACCCATCACCTTCATGGCGCGCGCGGTGCCGCCCACGTTGCCGGCGTGGCTGGTCTGGATCAGGATGAATCTCGTCTTCATTTGGAATCCCCCCGCGCCGCTTCGCGTCACCCCCCCAGGGGGGCCACACCAGCAGCCTGGCAAAGCCAGTTCTGCGGTGTGTGCTGGGTGGGGCACTTGCTCCGGTGAGGTGTTTGGTGTGTTGAAACGGTAAAATCCCCAATTGTCGCCGCCCCGCATCGCCTGGGGTCCAGCCTTCCCGCTCTTCCACTGTCACGCTCGCAGCCCGCTGCGGCGCAAAGGTTCACAACTTATGTCGTCCACACTCCACCCCATGCTCAACGTGGCCATCAAGGCCGCTCGCCTTGCCGGCACCATCATCAACCGCGCCGCGCTGGACGTGGAGTCGGTCCGGGTCTCTGCCAAGCAGACCAACGACTTTGTGACCGAAGTCGACCACGCGGCCGAAGCCGCGATCATCGACACCCTGCTCACCGCCTACCCCGACCACGCCATCTGGGCCGAAGAGTCGGGCAAACGCGAAGGCAAACACGGTGGCGCAGACCATGTCTGGATCATCGACCCGCTGGACGGCACCACCAACTTCATCCACGGCTTCCCGGTCTACTGCGTGAGCATCGCGCTCATGGTGGGCAACAAGCTGGAACAGGCCGTCATTTACGACCCGAGCCGCAACGACCTCTTCTGCGCCACGCGCGGGCGCGGCGCCTACATGAACGACCGCCGCATCCGCGTCGCCAAGCGCATCGCCATGCGCGAGTGCCTGTTCTCCACCGGTTTCCCGTTCCGCCCGGGCGATGCCTTCCAGACCTACATGCAGATGCTGGGCGATGTGATGCCCAAGTGCGCAGGCGTGCGCCGCCCGGGCTCGGCCGCGCTCGACCTGGCCTATGTGGCCGCCGGTTTCACCGATGGTTTCTTCGAGATGGGTCTCTCGCCCTGGGACGTGGCCGCCGGCGCGCTGCTGGTGACCGAAGCCGGTGGCCTGGTGGGCAACTTCACCGGCGAAGCCAACTTCCTGGAACAGAAGGAATGCCTGGCCGCCAACCCCAAGATCTACGGCCAGCTCGTCAGCACGATCGGCAAGTACAGCAAGTTCGCCAGCGCGGGCGACAAGGCGGCAGTGCGTCAGGCCAGAGGCCCGCTTGCGGCTTCGACCGAAGAAGCCGACGCCAGCGGTCACAACGGGCCGTCTGGGGACGATGCTCCGCCCACCGAGCAAGCCGCTCCCTTCTGAAGCCGCGAGGCCTCAACGGCCTCAGCGCAGGGGCAACGTCCACCAGAACGTGGCGCCTGCCCCGGCCGTTGCGTTGGCCCAGATGCGTCCGCCGTGGCGCTCGATGATGCGCGCCACGATGGCCAGGCCGACACCGGTGCCCGGCACCTCGGAGCCCGCGTGCAGGCGCTGGAACAGGCCGAACAGCTTGCCGGCATGGGCCATGTCGAAACCCATGCCGTTGTCACGCAGGTAAAAGGCCTGCCGCTCCGCGTCAAAGCCCAGCACCAGCTCGGGCCGCGCCTGGTGGCGTGAGTACTTCAGCCCGTTGTCCATCAGATTGACGAGCACCTGCCGCAGCAGGGTGGCGTCGCCCATGACCGCGGGCAGAGGCTGCAGATCGATGCGCGCCTGCGGCACATCGGGCGCCAGGGTATCGACCACCGAGTGCGCCAGCGCATTCATGTCCACCGGCACGGCGTCCAGATCCACCCGCACCACGCGCAGCAGCTCCAGCATGTCTGAAATCATCTGGCCCATGCTGCGCGACGAGCGGGCGATGCGCCCGAACATGTCTTTGGCCACCGGACTCAAGCCATCGCCCTCTTCTTCGGCAATCAAGGATGCAAAGCCGTTCACCGAACGCAGCGGAGCCCGCAGATCGTGTGCGATCGAATACGAAATGGCCTCCATGTCCTTCATGGAGCGCTCCAGTTCGGCGGTGCGCTCGGCCACGCGCCGCTCCAGGGTGGCGTTGAGCGCGCGCACTTCTTCCTGAGCGGCCACCCGGTCGGAGATGTCGAGGTGGGTGCCCGACATGTACAGCGCCTTGCCACTGTCATCGCGCCGGTGAACCCGGCCGCGGTCGTTGATCCAGACCCAGTGACCCGCCTTGTGGCGCATCCGGACGTCGCACTCGTAGTAGGGCAGCTCGCCCGACCAGTGCCGCTGCAACACCCGCTGCGCCCGCTCCAGGTCCCTGGGGTGAACCAGCGTGCGCCAGGTGTCGAACGTGGTGGGCTGCAGTTCCGCGACCGTGTAGCCCAGCATCTCGGCCCAACGGTCGTTGATCGTCATGGCCCAGGTATCGATATTGGTTTCCCAGATGCCCGGACGCGTGGCCTCCAGCACCCACTGCAGCCGCTGCCGCTCCTCCCGCAGGGCGTCCTCGGTTTCGACATAGGAGGTGACATCGGTGTAGGTGCGCACCATGCCCCCCTCAGGCAGCATGCGGGTGTAGATCTCCAGCACCCGGCCGCCGTGCGTGCGCCTCAGATATGTCTCGGGCGGCACCACACGCGGCTCCAGCCCGAGGACGGCCCGGAGCGAGACATCCACCTGGCTCAGGTCTTCGCCAAAATCCCCCCGGTTCATCTGGAACGCGACGACCTCGCTGAAGAGCGGCTGGCTGGCCAGCAACGCCTCCGGCAGGTCCAGCAGCGCCCGCATGCGCTGGTTGTAGAACCGCACCCGCCCGTCCGCGTCCACCATGGTCAGCCCCTGGCTCATGCTGTCGAACGTCACTTGCAGCGCTGCGCTTTTTTCGACCAGCAGGGCACTCGTGGCCTGGAACTGCAGGCGAGCCCGCCTGCGTTCGGCATGCCCACGCCAGGCCAGCACCAACTGGCGCACCGCGCCCAGCAGCGGCTGCAGAAACGCCACATCGGTGGGGCTGTAACCACCGGGCTGGTTCGCCAGGCCGACCATCGCGACCAGGCGGTCGCCCACGGCGAGCGGAATGCCCAGGAAGCTCGTCATGCCCGGATGGCCCGAAGCCAGTCCACCCGATCGGGGATCGTGGGCCGGATCGTTGGCGATCACCGTCTCGCCGGTGAGCATGGCGTGGCCGAACAGGGTCTTGAGGTTGCGGAACTCCATGCCCGCATCGACCTGCGCGTCGTACAGGCGCCGCGAGGCTTCGTCCCAGGCGATGTCGGTGATGGCGTGGGTCTTGAGGTAGGGCTGCTCGCGCATGTCGTACAGCACTTCGCCCACAAAACCGTAGCCACTACCCGTCACGCCCAGCAGCGCAGCCAGCAGGCTTTCGAACGCCTGCCGCTTGTCATCGGCCTCGATGAACGCCGCCTGTGCCTGCTGCACGGCTTCGAGCATGCGGTGCTGGCGTTCCAGCGCCTGGGCCGCCAACCGGGACTCGGTGACGTCGAAGGTGAAGCCGTGCCAGAGCACCGATCCGTCGGCTTCGCGCTGGGGCACCGCCTCCGCGCTGTACCAGCGCAGCCCAGCACGGGGCAACTGGATGCGGTAGACCTGCCGCCACAGTGTGAGATCGCGCGCGGATGCCGCCAGAGAAGAAACCAACTGTGGAAGATCGTCCGGGTGCACCCGTGAAAAAAAGAGCCTGGCGTCGCGCGCGAGGTCGCTGGGGTCCAGTTCCACCATCTCGTGCACCGCGTCGTTCACATACGGGATCGTGCTGCTGCCGTCGGGGTACCGGCGTATCTGGTACACCAGACCCGGCACCCGGGCCGCGATGTTCTGGATGAACCGCAGCTGGCCAGCCAGCGCCAGGGCGGCCTCGCGCTCGGCGGTGATGTCTTGGACCACGCCGAAATCGGTCTGCGGATTGCCCGCCACGGCGGTCTGACCCATGCGAGTGCGCAGCCAGCGCTGCTGGCCATCAGGCCGCGTCCAGCGGAACTCGACCACCCGTCCGTCGAGCGCCTCACGGGCCTTCATCCAGGCCGGCAGATCATCGGGGTGGATGCCACCCCGCCCTTGCGCGCGGGACAACACCGGCGCGGGCTCGATCCCCGTCAGCTCGTAAAGACCGGGGGACCAGATTACATCCTGGTCGCTGCAGGCATTCGTCCAGTGGCCCACGCGGGCCAGTTTTTCGATCGCACCGTGCAGTTCGACCTGCTGTTGCAGCTCCCGATTGGCGCTCTGCAAGGCCCGTTCGGCCTGTTGTTCCTGGTTGACTTCGGTGAGGTACACCAGCAAGAGTGGCTCGTCGCCCATGTCGAGCCGCCGGGTTCGCAAACAAACGCAGTGGGTTTTGTGGTGGCTCAGGCGCAGATCGACCACCTTGTCCGTCTGCGACAACGAAGCGACATAGCGGGCACGGTCTGATGCGTCAAACCAGTGACCCAACTCGATCGTCGTGCGGCCCAGCGCCTCCTCGCGAGGCACGCCACACAATGCAACCCAGGCATCGTTCACGGCCAGGAGGCAACCGTCGGCCATGCGACTCAGGCTGGCCGCCACGGGCATGGACAGGAACATCGCCTCAAAAAGCGACGGATCGCTGACCCATGCGGCCATGGAAGACACGGCTGGCGTTTCGCCGACCGGGCGGCCGCCAGCCGTCAGAGGGGGCTCGTTTTCAGGCATGGAGGATAAAGACGTTTCGCACACGGTGTGCTGCGCCAACTTCCTCGCATTCTGTCTCAATTCCAGCGCCCGGGTCGGTGGAGCTGGGGCGGGAAAGGCGCCTATTTCCTGGGCCCTGCGTCCGCCCGGCGCACCGCCATTGACAGAAGGACGGGCAGACCTGAAGTCAACACGGGAAAAAGGCGCCCCTGATCAGAACTGGCTGTAGATCTGAACACTGGCCGTGTAGCGCCGCTTTTGTTCCGGCAACTCACGCAACGCATAGGCGAGCGTCACGCGCGCCGACAGGTAACGACCCATGGCCGCTTCCACACCCCAACCCAGGCTGGTCAGGCGCTTGGTCTTGTCCTGGGTGGAGTCGGGCGGCAGAATCTGCCGGACCTGACCGGTGTCCACAAAGAAAAAGCCCGCGGCCGAATACGCCTGACCGCTGCCCTCGGCGGACGGACCGGTGATCGGGTGGTGCAGCTCCAGACTCAGCAAGGCACCCTGGTCACCCGAAAAGGCACCGACCGGGTAGCCGCGCACGCTGCCTTCCCCCCCCAGGAAAAAATGCTCGCTGGAGGGCAACTCATCGCTGCTGGTGTGCTGCGCCGACAGCGCACCACGCAAAGCCCAGCCGGTGGCCAGAAACTGCGTTCGCCGCAGCGCACCCCGGCCCACCGTGTAGCGTTTGCTCACACCAGCGGTTTTCGCATCGCCCTTGTAAAGCGAGTAGCTCGTCAGCCACTGGCCCGAGTCATCGGAAGACTGGTACTCGACACCCAGTTGCACATCCTGCGTGGCGGTGCTGGACAGAAAGACACCACTGACCTTGTTTTCGACATCGCGCTTGCGCAGGCTGGCGAGCAGGTCGACTTGCGAGCGCTCCCCAAAGTGGAGCGGTTGACGCAGTGACAAAGCGGTCGAGGTGGACTCGCCCGTGATGCCCAGGGAGGCAAAAGGCCCGTACTTCAGCTGGGTGTCGTCCTGGTTGTGGGCGAGGTTCAGGCGCCCGCCCGAGCGGCTGACCGGAATGCCGTAGTCCACCGAATAGCTCTTGAGACCACTGGCGGACATCGCGGCCAGACTCAGCGAATCCCGCCAACCCAGCAAGCTCTGGTTGGAATAGGACAAGCCCACCCGGGTTTCCCCCGTCACCTCGCTGCCCAGGTTGTCGACGCCGATGCGAAAGTTGTGCTGCTTGGGTTCGATGATCCCGATTTCCAGATCGGTGCTGCCAAAACTCTGACCCGGCTTGAGCTCGGCGCGCAACTGGGCGGCGTTCGTGCGGTTGAAGCGCAAGAGACTGGTCTGCAGGGTGGGCAGATCCACCAGCCGGCCGGGCTCGGCATCCACCCGGCTCAGGACGTAGCTCGCGCGCGTGGATTCGTTGCCCTTGACCCGGATTTCACCCAGCTTGCCTTCGACCAGCTGCAGGGTGATGTTCCCGCTGGAAACATCCTGTGGCGGGATGATGGCGCGCGCGGTCACCACGCCGCGCTCGCGATAGGCCGCGTTGACCTGCTCGGCCAGGCGCTGCAGGTCGGCAAAGCTGACTTCCTTGCCCACGAACGCATCGGCCAGCGCCTTGAGCTCTTCGGCAGAAAGCACCTCGGAAGCAGGCGAAAACTTCACCGCATTGACTTTGAAGCGCACCTGGCTGGCCACCGGCGCGGTCGCAGGCGCTTTCGGCGCTTCGATCACCGGTGCCACCGCCGGCGTGCGCTCCAGGCGCTCCTGCTCCAGGCGGCGCTGATCTTCCTCGATGCGGCGTTGCTGCAAGGCGCCCGGATCGGCCGACGGAGGAACGACAACCTGGGCGTAGGTCGAACACGTGACAAGGGCCGCCGCCGCTGCACAGCTGAGTTTCATCAGTTTTCTTCTTTGCATTTGGAGTTATTGGAATCGCCAGCCCCTTGGCCCGCTTCAGACCCGCATTCGTCACCACCATTCACCGGCGTGCCCACGAAGGTCACCAGACCGGCCAAGGCTTCGGCATCGGGCTGACCGTTCGAGAACCCGTCCGTCGGAGAAGGCAAGGTGCCGAGCACCGAGAGTTCGCGATCGCCCAGTTCGGCCGCACTCAGGTTGTTGCCATTGGGCGAAATCACCTCGTGGCCAGGGCCACGCGAGATCACGAAAGCCCCCGTCAGCACCCGGTTGCCGGTGAGGCCAAAGGCAAACGGGTTGCCTGCCGAGTAGAGCTGGACATCAAACGGCTGGATGCTGCGGTCGTTCTGATCGATCAACAACGTGGTCCTGGGGTTGCTGATGGTCAGGCGGTTGCCCACCCGCATGGCGTCGACAAACAGGTCCCCAGCCAGCACATTGACGTTGCCGGTGGAGGTGGAAAGCTCCTGGAACCGGAAGGCAAACGGACTGTTCAAGGCCAGCTCCACGTTCGAAGCCATGCCGCCGCCAAAGCCGGTCACCGACCCGCCCACGTCGCCAGCGCTGTTGACGTTCGCTGCAATGTTCTGGCCCGCCAGGTTCAGCCGGCTGCCGACGTTGAGCGTGCGAGCGCTCACCGAACGCGGCGCGCTGAGCGAAACCACATCGGCACTCGCCGTGCCCACGTTGACGCTGCCACCGGTGGAGCCGGCCACAAAACTGCCGTTGGTGGCGGTGCCCGTGCCCACATCGATGTTGCGCCGGGCGCTCAATGTGATCGACCCCCGGCGAGCCAGGAGACTGCCCGCATCGACAGCGCCCCGTGCGCTGGCCAGCGTCACATCTTGCGCCGCGACCACACGGTTGGCGGTCACGCCCTGCTGACCCTCCATGGTCACCGAACCCCGCACCGAGCGGGTGTTGTCGGCGGTCACCGTGCCGCGCGTGCTGATCAAGGACACATCGCGGCCCGCCGTCACCGTGCCGGTCTCGATGTTGCCAGCGGTCTCTATCGTGAAGGCGCCACCGGTGCTCACCTCGTCGGTGCGGACGTCACCTTCCTCGCTGTCGAACACCACCGTGCCACCCGCCGTCGTGCTGCCGGTGTTGATGTCGCCCCGGGCGATGAAGGTCACATTGCCGGTCGTGGCCACCGTGGTGTCGGCCGTGATGGCACCCGAAGCGGCGCGCATCGTGACATCCTTCCAGGCCTTGGTGACGCCGGCATCGATGTCGCCACCGTCGGTGTTCAACACCACGCTGCCGGCGGTGCTTTCGACCGTGCCCGTCTGCACACCGGCCTGGCCGTCGACGCTCACGTCACCTCGTGCCGTCAGGCTGCCCAACCGGACATGCCCCGCCGCACTGGTCACCTGGGCCGTCCCGCCCGCCACGGTGGTCGTGGCTTCGATATCGCCCAGGGCACTGAGATCCACGTTGCCGTCTGTGGCGGTTGTGGTACCCGCATTGACCGTGCCCGCCGCCGCCGTCATCGTGACGTCCTGCTGTGCCCTGGTGGTATCAACCACCACGTTCCCGGCGTTGGAGTTCAGCACCACGCTGCCCCCGGTGCTCTCGACCGAGTTGACGTCGACGCCGGTCTGGCCGTCCACGTTCACAGGCCCCGTGCCCGTCACCGAATCGAGGGTCACACTGCCCCCCGTGGACGCCACGCTCACGCTCTTGTCCGGGCCCTGGGTGCCGGCACCCGTGCTGGTCACCGATTGGCCGGTGATGTCACCGTCTGCGGTGATCTGCACGGCGTCGCCCGCGCTCACCGCTTCGATGTTCACCCCACCGACAGCCGCCAGCGCCACGCTCCCTTGAACGGACGAGGCATTGAGATCGCGCACGCGCACGTCCAGCGGATTGCCGTCCGAGCCCACGCCCAGCAGGCCCGCCACGGTGAACTTCGCCGCCGGTGCGGTGTCTGCGATCACATCGAGACGGGTGTCTCCACCGTCCAGCACACGCCCGCCCGTGCTCACCACCCGCACAGCGCTCGCGGTGCCGTTGCCGCTCTCGATGCCGGTGATCACGGCGTCACCCACCGTCTCGACATCGATCGACCCTGTCCCGGAGCGAACACGCGCCGCGGCAACACCGTTGTCTTCCATGGTCAACGACCCGGCCCGGATCTGGATGTCCGCTGCGGTCGAGTTCACATCGGCCTGCGTGGTCAGGGTGGTCTGACCGCCCGAGACCAGGCTGATGCTGCCCAGCCCGGTCACGGTGCCATCGACCTTCATGCTTTCGGCCGCCGACAGGACCGTGGCCCCACCCGAAGTCGAAGCCCCCACGTTGAAGTGCTCACCAGAAGGGCCGTTCAGGTAAATCCCCTGGCCCACCGTGTCCGCGGTGGCCACGACATGCCCGTCGGGGTTCACGCCCACATCCAGCGCGTTGTCTTCTTCCCCGATGCTGCCCGTGCGCGAAACCAGCGTCACGTTGTTGCTGCGGATGTTCACCGCAGGCGTGACCACCGAGTCGCCCGGCATGTCCAGGATCGAACCCACCGCATCCAGACTCACATTGTTGCGGGAGAAGATGGTGTCCACCGTCAGGTCCGCTGGCGTCTCGATCCAGATGTCACCGGCCGCGCGCGCGATCAGCGACGAGCCCGCGGTCGGGTTGATGCGCAGGGCCGATCCCGCCGCACCGATGCCGCCGTTGGCCGCTTCCAGGATGATGTTGTCACCCACCACGTTGTTCGTGCCGGCCACGGTCGCGGCATTGATCAGGGCCCCCGCCACCTTGATCCGCACGTTGTCGCTCGCGGTGACCTGGTTGATGCGCAAGTCTTTCTCGGACCCGATGAACGCATCCCCCGCAGCCGCGCTGGCGGTGAGCGCTCCGGTTCCGGTCTCCACGTTCACCGCGCGGGGCCGGATGATCGAGATCACGTTGCCGGTCACCGTCGCATCGCCACGCTCCGCCGCCGCCAGCGCCGCCTTCTGATCGGCTGTCAACGCGGCCAGGAAAGCGGCAATCTCCGCGGGTGTCGCACCGGTTGGCAAGGTGATGTCGACATTGGGGTTCATCGAGCCGATCGACGTGCCCGCGACCAGCGTAATGTTGTTGCCCTTGACGTTGGGTTCCTTGACCGAGGTCACCGTGTCGGTGATGTTCTTCAGCAGACCGGCACCCACCGAGAGCGCGAGCTGAGCGTCGGTCCAGGTGGCCCCGGTGCGGATTTGTGTTTCTTCGCCCGTACCGGTCGCCACCGAAGCGTCGTACGCAAAACCGCTGTCAAAGGCTGCGGTCAGGTCGCCCACTTCCGCGTGCAGGCTGTGGTACTGGTCTGTCCGGCTCTGGGCAAACTCGTCGATCTGCAGGGGTGTCAGACCAGCGGCTTCCAGCGCGCTGCGCTCGCCCGCGGAGACGGCGTAGACATACCCCGGATCGTAGACCGCACCCTGATCCGCCTGCCCCTTGCGCAACTGCCAGTACTGGCGGTAGTTGTTGTTCTTGCCGCTCTCGAATGCCGCGACCGCCTCGTTGGCTTTTTCCACCGAAGGCGCACCACGCAGGCGCAGTTCGTCCCAGAGATTGGCCAGTTCCGTCTCGGTCCGGGTGTCGATGGTCTCGAACGGGTTGTTGTCGATCACGGCACCGCTGGTCTCGATGCGCACGTCACCCGTTTTCGACTCCGCCGAAATCAGCAACAGATTGCCGTTGTAGATGGCGGGGTTGGCGGCGTCCGCGAGGTTGCGGATGTTGATCGAGTCGCGTGCCGTCGCCAGCAAGCCGTTGTTGGACCACTGAGACATGTTGGTGGTGTAGCCGGTCCGCACAGTCAGCGGCGCGCCGGTCAAACCGATGCCGCCGTTGTTGGACAGCAGCTCCACGCGCCGGCCCTGTACGTAGGAACCCGCTGCGGCGTCGACGATGTTCTTGTCGGCCTCAAGCACCACATTGCTCACGCCAGCACCGCCAATGGTGCCCACGTTCAGGTTGCCCACCATCTCCTTGATGTGCACCTCGCCCGCGCTGGAGGTGGCATTGAGCCGGCCACTGTCGCTGATGTTGGTCTGGACCGCCTGCGTTCCGGACCCGATGCCCGTACCCGCCGCCAGATTGACGTTCACGCCGCTGATGATGTTCAGGTCACCGTTCTGCGTGATGCTGCCCCCCGAGCTGACACTGGTTTCGCCACTGGCGTTGTTGATGGCGCCGTTGAGCACCACATCACCGACCGAAGCCACATTCACCGTGCCCTGATCGAATCCGATGAATTCGATGCCGATGCGCTGGTCGGCCTTGACGCTTTCGGTGATCGTGGTCTTGGTGGCCGTGGTGACCGTGAATTCCTGGTAGTGGGTGGCGTTGGCGCACAGCGTCCACCAATTGCAGTCACGCCATGAATTGCCGGGTGTCAGCACGGGGGCTGCGGTGTTGATGGTTTCCTGGTCGCCGCCGGTAATGGTCGAGGCACCGTACACGGCACTGGTGGCCGGGGAGTAAACCGTCGAGTTGTCGCCCGACACCACTTGAAGGTACTCCGCCTGCGACAGCGGGTCGTTGCTGCGGACCTGCGAGGCGATGCGGTATTCGTCCAGCACTTTGCTGCTGAGAATGGCGCCGCCAAACCACCCGTTTTGCGAGTAGCGGTAGTAGTCCACACGACCCTCGTCATAGCCGACGGTCATCGTGTAGCGCAAGCCGGCCTGCGGGTCGTAGAAGGCGCTGCGTGACCCACCGGCACCGCGCAGGAACTGGGTGGTGGTGATGATGGGAGCGCCACTGGCGTCAACGCCACTGATGTTGGTGATGTTGATTTCACCCTGCACACCCTTGCCGGTGTCCAGCAGGTTGACCCACATGGGCAGGCTGCTTTCGTTGTCGACCTTGATCTGACCATAACCATCCATCACCCGCAGCTTCCCGCCGCCGGCCTGGTTGGTGTTGAAGATCTGGCCGAACAATTCGATATAGCCGCCCTGCACGCGCACGCCGCTGAGTTCGAGGCGGTTTTCCTTCGCGTTGTAGCTCACCTTGATGTCTTCCCAGGCGCCTTGCTGGTTGCCGCTGAGTCCGCTCACGGTGGCACCGCTGACCTGGAAATACTCCGAGCCCAGCACCGCTTGCTGAGCAGGCGTCAAGCCGTTGTAGTGCGCCTGTGCTTGCGCGAACGTCATGGGCACGCCACCCACCGACACGGTGGCGCTGGCGGGAATGCGCACACCCCACTCCGGGATGCCGCTCTGGATGGTGCCGTTGATGTTCAGGTAGCGGGCTGCAATCAGCACGCTGCCGTTGGCCACGATGCCCGACCCCACCGCCTCGGGCGTGCGGGAGATTTCGGCGATGTTGTCCGGGAAGGCCAGGTTGGGATCGCCATTGGTGGTCGTCAGCGGGGCGCCGGCCACATGGCTGAACGTGTTGCTGTAACTCTGAACGAAGTCGCCATTGCGCGTCTTCACCTCCACATCGTCGGCCCGGATGCTGGCCGTCTGCTCGATGCGGATGCTGCCCGCGGCGCTGTCGATCTTGACCAGGCCACGCAGGTTGCTGATGTCCCCCTTGAGGATGATGTCTGGGGCCACCGTGGCCGCGCCACCCGCCAGCGTCTGGCTGCTGTAGAAGGGATCCAGCGGGTCGTACTTGCTTTCGACCACGATCTTGGGTTTGCCCGGCAAGACCGTACTGCCACTGAAATCGGTGGTGCTGTCCGCCGTGAAGATGTCGAAACCCGCACCCCCGGCGGCACCATTGATGCCGTTGATCTGGGTGTTGTCCTTGACGTCCACGCTGTTGAGGTAAATCCTCCCGCCCTCATCCGCCGGGATGGTCAGGTCGTTCAGGATCAGGAAGCTCGGGCCATTGTTCGTGATCCTGATCTCGGCGTCACCCGGCGCGTCCAGCACGCCATTGCCTTGCAGCTTGTCGCCCCGCACATAGATGTTGCCCAGCTTGGCCTCTGCATCGCTGATGGTCAGGAACTTCGCCGTTGGACCAAGGGCGGCGACGTCGCTGTACACGTCGTTGGTGATGTCGGTCTGCACATTGACGATCTGCCCATCCAGACTGGTGATGCGGGTGGTCAGCAAGCCGATTTCGGTGTTGTTCGCCTCGATCGTGTCGGTGTTCGCCTCGATGGTGCTGGTGTTTGCATTGATCGTGTTGTTGTTGTTGTTGATCGTCGTGTTCTTGGCATTGATCTGATTCTGGATGGCCTGGCGACCCGCTGTGTCGTCTGCGTCCAGGGCATCGCGCTGAGCGATCAGGGTCGTCACCTCTGTCTGCAGCGTGGCATTCTGGCTGCTCAGGTTGGTGTTGGCCGTGGTCAGGTTGGTGTTGGTCGTCGTCAGGCCCGTGTTGGCCGTGGTCAGGTCGGTCTTGGTGGTCGTCAGGCCGGCCTTGGTCGCGGTCATGGCTGTCACCGCTTCCTGCGCCGCCTCCTTGGGGCTCAAACCCGCCACGCCCGCAAATCCGCCGCCCAGGGGGTCGGGCTGGAAACCCAGTTCCACCAGCTTGCGCTCCAGAAAACGGATCTCGGACTGGTAGGCCGCCACGGCGATCGCCGCGTCGGATCCCGCCGAACCACCGGAGTATTCCCGGATCAGCTGGTTCAACGCGTCAATGCGGTCAAGGATGTCCTGAGCCAGGCTCGCCACGCCCGTGTTGGCAATGCTGATGCCATCGGTCTTGGCGACAACGTTGCCGTTGATGTCAATCTCAAGGTTCTGCTTGCGGTGCGTACCCACATGGATCTCGCCGTTCACCGTCACGCCGGAAGTCTGGGTCTTGACCGAGTTGCCCGTGCGGGTCTCGAAGGACACATCGCCACCGCCAAACGCGTTGCTGATGGCGCTGCCCACGGCCGCGAGCGCTTCGCGGTAGAGATCCTTGCCAATGCCGACGCCCGATGCCGTTGCACTGCCCTTTTCAGCGAACAGTGCGACGTCGCTCACCGAGTTCAACACCGCACCATCGGCGATGGTGATCTGGCTGTCGGTTTCAATGACGGCGTCGGCGATGGGATCGCGGTTCACAGGGATCGCGGTGTTGTTGAACACATCGGTTCTTGCAACGACCGAACCCGAATTCAATCCCGTGTTGGAACCCGTCTCCGGGTTGTACAGCGTGCTCGCACCGGCATTGAGGCGGATGTCGTTTTGCGCTTCGAGAGAAGCCGCACCGATTTCAATGCTGTTGCTCGCCTTGAAACGTGAAACGGAGTCACCCTTGGGCGCCACGCCCACCAGACCCCAGACGTCCACCGAGGTCTGGGTGGAGATGTCGGCCACAGAGCGGGCGCCCATCATCAGGTCACCGGTTGCGCTCAATGCAACGCCATCGCCCACCTTGACTTTGGCCACATTGCTGTCTGCGAGCACCTTGGAACTGCCGCTGGCGGCCGAAACCGCGCCACCCGAAGCCATCTTCACCCGGTCCCTGGCGGTCACATCGTTCCACGCATCGAACTTGTAGGCGCCCGGGGCCATGATGCTGCCCGTCTGTTGCACCGTGGCACCGGCACCCACCTCCGCCACCGCGCTGTTGGTGATCGTGGTCAGGCTGTCGGCAGCGGGCACATCGGCCAGCCCGCCCGAGGCGGAATTCACGTTCCAGCTCGGCACGGCGATGGCCGCGCCCGTCACCGAGGTCACGCCCGGCAAGTTGGTCGTGCCTGGGCCACCTTTTTCAACCGTGTTGCTGGCCTGCACCGATACGCTGTCAGCCTCCACATAGCCGTTGGCGCCCACCGTGGAGCTGGTCGTTGCACTGCTGCTGTTGGAGGCCTTGGCTCCACTCACGCCGATCAGGGAAGCGTTGGTGCTCTGCATCCAGGCATCAAACAGGCCGTCGTAACTGGAGCGCATCACGAACGCATCCACATCGATCTTGCGTCCGTCGCCACCCACGTTGTCGCCGCTGCCGGTGCTGGCGCGGGTCTGGCTTGTGGACACCGTTTTGGCTTCAGAGAATGGCGCTGACACCAGGCCACCACTGCCCGCGATGCCGTGCGCAAAGTTGGTGTCCGAGCTGTCGGCCAGCACGCTGAGTGCGGGACCGGTCAGCTTGGCGCCGTTGCCCACGGTGGCTTCGGTCAGGGTATTCGACGTGGCCTGGGAGTAGTCCGCACCGACGGCCAGCAAGCCACCCACCGAAATGCCCACACCCGAAGACACCTGCTGGGTGTTGCTGTCGGCGTGCACGGTGGTGGCTCCGCCCATGGTCAGCGTGGCGTTGTCGCCAATGGCCGACCGGGTGGTGCCAGCGCTCTCGGCTTTGGCCAGCGTGGCGTTGATGCCGAACAACACACCGCCCGACGCACCAAAGGCCTGAGCGGCCGTGGTGGGATTGGCGCCGACCAGCCGCTGAGCGACCACATCGAGTGTGTCGCCCGAGATGCTGGCATCGCCATCGATACGGGCTTCGACGTTTGAGGTGGTGCTGGCGGTCGCCAGCGATGCGCCCACGGAACCAGCACCGATCGAGACACCTTTCGCTTCGGCACGGGTCTCCGGCGTGGCCTCTGCGGTCACGCTCACGTCGTCCTGTGCGACCACCTCCGCGCCACTGCCCATGACGGCGGATACACCCGAAGTGACTTCCGCCGTGGCCACGGCCCCCGACCCCGAGACGATGCCCGCCGCACCGGCGGTGGCGCTGGCGGAGGCCACCGAACCGTCGCTTGCCGAGATCGTCACATCGTTGACCAGCTTGCCAGCGGTCTTGCCCACGTCCACATTGGGCTGGAAGTAGGCCGATGTGCTGCCACCAAAGGTGGCGCTCGCCACCGACGCACCAATCGCCAGACCACCGGCTGCAGCGCCGATGGTGGTGGCGGAAGCCCTGCGATCCGTTTCGGCGTTCACCAGCAGGGCATCGGCACGCTCAATGGAAGCGTTGCTGCCCACATACGCCCGCGTGGTGCTTGAATCCTTGAGCACCGACACCGCGGCGCTCACGCCGATCACACCGCCCGCACCCGCCGTGCTGCGCACCCGGGACCCGGTCGCGTTCAGATTGCCAGCAGCGGCCGTGATGCTCACGTCGCCGGCGGCATCGACCGAGGTCGACGAGCCTACAAAAGCCTCGGTCGTGCTGTGGGTGATGCCCACGCCCACCGCAGCGCCGATGCCCACCGCACCGCCCGCCGCCCCGACGACTTCCAGGTCGAGCTGGGTCTTGTCGGATGCGGTGACATCCACCTTGCCACCCGCCGTCACCCGGCTGTTGTTGCCAATGAACGCCTGGGTCTTGTCCTGAGAAGCCGTCGAGCTGCTGTTCATGTCACCGGCGACGCCGAGACCGGCCGCCTTGGTGTTGACCGTCGATTTCGCGCCCGTCAGGTGCGCCGAACCGCTCACATCGTCCAGCTGCGAACCCGCATTGGTCTGCTGGGCCTGCTGGTCGGCACGACCGGCCGTTGCTCCATCGCCCAGGCCTTCCTGGGCTTCGTCGTCCAGGCTGGCGCCGATCACCGCCACCGACGCCGAACCGGCGCCGCCGAACAGGGCGCCCGCCGCAATGGCGATGGCGGTGGACTCCACGTTCTTGCTCGAAGCCGCCGTGACGCCCACATCGCGATCGGCATCCACCAGCGTGCTGTTGCCGATCGAAGCGGTGGTCGTGTTGCGCACGATGTTGGTGTCGGACATGGCGCCCACGCCAAACGCGCCACCCACGGCCCCCGAAGCGCCACCGCCCTGGAGGTTCACCGTGTCGCTGGCGCTCACCTTGACGTCTTGCGCGGCGCCACCACGCGTCTGGTTGACGCGCGTGTTGTCACCGATCGAGGCGGTCGTGCTGGACGTCAACACCTTGACACCCACCGATCCGGCCACGCCCACGCCGCCGGCCGCGGCACTGCCGGTCACGCTGCTCATGGCTGCGCTGGAAGTCGCCGCCACTTCGGTGGTGCCACCGGCATTGAGCGTCGCGGCCTCGGCCGGCGACGCTGCGCCTTCCACATAGGCCTGCGTGGTGTTGTCCACCACGCCGACCGACACCGCGCCCGACACCGCCACCACGCCGCCCGATCCGGCGAGTGTGTACATGTCGATGGCCGTGTCCTGATCCGCGTTCACACGCAGGTCGCCGGTGGCATCCACGTTGGCACCGGCATCGATGCCGGCCGTGGTGGTGTTGGCCACCGAGGCCACGCTCACCGCCGCGCCAATGCCCGCTGCGCCGACCGACACGTTGGCCGTGGCGAGGAACAGGTCTTCGCTCGCCTCGGCGCGCACGTCGACGTTGCGTGCCTTGACGTCGGCGTCGCCGATGGTGGCGCTGGTCTGCTTGTCCACCACCACGGTGTTGACCGAGCCGCTCACGCCGGCGATACCGCCGGACATCGTGCCCGAGGCCATCACCACCAGGGTGTCGTCCGTGGCGCGCACGCGCACCGATGGCGCGGCACCGACCGCATCGGCGCCCACGGGGGCACCCGCTGCATCGGTCTTGTTGACCTGGGCGCCATCGCCGATACGCGCCTGGGTGACCGACGAAATCACGTTCGAGGTCACCGTGCCGGTGACGCCGGCCGCGCCCGCGGCGGCCACGCCGAGCGAGGCGGTGATGATCTTTTCACTGCCCACGGCCGTGACCGAGAAGCCCTTGACCTGCTCGGTGCCCCGCGTACCCAAGCCTCCGGCGATCCCGGAGATGGCATTGCCTTCCGAGTCCCTGGTGGTTTCCGGGTTGCTGGTGTCGCTGGCGTCGCCACCGCCATCGCCGCTGGCACTCATGTTGAAGCTCGCGCCGTCGTTGACGTCGCCGTCCTTGACACCATCGCCATCGACATCCAGATCGCCCTTGCCCGTCGGCGCCGTTGGCAAGGCGCGCGCGGTCGTCTGGTCGATGCTGCCGTCGTAAACCGTGGCGCCGTTGACCGCATTGCCGCGCGCGTTGACCGAGGAGTTGTCCCCCAGGTAGGCGAGCGTTTCACTGGTGACCACGTTCACCCCGACCGCGCCACCCACGGCCGCGATGCCGGAGCCCGTGGCACTGGCCGACACACCCATCAACAGCGTGTCATCCGCGGCCGAAATGGCCACGTTGCCATCGGAGTCGATGTGGGCCGCTGTCTTGGTCGCATCGTCTTGCGCCGAACCGATGAAGGCCTGGGTGTTGTTGTCGATCACGTTGACAGCCGCCGCACCGCCCACGCTGGCCGCACCGGACCCCTGCACCGAGATGCCCGCGCCGATGATCTGCTGCTGCGAGTCCGCCGCCACGCGCACGTCCAGGTCGGCATCCACGCTGGCAGCTTCGCCGATGTGGGCGCTGGTGGTTTTGGACAGCGTGTTCACGTTGAGCACGCCACCCACCGCCGCCGCACCACCGCCGCCGCCGGAGCCGGCCACCGTGATCAGCTCGCTGTCGCTCTGGGCTCGCACCAGCACCGACCGGTTGCCGGAACCCGCCACCGACTGGTTGATCTGGGCAGCGCCGATGGAGGCCACCGTTTCCGAAGAGATCACGTTGATCGCCACCGAACCGCTCACGCCGGCCGCACCGCCGCCCGCCGCCGACACGCCGATGTTGAGCACCGACTCACGGGTTTCAGCGTTCACGTCCAGCGTGCGCCCGGCGTCCACGTGCGCGCCATCGCCCACCGTGGCCGCCGCTGAATCGCGCAGCAAGGTCACACCCAGCGTGCCGGCCACACCGGCTGCACCGCCGCCCGCGGCGCCGCCACCCACCTGCAGGACCTCGGTCGTGTCGCTGGCTGCAACGGTCACATCGCGTCCGGCCTTCACCGTGGCGTCCGTGCCGATGGAAGCGATGGTGTTCTGGTCCGGCACCGGGGCCGAATCGGACACCGCGCCGCCAACGGCCATCTTGCTGGTCTGGCTGTCCAGGTCGCTCTTGGTCTGCTGGGATTGCGCCGAGCTGCCGAGCATGTCGCCCACCTTGCTCTTGCCCGTTTCACTGTCGGTGTTGGTGACGGTGTTGCCCAAACCGCCGCTGGAGTCACCATCCAAAACCATCCCCACAGCCACGATGGAAATCGCACCGGCCACGCCCGCCGCACCACCACCGGCGCCGGCTGCGGCCACCGAATCGATCAGCTTGTCGGACGAAGCGTCGACGCTGATGTCCTGGCTGGCAGATACCTGCGCGTTGCTGCCGATGTACGCCTGAGTCGTGTTCTGGGCCACGGTGACCGCCACCGCGGCACCCACGCCCGCCGCGCCGCCGCCGGCGGCCGCCCCCGTCACCGACAGGCTTTCAATGCGGTCGGTCGCCTTGACATCCACGCCCTGCCCTGCGGCCGCCAGCGTCTGGTTGACCTGGGCGTCGCTGCCAATGCCGGCCTCGGTGTTCGAGGTCACCACGTTGACGCCGATGCTGCCCGATACACCCGCCGAACCGCCACCCGAGCCCGCCACCGTGATGGTGTTGACGCTCTCCGTGGAATCGGCATGGACCGATGTGATGCCCGTGGCATTCGTCTCGGCGAAATTGCCGATCCGAGCCTTGGTGGTGCTGGCATTCACCGCCACGCTCAGCGAAGCGCCCACGCCAGCGGCGCCGCCGCCGGCTGCGCCGCCCGAAATCATCCAGCTGTTGGCGAACTGATCCGCTTTCACGGACAGATTCCCGCCCGTCACGTTCACCTGGGCCGCGTCGGCCACCGACGTGCCATCCTCGATGAGCGCCTGGGTGGTGTTGGCAATGCCGACACCCGCCACCGCACCACCGACGCCCACGCTGCCGCCTCCGGCGAGACCGACCGTGGTCGACAAGGTGGAGTCCAGCGACGCCGCTTCCACTTCAACCGCCTTTTTGGCGTTGACCAGTGTGTCCTTGCCAATCTTCGCCGTGGTGGTCTTGGCGATCACGCCCACGTTGGCCGCCGCGCCGACGCCCGCACTGCCACCACCGGCCGCGCCGCCGGCCGTGTTGATCAGGCTGGTTTCATCGATCGCCTTGACGCGCACCTCCTGGTCCGCGTGCGCCAGGGTGTTGATCTGATTGATGCGCGCCGACTGGCCGATCGAGGCTTCGGTCGTGTTGGCGATCACGTCGGCCGACACCGTGGCCGCCACGCCGGTGGTGCCACCGCCGCCAGCGCTGAAAACCGTGGTGATCAGTTCTTCCCGGTTGTACGCCGTGACCGACAGGCCCTTGGCGAGTTCGGTCTTCTTCGCGCCCAGGTCCGCCGGCTCGATCGAGGTATCGCCCCCGGTGGTTTCGCCGGTGTACACGGTGCGGGCGTCGCCCAGGCCACGCGCGTTGACCACCGCGCTGTCACCGATGGTGGCCCGGGTCGTTCCGAACAAGGTGGCCACACCGATCGATCCGCCCACGCCAGTGGTGCCGCCGCCGGCGACACCGCCGGCCGCCAGCACGGCCTGGATGTCGTCCTGCGCGTTCACGCCCACGTTGCCGTCGGCATCCACGCCGGCCTGGCTGCCGATCATGGCGTGCACATCGTTCTTCACCACGGCCACCGACACCGCGCCACCCACGCCGGTGGTGCCACCGCCACCGAAACCGACCGTGACCGAGGTCAGGTCTTCCGAGGCCGAGGCGTCGATGACCACATCCTTCTTCGCGTTGACCTGTGTGACCGCGCCGTCGGCAATGCCAGCCGTCACGGTTTTCGCCATCACGTCCGTGTCCAGCGCCGCGCCCACGCCGGTGGTCCCGCCGCCAGCGCCACCGCCGGTGATCGCCAGAATCGTCGTGTCATCGCTCGCCGTGATGGCCACGCCCTGATCCGCGCTCGAATACCCGGCATCGGTGTTGACCTGCGCACCCTGGTTCACCAGGGCCGTGGTGTCGCCCACGATCACGTTGACCGACAGCGCACCGGCCACCGCCGTGGTGCCCGCACCCGCGCCCGCCACCACCGCGGAGGTCACGCTCTCGTCGGCCTGCGCGGCAACCGTCAACTGCTTCGCCGCCGAGACATCGGCGGCACCGATGGTGGCCGATGTGGCGTTGGCCAGAATTTGTGCGGCGATCGACGCACCGATGCCCGTCTGGTTTGCCGCCGACACACCACCGGACACCATCACGCCGGTCACGTCGGTTGTGGCCTTCACGGACACATCGCCCAGGGCCTTCACCGCCGCCCCATCGCCGATCAGGGCTTCGGTCTTGCCCAGTGCGACCACCACGCCCAGCACGCCGGCCACGGCGGTGCCGCTGGTCGAAGCGCCCGCACTGACCCCCACGCTGGTCATCTCCTGCAAGGATTCGGCCTGGACCTTCACGCCCGCGCTGGCGCCATTGGCGAGCACGGTCGAGTCGGCACCGATGGCGGCCCGGGTTTCGTCCAGGTTCACGGTGTCGGCGTTGGAAATGCCCACACCGGTCTGCTTGGCGCCAGCGGCAGCGCCGGCGATCGTCACGGACTGCATGTCCGAGCTGCTGGAAACGTCCACCCCCAGGGATTGCGGCCCGGTGCTGCCGATCGTGGTGACCGCGACCGCTTCACCCAGCTCGGCGATGCTCTTGTTGGTGAACACATTGACCGCAAACGCGCCGGCCACCGCCGTATCGCCCTGCGAAGCAGCGCCGGCGATGGCTTCGGTGTAGTAGTTGTTCGAAGCCAGGTAGTCCGCCGGATCGAAGGTGTCGAAGTCGAGGTTCTTGACGCCATCGACGGTGAGGTTCTTCGCGGCCGGCGTCGACACGCGGTTCTTCGTCGCCAACACGGTCAAGGATTCGGCGTTCACCGCGGTCGGGTCGAACGTGCCGCTCTCATCGGCGTCGCGCCCCACCACCGCGTGGTTTTCGTTGAGGGACACCAGCACGGCAAACGAAGCGCCCACGCCGGTCTTGCTTTCACCGCCCTTGGAGAGCGCGCCCGCGCGGGCCTGCGCGGAAATCTTGCTGGTGTCGGTTGCCGTGACCGACACATGCCCCACCTCGTTGCCCGCCGAGCCCAGCGTGGCACCTTCATCGATGGAGGCGAGTGTCTTGTTTTCGTTGACCACCACGGCCAGCCCACCGGCCACGGCCGTACCGCCGCCGCTAGCGCCCGAGACGGCCTCGGCGCTCATGGCGGTCTGGAAGGCCGCGTCGCGGTTCTGGCGCGACGCGGCGTTGATGTTCACATCCCCCGCCTGGCTCACGGTGGTGCCCGCACCCAGGGTGGCCTGGGTGACGTTGTGCGTGGCCGTGACCGCCACGGCCACGCCCACGGCGTCGTCTTCCGACACGGCCTCGCCGCTGGACTTGGTGGTGTAGTTGGTGTCGGACTGTGCGTCGAGCTTGAGCTCGCCGGTACCGGCGTTGATGTTCAGGCCCTGCCCGATCTCGGCCCGGCCCTGGTTGCGCGCCACGCTCACGCCAATGGCGGCGGCCACACTGATCTTCTTGCCCTGCTGGTCCTTGCGGGTCTGCTCGGACGCCTGGGTCGGCTTGTCGGTGCCGGGGGTGCTGCTGCTGGTGTCCGGCGTCTTGGCCTCTGGTGAACTGGTGTCGACAGCCGAGGCACCCGCGTTCTTGTTCTTGGCGAAATCGAGCTGGTTCTTTTTCTGCTCGTCAGCGGTGGTGTTGGCTTCCGGCTCTTCTTCACCCGTGGTGGCGTTGGTCTTGGCCTTCTTGGCGCCTTTGGCACCCGCCGTGGTTTCGGTCGTGATCGAGGTTTCAGACAACGCGATCAGTTCGACTCCGGTGGAGCTGTCGATATCGCGCTGCAGTTCGGCCGATACATCGTCCACCGCAATCGCCGCCGCCAGCGACGCGCCCACCGCCGTGTCGCCCTGCGCCTGGGCCGTGGCTTTCGTGGTCATCACGTTGCTCTGCTCGGCCGAGCTGCTGAACGCACCCGACAGATTCAGGCCCGTGGCCGATGCACCGACGCGTGCCTGCGTGGTGTTCACGCCGATCGACACCGCCACCACGGGCGTGATCGAGGTCTTTGCGCCGGCCGAGCCACCCACGAGCTCGGTGCTCATGGTGTGGTCGGCCCTGGCGTTCACCGCCATGTTGGCGCCGCCCGTGAGCACCGCCTGGTCGGCCACCTCGGCCACCGTCTTGTTGACCGCCACGTTCACACCGATGGACGCACCCACGCCCACTTTGGCGGTGCTGCCCGTGCCTTTCACGTCCGCCGCGGCTTTCACCGTGCTGGTCGACGCATTGCCGGCTTCGATCAGGATGTCGCCCGCGTTGGCGTTGGCGGAAGCACCCGTGCCGCTGGCATCGATATCGCCTTCCAGTCGGGCCTGGCTGCTGTTGTCCACGATGTTGATGGCCAGCGAACCCGCCACGCCCACATTGCCCGCGCCCGCGCCACTCTTGGCATCGGCCACGAAGTCGTTCTTCGCCGCGCCATCCATGCCGGCCTGGATCGTCAGGCCTTCGGTGTTGACGACCGCGTTGTCGCTCACGATGGCCGTGTTTTTGGCGGTAGCGGCGTTGACAGCCACTGCCGCGCCAATGCCCACATCGGTGCCGCCGGCATCGGTCTGGCTGCCATCGGCCAAGGCCTTGGCATCGGTCTCGGCCAGACTGGTCACGCTCAGGGCACCGTCCGTGCTGGTGATGCTGCGGCCTTTGCCGATCGACGCGGTCGTCTCTGAATTGGCCACATTCACGCCCACGGCAGCGGCCACGGCCACGCCTTCACCCGTGCCGTCGCCGTTGCTGTCGGCCTCCGCCTTGCCCGCCTGATTGCCGGTCTTGTTGGCATCGACCGACGTGTCGAGCTTCCCGCCCGTCTTGCCGCCCGTAGTCTCGGGTGCATCCGGTGCCTTGTCGGCGTTGGCCTTGCCCTTGTCTTTGGCCGAGTCGCCTTGTGCGGCGACCTGCTCGTCCACACTCTTGCCCGGCGCACCACCGGCTTCGGCCGGTGCATCGCCGTTTTCGTCGGCTTCCTGTCCGCCAGCCACGCTGGCCGTGGCCGCCGTGTCGCTGCGGGCCACCGATGTGGCGCCCACACCCACGCCCCCGTCGGCGCTGATGTCGCGCTCGACCGAGGCGATCGCCGTGTCGTTGGCAATGCCCACCGCAATCGAGGCGCCCACCGCCACCTGGTTGCCCTGGGTCTGGCCCGTAGCCACCGTCGTCTGCTCGCTGCTGTGGTCGGCCTGGCTGCTGTACGCACCGCTGATGCCCAGCCCAGCCGTGTTTTCGCCCAGGCGCGCCACCGTGGTGTTGTCCCCGACGGAAACGGCCACCACCGGCGTCACGGAGATCTTGGCACCCGAGGCACCGCCCTCCACGCTCGTGCCCATGGTGTGATCGCTGCTGGCGTTCAGCCCGAAGTTGGCCCCACCCGTGATCGCGGCCTTGTCGGCCACTTCGGCCACCGTCTTGTTGGCCACCACGTTCACACCGACCGACGCACCCACGCCCACTTTGGCCTCTGCACCGGCCTCAACTTCGGCTCCGGCGGTCACCGTGCTCGTCGAGGCGTTGCCCGCTTCGATCAGGATGTCGCCCGTGCCGGCATTCACGGTGGCACCCACGCCAAAGCCCGCACCTGCGGTGTCGGTATCACCCTGCACCAGGGCCGTCGTCGTGTTGGCCACCGTGTTGATCGCCAGCGAGCCGGCCACCCCCACCTTGCCAGCGCCCGCGCCACTCTGGGCCTCGGCCACGAAGTCGTTCTTGGCGTCAGCATCCATGCCAGCCTGGACCGTCAGGCCTTGCGCGTTGACGTTGGCGTTGTCGCTCACGATGGCCGTGTTGGTCGCCGTGGCCGCGTTCACGGCCACCGCCGCGCCGATACCCACGTTGGTGCCACCGGCGTCGGTCTGGCTGCCGTCGGCCTTGGCCGCCGCGTCGGTCTCGGCCTTGCTGGTCACGCTCAGGGCGCCGCCCGTGCTGGTGATGCTGCGGCCGGCGCCGATCGACGCCCTGGTCTCGGAGCTGGCCACGTTGATGCCCACCGCGGCCGCCACGCTCACGCCGCCTTCGCTGGTCTCGGCCTTGGGCGCTTCATCGCCGGTCGGGTTGGTGGTCTTGTCGAGTTTCTTGCCGGTCTTGCCACCCGAGGTCTCGGGTGCCGCAGGCGCCTTGTCGGCCGTTGCCTTGCCTTTGTCCTTGGCCGAGTCGCCTTGAGCGGCCACCTGCTCGTCCACACTCTTGCCCGGCGCTCCGCCTGCTTCTGCCGGCACATCGCCGTTGTCATCGGCTTCCTGTCCACCGGCCACGCTCGCCGTGGCCGACGTGTCGCTCCTGGCCACCGATGTGGCGCCCACGCTCACACCATCGTCGGCGCTGACGTTGCGCTCGACCGAAGCGATCACCGTGTCGTTCGCAATACCCAGCGCCAGCGAGACGCCCACGGACACATCGTTGCCCTGGGTCTGGCCCGTGGCGACGGTGGTCTGTTCGCTGCTTTGATTCGCTTCGCTGCTGTAGGCACCCGTCAGGTTCAGCCCCGCCGCGTTGTCACCCAGGCGCGCGATCGTGGTGTTGTCCCCGATCGAGACCGCCACCAACGGGGTCACGGCAATCCCGGCGCCCGCGGCGCCGCCCGTGACGTCCGTGCCCATGCTGTGTGCGCTCTGGGCGTTCAACCCGAAGTTGGCACCCCCGCTGATCACTGCCAGGTCGGCCACTTCGGCCACGGTCTTGTTGGCCACCACGTTCACGCCCACCGACGCACCGACGCCCACTTTGGCGCTGTCGCCTGTGCCTTGAACCTCGGCGCCAACGGTCACCGTGCTCGTCGAGGCGTTGCCCGCTTCGATCAGGATGTCGCCCGTTCCGGCGTCCACGCTCGCACCGGTTCCGCTGCTGTCGCTGTCGCCCTGGATCAGGGCGGTGGTCGTGCTGGCCAGCGTGTTGATCGCCAGCGATCCCGCCACGCCCACATTGGCCGCGCCAGCGCCGCTCTTGCTGCTGGTCGCAAAGGTATTCGACTCCCCTGCGGGCACCGTGGCCTGCAAGGTCAGCCCATTGGCTTGAACCTGTGCGTTGTCGCCAATCAGGGCCGTGTTGGTCAGCGCGCCGATGTTGAGCGCAAAAGCGGCGCCAATGCCGACATCCGCGCCGTCGCCCACCGTGCTGCCATCGGCATCCACGGTCGAGGCGTTGCTGGCCACACTGGAAACCGTGGCCAGCCCGGTGGTGTTTTGCAGGGCGCTGGAACCAATCGAAGCCTGTGTCTGGCTGTTGAGGCTGACGATCGCCACGGCAGCGGCCACATCGACACTGCCCCCCGATGTCGAACCTTCGACCTTGTAGTCGTCGAGCGCCTTTTCGGTCTCGCTCGGGCCGTCCGCCAGCTTCTCGGCATCCGTCTGCTTGGTGGCACCCTTGGCCGCTGCCTTGGCGGTATTGACCACGGTGTTCTTGGACTCCGCGCTCACCTTGAGCGAAGCCGCCTGGGTGGTTGCGCTGTCTTCGATCGAGGCCTTGGTCACGGTGGTCAGCACCGTCACAGCAACCGTTCCGCCCACGGCCGCCGGTTGGCTGGCGGTGATGTCGGCCACGGTGGTGGCTTCTACGGTGTTCTTGGCCGACAGTTCGAGCGCAGCATCTGTCGTGACAGAGGACGATCCGCCCACCTTCACCGTGGCGGTGCTGTTGATGGTGCTGATGGCCACCGCCGCATCGGCTGGCAGCGCGAGGCCCAGGCCGGTGGGCTTGACGTTGGACGTGACAGTGGACTCGGCGCTCAGCGTGGCGTTGCCGGTCGAACTCAGCACCGATGTGCCCGCCACGTTCACCGTGGCGCTCGAATTGGCCACGCTGATGGCCAGCGGCGTGTCGCCCAGCGGGCTGGTGTCGACCGAGGCCTTGGCACCGATCGCCAGCGTGCCGCTGGCGGAAACGGCGGTGTCGGTCAGGCTGATCGAGGCCGTGGCGCTCGGGATCGCGAGCGGCAGCGGCACCAGCGCACCGGTGTCGTCGTAGTCCGATTGCGCTTGCACTGAGACTGACGCGCCCATGATCGTGGCGCCGGTGGCCGTGATGCTCGCATTGCCACCGCCGCCCAATGCGCCACCCGGAGCGCGGGTGGCATTGATGGTGATGTCGCCTCCGGTGAAACCAACAACGTCTGAGTGAGACACCAGGGCGCTGCCGGCTTCCAGGGTGATGCTGCCGGCCTGCAGGTTCAGGTTGCCGGAGTTGCCCACTGATGCCGCCGTGGTTTGATTGGCTGTATCACCCCCGTCCACGTTGCGGGTCGACACCACCACGCCCGCGTTCACCGTGATCGTGTTGTCCGCCACGATGTTGTGGTTGGCACCACCGGAGTAGTAGTCGGCGCTGACCGTGACCGTTTCCGGGTCGATCAGCACGGTGCCCATCGTTCCGGTGGTGGAGGATGCGCGGAACTGGCCACCGGCCAGTTCGACATTCTTCCTGGCGCTGAACTCGATCGCACCGCCGTCGCCTGTCGCACCGGCCGACGTGTTGACCAGCGCGCCGGTCTGGGCCACGGCGCTGTTGGCGGCCATCATGTAGACGGTACCGCCGCTGGAGTTGTTGCCCAGCCCGGCCGCAGAGATGTTGGCGCCCGATTCCAGCGTGATGTTGTTGCCGGCCTGGATGGCGATCTGGCCACCGCTGACACCCTCGCTGCCCTCGTTCCGGATCACACCCGATACCGAGACGTCCTGGCTGGCCTGGATGTCGACGCTGCCGGTCTGGTTCTCGCTGTCCTCTTCGGCTGCGGACGCCACCGGTGTGACGGCCGCTGCCGGATCGTCTTCGGCCACCACCTGGATCCGGCCGTCCACCTCGACGATCTTGGTCCCGGCGGCCAGCCCGTTGACGTTGACCACATCGCTGAAATCGGGCGCCAGTCCGACGAACTTCGCGCCGCGATAGACCGTGCCACTGATCCGGACACTGCCGCCCCGGAACCTCACGCCACCCATGGCATTGACCGTGCCATCGATCGTGATGGCGCCGCCTTCGTCCGGTGCGGAGCCATCCAGCAGCGCCCCGACGGACAGGGCATCGATGTCACCCGTGTCGGTGAAAAAGGTGTCAAGGAAAGAGCGTGTCGGCGTCGACACCGTGAGACTGCCCACGTTGACCACCCCGCCCGACCCCACCAGGAAACCATGGGGGCTGGCGAAGAAAACGTTGCCACCGATCTTGTTGCCCTTGATCGAGTTGAGCATGCCGTTGATCGTGACGCGCGAATCGGTGACCATGTTGATCAGGTTGGCGCTGCCCCCCGGCAGGTGCATGTTGACCACCTGCCCGCCCCCCACTGCAAAAGTAGAAAACGAGTTGAAGGCGTTGGACCCGCTGGTGGTCGAGGTGTGCACGCTGGTTGCGCCCCCGCTGGCGCTGACCGTGGTCTGGGTCCGTCCGTCGGGCTGGATGTTGTTGGGGCCGGCTGTCGCGGGTGGCCCGAGCACGAAGCCTGCGTTGAGCGCCAGCAGCGCCGTCATCCTTCTGCGTCCGGTGCCCGATTTGCCTCGCCCCCTCGCGATCTCGGCGACCGCGGTCCAGATCATGAGGGCATCGTTCCAGACAAGGCGGTACAGGCGGTTGACAGACGAATGGCGGTGCATGACAGGTTCCTTCACATGCACCGGAGTGCCGTTACTTACATTTGGAGACAAAGCTCACGCTTTTGTTGCCCGCAGGATACATACCTTGGTGCTACGGCACAAGCGCAGCATCCCCCAAAAGGATGAACATTTGACGAAATGGCTTGTAACACCACTCACATTCAGGTACGTGACAGCGGTGGAGGCGCTCGGTGGGAGGGGGCGGCGATCAGACTGCAGGCGGCACGGCATAATTTGTTCCGGCCTGACCTGCGGTGACAATCAGACAGGAACCCTCTTCCGATGGCCGGATGGCTGGGCTGGACTCAAAGAGGGATGCCCCTGAAAGTGGCATATGGACGTTTCGGTTGCGAACAGGCGTCCTTTCGGCTTCGTGAAACCCCCGGCCCCCTCAGAGCCGCAACGGGGTCTGCCTCATGGAGCCCCCAAACACCCCGCCAGGAACTGGCAGAAAATTTTGTTGGATGAGCGGCGTTGATGCGCGAAAACAGGCAACCTGAAGGAGACGGCGAAGCGCCATCCCGGCACACACCCATGATGCAGCAGTACCTCGCCATCAAGGCCGGGTACCCGCACACGCTGGTGTTCTACCGCATGGGCGATTTCTACGAGCTGTTCTTCGCTGACGCGGAAAAAGCCGCCCGCCTGCTCGACATCACCCTCACCCAGCGCGGTCAGTCGGCCGGGGAACCAGTGGTGATGGCCGGCGTGCCTTTCCACGCCATCGACAACTACCTCGCCCGCCTCATCAAGCTCGGCGAATCGGCCGCCATCTGCGAGCAGGTGGGCGACGTCGCCACCGCCAAAGGCCCGGTCGAGCGCAAGGTGGTGCGGGTGGTCACGCCCGGCACGCTGACCGACAGCGAACTGCTGTCCGACAAGACCGAGGCCGTGCTCATGGCCGTGCACCCGGGGGCGCGCACCGGCGTCGGTCTGGCCTGGATGTCGGTCACGCAAGGCATCGTGTTCCTGGCCCAGTGCGCGAGCGACGAACTCGCCGACTGGATCGCGCGCATCGCGCCCGGCGAGCTGCTCTACAGCGCTGAGGTGACGCCTGCGTTTGAAAAGAACGTGCAGGCGCTCGCCGCCCAGCCGCTGGCCAGCGGCCAGCGGACCGTGGCCGTGCTGCGCCCGGCCTGGGCGTTTGACGGCGCCCTGGGCGAACGCAAGCTGCTTGAACAACTGGGTGCCGCGAGCCTGGCCGCCTGGGACGCGCAGGGCCTGAGCGACGCCCACGCCGCCGCCGCCGCCCTGCTCGACTACGCCGAACACACGCAGGGCCGCGCGCTCAGCCATGTGAAGAGCCTGCGCGTGGCGCGCAGCGACGAGCTGATCGACCTGCCGATCACCACGCGGCGCAACCTCGAACTCACCCACACCCTGCGCGGCGAAACCAGCCCCACGCTGTTCTCCCTGCTCGACGTGTGCCAGACCGGCATGGGCAGCCGGGCACTGCGCAGCTGGCTGCTGGAGCCGAAACGCGAGCGCTCGGAAGCGCGCGCCCGGCTCGACGCCATCGCCCTGCTGCGCAACGGCCTGGGCCAAACGCTGCGCAGCGCGCTCAAAGGCGCGAGCGACGTGGAGCGCATCACCGCCCGCACGGCGCTGCGCCAGGTGCGCCCGCGCGAACTGGTCGGCCTGGGCCAGACGCTGGGCCGCGCGCAGCAGCTCGCCCAGGGCCTGCAACACTGCCTGCCCGCGGGCGGACCGGCGCTGCTGCTGCAGATCGCGGCCGACCTCACACCACCCGCCGGCTGCGCCGACCTGCTGCTGGCCGCGCTGCTGCCCGAGCCGGCCGCGCTGGTGCGCGACGGCGGGGTGATCAATCACGGTTTCGACGCCGATCTGGACGAACTGCGCGGCATCCAGACCAACTGCGACGGCTTCCTGATCGACCTCGAAACCCGCGAGCGCGCCCGCACCGGCATCGCCAACCTGCGCGTGCAGTTCAACAAGGTGCACGGCTTCTACATAGAGGTCACGCAGGGCCAGATCGACAAGGTGCCCGACGACTACCGCCGCCGGCAGACGCTGAAAAACGCCGAGCGCTTCATCACGCCCGAGCTCAAGGCCTTTGAAGACAAGGCGCTCAGTGCACAGGAACGGGCGCTGGCGCGCGAGAAGTGGCTCTTTGAGCACCTGCTCGACGAACTGCAGGCCTACATCGACCCGCTCACCCGCCTGGCCCGCGCGCTCGCCGCGCTGGACGCGCTCTGCGCCCTGGCCGAACGTTCGCTCACGCTCAACTGGAGCGCGCCGCAGTTCGTCGCCGAACCCTGCATCGAAATCCGCGGCGGCCGCCACCCGGTGGTGGAAGCGCGGCTGAACGAAACCACTGGCGGCAGCTTCATCGCCAACGACACGGTGATGGGTCCGAAACAGCGCATGCAGGTCATCACCGGCCCCAACATGGGCGGCAAGAGCACCTACATGCGCCAGGTGGCGGTGATCGTGCTGCTGGCCAGCATGGGCAGCTACGTGCCGGCGACGGCCTGCCGCCTCGGCCCCATCGACGCCATCCACACCCGCATCGGCGCGGCCGACGACCTGGCCAACGCGCAATCCACCTTCATGGTCGAGATGACCGAGGCCGCGCAGATATTGAACGCCGCCACGCCACAAAGTCTGGTGCTGATGGACGAGATCGGCCGCGGCACCTCCACCTTCGACGGCCTGGCGCTGGCCGGCGGCATCGCCGCGCATCTGCACGACAAGGCCCGGGCCTTCACGCTCTTCGCCACGCACTACTTCGAACTCACCGAGTTTCCGGCCGCCCACCACGCCGCGGTGAACGTGCACGTGAGCGCGGTCGAAGGTGGCGGAAAATCGGGCATCGTCTTTTTGCACCAGATCGAACCCGGCCCGGCCAGCCGCAGCTACGGCATACAAGTTGCAAGGCTCGCTGGCGTGCCGGCGGCGGTGGTGCAGCACGCGCGCCACGCCCTGGCCGCACTGGAAAGCCAGAGCGAACAGAGCCGCAGCCAGGTGGACCTGTTTGCACCACCGCCGCCGAGCGCCGAACCTGAAACCCATCCCTTGCTGGCCGCCCTGCGGGGCATCGACCCCGACGCACTGAGCCCGCGCGAAGCGCTGGACCAGCTCTACCAACTCAAGAAACTCAGCCTGCAACCATGACTTATTGCGTCGCCGTCAAACTCAACGCCGGACTGGTTTTCCTGTCCGACTCGCGCACCAACGCGGGCCTGGACCAGATCAGCACCTTCCGCAAGATGATCGTCTACGAAAAGCCGGGCGAGCGCTTCATGTGCCTGCTCTCCGCCGGCAACCTGAGCATTTCGCAGTCGATCCGCGAGATTCTCCAGGTCGAACAGGTGCAGGACCACGAGGGCGGCGACCCGATCACGATCTGGAACGCCAGGAGCATGTTCGACGCCACCCGCGTGCTCGGCGCGGCGGTGCGCCACGTCTACGAACGCGACGGTGAATCCCTCCAGCGGGCCGGCGTGGATTTCAACGTCTCCATGATCTTCGGCGGCCAGATCAAGGGTGAAGGCATGCGCCTGTTCCAGGTCTATTCGGCCGGCAACTTCATCGAAGCCACGGCCGAAACGCCGTTCTTCCAGGTCGGAGAGTCCAAGTACGGCAAGCCGGTGCTGGACCGCGTGATCACGCCCGCCACCCCGCTGGACGAGGCAGCCAAGTGCGTGCTGGTGTCCATGGACTCCACGCTCAAGTCCAACCTCTCGGTGGGTCTGCCGCTGGACCTGGCGGTGTACGAGGTCGACCAGCTGCAAAGCGACAAGATCACCTGCATCGACGAAAACAATCCCTACTTCCGCATGGTGCACAACACCTGGGGCCAGAAACTGCGCGAGGTTTTCGACAGCATCGAGCACCCCACCTGGGACGGTAGCCACACCGAGGTGCCGCTGATCTGCGACAGCGCGCGCAACCAGCCGCTGAAGAAGATCAGCAACTCCAAAGAAAAATTGATCTGACCCCCGCGCCGCCTTTCGGCGTCACCCCCTTCCAGGGGGCGACACTGGCCGTCCGGCAAAGCCGGCCCAGCGGTGTCCTTGGTTGGACACTTCGCGCCGGTTGATCGGCACTGAACACCTTTTTCCAGATGTCCCTGATCGTTTTTTCGCACGCCAACAGCTTCCCCGCCAGCACCTACGGCGTGCTGTTCAAGTCGCTGCGGGCGCGCGGCTTTTCCGTGCGTGCGCCCGAGAAATTCGGTCACGATCCGGCCTACCCGGTCAGCAGCAACTGGCCGCATCTGGTGCAGCAGCTCGCCGATTTCGCGGCCCCGGAGATCGAGCGCCACGGCCAGCCGGCCTGGCTGGTCGGTCATTCGCTGGGCGGGTTCCTGAGCCTCATGTGTGCCGCGCGCCACCCGGCACTCGGCGGCCACGGCGTCAAGGGGGTGTTGCTGCTGGACTCGCCCGTGCTGGGCGGCTGGCGTGCCCGGGCGCTGGAACTGGCCAAGCGCACCCAGCTGGTGGGCTCGATCTCGCCC
Organism: Burkholderiales bacterium GWF1_66_17; assembly: GCA_001770705.1. Taxonomy (GTDB): domain Bacteria; phylum Pseudomonadota; class Gammaproteobacteria; order Burkholderiales; family Burkholderiaceae_C; genus Hydrogenophaga. The sequence continues at coordinate 203,834 of MERT01000001.1, read as the reverse complement.
GGCAAGATCAGCCGCAAGCGCCGCAACGCCTGGCCCGATGCGCAGGCCGCTTTCGACCATTTCGCCCACAAGAAGGCTTTTGCCCGCTGGGAACCGCAGGTGTTGCGCGACTACATTGCCCACGCCACACACGACGAGACCACCGAGCAAGGGATGCGCCGGGTGCTGGGTTTTGAGCGCGATGTCGAAACCGCGATCTACAACACCCTGCCCCACAACCTTGACCGGCTGCTGCGCCGCCACCCCCTGCCGTGCCCGGTGGCCTTCATCGGCGGCACCGAATCGCTGGAGATGAAACAAGTCGGCATGGCCATGACGCACCGGCTGGTGGGCCGGGACCACCCCGAGCGCCTGCTCATGGTGGAAGGCAGCCACCTGTTTCCGATGGAAAAGCCCCAGGAAACGGCCGCCACCATCGACGCCGTCCTGCGCAGCCTGGGCGCCTGATTAGGGCCTGTTCACACTATTTTTCCAAGTGCGAACAATAGTGTGAACAGGCCCTGGGACAAACGGCGAAACTGCACCGGGTTTCCCCTGCTGTCCCCGTCACCGCCCAGACCCCGGCTCCGGTATAAATTGGGCAGCGTGTACCGCACGCTGGCAACGGCACACCCTAACCACTTCATGACGATCCCTGCGTCAAGCGCCACACCGCCCATTGCTGCCCCACCGTGGCAGCGCCTGCTCGACTGGGAACCCCAGTCCCGCAGCGCCTGGCAACGCTTCACGGTGGCCATCCTGCTCACCCTGCTGGCGGCCTGGCTGCGTGTTGCCCTCGCACCCGCGGAGTCGGGCGGGCGCTTCATCACGCTCTCGCTGGCCGCGGCACTGGCCGCGCTCTATGGCGGATTCGCCGCCGGCATGCTCAGCACCCTGCTGGGCATGGTGCTGGTCAATTTTTTCCTCGTCAAACCCTACCTGACGTTCGCGTTCGACAACCCGGGCGAAGCCTTCTGGCTCAACCTCTGGCACCTGCTGACCCAGCTGGTCGTCGTGGGCGCCATCTGGCTCATGCAGCAGAGAAACCAGCATCTGCGGGAAGCCAGCGAGCTGGCCCGCATCAGCCAGCAGCGTTTTCTCGACACCTTCGAACACGCTTCCGCCGGCATCTCGCACGTGGCACTGGACGGCCGGCTGTTGCGGGTGAACGAGACCTTTTGCCGGATGGTCGGCTACACCGCCGACGAACTGTTGTCGATGCGGTTCCAGGATCTCACCCACCCCGGCGACATCGACCCGGATGAAAAATTCATCAAACAGGCATTGGCAGGCAAACGAGACAGCTACGCGCTGGAAAAGCGCTACATCCACAAAGATGGCCACACCGTGTGGGCGCACCTGACCGTGGCGCTGATGCGCCGGCAGGCCGGGCTGCCCGACTATTTCATCTCCGTGGTGCAGGACACCTCCAACGTCAAGGCCGCCGATGAGGCCGTTCGAAAAAATGAGCGCCTGATGCGCCAGGCACAGGCCCTGGCGGGTTTCGCCAGCTGGGAGGCCGACATCGCCAACGACCGCTTCCGCGCGCTGAGCGGTTCGTTCCAGCGTCTGGGTCTGCCAGGCGCGGAGCTCAGTGGCGCGGAGCTGCACAGCTTCACCCACCCCAAAGACCAGCAGCGCCTGGTCCAGGAGTGGATGGACGCGGTGAAAAACACGGGGGCCTACAACTCGACCTACCGCGCCCGCATCAACGGTGCAGACCGCTGGTTCAGCGTGCGCGCCGAATTCGAGCGCGGCGTTGAAGGTCGGGCCGTGCGCGCCTTTGGCGTCACGCAGGACATCACCGAGCGCAAACGCGCCGAATATGAGGTGCGCCGTCTTAACACTTCGCTGGAACTGCGCATCCAGGAGCGCACACGCGACCTCAAGGCCGCCTACGACGAACTGGAAAGCTATTCCTACGCCGTGGCCCACGACCTGCGTTCGCCGCTGCGCATCATCAACGGTTTCGCCCAGGCGTTGGGCGAAGACAATCCCGGGCTCGACGACACCAGCAGAAACCACCTGCAGCGCATCATGGGCGCCAGCAAGAAGATGGGCCTGCTCATCGACGGCCTGCTGCAGCTTTCGCAGATCGGTCGCGGCGAAGTGGCGTGCCAACCCGTCAACCTCAGCGCCATCGCCACACGCCTGCTGGAAGAACTGGCCGCCGAGTCACCGCAACGATCGGTCTCCTGGTCGGTGGAACCCGATCTGCACGCCTCAGCCGATCCTTCGCTGATCGATGCCCTGCTGCAGAACCTGTTGCACAACGCCTGGAAATACACCGCCACCAAACCGCAAGCACACATCCGGGTGATCGCCCGCGAGGCGGACGGTCAGACCCACTACTGCGTGAGCGACAACGGTGCGGGTTTCGACATGAGCCGCGCCGACAAGCTGTTCCAGCCTTTCCAGCGACTGCACCAGCCGCACGAGTTCAGCGGCCTGGGCATCGGTCTGGCCACGGCGCAGCGCATCGTGCAGCGCCACGGCGGCGTGCTCCAGGCCGAGGGCGCACCCGGTCAGGGGGCCACGTTCTGTTTCACGCTGCCCGGCGAGGCATCGCCAGATTCGCTTCCCTGAGGTGTTTCAAGCTTTCCAGTCCACCCAGCCGAAATGGGCTGTCAGCAGGATCAGCGCACCAAAGGCGATGCGGTACCAGGCGAACGGAACGAAGCTGTGGCTGGCCACGTAGCGCAGCAGCCAGCGGATGCAGACCCAGGCGCTGAGAAACGCAAACAGCAGGCCCACGGCAAACAGCGGCAGATCGGCCATCGAGAGCATGTCGCGCGCCTTGTAGAGGCTGTAGGCGCCGGCGCCGATCAGGATCGGGATGCCCAGGAAGAAGCTGAAATCGGTCGCCACCTTGCGCGACAGGCCGAACAGCATGCCGCCGATGATGGTGGAGCCCGAGCGGCTGGTGCCGGGGATCAGGCCGAAGCACTGCGCCAGACCCACCTTCAGCGCGTCCAGCGGGGTCAGATCGTCCAGATCGTGCACGCGCACACTGGCCTGCTGGCGCCGCTCCGCCCAGAGGATGACAAAGGCCCCCAGGATGAACGCGGTGGCCACCACCGTCGGGGTGAACAGGTGCGCCTTGATGGCCTTGCCGAGCAACAGGCCCAGCACGACGGCGGGCAGGCAGCCAATGAACACGTTGAGGGTGAAGCGCTGCGCCTGGGGCTGCGAGGTCAGGCCCAGCAGCGTGGCGCGCAGGCGCTGCCAGTACACGATGATCACCGCGAAGATCGCGCCGGTCTGGATCGCGATCTCGAACACCTTGGCCCGCTCGTCGTGAAACCCCAGCAGGCTCCCGGCCAGGATCAGGTGACCGGTGGAAGAAATCGGCAGGAACTCGGTCAGGCCCTCCACTATGCCCATCAGGGCGGCCTTGATCAGCAACACAACATCCATACAGCATCCGGCGCGCGGGGCGCGCGTCACAAAAAAAGAACAGGCCAACCACTGGCCTGTTCGTAGCGTTCTATCGTACCCGCTGGCGCTGCCGCACCCAGCAGGTGACGCAGGTTCAGCGCGGCAAGGGATCGAGCTGCAGTTCCAGCCCGCCGGGCACCACGCGCAAGGCGCCGGGCTGGTAGCCCCGGCGCCCGACCGACTCCAGGTCTTCGGGCTTGAGGCGGTGCACCACCAGATCCGGCAGCAAGCCCTGAACCAGCGCACCACCCAGGCGCTTGAAACGCGCCGCATTCGCCGGCGATGCGTCGGGCAGATCCATGTTTTCCAGCCGCACATCGGTGAGCCGCACCGTGTTGTCGACCGGTTCCAGGCGCAGGCCGTAGCTCAGGCTGAGCGTGCCGCGCTGCGTGCGCGTCTCGACCAGCGGCATGCCCACGGTGAAATCCAGCTGGGTGCCGATGCGGTTCTCCACCGGCATCAGCCGCAGCCTGGGCGTGTCCAGCGTGACGTCGAACAGCTCCAGGTAACGGTTGCTGCGCGGAAACTGGCGCGCGATCGCCTCCATCAGCTTCTTCTCGGAAATCTTGACCGTGCGCGGGCTGGGTTGCAGTGCCGCGCAGCCGGTCAGTACCCCGGTGGACAGCGCTCCAGCCACCAGCATCCCGGACCAAAGCAGCTGTCGTCGGGCGGTGTCGGGCATTCGGTGTTCCTTGGCAATGGGGGTGGGTCGACCCATTGTAGGAACACCAAGGCCCGCCCCCGATCATCGGGTCTGAAGCACCGTGCCAGCGCGCCACGTCCACCCTTCGCGCCCGCGGGCAGCATTTCACACCCACGCTCCGTCGTTTCATCTCAAGGGGCTCGCACCAGAACGGGTCGCGCGGCACAGTCACGCCACGGTCCCCGCAACGTCCGGCCAACCCAGGAGCCACCCATGAACGCCAGCACCCCTTTCTCGCTCTCGCCCGACCAGGAGCGCCTCGCGCAACGGCGCGTCAAGGCCCGCCTGGGCTGGTACACCCACGCCTTCATCTACTTCTGTGTCATCAGCGGCCTGACCGTGCTGGGCTGGTGGCAGGGCCACCTGTGGCCGGTGGCGCCGGCCCTGGGCTGGGGCTTCGGCTTGCTGATGCACGGCCTGGGCGTGTTTGGCTTCGGCGCGGGATCGGACCTGCGCCAGCGGCTGGTGGAGCAGGAGCGCCAGCGCCTGTACGCCGCCTCCAACGGAAAACAACCATGACAAACCGCCCCAACCCTTCCATCGCCTGGTGGACCCTCACCCTGCTCTGTCTCGGCGTGGGCGCCTACGCCTGGGTGCTCTATGGCCTGCTGCCCGAGGTGCCGGCCACAGCGCCCGAGTTCCAGGCCAGCTTCGCGCGCCACCACCCCGCCGTGTTCTACGTGCACGTGATGGCCGCCGCCCTGGCGCTGCTGATCGGCCCCTGGCAGTTCCTGCCCGCGCTGCGCGCGCGTCACCCGCGCCTGCACCGCTGGCTCGGCCTCGTCTACCTCGGCGGCGGCGTGCTGGCCGGTGGCGTCTCCGGCCTGCTGCTGGCGCCCAACACCTTCGGCGGCCCTGTGGCCAACCTTGGTTTTGGCGTGCTCGCCCTGCTCTGGCTGTTCAGCGGATGGCGCGCCTACCGCGCCATCCGCCAGGGCCGGGTTGACGAACACCGGCGCTGGATGCTGCGCAACTTTGCGCTTGCCTGCGCGGCCGTGACGCTGCGGCTCTACCTGCCGCTGTCCTTCGTCAGCGGCCTGCCGCTGGCACCGGCCTACGCCGCCATCGCCTGGCTGTGCTGGGTGCCCAACCTGCTCTGGGCCGAGTGGCACATCCGGCGCTCCGCGCCAGCGCCCGTCGCAGCCCGGCTGGGTGCTTTCGCAGGCTGAGGTCAGCGTGCCAGAATCGTCCGCGTCCCACCAACGGCTGCTGCTGCCCATGACCCTGCGCCCCGACTCCGCCCTGCTGCGCTGGCTGCCCCCCGACAGCCGACGCGGCGTGGCTCAGCGCATGGGCATCGTCTGGGCCGTGGCGCTGCTGATCGCGCTGTTCCAGTGGGGTTCGGGCCACAAGAACCACAGCCTCGACGCGGCCCTGGTCTACAGCTACGCCATCAGCACCGCCATCTGGTTCCTCACCGACCCCGGCCGCATCGCGCTGCACCGCCTGCTCGGCACGCAGGGGCCGCACTACTGGGGGCTGTCGCTGCGCATGATGGCCTACCTGCTGGCGGGCGTCGTGGTCGGTTACACGCTCGGCACCTTCGTCGGCGACGCCTACACCGGCCACTCCACCTGGGAGCTGCTGACCGTGTCGCCCCTGCGCTTCTTCGGTTTCTGGCTCTCCACCCTGGGCATCAGCCTGGGCTTCCTGTTCAGCTTCTACCAGCGCGCGCGCAACCAGGACCTGCAGCGCCAGGCCACCGAAGCGCGGCTCAAGCTGCTGGAGACGCAGCTTGAACCCCACATGCTGTTCAACACCCTGGCCAACCTGCGCGCCCTGATCGCCACCGACCCGCCGCGCGCCATTCGCATGCTCGACCGCCTCAACGACTACCTGCGCGCCACGCTGCGCGCCTCGCGCACCGACGGCTCGACCGGTAGCCACACCCTGGCCGACGAGTTCGCCCGCCTGCGCGACTACCTCGAACTCATGGCCGTGCGCATGGGGCCGCGCCTGTCGTACACGCTGGACCTGCCCGAGGCGTTGCAGCGCCATCCGGTGCCGCCGCTGCTGCTGCAGCCGCTGGTGGAAAACGCCATCCGCCACGGCCTCGAACCCAAGCTCGACGGTGGCCGCATCGACATCCGCGCCAGCAACGACGGCACCGGGCAGCTGCTGCTGGAAGTGGTCGACACCGGCGTCGGCATGGACACCGGCGGTGCCCCGCCGAGCGGCAGCGGCTTCGGCCTGTCGCAGGTGCGTGAGCGCGTGGCCAGCCTGCCCGGCGGCGGACGCGTGGACCTGAGCGCGCAACCCGGCCACGGCGCCACGGTGCGCATCCACTTGCCTTTCGTGAACACCCCCCAGCCATGAACGCCACCGCCCTCATCGCCGAAGACGAACCGCTGCTGGCCGCCGCGCTGCAGGCCGAACTCGCGCGCGCCTGGCCCGGGCTGCAGTTGCTGGCCACCGTGGGCAACGGTGCCGCCGCGGTGACGCAGGCGCTCGCGCTGAAACCGCAGGTGCTGTTTCTCGACATCCGCATGCCCGGCCTGAGCGGCCTGGAAGCCGCCGTGCAGCTGGCCGAAGATTGGCCAGAAGCTGGCCCGGGCGCGGCGCCTTTCCCGGCCATCGTCTTCGTCACCGCCTACGACCAGTACGCCGTGCAGGCCTTCGAGGCACAAGCGGTGGACTACCTGCTCAAGCCGGTGCAGCCCGAGCGCCTGGCGCGCACGGTGCAGCGCGTGCAGCAGGTGCTGGCGCAGCGCAGCCCCGCCGAGGTCGCCGCGCCGCTCGAACACACGCTGACCCAGCTGCGCGCCCTGCTCGCGCCCGCAATGGCGTCCACGCCCAGCGAGCCCCTGCGCGTGATCCAGGCCAGCGTGGGCCAGCAGATCCGGCTGGTGCCAATCGACGAGGTGCTGGTGTTCGAGGCCGCCGACAAATACGTGCGCGTGCTCACCGCCAGCGAAGAGCTGCTGATCCGCACCCCCCTCAAAGATCTCACGCCGCAGCTCGACGCGAGCCTGTTCTGGCAGATCCACCGAGGAACCGTGGTGCGCGCCACCGCGATTCACAGCGTCAGCCGCGACGAAGCCGGCAAGCTCAGCCTGCGGCTGAGGGGACGCACGGAGTCTTGGTCCGTAAGCCGGCTTTACGCTGGGCAGTTCAAGGCGATGTGAATGCCTGGCCTTTCGGGGTCTTTTTTGCCCTCTGTCTGGTGTGTGCGGGCAACTTGTTCACGGGTGCAGCACCTCGCGGCTGCGGCAGGCGCTGCCCGGCGGGGGCTCATCCGGAGTGGTCGGCGCGTTGCGCCGACTTCGCTGTGCCCACCCGTCTGGGGCCGGCGCGGCCAAACTCGCTGCGTTCGCTGCGCTCTCTCCGCTCAGACAGTGGCCGCGAGCATGAAACGAAGCGCGCACTGGCGCGCCCGACCCCAGACGGGCGGACACAGCCACTCCGGAACATCGCCCCCACCGGGCAGCGCCTGCCTCAGCTAGAGACGGAGGGGTATTCCAACGGTGGCGCGCCTACACCCTGTTGGCCAAGGCGTGTGTGGGCAGGCCGCAGCGCGCCATGTGAGGCGCCGAGAAGCGCAGTGGCCGTGGCTGCGCGCGCAGCGCGCTTCGTTGACTGACTCGTCGCACTTGTCTGAGCGGAGAGAGCGCAGCGAACGCAGCGAGTTGTGCGACGGGCCACGGCCGCGAGCATCGCAGGGGAGTCGGTGCATCGCACCGACCGCCTCACTCAAGCGCTGCGGCCTGCCCGCACACGCCTTGGCACCGCGCGGTGCAACGAACGAGCTCACCACTCGCTCGCAGATCACAGGAATGACCTTGCAAGAAGGCGCTAAAAACTGCCCGTAAACCGGTAACGCGCCGCCGGGTGCCACATCGCCGCCACCGACGCCACCTGCCCCTGTGAATGCGTCTGCCGACGCAGCACCAGACAAGGCTCTTCGGACGCCATGTGCAACATCTCGGCCACGTCGCGCGGCGGCAGGCAGGCCTCGATGACGAAGCGCACGCCCTGCAGCGGCGCCACGCGCATCAGGTAGGCGTTGGGTGTCTGACTCGCGAAATCTTGCGCGAGGTAGTCCGGCGCCACAGACGGGTTGACGTATCGGTCTTCGACCTGGATCGGCTCACCGTCCTCGAAGTGCACCACCACCGAATGGAACAGCGGCTGCTCGGCCTTCAGCCCGAACTGCCGCCCCAGCGCCTCGCCGGCCTTGGTGCGCTCCAGCTTGTGCAGCTCGCTGCGGTGCACGTGGCCACGCGCGGCGATCTCTTCGGCGATGTTGCGGATCTCGACCAGCGTGGCCTGGTACTTCTGCTGTGCCACGTAAGTGCCCGAGCCCTGCACCCGCTCCACGATCTGCTCGTCGCTCAGCTCGCGGATCGCGCGGTTCACCGTCATGCGCGACACGCCGAACGTGCGCGCCAGCGCCTCTTCGCCCGGGATCGCCTCGCCCTCCTGCCAGGTGCCACTCTGGATCTGCGCCAGCACATGCTGCTTCACCCGCAGATAGGCGGGCTTGCGGTCGTCGGCAGCCGCGGCGGGCAAAGGGGTGGAACCGTTCGTCATAGGGTTTTTACGGGGGTGCAAACCGATGAAGTGGTATTGACAGGAGGGATTATGGCCAGATAAAGTTGTATATACATATCAAAGACAGAAATTTCGATATGTACAGACATACCGTCGAAACCGCCCCGAGGAAACAGCCCATGAACACCCGCACCGCCACGACGTCCAGCCCGCCCGTCCCCGCCGCCGCCTTCCTGCGCCTGCTGGCCTACAGCAGCATCGGGCTGGTGATGTTTTTCCTGCCGCTGGAGATCGCCGGCAAGACCACCATCCTGTTCGACCACGCCGCCACCTACCTCGCCCAGCAACAGCGCAGCCTCTCGATCGCGCTGGTGCTGGCGCTCATGGCCTGGGGCGCGGCCGCGCCCTTCGCCCGGGGCAGCTGGCGCGCCAGCACCACCACCGCCGTGTTCAGCGTGCTCAAGGTCATGGGCCTGGTGCTGGCGCTGATGTATTTGCTGAAACTCGGGCCCGCGCCGCTGTTCGAAAAGGACATGCTGCCCTTCCTGTTCGACAAGCTCGCGCTCACCGTCGGCCTGATCGTGCCGCTGGGCGCGGTGGCGCTGGCCTTTCTGGTGGGCTTCGGCCTGCTGGAGTTGGTGGGCGTGCTGATGCAGCCGGTCATGCGGCCGATCTGGCGCACGCCCGGTCACTCCGCGATCGACGCCGTCGCCTCCTTCGTCGGCAGCTACTCGGTTGGCCTGCTGATCACCAACCGCGTCTACGTCGAAGGCAAGTACACGGCGCGTGAAGCGGCCATCATCGCCACCGGCTTTTCCACGGTCTCGGCCGCTTTCATGGTCATCGTGGCCAAGACGCTGGGCCTGATGGAAGCTTGGAACTTCTACTTCTGGTCCACCTTCGTGATCGCGTTCGCCGTCACCGCCATCACCACCTGGCTGCCGCCGATCTCGCGCATGGACAACAGCGGCGGCGTGAGCAACGCCCTGCCCGCCGGGCGCAACCGCTGGCAAGCCGCCTGGGACGCCGGCCTGGCCCAGGCCAGCAACGCACCGCCGCTGTGGCGCGTGTTGCGCGACAACCTGCGCGACGGCCTCGCCATGGCCAGCGCGGTGGTGCCCACCATCCTCGCCGTCGGCCTGATCGGCCTGCTGCTGGCGCGCTACACGCCGGTGTTCGACGTGCTCGGCCTGTTGCTGCTGCCCTTCGTGTGGCTCGGTGGCCTGGCCGAACCGGTTGCCACCAGCAAGGCCCTGGCCTCGGGCCTGGCCGAGATGTTCCTGCCCGCGCTCCAGCTCAAGGGCGCCGACCCGGTGGTGCGCTACGTCGCCGCCGTGGTCTCGGTCAGCTCGGTGCTGTTTTTCTCCGGCTCGATCCCCTGCGTGCTGGCCACGCGCATTCCGATGTCACTGCGCCAGATGGTCGCCGTCTGGTTCGTGCGCACCGCGCTGAGCATCCTGCTGGCCGCCGGCGCCGGCCACATCGCGTTTGCCCAGGGCTGGATTGGCTAGATGACACCCCCGCCGCGCTCCGCGCGACCCCCTCAAGGGGGCGGCACTGGCCGTCCGGCAAAGCCGGCCCGGCGGTGCCCCTCGGTTGGGTGCCTCGTGCGTCGCGGATCACGCTCCGGCGTGAGGTAGCAATCAATACCTCTTTTTCACCCACCGATTTCTTCAAGGAGTTCCCATGAACACCAACACCGACCCCCGCCTCGACCCCACCCGCGTCATCCGTGCCCCGCGCGGCAACACGCTGACCTGCAAGAGCTGGATCGCCGAGGCCGCCTACCGCATGATCCAGAACAACCTCGACCCCGAGGTCGCCGAGAACCCGCAGCACCTCGTGGTCTACGGCGGCATCGGCCGCGCCGCGCGCGACTGGGCCTGCTTCGACCAGATCCTCGCCTCGCTCAAAGACCTGAACGACGACGAAACCCTGCTGGTGCAGTCGGGCAAGCCGGTCGGCGTGTTCAAGACCCACAGCAACGCGCCGCGCGTGCTGATCGCCAACAGCAACCTGGTGCCCAAGTGGGCCAACTGGGAGCACTTCAACGAGCTCGACCGCAAGGGCCTGTTCATGTACGGCCAGATGACCGCCGGCAGCTGGATCTACATCGGCAGCCAGGGCATCGTGCAGGGCACGTTCGAGACCTTCGTCGAAGCCGGCAAGCAACATTACGGCAATGATCTGTCCGGCAAGTGGATCCTCACCGCCGGCCTCGGCGGCATGGGCGGTGCGCAGCCGCTGGCCGCCACACTGGCCGGCGCCTGCTCGCTCAACATCGAGTGCCAGCAGAGCAGCATCGACTTCCGCCTGCGCACGCGCTACGTGGACAAACAGGCGCGCGACATCGACCACGCGCTCGAACTCATCAAAGAGCACACGGCGAAGAAAGAAGCCGTCTCCATCGCCCTGCTCGGCAACGCCGCCGAGGTGCTGCCCGAGCTGGTGAAGCGCGCCAAGGCCGGCGGCATCCGACCCGACCTGGTGACCGACCAGACCTCGGCGCACGACCTCATCAACGGCTACTTGCCCGTGGGCTGGAGCGTGGCGCAATGGAAGACCGCACAGAAGGACCCGGCGCAACACGCCCGCCTCACCGCGGAGGCCGCGCAGGGCTGCGCGGTGCACGTGCAGGCCATGCTGGATTTCCAGAGCATGGGCATCCCCACGGTGGACTACGGCAACAACATCCGCCAGGTCGCGTTCGACCAGGGCGTGAAGAACGCGTTCGATTTCCCCGGCTTCGTGCCCGCCTACATCCGCCCCATGTTCTGCGAAGGCAAGGGCCCGTTCCGCTGGGTCGCGCTCTCGGGCGACCCGGAAGACATCTACAAGACCGACGCCAAGATCAAGGAACTGTTCCCTAACAACCACCACACGCACCGCTGGCTCGACATGGCGCGCGAGCGCATCGCCTTCCAGGGCCTGCCCGCGCGCATCTGCTGGCTCGGCCTGGGCGAGCGCCACATCGCCGGCCTGGCCTTCAACGAGATGGTGAAAAACGGCGAGCTCAAGGCGCCCATCGTGATCGGCCGCGACCACCTCGACACCGGTTCGGTCGCCAGCCCCAACCGCGAGACCGAGGCCATGAAAGACGGCACCGATGCCGTGAGCGACTGGCCGCTGCTCAACGCCCTGCTCAACACCGCCGGCGGCGCGAGCTGGGTCAGCCTGCACCACGGTGGCGGTGTGGGCATGGGTTACTCGCAACACTCGGGCATGGTGATCGTGGCCGACGGCACCGACGCCGCCGCCGAGCGCCTGGCGCGGGTGCTGGTGAACGACTGCGGCTCGGGCGTGATGCGCCACGCCGATGCGGGCTACGAGCTGGCGATCGCGACTGCAAAGAAACAGGGCCTCAATCTGCCCATGATCGGATGACACTTCACACCATGACCCACTCCCTCACCCTGCAACCCGGCCAGATGAGCCTGGCCGATCTGCGCACCGTATGGCAACAGCCCGTGCGCATCCAACTCAGCGACGACGCGCAAGCGGGTATCGCGGCTTCGGCCGCGGCGATCCACGCCATCGTGCAAAAAGGCGATGCGGCCTACGGCATCAACACCGGCTTCGGCAAGCTCGCCAAGACGCGCATCCCCGACGACCAGCTGGAGCTGCTGCAGCGCAACCTGATCCTGTCGCACTCGGTCGGCACCGGCGAACCCATGAGCGACGCCACCGTGCGCCTCGTGGTGCTGATGAAGGCAGCGAGCCTCGCGCGCGGTTACTCGGGCGTGCGCCCGGTGATCATCGACACCCTGCTCGCCCTGCTCAACGCCGGCATCACGCCGCGCATCCCCGTCAAGGGCTCGGTCGGCGCCTCGGGCGACCTCGCGCCGCTGTCGCACATGACGCTGGCCCTGATGGGCGAAGGCGAGGTGCGCATGAACGGCGAGTGGCTACCCGCCGCTGCGGCGCTCAAGGCCGCCGGCATCGCCCCGCTCACACTCGCGGCCAAGGAAGGCCTGGCGCTGATCAACGGCACCCAGGTCTCCACCGCGCTCGCGCTGCACGGCCTGTTCATGGCCGAGCGCCTGCTCGAAGCCGGCACGGTGACCGGCGCGCTCAGCGTGGACGCGGCCAAGGGCAGCGACGCGCCGTTCGACCCGCGCATCCACGCGGTGCGCGGCCAGCCCGGCCAGATCGCCGTGGCAGCCGCCACGCGCGCCCTGCTCGCGGGCAGTCAGATCCGCCTCTCGCACGTGGTGGACGACGAGCGCGTGCAGGACCCCTACAGCCTGCGCTGCCAGCCGCAGGTCATGGGCGCCTGCCGCGACCTCATCGTCAACGCCGCGCGCACCCTGCTCACCGAAGCCAACGCCGTCACCGACAACCCGCTGGTGTTCACCGACACCAACGAGGTGCTCTCGGGCGGCAACTTCCACGCCGAGCCGGTCGCCTTCGCCGCCGACACGCTGGCGCTGGCCATCGCCGAGATCGGCGCGATTTCGGAGCGCCGCATCGCGCTGCTGATCGACAGCACGCTCTCGGGCCTGCCGCCCTTCCTGGTGGACAACCCGGGCCTCAACAGCGGCTTCATGATCGCCCACGTCACCGCTGCAGCGCTGGCCTCGGAGAACAAGTCGCACGCGCACCCCGCCAGCGTCGACAGCCTGCCCACCAGCGCCAACCAGGAAGACCACGTGAGCATGGCCACCTACGCCGGGCGCCGCCTGGCCGAGATGGCCGACAACACCGCCACCATCCTCGGCATCGAGTGGCTGGCCGCCGCGCAGGGCGTGGACTTCCACCGCCCGCTCGCCACCTCGCCCCGCCTCGCTCAGGTGCATGCCGCACTGCGCGCCCAGGTGCCGTTCTACGACAAAGACCGCCTGTTCGCACCCGACATCGAAGCCGCGCGCCGGCTGGTGCTGGAGGGTGCGGCCGGTGCGGCGCACCAGGACCTGTTTGCTTCGGTGTGGTCGCACTGAACGCGCCATGAACACCGCGCGCAGCATCACCGTCGACAGCGCTCCGGCCACGCCGTGGCGCAACGGCGGTGGCGTCACGCGCGAGCTGCTGACCTGGCCCGATCCGGCAGACTGGCGGCTGCGCATCAGCGTGGCCGACATCGCCGCTGACGGGCCGTTTTCGGCCTTCCCTCGCGTGCAACGCTGGTTCACGCTGCTCTCGGGCGAGGGCGTGGTGCTGGACTTTCCCGACCAATCGCTGGCGCTGCGCCCGGGCGATGCGCCGCTGGCCTTCGACGGCGCTGCGGCGCCCGGCTGCCGCCTGATGGGCGGCCCGGTGCGCGACCTCAACCTCATGGTTCGCGGCGGCACGGGCGGCATGGCCACCGTGTCGCCCGGCACCGCCTGGTCAGCCCCTCCCGGCGCTCAGGCCGGCCTTTTCGCGCGCGTGGCCGGCCGCTGGCGCAACGGCGATCAGCAGCGTGCCCTGCCCGCCCTCTGCCTGCTCTGGTTCGACGCGCCGCCTCCGGGCGACTGGCGCTTTGAACCGGACGTCCCCGCACCGGCCGTAGGCTGGTGGCTGCACCACATTCCCGAAGGCGTGACCCCATGACCACCACCACCCTCTGGCACAACGCCCGCATCGCCTCGCTGGACCCCGCTCAAGGCGCCGACGGCTGGGGCCTGATCGAGGACGGCGCCATCCTCACCGACGGCGACCAGATCGCCTGGGTCGGCCCGAACCGCGGCCTGCCCGACCACGCCCGGCCCGCTCACGAAATCGACCTCGGCGGCGCGCTGGTCACCCCCGGCCTGGTGGACTGCCACACCCACCTGGTCTACGGCGGTCAGCGCGCGGCCGAGTTCGAGCAACGCCTGCAGGGCGCGAGCTACGAAGCCATCGCGCGCGCAGGCGGCGGCATCCGCTCCACCGTCGCGGCCACGCGAAACGCCAGCGAAAACGCCCTGCTCGCCAGCGCCACGCAGCGCGCCCGCTGCCTCATGGCCGAGGGTGTGACCACGCTGGAAATCAAGTCGGGCTACGGCCTCTCGCTGGAAGCCGAAGCGCGCTGCCTGCGCGTGGCGCGCCGGCTCGGCGTTGAGCAACGCCTGGATGTGAAAACCACCTTCCTCGGCGCCCACGCCCTGCCGCCCGAATTCGACGGCCGGCCCGATCACTACATCGACGCCGTCTGCGCCTGGCTGCCCGAGCTGCACGCCCAGGGCCTGGTCGACGCGGTCGATGCCTTCTGCGAGAACATCGGCTTCAGCCCCGCCCAGACGCGCCGTGTCTTTGAAGCGGCCAAAGCCCTCGGCCTGCCCGTCAAGCTGCACGCCGAACAACTCTCCGACCAAGGCGGCACCGCGCTCGCGGCGTCGTTCGGCGCGCTCTCGTGCGACCACCTCGAACACCTGAGCGAGGCCGGCATCGCCGCCATGAAGACGGCAGGCACCGTGGCCGTGCTGCTGCCCGGCGCGTATTACTTCCTGCGTGAAACCAAGCTGCCGCCCATCGCGGCGCTGCGCGAAGCCGGCGTGCCCATGGCCGTGTCCACCGACCACAACCCCGGCACCTCGCCGGGCCTGTCGCTGCTGCTCATGGCCAGCATGGCCTGCACGCTGTTCCGCCTCACGCCGCTCGAAGCGGTGCAGGGCATCACGCTGCACGCCGCGCGCGCCCTCGGCCTGACCGACCGCGGCCAGCTCGCCGCCGGACAACGCGCCGACTTCGTGGCCTGGGACCTTCACCACCCGAACGAACTGGCCTACTGGTTTGGCCACAACCCCTGTCGTCGTGTGATCGCGGCGGGCCTGGAGCGCACATGAACCCCACCGACACCTTTGAATGGCGCGGCCGTGACGATGCCGAAGAAACCGGCGTCAGCACCCGCTGGCACCATCGCGTGCAGCCCGCCGCCGCACACAGCTCCGGCGGCGTCACGCTGATCGGCTTTGCCGTGGACGAAGGCGTGCGCCGCAACGCCGGGCGCACCGGCGCCGCCGCCGGGCCGCTCGCGCTGCGCGGTGCGCTGGCCAACCTGCCGGTGCTCGGTGAACCGGCGCTCTGGGACGCGGGCGATGTGGGCTGCGCCGACGGCGGGCTCGAAACCGCGCAGGCGCAACTGGGCGAGCGCGTGGCCGAAGCCATGGCGCGCGGCAGCCTGCCGCTGGTGCTCGGCGGTGGCCACGAAATGGCCTGGGGCACGTTCCAGGGCATCGTGCAGGCCCGGCCCGACGCCAGCCGCCTGCTCGTGGTCAACCTCGATGCGCACTTCGACCTGCGCGTGGCCGCCCGGGGCAACTCGGGCACGCCGTTCCGCCAGATGCACGACTGGTGCGCCGAGCGCGGCCAGACCTTCAACTACCGCGTCTTCGGCATCAGCCGCTTCGCCAACACCCAGGCCCTGTTCGACCGCGCCCACGCCATGGGCGTGCGCTACTGGCTCGACGACAGCCTGCAGGACGCCGCCGGCCTGCGCGACGCGCAGCAGGCGCTGGCGATTGACCTCGCGCGCAGCGACGCGGTGTACCTCACGGTGTGTCTGGATGTCTTGCCCGGCGGGCAGGCCCCGGGCGTCTCGGCGCCGGCGCCGCTGGGCGTTCCGCTGGCGCAGGTGGAGCGGCTGATCGATCAGGTGCTGGCGTCGGGCCGCGTGGTCGCGGCCGACATCGCCGAACTCAACCCGGCGCTGGACCGCGATGGCCTCACCGCCCGGGTGGCGGCGCGGCTGGCGGCGCGCATCGCACGCAGCCGCGGCGCCTGATCGCTCGAAACAGCTGGTATCTATTCAATACACGGATATGAGCGGGCACATGAAGAGTGAAATATGATATTCGTTTATCTATTCATATTTTGATTCAATGACCGCCAGCGACCCGCCTGAAAACGCCGCACTCACCCGCCTGCGCGAACTCGGCGGCGTGGCCAGCAGCGCCGAGCTGCAAGCCCGGCTGGGCGTGAGCCAGGCCACCGTGTCGCGGCTGCTCGCGCCGCTGTTGCGCAGTGGCCGGGTGCTCAAGGTGGGGGCCGCGCGCTCGCAGCGCTACCTGCTGCCGCGCGCCATCGAAGGCGTGGGCAGCGCCGTGCCCATGATGCGGGTGGACGCGCAAGGCCAGGCCAGCCCCTTCGGCCGCATGGTGCCGCTGCCCGGCGGGCGCTTCTGGGTCGACGAGGCAGACGGCCTGAGCCAGCTGCACGACGGCCTGCCCTGGTTCCTGAACGACATGCGCCCCCAGGGCTTCATGGGCCGCACCTTCGCGCTCGCCCACCCCGAACTGCGCCTGCCCGGCGACCTGCGCTACTGGAGCGACGACGACGTATTGAAGGCGCTGGTGCAGGCCGGCGACGATCTGCCCGGCAACCTGATCGTTGGCCAGCCCGCGTTCGAGCGTTTCCACACGCTCGCGCAGCGCGCCTCGCGCGTGAGCGTCCCCGAGCTTGAATACCCGGCGCTGGCCGAGCAGGCCATGCAGGGCACGCTGCCCGGCTCGTCGGCCGGCGGCGAACAGCCCAAGTTCTGCACCGTGTTCAACGGGCAGGCGGTGATCGTGAAGTTTTCGCCCGCGGGCGATGCCCCGGCCGACCAGCGGATGCGCGACCTGCTGGTCTGTGAACACCTGGCGCTGCACACGCTGGCGCAGGCCGGCCTGCCGGCGGCGCAGACGCGCATCGTGGCGGCGGGTGGGCGGGTGTTTCTGGAAGCGCAGCGTTTCGATCGCACGGCGCGTGGCCGCATCGGCATGGTCTCGCTGCTGGTCTACGACTCGGAATACGTGGGCCAGATCGACGACTGGGCCGCCACCTCGCTGCGCATGGTGCAGCGGGGCCTGCTCAACGAAGAAGACGCCAGCCACCTGCGCGTGCTCGAAGCCTATGGCGCGCTGATCGCGAACACCGATCGTCACTACGGCAACATATCTTTGCTTCTGGACAACGACGACTGGCGCCTCTCGCCCACCTACGACATGCTGCCCATGCTGTACGCGCCGGTGAACGGCGAGCTGGTCGAGCGCCGTTTCAGCGAACGGCCCCTGCACCCCACGGCCAACACCCTGGCCGAATGGCCGCAGGCCCGTGAACTGGCTCTCGTGTTCTGGGCTGCGGCGGCGGGCGACGCCCGCATTTCAGCCGGCTTTCGCGCCACCGCCCAGGCCAACCACGACACGCTGCGCCAGCTCTGAGCGGCTGGGCGCAGCGGGCCCGTCAGTCCTCAGCGGCGGCCGTCACCGCGACGGTCGTCGTCCCAGCGACCATCATGGCGGTCGTGGCGGTCGTGACGGTCATGGCGCCAATCGCGACGGTCGTGGCGGCGGTCATGGCGCCAGTCGCGGCGGTCGTCCCAGCGCGGACCGTAGCCCCGGCCCGGGTGGCCCGGGTAGTAATACACCGGCGCTGGCGCCACCACCACCGGCCGCACGTAAGGGTACGGATACGGCTGGTGCTGGATCACATAGGGCTGGTAATACACCGGCGGTGCGTTCGACACACCCACGGCCACACCGGGGGCGTGCAAGCCGATCGAGAAGTGGACGTTGTCGCGCGCTTGCGCGGTACCGGTGGTGGCGGCCCAGCCGGCAGCAGCCAGCGCCAACAGCGCCAGACCTTTGGCCAGTCCCGAGCTGCGGCCCCATGGCGTTTTGAAAGTCATCGTGTTCATCGTGGTTGCTCCTGTTGACGGTGCCTGTCTGGTCACCGTGTGCCTATTACAGGAGAATCATCCGTGTTCTGTACCGCATGCACAGTCAAAGACGTTGCCAAAAGTAACGCACGACTGTCTGAATGGGAGGTAAAAAATGACCGACATCACCACACAGCCGCAGGAAGTGCTCGACTTCTGGTTCGGCGATGGCCTGCTCCACGACTGGCCCACCAGCGACCGCAGCGCACTCTGGTTCGGCGGCGGCGCCGCGCAGGACGCGCTGATCACGCAGAACTTTGGCGCCCTGGTCGAGAGCGCGCTCGGCGGCGGGCTCCACGACTGGGAGGCGCAGCTGGAGTCGCGCCTCGCGCTCATCGTGGTGCTCGACCAGTTCACCCGCAATGTGTTCCGCGGCCAGGCGCGCGCCTTCGCCGGCGACGGCCGCGCGCAGAAGCTCGTGCTGCAGTCCCTCGCGCTGGCGCAAGACGCCGAACTCCCGCGCGTGGGCCGCGTGTTCCTCTACATGCCGCTCATGCACGCCGAGAACCGGGCCCTGCAGGACGAATGCGTCGCCCGCTTCACCCACCTGCTCGCCACCACCACGCCCGAGCTGCGCGACACCCTGGCCGGCAACCTGCGCTTCGCCTACCAGCACCTCGACATCATCAAGAAATTCGGCCGCTTCCCGCACCGCAACGCCGCGCTCGGCCGCGTGAGCACGCCCGAAGAAGAAGCCTTCCTGAAAGACGGCCCGCGCTTCGGCCAGTGAAGGCGCGCGGTGCTATCGTGGCGAGCCCCCTGGCCCACGCAACCGACGCCATGCCGAACACCCTGGTCATCCACGCCCACCCGCACCCGCGCCGCTCGCTCGTCACACAGCGGCTCCGGCGCGTCTTTGACAACGCGCCCGACACCACCGTGCGTTCGCTCTACGAGCTCTACCCCGACTTCGACATCGACGCCACCGCCGAGCGCGAAGCGCTGGCGGGCGCGCAGCTCGTGGTGTGGCTCACGCCGATCCACTGGTACAGCGTGCCCGCGCTGATGAAACACTGGTTTGACCAGGTGCTGGTGCACGGCTGGGCCTACGGCGACGGCGGCAACGCCCTGCGCGGCAAGACCGTCTGGTGGGTCGCCAGCGCTGGCGCCAGCGCCGCGGCCTACGCACCCGGCGGTGAACACGGCCGCCCCTTCGCCGACTTCATCGCGCCCATCGAACAGACCGCGCGCTACTGCGGCATGCACTGGCTGCCGCCCTACGTGGTGCACGCCGGCCACATGGTCAGCGACGCCGAGCGCGAAGCCAGCTGTGCCCCGCTGGCGCAGCACCTGCTGGCCCACCGCAGCGCGCTCGCCCTGCCCGCCGCCGAAGGGGCCGCCGCATGACCCAGGGCATCCTGTTCCTGCTCGCCGCGCTGGTGTTCGTGCCGCTGGCCGTGAAGCTCGGCCTGGGCTCGGTGCTCGGCTATCTGGTGGCCGGCATCGTGATCGGGCCAGTGGGTTTTGCGCTGGTGAGCGACCCGGCCGCCATCCTGCACGTGTCCGAACTCGGTGTGGTGCTGATGCTCTTCGTCATCGGACTGGAGCTGGAGCCCAAGCGCCTGTGGGCCATGCGCGCAGCCGTGTTCGGCGGCGGCACGCTGCAGATGCTGCTCTGCGCCGCGCTGCTGTTCCCGCTCGGCCTGCTGATGGGCTGGACCTGGCAGGCCGCGCTGGTGGGCAGCCTGGCGATGGCGCTCTCCAGCACCGCCATCGTCGTCGGCCTGCTGCAGGAGCGCCACCTCATGGCCGTGCCCGTGGGGCGCAACGGCTTTTCGATGCTGCTGTTCCAGGACATCGCGGCCATCCCGCTGCTGGGCCTGGCCGCTGCGCTGGGCACACAGTCCGCGCCCGAAGTGAACGCGGGCCACGGCAGCGGCGGGCCGTTGCTGCAGATCGCCGCCGTGGTGGGCGTCGTGCTGGCGGGCCGCTACGTGGCCTACCCCGCCATGCGGTTCATCGCGCGCATGCAGGTGCGCGAGCTGTTCACCGGCTTTGCGCTGCTGCTGGTGCTGGGCGTGGCCCTGCTGATGCAGACCGTGGGCCTGTCCATGGGCCTGGGCGCCTTCCTGGCCGGTGTGCTGCTGGCCAGCTCCGAATACCGCCACGCGCTGGAGAGCGACATCCTGCCGTTCAAAGGCCTGCTGCTCGGCCTGTTTTTCATCGCGGTCGGCATGAGCATGCAGCTCGGCCTGGTGCTCACGGCGCCGCTGCAGGTGGGCCTGGGGCTGGTGCTGGTGGTGGCGCTGAAAGCGCTGGGCCTGTGGCTGCTCGGCCGCGCGGTAGGCCTGCGCGGCAGCCAGCGCACGCTGCTGGCGGTGCTGCTCTCACAGGTGGGCGAGTTTGCGTTCGTGGTGCTGGCCGCGGCCAAGGCCTCGGCGGTCATGCCTGCGGCCGATGCCGACCTGCTCACGCTCATTGCCGCGCTGTCCATGGTGAGCACGCCGCTGCTGCTGCTTGCCTACGACCGCTGGGGCTGCCCCGAGACCGAGACCCGCCCGGCCGACGCCATCGAAGACGAACACCCGCCCGTGTTGCTCGCCGGCTTCGGCCGCTACGGCCAGATCGTGGCGCGCGTGCTGCTGAGCGCGGGCATCAAGCCCACCGTGATCGACCACGACGCCGACACCGTCGACTCCGCGCGGCGCTTCGGCTTCAAGGTGTACTTCGGCGACGCCACCCAGCCCGACCTGCTGCACGCCGCCGGCATCGCCCACGCGCAGGCGGTGGTGATCGCCATCGACGACCCGGTGCAGTCCAACCAGCTGGTGCACGAACTGCGCCAGTCACACCCGAACCTGCCCATCCTTGCACGCGCCTACGACGCCGTGCACGCCATGGAACTGGAAGAAGCCGAGGTGCACCACGTGCAGCGCGAAGTGTTCGAAAGCTCGCTGCGCAGCGCGCGCGCCACGCTGGAGTTGCTGGGTTTTGACCGCTTCCATGCGCGCGAACTGGCCGACGACTTCCGCCGCTATTCGAACCACTTCCTGAAGAGCGCGCGCGCCAGCCGGCACGATGAAGACGACTTCGTGCAGCGGGTGCGCGAGTCGCGGGAACAGTTTGAAAAACAGATGCAGCAGGACCTGCAACGCCAGGCCGGCCAACGCGCCGGGACCGGCTGGATCCAGAGTGACTAGCGGCTCAGAGGTTACCGAGCAACAGCAGCGTCAGCGCCGCGCCCACCCCGGCAGCCGCCAGCAGCGCCAGCACGCGCATGAGCACAGAGCTTTCGACCGGCGCCGGAGCGAGCTCCGCGGCCGTCGTGCTGCTCCAGGGAATGCCCTCCACATCCGTGCCCTCTGACCGCGGTTCACCCGCGCCCACCCGCGTGGCGCTACCGGGCAAAGCCCAGCTCGCCCACAGCGCATGGGCCTGCGCCGGCACGATGGCGCCCTGATCGACCGCGTTCTCCACGTCGGACCAGCCCAGCTGCACACGCACCGACGGCAGGAACACATCCTCCATCTGGGTCGCTTCCCAATGCGTCTGCTCGTCCATCATCACCGTGTCCGGGTTGTCCGTGTTCATTCTTTTTGCAACCTTTTTCATTCGTCCTCAGGCCAGTCCCGACGATAGCTGAAAACCCCTGCCACTGGCACCCAGATGAACGCCCCTCGTCGGCTGTCCCGGAGCGCACCCGCGGCATATTGCACACCGCAGACGATTGTGGGCCCCAAAAGCCGGCTTTATGTGACGCCTGCATGGCACCCGCCGCGAGCGGCATAACCTGCCGCGCGCCCTTTCTAGAATGCGCCATGACCCCGCCCCTGCCCGCCCTGCTCGACCAGATCCACACCGAAGCCCAGGCCCTCTACGGCAAAGGCCGCGTGGCCGACTACATCCCCGCGCTCGGCGAAGTGCCGCCGCGCCAGTTCGGCATGGCCGTGGCGCTGGTCAGCGGCGAAAGCCACACCGTGGGCGATGCGCAAGTGCCTTTCTCGCTGCAGAGCATCACCAAACTCTTCACCTTCGTCATCGCCCTCAAGCTCATGGGCGAGGGCCTCTGGCAGCGCGTGGGCCGCGAGCCCTCGGGCGCGGCGTTCAACTCCATCGTGCAGCTTGAAACCGAAAACGGCATCCCGCGCAATCCCTTCATCAACGCCGGCGCGCTTGTCATCACCGACATCCTCACCAGCCGCTACGCGCACCTTGACTACGCCCTGCTCGGCGCGCTGCGCCGCCTGGCCGACGAGCCCAACCTGCACTGGAACCCGCGCGTGGCCAAAAGCGAGCGCGACACCGCCCACCGCAACATGGCCATGGCCTATTTCATGAAGAGCCACGGCAACTTTCACAACGAGCCCGAGCTCGTGCTCGACAACTACTGCCGCCAGTGCGCCACCGAGATGAACTGCCAACAGCTCGCCCAGGCCACGCTCTTCCTCGCCAACGGCGGGCGCGACCTCGCCATGGACGGCCAGCCCGATGAACTGTTCCTGGGCGCCGACGACACCCGGCGCGTCAACGCCCTGCTGCTCACCTGCGGCGCCTACGACGCCGCGGGCGACTTCGCCTACCGCATCGGCCTGCCGGTGAAAACCGGCGTGGGCGGCGGCATCGTGGCCGTGGTGCCCGGCGTGGGCACCGTGGCCGTGTGGTCGCCCGAGCTCGACGCGAAAGGCAACTCGGTGCTCGGCGCCTTCGCGCTGGAGCGGCTGGTGGAACTCACCGGCTGGGGCCACACCACGCTCTGACGTCGGCGCGGCTTGGCCCGGGTCCAAGCGGGGGGTTCTGGACTTCGTTCACTGCTTTATGTAGCAGAATGAACTACAAAATTTCAAAACCCTTCGCCATGCAAAGCCCAAGCCACCCAACCCTTGCCCGCCTTTCTGCGCTGCCTGTCACCGCGCTGCTGGCCTTGACCGTGACCGTGAGCGCTTGCGCCGCCGGACCCAAGGCAGCCCCTGCCTCCGTGACCCACCACTGCAAGCCCCAGGAAACCGTGGGTTTCTCTTGCGAGCTGCAGGACCGGCGGGTGCTGTCGTTGTGCGGATCGCCGGATTTCGACCAATTCAAGGGGGAAGCCAAGGACAACCCCGGGTATGCCTATGTCGCCATTGGCACAAAGCAGGGCGAGGTGCAGTTCAGCTATCCCCCAAACCCCGAGGACTACAAGAAGCACATGTATTTCTGGGTGTCCATATCCGCGTGGCCTCACATGTTTGTGGCGACGGACAAAGGCTCGTTTTTGCACTTCAGCCTGGATATCGAGTCACCCGCCGATGCAAATCCAGAGAACGCACCTGAGAGCTGGCCACTGAGCGAAACGAAAGGCGGATTGCTCTGCGCCCGCCGGATCAACCGGGACCACATTGATTCCTACATGGCCCAGATGATCAACAAGGCTGATTGGGAACGCTCCCGCAACAAAAGCTCAGGCCAATGACGCCGGAGGTTGAACCATGGCGAATCCGGACATCCCTCACCTGAACAGCGAACAGCAACGCCAGCGCGCAGAAGCGCTTCTGGTGACGGCCTACCGCAACGGCATCACCGACCCGCGCGAGCTGGCCAACTTCATGGGGCAGGTGCAGCATGAGAGCCAGAACTTCACGCGACTGGAGGAGAACCTCAACTACAGCGGTAGCCGTTTGTATGACGTGTTCCCAAAGCGCAATGGTTTGACGCGCGAAGGCGCTCAATCCATCGCCAACATACCGGACAAAACCGAACGGCAACATGCCGTGGCCGAGCAGGTTTACGGAGGCGAATGGGGGAAAGCCAACCTGGGCAACACCGAGGCAGGAGATGCCTTCACGTTCCGGGGGCGCGGCTACATACAACTCACAGGCAGGAGCAACTACACCGACTCTGGCCCGAAGCTGGGACTGGATCTGGTGCGTCACCCGGAGCTGGCCGCCAACCAGCAGAACGCCGAACGGATTGCGGTTCAGTACTGGAAAGACAACGTCCTACCCGTGCGCAGCGCCCGCACCGACGCAACCAAAGCCGGCTCCATCATCAACACCGGCGGCATCGGCGGCGAAGTCAAAGGCCTACCCGAACGCCAAGCCAACGCCGCCGCCTGGGAAAGCAACCTGAATCAGGGCTATCTGGAAGCGGCCCTCGAACGCCACCCGCTCGCGCAAAAAACCGCCGCCGCGGACCCGCTCAACCAACCCCTGCAGCTCAAACCCACCCACCAGCTCTCCCCCCAAAGCCTGCAACTGATCCAGCAGAGCGAGCAACAAGTCCGCGCCATCGCCGACCGCCACCAGTTGCCCTGGAACCCCGGCATGGACAACACCGTGTACGCGCTAGCCCAACAGGCCCGCGAGCAGGGCCTGACCGGCATCACGCACATGAAGGTCCAAGACGGCCAGATCCGCTTTGCTCAGCACGACGGCTACGCCCTCCGGGAGGGCCAGCTGGACGCCCGCTCGGCCGCCAACACCGACGCGCGCGAGTCCATCACCCGCATGGCGCAGGCCGACCAACGCCCGGCGCACGGCAGTGCCTTCAGCGCCACACCGGCCCGCGCGGCTGAATCGCCCACGATGACGATGTGACGCCGCCCTAGAATGGGCGAATGAGCTCCAACACACCTCCATCCCCGTCTAAAAACAACGCTGCCGCCCCCAATGCCGAGGGCGAGCACAAGGTCAGCAACTTCCTGCGACAGATCATCGAAAACGATCTGGAAAAAGGCACCTACAGCCAGCGCCGCTGGGCCGGCACGCCGGGCGACGCCGCGCACCACGCCGCCGGCCAGCCCGACCCGGCCAAGATCCGCACCCGCTTCCCCCCCGAGCCCAACGGTTACCTGCACATCGGCCACGCCAAGAGCATCTGCCTCAACTTTGGCCTGGCGCGCGACTACGGCGGCGTCTGCCACATGCGCTTTGACGACACCAACCCCGAGAAGGAAGACACCGAATACGTCAACTCCATCTTGGCCGCGGTGCAGTGGCTCGGCTTCAACTGGGAAGCCAACGGCCAGAGCCACCTCTTCCAGGCCAGCGACTACTTCGACTTCATGTACCGCGCCGCGGAATACCTGATCGAAGCCGGCCACGCGTATGTGGACGAACAGACCGCCGAGCAGATGCGCGCCGCCCGCGGCGACTTCGGCAAACCCGGCGTGGACAGCCCCTTCCGCAACCGCACGCCCGCCGAGAACCTGGCCCGCTTCCGCGAGATGCGCGACGGCGCGCACGAAGACGGCAGCATGGTGCTGCGCGCCAAGATCGACATGGCCTCGCCCAACATCAACCTGCGCGACCCGGCCATCTACCGCATCCGCCGCGCCACGCACCACAACACCGGCGACAAATGGTGCATCTACCCCATGTACACCTTTGCGCACCCCATCGAGGACGCGCTGGAGCAGATCACCCACAGCATCTGCACGCTGGAATTTGAAGACCAGCGCCCGTTTTACGACTGGCTGATGGACCGCCTGTGCGAAGGCGGCCTGCTCGCCCACCCCGCGCCGCACCAGTACGAATTTGCCCGCCTCAACCTCACCTATGTGATCACCAGCAAGCGCAAGCTCGCGCAGCTCGTGTACGACCACAAGGTCAGCGGCTGGGACGACCCGCGCATGCCCACCATCGTCGGCCTGCGCCGCCGCGGCTACACGCCCGAGAGCATCCAGCTCTTTGCCGAACGCATCGGCGTCACCAAGAGCGACAGCTGGATCGACTACAGCACGCTCGAAGGCTGCCTGCGCGAAGACCTGGAAACCAAGGCCCACCGCGGCATGGCCGTGCTCGACCCCGTCAAGTTGGTGCTCACAAACTGGGCTGAGGCCTTTGGAAGCGACGATTACACCGAAGACTGCACCCAGCCCGCCCTGCCCCACAGTGCCATCGCCGAGGGCCAGACCCCGCCGCCCGACCGCGTGTTCAAGATCGGCAACCACGTCTGGATCGAACGCGAAGACTTTGAAGAAGTGCCGCCCAAGGGCTACAAGCGCCTGTTCCCTGGCAATGTTGTGCGCCTCAAAGGCGGCTACGTCATCGAATGCACCGGCTGCGCCAAAGATCCGAACGGCACCGTGACCGAAGTGCACGCCAAAGTGATCCCCGGCACCAAGAGCGGCACCCCTGGCGCCGACAGCGTGAAAGCCAAAGCCGCCATCACCTGGGTCAGCGTGGCCAGCGGCGTGAGCGCCGAAGTGCGCCTGTACGACCGCCTTTTCAGCGACCCCAACCCCGACGCCGGCGGCAAAGACTTCATCGAGGCCCTGAACCCGAACAGCCTGAAGGTCGTGACCGCCTACGTGGAGCCGTCACTGGCCGCCGCCCAGCCGGATCAGAAGTTCCAGTTCGAGCGGTTTGGGTACTTTGTGGCGGATCGGGTGGATCACGTGGCGGGAGTTAAGCCGGTGTTCAATCGGGTTACGGGATTGAAGGATAGTTGGGGGAAATAAACTCGTTTACATTCAAACAACGCCAAAAATCAGAATTAATCAGGAGGAATAATGGGCAAAGAAAAAGAAATCACTGTACTTCATTCAGGTGAAGTAGATGACCTGCTAGTGCTCTGCGAAGAAGTGATGAGAGCCACACCCGAAGGTGCACATCGATTTATAGAGCCAGCACCAGGAGTACTTTCGCGTGCAAAATCAAAACAACACAATATTGTCTTTGGACGACGTGGCTCGGGAAAATCTAGCCTGCTCCGAAAAACAGCAGCTGATTTGACAATTGATCGCCGACCAATTGCTTTCGTCGATATGGAAACCTTTAAAGGGCACTCCTACCCCGATGTTCTAATTAGCGTACTAATAAAGTCACTTCGCGAATTTGAAAAGTGGCTCAATGGTGCGGCAACGAACCCTGGAACAAAGACTACTTTCTGGAAGAAGCTTTTTGGAACAAAGCCCAGTAGACCACCCTTTGACAAAAAGAAGACTGCCGAGCTCTCCGCCAAACTCAAAGAGTTGATCTTCACACTCGAAGATCAACTTCAGAAACCAGAGAGTAGTGAGAACGAGCTCAAGGAAACCAAGAATTCGAATAGCAAAGTAGATGGCGAGCTGAAAACGGGCGGAAAAACTGGCGTCATCGATATTGAAAGTAGAGTCGGTCTCAGTGTGCAAGATGAGAAAGGTCGGGCACTCATCTCTAAATACACCTCCCACAAAACTGAGTACTTGCACCAGAACATCCTAAAGTTTCAACAGTTTTTTCAAGAGCTGTCAACTTTGTCCGATGGTTCTTCATTTCTGATACTGGATGATTTGTACCACATCAGAAAATCTGATCAAGCGAGTGTTATTGATTATTTTCATCGCATTGCAAAGGGCAATGGTGTGTGGTTGAAAATCGGCACAATTAAACATCGCAGTCAATGGTATCAGCACTCCGACCCTCCTCTTGGAGTAAAGCTCGGAGACGATGCAAAAGAAATTAACTTAGATATTTCATTGGAAAAATTTGAAACTCTTCGGGAATTTCTCAAGAAAATACTTGCGAATTTGATCAGTGAAAAAGCCAGCTTTCACACCAGGGAGCTAATAAATCCAACAGCTCTTGACCGACTAATCATCGCATCAGGAGGGGTCACTAGAGATTTCGTCGGGATTTTCTCAAACTCTATTGCCATCGCACGAAACAGAGGTGAAGGGCACCATCGCGGATCAAAAATTGGGGCTGAAGACATCAATGCTGCCGCAGGTGAATACGATGGAAATAAGCGCGAAGAATTTAAACTTGACACGGCGGAGGACCGAACTCAACTAGAAGAAGCATTTCAACGGCTCGTGACGTTTTGCACTGAGCAATCAAAATGTAACGTGTTTCTTATTTCACAGAAGCTCACTGGCACAACAAAGGATGCGATTGATCAACTAATTGATCTACGCTTAATTCATCCAGTAAAGTCACGCGTCACGTTAAAAAAGGGAGCGGCAGGCGAGCTTTACGAGGCATATATGCTTGACGTGAGCCAATACACTGCCTCTAGAAAAGTGCACGATTTTCATATGATTGATCTAAGCTCGTCAGAAAAAGATGAAGAAATACGACGGGCGTCACTTATTTTTCAAGAGAGTTAGAGGTTGAAAAACGAATGCAAAGGACAGGCAAGCATCACCTGAATAGAGAAGTGATTGGATAGCAAATTTCTAGGTTTAGGGGAGTACAAGAATGGCAAAATTTCTAACCACAACCGGCACCAATTACCACTTGGAAGAGTTGATCAAAGGCGCATCCGACCGCCTGATCCTGATCAGCCCGTTCCTCAAACTCAATGACCGCATGAAGGAGCTTCTGGCGGACAAGAACCGCTTGAAGATTGACGTGCGCATCGTCTACGGCAAAAGCGAGTTGCAGCCGCAGGAAATCGAGTGGCTGCGGGGCCTGACCTACATCCGCACCAGCTTCTGCAAGAACCTGCACGCCAAGTGCTACATGAACGAAGAGATGTGCATCATCACCAGCCTGAACCTCTACGAGTTCAGCCAGGTGAACAACAACGAGATGGGCATCCTGATCCAGCGCGGAGAAGACAGCCAGCTCTACAAAGACGCCTACGAAGAGGCGCAGCGCATTATCCGCATCAGCGACGAAGTGCGCATCTCGCTGGAACGCGTGTCGAGCGAGCCCGAGGCTTCCGCCACCGAAGCCGACAAGGGCGCCGAAGCCGAGCCAGCCGGCGACAAACTGACCTCATCCAAGATCGCCGCCAAGCTGGGCATGAAGACCCCCCAGTTCATGGACCGCGCCACCGAGCAAGGCTTTCTGGCGCTGGAAGGCGACAAACATGTGATGACCGCCAAGGGCGAAAAGGCGGGCGTGGAGTTTGTGGCGAAGTCCCGGTTCGGGCCCTACTTCTTGTGGCCGCAGAATTTTTTATGAAATAGCAACGCTCACGATTAAATCCCACCTAAGTCTCAGCCATGCCACCTACCAAAGACAACCTCCGAGAAATCGAAGAAGATAGACCATTAATTCATCACTATCTCGAATGGTGCATGAAGTTTATCGAGTATCTTGCATACAATCAAAGAAATAAAGTTTCCGACAGGCCATTGGTAAACAATGATATTGCCATCAGAAATATCGGTGCATTCGAAAGTCTTAAAGAACAATTTTCAAGAGACACCTTTAGAATTGCTGCAGATACCGCAGACGCAAACTCTATTTGGGCGCACGGCCTTTATGGCAACCAGTTGAGGGCAAAGTTATTTGCGGTTCATTTTTTTGTTTCAAAATTCAACAAAAATGTCCTTAAGAGACAGTCATCACAATTCACTATCCAACCAATCCCAACTCTACCAGCAGAGATCTTGAATGCCCTTAGGGTGTCTGCATCTGACGAACCACCTGCAACCGAAAGCTCAAACCAACAGAATGATGAGCAATCAAAAAAGCCGCGGTTTTTTGTTGCAGCCTTTTTAAAGAAGATCATCGAAGCTGTTGACGTACCACTAGACTCTATCGTGGCCGCATTGGGTATTAACGGATCGATAACAGAGGTAAAAAAGCTCTTGGGCGTTTCTCTATAATTGGGCAACGGAGTCAGGTCTTATCTTTTGCCCCAAAGCGAGCCATTTGCATTTCGCCACTGATGCGGCAGCGAAGCACCGGGATTCGGCGTTAGGCAGCCGTCACCCGCCAAAGGGCCCCGTGCACAACTGCTGCTCGCACGGAATGCCATCACCATCCCCATCCATCTCCATGCCGGGGCAGTTGTTCAGAAACTGCTTGGCTTCACTGCATGAACTCATTTGCGAGCAGTGCTTGCGACCATCGCACTGAAACGCTGGCTGTCTGATCTCGGGCGCGGCGGTTTGCGCAGGGCTGCTCATCACGCTCTGGGGCTCCGCCGTTGTCACCTCGGCCCGCTCGGTGTACCGGGTGTAGCCATACCAACCCATGCCTGCGACCAGCAGCAACGCCACAAAGCGTGTGCCAAACGAGTTCGATTCATTGCGCTCGGGCGCTCGGCGTGCCTGATGCCGAGCCTGATCGTGTGCATGACGCCGAGGACCCCTGGGTTCCAGGGCTCCCGGTCGGCGCACCCGCACCGCCCGTTTGCGACCTTCCTTGTCCAGCTCCATCTCAAACGACAGCGGCTCGCCGATGGCGGGAAGCAGCCCGTCGCGAGGGAAAGCGGACACATGCACAAAGAGCTCCTGATCGCCATGGTCGGCCGTCACGAAGCCGAAGCCCCGCTCAGCGTTCCATTTTTTGAGCGTGCCGTTGAATCGGGATGCGACTGCTTCCATGGGCGAGGTGTTGTGTAGAAATTTCTGTAAAGCGGCCTCAGGCAGCAAAGCGGTTTGCGAACTGCCCGCCGCCACTCAAGCCTGTGACTAACCGCCGAGTGGCCTGTGTGGCTCCCAAATGCTGGCATCGCGATGTGTTCAAGCAACCTGCTCCCATTTGTCATTCGGATTACTGTAGAGGAACGGCACACCGCCTTCACGACTGGTTTGCTTAACCAAAAGTCGAAATTGCGAGCCCACAGGCGCCGATTCACGCATCGCGCGAGAGCATTCAACGCGCATCGTCGTAGGGAATCCCTGACCCGCAACCGGGCGAACTCGAATCTTGGCAGATGACGACTCGCCACCTGCACGAAACGTTTCAACGATCACATACATATGAATGTCCCTTCAGCGTTGTTCGATTGCTAGTCGGGTACCCGGTCTGTTTCTCACGCAGCTAACCGTTGCCCAAATCGCCCGTCCCCACCCAAACCGATGATCAGTCGCTGCGTGGCCCGCGTAGCCCCCACGTAAAACAGCTTGGCCTCTTCGCGCTCGTCTTCGCCCGGGGCGGGCATGTGGCCCGCGCCCACCAGCGCCACCACCGGGAACTCCAGCCCTTTGCTGGCGTGCATGGTCAGCACCTTGATGGTGTCGGCCGCCGGGTCGAAGCTACCCGCGCCTTTGCGCACCTGGTGCGGCAGGCCGCGCTGGCGCAACACGCCGGCGCATTCGTCCATCTCGCTGTAGTGCCGGCAGATGATGGCCATGTCGCCCCAGGCGTGGCCTTCTTGGTGGGCGGAACCCAGCAGCTCGGCCACTCGCGTGGCTTCGGCCCGCAGGCTGGGCAGACGGATGATGAGCGGCGCTTCGCCGTCGCGCCCGCAGCTCACGGGCTTGAGCATGGGGATGCCGTCTTCGTCTTTGTCTTCAGCCGTTAAAAGGTCAGCGGCCACGAGGCTGGCGGTCTGCAGAATCTGCCGCGTGTTGCGGTAGTTGATCTTGAGGATGGTGGTACGCCCCTGCGCCTGGATGCCCACGCTCTTGAAGCTGAACTGCTTGTTGCGGCTGCGCTCGTAGATGCTCTGCGCGTCGTCGTACAGCACGAGCAGGCTGTTGGTGGCGGGGTCCACCATCTGGGTGATGAGCTTGAGCCACTCGGGCGCGAAGTCGTGGCCTTCGTCGATGAGCACGGCCTGGTATTGCCCGCTGGGGATCTGTTTGCGGTCCACGCCGCTGATGACGCGCTGGACCATGTCGGCCATCTTGTTTTTCACTGACTGGTTGTTGGCGGGCAGGGTCTGGCCAAAGGCGACGAGTTGGTCGCGGCACCATTTGTGAAAGTGCACGGCGTGCACGCGGTCGGCAATGCCTTTGGCGGTCATCACGCGGGCGAGCTGCTTGGCCAGCGGCTCGTTGTAGCAAAGCATGAGGATGGGTTTGCTGGCGGCGGTGTGGGCCTTGGCCAGGTGCTCGGCGCGGTAGGCCAGCAGCATGGTCTTGCCCGAGCCGGCCACGCCGTGGATGACGCGGTGCCCGTCGCCCAGGCTGCGCGCCAGCTGCTCCTGCTGGATGTCCATCACACGCATGATGCTGGGCAGGTCAGCGGCCTCGTCGCCCGCATCAGCGGCAAACAGACTTTCCTGAGTGGTGACCCGCACCTCGGGAAACATGATCCAGCGCACGCGGTCCAGCTGCGGCAGCGACATGACGCCGCCCATCATGAAGGGGAACATGTCCCACAGCCGGCTTTGCAGCGCCTCCGGGTCGACGTGTTCGCCCATCTCGTCCTGGCAGACCACGCGGTGCGGCTCGATGGCGTGGACGAGTTCGGCTTTGTCAAACTGCGCGCGGGTGATGTTGGGCAGCACCACGCCGTAGCTCCACGGAAAGGCCAGCTTGCCTTTGTGCCGGCCGTCGAGGTGCACCAGCTGCGGGTCGCGCTCCAGCGCGTGGACCACCTGGTGCGCGTACTGCCGCGCCTGCTCCAGCGGGTTGGCGATGGTCTTGGGACCGTTGTCGCCGTGGATGTCCCAGGTCTGCTTGTTGGCCTG
Source organism: Burkholderiales bacterium GWF1_66_17 (assembly GCA_001770705.1). GTDB lineage: Bacteria > Pseudomonadota > Gammaproteobacteria > Burkholderiales > Burkholderiaceae_C > Hydrogenophaga. Next base: position 171,411 of record MERT01000001.1, on the reverse strand, counting down.
GATGAGGGTGGAGAGCCGGAAGTCCTTGACCTCCAGGATCAGGATGCCCCGGCGCGGGTGCATGACGACGAAGTCCGGGTGCTGGTGCCTGGGGCCCACGGCCACGTCGTACCAGAGCAGGTAGTCGGCGTCGAGCTTGTCTTCAAGCCGCTCGGCGGTGCGGCGCTCGCCCGAAGTCATGCGCGAGACGCAGCTGCCGAGGGCTGGTATCAGTGTGGCCATCTGACTTGTGTCTTTTTGTTTCCCTGGGACGCATGATGCACCAACCGGCGGCGAACGCGGCTACGCATTGGGCTACACGGTCACGCTTTCGATCAAGAAGGTGGCGTGATCGCCAACTGCCCGGGTTGTCCACGCCGCCACCCTGTGGCTACACTCGCCCTCATGCGCCCCTCTCAAGCCCTCAGCCAACACCGCTCGCAAATTCGCGAGATCGCAATGCGCCACCGCGTGGCGGGCGTGAGCGTGTTTGGCTCGGCGATCCACGGGGATGACGTGGAAGGCAGCGATCTGGATGTGCTGGTGGACCCGACACCCGCGACCACGTTGCTGGACATTGGCGCCATCCGCTACGAGCTGAAAGCGCTGTTGGGTATGGAGGTGGACGTACTGACGCCCAATGGCCTGCCCGCCAGCTTTCGCGAGCAGGTGCTCCGCGAGGCGGTGCGCCTGTGACCCGCAGCAGGCCGCTGCGCACGGCGGACTATTTGAGGCACATCGCCGAGGCGATCGACAACATCCAGAGCTATACCGCAGGTGTGGATGCTGCCGGTTTCAAGGCGGACCGCAAGACGCAGGACGCAGTGATCCGCAATCTGGAAATCATCGGCGAGGCCTGCAACAACGTGGTCAAACACGACCCGGCTTTCGCGCAGCAGCATCCACAGGTACCTTGGGGCTTTGCGTACGAGATGCGCAACGCGCTGGCTCACGGTTATTTCACCGTGGACCTTGACATCGTCTGGGGTACCGTTACCTCTGACCTACCGGGTTTGAAAGCCCAGTTGGCGTCGTTGACCCGGTAATACATCGGTTGCGCAAATCATGACTTTGGGCAGCGACAACGTGTTCCATGACCTGGGCTTTGCCGAGCCCGAAGCGCAAAACCTGTTGCTGCGCGCGGATCTGGTGGCGCACATCCGCAAAGTGATAACCAAGCTCGGCATCACTCAGGCCGAAGCCGCCCGCCGCGCGGGTGTGAGCCAGCCGCGCATGAACGATCTGGTGAAGGGTCGCACCCACAAGTTCACGCTGGACGCGCTGGTGAACGTGGCGGCGCAACTGGGGTACACGGTCAAGCTGTCGGTGAAGAAGGCGGCTTGATCTCTACGGAGGCTGCTCAGCCGCGGCGGGAGAAGTTCGGACGAGGGCCACCAATGAAACCCTAAATGGGTATGATAAAACCCATTATGGGTACCAACTCCACTCCTTCCTCGATGTCCACCGCCGACGCCCTCTTCCCCAAGGTGCGGCAACGCGTGCTGGCCGTGCTGTTCGGCGCGCCGGACCGCAGCTTCTACACGAACGAGGTGATCGGCCTGGCGCAGTCGGGCGCGGGCGCGGTGCAGCGTGAGCTGGCCGATCTGGCGGGCGCGGGTTTGCTGACGGTGCGCAAGCAGGGCAACCAGAAGCATTTTCAGGCCAATGCGGCATCGCCGGTGTTTGCCGAGTTGCGTGGGCTGGTGCTCAAGACGATGGGGCTGGCCGATGTGTTGCGCGTCGCGCTGGCGCCGCTGGCGCCGCAGATAGCGCAAGCCTTCGTGTTTGGCTCCATCGCCAAGCAGCAGGACACGGCGGAGAGCGACGTGGACCTGCTGGTGGTGAGCGACACGCTGGGCTATGGCGATGTGTTCGCGGCGCTGGAGGGCGCGAGCCAGACGCTGGGCCGCACCATCAACCCGGCACTGTATTCCGCCGCCGATTTCCAAGCCCGCCTACAGGGCGACAATGCGTTCGTCAGTCGCGTGATGCAACAGCCAAAGATATGGCTGATCGGCCAGGAGGAATCAGCGCCACATGAACCCAACCAACCCACTTGAAAACCTGAGCCGCCCAAGCGGCTCGCTCAAACCGGAGCCGCCAGATGCGGCCGAGATCGCCGGCTTGCAGCGCACGGGCCGCGCCCGCCTGGCGGACGCGGGCAACACCACGCTGGCACTGGAAAGCCGCTTCGACCTGGCCTACAACGCCGCCCACGCCTTGTGCCTCGCCGCACTGCGCGCCAAGGGCTACCGGGCCGGCAACCGCTACATCGTCTTTCAGGTGCTGCCCAAACCGCCCTTCCCCACCCATCTCGACAAAGGGTGCGACGCACCCGCTGCCGCACTCAGTGCAGCGTATTCGCCATGATCTGGTGCATTTCCTGCTCCAGACCCTGCGACGGAATGACCACCATCTGCTTGCCGCCGAATTCGGCCGAGTAGCGCGGCGTTTCGCTGGCGTGCTGGTAGGCCTCGCCGAGCCGCACAATCATCTTGCCGACTTCAACTTGCGTCAGGTGGTGTTCTTCGGCGAACTCCTTGAGGCCGGTGACCTTGCCATCGTGAATCCAGGCAACGCCAAAATTCTTGGGCGGCTTGCCGAGGAAAACAAAGGCTTCGTGCTCTGCGGGCACCACTTCCAGGTGGTCATGCACCTTGTGCGCCAGCTCTTCCAGCGGTGCTTTCATTTCATCGAGTTGGGCCAGCGCCTCGTTGCCAGCCGGCAGCGGCGGATAGTCCACCTTGCCGCCAAAAAACTTGTCCAGTAGTCCCATGTTGTTCTCCTTTCAGGAAGAAAAAAAGAGAGCCTGACAACTGCTCGCGATGGCGGAGCGTGAGGTCACAGAGGGGCGCAGAGGTCGCCAGACGGTTTCACCATAGACCATCAGGGCGATTTTTTCAAACCGGATCGATGAAGTGGTTTTTCAAAGGCCCGCTGGCCGACCCGGTATGTTGGCGCTGTAGATCAATTCCACCGTGGTGCCGTCGAGCATCTGGAGCTGCACCGTCATGCGCCGAAACGCCCACTTGAGGTCGACCGTGCCGGGCGCCGCGTTCTCCCGCGCCTTGGTGCTGATGGGCAGACCGTAGCGCGCGCGCAGCGAGGTCTGCAAGGCCCGCAGCAGCGCCTGGGTGCGCTCGCGGGTGCCGGGCTGGGCCCGCAGGTGAATGCGCTGCAGGCGCTCGGACTCGAAATGGAAGGTGGCGGCGAAGTCCTCGTCCGCAATCGGCGTGCTCGGAATTTCCAGCAAGGCGCTGCGGTCCGCCGCGCGCTGGCTGGGTGAGGTTTCGCGGGCGTCGGGCATCAGGGCGCGGATCTCGGCCGGACTGGCGAGCATCGGTGCGTCGCGCCACAGGGTCTGGGCCGAAACACCCAGGGCCATGCCGGCCAGCACAAGAAAGGTCAGGAAGTGCTTCATGGCGCCAAGTGTGACGCAACCGCCCGGGTCCGTTCAGGTCAGTGCTTGAGTACCTGTCGGATGGTGGCGGCCAGTTCGCTGGCCACGAATTTGGCCACGTAGGCGTCGGCGCCCACGGAACTCACGTGCGCTTCGTTGGCCGTGCCCGTCAGGGACGAATGGATCACCACCGGGATCGACTTGAAGCGCGGGTCCTGCTTGATGTTGCGCGTCAGCGTGAAGCCGTCCATGACCGGCATTTCCAGATCGGTCAGCACCAGCGCCACTTTGTCGTGGGCGGATTTGCCTTCGGCATGGGCCTCTTCTTCAATCGCCTGCAGGCGGTCCCAGGCTTCCTGGCCGGTCTTGGTCATGACGTAGGGCGTGCCCATCGCGCCCAGCCCTTGTTCAATCATCATGCGCGCCACCGGCGAGTCGTCGGCCGCGAGGATGATCGAGCCCTCGGGCAGGTTCACCGCGGCGCCAACCGACTGCGGGGTGATGGCTTCCTGCGTGGTGGGCATGACGTTGCGCAGGATCTGCTCCACGTCCAGCACCTGGACCAGGCGGCCCTTTTCAGTATCGCCGTCGAGCTTGGCGATGCTGGTCACCAGACCGCCCCCATTGCCTTCTGCGGCCAGCACGTTGCCCCATTCCAGCCGCACGATCTCGGCCACTTCTTCAACGGCAAAGGCCTGGGTGGTCCGGGCGAATTCGGTCACCATCAGGATGGTGAGCCCGCGTCTGGGTACGCAGCCCACCACAGCGGGCAGGTCGATCACGGGGATGATCTGCCCGCGGATGTTGGCAACGCCGAGCACGTGGGCCGGTGCGTTCGCGATGGCGGTGATGGTGGGCATGACCAGGATTTCGCGCACCTTGAAGACGTTGATGCCAAACAGTTCGCGGCGGTCCGAGCCCGGTGCGTCCCCCAGGCGGAACAGCATCAGTTCAAACTTGTTGCTGCCCGTGAGGTTGGTGCGCTCTTCGATGTCGTGCAACGCGGTGGTCATGTGGGGGATGCTCCAGTTTTAGATACTCAAAGGATATGGGCCGAAGCCATTTGCCAAAGCGCACATGAGCCCCGCAAATGCTCCGCAGTTCGGGTTTTAGCTGGCAGGGCGACAATGTGTTCATCAACCGCGTGACGCCTCAAGCTGGAGCCTGCATGCCCCGCCCACATCACCACGTTTACGTGGTCGAACTCTCCAAAGACGTGCTGCAGGAACGCAAATTCCGCAAGTGCAACCCCGGCTATGTGGACGGCAAACCCTGCGTGTATGTGGGCATGACCGGGCTGGACCCGGACGTGCGCTTTGACAAACACAAGGCCGGCATCCAGGCGAACGCCTACGTTCAGAAATACGGCCTGCGCCTGCTGCCCGACCTGTACGAGGGCTTCAACCCGATGCGCTACGAGGACGCGCAGGAGCGCGAGGTGGAGATCGGCATCGACCTGCGCTCGGCCGGGTTCGGGGTGTGGCAGGCCTGACGGCTGACGCAGGTTTTCTGCCTGATGGATACTCCCGGGTGTAGCTGTGTGTGGATCTCATGCCACCGAGCCGGCTTTCCAACCCAAGGAGATGTATGGACTTTTCAGGATTTTTTCAGCAGTACTGGCCCATCTTGCTGGTGGCGCTGTGGTTTGGCTACAAGTGGTGGAGCGCGCGAAGGGTGGTGGCGATGTTGCCGGAGCTCAAGCGAAATGGCGCCATGCTGGTCGACGTGCGGTCCGAGGCGGAGTTCGCCGGCGGCAACGCCCCGGGGTCGGTCAACATCCCGCTGCCGGCGCTGGGCAGCCGGCTCAAGGAAATCCCCAGCTCGGCACCCGTGGTGCTGTGCTGCGCCAGCGGAACGCGCAGCGGGATGGCGAAGATGATGCTGAAGAAGAACGGCTATGGCCAGGTCTTCAACATCGGCAAGTGGACCAACCTGTTGCGCTGACGATCTGGCCCCGCGCCCGGCCGGGTTCGGGGTGTCTCCGGCAGGCGACTAACCGCGCAGCTGCTTCAAAAACAGCCGGAGCAGCGGCACGCGGCGGGGGCGAAAGAGTTCCGGGGTCGCCGTGACCTCGCTCATGGCATCCAGGTGAAAGCGCCGGAAGCCCTGCCGCAGACAGCACCACGCCAGCAGCATCAGCGCCCGGTCCAGAAAAACCACCGAGAGCGGCCAGATGCGGCGCTGCGTGACCACCCCGGCCTTGTCCCGGTACACGATGTCCAGCGCGCGCTCTTCCCAGCAGGCTTCGCGCACCAGCCCCAGGTGCGGGGGCGCCGGCCGGCGCGGCTCGAAACGGTAAGTCTGCTGCACCGCGTGGACCGCGTGCCTTTGCACGCGTTCGGGCAGCGTGGCAATGATCTTGGCCTGGGCCGATTCGGCCGCGCGCGCGAGCGCCGGGTCGCCCACCATCCGCACCTCGGCGAGCCCGAGCACCAGCGCCTCCACCTCCAGCCGGTCAAACATCTGCGGCGGCAGGGCCGGGTCTTCGGTGAGGGCATAGCCCACGCCCGCGGCGCCGTCGATCAGGGCACCGGCCGCGCGCAGCCCGGCAATGTCGCGGTACAGCGTGCGCTCCGAGACGCCGGTGGCCTCGGCCAGCTGCGCCGCCGTGACCGGCTTGGGCAGCGTGCGCAGCGCGTGGAGCAATCGGAAAAGACGATCAGGGCGGGCCATGGTTACTGACAGATTCTGACAGGAGCGATGGGCACACTCAAGGCCTGTTTCAACCCACTCTTTTGCTTCTGGAGCCCACCATGTTGACCCTCTTTCACGCCCCACAGTCCCGTTCAAGCCGCATCGTTTCATTGATCGACGAAATGGGCATCCAGGACCGGGTGCGCATCGTCCCGACGGACATTCCGCGCATGGACGGCAGCGGCGGCGCCGACCCGGCCAACCCGCACCCGGAGGGCAAGGTCCCGGCGCTGTTGCACGACCAGACGCTGGTCACCGAGAGCGCCGCGGTGATCCACTACCTGACGCAGCTGTTTCCCGATACGGGCATGGCGCCCCAGCCCGGCGACCCCCGCTATGGCGCGTACCTCACGTGGCTGTACTGGTACGGCAACGTGATGGAGCCGGTGATCATCTTCGAAGCCGCCCAGATCCAGCACGACTGGCTGTACACCACGTTCCGCGGCACCGCCGAGGTGAAGGCCCGCCTGCGCTCGGCGCTGGAGAAGGGCCCCTGGTTGCTGGGCGACACCTACAGCGCGGCCGACCTGCTGGTCCACTCGCCCTACGCCTGGTTCAAGGAAGCGACGCCGGACGACGAACTGATCCGCGACTGGGTCGCGCGCTGCATGGCCCGGCCCTCGGCGATGCGGACGGCGGCCAGCGACGCTGCGCTGAGGGCTGGGTAGGCCCAGTCCGCTCGCTTGACGTTGCACAAGGTGCTCCGGTCGCCCGGCTGCCATCCTGTGGGCTCCCATCCTTCAGGAGCACACCGTGAAACTGTCTTGCCTGGCCAGCCTGGCCGCCTTGTTCATTGCCTTGCCCGCAGCGGCCCAGCCATCCACGCGCCCCATGGGGCCGGGACCCATGCCCGTCTTCGCCGACTTCGATGGCAACGGCGACGGCCGCATCACCGAGCAGGAGTTCATCGACGCGCGCAGCAAGCGCATCGCCGAGCGCGCCACTGAAGGCCGCGCCATGCGCGGTCTGAGCCAGGCGGCAGATTTCAAAGAAATCGACACCAACAGCGACGGCGGCCTCAGCCGCGAAGAGTTTGATGCCAACCAGAGCCGCCATATCCAGAACCGCCCCATGCCGCCAGCACGCTGAGTCCCTGCGGGGGCTGAAACGCTGAATGCCACTGCCCGTGACGAGCCGGGCGTTTCAGTGCGTGGCGCCACCAGCCAGCAGTGTGTCTTGCGGGGTCACCAGTGCAGCGCGCACCGCCACGCGCAGACCCCGCACCACGTCGTCCAGCGCCATGTTCGGCGTGCCCTGCTCGGGCAGCCAGGGCACGTGCACGAAGCCGCCGCGCGTGTGGCGCAGTTCGGGGTTGGCGGCGATGGTGTGCATGAGGCCGTAGAACACGTGGTTGCAGACGAAGGTGCCGGCGGTCTGTGACACCTCGGCGGGCAGGCCTTCGCGCTGCAGCGCGGCGAGCATGGCCTTGATGGGCAGGGTGCTGAAGTAGGCGGCGGGTGCACCGGGCGCCACGGGCGCGTCGATGGGCTGGGCCCCGGCGTTGTCGGGGATGGGGGCGTCGTCCACGTTGATGGCCACGCGCTCCAGCGAGAGGGCGCTGCGGCCACCGGCCTGCCCCACGCAGATCACCAGTGCGGGCTGGTGCTTGACCAGCAGCACGTGCAGCGCGCGCAGGGCTTCACCAAACACGGTGGGCAACTGGGCCGCCACCACCGCATGCCCTGCCATCTGCCGGCCATGCAGCGCGCGCACGGCGAGCCAGCTGGGGTTGACGGCATCGCCACCGAAGGCGTCGAAGCCCGTGAGCAGCACGCGGGGCCGTGTGGGGCGGGTTGGGGTGTACATGCGCGGCAGGGTGTGTCAGGCTGGCAAGGATATGCTGATCAGGCAGGAGCGCCAGGGGCGCGTCACCCGAAGGAGTTTTCATGGCAACCCGCAAGAAACCGGCCACCAAGGTCGAACCGCCCGAGGATTCGGGCTCGCACCTGATCAGCCAGGCGATCCTGTCGCTGGTGGGCCACGTGCCCAGCTCGAAGGAGCGCAAGAGCCAGACGCCCGCGGACGATGCTCGCAAAAAGGCCAACGCCGCGGCGGCCAAGGCGGCGCTGGCGGCCGGTGCGCTGGCGCTGCCGCCGGGTCCGCTGGGCTGGTTGACGCTGCTGCCCGAGATGGTGGGGGTCTGGAAGATCCAGAAGCAGCTGGTGGCCGACCTGGCCGCCCTGTACGGCAAGCGATCCACGCTGACGTCCGAGCAGGTGGTGTATTGCCTGTTCCAGCACACGGCGGCGCAGGGCGTGCGCGATCTGGTGGTGCGCGTGGGACAGCGCACGCTGGTGCGGCGCGCTTCGCCGATGCTGATCCGCGCGATCACGCGGCGCATCGGCACGAAGCTGGCGCAACGGCTGCTGGGCAAGGGCGTGGCGCGCTGGGTGCCGATCGTGGGCGCGGTGGGTGTGGGCGCTTATGCGTACTACGACACGGCGCAGGTGGCGGCCACGGCGATCGACCTGTTCGAAGGCGTGATCGAGGTGGAGGCGGTGGAGCTCTGACCCCACTGCTTCGCAGACCAGCCTTCGAAGGCGCGGTGCGCGCGCTATTGCCCCGGCGGGCGGTAGACCGGCAGTTTCTTGGTGGCGATGTCGACCTCTTCCACCGTGAGCAGCACGGTGGTGCGCAAGGACACCGCGCCGCTGGTGTTGATGGCGGTGACGAGGGCGCAGGCGCTCACGTTGTCGGGCATGTCGACGATGGCAAACACATCGGTGTCGCCGAAGGCGAAGTACAGGCATTCGAGCGTGCCGCCCATCGATTTGACGAGTTTGTCAACCACGGCTCGGCGCCCCGAGGCGCCCTCCTTCACGAGGCCGCGTGCGCCTTCGGCGGAGTAGTTGCCTTGAGCGAGGTATTTGGGCATGGTGATGTCTCCCAGGGGGTTGAGGGATGAATGAAGCAGGAACCGGAACAGGCAGGCACGGCGTCAGACCGTCTTCCAGATGGCGTCGTGAAACGAGCCCGGGATGAAGTTGTCGGACGCGCTGTTGACGAGCTCCCAGTACTTGGGGTCTGAGGTCAGCTTGTTCATGACGCTCTCCAGCTCGGTCAGATCGTTGTAGCGGGCCGACCAGGCCACGCGTTGCACCGCGCCACCGATCGGGAGCAACACTTCGAGCTCGCGTTTTTGTGTTTCTTTGAAGTAGGTGGCCATCTCTTTGGCAAACGCCAGGGCCGCGCCAGTTTTTCCGGGCTTGACGCCGGCCACCCGCACAAATGCAATCATTTTTGTCTCCTTGTTTCGCCGGAACAGCGGCGTCTGTGGTCCGCTTCACACCGATGAAAACGGCCCCGCCCAATGTGGCCATTCGCATGACCGCCGTCCCTAAACGCATCTGAATTTGGACCAAACTTTCCTAAACCCGGACTTGGGGCTACGATGAAAAGCTCCGGTGAAAGGCAGGTTGACCGTGCTCGATCCCGTGGTTTTTGGTCATTTCGAACTCCGACCCGCGCAGCGCCAGCTGCTGAACAGCGGTGAGCCGGTGGCGTTGGGCGCGCGGGCCTTCGACGTGCTGACGGCGCTGGTGCAGAACCGGGAGCGCGTGGTCACCAAAGAAGAATTGCTGCGCCAGGTGTGGCAGGGCGTGGTGGTGGAGGAGAACAACCTCACCGTGCATGTGTCCAGGCTGCGCAAGTTGCTGGGCGCCGGCGCGGTGTCCACCATCAACGGCACGGGCTACCAGTTCACCTTGCCGGTTTCCCACGCCCAGCGTGCGGCTTCACCGGCGCCGTCCGCCCACGCCGATGCAGCGGCCGCTCCGCTGCCCCTGCCCCTGCCCCTGCCCGACAAGCCTTCGATCGCCGTGCTGCCGTTTGCCCGCATGCAGGGCGACGCGACGCACGAGGACTTCATCGATGGCATCACCGACGAACTCATCACCGCGCTGTCGCGCTTTCATTCGCTGTTCGTGATTTCACGCAACAGCGTCTTCACCTACAAGAACCGGATGGTGGACGTGCGCACGGTGGCGCACGAGCTCGGCGTGCGCTATGTGCTGGAGGGCAGCGCGCACCGGGCTGACGCGTCGGTCCGGGTGGCGGCGCAGCTGATCGATGCGGTCACCGGCCAACAGATCTGGGCCGAGCGCTACGACCGCCAGCTGGTGGACAAGTTTGCGCTGCAGGACGAGCTGGCCCGTGCGATCGTGACCGCCATGGCGCCGTACATCGAGACCACGGAGCTGAACCGTGCACGCAGCCGTCCGATCGAAAACGTGACGGCCTACGAACTCGCGCTGCAGGCCCGTGCACGCGTGCGCGAGGGTTTGTCGCGCTCCCATGCGGCGACCCGCGACGAGGCCATCCGGATCGCCGGGCAAGCGTTGGCGCTGGACCCCCGCTGCGGGATGGCGCTGCACGCGATCGTGGACGCCCACTCGTGGCACCTGTACTTTGGCACCGCCGGGTCGATCCCGGACACCCTGGAGGCCGCGCTGAACGCGACGGCCAGGGCCCTGGCGATCGACAGCGCCGACCACCTGGCTTACCTCGGGCGCGGCTGGCTGATGCTGGTGGCGGGCCGGCTGCCCGAGGCGAGCGCCGATTTCCGGCGCGCCCTCGATCTGAACCCGAACGACCCGGTCGCGCTGGTGCGGCTCGGCATGTGCGAGGCGGTGTCGGGGGCGTGCGCGCTGGGCACACGGCGCTGCCTGGAGGCGCTGCGCCTGAGCCCGCGCGACCCCGCGCGCTTCCATCTGCTGGACAACCTGGTCTGGGCGCAGTTCGCTTCCCGGGCCTACGCGGAAGCGATTGACACGGCGCGGCAGTCCTTGCGCGAGGCCGATTTCGCCGGCACCCGCCTGTGCCTCGTGCTCTGCCTGGTCGGCGCGGGCGATCTGCCGGGCGCCGCGATGGAGCTGCAACACCTGCGCCAGCTTGCGCCCGCCATGGTGGAGGCCCGGCTCAGCGGGGTCTGGCTGGCCAGTGATCCGGACGTGCGGCAACGAGAGATCGATTTTCTGGATGCGGCCAACGGCTACCGCGCCTGAGTCGCGTCAGCGCTGCGCGAGCACGAAGTCGATGGCCGCGCACACCGCCGCGGCCTGCGCGGCGTTGCACTGCTCGGGCGTCGCCCGCGGGCTGTCGGGGTAGACCTCGGTGGTCGTGGTGTAGCGGGCGCCCGTGATGCTGGCGCACAGGCCGAGCGACTTCAGCGGGTAGCGGATCACGCCGCGGTCGAACTGGGGCGAGCCGATGAGGCCGCCCTGGGCATCGGACGGCGCGATGTGCGTGACGCGCTCCACCGCCGCGATGATGGCTTGCTGGAATTCGGGCTGCGGGTTCTCGGTGTCGTCCACGAGGTAGAAGCCGTCCGGGATGTGCACGGGGGTGTAGGGCACACCGTCGCGCGCCGCCTTCGCCGGGCTGAACTCCGACGCGTCGGTGTCGGTGGTTTCGTGCAGGTCGATGTGCACGGCAAACTGGCCCAGCAAGGGCGCCACCAGCCGCATCAGCGCGGCGGATTCCTGCGCCGCGCTGGGTTCCTTGAACGAGCGGTTCGGGTCGATGGCGTCGAAGTTCCAGCGGTGAATGCGTTCGTAGCCCCACGGGCTCACGCAGGGCGCCACCAGCAGGTTCACCCGGCCGGTGTAGACCTCGGCGTGCTGATCCAGAAAATCCAGCGCACCGTGCACGCCGCTGGTCTCGTAGCCGTGCACGCCACCCGTCACAAGCACGCCCGGCAGGCCGGGTTGCCATTCAAGGCTCTGCAGGGCAAAGAGCGGATACACATCGCTCCCGTACAACACCTCCCCATAGGGCAACACCTCGAAGCGCGCACGCAACCGCTCGAACACGGTGAGCACATCCTCGGCGTAGCTGCGCTGGCGCACCAGCTGCGCGCGCCAGGCGGCCAGTTCAGCGGGTCCCCAGGCCTGGCCAGGGGTGCCGATGGGATAGAAGGCTGGTTGGGTCATGGTCGGTGTTTTTGTCTGTGGCCAGGGCGCTCAGGGCTTGGCCACACGCTGGCGGATGTCTTTGAGCTTGGCCTGCAAACGCCGCTGGTTGTCCGGGCCGGTGCGCAGCAGCATCTTTCGCCCGGCCGACAGGGACTCCAGGGCCGGGTCGGCCAGTTCGTAGCGCACCCAGGGGCGCGTTGACGGGACGGTGCCTTTGACGTCCACCAGGGTGACGGCCAGCGGTTCGGTGGGCACCGGTGTGGCGATCAGGTGGTCGAGCACCTGGACCAACCGGTCGTTGAAATAGCGGCCCGGAAAGCCCAGCTCTTCGTAGGCTTGCTGAAACAGGGGGTAGAGGCTGCGGTACAGGTCCACGGCCTTGCCGGTGTCCACCGATTCGATCATCAGCACCAGCGGCGCGTAGCGCTGGCTGTTGCCGGGGTGGATGGTTTCAACGCCGTTCTCACCGCGTTGCGTGGTGAAGCGCTGGGGCGTGGGGATGACGGGCCAGACCATCACCGGCGCCTGCGATCGTGCCAGGTTGTCCACCGTGGCCACCGTCCGCCGCACGAAGCCGTCGAGCTGCAGGAAAGTGAGCAGGTTCTTGCGGCTGAGCAGGCCCGAGAGCAAGCCGCTGACGTGTGCGTCGGAGCCGTCCAGCTCGGGCAGCGCGGTGGGCTCGCCGGCGGCATCGGCCACCGGTGCCTCGACGGGGTGCTCAACGGCGGGGGGTGTGGGCTCGGGGACCGCGGGCGCAGGTGGCGCTTCCGGGGCGGCGGCCGAGGGCGCAGCGACCGGGGCGGCCGGGGCCTGCACGGGTTTGAAGTGCTGCCAGCCGAAGTAGCCCGCCACGGCGAGCGCGACCAGGGCAGCGATGAGTAAGGGGAGCCGGGAAGTCGGTGGGTTCATGCCTCGTCACCTGGTTGGTGGTTGGGAGGCTGCCCATCCTACACCGCGGTTTTCATGAGCCAGCGCTGGCGCGCTCGGTTGCACACAGCGGCCGTCTATGAACGGCACAACAAAATTTCGCATGGTTTACATGAATCGGGAAGAATCGGAGCCACTGCGAAAACCCTCCCGAACCAGCATGAACTTCACCGAGCGACTCAAGACCCTGCCCGCCACCCACCACCTCGCCGCGCTGCAACTGCTGGACGCCCGCGGCGCAGTGTTGGCCACGATTGAAAACAGGCCGGGCCAGACCGGTTCGCTGGCGGTGTACGCCGCCCTGGCCGCGATGCACGGCGGTCGCATCACGCCCGAAGCCGCGGCGCTGGGGCTGGACTGGTACGCCGAGCACACAGCCGATGCACGCACGCACCCGGGCAAACACCCGAACATCGACCGACTGCTGGCCTGGGCACAAGGCACGGCGAGCTACGCGGTGCGGCCAGTGCCAGCGGCAAGCGCCTGAGGTAGCGTTCAGTCGGCCCAGCTGACCACAGGGCCGAGCCTGCGTTCGGCCAGGAACACGGCCTCGCGCAGCGAGAGGGCTGCGCCGCCGTCCAACCAGGGCACGGGCGTGTGGGGTTTGTCGAAGCGGATGTAGAAACACTCCACGGCGTGATCGGTGGCGAGTTCGGGCGGGTCGTCGGCGTTGCCGGTGCCGTACAGGGTGTGGTGGCGCACGATGCGCACATGGCAGGTGGTCACACCGCCGTAGAACCACAGCCCCTGTTTGACGGGTGAAAGTTGGTCAACGTCGTTCATGTCGCTGCCCCTTTGAGAGTGAACACCGGAGACACCAGCCGTGCCACCAGGCACCTTGCTTTGCGGACCATGATAGGCACAGGTGGCTGTTGCGCCAAGGTGGCTTTCACCCGGCTTGTCGAAACCGGCCACCCCCGTTCGTCGTACCCACGTGGACGCGCGAGCTGACTGCAGCACCGTCCCGCATCCATCGAACCGCCACCCAGGAGATTTCCCATGACCACTGGCACCGTCACCCTGCACCGTGTGTTGACCGCACCGCCCGAACGCGTCTACCGCGCCTTCCTCGACCCCGATGCGATGGCCAAATGGCTGCCGCCGCACGGCTTCACGGGCCGCGTGCTGGAGATGGACGCGAAGGTCGGCGGCATCTACCGCATGCAGTTCACCAACCTGAGCAGCGGCCACTTGCACGCCTTTGGCGGCAAGTACCTGGAGCTCGTGCCCAATCAGCGCATCGTGAACACCGACGTGTTCGACGACCCGAACCTGCCCGGCCAGATGACCACCACGATCACGCTGAAAGCGGTGTCGGTGGGCACGGAGCTGACCGCGGTGCAGCAGGGCATTCCGGCCATGATCCCCACCGAAGCCTGCTACCTGGGCTGGCAGCAGTCGCTGCAGCTGCTGGCGCTGCTGGTGGAGCCGGAGATTCCGGGCTGAGCGCGGTCCCGCCTGCGTTTCAGCGCGCAGGCATCGCCAGCGCCTGCAAGCGCTGGTGCGGCTCGCTGGCCCAGTCCAGCGGCAGCTGCTGCCGGATGCTGAGGTAGTGGTCGGTGAACACGTCGAGCCAGGCGGCGAGCGTGTCGGCGGCACGCTGTTCTCCGGCCAGTTCGAAACACAGCGCGGCCACTTCGGATGTGCAGAAGTGGTGCTCGTGCGTGGAGCGGCGCAGCCGGTAGTTGGACACCTGTTCGGGATGCAGGCTGAGCACGGGCAGGCGGTCCAGGTACGGGCTCTTGCGAAACATCTTGCGCGCCTCGGACCAGGTGCCGTCGAGCAGGATGAACAGCGGGCGCTTGCCGCCCTGCCCGGCTTCCTGGTCCTCGGCAGGCGGCAGCGCGGTCAGCACACGCCCGGGTTCCACGTAGTCACCGGGGAACACCACATAGGGTTGCCACTGTGGATCGGCCAGCAGCGTGAGCAGCGCCGGGTCCACCGCGGTGCGGGCCCAGCCGAAGGCCCAGGTGTCGGCCACCACGTCGGCGATCAGCCAGCCGGTGTTGCTGGGCTTGAGCGCTTCGATGTCGCCCATGATCAGGCACACGCCCGCTCGGGTGGGCACCTGCGGGCGCAGCGCGCAGATGCAGTGGCTGGCAACGAGGCGGCAGCTGGGGCAGCGCCCCAGACCGGAGCCGCGGGCCACATAGGGCTTGGAGCTGACGGCCAGGCGCGCGGTGCGCAGGCGCGAGACGGCATGAGCGTTCACTGGAGTACCTTCGCCCTGCGGGCTGCGGTGTGAGCTGGCTTGGGAACGGCCCGGCGCGGCGCTCACTGGAGTACCTTCGCCCTGCGGGCTGCGGTGCGAGCTTGCTTGGGAACGGCCCGGCGCGGCGCTCATGCCGGATACCCGGGCAGGGTGAATGTGTGTGGGCGGGACATGCAGGGACTGTATGCCAGCCGGAGCGGCAGCGCCCGGTGGCGTCTCTCGCCTTCTCAGGTCCGGGCTCTTTCGCGCGCGGCCACCAGCAGACCCGTGAGCAGGAGCGCACCACCGGCCAGCTGGCTGGCGCTGAGCGTGCGGCCGTAGACGAGGGCGTCGAAAGCCACGGCGCTGGCCGGGTACACGAACTGCAGCACGGCCATGCGCCCGGCCGACAGGCGCGCCACGCCGCCATACACCAGCACATAGGCCAGGCCGGTGTGCACCACCCCCATGCCCGCCAGCCAGCCCCAGGCGGGGCCGGGCGCCGGCCAGCCCTGCGTGAGCGGCCACCACAGCAGCGCCACGGTTCCGGCCACACATTGCCACCAGGCCATGACCAATGCGCTGGCGCCGGTGGCGCGGCGCAGCAGCAGGGGGGCCACGGCGTAGGCCAGCGCGGCGCCGAGCGCGAGCGCAAGGCCCTGCAGGTAGCGCGCGTTGGCGCTCTGGTGCCCGAACGCGTGGTCCAGACCGCCGGTGGCCAGGCCCAGACCGAGCAGCGCCACCAGGGCGGCGCCCCACTGGCGGCGGCTCACGTGCTCGCCCAGCCAGAGCGTGCCCGCCACCATGATGAGGAAAGGCTGCACATGCACCACCAGCGTGGCCACCGACATGGACGTGCGCGGCACGGCCCCGAAGAACAGGGTCCAGCTGAGCACCATGAACAGGCCGCCCGAGATGGCCAGGGCGGCGTCGCGTCGGCTCAGCCGCAGTTCACCCCAGCGGCGCGAGAGCGCGAACCACAGGGTGAGCGCGAGCAGCCCGAAGGCGCAGCGGAACCACACGGCGGTGAGCGCGGGCTGGCCGGCTTCTTCGATGAAGATGCCGAGCGTGCCCAGCAGCAGGCCGCCGCTGACCATGAGCCACTGGCCCTGCGTTTCACGCTCGCGACGCGTGGCCGTGAAGGCAGGGGGGCCGGTGAAGGCCGGGGCGTTTTGCGAATTCATGGGGCGATGTTCCCGGGATCGCATGAACGGGTAAAGCGGATAATTCACAATCCATTCATTCGATAATCGAATTCAATCAAAGCGCCCATGGCCCGCACCGACCTGCAGATGGACTGGCTCCGCGCCTTTGTGGCGGTGGTGGACAACGGTTCGCTTTCGGCGGCGGCACCGCAGGTGCACCGCTCGCAATCGGCGGTGAGCATGCAGTTGCTGAAGCTGGAAGAAGCCGTGGGCGGCGCGGTGCTGCGCCGCGGACCGCGGCACCTGAGCCTCACACCGCTGGGCACCGAACTGCTGGGCTATGCGCGGCGCATCCTGGCGCTGCACGGCGAGGCGCTGACGGCGCTCACCGGCCCCACGCTCTCGGGCCAGGTGCGCCTGGGCGTGCCCGACGACTACGCCGCGAGCTACCTCACGCCGGTGCTGCGCAGTTACGCGGCGCGCCACGCGGCGGTGGAGATCGTGCTGGACTGCGAACAGTCCACCTCGCTCATTCCCAAGGTGCAACGCGGCGAACTGGATCTGGCGCTGGTCTCGCGCGACCACCAGCGTCGCGGCACCCTGCTCTTTCACGAGCCGCTGGTGTGGATCGGGGCGCCCCAGTTCGAGGTGTGGCGCAACACGCCGCTGCCGATCGCGGTGTACGAGCCCAGCAGCCTGGCGCGGCGCTCGACCATCGCGGCGCTGGAGGCGCAAGGGCGCGCCTACCGCGTGGTCTACAACAGCTCCAGCCTGCCCGGCCAGCTGGCGGCGGTGGAAAGTGGGTTGGCGATCGCGGTGCTCACGCGTTGCAGCGCGCCACCGCACCTGATGATCCTGGGGGAGCGCCAGGGCCTGCCGCCGCTCGACGCGATGGCGGTGGCGGTCTACCGCAGCAAGACCTCGCGCACGAACCCGGCGGTGGATGCGCTCCACGAGCTGGTGTTGCAGACCCTGAGCAAGCCGGCCTGAGCGGTGATGGGGCCTCCTGCGCGTCGCGTGCGCAAACAACCCGGATCTGCCATCATGCCGCGCATGAACGACGCCACCACCCCGCCACCCGACACCGTCATCCACGGCTGGCACGCCCACGTGTACTTCAACGCCGACACGCTGGCGCAGGCGCGCACGCTGTGCGAAGCGGCCGCCGCCCGGTTCCCGCTGAAGATGGGTCGCGTGCACGAGAAGCCGGTGGGCCCGCACCCGGACTGGAGCTGCCAGTTGGCCTTCAAGGCCGCGCTGTTCGCCGACCTGATCCCCTGGCTGACGCTGCACCGCGGCGGTCTGGTGGTGTTCATCCACCCGATCACCGGCAACGACCTGGTGGACCACCGCGACCGCGCGCTGTGGATGGGCGCGGTGCGCCCGCTGGACCTGAGCGTGTTGCCCGAGCGCTCGGTGACCTACGACCTGTAAACCCTGAAACCCATGAACATCACCACGCTGGAAGCGCTGCGCGCGCTGTACGACCCGGTGCGCGAACGCTCGGCCAAGAAAGAACTGCCCCGGCTCGACGTGCACGCCACGCGCTTCATCGGTTTCTCGCCGCTGGTGGTGTTGTCGAGCGCCGGGGCGAACGGCGCGCTGGACGCGTCGCCGCGCGGCGGTGAGCCGGGTTTCGTGAAAGTGCTGGATCCGCAGACGCTGCTGATCCCCGACGCGCCGGGCAACAACCGGCTCGACACGCTGGAAAACATCGTGCAGACCGGCCAGATCGGCCTGCTGTTCCTGGTGCCGGGCATGGACGAGACGCTGCGCGTGAACGGCCGCGCGCTGCTCACCACCGACGAAGCCGACCGGGAGCGCTGCACCGACGCGCGCCGTGTGCCCAAGCTCGTGATCCGCGTGGCGGTGCAGGCGTCTTACCTGCACTGTGCCAAGGCGCTGATGCGGTCTTCCCTCTGGGACGCGAGCCGCCAGGTGGAGCGCTCGGTGATGCCGAGCATGGGCGAGATGCTGCGCGACCAGATCGGCGATCGCCTGAGCACGGACGCGCCGGTGGAGACACAGGCGCAGATGCTGGAGCGCTACCGGCAGACCTTGTAACGGCATCCGTGCCGGTACGCCGTGGCCACCGCGTGGTTCGCATGCCGCACTTCAGAAACCGGTTCGTGACATGTCTTCGATAAACGTTGTCACAGGGCAACCATAATGGGGCGCATGCCTGTTTCTGAAATCGCCATCTGGTCGGCCATGCTCGGGGGTCTGTTGACGCTGGCGGCGCTGGCGCTGGGCGACGCACTGGGCAGCCGCAGCCGGGGCTCGATGCGCAACCTGCTGTTCGTGGTGCTCACCGGTGCGAGCTGCGTGGTCATGACGGGTTTGCCCGAGGCCTTGTTTCCGTTCCTGCCCGGGCACCCGCTGATGGTGCTCAAGGCCAGCCTGGGGCCGCTGGCGGGTGGTGTGGCCCTGTATTACCTGGGCAGCTGGCTGGGCGGGGAGCGCGAAGACCCGCTGGTGCACCGCCTGACCGCCTGGGGCGGCGCTGCCGTGTTCCTGGCCGCGGTGGTGCTGGCGCTGCTGGCCAGCCAGGTGTCCAGCGACCAGTTCCGCCCGGTGCTGCTGGCGGCGGCGGTGGTCAACATGGTGCCGGTGTTGCTGGCGATGGTCGCGGTCATCCGGGCCACCCGGCGGGGCGACCCGCTGGCGCGCTGGATGTTGCTGGCGATCGTGTGCCTGGCGGCCATGGTGAGCGGCCTGTACCTGCGCGGCCTGGACGCACCGGGCCTGGGCTCGGGCTTCTGGTTGTTCACGGCCGTGATCACCATGGTGTATTTCCTCGCGGCCACGGTGCTGGGCATTTTGCGCAACCGGCACAACCGCAAACTGGCCCGCCTCTCACGCGTGCAACAGGGCGCCGACCCGGTCACAGGGCTCCACACCGGTTCGGCCCTGATCGCCGAGGTGGAACACGTGTTCTGGCGCACCGCCCGTCAGCAGGGCGAATGTTCGGTGATCTGCGTGAACGTGAGCAACCTCTACGAGCTGACCGATTCGGCCGGGCCGGGTGTGGAACACCAGATCCTGGTCACGCTGGCGGCGCGCGTGCGCCGTGCCGCCGGTTTTCGCTGTGTGGTGGGTCAGTACCACCCGCGCTGTTTTGTGGTGGTGATGTTCACCGACAAACACGCCGCGCCACTGAACGAGACGCTGGCCCATCTGCGGTTCATGGTCGGTGAGTCGCTGTCGGTGGTGGACGAAAAACAGGTGCACCACACGTTCCAGCCGCGCCTGGGCATCGGGGTCGTCACGCACGCGCCCGCACACGCCAAGCCGATGGACATCCTCAACGAGGCCGAGCGCCTGGCGCTGGCGCAGATCGCCAACTGGTCCCGCCCTCAGGGACCCGATGCGACCACCGAGCACGAGATCGTGACCGCGCCGCAACCGCTGCGCTGAGGCGCGCGGACAACTACTTTTTTTCGACCGGGTTCGCCGTCAGCCAGTTGGCCGGGTAGGCGCGCAGGAACTCGCGCGCCTTCTCGGGGTGGGCGGCGTTGAGCCAGGCGTCGTAGCCCCCTTCGTTCAACACCGCGGGCATGCGTTTTTCGCTGCCGGGCTGCTGGTAGCGGTGCATCAGGGCGTGGCTGTTGGCGTTGACGGTGAGCAGGGTGTAGCTGACGATGGTTTCGCCGCCGGCGCCGGTCCAGCTTTCCCACAGGCCCGCCACGCCCATGGGCTGACCGTCGACACGGCTGATGCGCGTGGGCACGGCCTTGCCGCTGCGAAAGTCGTCTTCAAAAAACGCCATCATCGGCACGATGCACCGCTGCCCGGCAAGCCAGGCTTCGCGCAGGTTGTTGGAGGTGGTCACGGTTTCCGAGCGCGCGTTGACCAGCTTGGGCGAACGCAGCTTGGCGTCGGACGCCGACTTCACCCAGCGCGGCACCAGGCCGAACTGGCCGACCACGAGCTCGCGCACCAGCGGGGGCGATGGCTGTGGTTCCTGCGTTTCCGCCGGTTCCACAGGTTCCACGGGTTCGGCCACAGCAGCGGCCGCCTTGCGGATGAAAACCCCGGGCATGCGCGGCCAGAGTTCGTTCCCCACAGGAGAATCGGGGGCCCCGACATGGAAAACATCAGGAAAAAGGGAGGCGAGCCGCAGGCTCTCGGTATGAACGGTCATGCGGCCATGCTAGCCGACCACGCGCCGCACCACCCGCGGTGCACCACCGGTCCGATCGGTGGCATGCTCGGCGTGCCCGATCTTCCAACCAGCGCACCCGCCTCCCATGCTTCAGAACCCCCTTGTGCCACCTGCTCTGTCGACCCGCTCCCGCCGCTCCGTGGTGCGGGGGGCCGCGGGCGCCGTGGGGCTTCTGCTGCTGGGTAACTGGCGCCTGGCCTCAGGGGCCGGGGAAGCGGCGACCGAGGCGAACCTGCCCCAGGTGGCGCCGGTGCCGGGCGGCATCGTTCGCCTTTCGCTGGGGCCATCGCAGGAGCGTCCCCGGGCCTGGGCGGGCGAAGTCCCGCTGCTGGTGCTGGGCGACCCGATCGAATGGTCCGCGCTGGTGGGCATCCCGCTGTCGGCTGCGCCGGGCGAGGCGCGCATCGTGGTGCAGATCGACGGCCTGGCGCCGCGCGAACAGGCCTACACGGTGGTGCCCAAGCGCTACGCCGAGCAGCGCCTGAAGGTCGAGCCGAAGACGGTGGACCTCTCACCCCAGGACCTGGCGCGTTTCGAGCGCGAGCGCGACCACCAGCAGACGGTGATCGCCGTGTTCAGCGAACCGCTGCCGGCGAGCCTGCGCATGCGGGTGCCCACACCAGGGCGGCGCTCCAGTTCTTTCGGGCTGCGGCGTGTGTTCAATGGCCAGTCGCGCAATCCGCACAGTGGCATGGACATCGCCGCACCCACCGGCACCCCGGTGGTGGCGCCGCTGGCGGGCCGGGTGATCGACACCGGTGACTACTTCTTCAACGGCCAGACGGTCTGGCTCGACCACGGCGGCGGCCTGTTGAGCATGGTGTGCCACCTGAGCGCGATCGACGTGACAACCGGCGATGTGCTGGACGCGGGCCAGCGCCTGGGCGCCGTGGGTGCCACCGGCCGCGTCACCGGGCCGCACCTGCACTGGGGCGTGATGCTCAACCGAGCCATGGTGGACCCGGCGCTGTTGCTCGCCGAATGATGGACCGCGCCCGACCATGCTGATCCGCTTCAACAAACCCTACGGGGTGCTCAGCCAGTTCACGCCCGAGGGGCGCTGGCGCGGGCTCAAAGACTTCATCGACCGGCCCGGCGTGTACGTGGCCGGCCGGCTCGACGCCGACAGCGAAGGCCTGCTGCTGCTCACCGACGACGGCCAGGAGCAGGCGCGCATCGCCGACCCGCGCCACAAGATGGAAAAGACCTACTGGGTGCAGGTGGAGGGTGTGCCGGACGAAGCCGCGCTGGCCGCCCTGCGCCACGGCGTGACGCTCAACGACGGCCCCACCCTGCCGGCGCGCGCCCGCGCCATGCCGGATCCGCCCGCGCTGTGGGAACGCGACCCGCCGATCCGGGTACGCAAGGCGGTGCCCACGGCCTGGATCGAGCTGGTGATCCGCGAAGGCCGCAACCGCCAGGTGCGTCGCATGACGGCGGCGGTGGGCTTCCCCACGCTGCGCCTGATCCGCGCCGCCATCGGGCCCCACAACCTCGACGGCCTGCCACCGGGCACCTGGCGCTGAATCGCCGGCCAGCGACCCGGCGACCCGCCACACAACCCGCGGTGGCCACAAACACCCGCGGTCAGGTACCCTGCACCACACCCCGGTATGTTCGACAGCGGACAGATCGCACCGGGTTGGCCCCCTACACTGGGGCCCGACAAAGAACTGCAAAGGACTGCCCATGCCCTCCCGCTGGCGACACACCGAACGCCACCGAACCGACCGCATCGGCTGGCTTCGCGCCGCCGTGCTCGGCGCCAACGACGGCATCGTCTCCACCGCCAGCCTGGTGCTGGGTGTGGCGGCGGCGAGCGCCGACCACAGCAGCATCCTGCTGACCGGGGTCGCCGGGCTGGTCGCGGGCGCCATGTCGATGGCCGCGGGCGAGTATGTGTCGGTGCATTCGCAGGCCGACACCGAGGGGGCCGACCTGGCCCGCGAGCAGGCCGAGCTCGATGCCGACCCGGCCGCCGAACACCGTGAACTCAGCGCCATCTACGCCGGGCGCGGGCTGGACGCCGAACTGTCCCGGCAAGTGGCCACCCAGCTCATGGCACACGACGCACTGGGCGCCCATGCGCGCGACGAACTGGGCATTTCAGACACCCTGAGCGCGCGGCCGGTGCAGGCCGCGCTGGCCTCGGCCGCCAGCTTCGCAGCGGGTGCGACGCTGCCGCTGGCGGTGACGGCGCTGGTGCCCGGGCCGGGCCTGATCGGCTGGGTGGCCGCCACCTCGCTGCTGTTCCTCGCCCTGCTCGGCGCCCTGGCCGCGCGCGCCGGCGGTGCCCGCATGGGCCCGGGTGCCTGGCGCGTGGGCTTCTGGGGGGCGCTGGCCATGGCCATCACGGCCGGTGTGGGCGCCCTGTTTGGCGCTGTGGTCTGAACAGCCTCTCCATGAATACCGAACCAGCCATGAACCCCACCTCGCCACCACCCCCCCGCAACGCCACCGCCACGGTGGACCCGCTGTTCCTGGCCGCGCCGCGCGTGTCCACCTTCCTGCGCAGCTACGCGCTCACCAACGCCAGCGGTTTTTTCTTCCAGCGCGACGAGCGCCTCTACCTCGTCACCAGCCGCCATGTGGTGATCGACGAAGCCACCAGCCACCTGCCCGACCGGCTGGAGATCGAGGTGCACCTGGACGCCAGCAACCTCACCCGCTCGACCGGGTTTTCGATGCTGCTCTACAACCAGGGCGCGGCGGTGTGGCGCCAGGGCCGCGACGGCGGCAGCGAGATCGACGTCGCCGTGCTGGAGCTGGACCGCAGCCAGCTGCCGGCCGACGCGATCATCCGCGCCTTCACCCCGGCCCACCTGCAGACCTCGTTTGCCAGCGTGCCGGTGGACGCCTCGCTGCTGGTGGTCGGTTTTCCGCTCGGCTTTCACGACGCCGTGCACCACCTGCCGGTGGTGCGTCAGGCGGCGATTGCGTCGCCCTATGGCATCCGCTTCCAGGGGCAGGGCTTCTTCCTGACCGACGCGCGCACCCACCGCGGCACCAGCGGCGCGGCGGTGGTGATGCGCGACACCGCCCCCACCCCCGAGACGGCCGAGTTGCCCTGGAAGCTGCTGGGTGTGCATTCGTCGCGCATGGACATGGGCGACCGCGACCGCGTGCTCGACGAGTCGCTGGGCCTGAACTGCGCCTGGTACGCCGACATCCTGCTGACCCTGACCACGCCCCGAACCACTGGCGACCCGGGCTGACCGCCGATCCGAGGTTCCCGAACGCCACCCTGCGGTACTGGCTGAATGTCAGTGCCTGGTGATAAATTGCCAGATTGCCCCGCCCCCCAGCACCCCCCATGGCCACCCTGCCGTTCAGTCCCGCCGCCGACCGCAACAAGCAACCGATTCTGGAAGCCTTGCGCGGGGTGCTGCCGGCCCGGGGCCGGGCACTCGAAATCGCCTCGGGCACCGGGCAACACGCCGCCTGGCTGGGCGCCGGCCTTCCCGGCTGGGAGTGGCAACCCACCGAAGCGAACAGCACCGCTCTGCCCACCATCGCGGCCTGGGTGCGACAGGCCGGGGCCAGCAACGTGCGCCCGCCCTGTCTGCTCGACGTCATGGAGCCGCAGTGGCCGAGCGACGAAGAGACCCTGGCCAGCGCTTTCGCGCGGCCCTTTGACGCCATCTTCTGCGCCAACATGCTGCACATCTCGCCCTGGGCCGCCTGCAAGGCGCTCATGCAGGGCGCGCAACGCCATCTTGCAGCCGACAGTGGCCTGCTGCTGATCTACGGCCCGTTCCTGGAACACGGTGTGCCCACCTCGCCGGGCAATCGGGACTTCGACGCCAGCCTGCGCACGCAGAACCCGGTCTGGGGCCTGCGCCAGCGCGAAGCGGTGGAAGAAGAAGCCACACGCTGCGGCCTGCGCCTGCGCCAGCGGCTCGCCATGCCGGCGAACAACCTGCTGCTGGTGTTCGGGTTTCACTGACCCCGGTGCGTGCACCCGGCGGGCCGCAGCCCGGCCGGAACTTCGGGCCGCACGGGCCGCTCCCAAGCAGGCCGTCTTTTGAAGCAGGCTCCGCATGCACCCACCGCACCCCCTCTCGCCAGCCCCGGTCGCACCGGACCGCCGCCGCTGGCTGGCCGCTTCGGCGCTCGCCGCTGGCCTGCCCGCCTGGGCCACACGCGCCGCGGCACAGCCCGCGCACAGCCTCCTGACCCGCCCCATTCCCGCCAGCGGCGAAGCGCTGCCGGTGGTGGGGCTGGGCAGCTGGATCACCTTCAACGTGGGCAACGACCCGGTGGCGCGCGATGCGCGTGCCGAGGTGGTGCGCGCTTTTTTTTCCGAGGGCGGGCGCCTGATCGACAGCTCACCCATGTACGGCTCCTCGCAACCGGTGATTGGCCATGCGCTGGCGAAACTGGGCCACCCGGCCGCGCTGTTTTCGGCCGAAAAGGTGTGGGTGGGTGACGCGGCACGCGGGGCCGGGCAGATGGCCGCTTCGCGGGCGCACTGGGGCGTGCCGCGCTTCGACCTGATGCAGGTGCACAACCTGCTGGCCTGGGAGGAACACCTGCCGCGGCTGCAGGCGATGAAGGCCGCGGGGCAGCTTCGCTACGTCGGCATCAGCACCTCCGAAGGCCGCCGCCATGCCGAGCTGGAGCGCATCCTGCGCACGCAAGCGATCGACTTCGTGCAGCTCACCTACAACCTGCTGGACCGCGAGGCCGAGCAGCGCCTGTTGCCGCTGGCGCAGGAACGGCGCATCGCCGTGCTCGTGAACCGGCCGTTCCGCCAGGGGGATCTGCTGGACCAGCTGCGCGGCCACCCGCTGCCGGGCTGGGCGCGCGAGATCGGTTGCGACAGCTGGGCGCAGGTCGCACTGAAATTCGTGGTGTCGCACCCGGCCGTCACCTGCGCCATTCCCGCCACCAGCCAGGTGGCGCATCTGCGGCAGAACATGGGCGCGGCGCACGGCCGCCTGCCCGACGCCACCCTGCGCGCGCGCATGGCGCGGGACGTGGCGGCGCTGTGAACACCCACGCGCTGCACGGCACCGCAACCCCGGGCCAGCCATGAGCGAATGGTGGACCTACCGACCGGCCGATCTGCTGATGTTCGCGCCGCGCACCTATTGGCGCCTGTTCGAGCTGCAGAACCAGGCGCTCTGGCCCCTGCCGGTGCTGACCACGCTGGTCTTTCTGGCCGTGGGCCTCGGCCTGCTGCGGCGCAACGACACCGCGCTGCGGGCGGGCACCGCGGCGCTGGCGTTGTGCTGGGCGCTGGTGGCCTGGAGTTTTCACCTGCAGCGCTACGCGCCCATCAACCCGGTGGCCACGGTGTCGGCCGGCGTCTTCGCCGTGCAGGCGCTCGGTCTGCTCGCGCTGGCGGGCACCGGCGGTCTGCGCACCACGGTCCACCTCCTGCGCTGCGAGATCGGCCTCGGCTTGCTGGCCTGGGCGCTGCTGCTGTACCCGCTGCACGCACTGGTCGCGGGCCGGTTGCTGGTGCAGGCCGAGGTGTTTGGTTTCGCGCCCGACCCGACGGCGATCGGCAGCCTGGGTCTGCTGCTGTGCGCGGACGCGAAAGGACGCTTCGCGCGCGGGCTCCTGGGTGCGCTGCAGGGTGTGGCGGTCGCCTGGTGCGTCGTCAGCGCGGCCACCTTGTGGACCATGGCGTCACAACAGGGCTGGGTGCCCTTGATCGCCGCCGTGATCGCGCTGGCCGTGCGCTGGCACTGGCCCCACCCATTGGACCGGCGGCCAACGGGAATCGCCAGCCGCCGATGAACGGCGCTGTTGCACCGCGATCCGGTTATCTGGGTGCGGGCATGGGCGCTTGCATCGGCGCTTGCATGGGCGCCGGCGCCGGGACCTCGGTCACCAGTTCCCGCAACAAGCCGCCGGCGGCCACAGAGCCCGATTCATTGCCGTCGCCCCGCGCCCTGCGCTCGCAGAGCATCTTGTCGTCGGGCGGCAGATCCTTGCAGCGCTGGAGGGCGTTGCGGGCCAGCTCTTCGGGTGAGGTCCCGGTCGACCGACGGCCCTTCAGGGCTTCGGCGCGCACCGCACCGGCCTCGCGCAGGCAGGCCGTGCGTTCGTGCATCGATGCACTGTCGAGACAGGCGGCGCGGTCTTGCTGGTAGGCCGCATCGATCGCCGAGCGCGACTGCGCGAAAGCGCCAGGCGACAACATGAGCAGGGCAGCGGTGGCCAGCAGACCGCGGGTCATGGAATGGGACAAGAGGGACATACGGTCTCCTTTGGAACAGGGAAGAAAGCGTGCGGTGGCGTGCCACCGCATCACCGGTACAAGGTAACGCCCGCGCGGCGTTCCGTCTGTGCACCAGCGCACAGTGCACGGCAGACGCCGAGCCGCCCGCAGCGGCGGTTCAGGAAGGCCTTGCATGCGTGACTGGCGGCGCCTGGAACCCGAACACCTGCTGCAGCGATTTGTGTTCCGGCAGCACATAGATCACGGCATGCCGGCCCGAAAACATCGGACGGATGTGCGCGTCGTAAAAATCGGCCGGCACGTTGATGCAGCCATACGAGATGCGCTTGTCGGCGACGGAGGGCGACGCGAGCCGCTCCAGCCGGCGCTCGGTGGGTTGGGTGGTGCGAACCCGGTGCATCGACACGGCGGCACCGTGATCGACCCACACCACGTCTTCGCCGGTGTGGTTGCGGCCTGACATGCCCATGAAGCGGCCCGCGGGCGTGGTGCGCTCCTCGGGCCTGACCTCGGCGATGGGCCGCGAGCCGATGCCTGGCACGGAATCGTCGCCCGGCGCCGAACCCAGCAAGACCGGCGTGGCATCGCGCAGGCGCGCAGCCGCATCAAACACATAGAGCCGGGCCGCCTTCTTGTCGATGACGACAAACGGCTGGCCACGGTGGTCGCGGGTGCCGGCCACCCAGTGGACCACCTGGCGGATCTCGGTCGAGGCCCCGGTGGTGCCAAAGTCGGGCAGCAGGCTCACGCTGACCGGTGCGGCCTGCAGCGGGACCCAGTGCGCCGGCGGCATCACCAGCGCCAGGATGGCGACGCCGGCCAGCACACCGCGCCGGATGTCCTCGATCAGGCTCGGGCGGACCGCGTCCGGCGGTCCGGGCGATGGGGTCTGTGCAGAGCTGCCCATGGTGGAGCGGCGGGTCACGCCAGATCGAAACGGATCGACCTGGCGCGCCCATCCCTCGGGTCAGTTGCGGTCGGCGCGGATCACCGGTTCGCTCATCTCGGCGGCGGGGGCCGCGGCGTCCGGTGCGGGTGTGGCGGCGGTGGTGTCCGCTGGCGTGGTCATGGGTGTCTGCGCCTCGGCGGCCGGCGCGGGTGCGGTCTGGGCGTAAGCCCAGCCCACGGCGCCCACAATGGCCAGGGCGGTCACGGATGAGGTGAGAAGTCTGGATGCGGTCATGACAGTTTCCTTCAGCGTTGCTGCGCGTGGCAGGGGAATGGTGAAACCCGCCGGAAAAACCGGCTGGGTCCCGCTTGGAACCGGTCATGGGGGCGTGGTTCGCTCCGAACAAAGGTCGTTACGCGGGGTTCGTTTTGAACAACGGGACTTACATAAAAGTACACAGCCAGCGCGGTGCGAACCGTCCCCCGTCATCAATACTCTGGATGAAGGTCCGGTCTTGTTCCAGGCGCCCACCGCTGGACAACCGGAAGGGTCAAGAATGGCCGCATCACATCCAGAGGGCATCGCAGATGGCACAAACCGCACGCATTGTTGGCAAGGTCGAGTACCGCGAAGGCGACGGCCCGAACATCGCCATCCGCCCCGGACCGGTGGAGGTGGCTCAGGGGCTGAACGACGTCACGCTGAGCTGGGTCGATGAAGAGACCCATGGCGTGGCGGCGATGCCCCTGGCCGATTTCAAGCGCTACGTGGCCGAAGGCCAGATCCGTCTGGACGCCTGACCCCGGTCATTGCGCCTCCGCGACCCGCCGGTTTGCCCGCGAGGTCGCTTTGGTCGCCTGAGCGCGCCGCAGGAACCCGCGGTTGACGGGGCTGTGCGGCCGCAGCGCCAGGCGTTCGTGGGCCAGGGCTTCGGCCATGCCGGTCTGGCCCGCGCGCAGGGCGGACTCGGTCAGCGTCCAGTCGATGATGTCGCGTTGCGCGTGGCTGCCGCCGAAGCGGTTGGCGATGTGCCGCGCGCGGTAGAGGTGTTGCACCGCGCGCTCGTGCTCGCCGCGCCAGTGGGCGACAAAACCTTCGATCAGGTCGTGCCCGGTGTCGGCCGCCCAGCGCGAGACTTCGCTGGCGCCGTCGGCGCTGCGCATGGCGTCGCGCAGGCGCCGCACATCGTGCGCCCGGTCGGCGCCCAGGTAGGCCATCACCGCGTGCCAGTCGTTGAACGGGTAGAGCCGGCCGTCGGCGTGTGCGTCCCAGGTCTGTGCCAGCTCGGTCCAGCGCCCGCCCACGTCCACCCCCGCGAGTTGCAGGCGCCACAGCAGGGCCGAGGCGTCCACCAGGTCCAGCACCACGGCGCTGGGCGTCTGGCGCACGGTGCCGTCGTAGAGCGCGAGCACGGCGTCCGTCTGGCCCAGTTCCAGGTGGCAGAGCGCGCCGTGCCAGGCGTTGTGCACCTTGAAGAAGTTGTCATCGCCCGCCCAGTGGGGCTGGCGCGCGGTCATCCAGCCGATGCCGTCCTGTGCGCGGCCCTGCATTTCCATCACGTGCGCCACCGCGTGGTGCGCCCAGCAGTCCAGCGGCTGCGCGTCGAGCGCCTCGCGCCCCACCGCTTCGGCGCGTGCGTAGTCGCCGCATTCTTCGAGGCCGAACGCGTACATGCCCAGCACGATGGAGTGGCCCGGCATGTCGGCCGACCAGTGCGGCAGCACGCGCGCGATGCGGTCGCGCAGGTTGCGCGCGCTGGCGCGGTAGAAGTCGATCAGGTGCCC
This sequence comes from Burkholderiales bacterium GWF1_66_17, assembly GCA_001770705.1. Classification (GTDB taxonomy): domain Bacteria; phylum Pseudomonadota; class Gammaproteobacteria; order Burkholderiales; family Burkholderiaceae_C; genus Hydrogenophaga. The sequence continues at coordinate 142,132 of MERT01000001.1, read as the reverse complement.
GGCCTGCAGCGCCACGATGTCGTAGGGGTGCTGCACGTTGTGCCGGTCCATGGCCAGGGCGGCCTCGGTCCATTCGCCCTGCAGCACGCGCTGGATCACCGCGACGTGCGAGGCCTCGCGTTCGTTCATGGGCAGTTGCCGGAGCGCCTGCATCGCTTCCTGTGCCATGGCGGCGGCACCGGGCTCGGTGGCCAGTGCCAGCAGGTGGGCCTGGAGGATGTGCGCCATGGCAAAACGCGGCGCGGCCGCGGTGGCCTGCGCCAGGCGGGCCATGGGGTCGCCGCGGTAGAGCTGGAAGGCCGTGGCGGCCTGTTCGTAGAAGGTCAAGGCTTCGGTGGTGGCGCCGCTCAGTGCGTGGCCCTGGTTGTCGGTGATCATGGAAATGCTCCTGGTGTGTCTCTCTCGTTGCCGGCCCTCATGGGCAACGGGCTGCTGGCCGGTGTTGCGCCTGCGGGGCCGGTAGGGGTACTCTAGAAGTCGCACGGCGTGCGGACAATGTCCAGGGCGCCGGCATTTGTCGCCGAAACGCCGCCATGCTGGAACAGCGCCCCGCCGATCCCCTGACCGACATCCTGCGCGCCATGCGCCTGACCGGTGGCGTGTTCCTGGAAGCGGCATTCACTTCGCCGTGGTGCGTGGTGTCCCGGGTGTCGCCCGAGGACTGCGCCGGCTACCTGCCACTGCCGCGCCACATCATTGCCTACCATTTCGTGTGCGAGGGCGAGCTCTCGGTGCTCGTGGACGGCAGCGCACCGGTCAGCGCGCGCCGCGGCGAGATCGTGATCCTGCCGCGCAACGACCACCACCTGCTCGGCAGCGATCTGGACATGGCGCCGATCGACGTGAACGACCTGTTCGAACCCGGCGACGCCAGCCGGCCCGGGCGCCTGGTCCATGGCACGGCCGCCACCGCGGACACGCGTTTCTTCTGCGGCTTCCTGTCGCACAACCAGCCGGACGACCCGCTGCTCAGCGCCCTGCCCCGCGTGCTCAAGTCGCGCATGGAGGACGCGGCCGCGAGCGACTGGGTCGAGAGTTCGTTGCGCTTCGCTTCACGCCGGCCGACGCCGGACGAGAAGCTGTCGCCGGCCGTGCTCGGCAAGCTGGCCGAGCTGCTGTTCATCGAGGCGGTGCGCCAGTACCTGCAGGACGACCCCGCCACCACTGGCAGCGGCTGGATCGCCGGGCTGCGCGACCCCCGCGTGGGCCGCGCGCTGGCCCTGCTGCACGGCCAGCGGGAACGCGCCTGGACCACCGAAGACCTGGCGCGCGAAGTGGGGCTGTCGCGCTCGGCCTTTGCCGAACGCTTCACCGGCCTGGTGGGCGATCCGCCCATGCGCTACCTGGGCAAGTGGCGCCTGCAGCATGCGGCGCGGCGCCTGCTGGAAACTTCCGAACCCATCGCGCGCATCGCCGGGGAAGCAGGCTACGAGTCCGAGCCGGCGTTCCACCGCGCCTTCAAGCGCGAACACCGGATGACGCCGGCCAGTTGGCGGAAACAACACGCGATGGCCGACGACGCCTGAACCGGCTGCACGCCAACACGGCGGGCTTGTTCAGCGGCCCAGGGCGTCGAGATGGCTGGCGATCTCGCCCATCTCGGGTCGCGCGGCCGGGTCGGTGTGCAGGCAGGCGGTGGCGAGACCGGCCAGACGGTCCAGCGCCAGCGATGCCGTGGCGCCAGCGCTCTGGGCGTGGGCCACCAGTTCCTCCAGCAGGCAGCCGAAGGCGCGCACGTCCAGCGCCAGCAGGGCGCGGCGCAGCGCCGGCTGGTCATCGGGCAGCAGCGTGGCGCCGCCGAGGTCGCTGAGCATGGCGTCGCCGCTGACCGGGTTCCAGAGGATGTTGTGGGCGTAGAAGTCGCCGTGCATCACGCCGCGCCGGTGCAGGTGCGCCAGTGCGCCGGCCATGGTGCGGGCCACGCGCAGCGCGGCGCTGGCGGGCAGGGTGAAGCCGGGCGCGTACACGTCGCGCGTGCAGCTGTCGAAGCTGGGCGGCCCGGCGAGGTTCACCAGCTCGGGCGGCAGCAGCGGCAGCAACATGCCGCGTGCGCCCTCGGGGTGCTCGCCCAGTTCGGCGCTGGGCGTGCACAGCGCCGGGTGTTGCCCGGCGGCCTGGCAGGCGGCGAGTTCGTGTTCGGGCAGGCCGTCGCTGGTGACCGCACCTTTGAACAGCTTGAGCGCCAACGCTTCGCTGTCACCGCCGTCCAGGTGCACGCGGTGGATGTGGCCGGAAGCGCCCTCGCCCAGCCGCTCGGCCACACGCAGCCGGCTCCAGGCGATGCGGGGCAGCGGCGCGGGCGCCGCGCGGTGCCAGCCCAGCGGATTGCCGGCCAGCGCGAGCCAGGCCAGCCGCGGCAGTCCGGTGAGCCAGCCGGGCAGCGTGCTGAAGCGGTTGGCCGACAGGCGCAGCAGCTCCAGGCGTTGCGCGTTGGCCAGCCCCGGCGGCAGTGCGTCGAGGCGGTTGCCCGCGAGCATGAGCTTTTGCAGCGCCGGGCGCTGGCCCAGTTCGGCGGGCAGCTGTTCGATGGTGTTGTCGGTCAGGATGAGCCAGCGCAGCTTGGTTGGCAACGCCGCGGCGGGCACTTGCTGGATGCGGTTGGCCTTGAAGCCGACCATCTCCAGCGCCGGACAGTCGCCCAGCGATTCGGGCAGGTGGGTGAAATGATTGCTGGAGCAGAAAACGATCTTCAGCCGGTGCAGCCGGCCCAGGTCGGGCGGCAGTTCGCGCAGGCGGTTGCCGGTGAGGTTGAGAATTTCCAGCGTGTCGGCCAGGTCGAACACCTCGGGGGGCAGTTCGGTCAGGCCGCAGCTCAGGTCGAGCCGGCGCGTGCCGGCGAGCGCGCCGCTGCGGAGTTGTTCCAGGGTGTGCATGCAGGTGGACGGTGTAGGACCGCCCGGGTGGGCCGGGCGAAACGCCTGATTATCGAAGCCGGGCGGTCTCAGCGCGCGTTGGCGTTCTCAGGGCGGATCGGCGTCGGGCTGGTAGACCAGCAGCTCGCCGGGCTGGCACTGCAGGTACTCGCAGATTTTCTCCAGCGTCTCGAAGCGCACGCCCTTGACCTTGCCCTGCTTGAGCAGGGACATGTTGGCTTCGGTGATGCCGACAAATTCGGCCAGGTCTTTGGACTTGACCTTGCGCCGCGCGAGCATGACGTCGAGTTGAACAACGATGGCCATCAGACGAAGCGCTCGTTTTCTTCGGCCAGCGCCTGCCCCTGGCCGATGACCGCCGCCATGAGCCACACCAGGCCGGCGAAGAAGAACGTGAACAGGTGGTCGGAGCCGATGCCCAGCGCCAGGTGGCGCAGGCCCGGCGGGTTGTGCAGCGTGAGCAGCACCGAGGTGGCGGCGGACGCAACGATGGCGGCCAGCGCCGCCGCGGCCACCCAGCCCGCGAAACGGCGCAGCAGCTCGGTGGCCTGCTCGGTGAACACCCGGCCCTGCGCAAACTGCTCGAAACAGCGTTTGGCCTGCCACAGACCCACGAGCAGCAGGGCCAGCGGCAGGCCCATGACCAGCGCACCGGCCAGCCGCTGCCAGGGCTGCAGCGGTGCGCCGATGGCCGAAGCGGGCAGGTTGGCGTGGCCGGCCAGTTGCTCGCCGCCGGCCACGGCCCAGTACCCCACCAGCGCTGCGGGCAGCAGAAGGATCAGGGCCCAGCAGGCCCAGACCATGAGGCGGCTGGTGCGACGGACATGCCGCAGCGGGTCGGTCGGGCGGTCGCTGCTGATAGGGCTGTGCATGGTGGGTTCTCTTGACATGAGGAGATGGGTCGAATGAATGGAGTGATTGCCGATTGACAACAAATTATTGTTTTACGACAATTTATTCTCGTTCAACAAACTCTGTCAAGCCCCATGAAGCGATTTTTCACCTGCCTGGTCTTGTCCGCGGCGCTGGTCGGCTGCGGCGGCATTCCCCTGCGTTCCCTGCCCCGCCTGGTGCAATTGTCGGAGTCCCTGCTGGAGGCGAACCCGGCGGAGTTCATGGTGGCGCTGCAGGTGGATGCACGGCTGGTACCGCCGCCGGGCGCCGTGCCGCTGCTGGTGGTGAAGCTCACGCCGCGCGAGCCCGGCGCGTTCGAACCGATCGACAAAAAACTCCCGCTGCAACTGGCCGTGGCGTCGAGCGCCACGCTGGGCCTGAAGGCACCGCCGGCCGGGCGGCGCTGGCTGCTCTACAGCATGCCCCCGGCCACGCAAGCCGAGCTGCGGCGGGTGCAGGCCCTCGTGCGGCAGGCGCAGGCCGCCCCCGACAAGAAACGCGGCGGCAGCCTGGGCGTGGGGGTGGAACAGGACTCGCTGGCGGTCACCGACCCGGCGCTGTCCCGCACCCGCTGGGACACCTGGCTGCGGGTGGGCCAGAGCGAGGGCTTTTTCGAGGCCTGGTCCGGCACGCCCGAGCAACTGCGCCAGGCGGCGCAGAAGCGCTGAGCCTCGGCCGACACCCCGCGACGTGCACCGGGATGGCCTGAAACGGGCCGCGCGCAACGCCACCGGGGTCTTGCCGCCAGCGTCCGTCGCATCGCAGGGCGCCACGGATAATCGGCGCCCATGGATTCCACACTTTCCCTCTTCCCCCTGGGCTGGCAGCACTACCTGCTGGGCGGCCTTTTCATTGGCGCTGGCGTGGCGCTGCTGTTCGTGTTCACCGGCCTCGTGGGCGGCATGAGCTCGGTGTTTTCTTCCACCTGGTCCTACCTGCTGCGCCAGCCCTACTTCCAGCAGGCGCGCTACACCGGCTCGCGCGGCTGGCGTCTGGTCTACGCGGCCGGGCTGGTGCTCGGTGCGCTGCTGTGGTGGCTGGGTTTTTCCGACGGCACGCCGCTCACCACCGAAGTCCCGGTGTGGGCCCTGCTGGTGGGCGGCTTTCTGGTGGGCTATGGCGCGCGGCTGGGCAACGGCTGCACCTCGGGCCACGGCATCTGCGGCCTGGGTTCGCTGCAATGGCCTTCGCTGCTGGCGGTGCTGACCTTCATGGCCACGGCCTTCATCACAGCCAACCTCGCTGCGGGGTGGATGGTATGAGTTCAGCGCCAAAAATGACGCTGGGCCAGTTCCTCGCCGTGCTCGCGGGTGGCGCGCTGTTCGGCTTTGGCCTGGCGCTCTCCACCATGGTGCGGCCCGAGGTGGTGCTCAGCTTCCTGCGCTTCCAGGACTTCGGGCTGATACTGGTCATGGGCGGTGCGGTGGTGGTGACGCTGCTGGCCTACCTGCTGTTGCCCCGCCTGCTGGGGCAGCCCCTGCTGGGCGGCTATTTCCACCAGCACGTCGCCCACTGGAACCGCGACACGCTGGTCGGCTCGGCGCTGTTTGGCGTCGGCTGGGGCCTGTGCGGCGTGTGCCCCGGTCCGGCCATCGCGGGTCTGGGCACGGGCAACTGGAGCCTGCTGTGGGCACTGGCGGGCATCGCGCTCGGCGCGCTGGTGCAGGGCCTGCGGGCGAAAGCCTGACCTGCTCACACCCCGCGGCGCGGAACCAAAGCGTGGCCGTGCAGCTCCACCTGTCCCCAACCCATCGCATTCAGCCACCATGCTCAGAACCCTGAAAGACCTGTTCGATGCCTTCACCGCCCCACCGGCCGGCCAGTCGCCCGCCGATGAGGCGCACGCCCTGCAGCTGGCCACGGCGGTGCTGCTGGTCGAGGTGATGCGGGCCGATCCGGCCATCACCGACGCGGAGCGTGACGCGGTGCTGCTCGCGCTGCGCGGCAAGTTCTCGCTCCGCGACGACGAGCTGGAGCGCCTGCTGGAGCTGGCCCATGAAACTGCCCACACCGCCTACGACTACCAGCGCTTCACCAGCCTGCTCAACGAGCGCTTCACGCAGGAGCAGAAGGTGCGGGTGGTCGAGGCGATGTGGCAGGTCGCGTACGCCGACGACCACCTGGACGCACACGAAAACCACGTCATCAGCAAGGTGGCCGGTCTGCTTCACGTGACACACGGCGAATACATCGCGGCCAAGATGCGCGCCCGGGAAGCGGCCCAGCCGGCGCCCTGAGGCTCTAGCCAACAACTGGCTACCCGGCTTTGCACGTTGAGCGTCGCGCCTTTACCCGGGCGACACAAGTGGCTGTCAGGATTCACCCACCCCAACCCACCGGAGATTTCCATGAAATCCAGAATCCTCATCAGTGCCCTTGTGGCCGCCACGTTCGGCCTCGGCTCGCTGTCGGCCGTTGCCCAGTCGAACGACCGGCGCTCCGACAGGCACACCGATGTGCGCGTGGTCGTGCAACCGGTCCAGCACGTCGAGCGGCGCGACGACCGCCGCGATGACCGCTTTGAGCGCCGGGATGACCGCCGTGATGACCGCTTCGACCGCCGCAACGACCGTCGCAATGACCGCTTCGACCGCCGGGTTGACCGCCGCGATGCACGCAATGACCGGCGCTTTCATAACAACCACCGCTACTACAACGCGCGCAGTCCCGAGTTCCGCCGCGGTCACTACATCCCCTATGAGTACCGCCATCGCCAGTACTACGTGGTGGACCACCGTGGACACCGCCTGGCACCGCCCCCGCGGGGTCACCAGTGGGTGCAAGTGGGCTCCGACTACGTGCTGATCGCGATCACGACCGGCCTGATCGCCAACATCATCCTGAACCACTGACACACCCTGGTGGGCACCGGGGGCCACGCCCCCGGTGCCCACTGTCTGCGATGATGGCGGCCTCGCCAGGCCATACCTCGCCAAAACCATGATCTTCAGACACCTCTCACTCGCCGTTCTGGCCTCGTCCACGCTGCTGCTCGCGGCGTGCTCCAAAGAAGAGGCCGCTGCGCCGGCCGTGGCCACCGTGGCGCCGGCCCAGGCCTACGACGCGGTCGCCGCCAGCGCCAAGGGCTTCACCGTGGGCGCGCTGATGGGCGCCAACCCGGTCTACGTGCTCTTCGACCCGCAGTGCCCGCATTGCAGCCAGCTCTGGAAAGCCAGCCAGCCGCTCAACACCAAGGTGAAGTTCGTCTGGGTGCCGGTGGCCATCATCGGCCCCAAGAGCCTGCCGCAAGGTGCCGCACTCATGCAGTCCAGCGACCCCGTGCAGGCCATGAGCGCCCACGAAACATCGCTGCTCGCCGGACAGGGCGGCATGTCGGCTTCGGCGAATGTGCCCGCCGACGTGGAAGCAGCGATCAAGTCCAACACGCAGTTGCTCGACAGCCTCGGCGCCGACTCGGTGCCCTTCATCGTGGCCAAGAACGCACGCAACGGTCAGGTGGTGACCAAGGCCGGCGCGATGGCCACGCCGGCGCTGGCAGAACTGCTCGGCGTATCGGCCCCCTGATGCGGCCGCCCGGTCTGCCAGCAGGGGCCCCGGTCGCTTAACATTGGCGTCTACCCGCCGCGCACAGCGGTCACCAACGGAGATCCCCATGGGCAAAGAACAACGCAACGAAAAGCTGTCGAAAAAACCGAAGAAGGACACATCGGCGCCCAAAGGCCCGTCCACTTCGGACCGCCCGACGCCACCCGTCACGGCCGTGTTGCCGCGCGGCAAAGAGAAGAACAAGTGACCCGGGCTTTCGCATGAAAGCCACCTGGAACGGCGTCGTCGTGGCCGAAAGCGACGACACGGTGATCGAGGAAGGCAACCACTACTTCCCCGAAAGCGCCCTCAACCGCGCCTACGTCACCTTCAGCAACCACCGCACCAGTTGTCCCTGGAAGGGCCAGGCGAGCTATTACTCGCTGCTGGTCAATGGCGAACTCAACGCCGACGCCGCCTGGTACTACCCGGACCCGAAACCCGAAGCGGAACACATCCGTGGCCGGGTGGCGTTCTGGAAGGGCGTGAAGGTCGAAGCCTGACGGGACCCGGTCGCCTGCGCCATCCGGCGAGAGTCCCTAGCCGGCCTTGAACCGGGGCCAGCGCTGCAGCAAGGCGCTCAGGGCTTCGCGATGGACCGGTTTTCTCAGATGGCCCAGCGTGTTCAGGCCGTGCGCGCGTGCCAGCCGTTCGGCCGTGTCGATCACCCGCGGATCGGGCCCCACCACTAGGGCCAGGGCGCCGGCAAAGTGAATGCGCGCCAGGTGGCCGATCAGCTCAACGCCGTCCATGTGGGGCATGTTGAGGTCGATCAGCAACAACACCGGCGCGGTATCGACAAGGTCCAGGCGCTCCAGCAAGCTGCCGCCTTCGGTGAAGCCCTCGCTCCCGTGCAGTCCCAGCGCCTGCAGCTGCTGTTGCAAGGCGCCAAGCTGCACAGGATCGTCGTCCACACAGATCACCCGCCCAACCGGATCGCCACCGCAGGTTTGCAGGTGCCGGAAATGCCGGTGCACCGCATCCACCGCTTCACCCAGCCCGGGCATCAGGCGGTGAACGGCATCACCGTCGTTGTCGCGCCCGGCGGTCTCCATGCCCTCGAACTGCTGGCCCACGCCCAGCGCCCCCACCGCACGCGATGACGACTTCAGGCGGTGGGCGGTCATGCCCAAGGCGCGCCAGTCTTGCGCTGCGACGGCGTGGGCGATTTCGGCCATGGCGGCGTCCAGGCTGCCAAGGTAGCGCTGGCGCAGCTCCAGTTGCACATCGGCTTCCGGTCCGACCAGGCGCTCCAGCGCCTGGTCATCAAACGCCGGCCTGTCGGTGCCGGGTGGCGGCGCTGCAAACCCGTTGGGCGTCGAAGCGGGCGGCGGCGGTGCGGCACTGGGCGCCGAGGTCTGTGTCAGCCAGTAGCGCAGCGTGTCCTGCAGCAGTGTCAGGGGCACGGGCTTGCTCAGGTAGCCGTCCATGCCCGCGGCCAGATACCGCCCGTCTTCGCTGCCCATCTGGTTGGCGGTGAGGGCGATCACGGGCAGGCGCCGGCCCGGGGCTTCCTCACGGCGGATCGCGGCGGTGAGATCAAACCCGTTGAGCAGGGGCATGTGCAGGTCGGTGAGCAGGAGGCCGTAGCGCGCCGGGTCGGCGCGCCAGCGCCTCTTCGCCATCGCCCACCTGCTCCGAGGCCAGGCCCATCAGGTCGAGCTGATGACCGATCACCTTGCGGTTGATCAGGTTGTCTTCCGCGACCAGGATGACGCGGCCCTGCGCCACCGCGAGAACACGGTCGACGGCATCGTGGCTGGGCACGAAGGCGGCTTGCTCTGGCTCGGACAGCAGGTCGGGCAACTCGCGCCCCGTGGCCAGCAGCACCGCGCGCAACAGCTGCATGCAGCGCAGCCCTTCGCCATCGAGCTCCACGCGCCCGGGCCCGAGTTTGCGCAACTCGGTCTGCATGCCGCGGCACACCTCCACGCGGGGCAGGTGGGCAATCAGGGCCGCGTCCGTTTCGGCACCCGGCGCCATCAGCCCGCGGTCCAGGATCCACACCACGTTCTCGCTGGCGTCCACCGCCGGCCCGGGCAGCGCGTCGTGGACCGTGGCCGTGCCGCCCGCGGCCACCACGTAGGTGGCCCAGTCGCTGGCCCGCTCGGGGTCATCGAGCCAGAGATGACAGTGCAGGCCGTTCAGTTCGGTGCGCCGGTGCGCGCCGGGCACGCCCGTCAAGGGCAGGTCGACGCAGAAGACCGCGCCCGCCCCGGGCTCGCTTTGCACACCGATCGAGCCGCCCATGGCATCCACCAGCCGCTGGCAGATGACGAGCCCCAGACCGGTGCCGCCATAGGTGCGAGTTGTGGCGGCTTCGCCCTGCACAAACGGTTGGAAAATGCGCCGCTGCACCTCCTCGGACATGCCGATGCCGTTGTCCGACACCACCAGACGAACACCCCCGTCGGGGGCCGGCAGCGCGCGAAGGGAAACGCGGCCGGGGCGCCCGAGGTCGGCAGAAAACTTGATCGCATTGCCCACCAGGTTGAGAACGATCTGGCGGATGCGGGCAGCATCGCCCAGCACCTGCGGGGGCAACGCCGGGTCGACGAAAGCGTGCAGCCGCACATCGCGCGCCGACGCCACCGGGCTGAGCACATCGCTGGCTTTCTCCACCAGGCTGCGCAGCACCACCGGCACACACTCCAGCTCCAGGCGACCGGCTTCGATCTTGGAGAAATCCAGGATGTCGTCGATCAGGGTCAGCAACACGAAGGCGGACTCGCGCAGCGTGTCAGTGAGGTCCTTCTGGTGCGGCGTCAGGCCGGTTTCGCGCAACACGTCGGCCAGCCCGATCACGCCGTTCATGGGCGTGCGGATCTCGTGGCTCATGGTGGCCAGGAACGCGCTCTTGGCCGCGCTCGCCATCTCGGCGGCGCGGCGCGCGCGTTCCAGCTCGCCTGTGCGCTGTTCCACCAGTTCTTCGAGGTGGTTGCGGTAGCGTTCCAGATCCTCGGACATGCGCCGCTTCTCGGTGATGTCTTCCTTCACCGCGAGGTAGTTGGTGATGCGCCCGTCGGGGCTGCGCACCGGCGAGATCACCGCGTATTCGATGTAGTGGCTGCCGTCCTTGCGCCGGTTGCTGAGGAAACCGCGCCAGGGCTGGCCGGCCTGCAGGCGGGCCCAGAGTTTGCGGTAGCGGCTACGGGGTGTCATGCCCGACTGCAGCAGCCGCGAGTTGCGGCCCAGCAGCTCTTCGCGCGAGTAGCCCGAGGACCGTGTCGCGGCCTCGTTGACGTATTCGATGTTGGCGGCCAGATCGGTGATGACGATGGACTCCGAAGCCTGCTCCGCAGCCATCGACAGCTTGCGCAGCCAGCCTTCGTCCTCACGGCGGCGGCTGATGTCGCGCAAGACCCGCATCTGGTTCCCGTCGTCCAGCGCTGTGATCACCTCTTCAAAACAGCGCATCTCGCCATCGGGGTGCCAGTAGTCCCGCTCGGTGCCCTGCGCGCCGTTGACCCGTTGAAACGAATCGCCGTCGGGGGACGACCCACCGGGCGCGCCGACAAACAGGCGCTTGATGGACCGGTTGCTCAGCTCGGCCGCGCTGCGCCCGAGCAGGCGCTCGGCCTGCGGATTGACATCGAGAATGCGCTCCTCTGCATCGACGATCAGGACGCCGAAAGGCAATTGTTTGAAGACCTGGTTGCGCGCCTGCCTGGCCACCTGCCGTTCGGTGACGTCAAACATCACGCCGTTGACGATCATGCCCGGGCCGTTGGCCGTCATCTCCACGCGGACCACATCCTCGATGTGCCGCCACCCGCCGGCCGCATGGCGCAGCCGGTAACGCAGCGCAAAAGGCTCGCCCGCCTCCAGGCCTTCCGCCTGTTCGTCGAGCACGCGTTCGCGGTCATCGGGGTGCAGGGCACGCAACCAGGCATCGGGCTGCACCAGCCACTGCTCGGGGGTGTAGCCCAGGTCGCGGATGCGCGGGCTCACATAGGGTGTCGAAGGGGCACCGTCGAGCACATCGCGGTAGACGATGCCAGGCAGGTGTTCGGCCAGTTGCCGGAACGCCGCTTCGCGCTGCAGCAGCTGCTCCTGCTGGCTCTGGCTGGCGAGCCAGTGTTCGATGGCCTGCGCCATGTCGAGCATCAGCCCCCGTTCTTCGGCGTCCAGCGTGCGCGGCTGGCGGTCCATGACGCACAGGACCCCGACCTTGCGACCGCCGTGCCGGATCGGCGCACCCGCAAAAAACACCAGACCCAGGACCCCGGTGACGCTGGCGTCGGATGCAAAGCGCGGATCGAGCCGGGCATCGGGCAAAACCAGCACGTCGTGGTCGGGCACGGCGTGGGTGTAGGCCGGCAACCCGGCGTCGGACCCGCCGTGTTCGATCCCATGGCCGGCCTTGAACCACTGGCGATCCTCATCCACCAGACTGACCAGCGCCATCGGGCTGCGCAGCGCGTGCGCAGCGACGCGAACGATGTCGTTCAGCGACTGGTCCTGTGTCGTGCGCAGCACCCCCCGCGTGCGCATGAACGACAGCTGGGACAACTCGGCGACGGGCAACAAGGTGGTCACGGTACGAAAAGAGATCTGTGGGCATTCGCGCGGCGGACGGCATCGCCGCCGGGAACCATCACGAAGCGTGATGGTGTGCCATGAATATGCGATGAAAATCCCTGCCTGGATGTAGGGAGTTCTGCATACAAGTCGTTACACGCGGACGGATGCGTGACTTTTTCCCTGCATACCGCGGTGCCGGTTGACCGGGGCCCTCACATTTCGTCGGCGCTGATCAGGCCTTCGCGGATCGCCAGGCGCACCAGGGCCGGCACATCCGATACCTCCAGCTTGCCCATCAGGCGGCTGCGGTAAGAGTCCACGGTCTTGGGCGAGAGGTGCAGCAGCTCGGCGATGGCGTTGCTGGAATGCCCACGGACCACCAGCAGGATGATCTGACGCTCGCGGGCCGACAGCTGGCCCAGCGCACCCGGCCGCAGCGTCTGCGTCAGCGCCTTGGCGGCCAGTTCGTCCACGCCGGGGCCGAGGTAACGGCCCTCGCGCACCACGGTGCCCACGGCGGCCAGCACCGTCGATGCGGGCGAGCCCTTGAGCACATAGCCGGCCGCCCCCATGCGCAAGGCCTCCGCCACGTGGTGCGGCTGGGCCGACATGGTGAGCACGATGGTGCGCGTGGCGAGCTTGCGCCGCGGCAGTTGTTCCAGCAGTTCCAGCCCCGAACGTTTGCCCAGGTTCAGGTCGAGCAGCAGCACCCCGGGTGTCAGCCGCTGGATGTCGGCCAGCGCGATGGTGGGGTCGTCGGATTCCCCCACCACGCGGTGACCGCCGTGCTCCAGCACCACCCGCAGGCCGTCGCGCATGAGCGCGTGGTCGTCGACGAGGTAGATGTCGCTCACTGAATGAACCTCCGCCCTTCGCCCTGCGGGCTGCGGTGCGAGCTGGCTTGGGAACGGCCCGGCGCGGCGCTCATGGCGCGGCCACTTCCCGCGTGAGCTCCACCACCGTGCCACCCGCCGTCCCGCGCTCCACCAGCAGGTCCGCGCCAATGGCCGCCGCCCGTTCGCGCATGCCGACGATGCCCAAGTGCCCGGGACGCCCCTGCAGGTCATCGTCTTCAATGCCCTTGCCGTTGTCCTCGATCCGCATGCGCAGATGCCCGGCATCGCCGTCGAGCGACACCCTCACCCGCGTGGCCTGGGCGTGCCGTACGGCGTTGCCGATGGCTTCGCGCGCGATCATGAAAGCGGCGTATTCCACCGCATCGGTCCAGCGGATGCCGCGCACCGAGGTGCCCAGTTCCAGCTCGACCGCCAGCCCCAGGTCGCTGGCGGGCGAAGCGCGCAGTTCGTTGTCCAGCGCCGCGGCCAGGCCCTGGTCTTCCAGCAGAGGGGGGCGCATCTCGCGCAACACATCGCGCACATGGGCGATGGCGCTGTCGAGCATGCCGGAGGCCTTCGCCAGAGGCCCGGACGCCGCGTTCTGCGCCGGGCCCGGGCGCGCCATGGCCACGTCCAGGTACAGCCGGGCGCTGCTGAGCTGCTGGCCGAGCTGGTCGTGCAGCGACTGGGCGATGCGCCGCGTCGTGAAGCGCTCCTGCGCCATCAGCCGCTGGGACAGGTCGGACAAGGTCGCCTTCGACTGCTGCAGTTCGTGTTCGGCCTGCTTGCGCGCCGTGATGTCGGTGATGTAGCCGGCGACATGGTCTCCGGCGGGGTACAAGCGCACCTCCAGCCACAGGCCCCAGGGCTGGTACCAGTCTTCCACCACCTCGGACCGTCCACTTTCGCGCGCGCGCCAGTACGCGGCCTCGAAACGTGTTCCCCGGGAATCGGGAAACACGTCCCAGACGATGTGGCCCAGCATGTCCTGAGGAGACGCCAGGCCCACCAGGCGGGCGGCCCGGTCGTTGGCATACACCAGACGCTGATCGGGTCCGGCCGACACGAAGGCGTCGGTCACGCGGCTGAGCACATCCTCCAGCAGCCTGTGGGCGGCATCGCGCTCCAGCTCCACCCGCTGCTTGGCGGTCACGTCATTGATCAGGCCGATCCGGGCCGGCCGCCCTTCAAATTCGATGTTGCGTCCGGTGATCTCCACGTCGATCACGCGACCGTCCTTCAGCCGGTGGGGCCAGGGGCCAGTGACCTGGTGTGCCACGGAAGGTGCCTTCAACTTCGCCTGCATGACACGCTCCAGCCCGCTCACCAGATCGGGCGGCGCCACCACCGGCAGGCGCATCGACAGGAACTCATCGCGGCTGTAGCCGTAGTGCGCCACGGCGGCGTCGTTGACGGCGAGAAACTCCAGCGTCTCCAGATCAATCACCCACATCGGCTGCGGGTTGTTCTCGAACAGCAGCCGGTAGCGCCTTTCGCTCTCCTGCAACTGACGCCGCACCGTCACCATGTCCGTGATGTCGCGGGCCATGCCGAACACACCGATGGTGCCGGTCTCATCGCGCAGGGGGCCCTTGATCGAATTGAAGGTGCGCAGACCTTCGCTGGTATCGACCTCGTACTCCAGGGTCTCGATACGGCCCTCGCGCATGATGCGGCGCTCGTCCTCCCAGATCTTGTCGGCCTGTTCGGCGGGCAGCAGATCCTGGACCCGCAAACCCAGCATCGGCGTCACGCCCTTGCCGGCCATGCGCTCGGTCTCCCGGTTGACCAGCAGGTAGCACCCCTGCCGGTCCTTCGCAAAGATCGCATCGGGCGAGCTGTCCATCAAGGCCTGCAGCAGGGCTGCGGTTTGCGCCTCCCGCCGCAGGGCCTCCAGCTCGACTTCGGCCTGCCGCTGCATGCGCGCATGCACGCGCCGGAGGAACAGGAACAGCAGTCCGGTGGTCACCAGCACGAACAGCAGGCCTTTCCAGGCCTGGGCCGCGGCGAGCAACTCGATGTTCTCGAACAGCAGCTCCACCAGCGCGTCGGACCACAGGATCCAGAGCACGCCCACCACGCCGTAGCCGGCGACCACGCGGCCAAAAGGGGCGAATGAGGAGGCGCTCATGGGCGGTGGATGGGTTGAAGGCATGGTTGGGACCGGGGTTCCGGCGGTACCGAAAGCATCGCCATTTTCGCTGTTGGACGGCCACCGCGGACGCGTGGTCTTTCGAGAGGGTATCGGCCGTGTTCACCAGCGACTTGAAGCCTGCGCCGCCAGCACCATGGGCAGTGACTACACTGCATGCCTTCTGCGCTCCGGTTTCGCCATGGATATCTTCACACTCAGTCTGCTGGCCTTTGCCGGCGCCTTCATCCTCAAGACCACGGACCAGCGCCAGCGCATCCTGCTGCTGGGGCGCCATCTCGGCCAGTTCCAGATCGAAAAGCTGATGGAACGCCTGAGCGAGGGCTACATGCGGGCACTGAGCGAAAAAGACCCCGAGCGCCGCCAGCAGATCTGGCAACTGCAGGCGTCCACCGAAGCCTCGATCGCCAGCCAGTTCCAGCGCTTCGCCGCCGGCCTGGCCAAGGACACGGCCGCACCGTTCCGCGTCAACCGCATCGCCCTGCCCTACGCCGACCGCTGGTTGCCGGGCGCCAGTTTCGACCTGCGTGAAGCCATGCGCATCCACGCCCGCGGCATCCAGTTGACGGTGGACAACACGGCGCAACGCAGCGAACGCGACCGGGCCTACACCCTGCTGGCCGAGCTGTACCTGATGCAGCACACCTGCCACTGGTACTGCCGGACCCGCGCGACCGCCTCCGCACGGGTGCTCGCCCGCCACCAGACGCCGTATGCCCAACTGGTGGCCTCGGTGTCGCCGGAAACGCGCCAGGCCTACAGCGAGCTGGTGGGATTCAAAGGCTGAGTTCGTCGTCACCGGCCACCGGTGACAGGCAGGCCATGGCTTCGTCCAGCAAGCTGTGCAGGGCCACCACGCGCTCCACACCGAGCGCCCGGTTGATGCCCTCTTGCGCCACACGCCAGCGCCGCTGGGCTTCTGCCCGCTTGGTCTGACCGGCTTCGGTGGCGCTGATCAGGTGGCTGCGCGCGTCGACGCCCGGCCCCACCGCCAGCCAGCCCGCTGCCACCAGCGGCTGCAGGTTGCGCGACAGCGTTGAAGTGCTGACCTTCATCTCGGCCGCCAGGTCCACGGCCCGGATCGGCCCGAGCTTGACCACGTAGGACAGCAGCGAATACTGCGTGCCCTTCAGCCCCGACTTGCCCACCTCGTTGTCGTAGTGCTGCGCCACGCGGCGCATCAGCTGGCGCAGCTTGAGGTTGGTGCAGCCCTGCGGCTTGACCGCAGTGGTGGTGGGGTTTGACGCGGTGGTGACAGGGCTCATGCTATTGATTGTATCTACAATGAATGCATATGCAACTGTTATGGAGCAACCCATGAGCGTGAACGACAACCTGGAAACCTGGCTGGCCCAGGAGCAAGAAATTCTGCAACGCCTGGCCGCCGGCCCAGGGCCCGGCGTGGCCCGCCCCGACCAGATCGCCGGCAAGACCGGGCTGGAAGTGATGCAGGCCATGTTGCAAGGCGAGCTGCCCTACGCCGCCATCGCCCAGACGCTGGACTTCCTGATCGTCGAGGTGGGTGACGGCAGTGCCATCTTCCAGGGCACGCCGGGCCCGCAGCATCTCAACCCCATGGGCACGGTGCACGGCGGCTGGTTCGCCACCCTGCTCGACTCCGCGCTGGGCTGCGCGGTGCACACCAGGATGCCGCCCGGCCGTGCCTACACCACCGCCGAGCTCAGCGTGAACATCGTGCGCGCCCTCACACCCAAGGTGCCGCGCGTGCGTGCCATCGGCCGCGTGGTCCACTGCGGCCGCCAGCTCGCCACCGCCGATGCGCAACTGGTCGGACCCGACGGCACGCTCTACGCCCATGCCACCACGACCTGCCTGGTATTCGACCTGCAGCACAAACCCGCGGGCGGCGCGACGACATAATCGCGGTCCACGAACCGACCCGAAAGCACCCGACATGCGATTCCTTCACACCATGCTGCGCGTGGGCAACCTGCAGCGCTCGATCGACTTCTACACCCAGGTGATGGGCATGCAGCTGCTGCGCACCTCGGAGAACCCGGAGTACAAGTACTCGCTGGCGTTCCTCGGATTCGAGGGTGGCAACCCCGGCCAGGCCGAGATCGAACTCACCTGGAACTGGGGCACCGACAGCTACGACATGGGCACGGCCTATGGCCACATCGCCCTGGGCGTGCCCGACGCCTACGCCGCCTGCGAAAAGATCAAGGCCGCGGGCGGCAACGTGACGCGCGAGGCCGGCCCGGTCAAAGGCGGCAGCACCGTGATCGCCTTCGTGACCGACCCCGACGGTTACAAGATCGAGCTGATCCAGCGCGCGGAAACCGATGGCGGTGCCGGTCTGCGATGATGCACTGCAGGCGCCCACAAAAAAAGCCCGGACTGCCGGGCTTTCTTTCGGGCGGGAGACGCGAGGATCAGTCGACGATCATCACTTCCACGCGGCGGGCTTCGGCGTCGTTGCCGGTGCCGGTGGCTTCTTCGGGTTTCTTGAGTTCCAGCGACGCGGTGGCCACGCCCGCGCCCACCAGGGCATCGCGCACCGAGAGGGCGCGCTTCTTGGCCAGCTCGGCGTTCTGGGCCGGGTTGCCGGTGGCATCGTGGAAGCCGGACAAGACCAGGCGTTTGCCCCCCTTGGCGGCGGCGATTGCGTCGCCCAGCGCGTCCAGCGCGCCCGAAGCCAGGTCGGCTTTTCCGGAGGCGAAGTAGAACGTGACCACGCCGTTTTCGATCACCACGCTGGCGTCGTCGGCCACCACCGGGGCAACGGCGGCGGGTGCGGCGCTGACGGGTGCATCGGCGGCGGCTGGCGCGTCGGCAACGGGCGCGGCCACCACAGCGGTTGCCGCGGCGCTGCCGGTGCCACGGGCTTTCTGGATGCCGAAGCCCACCGACAGGCCCACGGCCAGCAACACAGCAGCTATCAACACCGCCGCGACGACGCGGCCTTCCTGATCGTCATCTTGAGAAGACATGGTCAAACACTCCCTGAAAAACAATGGGCAAGAGAAAATCGGCACTGTTCGCAGCCGGCCAGGGCAATGACCCCCAAGGCCTGTGCGACCAACCCCGCATTCTAAATGGCCCCACCTGACATGCATCCTGCCCAAAGCATCCCCCGAGCCCGCCGACCCGACACCTGGGACCCGGCCCGCCGCGACGGCGCCCGGATGATGGCCGACACCCTGGCCGAATGGCGCAGCCAGGGGCCCATGCCCGACCTGTGGGTGTTCGGCTACGCCTCACTGGTCTGGCGGCCCGAGTTCGACGCCGCCGAACAGCGCCTGGCCCGGGTGCACGGCTACCACCGCTGCCTGCAGATGTGGAGCCGGGTCAACCGCGGCACACCCGAGCGGCCCGGCCTGGTGTTCGCGCTGATGAGCGGCGGCAGCTGCACGGGACTGGCACTGCGGGTGCCCCACACCCAGGTTGAGGCGCTGTTTCCCACGCTCTGGGCGCGCGAAATGCCCAACCCCGTGTACGACCCGAAGTGGCTGCATTGCCAGACCGCACAAGGCCCGGTGCAGGCACTGGCTTTCACGCTGTCGCGCCGCAGCCCCAACTACACCGGCACGCTCGACGACGAACGCTACCGCGACATCTTCACGCACTGCCGAGGGCGCTACGGCAGCACGCTGGACTACGCCCGCCAGACGCTGCACGGCCTGCGCGCCCACGGCATCGAAGACCACGCGCTGGAGCGCCTGCTGCGGCTGGCCCCGCCCGAAACGGCCGATTGACCGCGCGCAAGCGCCGCGCTCCCCTGGCTGCCTATACTGGCCGCATGAACATCGCCGACCTGCGCAAAAGCTACGAAAAAGCCGAACTCAGCGAATCCGCCTCCCAGGCCGATCCGCTCAAGCAGTTTGACCAGTGGCTCACCGAAGCCATCCACAGCGAAGTGCCCGAACCCAACGCCATGACGCTGGCCACCGTGGGCTCCGACCTGCGGCCGAGCACACGCGTGGTGCTGATCAAGGGCTACGACGAACAGGGCATCGTCTGGTATACCAACTACCAGAGCCAGAAAGGCCGCGAACTGGCCGGCAACCCGTATGCCGCGCTGCAGTTCCACTGGGTTGAGCTGGAACGCGTGGTGCGCATCGAAGGCCTCGTCGAAAAGGTGAGCGACGCCGAGAGCGATGAATACTTCAAGAGCCGCCCGCTCGACAGCCGCATCGGCGCCTGGGCCAGTCCGCAGAGCGAGGTGATCGAGAGCCGCACCGTGCTGGTGACCAACGCCGCGAAATACGGCGCGCAGTTCCTGCTGCAACCCCCGCGCCCGCCGCACTGGGGCGGCTACCGCCTCAAACCCGACAACTGGCAGTTCTGGCAAGGCCGCAAGAGCCGGTTGCACGACCGGCTGCGCTACACGCTGCAAGGCGATGGCGGCTGGCTGCGGGAACGGCTGGCGCCCTGAACGGAGCACCCCCCGCGCCGCTTCGCGTCACCCCCTCAAGGGGGGGCGATGCCTGTGGCCCGGCGGAGCCGGTTCCATGGCATCCTAGGTTCGTGCACGCCCTCCTGCCACGGCCTCACATGCACTGGATGCCTTGGCCTGATACCGCGGCCAGTGCTTCGTCAGTCACCCGCTCGGGTGCAATTTCAGATAGCGGTACCAAAACAAACGCCCGCTCCCCCATGCGCGGGTGCGGCACGATCAGCGTCGCCGAATGGATGCGCGCGCTGCCGTACAGCAGCAGGTCCAGATCCAGCGTGCGCGGCGCGTTGCGGTAGGGACGCTCTCGCCCTGCGCCCTGCTCGATCGCTTGCAGGGTGGTGAGCAGATCGGGTGCGGTGAGCGTGGTGGCGATCTCGGCCACCGCGTTGAGGTAGTCCGGGCCGCTGGAGTCGATGGGCGCGGTGCGGTACAGGCTGGAGGCCCTCACCAGCCGGAGGCCCGGGGTTTCAGACATGCACCGCAAGGCCTCGCGCAGGGCCTGCGCCGGATCGCCGAGGTTGGCGCCCAGCGCCACAAAGGCCGTGACTTCATCGCGCTGTGGCATGCCCCAGGCCTGCACGGATCGAGATCAGTCGCCGGAACCTTCGGTGGCGCCGCCCTGCCCGGCCGCACCACCTGCGCCACCGGGTTTGCGACGGCGGCGGCGGCGCTTCTTGGCGGGTGCCGTGCCATCGGCGGAGGCGCCCGCTTCGGCTGGCGCGTTGACGTCGTCGCCGTCTTCGTCGTTGTCCGCCTCTCCCGCCGCCCGGAAGCGTGGATCCGGCTCGGTCGCGCTGGCCGGGTGATCGGCATCGCTGCGCTTCACACGGCGCGCGCCGCCAGCTCCGCCCTTTGGCTGATTGACCTTGCGCTGCGCATCCACCATGTCTTCACGGATTTCGTCGCTGGCGTTCTGGAAAGTTTCCCACCAGTGGGCCAGCTCTTCCTCGATCTCGCCCACCTGGGCGCGCAGGCGCAGGAAGTCGAAGCCGGCGCGGAAGCGCGCCTGGTCCACCAGGCTGAACGGCGACGTGCCCACGCGCTTGTCAAAGCGCGGCTGCATCATCCAGATCTCGCGCATGTCGGCGCCCAGCTTGCCGCGGCCGGAGACGTCGCCAATGCGGGACTCGAACACCTCGTCCACGGCGTCCTGCAGGGCGCCAAACGCTGGCGGCGGGCGCTGATTGCCGCGCGGCTGCAGGCGCTGGTTCCAGCCCTTGCGCACATCGGCCCACAACACGCAGGCCAGCAGAAAGCTCGGCGCCACCGGCTTGTTCTCACCCACGCGGCGGTCGGTGTCCTGCAGGGCCAGTTTCACGAACGGATCGTCGGCGCGCTCCACCACCACGTCAAGCAGCGGGTAGATGCCGGTGTTCAGGCCCACGGCCCGGAGCTGCTCCACGCTGGCGAGCGAATGCCCGGTCTGCAGCAGCTTGAGCATTTCGTCGAACAGGCGGCTCTGTGGCACGTCGGCCAGCAGCTTGTGCGAGGAAGCCAGCGGCGCCAGGGTCTTGGCGTCGAACTTGAAGCCGAGGCCGCTCAGCTTGGCGGCAAAACGCACGGCGCGGATGATGCGCACCGGGTCTTCGCGGTAGCGCGTGGCGGCGTCGCCGATCATGCGCAGGGTGAGCTTCTTGGCGTCGCGGATGCCGTTGTGGAAATCGACCACGACCTGGGATTCCGGGTCGTAATACATGGCGTTGATGGAGAAGTCGCGGCGCGCGGCGTCCTGCTCGATCGGGCCCCAGACGTTGTCGCGCAGCACACGCCCGCTGGCGTCCACCGCGTGTTTCATGCTGGCGAGCTCACCCTTGCTGGTGCGCTCGTTGCCGCTCACCTGCTCGGCGTCGGCACTGTCGAGGTAGGCGCGGAAAGTCGAGACTTCGATCATTTCGTGCTCACGGCCACGGCCATAGACCACGTGCACGATGCGGAAGCGCCGCCCGATGATGAAGGCGCGGCGGAACAGGCTCTTCACCTGCTCGGGCGTGGCGCTGGTGGCGACGTCGAAGTCTTTCGGACGCAGGCCGAGCAACAGGTCGCGCACCGCGCCACCCACGATGTAGGCCTCGAACCCGGCCTGCTTGAGCGTGTGCACCACGTCCAGCGCGCGCTGGTCCACCAGGCTGCGGTCGATGCCGTGCACCGACACCGGCACGTCTTCGCGTTTGCCGAACTTGGAGGTCTTGCTGCTCTTGGCGCCGCTGGCTTTGCCGAGCAGCTTGTCGATGAATTTTTTGATCATTCGAATAGGTTCAGGATGCGCCAGCCCCGCTCGCTGGCGATGGGCCGGAGCCGGGCGTCCGGGTTGGTCGCGACGGGCTCGTGCACTTTTTCCAGCAGCGGCAGGTCGTTGATGGAGTCGCTGTAGAAGGTGCTGTGCGCCACGCTGGCCCAGGAATGGCCGCGCGCAGCCAGCCATTGTTCCACACGCGCGACCTTGCCCTCGCGAAACGAGGGCGTGCCCCGGATCGCACCGGTGGGTTCACCTTGCGCGTCGCGTTCCAGATCGATGGCGATCAGCTCGTCCACCCCGAAGGCTTCGGCGATCGGACGGGTGACGAATTCGTTGGTGGCGGTGACGATGATCACCGTGTCGCCGGCGTCCTGGTGCTGGCGCACGAGATCGAAAGCAACGGGTTTCATTGCCGGGCGGATCACCTCGTCCATGAAGCGGCGGTGCGCGGCGTCGGATTTCTGGGCGCCATGCTCGGCCAGGGGCGCCACGGAGAAGCGGATGTATTCGTGGATGTCCAGCGTGCCGGCCTTGTACTGCTCGTAAAAGGCGTCGTTCGCCCGGGTGTGGGTTTCGGCATCGCGCCAGCCCAGGGTCACGGTGAACTGACCCCAGGAATAGTCGGAGTCGATGGGGATGAGGGTGTGATCGAGATCGAAAAGAGCCAGGTTCATTCGTTTTCCAGCATGGATTTGATCAGCGGGATGGTGATCGCGCGCTGGGTGCGCAAGGCATAGGCATCCAGCTGGTCGAGCAGCATCATCAGGCTGGAGAGGTCGCGCGAGAAGCGGGTGAGCATGAAGTCCATGACCTCGTCGCTGAGGAACACGCCGCGCTCGTCGGCGGCTCGGCGCAGCACGGCGCGGCGTTCGGTTTCGCCCAGCGCGTGCAGCTGGAACACATGGCCCCAGCCGAGGCGGGTGCGCAGGTCTTCGCGCAGCTGCAGGTCGGCCGGCGGCCGGTCGGCGGCGGCCAGTACCCAGCGCGCCGGCCCGTGAGCCGGGCTCTGGGCGTTGACAAACCAGTTGAATGCGGCGGCCTGCTGCTCGGCGGTGTAGAGCTGGCAGTCGTCGAGCAACACCACCTCCCAGTGTTCGTCGTATTCGGCGGGGTGCAATGTGGCGGCGTCGATCCAGCCCACCCGGCTGCCGTGGTCGCGCAGGGCTTCGCGCACTGCGCGCAGCAGGTGTGTCTTGCCGCTGCCGCCCTCACCCCACAAAAACGTGGGCACAGGCGAGCGCAGCGGGTTGCCGACCCACAGGCGCAAGTGGTCCAGCGCGGCCTCGTTGCCCGCGGCCACGAAGTTGGCCAGCGTGGGCACGGGCGCCAGGCCGATGTCCAGCGCCATCTGTTTCATGGGCGGATGACCGCTGCTCATGCCGTTCCGTCCTGCCCGGGCACGGGGTTGGCCGCTGGCGGCTGCCCCGCGCCCTCCAGGTAGAGCTCACTGGACAGGTAGCGGCTCTTGGTCCGGCGGATCGCCACCAGCAACACCGCGCTGGCCGGCAAGGCAATCAGCACGCCCACGAAGCCAAACAGGTGCCCAAAGGCCATCAGGGCAAAAATGACGGCGATGGGATGCAGGCCGATGCGTTCGCCCAGCAGCCGCGGCGTGACGTACATGCTCTCGACCACCTGGCCGACGGTGTACACCGCCGCCACCAGCGCAACGCCCAGCAGCGCCTGAAACTGCAGCACGGCCGCCAGCAGGCCCATGACCAGCCCCAGACCAAAGCCCAGGTAGGGAATGAACACGGCCAGCCCGGTGAAGACCCCGATGGGCAAGGCGAGCTTCAGACCCACCAGGGCCAGCCCCACGGTGTAGAACACCGCCAGCACCCCCATCACCAGCAACTGCCCACGCAGGTACTGCCCGAGCACGGCATCGGTTTCGTCCAGAAAACCCTGCACCGCCGCACGCCAGCGCGGCGGGATCAGGCCCTTGCTGCGTTCAACGAGGTTGGCCCAGTCCAGCAGCAGGTAATAGGCCACGATGGGCGCCAGGATCAGATTGCCAAACACGGCAGCGAGCGCACTGCCACCGATGCGCAGCGACGACAGCAGACCCTGGATGAGTTCACTTTCGTGGCCGGTGATGAGTTCCTGCATCCAGCCGCGCACCAGCGACACGTCCACCTGCAGATCGACCCCGAAACGTGCCAGCAGCGGCACCAGCCGGGTGTTGACACTGTCCAGCAGCGCCGGCACCTGATCCTTGAGCAGGGGCACCTGCTTGGTGATCACCGGCACGATCAGCAACACCACCGCCAGCATCACCAGCGACAGCATCGTGATGGCCAGGCCGGCGCCGAGCCAGCGCGGGATGCGCCGCGCGTGCAGCCGCTCGACCAGCGGATGCAGCGCATAGGCCAGCACGGCGGCCAGCAGAAAAGGCATGAGCACTGGTGCCAGCAGCGACAGCAGCAGCCAGCTCACCAGCGCGATGGCGGCCCACGAAGCGACACGGATCTGGTTGGGCGTGAAAGTCATGAACAGGTGTGTCGGGGGTGAACGATCGGGCTGCAGGGGCAAACCCTTAAAATCTGGGGCAAATTCTAGTCCGCCACCCCGGGTGGACCCGCAACCGACCGCCAAACCCCGCTGCCCCACCCTGGTGGAGGCTGCTCCATCGACGTTTTCCCCGTCCCAACGCCCGGCCCCGCCGCCGGCACACGCACCCCATGACCTCCAGCAACACTCCCCTTTCCTACAAAGACGCCGGCGTTGACATCGTCGCCGGCGACGCGCTCGTCGAACGCATCAAGCCGCTGGCGAAGAAGACCATGCGCGAAGGCGTGCTGGCCGGCATCGGCGGTTTTGGCGCACTGTTCGAGGTGCCCAAGCGCTACCAGGAACCGGTGCTGGTCTCCGGCACCGACGGCGTGGGCACCAAGCTCAAGCTGGCGTTTGAGTGGAACATGCACGACACCGTGGGCATCGACCTGGTCGGCATGAGCGTGAACGACGTGCTGGTGCAAGGCGCCGAGCCGCTGTTCTTCCTCGACTACTTCGCCTGCGGCAAGCTGGACGTGGACACCGCCGCGGCCGTGGTCGGCGGTATCGCCCTGGGTTGTGAACTCTCGGGCTGCGCGCTGATCGGCGGCGAAACGGCCGAGATGCCCGGCATGTACCCGGCCGGTGAATACGACCTGGCCGGCTTCTGCGTCGGCGCGGTCGAAAAGTCCAAGATCCTCACTGGCCAGAGCGTGAAGCCCGGCGACGTGGTGCTGGGCCTGGCCTCGCACGGCGTGCATTCCAACGGTTTCTCGCTGGTGCGCAAGTGCATCGAACGCGCCGGTGCCGACCTGCCGACCACGCTGGACGGCCAGCCGTTCAAGCAGGCCATCATGGCGCCGACCCGCCTCTACGTGAAAAACGTGCTCGCCACGCTCGCGAAGCACCCCGTCAAGGCCCTGGCCCACATCACCGGCGGCGGCCTGCTGGAGAACATCCCGCGCGTGCTGCCCGAGGGCACGGCTGCCCACCTGAAGAAAGGCAGCTGGCCGCAGACCGAGCTGTTCGCCTGGCTGCAGAAGACGGCCGGCATCGACGACATCGAGATGAACCGCACCTTCAACAACGGCATCGGCATGGTGGTGGTGATCGCCGCCGAGGAAGCCGCCGCCTGCGCTGCCACGCTGCGCGAGCTGGGTGAGACGGTGTATCAGATCGGCGTGATCGCAGCCCAGGGCGAGGGCGCGGCCGTCACGGTGAACTGAAGCCACCCCGCTTCGTGCTCAGGAAGGCCCGGCAACGGGCCTTCGCCGTTTCCGGGACACAACACAACCTGGGAACGAAGTGTCTGAAAATTCCCTGTCCATGGCGACTGTCATGGGTACCTGGAAGACAATGGCCTTGTCCTGAAATGATCGGTTCCTGTCTGACACCGAGCAGACACCGGCGCCGGCCATCGGCACGATCAAGGCTTCAACAACCCCGACGGAGCCCCCATGAAAACCGCCCTGCTGGTCATCGACGCGCAAGAGTCCTTCCGCCACCGCCCCTTCTTCACCGAACGGGACCTGCCCGCCTACCTGGCCGCGCAGAACGCGCTCATCGCCGGCGCCCAGGCGGCTGGCATGCCCATCGTTCGCATCTTCCACGTGGACGGGCCGCAGGTTCCGCAGAACCCCTTCTCGCTGGAGTCCGGCGCCGTGCGGCCGCTGGACGGGCTGGGGCCCTTCGAAGCCGCCGCGACCTTCCACAAGTCGCGACACAGCGCGCTCGTGGGCACCGGGCTGGAGGTGTGGCTGAACAGGAATGCCATCCAGCGCCTGATCGTCAGCGGCATCCGCACCGAACAGTGCTGCGAAACCACCACCCGGCACGCGGCCGATCTGGGCTACACGGTGGACTTCGTGACCGACGCCACGCTGACCTTTGACATGGTGCAGCCCGACGGCACGCCGCTGCCGGCCGCCGACATCACGGCCCGCACGGCCACGGTGCTGAAAGACCGCTTCGCGCGCCTGTGCACGCCCGCGCAGGCGCTGGAACCGGCGCTGCTAGCGACATGACGCCCATGGCTGCGCCCATCCAGGTGGCGTTCGTGCTCATGCCGGACAGCCTGATCCTCGACTGGGCCGGTCCCGCCGAGGCGCTGCGCATCGCCAACCAGTGTCTGCGCGCGACCGGCCAGCCCGAGGCGTTCGCGCTGCGGTTCATCGGGCCCGAGAGCCAGACGAGCAGCTCGGTGGGCGCCATCATCAGCCAGATCGAGCCCCTGCCGCTCGACCTGTCCGAGCCGGCGTGGGTGGTGCTGGTGGGGCAACCGGGGCGGACCGTCGACGCGGACAGCGACAGCGCGCGCCAGCTCATCCGCTGGCTGCGTGCACTCGAACTGGCGCCGGGCCGGCTGGAACTGCTCACCGTGTGCGCGGGCGCGATCCTCGCCGCACACGCCGGGCTGCTGGATGGCCACCGGGCCACCACCCACCACGAGCACCTCGACGAATTGCGCGCCATGGCGCCCCGCTGCGAGACGGTGTCGAACCGCGTGTTCGTGGTCGATGGCCCGGTGAGCAGCAGCGCGGGCGTGACCACCGGCATCGACCTGTTCCTGCACCGCATCGCCGACCTGTGCGGGCCGGCCCTGTCGGCCCAAGTGGCCCAGACCTTGGTGGTGGCGCTGCGGCGCGGGCCCAACGACCCCGAACTCTCGCCCTTTCTGCGCTTTCGCGCCCACCTGCATCCGGCCATTCACCGGGTGCAGGACGCCATCGGCCAGCAACCGCAGGCCGACTGGTCGCTGCAGCGCATGGCCGACGTGGCCTGCACCTCGCCGCGCCACTTGGCGCGCCTGTTCATCACCCACGCGGGCATCGCCCCACTGGCCTACCTGCGCAGCATCCGGCTGGACCTGGCCGACGCCGCGCTGCGATCGGGCCACAGCGTGACACTGGCCGCCGAGCTAGCCGGCTTCAGCTCCGACACCCAGCTGCGCCGCACCTGGCACCAGCTCGGCAAGGCGGGCTCGCCGGCGCACCGCGGCCACTGAGCCTGGAAACGGCCGTTGTCCAGACTGACTACAGCAGCACCTCCGAAGGCAGCACATGCACCCCCGGCGTGGCGGCCAGCGCGGCCTGCAGCAGGTGGTGTGCGATGCGCTGCGCGGGAACCACGCGGTAGCGCCGCGGCAGCAGCGGCTGCACCCACTGCGAGACGCGTACCGCGAGCTGTTCGGCCGGCCGGCTCTCCAGCCGCACGCCCCCGATCAGGCCCGGGCGCACCAGCGTGAGCGAGGGGTAGCCCACGGCCTGCAGATCGCGCTCGGTCTCACCCTTGGTGCGGGCATAAAAAACGCGCGAGGCCGCGTCCGCGCCCAGGGCCGAGTTGAAGGCGAAGGCCCGAGCGCCATGGCGCCGCGCGAGGTAGGCCACCTCCAGCGGGTGGTCGTGGTCCACCTTGTAGAAAGCGGCCTGCGAACCGGCCTTGGCGATGGTGGTTCCCAGGGTGCAGACCACGGCGTCCACCGCCCACCAATCGGCGTCTTCGGGCAGGCGCTCGAAGTCCACCAGCGGATTGAGCAGCTTGGGGTGCGGCGCCAGCGCCTTGCGGGTCGGGGCGACCACCTGGGCCACGGCGGCGGCGGCCAGGGCCTGCTGCAGCACGGCCTGCCCCACCAGGCCGGTGGCACCGACCAGCATCAGGCGCGACATCGTTCAGTTCAACGCGCGGCGCAGTTCCTGCAGCCGGCGGTCCATGGCGTCGCGGTCGAGCGCATCGTCGGTGTGGGCAATGTAGATTTCCAGATCGCTCACCGCAAGGCGGGCGTCGCCCATTTCGGCCCAGGCCAGGCCCCGGTCGCGATACTCCGTCCAGGCATCGGGCAGCAGCACCAGCAGCCGGTCCTGCACCGCGATCAGGCGCAGCCAGTCTTCCTGGGTGCGGTGGATTTCCTTCAAATTGCGCAACATGCGCGAGAGGATTTCGCGCGATGGCGCCGCCTGCAGGTAGAGGCCGACCGGCACGTCGAAATCGTCCACCAGTCCGTTGCGCCGTTTGTAGGGTTCCAGCCGCTCGGACAGGTCTTCGCGGCTGAGCGACTGGCCGGTGAACGGGTCGATCACCACCTGGCCATTGGGCAGGTTGACCTTCACCATGAAATGCCCGGGGAAGTTGACGCCCCGCGCCTTCAGGCCCAGCCCTTGCGCCAGCTCCAGCCAGAGCACACCCAGGGTGATGGGGATGCCGCGGCGGGTCCTGAGCACCGCGTTGAGGTAGCTGTTGTCGGGGTCGTAGTAATTGTTGACGTTGCCGCCAAACCCCATGTCGCGAAAGAAAAACTGGTTGAGCGCCCGCAGCCGCTGCAGCGGGTCGGTGGCGTCGTCGCAGCGCCGACGCACCCGGGCCAGCAACTGGTCCACGTCGCCCAGCACTTCCTGCACGTCCATCTCGGGGTATTCGTCCTGGGCGATGGCGGTGGCAGCTTCCAGCAACGGCAAGCCCTCATCGTCGGCCACCAGCGCGGCGAAATAGCCCAGGGGCGAGGGCGTGGGGAATTCAAAGGCTGAGGGCATGGTCAGGTCGGCGGGCAGACCGCTGAACGGCAGGGTGCCGGTGCAACGGGCCTCATTTTCGGACGAATTGGCGAAGTTTCAAACCGGCCACGGTCAGACTCAGGAAATAGATCAGGGCCGCACCCACCACGCACAGGGCCAGCAGGCCCACACGCTGCAGCGCCTGGCCCTCAAAACCCAGCCAGTTGAAGCGCGCGGCAGACCACATCAGGAACACGGACATCAGCGCGCTGGCGGCGACCACCTGCAGCGCAAAACGCGCCCAGCCGGGTGTGGGCGTGTAAGCCCCGCGGCGCAGCAGGCCGATCAACAGCCACAGCGCATTCACCATGGCCCCGATGCCGATGGCCAGCGCCAGCCCGGCGTGGGCCAGGTAAGGCACGAACAACAGGTTCATCAGCTGGGTCAGCACCAGCACCACCACCGCGATCTTCACCGGCGTGCGGATGTCCTGGCGGGCGTAAAAACCGGGCGCCAGCACCTTGATGGCGATCAGCCCGATCAGGCCGGCACCGTAGCCCATCAGGGCGCCGGTGGTCTGCTGCACGTCGGCCGCGGTGAAGGCGCCGTAGTGGTAAAGCACGGCCACCAGCGGCCTGGCAAAGGTCAGCAGCGCCACCGCGCAGGGCACGGCCAGCAGCACCACCAGGCGCAGGCCCCAGTCGAGCAGGTTGCTGTAGCGCTGGGCATCTTCGGCCGCTTTGGCGGCCGCCAGCTGGGGCAGCAGCACCACGCCCAGCGCCACGCCCAGCATGGCGGTGGGAAATTCCATCAGGCGGTCGGCGTAGGTGAGCCAGCTCACGCTGCCAGTGGCCAGGTGCGAAGCAATCTGGGTGTTGATCAACAGCGAAACCTGCGCCACGCTCACGCCCAGCAACGCAGGGAGCATCAGCGTGGTCACGCGGCGCGTGCCGGGGTGGTTCCAGGCGGTTTTCAGCGACGACCAGCGCAGACGGATGCGCGGCAACATGCCCAGCCGCAGCAAGACCGGGATCTGCACGCCCAGCTGCAACGCACCGCCCAGCAACACCCCACCCGCCATGGCGTAGATGGGCTGGATGCCCAGGCTCTTGAACCAGGGTGCGCCCCAGTACGCGGCCGCGATCATGGCCACGTTGAGCAGCACCGGCGTGGCCGCCGGCACGGCAAAGCGCTTCCAGGTGTTCAGGATGCCGGCCGACAGCGCCACGAACGACATGAAGGCGATGTAGGGGAACATCCAGCGCGTCATGAAAACGGCGGCCTCGAAGCCGTCAGGGCTCTGCTTCAGGCCGCTGGCCATGGCCCAGACCAGCACCGGTGCCCCGGCCACGCCCAGTACGCAGGTGGCGGTCAGCGCCCAGGCCAGCACGGTGGCGATCTGGTCCACCATCTGGCGGGTGGCGGCGTCGCCCTCTTTTTCACGCACACCGGCCAGCACGGGCACGAACGCCTGGCTGAACGCACCTTCGGCAAACAGCCGGCGCAGCAGGTTGGGGATGCGGAAAGCGACGTTGAACGCGTCGGTCAGGGCGCTGGCACCAAAGGTGGACGCCATCAGCAGTTCGCGCACCAGCCCGGTGATGCGTGAGGCCAGCGTCAGCAGGGAGACCAGGGAGGCGGATTTGAACAGGGACACGGGCGTCAGTGTAACCACGCGCACCCCACGCCCG
Source organism: Burkholderiales bacterium GWF1_66_17 (assembly GCA_001770705.1). Taxonomy (GTDB): domain Bacteria; phylum Pseudomonadota; class Gammaproteobacteria; order Burkholderiales; family Burkholderiaceae_C; genus Hydrogenophaga. Next base: position 111,980 of record MERT01000001.1, on the reverse strand, counting down.
GCGGCGACGCTACCCAGGCTGGCGGCGCCATGCTAAAATTGCGGGCTTTGCTGGGCATCATCCCCAAACATCTGAAGGAAATTCACCATGGCAACCAAGCCGAAGAAAAAGAACCCCCGTCTGGCATCTGGCCGCAAACGCGTCCGCCAGGACATCAAGATCAACGCCGCGAACACCTCGCTGCGCTCCAAATACCGCACCGCCGTCAAGAACGTTGAAAAAGCGGTTCTGGCCGGCGACAAGACCAAGGCCACCGAGCTCTTTTCCAAGATGCAAGGCGTTGTGGACATCATTGCCGACAAGGGCATCTTCCACAAAAACAAGGCCGCTCGCGACAAGAGCCGCCTGTCCGCCAAGGTCAAGGCACTGGCACTCGCCACCGCCTGACCACCCCACCGGCCTGATCCGTCAGGCCACCAGCCCGGACCCCTCGGGGTCTGCCGTTTGAAACGGGTGCGCTGCCAGCAAAGAAAAGCAAAAAACCGCCTTCGGGCGGTTTTTTGTTGCCTGTCCACTGTTCGAGTGACGTGGGCCAGGTGGTTCAGGGTTTTGCGGCCGGCTCCGGCAGCACGCAGCCTTCGGCCACCTGCAGGTCGTTGTCGCGCGCAAAGTGCATGACGAAGTCCCAGGCCATGGGTTCGGCTTCGCGCAGATCGGTGTGCACGATGACGACCTTGACGCCGTTCATGACCGTGGGCACGCACCAGGGTGAATACGCGATGTGGCTGCCCTGCCGGACCACGCCGCCGCCGGGGCGGAACTGGCTCATCACGCCGGCCAGACGTTCGGCCCAGTCGCTGGGGCGAAAGGTGCGGCCACTGCGTGTGACGCCCTGGATGAACACTTGTTTGGCAGTCGGAGAAACCATCGGGGAAGCCTTCGGATGGAGGGCCCTGGAAGGGACGCATGGCCACCGCCAGACCGAGGATCGCTGGCCGGGGTGGATCGCAGGTATTCTATCTTATATAAGACCTGAACTCAGGGATAACCCGGGGCTCTGGTCGGTTGACCACAGGCTGCCATGGCTTCATGACAGCGATGCGGAACAAGCAATGATGATGCCCGCTCCTGCCCCTAAAATCGCTTTTCAACGGCTCAACCTTCGTTGAGCCGCTTTCTTTTGGCCCCTTCCCACCGGAGTCCCGCATGAATGCCGCCGCCACCGCAGTCCCCTCGTCGCCCCACGTGATGAATACCTACGGCCGCCTGCCGATCGCGATGTCGCATGGCCGAGGCTGCCGCGTCTGGGACGTGAACGGCAAGGAATACCTGGACGCGCTGGCCGGCATCGCCGTCAACACCCTGGGCCACGCCCACCCCAAACTGGTGCCTGCGCTGCAGGACCAGGTGGCCAAGCTGATCCACTCCAGCAACTACTACCACGTGCCCAACCAGGAAGTGCTGGCCCGGATGCTGGTGGAACGTTCGGGCATGACCAACGTGTTCTTCTGCAGCTCTGGCCTGGAGGCCAACGAAGCCGCGCTGAAGCTGGCGCGCAAGTACGGCCACGACAAGGGCATCGAACGCCCGGAGATCGTGGTCTACGAAAAAGCCTTTCACGGTCGCAGCATCGCCACGCTCTCAGCCACCGGCAACCCCAAGGTGCAGGCCGGCTTCGGCCCTCTGGTCGAAGGCTTCATCCGCGTGCCGCTCAACGACATCGAAGCCCTGAAGAAAGCCACCGTGGGCAACCCCAATGTGGTGGCGGTGTTCTTCGAGACCATCCAGGGCGAAGGTGGCGTGAACCCGATGCGTGCGCAGTACCTGCAGGACGTGCGCGCGCTGTGCGACGCGCAGGACTGGTTGCTGATGATCGACGAGGTGCAGTGCGGCATGGGCCGCACCGGCAAGTGGTTCGCCCACCAGTGGGCCGGCATCCAGCCGGACGTGATGCCGCTGGCCAAGGGCCTGGGCTCGGGCGTGCCCATCGGCGCGGTGGTGGCCGGCCCCAAGGCCGCGAACATCTTCCAGCCGGGCAACCACGGCACCACTTTCGGCGGCAACCCGCTGGCCATGCGCGCCGGGGTGGAAACCATCCGCATCATGGAAGAAGAAGGCCTGCTGGAAAACGCGGCCACCGTGGGCGCCCACCTGCGCGGTCGGCTTGAAGCCGCCCTGCTGGGCAAGCCCGGCGTGAATGACATCCGTGGCCAGGGCCTGATGATCGGCATCGAGCTGGACAAGCCCTGCGGTGTGATCACCCAGCGTGCGGCCGACGCCGGCCTGCTGCTCTCGGTCACGGCCGACAGCGTGATCCGCCTGGTGCCGCCGCTGATCATGACCACCGCCGAGGCCGACGAAGTCTGCGCCATCCTGTTGCCGATCATTGCTGCTTTTCTGGCAGAAAACACATGAACCTCCGCCACTACCTCCAGTTCAAGGACCTGAGCGCCGACGAATACGGCTACCTGCTCGCCCGTGCAGCCTTTATCAAGGCCAAGTTCAAAGCCGTCGAGAAGTACCAGCCGTTCGCGGACCCCGACCGCACCCTGGCCATGATCTTCGAGAAGGCCAGCACGCGCACCCGCGTGAGCTTCGAGGCCGGCATGTACCAGATGGGCGGCTCGGTGGTGCACCTGACCACGGGCGACAGCCAGCTCGGCCGTGCCGAACCCATCGAAGACAGCGCGCGCGTGATCAGCCGCATGGTCGACCTCGTGATGATCCGCACCTTCGGGCAGGACAAGCTGGAGAAGTTTGCCCAGTACTCGCGCGTGCCAGTGATCAACGGCCTGACCAACGAGTTCCACCCCTGCCAGATCCTGGCCGACCTGTTCACATTGGTTGAACACCGCCCCGCCTCCAGTGGCAACCCGCTGGACGCCATCAAAGGCAAAGTCGTGGCCTGGGTGGGCGACGGCAACAACATGGCCAACACCTGGCTGCAGGCGGCCGAGCTGCTGGGCTTCACGGTGCACGTGAGCACGCCCAGCGGCTACGAGGTCGACCCGAAGCTCGCCGGCGTCTCCAACCCGGCCTGCTACAAGGTGTTCAAGGACCCGAAGGAAGCCTGCAAGGGCGCCGACCTCGTGACCACTGACGTGTGGACCAGCATGGGCTACGAGGCCGAAAACGAAGTGCGCCGCGCCGCGTTCGCACAATGGTGCGTGGACGAAGCCATGATGGCCGTGGCCAAACCCGACGCGCTCTTCATGCACTGCCTGCCCGCGCACCGCGGTGAAGAGGTGAGCGCCGAGGTCATCGACGGCCCGAAATCGGTCGTCTGGGACGAGGCGGAGAACCGCATGCACGTGCAGAAAGCCCTCATGGAATACCTGCTGCTGGGGCGCCTGGCCTGATGCGCCGGGCCAGCGCAGTGCGGTCATGAGCGCCGCCCGGCCATTCCGAAGGCAGTGCACACGGAGGGTCGTCCAGTGAGCGCCTGCACGGCCTGCGGTGCCTGCTGCGCGAGCTTTCGCGTGGACTTCTCGGTGTTTGAAACCCAGTCCGAAGGCGGCAGCGTGCCCGACGGGCTCGCCGTCACGGTCACCGACACCATCAGCCGCATGCGCGGCACCGACCACGGGCAACCCCGTTGTGCGGCGCTGTCGGGCCGCATCGGCGAACGAGCCACGTGCGGCATCTACGAGTGGCGACCCAACCCCTGCCGCGAGTTTGAAGAAGGCAGCGACGCCTGCGGCCAGGCGCGCCGCCGCCACGGCCTGCCGCCGCTGGGTCAATCGCCGAAACACTGAACATGCAAGCCCTGCTCGACACCATCGCCAGGATGGTCATGCCCACCGATGCCCAGCGCGTCTTCCACGGCCGGGGCGGCCTGCATCCGGGCTGTGAAGCGTGGACGCTGGATGCCTACCCACCGGTGTGGGTGCTGACCCGGTTTGGCGAAGCCAGCGACGACGAACTGGCCACGGTGTCGGCCGCACTCGCGGCGCGCCACGAACAGCTCGCGCCCGGTGAGCCGCTGAACTGGGTGTTCCAGAGCCGGCACGAAGGTCGCAGCGAAACCCGCCTGATGGCCGGCAGCGTGCCCGAACCCCACGTGGTGAGCGAACGCGGCGCGCGCTACCTGGTGCACGTGCTCAAAGGGCAGAACCACGGCCTGTTTCTCGACATGGCCGAAGGGCGCCAGTGGGTGCGCCAACACACTGCGGGCGCCAAGGTGCTCAACCTGTTTGCCTACACCTGCGCTTTCTCGGTGGCGGCGCTGCAGGGCGGTGCGAAGCAGGTGGTCAACGTGGACATGAGCGCGGGGGCCATCGCCCTCGGGCAACAGAACCACGCGCTCAACGGCCTGCAAGCCGGCGCCAGCTTCCTGGCCCACGACATCTTCAAGACCTGGGGCAAGATCACACGATCAGGGCCCTACCACCTCATCGTCGTGGACCCGCCGAGCTACCAGAAAGGCAGCTTTGTCGCCACGAAGGATTACGTTCGACTCATGCGCCGCCTGCCGGACCTGCTGCGGCCCAACGGCGAGTTGCTGCTGTGTCTCAACGCACCCGAGCTGGATACCGCGTTTCTGCAGGACCAGATGCGCGAAGCCGCGCCCGAACTGATATTCGTTGAACGCCTGTCCAACCCGGCCAGCTTCGCCGACGTGTCACCCGAGCGCGCCCTCAAGGTGCTGCGTTACCGGGTGCCCGGGCTGGATGCGCCCCGCGCTCAGACCCGGGACTTGCCGGACGGGCAACCCGAGCAGGCCGAACAGGCACCGCACGCGCCCAGAGGCTGACCGCCCGCGGTGTTCCCGCTGGCCCCGCCCCCCCGACCCCGTTGCAGCCAGCGTCGCAGGCTCGGCCGCAGCACATACCCCAGCGCCACCAACACACACACGCCGACGATGAAGCCCTGAACGCTCATGTTGCGCCCCAAGCCCCGGCGACCCGGTAGGTGATCCAGGCCATCAGGTAAGCCAGTGCAAACAGGTAGGCCGCCACCCCCAAGGCGTGGCGCCAGTGACCGGTTTCACGCCGCACAGCCGCCAGCGTGGCCACACACTGCGGCGCATAGACAAACCACACCAGCAAGGCCAGCGCCGTGGGCAGGGTCCATTGTTCGGCGATCAGGGCGCCGAGCGCCTCGTGCACCTGGTCGCCCTGCGCGGACAGGGCGTAGACCGTGCCCAGGGCCGCCACCACGACCTCGCGCGCCGCCATCGCCGGGATCAGCGCCACGACGATGCGCCAGTCAAAACCCAACGGCGCGAACAGGGGCTCCAACACGCCACCCAGGCGGCCGGCAAAGCTGTGCGCCACGGCTGACCCGGTGAATCCCTCGGGGGCCGCCGGGTAACTGGAAAGAAACCACAGCAGCACCATGAGCGCCAGGATGATGCCGCCGACCCGGCGCACAAAAATCAGCCCCCGCTCCCAGAGGCCTCGCGCGATGTTGCGCGCGCTCGGCCAGCGGTAGGCCGGCAGCTCCATCAGCAGCGGCGTGGGCTGGCCCTTGCCACTGTGGCGCGAAACCACATAGGCCACGAGCATCGCGCTGACGATGCCCATGACGTACAGCGCGAACAGCACGAGCCCTTGCAGGTTGAACAGCCCCCCTACCGTGCGCTGCGGGATGAAAGCGCCGATCAACAAGGCGTACACCGGCAGCCGCGCCGAGCAGGTCATCAGCGGGGCCACCAGGATGGTCAGCCAGCGGTCGCGCCAATGGGTGATGGTGCGCGTGGCCATGATGCCGGGCACGGCGCAGGCAAAGCTGGACAGCAGTGGAATGAAGGAACGGCCCGAGAGTCCCACCAGCCCCATCCAGCGGTCCATGAGAAACGCCGCGCGCGGCAGGTAACCCGAGTCCTCCAGCACGAAGATGAAGAAAAACAGGATCAGGATCTGCGGCAGGAACACCAGCACACCACCCACACCGGCGATCACGCCGTCGACCAGCAGGCTGCGCAACGGGCCGTCGCTCATGCGCGTTGCCACCTGCTCGCCCATCAAACCGATGCCGGCCTCGATTGCGTCCATCGGCCAGGCCGCCCAGGCGAAAACCGCCTGGAACATGAACAGCAGCAACAGCGCCAGCAAGACCATGCCCCACAGCGGGTGCAGCGCAAAGCGGTCGATGCGGTCGCTCAGGCCCCAGCGCTTGGCGGGGGCCTGCAGGGTCAGCGCCAGCAGGTCGCGCACCCGCTGGTTGAGCGCCACCGGGTCCATCACGCCGGCGTCGGCCGCGGCAGGCAACGGTGCGGCAAGCCCCTGGGTGAACAAGGCGTCCAGTTGCTCCAGCAAGGCGCGCGCGCCGTCTTTCTGCACGCTCACGGCGGACACCACCGGCATGCCCAGTTCCGCGGCCAGTGCAACGGTGTCGATGCGCATGCCCTGCGCCTGCGCCACGTCGGCCATGTTGAGCACCAGCACCATGGGCAGTCCCAGCGCCTGGGCTTCCAGCACCAGCCGCAGGTTGAGCTGCAGGTGCGTGGCATCGACGACGCAAACGAGCAGATCGGGTCGGGCCTCACCGGCCAGGCGCCCCTGCACCACATCGCGCGTGACCTGCTCGTCCTGGCTCAGTGGGTCCAGGCTGTAGGTGCCGGGCAGGTCCAGCAGTTGCGCGCGCCGGCCCAACGGCGTGGTCAGCCAGCCCTGCTTGCGTTCGACGGTCACGCCCGCGTAGTTGGCCACCTTCTGCCGGTGGCCGGTGAGCAGGTTGAACAGCGCGGTCTTGCCGCAGTTCGGGTTGCCGAGCAGGGCCAGCCGGGGAGCCGCGGCGCTCATTGGGAAGCCTCCGTGCTGCGCACTGCGGCGCGAGCCGGCTTGGGGCGGCCCGGCGCGGCGCTCATACTTTTACGGCCCACCGCACCTGCAGCAACGCCGCTTCGTGAGCGCGCAGGGCGAAGGTGGACTGCCCCACGCGCACCGCGATCGGCCCGCCGCGCAACCAGCCCCGCGACACCAACCGCACCGATTCGCCCGGCAGGAAACCGATCTCGGCCATCCGGCGCAGGGTCTTGCGGCTGTCCTCGTCGCAAGCCGGAGCGAAGGCCTGCAACACGCCCGGCGTGTGCAGCGGACCCAGGTGCAATGCACTCACCGGATCGGCAGGCGCCTGATCATCGTCGATGGGCAAAGGCCAGGAAACCGCTTGGGGTGTGGAGAGGGACACGGTCACATCCATGAATGAACAGAAGTGAGCAGATCGTACACAAACGAGATTGGTTCTCATTTGCTTTAAATCAAACTTTCACAAAACCCGGGACGGGACAGGGCATCCGTCCGATGGTGTGAATGCCCTATTTTGTTTAGACCTAAAATAATTCATCTCCGTTGGAAATAACCGACACCATGGTTTTTTCACCGGTGCTACCTTCGCCGGACCATGAAAAAGCTCTGGGACATCTCCCCTCCCGTCAACGCCAGCACGCCGGTTTTCCCGGGTGATACGGCCTATGCCCAGCAGTGGGTGGCGAGCATCGAACCGGGCTGCCCGGTCAACGTGAGCGCCATCACGCTCTCGCCCCACGTGGGCGCACACGCCGACGCCCCGCTGCACTACGACCCTGTGGGCGCCGCCATCGGGGCGGTCGAGCTCGATGCCTTTCTGGGCCCCTGTCGCGTGATCCACGCCATCGGCTGCGGCCCGCTGGTGCGGCCGGAACATCTGGCGCACGCGCTCGACCAGCTGCCGCCTCGCGTGCTGGTGCGCGTGTACCGGCTTCAGCCCCAAGACCGCTTTGACAACGCCCTGCCGGCTTTTGCCCCGGAAACGGTTGCACTGCTGGCCGACCGCGGCGTGAAGCTCATCGGCATCGACAGCGCCAGCATCGACCCCGCCGACAGCAAGACGCTGGAGAGCCACCAGGTGATCCGCCGCCGCGGTCTGCGCGTGCTGGAAAACCTGCTGCTCGACGACGTGCCTGAAGGCGACTACGAGCTCATCGCCCTGCCTCTGAAGCTGACCACCGCCGACGCCAGCCCGGTGCGTGCCGTGCTTCGTGAACTGTGATTTTTCCAGGAGACAAAAACCCATGACCACCCAACAACACTGCATCGCCCTCGACGCGCAAGACCCGCTGCGCGACCTGCGCAAGCTCTTCACCCTCCCCGATGCCACCATCTACCTCGACGGCAACTCGCTAGGCGTGATGCCCGCCGCCGCCCCGGCCCGCGTGGCCGACGTCGTGACCCGCGAGTGGGGCACCGACCTGATCCAGAGCTGGAACAAGAACGGCTGGTTCGCCATGCCGCAGAAGGTGGGTGACAAGATCGCGCGCCTGATCGGTGCCGCACCGGGCACCGTGGTGGCCACCGACAGCACCTCGGTCAACCTGTTCAAGGTGCTGAGTGCGGCGATGAACATCGCCGCCGCCGACGCGCCGCAGCGCAAACGCATCGTGAGCGAGCGCAGCAACTTCCCGACCGACCTCTACATCGCTGAGGCGCTGTGCAAGGAGCGCGGCTACGAGCTGCTGCTGGTGGAGCCCGAAGAGATCGCGGGCGCGCTGAACGAGCAGGTCGCCGTGTTGATGCTGACCCACGTGAACTACCGCACCGGCGCCCTGCACGACATGCGCGCCGTGACCGCAGCCGCCCACGCTGCCGGCGCACTCATGGTCTGGGACCTGGCGCACAGCGCAGGCGCGGTGCCGGTGGACCTGACGGGCGCTGACGCCGACTACGCGGTCGGCTGCGGCTACAAATACCTCAACGGCGGACCCGGCGCCCCGGCCTTTGTGTGGGTCAACCCGAAAAACGTCGACCGCTTCTGGCAACCGCTGGCCGGCTGGTGGGGCCACGCGACGCCGTTTGAATTCACGCCCGACTACCGCCCCGCGCCGGGCATCACGCGCTACCAGTGCGGCACGCAGCCGATGATCAGTCTGGCCGCGCTGGAATGCGGCGTGGACACGCTGCTGGCCGCCGAGGCCCACGGTGGCATGGCCTCGCTGCGCAGCAAATCGCTGGCGCTGACCGACCTGTTCATCCAGCTCGTTGAAGAGCGCTGTGCGGGTCATGGCCTGGGGCTGGCGACGCCGCGCGAACACGCTCAGCGCGGCTCTCAGGTGTGCCTCACCCGAGACGAAGGTGCCTACGCCATCGTGCAGGCGCTGATCGCGCGTGGGGTGGTGGGCGACTACCGCGCTGGCGATGGTGGTCGCCACAAGGACATCCTGCGCTTCGGCTTCACGCCGCTGTACATCGGTTTTGTGGATGTCTGGAACGCGGTCGAGCACCTGAAGCAGGTGCTCGAAACAGCGGAGTGGAAACGCCCCGAGTTCAACCGCAAACACGCCGTGACATGAAGCACCCCCTGCGCCGCTTCGCGTCTTCCCCCCTCCAGGGGGACCGCGCCAGCGGCCCGGCAAAGCCGGTTCCGCGGCGTGTGCTGGACCACGCTCCCCTCTATCGACAAGGATCTTTCATGACCTGCCCCCACCACGACACCAGCGCCCCGACCTCGGCCACCGAAGCCATCGTCGCCGAAGAAAAAGCCCAGCTCGACTTCAGCCGCGACATGAGCTACGGCGATTACCTGCAGCTCGACGCCATCCTCAGCGCGCAGAAACCGCTCTCGCCCGCGCACGACGAACTGCTGTTCATCGTGCAGCACCAGACCAGCGAACTCTGGATGAAGCTCATGCTGCACGAGCTGAACGCCGCGGTGAAGAACATCGCCGAGGATGAACTCAACGCCGCCTTCAAGCAACTCGCGCGCGTGAGCAAGATCATGGAACAGCTGGTGCATGCCTGGGATGTGCTGGCCACCATGACGCCACCCGAATACAGCGCCATCCGGCCCTACCTCGCCAACTCCAGCGGCTTCCAGAGCTTCCAGTACCGCTGCATCGAATTCGCACTCGGCAACAAGAACGCCGCGATGCTCAAGCCCCATGCGCACAGCCCCGAGCGGCTGGCCCTGGTGCAGGCGGCCTTTGAGGCCCCGTCGCTGTATGACGAGGCGCTGCGCCTGCTCGCACGCCGCGGCATCGCCGTGCCGGCGAGCCACACCCAGCGCGACTGGACGAAGCCGTACGAGTCCAGCGACGCGGTCGAACAGGCCTGGCTGCAGGTCTACCGCAACCCCAAGGAACACTGGGACCTGTACCAGCTCGGTGAAGAACTCACCGACCTCGAAGACGCCTTCCGCCTCTGGCGCTTCCGCCACGTGACCACGGTCGAGCGCGTGATCGGCTTCAAGCGCGGCACCGGCGGCACCGGCGGCGTGAGCTACCTGCGCAAGATGCTGGACGTGGTGTTGTTCCCCGAGATCTGGAAGCTAAGAACGGACTTGTGACGCTTCCGGCCTGCGGCATCATGGCGGCATGAACGCTCCCACGCTCGTTGACCTGCGCCGCTATGCCGTCGCGCGCAGCCTGTTCCCGCCCACCACCCTGCCCAAGGCCATCGAACGGCTGGGCTTTGTGCAGGCCGACCCGATCCGTTCGCCCGCCCGAGCGCAGGACCTGACGCTGCGCCACCGGGTCAAGGCGTACCGGGTGGGCGATCTGGAGCGGCACTACCCGGGGCTGGCGGTGGAGGAAGATTTTTTCGTCAACTACGGCTTCGTCACGCCCGCGCTGCACGCCCACATGCACCCACGCACCGCGCGCGCCGAGTGGACCGACGAGCGCATGGCACAGGCCCAGGCGGTCTGGTCTTTCGTTCAGGAACGCGGCGAAGTCCATCCGCGCGAGGTGGACGTGCATTTCGCACATGGACACACCACCAACGGTTTTGGCGGCCAGTCCAAAGCCAGCACCCAGTTGCTCGACGGCATGCACTACCGCGGCTGGCTGCGCGTGGCCCGGCGCGAAAACGGCACCCGGCTCTACGCGGTGCACACCCCGCAGGAAGCGCCTGCCGACGTGGCTGCCACGCTGGACGCGCTGGTGGACACCCTGGTGGCGAAGTACGCCCCGCTGCCCTCGCCCGGCCTGCGCCAGCTGGTGGGCCTTTTGCAGCACGCCGTGCCGCAGTGGAAGGATCAGTTGCGCCCGGCGCTGCAACGGGCCTGCGCACGGCTGCCGCACGCTGATGTGGGCGGCACGACCTGGTACTGGCCCGAGGAAGAAGACCCGCGTTCGCGCCGCTGGAGAGCGCCCGAGGGTGTGCGCCTGCTGGCGCCGTTCGACCCGGTGGTCTGGGACCGCGACCGTTTCGAACGCCTGTGGGACTGGGCCTACCGTTTTGAGGCCTACACACCACCGGCCAAGCGCGTGCGCGGCTACTACGCCATGCCGCTGCTGTGGCGCGACCAGGTCATCGGCTGGGGCAACCTGTCGGTGGTGAATGGGCAACTGCGAGCGGACATGGGCTACGTCAGCGGACAGGCCCCGGATGATGAAAGGTATCGCCCCGCGCTGGATGCCGAACTGTCGGCCATGGCCGCTTGTCTTGGTGTCAATTCGGCTTGATGTTGTTCTTGCGAATGACCTCTGCCATGACCGCCGTGTCGAGTTTGATGCGGTTGGCCAGGCCTTCGGACGAGGTGCCCGCGACCTGCCAGCCCTGGGCCAGGATCTTCTGCCGTATCTCGGGCTGGCGAACGATGTCGGCCAGCAACACCGCGAGCCGGTTCACGTGCGCCTTGGGCAGGCTGTTGGGCGCGGCCACGGCGTTCCAGATTTCCAGCTGCAAGTCCTTCACACCGGCCTCGGCCAGGCTCGGCACTTCGGGCACCACGCTGCTGCGCCCGGCGGAGGTCACACCGATGGCCTTGAGCTTGCCCGCGCGCACCTGGGCCATGGCCAGGCCCGGCGGCAGCAGCGACATCTGAATCTGCGCGCCGAGCAGCGCGGTGATGACCTGCGGGTTGCCCGGGTAGGGCACGTGCACCGGCGCGATGCCGGCGCGCGATTTGATGAGCTCCATGCCCAGGTGGGCCACCGTGCCCACGCCCGGCGTGCCGTAGTTCCAGCGGTCGCCCGACTCGCGCGCGGCGGCGAAGAAAGCGGCGCCGCTGGTGGCGGTGTTGCCCGGGACGCTGAACACCAGGGGCGCCACGGCGAGCAAGGAGATCGGCGTCAGTTCGGTGAGCGGGTTGTAGGGGGTGGCCGGGTTGAGGATCTTGGCGATCGTCAGGTTGCCATTGATCATGAGGCCGATGGTGTGATCGTCGGTGGCACGGGCCACCTGGCTGGCCGCGATGTTGCCACCCGCGCCCGCTTTGTTTTCCACCACCACCGGCTGACCCAGCGCCTGCGACAGCGGCTCGGCGATCAGGCGCGCCATCAGGTCGGGCGAGGAGCCGGCCGGGAAACCGACCACCATCTTCAACGGCTTGCTGGGCCAGGGGGTCTGGGCGAACACGGTGGACACACCGCAGGCCATGGCGATGGCGGCGGCGATGACATGGCGGCGTTGGGGTTGGAACATGCGTCGATTCCTCAAGGTGAACAACAGGCCCGCAGATTAACAGGCGAGGTGCTGCACCAACGCGCCCGCTCACACAGCAGGACTGACCTTTTGCAGAGCGCGGCCGCGTAGTATCGAACCGGCGCGACATGCCCCACCCAGGATGCGGTGGAACCGGCTCCGCCGGGCCACTCGCATCGCCCCCTGGGGGGTGACGCCGCAGGCGGCGCGGGGGGTTTTACACAGGTTCAGGCGGCCCGCTGTAGAGCCAGGGGTTGTCCAGCAAGGACTCACCCAGCAGGCCCATGGACGCGTTGCGCGCCCAGCGCAACGCGCCGCTGGCATGGAAGATGGTGCCGTTGCGCTGCGAGCGGATTTGCACCCGCGCGTTGCGTTGCCAGCGGGTCTGCGCATACCGCGCAAACAGGGCTGGCCAGTCCACAGGTTCGGCCACGGGCTGCGTCTGCAGCAGCCGGCCGAGCGTCCAGGCGTCTTCGATCGCCATGGCCGCACCCTGCGCGAGATAGGGTCGCAAGGGGTGCGCGGCGTCGCCGAGCAGGGCCACGCGCCCCTGGGCATGTTCCTGCGCACTGGCCACGGGCGCGCGGTCGTTCAGGGCCCAGAGCTTCCAGTCGGTCACCGCACCCAGCATGTCCTTGAGGTCGCCGCACACCGGGCCCAGCGCTCGCTGCAGGTCGGCGCTGCGCGCCTCGTGGCTCCAGCTCTGCGGATCGCTGCCGGGCGGGCCGCCATGGCCTTGCCCGAGCACGCCGTGCACCACCGCCACGACGTTGAACCACTCCCCGCGTTTGACCGGGTAATGCACCACATGCAGCTGAGGCCCCAGCCAGGCGGTCACGCACGAAGCGCGCAAGGCCGCAGGCAGGTCTGCGGCGCGCACCATGCCGCGGTAGGCCAGATGGCCACTCACGCGCACCGGGTGGGCGCCCAGCATCTGGGTGCGCACCCGGCTCCACAAACCGTCGGCCCCAACCAGTGCCGCGCCCTGGAACACCGAGTCGTCTTCGCAGGTGGCACGCACCGAGACCTGGGTCGGCTCGTACGCCGTCAAGCGCGCGCCCAGGTGCAGGCGCACGGCGTCCTGGCGTTGCACGGCCTGCAACAGCAATTCGTGGAGGTCGGCGCGGTGGATGGTGGCGTAGGGTTGGCCGTAGCGGGCGCGGATCATGGCGCCCAGCCGCAGGCGACCCAGGTGCACACCCCGGTGGGCGTCACGCACCCGGAGTTCGTCGGGGAAAGCGGCGCGGGCGTGCAATTCGTCGATCAGGCCCCAGTCGTCCAGCACGCGCACCGCGTTCGGACCGAGCTGCAAGCCGGCGCCCACTTCACCCAGGGCACCCGATTGCTCCATCACATCGACCGAGGCACCCGTCCTCGCCAGCGCCAATGCACAGGCCAGACCACCGATGCCACCCCCCGCCACCAAGACATGCATATTCATCGGCGCATTTTGCCGTGCGCCCAGTCCCGGTCTTTTGACACAGCGCAGGAATCGGCTGCGCAGGCGCGACGCCCGGGCTTGGGCAACCCGGGCCCACCGGCAAGGCCGATCTACAACACGCGGTTGAACCAGAACAGCGACAGGCCCGAGGCGACCAGCACCAGCAGTGCGGCCACCAGCGCCAGCAGGCCCGAGATCTCGGTTTCCTTTTTCTCCACCGTGAGCCGCGTGCTCAGGGTCTCGTAGACCTTCTTCAGGTTCTCGGCCGTCCCGGCGTAGAAGTACTCGCCCTGGGTCGTGCGGGCGACTTCCTTGAGGGTGTCTTCGTCCAGCCGCACCCGCATGGACCAGCCTTCAAAACCGATCACCTCGCCGCTCACGGTGCCCACGCCCACGGTGTACACGCGCACACCCCGGTCAGCGGCCATCTTGGTGGCCTCCTCCGTGTCCACGCCGGTGGTGCGCTGGCCGTCGGTGAGCAGGATGATGGCGGCCGAGGTGTAGGAGCCGGGTGGCACCGGTTCAAACGCCTTTTTCTCGGTCCGGGGCTGGTCGATGGCCCGGCCCTGGGGCGCAAACGGATCGTTGTGCCGACCGAACGTCATGTTGCCGAGGTCGATGCCCTGGTCCGGGAACAGCTCCGACAGCGCCACCACGATGGCGCTGCCGATGGCGGTGGCGCGCTGCAGCTGGAACTTGTCGATCGCGGTCACCAGGTCTTCGCGGCTGAGCGTGATGGGTTGCACCACCTGCGCCGTGCCGGCAAAGGCCACGATGCCGACGCGCACATGGCGCGGCAGCTCGGCCAGAAACGCCTTGGCGGCGTTCTGCGAAGCGACCAGCCGGTTCGGCTCCACGTCGGTGGCGCGCATGCTGCCCGACACATCCATGGCGAGGATGATGGTCTGCTGGGTCGACGGCAGCAGGATGGTCGCCATCGGTCGGGCCGAGGCCAGCAGCATGGCGGCAAAAGCGAACAGCAGCAGCAGCGGCGGCACGTGCCGGCGCCAGCCCGGGCCTTTGCCCATGGCCTCGCGCACGATGGCCAGGCTCGCAAAACGCAGGGCCGTCTGCCGGCGCCGCCGCAGCAGCCACCAGTACAGCAACACCAGCAGCGGCAGGATCAGCAGCAGCCAGAGCAACTCGGGCCACAGAAAGGACACCGGCGACTGGGCCAGCAGGGCGTTGAGGCTGTTCATGCGCGTGCTCCGAGGTGCGCCGGCAACGGGCGGCGCGGTTGGGCGCGGCGCTTGCGCATGTCCACAAAACGCAGCACGGCGTCGGCCAGGTCGTCGTCGGTGGCGAGCTCCAGGGTGTCCACGCCCGCGCGGGTCAGGCTCTCGCGCAGCTGGGCTTCGCGCTGCGCGGCGATGCGGGCAAAGCGCTGGCGGAAACCGCTGTCGTGCGTGTCGACCAGCAGTTGCTCGCCGGTTTCGGCGTCGCGCACGGTGACCAGCCCCAGGTCGGGCAGGTTCAACTCCAGCGGGTCCAGCAGGCGCACGGCCACCACGTCGTGGCGCCGCGCGAGTTCACCCAGCGGCTGCTCCCAGCCGGGTTCGCTGATGAAGTCGGACACCACGAACAGCGTGCAGCGCTGGCGCACGGTGTGGGTGGCGGCGCGCAGCAGGTCGGCCAGGCGGGTCGAACCGTCCTTGCCGGGTGTCTTGTTGCCCAAAAGGGCCGTGGGCCGACGGATCATCTGCATCAGCTGCAGCACCTGGTTGCGCCCACCGCGCGCAGGCAGCACCGCGTCCACCACCGGCTGGCCGCGCGAGCCGTACAGCACCGCGCCCACGCGGTTGCCGTGTCGGCTGATCAGGCGTGAGAGCACCGCCACGAAGCCCAGCAGAACCTGGCTCTTGCGCTGCTCGCCCGAACCGAAATCCACCGAAGGGCTGAGGTCGAGCAGGAACCAGGCCGCCATCTCGCGGTCTTCGGTGAACACGCGCACATGCGGCGTCTGCAGCCGCGCGGTGACGTTCCAGTCGATGTGGCGCACGTCGTCCTGGTGCTGGTATTCGCGCAGGTCGGCGAGGTCGAGGCCACTGCCGCGCATGAGCGTGCGGTAGTCGCCCTGCAGCAGGCCGTCGAGCCGGCGGATCACGGTCCACTCCAGCTCGCGCAGCAGGGCATCGGCACCGTTGGCCCCCACGCTCCGCCGCTGACGCGGGTCGCTGCCCCCCGAGGGGGCTGGCCCCGCCTTGGGGCGGCCCGGCGGCGGGTCCGCGCTGTTGCCGTGGGGCGGCTCAGGCGCACGTGATTTGAACAGGCCAAACAGCATGGTAGTGCCTCTGTTTCAGGCGGCCTTTTTGTCGTGCTCCAGCGGCTTGGCTGGCGGTGTGACGGCGTCCATGATGCGGGCGATCAGCGCATCGCTGTCCAGCCCTTCGGACAGGCCTTCGTAGGACAGCACGATGCGGTGGCGCAGCACGTCGGGCACCAGGTCGCTCATGTCTTCGGGCAGCGCGTAGTTGCGCCCGCGCAGCATGGCCAGGGCGCGCGCGCCCTCCACCAGGCCGATGGTGGCGCGCGGGCTGGCGCCGTAGGTGATGAAGCGCGCCGTGTCCTTGAGCCCGTGTTTTTCGGGCGTGCGCGTGGCCGACACGAGCCGCACCGCGTATTGCACCAGTGCCGGGTCCACAAAGACCTGGCGGCACAGCGCCTGCAGCGCGGCGAGCTGGTCGGTGGTCGCCACGGCCTGCACCTGCACGGCGGGGCCGGTGACACGCTCGACAATGAAGTATTCCTCTTCATCGGTCGGGTAGTCCACCAGCACCTTCATCATGAAGCGGTCCACCTGCGCCTCGGGCAGCGGGTAGGTGCCTTCGGTCTCGATCGGGTTCTGTGTAGCCATCACCAGGAACGGGCTCGGCACCTTGTGCGACTCGCCGGCGATCGTCACCTGCCGCTCCTGCATCACCTCCAGCAGCGCGCTCTGCACCTTGGCCGGCGCGCGGTTGATTTCGTCGGCCAGCAGCAGGTTGGCAAACACCGGCCCCAGCGAGGTGCTGAAGTCACCGGTTTTCTGGTTGTAGATGCGCGTGCCCACCAGATCGGCCGGCACCAGGTCGGGCGTGAACTGGATGCGCTTGAACTGCCCCTGCACCACGCTGGCCAGCGTCTTCACGGTCAGCGTCTTGGCCAGCCCGGGCACGCCTTCCACCAGCAGGTGGCCCTGCGCCAGCATGGCCACCATGACGCGCTCCAGAAACCGGTCCTGGCCGACCACCACGCGCTTCACTTCGTACAGGATCTGCTCCATGAGCTGGGCGGTGTCGGGGGTCTCGGTGGCGTTCATGGGATCTCCAAAAAAGTCAATCAAGGCACAAACGTAAGCATGAAGGGCATTCGCCCAGTCGCACCGCGGAACTGGCTCTGCCAGGCCGCAGGTGTGGTCCCCCTCCCGCCGAAGGCGAGAGAGGGGGAAGACGCGAAGCGGCGCAAGGGGTGGTCATCTAAAACGGGGGGAGACCGACAGCGCCGGCAGCGCTTTCAATCGGCACGGCAAAACCGATACCGACAAAGGTGCGGTGGTTGGTGGGGTTGAGGATGCCGGTGACGATGCCGACCACCTCGCCGTCCATGGTGACGAGCGGTCCGCCGGAATTGCCCGGGTTCGCCGCCGCGTCGAACTGGATCAGGTTGTCGATCTCCTGTTCGCCCTCGGGCGACTTGAAGGCGCGACCGAGACCCGATATGACGCCCGCCGAGGTGGACGGGCCGATGCCGAACGGAAAGCCCACGGCCACCACGTGGTCACCCGCCACCAAGTCCCCGGTGCTGCGCAGGGTGGCGGCGTGCAGATCGTCGGGAATGGTGTGGGCCTGCAGCACGGCCAGATCGTTTTCCGCCTGCACACCGGTCACGGTGGCCGCCGATTCGGAGCCGTCGGCAAACACCAGTTTGACGGTCTGCGCGGACTGCACCACGTGCAGGTTGGTCAGGATGACGCCCTTGTCGAGGATCACCACGCCGGTGCCCACACCGTGTTCCACCTCTTCGCCCTTCTTGTCCTTCACGAAGGACATCACGCGGACCACGGCGGGGCGGATCTTCTCGGCCGCGCGCGCCGCCGCCGAGGGCAGGTTCTGGGTCGTGAGCGTGCGCAGCACCGCGGCGTCGATGTCTTTCTGGGTCAGCGCCCTGGCGCCCACCGGTCCTTGCGTCCAGATGCTGGCCAGCAGCAGCGCACCGAGCAGGGCCAGCGCAGCCCACATCACGCGTGGGTTGATCGCTGCGCGGGCCAGGCCGGCACGCCAGCCGCGCCGGGCAACCCGGATGGGCATGGGCCCAGTCACAGGAGCGTCAGCGCTCCCGGATTCAACCGCATCCACCGGGCGCCCGCCCGCTGGCGCAGGGCCGGCGCGGGCCGATCGGCTGTAGAGGGCAGGCTTGCGCACGGCGGCTCCTGAAACGCTGGGGGCGATGTGGCACATCATGCCGCGTTGCGGCGCGTGGCTCAAGCTCCCAGCAGTTGCCTGAGCACGTAGGGGAGGATTCCGCCCGCGCGGTAATAGTTCACTTCCACCGGCGTGTCGATGCGCAGTGTGAGCGCGACCTCGCTGCGCTGCCCGTCGGGGCGCGTGATCACCATCGTGGCCTCGCTCTGCGGCAGCAGTTGCGGGTGGGGCAACACGTCGATCCGCTCCTCGCCGGTGAGCCCCAGGCGCTCCCAGCTGTCGCCGGGTTTGAACTGCAGCGGCAGCACGCCCATGCCCACCAGGTTGCTGCGGTGGATGCGCTCGAAGCTGCGCGCCACCACCGCCTTGATGCCCAGCAGCTGCGTGCCCTTGGCCGCCCAGTCGCGGCTGGAGCCGGTGCCGTATTCCTCGCCCGCGAACACCACGGTGGGCAGGCCCGCGGCCTGGTAGCGCATGGCGGCGTCGAAGATGCTCATCTTCTCCGCTGCACCGCCGCCCTGGTACAGCGTCCAGCCGCCCTCCTCGCGCGAGCCGTCGGGGCCCGGCGGCAGCATCAGGTTCTTGATGCGCACGTTGGCAAAGGTGCCGCGCATCATCACGTCGTGGTGGCCGCGGCGCGCGCCGTAGCTGTTGAAGTCGGCCTTCAGCACGCCACGCGCCAGCAGCCACTGGCCCGCGGGCGAGCGCTCCTGGATCGAGCCTGCGGGCGAGATGTGGTCGGTGGTGATGGAGTCGCCGAACAGGGCCATGACGCGCGCGCCGCGCACGGCCGGGGCCTGCTCGGCCGGCTGGGCCAGTTCAAAATGTTCGAAGAACGGTGGCTCGGCGATGTAGGAGCTGACCGGCCAGGTGTAGGCGTTGCCACTCACGCCATGGATGCGTTCCCAGAGCTTGCCAGGCTCGGTGGCGACCCGCGCGTAGTTCTCGCGGTAGGCCTTGCCGTTCATCGCGAACCGCATCAGCTTGTGGATCTCGTCGCTGGTCGGCCAGACGTCGCCCAGGTACACCGGCTTGCCGCCCTTTCCCAGCCCCAGCGGTTCGGTCATGAGGTCTTTCATGACGTTGCCCGCGATGGCATAGGCCACCACCAGCGGGGGGCTGGCCAGGAAGTTGGCCTTGAGGTTGGGGTGGATGCGCGCCTCGAAGTTGCGGTTGCCCGAGAGCACGGCCGCGCACACCAGGTCGTTCTGCGTGATCACGGCATTGAGCTCGGGCGTGAGGTCGCCGGCGTTGCCGATGCAGGTGGTGCAGCCATAGCCCGCGAGCGAAAAACCCAGCTTCTCCAGGTAGGGCAGCAGGCCGGTGGCCGTGAGGTATTCGGTGACGATGCGCGAGCCCGGGGCCAGCGAGGTCTTGATGTGCGGCGGCACTTTCAGGCCCGCCTCCACCGCCTTCTTCGCCAGCAGGCCGGCGGCCAGCAGCACGCCGGGGTTGCTGGTGTTGGTGCAGCTGGTGATGGCGGCGATCAGCACGTCGCCGTTGCCGATGGACAGCTTTTTCAGCACGGCGTGCGACTGCGGCTCGGCCCCGGCATGGGCCGTGGCGCGCGCTGGCTTGTTGGCCTCCATCTCGGCCACGAAGCGCGGTGCGCCGGCCGGGGTGGGTGTCGCCTTCTCGGGCGCCGGGGGGTCGGCCGACTCGCCCAGCTCGGGCTGGTAGCGCGTGAGCAGCAATTCGGCCGGGCGGTTGAAGCCGTTCTGCGCGTTGGGCTTGCTGAAGAGATCGGCGAACTGCTGCGCCACCTGGCCGAGTTCGATGCGGTCCTGCGGGCGCTTGGGGCCGGCCAGGCTGGGTGTGACCTGCCCCAGATCGAGCCTGACCACCTGCGAATAATGAATCTCGCCCGAGGCCTGCGAAGCCCCCGCGGCACCGGGCACGCCGAACAGGCCCTGAGCGCGGAAGTAGGCCTCGAAGGCTTCGATCTCGGCCTTGCTGCGGCCGGTGCCCCGGAAGTAGTCGAGCGTCTTCTCGTCCACCGGGAAAAAGCCCATGGTGGCGCCGTATTCGGGCGCCATGTTGGCAATCGTCGCGCGGTCGGGCAGCGCGAGCGAGGCCGTGCCTTCGCCGAAGAACTCGACGAACTTGCCCACCACCTTGTGGCTGCGCAGGATCTCGGTCACGGTGAGCACCAGGTCGGTGGCGGTGCAACCTTCGCGCAGGCGCCCGGTGAGCTCGAAGCCCACCACGTCGGGCGTGAGGAAGTACACCGGCTGGCCCAGCATGGCGGCCTCGGCCTCGATGCCACCCACGCCCCAGCCCACCACGCCGATGCCGTTGATCATGGTGGTGTGGCTGTCGGTGCCCACCAGGGTGTCGGGGTAATACAGACCGCCTTTCAGGTGCACGCCGCGCGCCAGGTACTCCAGGTTCACCTGGTGCACGATGCCAAAGCCCGGCGGCACCACGCCAAAGGTGTCGAAGGCCTGCATGCCCCATTTCATGAACTCGTAGCGCTCGCGGTTGCGCTGGAATTCGAGCTTCATGTTGAGGTCCAGCGCGTTCTTCGTGCCGTAGTAGTCGACCATCACCGAGTGGTCCACCACCAGGTCCACCGGCACCAGCGGCTCGATGCGTTTGGGGTCCTTGCCCAAGCGCTGGGCCACGCTGCGCATCGCCGCGAGATCGGCCAGCAGCGGCACGCCGGTGAAGTCCTGCAGCACCACGCGCGCCACGGTGAACGGGATCTCCTGCGTGCGCGCTGCGCTCGGCTGCCACTGCGCGAGCTGCGCCACATGTTCCGGCGTCACGCGCTCACCATCGCAGTGCCGCAGCACGCTTTCCAGCACGATGCGCAGCGACACCGGCAGGTGTTTCACCCCCGGGTACTGTTTCGCCAGCGCCGGCAGCGAATAGAAACGGCCGCTTTTGCCCGAGGCGGTCTTGAAGGTCTTGACCGTGGATGCGAACGGATGGGCGTAGACGGCGCTGGGGGACATGCCTGGCTCCTGAGGGAATCGTCGGTGGAAACTCGGGCCATTCTGTCAGCAGCCTGTTTCACCGTGCTGCCAGTAATGGCATGTCGCGCGGTCGTGCGTCCGTCGGCCTGGCCCGATCGGCAGCGCGCCCAGGTCGGCGCCCGCCCGGGGTGGGCGTGCGCCTGGGCAGGACAAAGCCGAATCAGTTCCGGCCGCGGTTGTGCTCGTCGTCCTTGGGCTTGCGCCCCGGTTCCTTGCGGGACGGCGGTGCGGCGCGGCAACCCGGTGAACCGGGTTCGCAGGCCTGGACGGACCGATCATTCTTCGACGGCTGCCGCTGGGACGGCCTGTCGTTGGAGCGCCGCTCGTTGTCGGATCGCGGCCCGATGCGGGCCGGCTCGCGGCGCGAATCGGGGCGCGCGTCGGGCTCGGCACGCCGCTGCAACACCGGTGCCGGGGCTTTCAGGTGCTGGCGCGACACCGCCTCGCGGGGCACGTACCGGTCGTGTTCCGAGCGGATCGTACGCTGCTGCTCGACCGCGTGGGGGTAGCGGTCGCCGGGGTATTTCTGCTGGTAGCGCGGCAACGGGGCCGCGGCGGGTGTCTTGCGGCGGTCCCAGCGGTCCCATCCGGGTCGGCGCTGCGCCCAGTCACGCCCCCAGTGTTCGTCCCACCGCGGCGGCGCGTCCGCGCGCCAGCCGCTGAAGTAGCTGGGCGGGTGGCGGTAATAGCGCACGGGGATGCGCAGCACGAACAGGGGCACGTAGTCCCGGCTGGTCAGCTCCCAGGGGCCGTTGTACCAGCTGCTGGCGTACCAGTTGTCGTCGGTGTAGACCCAGTACAGGCCATCGTAGAAAAAGTAGTTGGCGCTCGCCTGAGGGTCGTAATAGACCGGGTACCCGGGCACCGCGACCAGCGTCGGGTACGAAGGCATGTTCACCCCGATCTGGATGCCCACACTGACCTGCGCGTGCAGCGCCGTGGCCGGAAGAATGGACAGCGCCAGCGCGATGCCCAGGGTGCGAAGCGAGGTGTTCATGCGAGGCCCTTTGAGTTCAAGACAACCCGGCGCAGTCACCTCCAGGGTGACCAGAGGCCTGCTCACCCCCGTTTTCAGGTTTGAACAGGCCCGTTGAAGGCCGTCAGATGCGGCCCATCAGCAGCAGCACCACCAGGATGATCAGCACCAGGCCCAGCCCGCCGCTGGGACCGTAGCCCCAGCTCTTGCTGTGCGACCAGGTCGGGAAGACGCCGATCAACATAAGGATCAAGACGATGATAAGGATGGTTCCGAGGCTCATGGCAGTCTCCTTGAATGGCGTACAAGAAACTCAGTTCGCGGGCGCTGCAGGGCGGGGCACCACGATGACGGTGTCGCCAGTCTTGCCGGTATCGCCCGTGTTGCCTGTATTGCCCTGCGCGCCGGTGTCACCCGTGCTGCCGGTATTGCCCGTGTTGCCCTGTGCGCCTGTATCGCCGGTGCTGCCTGTACTGCCGGTGTTGCCTGTGAAGCCTTGATCGCCGGTGGCGCCGGTGGCACCCGTTGCACCGGATTCGCCAGCAGGACCAGCGGGGCCGGGCACCGTGACGGTGGCGGGCGGCGTGTTGACCACCACAGGTTCGCGGTCACAGGCGGCCAGACCGAGTGTGGACAGAAGCGCCAGCAGCAAGAGGGAGTTTTTCATGGGGATTCCTTGAGTGTCAACGGGTGTGGTTCGTGCGGTTGCACCGCTCACACGGATCACCGGTTGGACCAAACTGTCCAATCGGCATGAACCGAGCGTAGCGACCGCTTCGCACCGAGTCTGTGCGCTGGCGAACACGGGCCCGAATTCAGGGCCGCAACCGCCGGTTTGCGGGACAATTCGGGGGTGAACTCCAAAGCCCCCGAACTCCTGCTCCCCGCCGGCACGCTGCAACGCATGCGCGCCGCCTACGATTTCGGCGCCGACGCCGTCTACGCCGGCCAGCCGCGCTACAGCCTGCGCGCGCGCAACAACGAGTTCCGAATGGAACAGATCGCGCAGGGGATTGAAGAAGCCCACGCGCGCGGTAAAAAGTTCTTCGTCACCAGCAACCTGATCGCCCACAACGACAAGCTGCGCACCTACCTGCGCGACCTGCAGCCGGTGGTGGAGCTGCGGCCCGACGCGCTCATCATGGCCGACGCCGGGCTGATCATGCTGGTGCGCGAGCAGATGGAGAAAGGCCTCTGGCCCGAGGTGCCGATCCACCTCTCGGTGCAGGCCAACACCACAAACAGCGCGGCGGTCAAGTTCTGGCAGAAACAGGGCGTGAGCCGCATCATCCTGTCGCGCGAGCTGAGCCTCGACGAGGTGGCCGCGATCCGCAACGACTGCCCGGACATCGAGCTCGAAGTGTTCGTGCACGGCGCGCTGTGCATCGCGTATTCGGGCCGCTGTTTGCTCAGCGGCTACTTCAACCGCCGCGACCCCAACCAGGGCACCTGCACCAACGCCTGCCGCTGGGAATACAAGACCCAGGCCGCGACCACCGACACCGACACCGGCGAAGCCGTGCCGCTGGCCCAGCTCGACGGCTTCAACTTCGCCCAGGAAGACGAAGAAGCGGCGAGCGCCTTCTCCACCGTGGGCAACGGCCAGCGCCACCCCGAGGCCAACAAGGTCTGGCTGATCGAAGAAGCCGGCCGCCCGGGCGAGCTGATGCCCATCATGGAAGACGAGCACGGCACCTACATCATGAACAGCAAGGACCTGCGCGCCGTGGAGCACGTGGGCAAGCTGACGGCCCTGGGTATCGACTCGCTCAAGATCGAAGGCCGCACCAAGAGCCACTACTACGTGGCACGCACCGCGCAGGTCTACCGCCGTGCCATCGACGATGCCGTGGCCGGCAAACCCTTCAACCCCGAGCTGCTGCTGGAGCTGGAAGGCCTGTCCAACCGCGGCTACACCGGCGGCCTGATGGAGCGCCGCCCGGCGCAGGACTACCAGAACTACATCACCGGCCACTCGGCCAGCCAGCGCAGCCAGTTCGTGGGCGAGGTGCTGCAGGTGCGCGAAGACGGCTGGACCGAGGTGGAGGCCAAGAACCGCTTCGCCGTGGGCGACCGGCTGGAGGTGATCCACCCGAGCGGCAACCGCGTCGTGCAGCTCGACGCCATGCGCAACCAGGACGGCGCTGCCATCGAGGTCGCGCAGGGCAGTCCGATCCGCGTCTGGGTGCCGTTGGGTGCGCCGACAGAAGGCGCACTGATCGCGCGGCTGATCTGAGTTCGAAGGGTCAGGCGACCGCCAGGCCCTGCGCCTGACGGCTGCCGGCCCACTCCAGCTCGGCCAGCCCGAGCACGAACGCCGCCTGCAGCAGCACCCACACCGCGCCCAGCGTGGTGAGCGGCAGGCCCGCGCCCCAGACCGCCCACACGCTGGCGGCCACCCACAGGAAGTTGCCCGCCGCGAGCAGGCGCACGCCCGCCGCCGGAGGCCGGGCCCGCGACGCCAGCGCGCCCGACAGCAGCGCCGCGCCGCACACGATCATGCCCGACACCTGCAGCCATGCCAGGGGCAGGCCCAGCCACTCGGACAACAAGCCGGAAAACACAAAGTGGGCGACGGCCATGCCCAGGCCACTGGCGGCATCCAGCCAGAGCACGCGACGCAACGCAGAAACCGACAAATTCAACATGGTGAACTCCTTGAAGGGGTTGAAAAGCAGGAAAGGGAGCCGCCATGCTCGGCCGGCGCCCGCACCGGGTCCATGACCCCGCAGGTCATGGACCGTCGGCGCGCCCGCTCTACCATGTGCCCATGCATGCCCCCACCCTCGCCGCTCCACCCACGCGCCGCACCAGCGTCGGCGACCACCTGCGCCACTGGCGCCAGCTGCGGCGTCTGAGCCAGCTCGATCTCGCGGCCGACGCCGAGCTGTCCACCCGCCACCTGAGCTGCGTGGAAACCGGCAAGGCCAGCCCCAGCCGCGAGCTGGTGCTGCGGCTGTGCGAGCGGCTCGCGGTGCCGCTGCGCGAGCGCAACGCCTGGCTGGTCGCGGCGGGCTACGCGCCCATGTACCGGGAGCACGCCATGGACGACCCCAGCATGCAGGCTGCGCGACGCGCCGTGCAGCACATCCTGGACAGCCACCAACCTTGGCCCGCTGTGGCCTTCGACCGGCACTGGAACCTGGTGATGGCCAACCGCATGGTCGCGCCGCTGCTGGCCGGCGTGGCGCCCGAGCTGCTGCAGGGGCAGGTCAACCTGCTGCGCATCAGCCTGCACCCGGGCGGCCTGGCACCGCGCATCGCCAACCTCAACCAGTGGCGCGAGCACCTGTTTTCCCGCCTGCGCCAGCAGATCCACCAGACGGGTGACGAGGGCCTGGCCGACCTGCTGACCGAGCTGATGGCCTACCCGGCCCAGCCCGCCGACGCCGCGCAGCGCCTGGACGGCGAACACCCCGGCGTGCTCATGCCCTTCCTGTTCCAGACGCCGGGCGGCACGCTGCACCTCATCAGCACCACCACCGTGTTCGGCTCGCCGGTGGACATCACCCTGCAGGAACTGGCGCTGGAAACCTTCTTCCCCGGCGACGAAGCCACGGCCGACGCCTTGCGCGCGATGGCCGCTGGGCTCGGCAGCTGAGGGCTTGCGGCAGATCGTGTGGAAACAGGCCCGGCAGCGCCTCCCAACCGGTCCCCTTGAACGGCGCTCAGCTTTTCTCGGCCCCGGTCGATACAGTGATTCAAGACCACCCGGCACGGTGCGGCGGTGGCCAACGGACCGCGGGAAAGGCTGGATCGTGCTTTCGTGGGAATGGATGGCCCCGTTCTGGTCGGCGCTCATCGTCGAGGCGAACGGGGTCGTGTTCCTGAACCTGCCGGGGTCCCTGCTGCCAGGCCTCAAGGACCAACAAAACCACCTGCGGTGATCGCATGAAAAACCCCACCTTCCGCCCCGTCCGTCGCCTGCTCCTGGGCGTTTTGTGCACCGTGCTGCCCGTCGCCTTTGCCGGCACCAGCGACGAAGTGGCGCCACCCGACTGGGACCTTTCGAAGGACGGCAGCCTGATCCTCCACCGCAGCGCCCGTGTGGCCTGGCCCCGCTGCGTGGAGGGCATGCAATGGAGCGGCCAGCGTTGCACCGGCCAGGCCTTGCAGCTCGACCACGCCGAAGCGCTTGCGCGGGTCAAGGCCCGCGAGAAGGCCGAAGGCATGGCCTGGCGCCTGCCCCACATGAAAGAGCTGCAGCAACTGGCCCACCAGAACACCCGCCCTGCCCCGGCGGGACAGACGCTGTTGCCAGCGGTCGGTCAAGGCTGGAGCTGGACCGCCTCGACCACCATCAACACCCCGTCGTTCAACACCTACAGCTACAACAACCTCCAGCGCGGCCTGAACGGACAGAACACGAACCAGATGAAGTTCCTGCACGGCTGGGCCGTGAACACCGCCACGGTGCAGGCCCAAGGCGATGTGCTCAAACGCAGAAAATTGCTGGTGCGGCTCGTGCGGCCGTGGACGGAATAGCCCCCGCAGCGCCCGCCCGGTGCCAGAATCTTGCCACCGCAGCCCCTGCGCAGCCAGCACCACGCCCGCCCCAAGCCCCATGAGCCCGACACCCTCCATCGCCTCGGCCATCCTCTCGCAGCTCGCGGCCATCGCGCAGCGGCACCCCGCGCCCCGGGTGCGCCGTCTGCACGTGCCCCGCCGACCCGATACCGCGGGCGTCGCGGGTGAACACGACGCCGAGTTCTGTGCCATCGAGCTGGAAGACGGCGGATTTGGCCTGTCCTATGTGTTGCTCGGCGACACACTGGCCGCGCTGCTGCGCGCACACGGCGGCGGTGACCTGCCCTTGCAGGGCGCAGACCCGCTGGCCCTCGCGCAACGCCTGGCCGGTGGCAGCGAGGTCGAGCGCGCCATTGCACTGGCCGCCGTCAACGCCCTGACCGACTCGGTCTGGCGCCGGGTGGGCTACGAGCCGCCGCCCGCGGGCAATTCGCTCGGCGACGTGCAACTGGGCGCGCAGGACCACCTGGGCATGATCGGCTTCTTTCCGCCGCTGGTGAAACGCGTCGCCGAGGCCGGCGGGCGGCTCTCGGTGGTGGAGATGAACGCCGAGATGGTCGCGCGCCAGCGCGAGCGTTTTCCGAACGTTCACATCACGCTGGACCGCGCCGACCTCGCCCCCTGCAACGTGGTGGTGGGCACCTCGACCATGCTGCTCAACGACACGCTGGACGCCATGCTCGCCGCGGCGCCGAACGCGAAGCGCTTCGCGGTGATCGGCCCTTCGGCCGGGCTGTGGCCGGATGCCCTGTTCGAGCGCGGTGTCACGCTGCTCGGTGGCACGCGGGTGACCGATCCCCAGGCCTTCAGCGACGCCATGGCCGTGGGCGCATCGTGGAGCGAAGCCACACGCAAGTTCGCCATTGCGCGCGACGGCTGGACGGGCTGGCGCACGCTGACCGGCCTGCCCTGACCAACCCCAGCCGGCCCGCACCGACACGACACCTACAGCCAGCCGGGCACCGCGGCAAGCAACAGCAGCCACAGGGTCCAGACCAGCCAGCCCGCGGCAGGCCGCCACGATGCACCGGATGCCCGGCGCAGGGCGCCGGGGGTGAAGCGCCCGGCCCGGTGCTCCCGGGCCGCCTGCAGCGCCTGCGCCACCGCCACCGCCGATGCCGCCCCGGGCAGGCCCGGCGTCAGCCGGACCGAGGACCCGGCGGCCGCCTCGCGGGCATGCAGCGCGTGAAACGCCGTCGTGGCCCGTCCGCTGCTTTGTGTGTAGAGCAGCTTGTGGAACAGGTGATCGAGAGACGCCAGCGGGACCACCCGCGTCCTGCGCCACATCCAGGAAGCCAGCTCCCGCTCCACACCGTCGTCGCGCACCCGCAGGCGCCATTGCCGTGTGCCCGCGTGCAAGACAAACAGCAGCAGGAACGCCACTCCCCACCAGAGGCCGGAGCCCAGCGCATCGGACCAGGAAGCGCGCGGCCCCGACCTCCACCACAGCCCCGAGAGAACCACCACCGGCACCATCGCCAACGCGGCGGCCCAGCGCCACCCGCTCTGCCGGAACCGCATCTCCCAGGCATCGGATTGCTCGACCACCTGGACCTGGTCCGGCAATGGCAGTGGCGATGGAGCGTCGCCGGCCGACCACCCTTCGTGGCGCGGCGGAATCGCCTCCTCGTGCCCCCAGACCGTCCGGCGGTCAAACCGGTCGGGCGCGGCCATCGGGTGGCCCGCAGACCGGGCTGGCGTCTCCTGAACCGGCACGTCGTACGACACCTCGACAGCCCCCTCCGCGGTCAGGATTTCCAGCCGCCAGTCGACCCGTTCCCCCGAGCGCCGGCCGCCATGCGTGGGCGCATCGGCGGGCAGCTCGAAGCGCGCATGCCACCGCTCGCCGCCGGCCATGTCCGGCATCGCGGTCGCCGCACGCTCAAAGGCCTCCACCTGCCGTTCCTGGGTGCCTGAGCCTGAATCGTCCACCCGGTACTGCGCGAGCCGCAGCCGCCGGCCTGCAGGCGGTGCGTTCTGCAGCGCGCGGGACGACAGCGCCAGCTCCACCTCGAAGGACTCCCCGGCCTGAGGCCCGGCCGGTACGAAGCGGACCGAGGTCCCGGCAAAGCGCCACGCCAGCACCGACTGCCGCCAGGCCAGCGTGAGCACGCCGATACCGATCACCACGAAGACCGACACAAAGATCTGGGCCCACCAGGGCGAACCGCCCATCCAGAACAGCGCCGCCATCGGAAACGAGATGCCGCACCAGAACAGCGCAAAAACCCAGAGCACGCGCTGGCTGCGGCTGGCCGAACTCCGGGCGACGGCGCTTCCGGTCGGCTGCACCGCCGCATCCCCGGTCGTGGTCCGACCCCGCCCCACGGAATCAAACGCTCCAGCACTGCGCCCCGACAACGCGCGCCAGAAAACCCACAAGGCCCCCAGGCCAACGCCCGTGAACACCAGCGCAAACGGCAGGTGGAAGATGGCCTTGGCCCAGCGGATGTGAGGATCCAGCACCGCCCTCGTCGGGTCTGCAGGGTCCACCCAGACCGGGACCGGTTGACCCCGGTCCCGGGCCGCACTCAGACGCGCGTGCCATTGCTGGTGCCAGTCCCCGATGTTGTCCGAACCGGCTGCCGGGTCCAGCCCGACGCGGGTGGATTCGTGGATGCGGCCACCGGCGGTGTAGCGGTAGCGGGCCTGCACCGCATAGGTGGTGCTGTCGCCGTCGTTGTTCGATGTGAGCTGGCTCGACAGCACCTCGGCGGGCACCGCCTGCCAGGACCGGACCTCCCAGGCGGCGCTCATCGTTCGGGCCAGCGGCAGCACGCCGAAATACAGCCCCCCACCGCCAAACGCCAGGGCAAACACCGCGCTGAACAGCAGGGTGCCCAGCCGCGCTGCGATGCTCCATGGCGCCTGTGATGTCATCATGCGGTCAGCATAACAAGGCGCCTGCGCTCGCCGGGATGGCGACGCATCGGCGAAAAAAAACGGCCCCGGAGGGCCGTTCTCAATCGCTCAGCGCGCAGACGATCAAGCCGTCACGCCCTTGGCGGTTTCTGCGTACTCTTCGATCTGGTCGAAGTTCAGGTACTGGTAGATCTTGCTGCCGTCCTTGTTGATCACTCCCATGTCGGCCTGGTATTCGGCCACGGTGGGAATGCGACCGATCTTGGAGGCGATCGCTGCAAGCTCGGCCGAGGCCAGGTACACAAACGTGTTCTTGCCCAGGCGGTTCGGGAAGTTGCGGGTCGAGGTGGAGACGACCGTGGCGCCTTCACGCACCTGCGCCTGGTTGCCCATGCACAGCGAGCAGCCGGGCATTTCGGTGCGGGCACCGGCGGCGCCGAACACGCCGTAGTGGCCTTCCTTGGTCAACTCCGAAGCGTCCATCTTGGTTGGCGGGGCGATCCACAGCTTGACCGGGATGTCGCGCTTGCCTTCGAGCAGCTTGGAGGCGGCACGGAAGTGACCGATGTTGGTCATGCAGGAGCCGATGAACACTTCATC
This sequence comes from Burkholderiales bacterium GWF1_66_17, assembly GCA_001770705.1. Taxonomy (GTDB): domain Bacteria; phylum Pseudomonadota; class Gammaproteobacteria; order Burkholderiales; family Burkholderiaceae_C; genus Hydrogenophaga. The sequence goes on along the minus strand of MERT01000001.1, from coordinate 81,912 downwards.
GATCTTGGCGCCAGCGACTTCGCTCAGCAGCTTGGCGTCGTCGGGATCGTTCGGGCAGCACAGCACGGGTTCGGTCAGCTCGTTCAGGTCGATCTCGATCACGGCCGCGTATTCGGCGTCCTTGTCGGCTTCGAGCAGGTTCGGGTTGGCCAGCCAGGCTTCGACTTTCTCGATGCGGCGCTGCAGCGTGCGCGCGTCGGCGTAACCGTCGGCGATCATGTTCTTCATCAGCACGATGTTGCTGGTGAGGTATTCCTTGATCGGAGCGGGGTTCAGCTTCACGGTGCAACCAGCGGCCGAGCGCTCAGCGGAAGCGTCGGACAGCTCAAACGCTTGTTCGACCTTCAGGTCGGGCAGGCCTTCGATTTCCAGGATGCGGCCGGAGAACACGTTCTTCTTGCCGGCCTTGGCCACGGTCAGCAGACCGGCCTTGATGGCATACAGCGGAATCGCGTGCACCAGATCGCGCAGCGTGATGCCGGGCTGCATGGTGCCCTTGAAGCGCACCAGCACCGACTCGGGCATGTCCAGCGGCATCACGCCGGTGGCGGCACCGAAGGCCACGAGACCGGAACCGGCGGGGAAAGAAATGCCGATCGGGAAACGGGTGTGCGAGTCGCCACCGGTGCCCACGGTGTCGGGCAGCAGCAGGCGGTTGAGCCAGCTGTGGATCACCCCGTCGCCCGGACGCAGGGCCACGCCGCCGCGACTGGAAATGAACTTGGGCAGTTCGCGGTGCGTCTTCACGTCGACCGGCTTGGGGTACGCCGCGGTGTGGCAGAAGGACTGCATCACAAGGTCGGCGCTGAAACCCAGGCAGGCCAGGTCTTTCAGCTCGTCGCGGGTCATCGGGCCGGTGGTGTCTTGCGAACCCACGGTGGTCATCTTCGGCTCGCAGTAGGTGCCGGGACGAACGCCCTGGCCTTCCGGCAGACCGACGGCGCGGCCCACCATTTTCTGCGCCAGCGTGAAACCGGCCTTGGTCGCCACGGGCGTGGTGGGCAGGCGGAACAGCGTGGACGCAGGCAGGCCCAGGAACTCGCGCGCCTTGGCGGTGAGCGAGCGGCCGATGATCAGGTTGATGCGGCCACCGGCGCGCACTTCATCGAACAGCACATCGCTCTTGAGCTTGAACTCAACCACGGTTTCGCCGTTGCGCACGATCTTGCCGTCGTAGGGCATCACGTCAACGACGTCGCCCATTTCCAACTTGCTCACGTCCACTTCGATCGGCAGCGAGCCCGAGTCTTCCTGCGTGTTGAAGAAAATGGGGGCGATCTTGCCGCCCAGCGTGACGCCGCCAAAGCGCTTGTTCGGCACGAACGGGATGTCCTGGCCGGTGGCCCAGATCACGCTGTTGGTGGCGGACTTGCGCGAAGAGCCGGTGCCCACCACGTCGCCCACGTAGGCCACGAGGTTGCCCTTCTTCTTCAGGTCTTCGATGAACTGCATCGGGCCGCGCTTGCCGTCTTCCTCAGGCTTGAAAGCCGCGCCTTCGCGCGTGTTCTTCAGCATCGCCAGGTAGTGCAGCGGGATGTCCGGGCGGCTCCAGGCGTCGGGCGCGGGCGACAGGTCGTCGGTGTTGGTTTCGCCCGGCACCTTGAACACGGTGACGGTGATTTTCTTGTCAACTTCGGGGCGGCTGGTGAACCACTCGGCATCGGCCCAGCTCTGCATCACGTCCTTGGCATGGGCGTTGCCGGCCTTGGCCTTCTCAGCGACGTCGTTGAAGAAGTCGAACATCAGCAGCGTCTTCTTCAGCGCGGCGGCGGCCACGGCGGCGACTTCGGCGTCGTCCAGCAACTCGATCAGCGGGTGCACGTTGTAGCCGCCGACCATGGTGCCGAGCAGCTCGGTGGCCTTGGCCTTGGAGATCAGACCGACCTTTTCATCGCCGTGGGCGACCGCAGCCAGGAACGAGGCCTTGACCTTGGCCGCATCGTCCACGCCCGGGGGCACGCGGTGCGTGAGCAGGTCCATCAGGAACGCGTCTTCACCGGCCGGCGGGGCCTTGATGAGTTCGATCAGGTCGGCGACCTGCTTGGCTTCAAGCGGCAGCGGCGGAATGCCCAGGGCGGCGCGTTCGGCAGCGTGGGCGCGGTAGTCGGTCAGGAAGGTCGACATGGTTTTCTCCAGAGGGGTGGGGAAGGAACTGTTATGGGGGAAGACAGGGTGCGTGGGGACCAAGCAAACTCAGTGCCGCACGGCTTGGACCGCCGCCAGGGGCGTCGGTGGGGCTGGATCGAACCAGTGACGCATGTTTTCGGGCACGGCATGCCCGGTCTGGTGCGCCCGTTCGAGCACCTGCCAGTAGAAACGGTAACTCGCGCGGTCGTGCAGGCGGCCTTCGAACTGCACCGGCGCCCATTCGGCGGCGGCGGCGCGTTCGATGATGCCGGCGGCCGCGTGGATCTCGCGGTCCTCGGGCGCAAACGCGGCCAGGATCGGCCGGATCTGGTCCGGGTGGATGCTCCACATGCGGGTGTAGCCGAGTTCGCGGGCGGCCTTGTGCGCAGCGGTCTGCAGCGCGGCCGGGTCCTTGAATTCGGTGACCACGTTGTGCGAGGGCACCTTGCCGTGCGCGTGACAGGCCGAAGCGATCTCGATCTTGGCGCGCAGCACCAACGGGTGGCTGAACTGTCCGGTCACGCCCATGCCGTCGGCCGGGATCGCGCCGCCATGGGCCGACACAAAGTCCATCAGGCCGAAGCTGAGCGACTGCACGCGCGGGTGCGCGGCGATGTCAAAGGCGCGGTGCACCGCGGCGGGCGACTCGATCAGCACATGCAGCGGGAGTGAGGTCGCACCGGCGGCGTCCATGGCCGCGACAGCGCGCTGCACATCGGCCACACACTCGACCTTGGGCACCATCAGGTGCGTGAGGCGCGAAGCGGCTTGACCCGCGATGGTTGCCACATCGGCGTCGAACGCCGGGTGGTCCACCGGGTGCACGCGCACGGCCACGCGGGCTTCGGGCACGGCGGCCAGGGCCAGTCCGGTCACCAGTGCCGCGTGATCGGCCTCGCCGCCCACGGGCGCACCGTCTTCGCAATCGAGCGTGACGTCAAAGACACAGGTGCCGAACTCGGCCGTCATCTCGGCCTGCAGTTGCAGGCTCTTTCGCATCCGCGACGCCACCCCGCTGTAGTGGTCACAGACCGGCAGCGCGAACGCGCCGGCCTGGGCAGCGAGGAGGATGTCGCGCGGATGGGTTTTCACGGACGAGTTACCGAGCGGTTACAGCGAGCAGCCAACGCGCTTCCAGCCCAGCACACACCGAGGAACCGGCTTTGCCGGGCCTAAGGTGTGGTCCCCCTTGAGGGGGAGGACGCGAAGCGGCGCAGGGGGTGTTCACTGTTTACAGCAGGTGCTTGACGCCGTCCTGCTCGCCCTGCAGCTCTGCCAGGGTCTTGTTGATGCACTCTTGCGAGAAGGCGTCGATGTCCAGGCCTTCGACCACGGTGTATTCGCCGTTGGCGCAGGTGACCGGGAAGCCGAACATGACTTCCTTGGGGATGCCGTACCAGCCTTGCGACGGGATGCCCATCGTGACCCATTCGCCGTTGGTGCCCAGGGCCCAGTCACGCATGTGGTCGATGGCGGCGTTGGCGGCAGAGGCAGCGGAGCTCAGGCCACGCGCTTCGATGATGGCCGCGCCGCGCTTGCCGACGGTGGGCAGGAACACGTCCTTGTTCCAGACCTGGTCGTTGATCATGTCCTTGACCGAAGCGCCGTCGATGGTGGCGAAGCGGTAGTCGGCGTACATCGTGGGCGAGTGGTTGCCCCACACGGCCAGCTTCTTGATGGAAGACACGGCCTTGCCGGTCTTGGCGGCCAGCTGGCTGGCGGCGCGGTTGTGGTCCAGACGCAGCATGGCGGTGAAGTTGCCCGGCTTCAGATCGGGGGCGGCCTTCATGGCGATATAGGCGTTGGTGTTGGCGGGGTTGCCAACCACCAGCACCTTGACGTCGCGGCTGGCGACAGCGTTGAGCGCCTTGCCCTGGGTCGTGAAGATGGCACCGTTGATGGCGAGCAGCTCAGCGCGCTCCATGCCGGGGCCGCGAGGACGCGAACCGACCAGCAGCGCGTAGTCGGTGTCCTTGAAGGCGGTCATCGGGTCGCTGTGGGCTTCCATGCCGGCCAGCAGCGGGAAGGCGCAGTCTTCAATTTCCATCATCACGCCCTTGAGCGCCTTCTGGGCCTTCTCGTCGGGGATTTCCAGCAGTTGCAGGATCACGGGCTGGTCTTTGCCCAGCATTTCGCCCGAGGCGATGCGGAACAGCAGGGCGTAACCAATTTGACCTGCGGCACCGGTGACGGCAACACGAACGGGCTTCTTGCTCATGGTGAAAACTCCAGAAAAGGACGTTGGATAAATGAAAAGCGGACGGGACGAACCCCGAGTCCGGGACCTCACGAAGCGCGGGTAAACCCGCAAATCGTGAATCAGGCTCAGCCTTGGAGTGTACCCTCGCAAACCCTGATTGGTCAATTTGTCTTATGTCTTATATAAGATATCATTGACCTCGTCGCCGGACACCCACGGTGACACCATCGAGTTCACAAAACCATGGCAACCCCACCCGCCTTTCTGCCCGATCCGTCATCAATGGACACCCGATCCACAGGGGATCCGGGTGCACAGAACAGCGGCGACGCCATCGGTTCACCCGGTCAGGGCGCCCCGGCGTTCAGCCCGCTGTACCAGCAGATCAAGACCCTGATCCTGCGCAGCCTGCAAGCCGGCGAGTGGAAGCCGGGCGACATGATTCCCAGCGAGTTCGATCTGGCCGCGCGCTACCGGGTGAGCCAGGGCACGGTGCGCAAGGCCATCGACGAACTCGCCACCGACAACCTGCTCGTGCGCCGACAGGGCAAGGGCACCTTCGTGGCGACCCACGCCGAACAACACATCCAGTACCGCTTCCTGCGCCTGTTGCCCGACACCGGCACGCTGGAGGCCCAGGGGCCCGCCGAGCGCCGCATCATCGAGTGCCGTCGCCTGCGCGCACCGGCGGAGGTGGCGCGCCAGCTCGCCTTGCGTACCGGCGATCCTGTGCTGCAGGTCCGACGGGTGCTGGCCTTCGGCGGCACGCCGGCCATTCTGGAAGACCTGTGGTTGCCCGGAACAGCCTTCAAGGGACTCACGCAGGAAACGCTGGCCGAAGACAAGGGCCCCATGTATGCGCTGTTCGAGACCCAGTTCGGCGTGCGCATGGTGAGGGCCGTCGAAAAGCTCAAGGCGGTCAACGCCGATGCCGATACCGCGGGCTGGCTCGGCATCGAAGCCGGACATGCCCTGCTCAGCGTCGAACGGCTGGCCTACACCTACAACGATGTGCCCATGGAGCTGCGCCGCGGTCTCTACCGCACGGAAACCCGGCACTACCACAACGAATTGAGCTGAGCGCCATGGTCCGCATCGCCATCAACACCCGCCACACTCGCCCAGTGTCAGGCAACGGTATGCTGCGTTGCAATAGAATTTGCGGGCCCGTGGTCTGAGTTACCAACGAGTTACAAGAAACCTTCCAACCTCCCTGCATCCTCACCGGAAGAAAGCCCACCATGACCGAGTTGACCAAGAAGCGGCCCGAATTCCGCAACATCAACGCCTTCACCGACCTGACCACCTACCGCCTGCCACTGGCGGGCTGGGTGTCGATCCTGCACCGCGCCAGCGGTGGCCTGATGTTCATCCTGTTGCCGCTGATCGTCTGGCTGTTCGACACCTCGGTGTCGTCCGAGCTGTCCTTTGAACGCTTCAGCGCGGCCTTCGCCGCTGGCATCGGTTTCGTGCCGGGCTGGTTCTTCAAGCTGGTCGTGCTCGCCATCATCTGGGCCTACCTGCACCACCTGATCGCCGGCCTGCGCCACCTGTACATGGACGTGGCCCACGCCGTCAGCAAAGAGTTCGGCAAATCGTCCGCCATCGTCACGCTGGCCCTGAGCATCGGCCTCACGCTGGTCCTGGGCGCCAAGCTGTTCGGCCTGTACTGAGCACGGTCATCAAGAGGAACAACCCCATGTCTGTCAACTTCGGTTCCAAGCGCGTCGTCACCGGCGCCCACTACGGCCTGCGCGACTGGCTCGCCCAGCGCGTCACCGGCGGCCTCGTCGCCCTCTTCACCTTCATCGTGCTAGCGCAGGTGATTTTTTCCAGCGGCCCCATGGGCTACGAAACCTGGGCAGGCATCTTCGCTGCCCAGTGGATGAAAGCCCTGACCTTTGTCGTGTTCGTGGCCCTGGCCTGGCACGTCTGGTTCGGCATGCGCGACATCTGGATGGACTACGTCAAGCCCGCCGGCATCCGCCTCGCCCTGCACATCTTCACCATCGTCTGGCTCGTGGCCTGTCTGGGCTGGGCTGTTCAAGTTCTCTGGAGGCTCTGAAGCCATGACCGTTACTGCAAATCTCCCCAAGCGCCAATTTGACGTCGTGATCGTCGGCGCCGGCGGCTCCGGCATGCGCGCCTCGCTGCAACTCGCCCGCGCCGGACTGAAAGTGGCCGTGCTCTCCAAAGTGTTCCCAACCCGCTCGCACACCGTGGCGGCCCAGGGCGGCGTGTCGGCCTCGCTCGGCAACATGAGCGAAGACAACTGGCACTACCACTTCTACGACACCATCAAGGGTTCCGACTGGCTGGGCGACCAGGACGCCATCGAGTTCATGTGCCGCGAAGCCCCGAAGGTCGTGTACGAGCTCGAACACTTCGGCATGCCGTTCGACCGCAACCCCGACGGCACGATCTACCAGCGCCCCTTCGGCGGTCACACCGCCAACTACGGTGAAAAGCCCGTGCAGCGCGCCTGCGCCGCAGCCGACCGCACCGGCCACGCCATGCTGCACACCCTGTACCAGCAGAACGTGCAGGCCCGCACCACCTTCTTCGTCGAGTGGATGGCGCTCGACCTCATCCGCGACGCCGACGGCGACGTGATCGGCGTGACCGCGCTGGAAATGGAAACCGGCGAGACCTACATCCTCGAAGCCAAGCAGACCCTGCTGGCCACGGGTGGCGCAGGCCGCATCTTCGCCGCCTCCACCAACGCCTTCATCAACACCGGCGACGGCCTGGGCATGGCGGCGCGTGCTGGTGTGCCGCTGCAGGACATGGAGTTCTGGCAGTTCCACCCCACCGGCGTGGCCGGCGCGGGCGTGCTGCTGACCGAAGGCTGCCGCGGCGAAGGCGCGATCCTGCTCAACAGCGAAGGCGAGCGTTTCATGGAGCGCTACGCGCCCACCCTGAAGGATCTGGCCCCGCGCGACTTCGTTTCGCGCTGCATGGACCAGGAAATCAAGGAAGGCCGTGGCTGCGGTCCCAACAAGGACTACGTGCTGATGAAGCTCGACCACCTGGGCGCCGAAACGATCCGCAAGCGCCTGCCCTCGGTGGAAGAAATCGGCCACAACTTTGCCAACGTCGACATCACGCGTGAACCGATCCCCGTGGTGCCCACCATCCACTACCAGATGGGCGGCATCCCGACCAATATCAACGGCCAGGTCGTCGCGCCCGATGGCAACGGTGCACAGAAGATCGTCAACGGCCTCTACGCCGTCGGGGAATGCGCCTGCGTGTCGGTGCACGGCGCCAACCGCCTGGGCACGAACTCGCTGCTTGACCTGCTGGTGTTCGGCCGCGCCGCCGGCAACCACATCGTCGAGAACAACAACAAGCTGCAGGTGCACAAACCCCTGCCCGCCGACGCCGCCGACAAGACCCTGGCCCGCCTCGCGCGCCTGGATGCTTCGAGTGAAGGCGAATACGCTCAGGACGTGGCGAACGACATGCGCGCCATCATGCAGCAGCACGCTGGCGTGTTCCGCACCCAGGCCAGCATGGACGAAGGTGTCACCAAGATCAACGCCCTGCGCTCGCGCGTGGCCAAGATCACCCTGGGGGACAAGTCCAAGGTCTTCAACACGGCACGCATCGAAGCGCTGGAAGTGGACAACCTGATGGAAGTGGCGCAGGCCACCATGACCTCGGCTGCTGCCCGCAAGGAATGCCGCGGTGCGCACACCGTGAACGACTATGAGCGCCCCGCAGACGACGCCCAGTTCCCGCTGGGTCGCAACGACGCCGAGTGGATGAAGCACACGCTGTGGGACAGCGCCACCAACAGCCTGTCGTACAAGCCCGTCAACTTGAAGCCGCTGACCGTGGAGTCGGTGCCACCGAAGGTTCGCACCTTCTAAGCACCCATCCAGAACCGAACCAGCCCGGAGAAAAACACCATGGCCCTTCGCACATTCAAGATCTACCGCTACGACCCGGAAAAAGACGCCAAGCCCTACATGCAGACCATCGAGGTCGAACTCGACGGCCACGAGCGCATGCTGCTGGACGCGCTGATGAAGCTCAAGAAGGTCGATCCTTCGATTTCGTTCCGCCGCTCCTGCCGCGAAGGCGTCTGCGGTTCGGACGCGATGAACATCAACGGAAAGAACGGTCTGGCCTGCCTGACCAACATGAACACGCTGCCTGGCGTGATCACCTTGAAGCCGCTGCCCGGTCTGCCGGTGGTGCGCGACCTGATCGTCGACATGACGCTGTTCTTCAAACAGTACAACAGCATCAAGCCCTACCTGATCAACGAGACCCCTGCCCCTGAGCGCGAGCGCCTGCAGAGCCCGGAAGAACGTGAAGAACTCAACGGCCTGTACGAATGCATTCTGTGCGCCAGCTGCTCGACCAGTTGCCCGAGCTTCTGGTGGAACCCGGACAAGTTCGTCGGCCCGGCCGGCCTGCTGCAGGCCTACCGCTTCATCGCCGACAGCCGCGACGAAGCTACCAGCGAACGCCTGGACAACCTGGAAGATCCGTACCGCCTGTTCCGCTGCCACACCATCATGAACTGTGTGGACGTCTGCCCCAAGGGACTGAACCCCACGAAGGCCATCGGCAAGATCAAGGAAATGATGGTGATGCGCTCGATCTGAGTGCAGCGCCCGAACCACTATGGATGCCAGCACCTGTGACGCCCTGCTCGATCAACGCGCTCTGAGCAAGCTGCGCTGGCGCTGCCGCCGTGGACTGCTCGAAAACGACCTGTTCATTGACAGCTTCTTCGCCAGGCACGAATCTGGCTTGACTGTCAGGCAGGCTGAAGCTCTGGGGGTTTTAATGGACCTGTCCGACAACGATCTGCTTGATCTGTTGCTGGGAAGGAAGCCACCCCAGGGCGAGCTGGCCCGTGACGACGTCACGCACGTATTGGGCATGCTTCGCGCAGCCCGGCTACCCGTTTAAGCCCCTCAAAAGGAAACCGAATGAAACTCGTAGACAACAAAGCCACCTTGTCGTTCTCCAACGGCAGCCCCAGCGTCGATATGCCGGTGTATGCCGGCAGCATCGGCCCGGACGTGATCGACATCCGCAAGCTGTACGCGCAGACCGGCATGTTTACCTACGATCCCGGATTCCTGTCCACCGCGTCCTGCCAGTCGGCCATCACCTACATCGATGGCGACAAGGGCGAATTGCTGTACCGCGGCTACCCCATCGAACAGCTCGCCACCAACTGCGACTACCTCGACACCTGCTACCTGCTGCTCAACGGTGATCTGCCGAACGACCAGCAGCGCGGCGACTTCCACAAGCTCGTGATCAACCACACCATGGTCAACGAGCAGATGCAGTTCTTCCTGCGTGGCTTCCGCCGCGATGCCCACCCCATGGCCGTGCTGACCGGCCTGGTGGGTGGTCTGTCGGCCTTCTACCACGACAGCACCGACATCAACAACCCGGAGCACCGCCACGTCGCGGCCATCCGCCTGATCGCCAAGATGCCCACCCTGGTGGCGATGGCTTACAAGTATGGCGTGGGCCAGCCCTACATGTACCCTAAGAACGACCTGAGCTACTCGGGCAACTTCCTGCGCATGATGTTCGGCACCCCGTGCGAAGAGTACAAGGTCAACCCGGTGCTGGAACGTGCCCTCGACCGCATCTTCATCCTGCACGCCGACCACGAGCAGAACGCGTCCACCTCCACCGTGCGTCTGTGCGGTTCGTCGGGCACCAACCCGTTTGCCGCCATCGCTGCCGGCGTGGCCTGCCTGTGGGGTCCGGCCCACGGCGGCGCCAACGAAGCCTGCCTGAACATGCTGGAAGACATCCAGCGCCAGGGCGGCGTGGCCAAGGTTGGCGAGTTCATGGAAAAGGTCAAGGACAAGAACTCCGGCGTCAAGCTGATGGGCTTTGGTCACCGCGTCTACAAGAACTACGATCCCCGCGCCAAGCTGATGCAGGAAACCTGCGACGAAGTCCTGAAGGAACTGGGTCTTGAAAACGACCCGCTGTTCAAGCTGGCCAAGGAGCTGGAGCGGATTGCCCTGGAAGACGAATACTTCGTCTCGCGCAAGCTCTACCCGAACGTTGACTTCTACTCCGGCATCGTGCAGCGCGCCATCGGCATTCCGGTGAACCTCTTCACCGGCATCTTCGCCCTGGCCCGCACGGTCGGCTGGATCGCCCAGCTCAACGAAATGATCAGCGACCCCGAGTACAAGATCGGCCGTCCGCGCCAGCTGTTCACGGGCTCCGAGCGCCGCGACGTACCCGCTGGCTTCAAGCGATAACCCCCCGAGCCGCCTGCGGCGCCACCCTTCCAGGGAGCGCCAGCAGCGGCCCGGCAGAGCCGGTTCCGCGCCGGTCCCGTCCCCAAACAAAACCCGCCATCGGCGGGTTTTGTTTTGGCGGGGTCACCCATCGCGAAATGCGATGATCAACCTGCGAACAAGATGAGAAAATTGGGAACTCATCGTCGTTCACGACGAGTCACCCATGAACACTCCCGACCGCAGCTTCACCCGCCGCCTCGACCTCACCTCGCTCCAGCTCTTTGTGGCGGTGTGCGAGCGCGGCAGCATCGGCAAGGCGGCCGAGCAGGAATTCATGGCCACCTCGGCCGTGAGCAAGCGCCTCTCCGATCTTGAAAGCGCCGTGGGCACCACCCTGCTCTACCGCCATGCCCGGGGCGCCAGCCCCACGCCCGCCGGCCAGAGCCTGCTCCACCACGCGCGCTCAGTGCTCTTCAGTCTGGACAAGATGCAGGGCGAGCTGTCCGAATACGCCGACGGTGTGCGCGGTCATGTGCGCATGCATGCCAACATCTCGGCCATCGTCCAGTTCCTTCCCGAGGACCTGGGCAGCTTCACCCGCCTGCACGACCAGGTCAAGATCGACCTGGAGGAACACCTGTCCAGCGAGGTGGTGCGGGCTGTGCAGGAAGGCGCGGCCGACCTGGGTATCTGCCACACGGGGGTGCGCGGGCCCCTGCCCGACCTGCAGACCCGACCCTACCGGCAAGACCATCTGGTGCTGATCGTCCCGGAGGCACACCCCCTCGCGGGTGAGAAACAACTGGCCTTCGCCGACAGTCTCGACTGGGATCATGTTGGACTGCACGCCAACAGCTCCATCTACCAGGCCATGCACCAGGCCGCCACCACTGCCGGCCGCGGCATCCGGCTGCGCATCCGCGTGACCGGGCTGGACGCCATGTGCCGCATGATCCACAACGGTCTGGGCGTCGGTCTGATGCCCCGGCGTGCTTTCGAGCTGATGCACGGCGTGGGCGAGCTCACCTGCGTGGCGCTCACCGATGGCTGGGCCACCCGGCAGATCGACCTGGTCGCCCGCGATTTTTCGACCTTGCCCGTCACGGCCCGTCTGCTCGTTGCCCACCTGGGCGAGCAGTCCGGGCAACACACCGTTACAGGCCCCCACGCATAAAATTCCATCAGCAAAGGAACCCCTCCCCATGGCACGCACGCTCTACGACAAGATCTGGGACGAACACGTCGTCCACACCGAGGAGGATGGCACGTCCGTCCTCTACATCGACCGCCACCTGGTGCACGAAGTGACCAGCCCGCAGGCGTTTGAAGGCCTGCGCCAGGCGGGCCGGAAGGTCTGGCGCGTGAGCTCGATCGTGGCCACCGCCGACCACAACACGCCCACCACCGGCTGGGAACAGGGCTACGACGGCATCACCGACCCGATCAGCAAGGAACAGATCACCACGCTGAACGACAACATCGCCGAATTTGGCGCAGCGGCTTTCTTCCCCTTCATGTCCCAGCGCCAGGGCATCGTGCACGTGATCGGTCCGGAAAACGGCGCCACCCTGCCCGGCATGACGGTGGTCTGCGGCGACAGCCACACCAGCACCCACGGGGCGTTTGGCGCACTCGCGCACGGCATCGGCACCAGCGAGGTCGAGCACGTCATGGCGACTCAGACCCTGCTGGCCAAGAAGGCCAAGAACATGCTGGTGCGCGTGGACGGGCAACTCGCCAAGGGCGTGACCGCCAAGGACATCGTGCTGGCCATCATCGGCAAGATCGGCACCGCGGGCGGAACCGGCTACACCATCGAATTCGGCGGCAGCGCGATCCGCGCCCTGTCGATGGAAGGCCGCATGACGGTGTGCAACATGGCCATCGAAGGCGGTGCCCGCGCGGGTCTGGTGGCGGTGGATGAAAAAACCATCGAATACGTCAAGGGTCGCCCGCTCTCCCCCACCGGAGTGGAATGGGAGCAGGCCGTGACCTACTGGAAGGGTCTGCAATCGGACGCCGATGCGAAGTTCGATGCCGTGGTGGAGCTGGACGCCAGCAGCATCGTGCCGCAGGTCACCTGGGGTACCTCGCCCGAAATGGTGCTCGGCGTGGACGCCCGCGTGCCCGATCCCGAGAAGGAAAAAGACCCGAACAAGCGCGGCGCCATTGAGCGTGCGCTCACCTACATGGCGCTGGAGCCGGGCAAGGCCCTGAACGACATCTTCGTGGACAAGGTCTTCATCGGCTCCTGCACCAACAGCCGCATTGAAGACATGCGCGAGGCCGCGGCCGTGGTGAAGAAGCTGGGCCAGAAGGTGGCCAAAAACATCAAGCTTGCGATGGTCGTTCCCGGCTCGGGGCTGGTCAAGGAACAGGCCGAGCGCGAAGGCCTGCACGAGATCTTCAAGGCCGCCGGCTTCGAGTGGCGCGAACCCGGCTGCTCCATGTGTCTGGCCATGAACGCCGACCGGCTGGAACCCGGCGAACGCTGCGCCTCCACCAGCAACCGCAACTTCGAAGGCCGCCAGGGCGCCGGTGGCCGCACCCACCTGGTTTCCCCCGCCATGGCTGCCGCCGCCGCGATCCACGGCCATTTTATTGACGTGCGCACCATCGCCTGACCTTCCATCCCGAGTCCTCACCAAGGAGTCCTCTCATGTCCTCAACCAAACCCCTGTTCACCCTGCTGGCCACCGCTGCCCTGATGTCCCTGGCCGCTTGCAACACCGTGCAAGGCGTCAAACAGGACGCGCACGTGGTCAAAGACAAGGCCGTGGAAGTCAAGGACGCGGTCGTTGACAAGGCCATTGAGGTCAAGGACAAGACCGTCGAAGGCGGCAAGGCCGCGGGTCAGGCCGTCGGCTCCGGGCTGGAGAAGGCTGGCGACGCCGTCAAGGGCGCGACCAACTGAGGCCAGCCTCACAATCCCCTCACACCATCATGCAGAAATTCACCATTCACCAGGGTCTCGTGGCCCCCATGGACCGCGAGAACGTCGACACCGACGCCATCATCCCCAAGCAGTTCCTCAAGTCGATCCGCAAGACCGGCTTCGGCCCCAACCTGTTTGACGAGTGGCGCTACCTCGACAAGGGCGAACCCGGCCAGGACCCGGCCACACGCCAACCGAACCCGGACTTCGTGCTCAACCAGCCGCGCTACGCTGGCGCCTCGGTGCTGCTGACCCGAAAAAATTTCGGCTGCGGCTCCAGCCGCGAACACGCGCCCTGGGCCATCGACCAGTACGGCTTTCGCGCCGTGATTGCACCGAGCTACGCCGACATCTTCTTCAACAACTGTTTCAAGAACGGTCTGCTGCCCATCGTGCTGCCCGAGGCCACGGTCGCCCAGCTGTTCGACGAGGTGTATGCCTTCCCGGGCTACCAGCTGACGATCGACCTGGAGCGCCAGGTGATCGTGAAACCTCAAGGCGAAGAAATCCCGTTCGAGGTGCAGGCCTTCCGCAAGTACTGCCTGCTCAACGGGCTCGACGACATCGGCCTGACCTTGCGCCACAAGGACAAGATACAGGCCTTCGAGGCCCAGCGTCTTGCCACGAAACCGTGGCTCGCCCACACGATGGTGTCCTGATCGGACACCCCATCAACTCCAGACATTCATCTCATGAAAATCGCAGTTCTCCCGGGTGACGGCATCGGCACCGAAATCGTGGCCGAAGCGGTCAAGGTGCTCAAGGCACTCGACCTCCCCTTCGAAATGGAATCGGCCCTGGTGGGCGGCGCCGCCTACGAGGCGCACGGCCATCCACTGCCCGAGTCCACGCTCAACCTGGCCAAGGCTGCCGACGCCATCCTGTTCGGCGCCGTCGGCGACTGGAAGTACGACAAGCTCGACCGCCCCTTGCGCCCCGAGCAGGCCATCCTGGGCCTGCGCAAGCACCTCGGCCTGTTCGCCAACTTCCGCCCCGCCATCTGCTACGAGCAGCTTGTAGGAGCGTCCAGCCTCAAGCCCGAGCTCATCGCGGGCCTGGACATCCTCATCATTCGCGAGCTCACCGGCGACATCTACTTCGGCCAGCCGCGCGGCCGCCGCGTGGCCACCGACGGCCATTTCCCCGGTGCCGAAGAAGCCTTCGACACCATGCGCTACAGCAAGCCGGAGATCGAACGCATCGCCCATGTGGCCTTCCAGGCCGCGCGCAAGCGCAACAAGAAAGTCACCAGCGTGGACAAGGCCAACGTGCTGGAGACCTTCCAGTTCTGGAAAGACGTGGTCACCGAAGTGCACGCCCAGTACCCCGACGTGGAACTGCAGCACATGTATGTGGACAACGCCGCGATGCAGTTGGTCAAGGCACCCAAGGCTTTTGACGTGGTGGTGACCGGCAACATGTTTGGCGACATCCTGTCCGACGAAGCCTCCATGCTGACGGGCTCCATCGGCATGCTGCCCTCGGCCTCGCTGAACTCGAAGAACCAGGGCCTGTACGAACCCAGCCATGGCAGCGCTCCGGACATCGCAGGCAAAGGCGTGGCCAACCCGCTGGCCACCATCCTGAGCGCGGCCATGATGCTGCGCTTCAGCCTGAACCAGGAAGCCGCTGCGCAACGCATCGAAGCAGCCGTGCAAAAGGTGCTGGTGCAAGGCCTGCGCACGCCCGACATCTACAGCGAAGGCACCACCAAGGTAGGCACCGCCCAGATGGGCGACGCGGTGGTCAAAGCGCTGGGCTGATCGCTTCACCTCATTGCACTTACAAAGGCAGCCCGCGGGCTGCCTTTCTTGCGCCCGCATGTCAGTTTCGCCCAAGCCACCATCCGGTACAATCTCAACCCATGTTTGCCGTCCGCCCGTTCAACCTGAACAAAGCACCCGCCGCCCTGGCCGGTGTGGCATTGCGCGCAATCACCATCAAAACCACGACCATTAAGGGCTGATCCAGCCTGGTTCGTCGTGCGCCCTCCCCGGCCAGACGAGCCGGGCAAGTCGGTCTGGTCTGGACCTGTTTTATCTACTTGAAAGGGCGTTTGAAATGAGCAAGTTGGTTGGTTTGGTCGGCTGGCGCGGCATGGTTGGCTCGGTGTTGATGGATCGCATGGTCGCGGAAAGCGACTTCGACCTGATCGAGCCGCTGTTTTTCTCCACCTCGAACGCCGGCGGCAAGGCCCCGGCGATGGCGAAGAACGAGGCCACGCTGCAGGACGCGCACGACATCGCTGCCCTCAAGCGCTGCGACATCATCATCACCGCCCAGGGTGGCGACTACACCAGCGAGGTGTTTCCCAAGCTGCGCGCCGCAGGCTGGAACGGCCACTGGATCGACGCCGCCTCCACGCTGCGCATGGAAAAGGATGCCGTCATCATCCTCGACCCAGTGAACATGCCGGTGATAAAGGACGCGCTGGCCAATGGCGGCAAGAACTGGGTCGGTGGCAACTGCACCGTGAGCTGCATGCTGATGGGCGTGGGCGCGCTGTACAAAACCGGTCTGGTCGAGTGGATGAGCACCCAGACCTACCAGGCCGCCTCAGGTGGTGGCGCCCAGCACATGCGCGAACTGCTGACGCAGTACGGCACGCTGAACGCCGAAGTGAAGGCCCTGCTGGACGACCCCAAGAGCGCCATCCTGGAGATCGACCGCAAGGTGATTGCCAAGCAGCGCAGCCTGACCGGCGCCGAGACGGCCAACTTCGGCGTGCCGCTGGGAGGTTCGCTGATCCCCTGGATCGACAAGGACCTGGGCAACGGCATGTCCAAGGAAGAGTGGAAGGGCATGGCCGAAACCAACAAGATCCTCGGCATGGGCGAGGGCTTCGGCTCGGCCGCCATCCCGGTTGACGGTTTCTGCGTGCGCGTGGGTGCTATGCGCTGCCACAGTCAGGCGCTGACCTTCAAGCTCAAGAAAGACGTGCCGACAGCCGATATCGAAGCCATGATCGCGGCGGACAATCAGTGGGTCAAAGTGGTGCCCAACACCCGCGAAGCCACCATCCAGGACCTGACGCCCGTGGCGGTCACCGGCACCATGACGATTCCTGTGGGTCGCATCCGCAAGCTGGCGATGGGCCCGGAATATGTGGGCGCCTTCACCATCGGCGACCAGTTGTTGTGGGGCGCTGCCGAACCGCTGCGCCGCATGCTGCGTATCCTGCTGGACGCCTGAGTTCGTGATGGGAGGAACGGTTGTGGGCTTCCGCCGAGGTCCACATCCCGTTGTGCAACAACAACGCCCGCGGGGGTTGAACGCGCGCCACACGCAAGCCGGGAAACTCAAGCGAATTCTCAGCTTGTCACCGTAATGCGTTGATGTTATGGTCAATTCTCGGTTTTTTACGTCGAGGTCAACGTGCCAATTCACACCCGCCACACACCATCCATCCGAACCTGCGCCACCGCCGGCGACACCGGTTCAAAAGGACTTGCGCGGTTACACGCAATAGCTGCCGCGGTGGTTTTGTGCACCGGCCTGCTGCAGGCCAGCGATGCTCAAGCCCTGGCACTGGGGCGCATGGTGGTGCAATCGGCTTTGGGGGAGCCCCTGCGGGCCGAGGTCGATGTCCTTGAAATCACGGCTGAGGAATCGGCCAGTCTGCGTGTGGGCCTTGCGGCGGCAGGTGCGTTCCGCGCAGCCGGCATGGACTTCAATGCTGCGCTGGCCGACCTTCAGGTCGTTCTGCAGCGCCGCCCCGATGGCCGAGCTTTCCTGCGCCTGACAGGCAGCCGCCCAGTCAATGAGCCTTTCATGGACATGATCCTGGAGGCCAACTGGGCATCGGGCCGCATTGTGCGCGACTACACGCTGTTGTTTGACCCCCCCAACCTGCGTCCGCCCGTGCCATCACCTTTGGCGCCCGCAGTGACAGCACAGACGACGCCTGCACCGGTCACTCCGCCTGCGGCGCCATCGACTGCGGCCGTCCGGCCACCAGAGGCTGTCTCTGCCCCGGTCGCCCGCGCACCCGCCGCACCAGCTCCCGCCCCGCGTCCGGCCGCACCGACATCTGCCGCGCCCGATGCCGACGCTGGCAGCGCCTCGCGTCTGCGGGTCAAGGCAGGTGACACCGCCGGCCGCATTGCGGCCAGCAACCTGCCCGCCAATGTGTCGCTCGATCAGATGCTCGTGGCCATGCTGCGGGCCAACCCCAATGCCTTCATTGGCGGCAACATCAACCGAATCAAGGCGGGTTCCCTGGTGGAGCTGCCCGATGAGACGGCTGCAGCGGCCACGCCAAGCGGCGAGGCGCGCCAGATCATCGCGGCGCAGAGCAGCGATTTCAACGAATTCCGCCGTCGACTGGCGAGCCGCGTCCCCGCAGCCGAGGTCGCCGCCGCAGACCGGCAAGCCGCGGGTCGTGTGCAGGCCGAAGTCCAGGACCAGAAGCCAGCGCCTGCAACCCAGGACAAGTTGACGCTGTCCAAGGGTGCCGCGCCAGGTCAGTCCGCACCGGAAGCCAAGATCGCAGAGGATCGTCGCGCAGGCGAAGCATCAACCCGGGTGGCCGAACTCTCCCGCAACATTGAAGAGCTGAACAAGATCGCTCCAGCCGCAGCGCCAGCGGCAGCCGCTGGCAGCGCTCCGGCTGCGCCGGACGCGCCGAAGCCGGCGGCGGTTACCCCGGAAGTGGTTGCAACGCCTGCAGTGACACCTGCGCCCGCGACCCCCACCGCACCCGTTGAACCGCCGGCGCCGCCCGTTGCACAAACGCCTGCCCCGGCACCTACGCCCAAACCAGCTGCACCGATGCCTGTTCCGGCAGTCGATGAACCATCTTTCATGGGACAGTTGCTGGGCAACCCATTCGTGCTGCCTGCGGCCGGTGGATTGCTCGCACTGCTGGCCGGTCTGGGCCTGTACCGCATGCGCCAGCGCAAGAAGACGTCGGCCGCGGACAGCTCCTTCCTCGAAAGCCGGCTGCAACCCGACTCGTTCTTTGGCTCCAGCGGTGGTCAGCGCATCGATACCGCCGAAGCGTCGGCCTCGGGCTCCTCCATGGTTTACTCGCCCAGCCAACTGGACGCCGCGGGTGACGTGGATCCTGTTGCCGAGGCCGACGTCTACCTGGCCTACGGTCGCGACCTTCAGGCCGAAGAGATCCTCAAGGAGGCCATGCGCAGCACCCCCACACGCGTGGCCATCCACAACAAGTTGCTGGAGATCTACGCCAAGCGCCGGGACACCAAGGCTTTTGAAGTGGTGGCCACCGAAGCCTACGGTCTCACCCAGGGGCAAGGGGCTGAGTGGGAACACGCCTGCGGTCTGGGCAAAGAACTGGATCCGAACAATCCGCTGTACCAGCCTGGCGGCAGTCCGGCGGCCAAACCGGGCGCTGTTGTTGCAAGTAGCGCCAACAACACGATTCCCTTTGGCAACAGCACGCTCTCACAACACACCACCCCCGGTGCACCCCTTGGCGCCGACGCTGACGCCGACCTCGGTCTTGACCTTGACCTGGACATCGGGCTGGATGAACCATCGGCGCCGGCCGCGCTGCAAATGCCCGCCCGGGTGGAAGCCCAGATGTCCAGCCTGGACGATCTGGCACAAACGGAGGCGCTCACCAGCGCTCCCAGCGAGGTCAGCGATCTGGCCTCCCGTCCGATGGACTTTGACCTGGATTTCCCCTCGGAACCCGTGCCTTTGTCGTCGCCAGCGCCAACGGCGAAACCCGTGGTCGCTTCGGCGGAACAGCCCACATTTGACGACAGCGAAGTGCTGCCGGCGTTCGATTTTGATGAACCCTCATCGCCATCCGTGCAGAGCAGCAACGGGCAGGACCACGGCACACCCACAGCCAATCCGCCCACGGCCGAACTGCTGTCCTTTGACCTGAGCGACATTGAACTGGAGTTGAGTGAGCCTGAACCAGCCACGGGTGAAGAACCCAACAGACTGAGCGCAGAGAATCCGCTGGAAACCAAGCTGTCCCTGGCCGAAGAATTCCGGGCCATCGGTGACCTCGAAGGCGCGCGATCACTGGCCGAAGAAGTGTTGGCCGAAGCCTCCGGCACTCTGCGAACCAAGGCAGGCACCTTCCTGGCCGACCTCGCCTGACACAAGCCCGCGGTCTGCATTCACCTTTGATCACGGCCACATCTGTCGGCGCTTCACCCCATGAGGCGCCGTCTGTGCGTATCGCGCTGGGGGTCAGCTACCACGGCTATGCCTACGATGGCTGGCAAAGTCAACCCAGCGGCCGCACGGTGCAGGACCGGCTGGAACGGGCCCTGACCGAATTCACAGCGCTCGACAAAGTCAGCACGCTGTGCGCCGGACGCACCGATGCCGGCGTGCACGGACTCATGCAGGTGGTGCATTTCGACACCCCGGTCGTCCGACCGGACAACGCCTGGGTGCGCGGCACCAACCGCTTTCTGCCACCCGACATTGCCGTGCAATGGGCGCAACGCGTGCCAGCCAGCTTTCACGCCCGTGCCAGCGCCCGCTCGCGCCGCTACGCCTATGTGCTGCTTGAATCCCCGGTCAGACCCAGCATCGACCATGGCCAGGTGGGCTGGGTGTTCCGGCCGCTTCAGCTGGAATCCATGCAGCAGGCGGCGCAGGCGCTGGTGGGTGAACACGACTTCACCTCGTTTCGGGCCTCGGCATGCCAGGCTCACAGCCCCGTCAAGCTGATGCAACGCATCGACATCACTCGGCGCGGCGCCTACTGGCGCTTCGAGTTCGAAGCATCCGCCTTCCTGCACCACATGATCCGCAACATCATGGGCTGCCTGATCGCCATTGGCAGCGGCAACCGCCCGGTGGGCTGGATGGCCGAGGTGCTGGCGGCGAAAAGCCGCGACGCGGCGGCGCCCACCTTCTCCCCGGACGGGCTGTATTTTCTGGGTCCCGTGTACGATCAATCGCTGGGCCTGCCCACGCGCACACCGGCGTTCGACTGGCTTCCCTGACCCACCCCCGCGGCGCTTCGCGCCACCCCCTCAAGGGGGCGACACTGGCGGCCCGGCAAAGCCGGTTCCGCTGCGTCCTTGAACAAGTCACTTCTGCTGATGAAACCCTTTCGAACTCGCATCAAGATCTGTGGCCTGACTCGTGAATCCGACGTGGACACCGCCGTCCAGGCCGGTGTGGACGCGGTCGGTTTCGTGCTCTACCCCCAGAGCCCGCGCTTCGTGTCGCCGGAGCGTGCTGGTGAACTGGCGTGCCGCTTGCCGGCTTTCGTCACACCGGTGCTGTTGTTCGTGAACGCCAGCCCCGAATTCATCGCCCAGGGTACTGCTGCCGTGCCCAATGCCCTGCTGCAATTCCACGGCGACGAAACACCCGATGACTGTCTGGCCGCTGGCCGCCCGTTCCTGCGCGCGGCGCGCATACCCACCGGCGCCGCCGGGGCGGGCTTTGATCTCCTAAAATACGCGCAAGACTTTTCTGCCGCCCAGGCCATCTTGCTCGACACACATGTCGAGGGATTTGGCGGCGGAGGTCAATCATTCGACTGGAACGCTTTCCCTTGGTCACATCCGCTTCTAAACGCCAGCTCTCGCCTCGTTTTGTCTGGTGGACTCACGCCTGCAAACGTGATCGATGGCATCAGCCGCGTACGGCCCTGGGCCGTTGACGTGAGTTCCGGTGTCGAGGTGTCGAAAGGCATCAAAGGCGCCGACAAGATCCACGCATTCGTCGCCGCCGTTCGCGCGGCAGACACCCTCTTATCCCGTCCGAGCTGAACCCGTTTCCGGGTCGCTCGGGCCATAGCACCGAGAAACCCATGGACACCTACCAGCAACCCGACGCCCGCGGCCACTTCGGCATCTACGGTGGCAGTTTCGTGAGCGAGACGCTCACGCACGCCATCAACGAGCTCAAGGCCGCCTACGCGAAATACCAGCACGACCCCGAGTTCCTCGCCGAATTCAAAAGCGAACTCGCGCACTTCGTGGGCCGCCCTTCTCCGGTCTACCACGCCGCGCGCATGAGCCGCGAGCAAGGCGGCGCGCAGATCTTCCTGAAGCGCGAAGACCTCAACCACACCGGCGCCCACAAGGTCAACAACACCATCGGCCAGGCCATGCTCGCAAAGCGCATGGGCAAGCCGCGTGTGATCGCCGAGACCGGCGCTGGCCAACACGGCGTGGCCACCGCCACCATCTGCGCCCGCTACGGTCTCGAATGTGTGGTCTATATGGGCAGCGAAGACGTGAAGCGCCAGAGCCCCAACGTCTACCGCATGAAGCTGCTCGGGGCCACCGTGGTGCCGGTGGAGAGCGGCAGCAAGACGCTGAAAGACGCGCTCAACGAAGCCATGCGCGACTGGGTCGCCAACGTGGACAACACCTTCTACATCATCGGCACCGTGGCCGGCCCACACCCCTACCCGATGATGGTGCGCGACTTCCAGAGCGTGATCGGCGAAGAATGCCTGGTGCAGATGCCGGAGATGCTCAAAGCCGCCGGTTGCTCGGGCGAACAGCCCGATGTGGTGGTTGCCTGCGTGGGCGGCGGCAGCAACGCCATGGGCATCTTCTACCCGTACATCGACCACGCCGCCACGCGCCTGATCGGCGTGGAAGCGGCGGGTGAAGGCCTGGAGAGCGGCAAACACTCGGCCTCGCTGCAGAAGGGCAGCCCCGGCGTGCTACATGGCAACCGCACCTATGTGCTGCAGGACGACAACGGCCAGGTCACCGAGACACACAGCGTGAGCGCGGGCCTGGACTACCCTGGCGTCGGCCCCGAGCACGCCTTCTTGAAGGACATCGGTCGCGCCGAGTACGTCGGCATCACCGACAAGGAAGCGCTGGAAGCCTTCCACTACCTGTGCCGCACCGAAGGCATCATCCCGGCACTCGAATCGAGCCACGCCGTGGCCTACGCCATGAAGCTGGCCAGGACCATGAAGCCCACGCAATCGATCCTGGTCAACCTCTCGGGTCGGGGCGACAAAGACATCGGCACCGTGGCCGACCTGTCGAATGCCGATTTTTATTGCCGACCGAGTTGCCGTGGGCAGTCCGTCAAAGGCGGCATGGAAACCGCCACCATCAAGGTGACCAAATGAGCCGTATCGAAAAATCCTTCGCCGAATTGAAGGCGCAAAACCGCAAGGCACTGATCCCCTTCGTCACCGCCGGCTTCCCGTATGCCGACATCACGCCCGATCTCATGCACGGCATGGTGGAAGCTGGTGCCGACGTGATCGAACTGGGCGTGCCGTTCTCCGACCCGTCGGCCGACGGCCCGGTGATCCAGAAGGCGGGCGACCGCGCGCTGGCGCTGGGCATCGGACTGACCCAGGTCATCGCCATGGTGAAGACCTTCCGCGAACGCAACGCCACCACGCCCGTGGTGTTGATGGGTTACGCCAACCCGATCGAGCGCTACGACCAGAAACACGGCGCCGGCAGCTTCGTGCGCGATGCCTCGGCTGCGGGCGTGGACGGCGTACTGGTGGTGGACTACCCGCCGGAAGAATGCGAGGACTTCGCCGCCGCCCTGCGTACCGCCAACATGGACCTGATCTTCCTGCTGGCACCCACCAGCACCGACGAGCGC
Organism: Burkholderiales bacterium GWF1_66_17; assembly: GCA_001770705.1. Classification (GTDB taxonomy): domain Bacteria; phylum Pseudomonadota; class Gammaproteobacteria; order Burkholderiales; family Burkholderiaceae_C; genus Hydrogenophaga. The sequence continues at coordinate 58,865 of MERT01000001.1, read as the reverse complement.
ATGGCGCAGGTGGCACGCGTGGCCAGCGGCTACGTGTACTACGTGTCGCTCAAGGGCGTGACCGGCGCTGGCACGTTGGACGTGGGCCAGGTTGAAGCCATGCTGCCGCGCATCCGCGCGCATGTGAGCGTACCGGTGGGCGTGGGCTTTGGCATCCGCGATGCCGAGACCGCCAAGGCCATCGGCAAGACCGCCGACGCGGTGGTGATCGGCAGCAAGATCATCCAGCTGATCGAGAACGAGCCACATGAAAAAGTGGTGACGGTCGCCATGCATTTCCTGCGCACCATACGAAAAGCGCTGGACGCATAATTCGACCACTTCGCCGGGCCACCCGTGCCCGGCAACCAGCGAAGGAGACCCTATGTCCTGGCTCGAAAAACTGCTCCCTCCCAAAATCACCCACACCGACCCGACCGAGCGCCGCAGCGTGCCCGAGGGCCTGTGGATCAAGTGTCCGAGCTGCGAGGCCGTGCTCTACAAGACCGATCTGGAGAAAAACCAGAACGTCTGCCCGCACTGCAGCCACCACCACCGCATCGGCGCGCGCGCACGCCTCAACGCCTTCATGGACGCTGAAGGCCGTTATGAAATCGGTCAGGAGGTGCTGCCGGTCGACGCCCTGAAGTTCAAGGACAGCCGCAAGTACCCGGAGCGCCTGAAAGAAGCGCTGGAGACCACGGGTGAAACCGACGCGCTGGTCGTCATCGGTGGTGCGGTGCAAGGCGTCAGCCTGGTGGCGGCCTGCTTCGAGTTCGACTTCATGGGCGGCTCCATGGGCTCGGTGGTGGGCGAGCGTTTCGTACGCGGCGTCGAGGAAGCCATTGCCCAGAAGGTGCCCTTCGTCTGCTTCACCGCCACCGGCGGCGCGCGCATGCAGGAAGGTCTGCTCTCGTTGATGCAGATGGCCAAGACCAACGCCGCGCTCACCCGTCTGGCCAAGAAGGGCCTGCCCTACATCAGCGTGCTGACCGACCCGACCATGGGCGGCGTGTCGGCCGGCTTCGCCTTCGTGGGCGACGTGGTGATCGCCGAGCCCAAGGCGCTGATCGGCTTTGCCGGCCCGCGCGTGATCGAGAACACCGTGCGCGTAAAGTTGCCCGAAGGCTTCCAGCGCGCCGAGTTCCTGATCACCAAGGGCGCGGTCGACTTCATCTGCGACCGGCGCGAACTGCGCACCACGGTGGCCAGCTGCCTCGCCATGCTGCAGCGCCAGAGTGCCGACGCGGTGGTTGCCGATTGAAGGAAACACCGGAGGCAGCTCCGCTGGCGCTGTCGCAACTGCCCCTGTTTCCGCTGCAGACCGTCCTGTTTCCGGGCGGCTGGATGCCCTTGCGCATTTTTGAAGTGCGCTACCTCGACATGATCAGCCGTTGCCACAAGGCCGGCGCGCCTTTCGGTGTGGTCTGCCTGTCAGAGGGCAGCGAAGTGCGGCGCATCGATCCCAAGGCCCCGGCCCACGGCGATGCATTTGCGCGTGAGGTGTTTTACCCGGTGGGCACGCTGGCGCGCATCGAACAGCTGGAGCGGCCGCAGCCCGGACTGCTGGTGATTCACTGCCGCGGCCTGCAGCGCTTTCATGTGACCGCCAGCCACCAACTGCCGCACGGCCTTTGGGTGGGCGACGTGCAACTTGACGACGCGGAGCCCGTGATCCCCGTGCCCGAACATCTCGCGCCCACACGCGATGCGCTGCAGCGCCTGCTGCACAACCTGCAGGAACGCGAGCCCGACGACATGAACGAGCTGCCGCTGCAACCGCCCTACCAATGGGACGACAGCGGCTGGGTGGCCAACCGCTGGGCCGAGCTTCTGCCCGCGCCCGCCGAACTCAAACACCGGTTGATGACGCTGGACAACCCGATGCTGCGCCTCGAACTCATTTCCGATCTGCTCGACAAGCTCGGCGTCGAACGCTGAAACTGAAAAAGCACGCAGCGGCGCAGGGAGTTACGGCAAAGTGCTCAGTGCGTGCATGTAGCGCTCGCTGACCATCAGAGAGTCCCAGTCCATGCCTGCAGCATGCGGCAGCAGCGCCAGGCGGCGTTCTTCGCTGGCGGGATTGGGCTGCCAGCGGCCTTCAATCACCGCTTTGGACAGGTCCTCGATGGCGGCATCGATCGGCGACCCACCATCCACCACCGACTGGTTGCACAACACCACCATGTCCCCCCCCGCGGACAGTGCGGCCAGCGCGGCTTCGGCGAAGCTCACGTCGCACCCGTCGATGTGGCGCGCCGCTTCCATGCTGAGGTCGTCGCTGAAGATGGCGCCGGTGAAACCCAGCTGGTGGCGAAGAACGTCCTGCAACCAGCGCTGCGAAAACCCGGCTGGCCGACCGTCCACCTTGGGATAGATCACGTGAGCCGGCATCACGGCTTGCAGGCCGCTGGACAGCCAGCCATAGGGTGCGGCGTCTTCTGCCAGGATGGCCTTGAGGCTGCGTTTATCCACCGGGATGGCCAGGTGCGAGTCGGCCTTCACAAAACCGTGTCCTGGAAAGTGTTTGCCGCAGTTGCCCATGCCGCTCTGCTGCAGGCCCAACATCAGGGCCTGCGCCAGCACGGTGACCACGCGCGGATCGCGTGCGAAGGCGCGGTCGCCGATGACCGAACTTTCACCGTAATCCAGATCCAGCACCGGGGTGAAACTCAGGTCGACGCCGCATGCACGCAACTCGGCACCGAGCACATAGCCAGCGGCCGTGGCGGCGTTGGAAGCGCGCATCGCGGGACCGCCCTCACCTTCGCCTTTTTTCGGCGCCGACAGCCACAATGCGCCGAAGGCTGCCATGGGCGGCAGGTGGGTGAAACCGTCGGTGCGAAAGCGCTGCACGCGCCCGCCTTCGTGATCCACCGCAATCAGCAGGTCGGGTCGCACGGCCTTGATCTGGCGGCACAGTCGGGTCAGCTGCGCGCGATCCTGCCAGTTGCGGGCAAACAGGATGACACCGCCCACCAGGGGATGGGCCAGGCGCTGGCGTTCGGCGGTGGTGAGGCTGTGGCCAGCGACATCGATGATGAGTGGGGCGTGTTGATGCATTTCTTGTGCAGGCAGGTGGTCAGGTTTCGTGGCCAGGTCGCACTGGGGCGGAACTCGCGGGCCCGGCGGGTGGGGTGTGGGCATCGTCCTTCTCAACCACAACGAAGCTGGCGGCGTAGTCGGTCTCGTCTGTCACGGTCACATGGGCACGCAATCCCTGCGCTTCAAACCAGGTCTTGAGATCGTCGTGCAACACGATCACGGGCTGGCCGCTGGGCAAGTTGGCGATTTCGCAGCGCCGCCAGGTCATGGGCAAACGCATGCCCAGACCAATGGCCTTGGAAAACGCTTCCTTGGCTGAAAAACGCGTCGCGAGGTAGCTCAGGCCGCGGTGCGGCCAACGCGCGCTGCGCCGCTGCCAGACGACGAATTCGGCGTCGCTGAGCACCTTGCGTGCGAACCGCTCACCCTGGCGTTCAAAGGTCGCCGAGATGCGTCGGATGTCGCAGATATCGGTACCAATGCCGAAGATCATGGGCGGGTCAGGCGAACGCCTCGTGAATGCGACGGTTGTACTCGGCGATGGTGGCGGCGTAGCCCAGCTCCAGCGCATCGGCGATCAACGCGTGACCGATCGACACCTCGCTCACGCCCGGTACAGCGCGCAGGAAAGCCGTGAGGTTGTCACGGTTGAGGTCGTGCCCGGCGTTGACACCGAGGCCCGCATCCAGAGCCGCCTGCGCGGCGGCGCGGAAGCGTTCGAGCTGCGCACCGCGTTCAGGCAAGTCCCATGCGGCGGCGTAGGGTTCGGTGTAGAGCTCCACCCGGTCCGCACCCACGGCTTTGGCCGCGGCCATCTGCGCGGGTTCGGCGTCCATGAACAGGCTCACGCGCGCGCCCAGGGCACGGGCTTCGGCCACGACGGCCTGAAGGCGCTCGGCATCCTGCGGGAAGGTCCAGCCGTGATCGCTGGTGAACTGGCCTTCGCTGTCGGGCACGAAGGTCAGCTGGTGCAGCGGCAGACCCTTCGCCTTCACCTCGCGCGCGACATCCATGAGGTTGTGAAACGGGTTGCCTTCGATGTTGTATTCGCGATCGGGCCAGGCCTTGAGCAGTTCCGCCAGATCGAACACATCGTGGGGCCGGATGTGGCGTTCATCGGGACGGGGATGCACGGTGATGCCGTGTGCCCCGGCCTGCAGGCACAAGCTGGCCGCCCGAGTGACCGACGGGATACCCAGGTGCCGGGTGTTGCGCACCAGGGCGACCTTGTTGAGGTTGACCGACAGCGCGGTGCGGGAAGTGGAAGCCGTGGTCATGGCGTGGTCTGGAGGTTGGTGGAAGCCGCTTCGGGCGATGCGCGAGGTCGGCCCATGGCCTGCACATCCAGCATCAGCTGGCGGGTTTTGAACACCCGCACGCCGCTATGGTAGTGCAGCAGGTTGCGCAACTGCGGCTGCAGCGCCTGCTGGCAACCGACACAGGCGCGCAGAGTGGCGATGAGGGGATCGGCCTCGTCCAGCGCGATCTGGAGCGAGCACCACTGCTCCCCCGTCAGGGCATGGGTATCGTCCTCATGGGCCGCACGAAGACCGCTTTCCGGACCCAGCACGTAAAACACCCCGTCCTGCAAGGGCGCCAGCGTATTGCCCTCGTGCGCCAGATCGGGCAGCAGGCCAATGTCGCGCAACAGCAGCAACTCGAACGCACGCAGGATGAGCTGTTGGGCATCGGCCCGCTCCGCCAGCAACTGCACCGCCAGCGTGTAGTGGTCGTACAAGGCTGCGTGCGGATCGTCACGGGCCAGCAGGCGCATGAGCAGTTCGTTGAGATAACAGCCGGAAAGCAGCGCTTCGCCGGTGGGCATGACATGCCCGCCCTGCCACTGGGCGGACTTGAGCGTGCGCACCTCGGCGTCACCACCCCAGCTCAGGTGCAGCGGTTGCAACGGCAGCAGCACCGGGCGGAATTGGGAGGTGGGTCGTTTGACCCCTTTGGCCACCAGCGCAATCCGGCCATGGTGGCGTGTGAACACTTCCAGCACCAGGCTGGACTCGCTCCAGTCGTAGCGGTGCAGGACGAAAGCAGGTTCTTCAGAAAACCGGCGCGTGGCCATGGTTCGCTTGCGGAGACTTCACTCGTAGCCAAACGAGCGCACGCGCGCATCGTCATCGGCCCAGCCCGAACGCACTTTGACCCACAACTCCAGAAACACCTTGCAATCCCAGAGTTTCTCCAGTTCCTGACGCGCCTCGGTGCCGATGCGCTTGAGCTTCTCGCCCTTGTCGCCGATCACCATGCCCTTGTGACCATCGCGCTCCACCACGATGGTGGCTGCGATGCGCCTGAGCTGACCTTCCTGCTCGAACTTGTCGATGATGACGGTGGAGGTGTAGGGCAGCTCGTCGCCGGTCAGGCGGAAGAGCTTTTCGCGCACCATCTCGCTGGCCATGAAGCGCTCGCTGCGGTCGGTGAGCTCTTCGGGATCGTGCATCCAGGGTTGCTGCGGCAGGTATTTTTCGCAGATCGCAAACAGGCGCTGGATGTCCTTGGTGTTCTTGGCCGACATCGGCACGAACTCGGCAAACGCGTGGCGCTCCTGCATGGAGCGCAGCCAGGGCGCGAGGTCGCCACGCCGGTGCACCAGATCGAATTTGTTGGCCAGCAGCACCACAGGCACGTTCGCCGGCAGCAGGTCCAGCACCTTCGCATCGGCCAGGTTGAAATGCCCGGCCTCCACCACGAACAGGATCAGGTCCACATCGTTCACCGCGCCCAGCACGGTCTTGTTGAGTGCCCGGTTCAGCGCGTTGCCATGCCGGGTCTGGAAACCCGGTGTGTCCACGAACACAAACTGCGTCGGCCCGACGGTGCGGTAACCGGTGATGCGGTGCCGTGTGGTCTGCGCCTTGCGCGAGGTGATGCTGACTTTCTGGCCCACCAGCGCATTGAGCAAGGTCGATTTGCCCACGTTGGGCTTGCCCACGATGGCCACGAAGCCGCAATGCTGAGCCGCCGGTTCAACAGGCACAGGCTCGAGCACCGCCGCCTCGGGTTCGGCTGATTCAGCCTCGCCGGGTTTCCCCAGGGCCCGGGCCAGCATGGCGTCGAGCTCGAGATTGGCAACGGCCTCGACAGGCTGTGACGGTGCGGACTTGGGAACGGATTTTCGGGACATGGATTCGTGCTGACGGGTCAACGCCAGGTGCAAAGAGAGAATTGGCGCAAGCGGCGTGTTTCGGGAACGGGGAGGCGGGTCACTCCGCCATGAGGTGCTGCAACATGGCCGCCGCTGCGGCCTGCTCACCCGCGCGACGCGAAGCACCGATGCCACGTTCGCTGCGGCCGGTTTCCGTCACGGTGCATTCCACATCAAACGTCTGTTTATGGGCTTCACCCAAGGTGGCCACCACGCGGTAGACCGGCAGCTTCATTTTGCGCGCCTGCAGCCACTCCTGCAATTCGGTCTTCGGGTCCTTGCCCATGGCGCTCATCTGGGCATTCAGTTCGACATCGCCATAAAGCCTGCGCACCATCGCGGCAGCCACCTCGAAGCCCGCATCCAGGTACACCGCACCGATGATGGCTTCGAGCGCATCAGCCAGGATCGACGGCCGCTTGTGACCCCCGGAGCGCTTTTCACCATCGCCCAGGCGCAGGCAAGCAGAGAGTCCGAGCACGGATGCGATCTGGAACAGCGTGTCCTGCTTGACCAGGTTCGCCCGCACCCGCGAGAGATCGCCCTCGGGCAGCTGGCTGAGTTTTTCGAACAGCAGGCCGGAAATGGCCAGATTGAGCACCGAGTCGCCCAAAAACTCCAGTCGCTCGTTGTGGTCGGATGTGAAGCTGCGGTGCGTCAGCGCTCGCTCCAGCAGACGCGGGTTGGCAAATGGGTGCTGGAGGCGCTTTTGCAGCGCGATGAGTTCCGGGTTCAAATCAGGCAGCACCCTTTGCACAGGGCCCTGCTCACTTGGAGCTGCCCGTGTACTTCATCACCAGGTAGGCCGGACCCATCAGTGGGATTTCGCGCTGGTAGTCGAATGAAACCACCACCCGGTCACCCTGCTTGCTCACTTCCAGGTCTTTGCCGGTGATGGTGGTGATGTCATCTATCGTGGCTGCCTTGTCAAAAATGCTGCGCACCTCGGCCACGGTGGTGCCCTCTGATGCCTTTTGAACCGCTTTCTCCACCGCCATGAACTCAATATAAGTGGGCACAAACTGCGCGAAGATCACGCCTGCGAAGGCCAGCAGGATGCCGACGATCAGCAAGCCAAAAAATGTCAAGCCTTGTTGCCCTTGCTTCAGTTTCATGGTTCTTTTCTCCAAAGGTGGTCAAACTCACTCAAACGATCCGATGCGCCCAAGATCCCCGAAATTCATCCAGACGAAGAAGGCTTTGCCCACAATGTTGGCCTCGGGCACAAAGCCCCAGTAGCGCGAATCCAGGGAGTTGTCCCGATTGTCGCCCATCATGAAATAGTGCCCGTCAGGCACTTTGCAGACCACACCCTCCACCGAATAGCGGCAATTGTCCTTGTAGGCGAACTCCGTGGTGCCCGAGACGAAGGCCGGCCGGTCTTCGTCATTCAGGGTCTTGTAGTTTCGTCCCCCCAGGCTTTCCCCGAACTGTTTGGCGTAACGCATGACATCGCTGTCAAAGAACTCAGGCTCCTGGCTGCGCGGCACCGGCTGTCCGTTGATGCTCAGCTGTTTGTTGAGATAGGCCACTTCATCGCCAGGGACACCCACCACACGCTTGATGTAATCCAGACTGGGTTGCGGGGGATAGCGGAACACCATCACATCGCCACGCTGCGGCTCGTTGTTCGCGATCACCTTGGTGTTGAACACGGGCAGGCGGATACCGTAGTGGAATTTGTTTACCAGGATGAGATCACCCACGCGCAAGGTGGGGATCATGGAGCCGGACGGAATCTTGAACGGCTCGAACAGGAACGAACGCAGCACAAACACAGCCAGGATCACGGGGAACAGGCCTGCCGTCCAGTCCAGCCACCAGGGCTGCATCAGCAACCGCTGGCGAGCAGGCTCCATGTCAACATCGGTTCCGGCAAAGCCTTGTTGCTGCAGGGCCGCGGCGCGGTCACCTTGAGCTTGCTGCAAGCGCTGCGCATCGCGCTGGCGCTGCGGCAGAAAAACCAGCTTCTCGGCCACCCAGTACAAACCGGTGATGACCGTGGCCAACATCAGCAACAGGGCGAAATTGCCTTCGACATAGCCAAAGAAAAACGCCCCCGCATATGCAGCAAAGGCGGTCAGGACCACCGCCGTGATCGCACTCATCGTGGATTGCATCAGTCTTGCACCTGCAAAATCGCGAGGAAAGCCTCTTGGGGCACTTCAACCGAGCCAATCTGTTTCATGCGCTTCTTGCCTGCTTTTTGTTTCTCAAGGAGTTTGCGTTTGCGGCTGATGTCGCCACCGTAACATTTTGCCAGCACGTTCTTGCGCAACGCCTTGATGGTTTCGCGCGCGATCACATTGCCACCGATGGCCGCCTGGATCGCCACGTCAAACATCTGGCGGCTGATGATCTCGCGCATCTTCGCCACCACGGCGCGGCCCCGGTATTGCGACTGCGAGCGGTGCACGATGATGGACAGCGCATCGACCTTCTCGCCGTTGAGCAGGATGTCCACCTTCACCACATCGGCCGCGCGGTACTCCTTGAACTCGTAGTCCATGGACGCGTAACCACGGCTCACCGATTTGAGCTTGTCGAAAAAGTCGAGCACGATCTCGCCCAGCGGCATGTCGTAGGTCAGCATGACCTGTTTGCCGTGGTAGGCCATGTTGAGCTGCATGCCGCGCTTCTGGTTGGCGAGCGTCATGACCGCGCCGACGTATTCCTGCGGCATGTAGAGATGCACGGTCACGATGGGCTCGCGGATCTCTTCCAGTCGGCCCTGGTCGGGCATCTTGGACGGGTTCTCGACCATGATGACCTCGCCATCGGGCTTGACCACCTGGTACACCACACTTGGCGCGGTGGTGATGAGGTCCTGATCGAACTCGCGCTCCAGCCGCTCCTGCACGATCTCCATGTGCAGCAGGCCCAGAAAACCGCAACGGAAACCAAAGCCCAGCGCCTGCGACACCTCGGGCTCGTACATCAGCGCAGCGTCGTTGAGCTTGAGTTTTTCCAGCGCGTCGCGCAGGCCGTCGTACTGGTTCGCCTCGGTCGGGTACAGACCGGCAAACACCTGCGGCTGCACTTCCTTGAAACCGGGCAGCGCCTCTTCGGCCGGACCGAGGTTGTTGGGCAGCTTCTTTTCCAGCGTGATGGTGTCGCCCACCTTGGCCGCCTGCAGCTCCTTGATGCCGGCGATGATGTAGCCCACTTCACCGGCCTTGAGCGCGTCTCTCGGTTCGTTGCCAGGCGTGAAAACGCCCAAGTTGTCGGCGTTGTAGACGGTGTTGGTGGCCATCATCTTGAACCGCTCGCCCTTGAGCAGCTGACCGTCGACCACGCGCACGAGCATCACCACGCCCACATAGGCGTCGTACCAGCTGTCGACAATCATGGCGCGCAGCGGTGCGTTGGGATTGCCCTTGGGCGCCGGTATGCGCGCAACGACGGCCTCCAGGATGTCTTCCACACCCATGCCGCTTTTGGCCGAACAGGGAATGGCGTCGGTCGCGTCGATGCCGATCACGTCTTCGATCTCGCTCTTGGCGTTTTCGGGATCGGCGTTGGGCAGGTCCATCTTGTTGAGCACCGGCACCACCTCCACACCCAGGTCGAGCGCGGTGTAGCAGTTGGCCACGGTCTGCGCCTCAACGCCCTGGCTGGCATCCACCACCAGCAGCGCACCTTCGCAGGCTGAGAGGGAGCGGCTCACTTCATAGGAGAAGTCCACATGGCCCGGTGTGTCGATCAGATTCAGGTTGTAAACCTGCCCGTCGCGCGCCTTGTATTGGAGCGCGGCGGTCTGCGCCTTGATGGTGATGCCACGCTCCTTCTCGATGTCCATCGAGTCCAGCACCTGCTCGCTCATCTCGCGATCGGACAGGCCGCCACAGAGGGAAATGATGCGGTCGGCCAGCGTGGACTTGCCGTGATCGATGTGCGCGATGATCGAAAAATTGCGGATGTGGTTCATCAAGAAAAACAGCTCTACCAGGGGAACAAAGTGCCCACGCACAAGGCTGCGGGGAACCATAAAAAAGGGCGCGTCAGCTGTTGACGCGCCCATAACCAACAATCAATGGCAACTGCGATAGTTGGGACTTCATTGTAGGCAAAAAGCCCGGAATTCAAACCCGACAAACGCTCACCGAGACTTGTTGCAGCGCAGCAACATGAAACTTATCCACAATTCATCCACAGGAAATTCAGTGCTCTTGTGAAGCATCTGTGGATGACCGAAGCCATTTGGGCGTGATTCTCACATCGTGGACCGATGCAGAGTCTCGACGACGGAATCGATCCAGAACTGGTCCGATTTTATCGAATTCAGTCAGGAGAAACCGGAGAATTGTGAGCAATCACTCACAACAATGGTGGGTGGACCGGGTATCGCGGCAGACAAGCGGTGTGTGGCGTGCCAGCCACCCCAAGCCACAAGCCCTAAATCCCATAAAGATCAGTGGGTTATTGGCCTCAATTGGGGTGGATTCGAGTTTCGTCCGGCTTCATCGACTCGGGCGGATCACCGCGTACTGTGCCCAATCGCCTCGACGGAACAGCACATTGACCGGGCGTGCCTTGTCGAGCTTCACCAACGCTGCCTCGAGTTCAGCGACGTTGCCGGTGTCTGTGTTGGCGACGGCAACGATCACATCGCCTTCGCGCAAGCCAGCGCGCGCTGCCGGCCCTTCAGCGCTCTCCACGCGCACACCACTCTTGAGATTCAGCTCTTTCTTGAGCGCCGGGGTGAGATCGGAGAGCGTCAAACCCAGAGCCTTGGCCGTCCCCGCTGGCTGTGGCTTGGCGGGCTCGGGCGCTGATGGGCGCGATGCTGTGCGCTCGGGCTCCAGCTCGGCCACCGTGATGCTCAGCTCGCGTTGCGAACCGCGACGGAACACCGTCATGCGGCTCTTGCTGCCGGGTCGCGTATTGCCCACCAGCCGTGGCAGGTCCACCGACTTGTCGATCTCGGTGCCATCGAAACGCAAGATGATGTCACCTGGCTCCAGCCCTGCTTTGGCGGCTGGCGAGTCGTTTTCGACACCGCGCACCAAGGCGCCCCGAGGCCGCCCCAGACCAATGGACTCGGCCACTTCCTTACTGACCTGATCGATCTGCACACCGATGCGCCCCCTCGTGACGCGCCCGGTCGCGCGGAGCTGGTCGGACACACGCACCGCCTCGTCGATCGGGATGGCAAACGAAATCCCCTGGAAACCACCTGAGCGTGAATAGATCTGGCTGTTGATGCCCACCACTTCACCCCGCATGTTGATGAGCGGACCACCCGAGTTGCCGGGATTGATTGCCACGTCGGTCTGGATGAAGGGAAGGAAGTCCCCTGTGTCACGCTTCTTGGCACTCACGATGCCGGCGGTCACCGAATTCTCAAGTCCAAAGGGCGACCCGATGGCCATCACCCATTCGCCGACGCGAAGACGGTTCACGTCACCGATCTTCACGGCACTCAGACCACTTGCCTCGATCCTGACCACCGCCACATCGGTGCGCTTGTCAGTACCCACCACCTTGGCCTTGAACTCACGCTTGTCCGGCAGGGTGACAATCAGCTCGTCAGCGCCTTCCACCACATGCGCGTTGGTCATGATCAGCCCGTCGCTGCTGAGAATGAAGCCCGAGCCCACACCGCGAGGCTGCGCCTCTTCGGACGGACCCCGCTCCGCCCGCGGGCCGCGAGGCGCCACGCCGGGTGGGATGGGAATCCCAAACCGGCGGAAGAACTCCAGCATCTGCTCATCTGTTCCGGAGGCCCCTTCTTCAGGAACACTGGCGCGCTCCAGCGTGCGGATGTTCACCACCGAGGGCCCGACCAGATCGACCAGATCGGTGAAATCAGGCAAGCCACGCACACTGGGCGCGGAGAAGACGCCTTGTGCGGACAACGGCACAGGCGACAACAGCGCCATGGCGCCGGCCAGCGCCACCATCCCTGCGGTGGCCATGCTGACGAAGGGAGTGCGATTCGATTTACTGAATGTCATGTTGATCCTGTTCAGACGGGCAAAACAGCTGAAGATACAAGGGTAAAGAGAACATCCAGGTGCCCGCGCCAACGGGCTGATACTTCAACGCGTTCGCTGAAGTGCCTGGGCAAACCGCTGAAGCGTGACAGGCGGCACCTCGCCCAGGACGGTCAACCAATGGTTGCCCAATCGCATGCCCAGAGAATGGGTGGCACCCATCACGGCATTGGTTTCAGCGCCATGCCGGCGGGCATCGAGTGGCTCGACAAACAGGGAGACCGAAGCCAGCCCATCCGAAAAAATGCACTGCATCGGCACGGAAGAAACTTCGTTGGCCTCACCGGTATCCCGGGTGTGGCAGCTCATGCGCAGGAAGCCTGGAACCACATCCTTGAATTGCCATCCTTCGGCCTCGGGCGTCGTCTTTCTCACCATCGGTCGATATACCTCATAGCCGCGGGTGTCTTTCATCATCTTGCGCAGCTTGTCCATGCGCACGGGTGCATCCAGCTGGAGTTCGGAATAGGCGAGCTGCTCCAGCACGGCACCCTTTTCACCCAAGGTCTGCAGCTTCACGACCAGACCGGTTTTCTGTTCAGACCAGATACGGAAACCAAACCGCAAAGGGTCTCTGGGGAGAATCTCGACCACATCGGCCAGATACCCGGCCACACGCTGCACCCCGGTTTCGCGCACCTCGTAGTATTTGGGAATGGCGTTGGCGGGCGTGCGCAACAAATCAGGAAACAACCCCAGCGACTCGCGCTCCTCGATCCACGCGGTTTTGGCGTCGGGTACAAAGGTGATCACTTCGTTGTTGCGGCGAATGGTGGTCCGTGGTGCGCCGGTGAGCGTCTCGATGCGCTCCATCTGCTGCACGCCATCACAGACATGCCAGATGCGCGAGGCCGACATCACCGAGCCCGCCGACACCACCAAGGTGCCGGTGTAAGCCCGCTGCCGCGATGCTTCCTGCATTCGGACGAGCCACTCATTGACACTACGCGTCGGCACCGCGGCCCCGCTCTGCGACTGTGCCTGCACCAGTGGCTGCCAGAGTCCCAGGACCAGCGCCACCAGTACCAGCCCTGACCAAGGTTGCAGCCGTGCGCCCGGGTAAGCGCCCCGACCTGAACGGGTCCGGGTTGAGTCCACCCCACGCGACAGAAGCCGACCGAACGACAGGTGAGAAACCATGTGCATCAGCGCTGCGGAGCGGTGTCGTAGGTGGCGTTGCGCAGGAAACCCGCCGGCATTTGCAGCGCAGACATGCCGCCATACTGCCGATGCTCCGCCAGCATCTGCTCAAGCCGCGCATCGCGAATCAAGATGCCCTGCCCGGTGCTCACCGCCACATTGGTTGGCCCGGTATCTGAGGCGGCAACCACCGGTTTCGCCGGATCTGTGGGCGGCGCGACCTGCGCCAGCTGGGGCCCTGAAACGGCTGGGCCACCCGGAACCGATGCGCCCTGCATCACGCTCCAGCTCACGGCAACAACGGCCGCCAGGGAGGCCAGACCCGCCGCCATCTTCCAGCGCATCACCGGGTCGTTCGCCGCCGCTCCACGCACCTGCGCCATCACGACCGGACTCGCCGACCGGCTCTGGGGCCGCTCTGCAAGCTGGAGTCGCGCACTGATACCGGCCACAAAGGCCTGCGGCGCGACGTTCGACACGGCAGGCGCCGTGCCACGCAACACATCGCCAATCACCTGGTAGGCATGCCAATCGGCATGCAGCTCGGAACGGTGGTCGGCATCGGCCAGAAGGGCGTCCAGCTCGCCCGCACCGATCTCACCATCGGTCAACGCTGACAGGGCAACCGCCAGATCGGTATCCGGATCGGAATGAAATGGCACACCAGCCCTCGCAGGCGGGCGCACATTCACGTTGTCTTGTTCGGCATTCATGGTTGACATCCAAAAAACTCAAGGGTTCAAGCCCCGTTCACACCGCACCGTATTCGGCATCACCAGCGTTTGCCGGACTGGCGCTCCAGCATCGGTTTGATGCGGCCCGAAATCGCTTCGCGCGCCCGGAAGATGCGAGAACGCACCGTACCGATGGGGCAATCCAGTGCCAGCGCAATCTCTTCGTAGCTCAAACCGTCCATTTCCCGCAAGCTGATCGCCATGCGCAACTCTTCCGGCAAAGCGTCCATGGCAGCGTTCACCGCCTCGGCAATTTCCTTGCTGGCCAACACCGCTTCGGGCGTCTCGTGATCAACCGCGTTGGAATTTAGTTCGCGTTCGGAGGAGGAAGTTTCATCATCCTCCGCTGATTTCATCTGGGACTGGAAGATCAGCGGGTCGCGCTTGAGTTCCAGCAGCTGCTTTTTCGCCGTGTTGACGGCGATCCGGTAAAGCCAGGTGTAGAACTGTGCGTCACCCCGAAACTGCGCCAGCGCCCGGTAGGCCCGGATGAAGGTCTCCTGGGCGATATCCTGCACCAGATCGACGTCGCGCACCATTCGCCCGATCAGGCGCTCGACCCTTCTTTGGTATTTGATGACCAGCAACTCGAACGCGCGCTGCTCCCCGGCAAGCGTGCGTTGCACCAGCATGACATCGCTGTCGGGCGGCGGGGGGGCGGTGTGATCTTCGGGTTGTGTCATGCGGCGGGAGCGGGCCGCAGAAATATACCCCAAGCCTGACGATGCCTGAGCGCACGGTCACGCGGGACAGGGAAATCATGGTTCCGGCAAGGTCTGAACGCGCTGCAATCGGTCATTGGATCGCACAGCCCTGCCGCTGGTGCGCCATCAACGCGCGACGAAACTCGTTCCAGCGCAAAGGATCGCGAGCCCGCTCGACCCAGGCCCAGCTGCTGACGGCGTCCGGGTTGTGCAAACGCAGCAACACACGGTCTTGCAGATCCAGCACGGCGTCGACCCGAAGCAAAGTCACACCGTCTTTGTATGCCTCGCTGTGCCAGACCCAGGCCCCTGCAAGGGACGGTCCGGCTGCTGAATCGGCCAGCGCGTCCCACCGCAACAAGCCTTCCGGTGTTCGCTGCCAGCTCCACGTGGCGAAGCCCATCCAGAGCAGCCACAAGACAACGCCCGTCATGAGACCACCCGCCTCGGCGGTGGTTCCGCTCACCCACCATCTGCCGGCCAGTACCGCCAAACCCAATGCTCCCAGGCCCAGCATCCACCAGCCGTACAAAGCACAACGCCCCACCGGATACCGAACCGATGGGGCGTTGCGCATGATCAGGCCGTCAGAGCCCTGTGGCTGTCAGCAGGCTCAGACGCGTTTGAAGACAAGCGTTCCGTTGGTGCCACCAAAACCAAAGTTGTTCTTCATGGCGAAGTCGATCTTCATGTCACGCGCGACGTTGGCGCAGTAATCGAGATCGCACTCGGGATCCTGATTAAAGATGTTGATGGTTGGCGGACTCTTCTGCTCTTTCAGCGCCAGGATGGTGAACACGCTCTCGATACCACCAGCACCGCCCAGGAGGTGCCCGGTCATGGACTTGGTCGAGTTCACCACCGTCTTCTTGGCGTGATCACCCAACGCGGCCTTGATGGCATTGGTCTCGTTCACATCACCGAGCGGCGTGGATGTGCCATGGGCATTGAGATAGTCCACCTGATCGGCATTCACACCCGCGTTGCGCAAGGCATTGATCATGGCGCGGCGTGGACCGTCCATGTTGGGCGCCGTCATATGACCCGCATCAGCGCTCATGCCGTAGCCGACCAGTTCGGCATATATCTTGGCACCACGTGCTTTGGCGTGCTCGTACTCTTCCAGCACCACCACACCCGCACCTTCGCCCAACACAAAACCGTCACGGTCCTTGTCCCAGGGGCGGGATGCCGTGGAGGGATCGTCGTTGCGGGTGGACAGCGCACGCATGGAGGCGAACCCTCCCACGCCCAGCGGCGAAACGGTAGCTTCAGAGCCGCCGGCCACGATCACGTCGGCATCGCCGTACTCAATCTTGCGCGCGCCTTCACCGATGCAATGCAACCCGGTGGTACAGGCGGTGACGACCGCAAGGTTGGGCCCTTTGAAGCCGAAGCGTATCGATACATGACCCGAGATCATGTTGATGATGGAGGCCGGCACAAAGAACGGCGAAATGCGGCGGGCGCCACGGTTCGTGAACTCGGTGTGCGTCTCTTCGATCATCGGCAGGCCACCGATCCCGGAGCCAATGATGCATCCGATCCGGGTGGCTTCTTCCTCCCCCAGCGCATCGCCCGTGGGAAGACCGGCATCAGCAACCGCCTGAGAAGCAGCAGCGATACCGAAATGGATGAACGTATCCATCGTGCGCGCTTCTTTCGAAGACATGTACGACTCGACACTGAAGCCCTTGACCTCGCCTGCGATCTGGCAGGAAAAGCTGGACGCGTCAAACTTGGTGATGCGGTCGATGCCGGACTTGCCGGCAAGAATGTTGGCCCAGGACTCAGACACCGTGTTACCCACGGGGCTGATGCAACCCAGGCCGGTCACGACAACGCGACGACGACTCATTGAATTCCCCCACGCATCAGAGTGCGTGAAATGCAATGTCGTCCCCAGGGAGCCAGGCCCCAAGGGAAGACCCTGCGTTGGACCATGAAGGATCAGGCCTTCTGGTGCGCCATGGCGTAGTCGATGGCGTTTTGCACCGTGGTGATCTTCTCTGCGTCTTCGTCCGGGATCTCGATACCGAATTCGTCTTCCAGGGCCATCACGAGTTCCACCGTGTCGAGCGAATCGGCGCCCAGATCGGCCACGAACGATTTTTCATGGGTGACCTGGCCTTCTTCCACACCGAGTTGTTCGGCAATGATTTTCTTAACACGTGCTTCGATATCGCTCATAAGTCCCTCTGAGGGTGGTTGGATGACAGACCGTCATTTTAGCCGGGCTAGGGAGAGGCCCCTAGGCGGCCCGCCGGACGGCTTTGTCGGCGTCGAAAATGAAATGGGATGCCCTGCCCGTCAGGACATGAACATGCCACCGTTGACATGCAATTCCTGACCGGTGACATATGCGGCCTGAGGGCTCGCAAGGTACGCCACAGCGTGCGCAATGTCGGCCGGTTTGCCCAGATGACCCAGCGGGATCTGGCCCAGCAGCGCCTTTTGCTGCTCTTCCGGCAACGTTGCCGTCATGTCGGTTTCGATGAACCCCGGCGCCACGCAATTGACCGTGATGTTGCGGCTGCCCAGCTCACGGGCCAGCGCGCGCGTCATGCCCGCCACACCGGCCTTGGCCGCCGCGTAGTTGGCTTGTCCGGGGTTGCCCGATGCGCCCACCACGCTGGTGATGCTGATGATGCGGCCATAGCGCTGCTTCATCATGGGACGGATCACGGCGCGGCTCATGCGGAACACGGCCTTCAGGTTGGTGTCGAGCACGGCATCCCAGTCATCGTCCTTGAGACGCATGGCCAGCATGTCGCGCGTGATGCCGGCGTTGTTCACCAGCACCTGCAGTCCACCATGCGTCTTGGTGATGTCATCGATCAGCGCCTCTGCGGCAGCGACGTTGTTCACATCCAGCGTTGCGCCACGGCAGCCTGCAGCGGCTCCGGGCACACCCGCGAGCGCCTGCGATATCTTGGCTGCGCCTTCGTCGCTGGTGGCGGTTCCGATCACGATCAGCCCGCGCGCCACCAGTTCGTGGGCAATGGCTGCACCGATACCGCGCGTTGCACCCGTGACCAGGGCCACCTGGCCCGCAAATTTGATTTCAGACATGTCTTGGTTCTCCGAACGTCAGGCCAGCAGGTTCTTCACTTCGGCCAGTGAAGCCGGATCGTAGAGCGCGGCACCTGTCAGGCCCGCATCGATGCGCTTGACCATGCCGGCCAGCACCTTGCCGGGGCCGCATTCAACCAGTGTGGTGATGCCGCGCTCCCGGATGGCGCTCACACATTCAACCCAACGGACCGGCCCGAAAGCCTGGCGGTACAGCGCATCGCGGATACGATCCGCATCGGTTTCCACGGCGACGTCGATGTTGTTGACCAAGGGAATCAGAGGCGCAGCAAAAGCTGTTGCAGCCAGCTGTTCTTTCAGCTTGTCCGCCGCAGGCTTCATGAGGCTGGAGTGGAACGGCGCAGAAACCGGCAGCGGCAGCGCGCGCTTGGCACCGTGGGCCTTGAGGACCTCACAGGCCTTTTCGACCGCCGCCTTGCTGCCGGCAATCACGGTCTGGGCCGGGTCGTTGAAGTTCACCGCCTCCACAACCTCCAGGCTGGCGCCACTGAACGTGGCCTGTGCCTCGGCACAACCCGCAATCACCTTCGCCGCATCCATGCCCAGGATGGCTGCCATCGCACCGGTTCCCACAGGCACCGCTTCCTGCATCGCCGCCGCCCGGAAGCGAACCAGCGGGGTCGCCTGCGCCAGACTCAAGACACCCGAGGCCACGAGCGCCGAATACTCGCCCAGTGAATGTCCGGCAACTACCGCAGGGGCTGCGCCACCTTCGGCGCACCAGACGCGCCAGGCAGCCACGCCCGCCACCAACATCACCGGCTGCGTGTTGGTGGTCAGGCCCAGCGCTTCCTTGGGGCCTTCATGGATCAGATGCGCCAGGTCCTGGCCCAAGGCATCCGATGCCTCCTGCAAGGTTTCGCGCACGGCGGGGTGGTCACCCCAGGCGTCCAGCATGCCAACGGATTGGGAACCCTGGCCCGGAAAGAGAAATGCAAAAGAAGTCATGACAATGCTGAACGGTAAATGGGACGTCTGACCGGCTTGGCGGCAGACAGACCCAAAAATTCAAAGATCGAGCAACACGGCGCCCCATGTGAAGCCGCCGCCGACGCCTTCGAGCAAAAGGGTGTCGCCCCTTTTTACCTGACCGGCACGCACCGCATGGTCGAGAGCCAGCGGGATCGATGCCGCCGAGGTGTTGCCCTGCTCGTCCACTGTGACCACCACCTTGTCCATGGGCAGCTTCAGTTTCCGGGCCGTACTCTGCATGATCCGGATGTTGGCCTGGTGAGGAATCAGCCAGTCGATATCGGCCTCGCTGCGCCCCGCCTTGGCCAGCACAGCCCGCGCAGTGTCCTCCAGCACACCCACCGCCAGCTTGAACACCGCCTGCCCATCCATCTTGAGCAGAGGGTCCCCGAGAACCTTGCCGCCGGACACATGCCCCGGCACACACAGGATGCCGGCGTGTTTGCCGTCTGCATGGATATCGGTAGCCAGGATGCCGGGCACATCGCTGGCCTCCAGCACCACCGCGCCCGCGCCGTCTCCGAACAGCACACAGGTGGTCCTGTCGCTGAAGTCGAGCAAACGGGAAAACACTTCTGCCCCGACCACGAGCGCCTTTTTCGCGGTGCCCGTGCGAATCATCGCATCGGCCACCGTGAGACCATAAATGAAACCACTGCAAACGGCTTGCACGTCAAAAACAGGACACCCCGAGATGCCCAGTTTGTGTTGCAGGATGGCCGCCGTGGACGGGAACACCATGTCCGGTGTCGACGTGGCCACGATGATCAGATCGATTTCGCTGCCATCCACCCCCGCGGCATCCATGGCCTTTCGACAGGCCTCCGCGGCCATGTCACTGGCAAAAACGCCGTCGGCGACGAAATGGCGCGCCCGGATACCGGTGCGCTCGACAATCCACTCGTCACTGGTCTGGACCCCGCCGGCGGCCAGTCGTTCGACCATGTCGGCATTGGTCAGACGCAGGGGCGGCAGGTAGCTGCCAGTGCCGGAAATGCGGGCGTAGCGTGTCATGCTAGTGAAGGGTGAGCGAATTAAAGGGTGGGAATGCTTTTGATCTCGCTGGGAACCCCGGCTGGCGACAGCAAGGGCGCAGCGTGGGCAATGCGTTCCTGCACACTGCTCAGCAAACCATTGTGGGCCGCATCATAAGCCCGCCCCAGCGCTTGCTCGAAAGCGAAGGCATCGGCCGATCCATGGCTCTTGAAAACAAGCCCACGCAGACCCAACAGAGCGGCACCATTGTATCGACGGTGATCCACCCGCTTTTTAAACGATGATAAGACCGGATAGGCAATGATCGCTGCCATTTTCGTCAGGATGTTCTTTGAGAACGCTTCACGGATGAGGCCACTGATCATCGTGGCCAGACCTTCGCTGGCCTTGAGCGCCACATTGCCCACAAAACCATCGCACACCACGATGTCGGCGCTGCCCTTGAAGATGTCGTCACCCTCCACGTTGCCGAAGAAATTCAGATCACCGGTGTTCGCCGCATTTCGCAACAGGACACCCGCTTTTTTTATGACATCGCTGCCTTTGATCACTTCTTCACCGACGTTGAGCAAACCCACGGTGGGTTCGGGCTTGCCTGTGATCGCGACCACCAGAGCCGACCCCATGACAGCAAACTGCAACAAATGCTCGGCCGTGCAGTCCACGTTGGCGCCCAGATCCAGCACCGTGGTCGCGCCTCCACGTGCATTGGGCAACTGGCTGGCGATCGCCGGCCGGTCAATGCCTTCGAGGGTTTTGAGCAGGTAACGGGAAATGGCCATGAGCGCACCCGTGTTGCCGGCCGACACCGCCGCTTGCGCAGCTCCATCCTTGACCTGCTGGATCGCGACCCGCATGGAAGAATCTTTCTTCTTGCGCAGCGCAACTTCAATCGGATCGTCCATGGCGACCACTTCGCTGGCGGGCACCACGCGACAGCGCACGTTGTTGAGCAGCTGAGGCCGGGCCTTCTTCAACACCTCGGGCTGACCCACGAGCAGCAGGTGGGCCTGCGGATGGCTGGCCAAAAAGGCCTCACAGGCCGGCAAGGTCACCCCCACACCAACGTCTCCACCCATGCAATCCACAGCAACGGTGATCATGCAAACTTCTCAGTGGTGGCGCCCCAGACGCCACAAGAATGAAAAAAGCCCGCATGGCACATGCGGGCCTGTTCAAGAACAGCGGTCACCACCCCGGACGCGGTATCGCGACGGGGTCGGAGACCCGCCGTCACTTTAGGCTTCGGACTTGTTCTTCAGTACCTGGCGGCCACGGTAGAAACCGTTGGGGCTGATGTGGTGACGCAGGTGCACTTCACCGGTGGTCGGCTCAACGGCAATGCCGGGCACGTTCAGCGCGTTGTGCGAGCGGTGCATGCCGCGCTTGGAAGGGGACTTTTTGTTTTGCTGGACGGCCATGGTGGGCTCCTGAATTCAATAGGGTCAATCGGGGTGCGCCTAGGGTTCGCCTACCACCATATTCGTGTACACCGTACACCTCACAGTGAAATCGATACCAGCGCAAAGCCAAGCATTATAGCCCGAAGATCCCCCTGCGTCACTTTTTCAGGCGGGACAACGCCGCAAACGGGTGCGGGCGCTGCTCTTCTACAGGGCCGTCTGCGGCGGCCACATCGCCGGACTGCATGGACACCGGCACCGGACAGGCGTCGTGCATCGGCACCAGCGGCAACGCCATCAACAGCTCATCTTCCAGCAATTCATACAGGCTGGGACGCGGCTCCAGCGGCAACAGGTCTTCTTCGCAGTCGTTGTCTTCTGCCGCGGCCGTGGCTTCGTCGGCCACGAACCGGAACCAGCGATCCACCTGGAGCGGGGTTTCCACAGCGCCCAGACAACGCTGGCAGGTCAAGGGCGCCACCGTTTCCGCCTGCAAATGAAGCCACACCGCAGGCTCGCCCCCCTCGGATGCCGCACGCAAAGCGCCATGCGCCTGCCAATGGACACCCGGCAGGTCGGCCGCGCCACTCTCGGGGTGCAACTCGTCTTTCAGGCGCTCAAACAGACCCATCGGGTCGTCCGCATTCACGCTGGCACCGGCCTGGGCAAAAGCTCGCACGTCCAGCCGGGCCGGGTTCCACGCAGTGTTCGGATTCGGTTTCATGGAAGGCAGTGTAAAAGAATGCGGGGACAATACCGGCATGCCCTTGCACATGCCCACCCCTGAAAAACACTCGAAGAAACGCCTGATTCTGGGCTCCACGTCGCCCTACCGGCGCGAGTTGCTGGCGCGACTGGGCATCGCCTTTGATGTCGAGCGCCCCGAGGTCGATGAAACCCCGCAACCGGGCGAAAAACCCGCCGCACTGGCCATGCGTCTGGCGCTGGCCAAGGCGCGCGAGGTGGCCCGGCGCCACCCCGACGCGGTGGTGATCGGTAGCGACCAGGTCGCCGACCTGGACGGCGAACCCCTGGGCAAACCAGGCAACCACGAGCGCGCGGTCGAGCAGCTTCGTCGAATGAGCGGCCAGACGGTGGTGTTCCAGACTGCAGTAGCCGTTGTGTGCCTGTCCAGCGGTTTTGAGCAGAGCGATCTGGCCGCCGTCCAGGTGGCATTTCGCACACTGACCGAGGCGGAAATCGAGCAATACCTGCGGACCGAGCAGCCCTACGACTGCGCGGGCAGCGCCAAGAGTGAAGGCCTGGGCATCGCCTTGCTCGAACGCATTGAAAACGACGATCCGACCGCGCTGGTCGGCCTGCCACTGATCCGCACCTGCCGAATGATTCGCGCTGCGGGAGTACCTGTTCTGTGAAGCCAGCGCAACCCACGCCCGGTACGCTGTATCTGGTGCCCACACCATTGGACTTTGGCTGCCTGCCGGAAGGTGCACTTCCCGCACCCATCACCGAATGTCTGCCGATCGAAACCGTGGCGGTCGCGGCGCGGCTGACCCACTGGATCAGCGAAAACGCCAAAAGCACACGCGCCTTTCTCAAGCGTGTGGAAGCGGTAAACGGGCTCGCCGCACCGCTGCAAGCCCAGGCCATCGTCGAACTCCCCCGGCAGGCGCACAAAAAAGGCGACCACACCCCGGCCGCAGAGGGCGACAGCCGGGCCAAGGCCTTGCTCGCACCGGCTTTGCTGGGCCACGACATTGGCCTGGTCAGTGAAGCCGGCATGCCCGCCATTGCCGATCCCGGCAGCTCTGTCGTGCGTGCTGCACACACCCTGGGCATGCCGGTGGTGCCCCTCGTCGGTCCGGTTTCGCTGATGCTGGCCCTGGCGGCCAGCGGACTGAATGGACAGGGATTTGCTTTCGTGGGCTACGTGCCTCAGGAAGCCACCGAGCGCACCAAACGCCTGCGCGAACTGGAAGCGCTGGCCCTGAAAACCGGGCAGACCCAGATCCTGATCGAGACGCCCTACCGCAACGCAGCCCTTCTGCAGGCCTTGCTGCAGACCCTGCACCCGCACACGCGGCTGGCCGTCAGTTGCGGTCTCATGCTGCCGCAACAGGTCACCCGCAGCGCCCTGGCGAACGAGTGGAAGAGCCGGTCGCTTCAGCAGGGCATGCCCCTGGACGCACCGGCTGTCTTCCTCATCGGCCGTTGAGGGGCCCTCGACGCCTCCTTCCCAGGGTCAGCCCAGCGCCTTGACCATGTGGGCACGGACCGCTTCGCGCAGCGACGGATCGGCCAGCGCCAGGTCGATGGTGGCTTCCAGAAAGCCCACCTTGCTGCCGCAGTCGTAACGCTGTCCTTCGTAGCGGTAGGCGTACACCTTCTCGGTGCCGATCAGCGCCGCAATACCATCGGTGAGCTGGATCTCCCCCCCCGCACCACGGGGTTGGCGGCGGATGCTTTCGAACACGGCGGGCGTGAGGATGTAGCGTCCGGCCACAGCCAGGGTGGAAGGCGCCACTTCGGGCACGGGTTTTTCCACCATGCCGAACACCTCGGCCAGCGCGTCATTGACGCCATGCACATCGACCACACCATAGCGGCGGGTGTCCTCGCGCGGCACATCCTGCACCGCCAGCACCGTCCCGGGGCTTTTTTCGTAGGCCGCCACCATCTGCTGCAACACCGAGGGGCCGCCCGCCTGACCCACCATCAGGTCGTCGGCAAGCAACACGGCAAACGGGTCATTGCCTACCACGCGCTCAGCGCACAGCACAGCATGACCCAGACCCAACGGGCGCGGCTGGCGGATGAACACGCAATCCATGTCATCGGGCTTGATGTCGTGTACCAGCTTGAGCAGGTCGGCCTTGTTGCCCCGCTCCAGTTCGTGTTCCAGCTCGAAAGCCGCATCGTAGTGGTCGCCGATGGCCCGCTTGTGGCGCCCGGTGATGAAGATCATTTCGCGGATGCCCGCCGCGTAGGCCTCGTCCACCGCATACTGGATCAGCGGCTTGTCCACCACCGGCAGCATTTCCTTGGGGATGGCTTTGGTGGCCGGCAGGAATCGGGTGCCCAGGCCACCGACGGGAAAGACAGCTTTTTCAATTTTCATAATCACCCTGTTCACTGATTGGAGTTGAGTCAATAACTTATTTGAATTTCAATCCGCTGGAGCGGGCCGCCAGGTACATGCCCTCGCCGACGCTGGCCCCCAGCTGCCGGGCCAGGCGCATCCCCAGATTCTCGCGCTGCGTGTAGTCCACCACTTCTTCGGCCTTGACCACCTCGCGCGCCACGTAATCGAGACTGCCCAGCCCATCGACGAGCCCCAGCGCTATCGCCTTCTGGCCGCTCCAGACCAGCCCGCTGAAGGTGTCCGGCGTCTCCTTGAGCCGTTCGCCACGCCCGGCCCGCACGACGGTGATGAACTGGCTGTGAATCTCGCCGAGCATGGACTGGATATAGGCGGTCTGTTCCGCATCCTGCGGACTGAAGGGATCGAGCATGGCCTTGTTGGCGCCCGCCGTCATCAGGCGGCGCTCGACGCCCAGCTTGTCCATCAATCCAGTGAAGCCGAAACCATCCATCAGCACGCCGATGCTGCCCACCAGACTGGCCTTGTCCACATAGATATTGTCAGCGGCGGCGGCAATGTAGTAGGCGGCCGAGGCGCAGGTCTCTTCCACCACCGCATAGACCTTCTTGTTGTGCAGAGCCTTGAGCCGGGTAATCTCGTCGTTGATGATGCCGGCCTGCACCGGACTGCCACCGGGCGAATCGATGAGCAAAACGACGGCTTGTGCGCCAGCGTCTTCAAAAGCCGCATTCAGCGAAGTGACCACGTTGTCGGCACTGGCCTCGGCACCGGCCGCAATTTCGCCCCGAATCTCGATCAGTGCTGTGTGGGGCGTACTCACGGACGCAACGCCAGCGTCCGAGCGGAACACCATCCACAGCACCGCGCCAGCCAGCAGCAGCCACATCAGCCGCCAGAAAACGGTCCAGCGTCGCGCCGCGCGCTGCTCCGCCAGGGCGGAAAATGCCAGCTTTTCCAGCGTCGCGCGCTCCCAGCCCACGTCGGAGCGGTGCCCGGTAGCGCCTGGAGATGGTGTTCCCACCAGATCGTCATTCATGTTTCGAAGCTCTCAAAATAAGGGCGGTTTCAACAGGTATTGTGACCGCCAGTGCACGACGCCATCGCGCTCGACCAGTCCGATCTTGATCAGCCCGCCGCGGCAGGGACCGCTGCGACAGGCACCGGTGGTGGGTTCGTAGATGGCGCCGTGGCTGGCGCAGATCAACCAGCGGCCACTGTCGTCAAAAAAGCGGTCCGGTTGCCAGTCCATCTCCATCGCCACGTGGGCACAACGGTTGAGGTAGGCGTGTGCTTCGCCCTGGTACCGGATGGCAAAAGCCCGACAGGTCTGCCCGGCGTAGATCACATCGAACGAAACCGCCAAACCCGAGTCCACTAGGTCGCGGCTGTTGCACAACGGATAGAGAGGGTCCTGTTCCGACGATTCCATGCGCGGCAACGTTTTCAGGCGTTGGCTGCGAGCCAGTCGCGCAGTTCTTTCACCGAATGCGCCACGTGCAAGGGTGAAAACTCGGCAAAGGTGCCCGGTTCGTGAGCCCCGTAGCTGACGCCCACGCTCGCGCAGCCGGCGTTGAGCGCCATCTGGAGGTCGTGCGTGGTGTCGCCAATCATCAGCGTGCGCTCGGGATCGACCCCGAACTCGCCCATCAGCTCGTGCAGCATGAGCGGGCTGGGTTTGCCAGCGGTTTCGTCCGCTGTGCGCGAGCCGTCAAAGACACCGTGCAATTCCACCGTTCGCAGGGCGGTGTCCAGCCCCTGGCGGCTCTTGCCCGTTGCCACCGTCAACCAGTGGTGCCTTTGCTTGAGCTCGGCCAGCAACGGCAGGACGCCTTCAAAGAGGCTGATGTCGTTTTGGTGTTGCTGGTAGTGGTACCGGTAGCGCTCGCCCAGCAAGGGATATTGAGAAGGCGGCACATCGGGTGCTGCGTGAGCCAGCGCCTGCATCAGACCCATGCCGATCACATAGCTGGCCGCCTGATCGGTGGGCAGGCGACCACCCACGTCGGTCACCGCAGCCTGGATGCACCGCACGATGAGGGCGGTGGAGTCAAAAAGCGTGCCATCCCAGTCGAAGGCAATCAGGTCAAATTGGCGCGGGCGCATGCAGCTGAAAAAAGTTTGAGACGGTTTGCATTATCGATGCCCCGCATGACGACACGATGGCGTCGGGCCTCCGCTTTGCCCGCGCCAAGGCAATACAAAGAACAAAGGCACCCGAAGGTGCCTTTGCCAAAGTCGCATACAGATGCTCAGATGCGGAAGTCTTCGATGCTTTTGCCCGATGCCAGCACGGCGCGCACCCACTCGGGCTTGCGGCCCGGACCACCCGCCCAGAGCTCCCCCTGAGGGCCACGGAACTTTGCCACGGCGGTGGATTTGGACTTGGCAGGCTTCTTGCCGCCCGATGCACCGCCCAGATCGGCCACCGTGATGCCAAATTGTTTCATTTTGGCTTTGATGTCGGCGATCGTCGAAGCGAGTTCGCTTTTGCGGGCTTCCTCTGCCTGCGCCATCAAAGCCTGTGCCTGCGCCATGAGTTCTGCGTAATTTGCCATTGATCGTCCTTTTGAGTTTGCGGATTGTCTTGGTATGGATTCTGCATCCCAACGATGCGGATTCCATTGTATAGGGTTACGACGCTGGATGCAGCGTATCGGGCAGCCAGTTTTTCAATTCCGGCGGCAATTCCGAATACAACTCGACACTTTCACCGCTAATCGGGTGCGTCAGCCGCAACCGCCAGGCGTGCAGAAACATACGCTTGAGGCCCACGCGGCTCAATTGCCGATTGATTTCGAAGTCACCGTATTTGTCATCCCCTGCAATCGGATGACCGGCATGCGCCAGGTGAACGCGAATCTGATGGGTGCGTCCGGTCTTGATGGTCACCTCCAGGAGACTGAATCCGTCGGGGCATGCGGTCGCCAGGGCCGCAGGCGCAGGCATGCGCCCGGCGACCTTGATCAGCGAGACGGAACGCATGCCGTCGGGATCATCGGGGCTCACCACTTTCACCCGCCGCTCGCCATCGGGCAACAGGTATTTGTGCAGCGGCTGGTCCAGCACCTTGAGGCGCGCCGGCCAGACTCCTTTGACCAAGGCCAGATAGGTTTTCCCGGTTTCCCGCTCCCGGAATTGATCCTGCAGGCCTTTGAGGGCCGATTTTTTCTTGGCAATCAGCAGCAGGCCGCTGGTTTCGCGGTCCAGCCGGTGCACCAATTCGAGCAAACGCGCGGCGGGGCGCGCCTGCCGCATTTGTTCGATCACGCCAAAGCTCACCCCGCTGCCACCGTGCACCGCCACCCCGGCAGGCTTGTCAATGGCCATGAACGCGTCATCTTCATAGATCACGGGGAATTCGCGGGCGGGCGCCGGATTGGCCACTTTTTCTTCCACACGTTCAGACAACCGGATCGGCGGAATACGCAACACGTCGCCCGCAGCCACCCGGTCATCGGCCCCGACGCGCCCCTTGTTTCGCCGCACCTCGCCCGAACGGATGATGCGGTAGATGTGCGTTTTCGGCACGCCCTTGAGCAATCGAATGAGAAAATTGTCCAGCCGCTGGCCGGCCGATTCTTCGTCAACCGTGAGGAATTGGACCGCCGCTGCGGTCTGGACAGATGGCTTGACGTTCAAGGAAAACCCGCTGGAAATACCGGCCCCATGGACAGTGGGAGCACACTATAATGTGCTGTGCCAGTCGTGTGCTGTAAGTGATTGATTTCCTTGAGTTTAAGGCAGTCACCGCAGGCAGGCTCCTCCTGCCCTAGAGGCCGGGGACCCGATTGGCCACAAGTTGCCTCCCGTTGCACCCTGTGCTGGCGCCCGCTCCCGAAGTCCTCTCTGAAGAGGCTGGAGCCGCACCGGTCAGGTTGAAGCAGCGGGCGAATCCGTGAGAAAAACTGCGAACCCGAAAACGGAATACCCCAATCGGCCAGCCACGTTCCCGAGAAGCCACCGGCACTCGGTGGATTGGCTGGTTGAGGATGAAGTGAAGCCAGAGACATCACCGGCAAGATCCATGTCGTCGACAGCCATCAAGCCTTCCCTGCTCACCCAAGTCCACGCGCCTACGCCCTGACCCGGCGGTTCAACGCGGCACACACAGCGTGCCCCGTCCCGAACGCTCCCGATCACCTGGCCAACACCGGGTGGGTACCGGGTCGGTGGCTCTCCGGCAATTCCTCCCCCCGTTCGCGCTTTTCCGCTGGTTCACGGCAGGTCGGCGCCTGGGTTCAACCTGGCGCCATGTCAGTGTCAGACCGAAGGAAACGCATCATGAAACGCATGCTGATCAACGCCACGCAGGCCGAAGAGCGCCGCCTGGCGATCGTGGACGGGCAGAAACTGCTCGACTACGAAATCGAAATCGAAGGGCGCGAACAGCGCAAGGGCAACATCTACAAGGCCGTCGTCACGCGCGTCGAGCCGTCGCTTGAAGCCTGCTTCGTCGACTACGGCGAAGACCGTCACGGCTTCCTGCCGTTCAAGGAAATTTCGCGCCAGTATTTCGCCGCGGGTGTGCCGGTCAACCAGGCCCGCATCAACGACGTGATCCGCGAAGGCCAGGAGCTGCTGGTCCAGGTGGAAAAAGAGGAACGCGGCAACAAGGGCGCCGCCCTCACGACCTTCGTCAGCCTGGCTGGCCGCTACGTGGTGCTGATGCCCAACAACCCGCGCGGCGGTGGCGTGAGCCGTCGCATCGAGGGCGAAGACCGCCAGGAACTCAAACAGGCGCTCGACCAGCTCGAATACCCCAACGGGATGAGCATCATCGCGCGCACCGCCGGCATCGGTCGTGAAGCGCCCGAACTGCAGTGGGACCTGAACTACCTGCTGAAATTGTGGACCGCCATCGATGGCGCCGCCCAGGGCGGCAAGGGCGCCTACCTGATCTACCAGGAATCCAGCCTGGTGATCCGCGCCATCCGCGACTACTTCAACAGCGACATCGGCGAGATCCTGATCGACACCGACGACATCTTTGAACAGGCGCACCAGTTCATGAGCCACGTGATGCCCGAGCACGGGCACCGCGTGAAGCGCTACCGCGACGACGCGCCGCTGTTCAGCCGTTTCCAGATCGAGCACCAGATCGAAACCGCTTACAGCCGCACGGTGAACCTGCCCTCCGGCGGCGCCATCGTGATCGACCAGACCGAAGCACTGGTGGCGGTGGACGTGAACTCGGCACGCGCCATCAAGGGCGGCGACATCGAGGAAACCGCGACCCGCACCAACCTGGAAGCCGCCGACGAAGTGGCGCGCCAGGCCCGCCTGCGCGATCTGGGCGGTCTGATCGTGATCGACTTCATCGACATGGACGAGTCGAAGAACCGCCGCGAAGTCGAGAACCGCCTGCGCGATGCGCTGCGCCAGGACCGTGCCCGGGTGCAGTTCGGCTCCATCAGCAAGTTCGGCCTGCTCGAAATGAGCCGCCAGCGCCTCAAGCCCATGCTCAGCGAAGGCTCGTCCATCCCCTGCCCGCGCTGCGGTGGCTCGGGCCACATCCGCGACACGGAAAGCTCGGCGCTGCAGATCCTGCGCATCATCCAGGAAGAGTCGCTCAAGGACAGCACGGCCGCCGTGCTGGTGCAGGTGCCGGTCGAAGTGGCCAGTTTCCTGCTGAACGAGAAGCGCACCGAGATCACCAAGATCGAGCTCAAGCAGCGCATCAACGTGCTGCTGGTGCCCAACAAATCGCTCGACACGCCGAACTACAAGCTCGAACGCCTGAAGCACGACGACCCGCGCCTGGACAACCTCGACGCCAGCTACAAGCTCGCTGACGAACCCGACGAAGCCACCGGCTTCACGCGCCGCAGCCAGGAGCGCACCAACAAGCAGGAACCGGTGATCAAGGGCGTACTGCCCGACGGTCCGGCGCCTGTGGCCGCACCCAAGCCGGAAGCGCCTGTTGCGACTCCGGTGGTCGCACCCGTTGCCGCAGCGCCCGTGGCCAAGGTGGCGGCACCGGCTGAAAAGGGTTTCTTCGGCTGGCTCAAGAGCCTGTTTGGCGGTGGTGATGCTCCCGTGGTCACGGCACCGCCTGTGGCCGCACCCGATGCCAAGACCGCTGAGCGCAACGAGCAGCGCCCCGACGGGCGCCGCGAAGGCAGTCGCGACAGCCGTGGCCGTGGCGGTCGCAATGGCAACGAAGGCCGCGCGCCGCGTGAAGGCCGTGAAGGTCGCGAAGCCGGCCGCAACACGCGGGGTGGCGAAGGCCGCAACGTGGAAGGCCGCCCAGAAGGCCGCGAAAGCCGTGAGGGCCGTGAAGGCGCCCGTCGCAACGAAGGTCGGGTGGACGGTCGCGGCGAGGCACGTGGCGAACCGCGTGGTGAATCGCGCAATGGCGGTCGTCGTGACAACCGCCGTGATGCGGCCCCGCTGGACCAGACCCAGGGCACCGAAATGTTGCTGAATGCCGCACCGGCGGCGACTGGCGAGACGCCCGACATGGCCGAAGGCCAGCGCCGCGAGCGCCGTCCGCGCAACGACAACCGCCGCCGCCCCCAGGGTGCGGAAGGCGTTGAGGTCGCGCAGCAGGGGGGCACGGACAACGCAGCGCCGCGCCTGGAGCCGGACGCCCGTGCCAGCGGCGCAGAAATGCCCGCGGCCGAAGGTGATGCCGACAACGGTGGCCTACGTGCACCCCGCGAACGCCGCAGCCGCGACCGCTATGGCCGTGACCGCCGCGAGCGCGCTCCGCGCGATGCGGCCGAGCAGGGTTCCGAGACCGAAGCCGAGCCAGCGATGTCTGTGGCGCCGGTGGATGAGGTGGTCACCGAAGCACCCGTTCGCAGCAGCTACTTCAGCCTGCCGGTGGAGAGCAACCCGGTCGCGGTCGAAGAAGTGCTGGCCGAAGTCGCACCCGTCGTGATCGAACCCGTGCCGGTGCTCGCCACGCCAGCTCCCCGGCCCGTGGCAGCCCCCGAAGTGCGGAAGAGCGTGCCAGCAGCGGCACCCGCAACCCGCGGTCTGCCCAAAGTAGAGCCCTACACGGTGTCGATCGACGAGTTGAACCAGGTGGCGGCAGCCAGTGGCCTGGAGTGGATCAATTCCGATACCGACAAGGTGGCCCAGGTGCAGGCAGCGATCGCCGCCGAACCCAAACCCATCCACGTGCCGCGCGAGATCAAACCCGCGGTGGTTCTGGACGAAGGCCCGCTGGTGCTGGTGGAAACGCGCAAGGACCTGCGCAGCATGCCTCTGCCGTTCGAGACCCAGTGAACGATATGAATGGCCGCGGCTAACCGCGGTCTGAATCCAACAGGAACGCCGGCTTCAAGCCGGCGTTCCTGTTTCTGACTGACTGCCTATATCTGGTGGTGGCCGTAGCGGACAGCCCACCACGTCAACCTGGGTGGCACCGCCACCCGAGCCCCTCAGTCCAGCAAGGCGGCCTTTTTCCAGGCCGACTGGGCGGCCGCGACGTCACCGCGCTCTTCGGCCAGGGCCGCGAGCGAGCGCCAGGTTCGCCGCAGCAGGGACGGCTCGGCCAGGCTGTGGCTGGCCTGCCCGAGCAACTGGGCGGCCTTGCCCCAGAGCTGGCGCTGCATGAAAGCCTGACCGGTCAGGTACTGGAGGTAAGCGTTGTTGGGTTGCTGGCGCTGTGCCTGCTCCAGCCGCGCGAGCCAGGTGGCATCAAGCTGGGCCAGTCCCGGCTCCACGGTGCGCACCAGCTGGCGCTGCTGCGCGGCATCCAGCTCGGCGAACTTGTTCCACACCGGCTCCAGCCAGCCGAGCACCAGCGCGGTGGTGGGCGCCTGGTTCTCGTCCACAGGTTCGCCAGGTTGCATGCCCAAATGGTTGGCACGCTGGGCCGCCGCCAGAGCCAGCTCGGGCATGGCGCGCTCGCTGGCATCCAGACGGCTCCAGAGCGCCTGCAGCTGCGAGAGATCGTGCGATTCGCCCAAGGCATCAAGTGCCAGCCCGCGCACGATGCTGCGCGAGGCATCCGGGGAAAACGCGCGGTGCTTGGCCAGCACACGGGCCGTTTCCAGCGCTTCACTGGTGGCCCCACCAAGGCGGGCGATGCGCAACTTCAGACGCAGCGCCTGGATGCGACGCGCCGCACCTTGCGGCAGTTCGGCCAGGCGACTTCGTGCGGCGTTGGCGTCACGGTCCTCGACCGCCCAGCGAACCGCGCGCAGCAACGCGCCTTCGTGTGCCTCGGGTGCGCTCCTGGCGAGCCTGGGATGCAGTGCCGATTGCAGGTGCTCGTCTCTGGCCTTGCGGTTTTGCAGCGACTGCGCGCTCTCGGCGACCAGCAAATGGGCCAGCAACAGCAACTGGTGCCGCCGGGGCCACTGGGCCGACGGCAAGGCATTGAGCTGTTCGAGCGCTGCCAGTCCCGCGGCCTGCGAACGCACAAAACGGCCCGACAGCTGATACGACAAAGCGTCGAGCACCGACCCGACAGCCGCACGCTCCACCTGCTGTGCCCGCCAGCGCTGGGCCTGCGCCGGCAACTCACGCAGCA
Source organism: Burkholderiales bacterium GWF1_66_17 (assembly GCA_001770705.1). Lineage (GTDB taxonomy): Bacteria > Pseudomonadota > Gammaproteobacteria > Burkholderiales > Burkholderiaceae_C > Hydrogenophaga. The sequence continues at coordinate 26,097 of MERT01000001.1, read as the reverse complement.
CATTAATGGCTCTGAGCGCGAGGTACACCAGCACAAAGCCGGCGATCATGCAGAACACCACAAAGTTGAACGAGACATCAAAACGGTACGGCGGCCAGAAAAGCGTGACCATGGCCTGGTTGTGGCCCACCAGCAGCGCCAGCGCCACCGCCAGCGCACCGAGTCCCAGCAGCCAGAACACGCTGCGCATGGCACCACCCTGCTTGTGATCGGTCATCACCGGCCTCCCGCGGCCGCGGCCAGGGCCGCGAGGCTTTCGTCGGGTCGCGGCAGCTCAACCGTCGACAGCTCGGTCCGCAGTTGGCCCAAGGTCTTCTGCGCCGCCATCACCTGCGGCGCCGTGGTGTCGAAGTACCGACCCAGCGCCGCTTCGGTGGATTTCAGGTCGGCCTCGACGGCGTTGAGCTGACGGCTCAGCAAACCAAGCCGCGCATTGAGCAGCCGGAGCTTGATGTTTTCCCGCAGGAAGAAGGCCTGCTCGGGGGCGAGCAGCGCGGCCTCCGGTCTGTCAATGCGGCTGACGCGCACCAGCTCGCGACCGCTCTGCGTCACGTCAGTCCAGACGCGCTGCCAGAACGAAGACCAGGCCTGGGAGGCTCGGGACCAGCCGGTGTCTTGCACAGGCTGGGAAGGTTCCGCCGGATCCGGAGCCTCGGCTTTCGCAGCGGGCGGGCGCACGGCCGCCTTGCCGGGCGCGGCAATCAGCGCCGGTCGAGCTTTGTTGCTGGCCGTCTTCACACCGACGTCGTTCTGCACCGGCCAATCGTCCACCTGGCGGGCCAGCTCATCCACCCGCAACACCAGCGTGGGCACATCGGTCAGCGCGGCACCCCGGATGCGTTCGATGTCGCGCTGGATGGCGCGCTGCACCGGATTCAGGCGCGGCTGCGCGGCCCTGGCGATGCGCTGATCGGCGGCCAGCAAGGCCGACACCAGGGGCTGCACACTGCCCGTGAGCTGGGTCTGCTGAAACCCGAGTCGCAGAGCCGATTCAATGTCCTGCACCAGGTTGTCATCGCGCGAACGCGAAAGCGCCAGCATGAGTTCTTCGAGCTGGCTGCGCTGCAAGGTCACTTCGGACAATTTGATCTCGGCCACCGCCAGGCGCGCCTGCAGTTCCTGCGTGAGGGCCTCCGCCTGTTTCGCCACGGTGCGCACCTCCACCGCCTGCTCTGTGCTGTCCTGGCTGCGCCGCGCCAGCTCCTGCTGCGTGAACCCGAGTTTCTGCCAGATCAGGCCGGCCAGCACCAGCGAAAGCGCGGCCACCACAAGCGCCAGCACCGACATCCAGGACACCGGATGGCGGGCGTGCACCACCGATGGAGCAACCACGGGCGCAACTCCCCCCACCGCAGCGGCGGACGCTTCTTTGATTGGGCTTGGGGGAATGTCGGGGGTATCTGGGTTCATGCGGGACTCCAGTTCGATTCTAGGGCCCGCAACACGTCTGGCAAGGCGGGCCGGGTTTCGATCACACGGCCAAACCCGGCGGCCTTCGCACTGGCAGCGATGCGGGGATGGGTGGCGATGGCGCAGGCCGGCGACCAGTCTGTGTGGGCCGCGGCAGTTAACAGGTGGTTCACCGCCTCTGAACTGCTGAAAAGCCAGGCACTGCCGGTCGATGCGGCAGCACGGGCCACAGCCGCCTGCGCAGCCGTCCAGCGAGGGGCCGCCCGCTCGTAAGCCACACAGCTTTCCACACGGGCACCGGCGGCTTCACATTGCTGGATCAACCAGTCGCGGCCGTTGCCGGCGTGACGGTTTTGCGGTGGCGGCGAAGCTGCCATTGCGGCCCCTTCGGGCGACGCGCCTCTGACCACCAGGATGCGCTGGCCGGACCGCACTTGTGGCGCCACCACCGGCCACAGCGCTTCGGAGTCGAACTGCCCGGCATCAGCCGGTGGGGCATCGATGCGCGTTGCGTCCAGCCCCAGACCGGTCAGCGCCTGGACCAGCACGCGCGCGGTGCCCGGACCGGGTGCCCAGAACCGGGTGCCGCGATCGGGTCGCGTGGGTGGTCGCACATCCTGCGCAAAAAAATGGCCGACAGCGGCCCCGCTCACAAAGAGCAAGGCGTCCATGTCCAGCCAGTGGGTGCGCCAATGCTGGAGCAAGTCCAGGGTGGCGGCGTCGTGCGGTTCCGAGATGTCGATCAGGGGCAGCGCCTGGGCCGGCCAGCCCTGCGCCTGCAAGGCCTGCACCCAGCTCGTCGCTTCAGCCGCGGGTCGGGTGACGATGAGCCGCTCCAGCGGGCTCACAACGGGCGCCGTGCCGGGCACACCAGACAAGGCGTCAAGCCCCCGCCGCGGGCGGCCGGGCGCCGGCGGCACGCAGGGCCTTCGCCACGCGCTGCCCCAGGGCTTCGGCCTGCTCCAGCGTCTGCACATCGGCCTGATCACTCACCTGCACCAACGACAACGCACCTTCCGGGTCCCCCCAGGCTGCGCGCAAAACCAGATGGCCGGCGTCACCACCGGTCCAGTCGGCGTAGGCCGCCAGCGGCATCGAGCAACTGCCACCCATGGCGCGCGACACCGTGCGCTCAGCGGCCACACGCAACCAGGTGGGCATGTGCACCAGCGGCTTCAGGGCTTCCACCAGATCGCTGCGATCCGCTCGCACTTCGATGCCCAGCGCCCCCTGGCCGGCCGCTGGCAGTGATTCGGCGGGTTCAAAAATGTGGCGGATGCGCTCGCCCAGTCCCAGACGTTTCAGGCCGGCAGAAGCCAGCACGATCGCGTGGTACTGGCCCTCGTCCAGCTTGCGCAGGCGCGTGTCCAGGTTGCCACGCAGCGGCTCGATGCGCACGTCGCTGCGGCCCAGCGCGTCCAGCGCAGCGCGCAGCAGCACCAGCCTGCGCAGGCTGGAGGTGCCGACGACAGCCCCTGCGGGCAGCTCGGCCAGCGTCGCACAGCCGGGCGACACCCAGGCGTCGCGCGGGTCTTCGCGCTCCATCACGCAGGCCAGTGCAAACCCCGCCGGCAGGTCCATCGGCACGTCCTTGAGCGAGTGCACGGCGATGTCGGCGCGGCCCTCATCCAGCGCCACCTCCAGCTCTTTCACGAACAGGCCCTTGCCCCCCACCTTGGAGAGACTGCGGTCCAGGATCTGGTCACCCAGGGTCGTCATGCCCAGCAACTCGACGCGGTGGCCCAAGTCTTGCAAGAGGGCCTTGACGTGTTCGGCCTGCCACAACGCCAGCCGGCTTTCGCGCGTGGCGATGGTGATGGACAGCGCGGAGGATGGGTTTGAAATGGCCACGATGAAGATTCAAAAAAAGATCAGGCGCCCAGCCCGCGCCGGGAGCGTTTTCGTACCCGCTTGGTAACGGGAAAAGCAACTTTGGATGCTAGCATGACCCCTGCCCAAAAAATCAGCAACCCAAGCCTCAGCGCACCCCTGCCCACCATGAGCCGAACGCCTGCCCGATCCGCCGCCCCGTCCAACCGCCCAGGCGCCGGACGCGCCAAGTCCAGCGCTGACAAGGACCAGCCCCTGATCGACGACATCCGCCTGCTCGGTCGTGTGCTGGGTGACGTGATCCGCGAGCAGGAAGGCCAGGCTGCCTACAACCTGATCGAGCAGATCCGCCAGCTTTCGGTGGCCTTCCGCCGCCATGCCGACCAAGACGCCGACAAGGCGCTGAAGAAGCTGCTCAAAGGCCTCTCGGGCCAGCAGACGGTGAGCGTGATCCGCGCCTTCACCTACTTCAGCCACCTGGCCAACCTGGCCGAAGACCGCCACCACATCCGCCGCCGCGCGATACACGACCGCGCCGGCGACCTGCAGGAGGGCAGCCTGGCCATGACGCTGCAGCGCCTGAAAAAGGCCGGCATCGCGCCGTCCGACGTGGTGCGCACGCTGGCTGCTGCCCACATCTCGCCCGTGCTCACCGCACACCCCACCGAGGTGCAGCGCAAGAGCATTCTGGATGCCGAACGCGCCATCGCCCACCTGCTGGCCGAACGCGAGCAGTTGCTGCCGCGCGACCACGCCGACTTCGAAGCGCAGCTGCGCGCCCGCGTGACCCAGCTCTGGCAAACGCGCCTGCTGCGTTTCACCAAGCTCACCGTGGCCGACGAAATCGAAAACGCACTGAGCTATTACCAGGCCACCTTCCTGTCGGAGATCCCGCGCATCTACCGCGACCTCGAAGAAGGCCTGGACGATCAGGACGTGGCGCCCTTCCTGCGCATGGGCCAGTGGATCGGCGGCGACCGCGACGGCAACCCCAACGTGACCGCGCAGACCCTGGAGCTGGCGCTGCACAGCCAGGCCGACCTGGTGCTGCGCCACCACCTCACACAACTGCACCACCTGGGTGCCGAGCTGTCGGTGTCGGCCATGCTCGCGAGCGTGAGCCCGGCCATGAAAGCACTGGCCGAGCGCTCTCCTGATCAAAACGCCCACCGCCAGGACGAACCCTACCGGCGCGCGCTCACCGGCATGTACGCCCGCCTGGCCGCCACGCTGACCGCGCTGACCGGCGGAGAGGCCGCGCGCCACGCGGTCGCGCCGCAAGACGCGTACCCCAGCGCCGCCGAACTGCTGGCCGATCTGCGCACCATTGAAGCCTCGCTGGTGGCGAACCACGGCGCGGCACTCACCCGCTCCCGCCTGCGCCCTTTGATCCGCGCGGTGCAGGTGTTCGGCTTCCACCTGGCCACCATCGACCTGCGTCAGAGCTCGGACAAACACGAGGAAGTGGTAGCCGAATTGCTGGCCACGGCGCGCATCGAGGCGGACTACAGCGCGCTCGACGAAATGGGCAAACGCGCGGTGCTGCTGCGCCAGCTGAACGACGCGCGGCCCCTGCGCGTGCCCGGCACGCCCTACTCGGCCCACACCCTGGACGAACTGGCCATCTTCGATACCGCGCGCAGCGGCCGCGAACGATTCGGTGCCCAGGCCATCCGCCACGGCATCATCAGCCACACCGAAACGGTGAGCGACCTGCTCGAAGTGCTGCTGCTGCAGAAGGAAGCCGGTTTGATGCGTGGTCTCCTTGCAGAAGACGCGGTGGCCGACCTGATCGTGGTGCCGCTGTTCGAGACCATCGAAGACCTGCGCAACGCCGCACCCATCATGCGCGACTACTACGCCCTGCCCGGTGTGCGCACCATGGTGCACCGCGGCGCGCACGACGGCTACTGCGAGCAGGACATCATGCTCGGCTACTCCGACAGCAACAAGGACGGCGGCATCTTCACCAGCAACTGGGAGCTGTACCGCGCCGAGATCGCGTTGGTGGAGCTGTTCGATTCGCTCAACAAGGGCCACGAGAAAACGATCCAGCTGCGCATGTTCCACGGACGCGGCGGCACGGTGGGCCGTGGCGGCGGCCCGAGCTACCAGGCCATCCTCGCCCAGCCACCCGGCACGGTGCGCGGCCAGATCCGCCTGACCGAACAGGGCGAGGTGATCGGCTCCAAATACGCCAACCCCGAGATCGGCCGGCGCAACCTGGAAACCCTGGTCGCTGCCACGCTGGAGGCCACCCTGCTGCAGGCCACGCGCAACGCCCCCAAAGCCTTCCTCGACACCGCGGCCGAGCTCTCCACGGCGAGCATGGCCGCCTACCGCGCGCTGGTCTACGACACCCCGCGCTTTGCCGAATATTTCTTCGCCGCCACACCGATCCGCGAGATCGCCGAACTCAACATCGGCTCGCGTCCGGCCTCGCGCAAGGCGACGCAGAAGATCGAAGACCTGCGCGCCATTCCCTGGGGCTTCAGCTGGGGCCAGTGCCGCCTGACACTGCCGGGCTGGTACGGCTTTGGCTCAGCGGTGCATACCTTCCTGCACAAGGATGGCCCCAAGGGTGTGGCCAAGCAAAAGGCGCAGCTGCAGAAGATGGTGAAGCAGTGGCCGTTTTTCAGCACCCTGCTCTCCAACATGGACATGGTGATGGCCAAGAGCGATCTGGCGCTGGCCACGCGCTACGCCGAGCTGGTCGAAGACAAGCGCCTGCGCAACAAGGTGTTCTCCGCCATTGAAGCCGAATGGCACCGCACGGCGGATGCGCTGGCACTGATCACGGGCGAGAAGCAGCGCCTGGTCAACAACGCCGCCCTGCAGCGTTCCATGCGCCACCGCTTCCCCTACATCGACCCGCTGCACCACCTGCAGGTCGAACTGGTGCGCCGCTACCGGGCGGGTGAAAACCACGCGGACCGCGACGAAAAGGTGCGCCGCGGCATCCACATCTCGATCAACGGCATCGCGGCCGGGCTGCGCAATACGGGGTAACCCCCCGCGAGCGATTGGCACCCCCCGCGCCGCCTGCGGCGTCACCCCAAAGGGGGCAACACCTGCGGCCTGGCAAAACCAGTTCCGCGGTGTTCTGGGTTGGCACTGCTTCGTTTCTGGCGCATCTTCGCCTTGCGACAGCGCGGTCACCCGGTCAAACCTAAAATGAAGCCGTGACCCACATCCTCAACGCCGATCTCCATTGCCATTCCGTCGTCTCTGACGGCACCCTCAAACCCGAGGAGCTGGCACAGCGCGCCAAAGCCAACGGCGTGGAACTCTGGTCGCTGACCGACCACGACGAGATCGGGGGCCAGGACCAGGCCATCGCCGCCGCGCGACAGGCGGGGTTGCCCTACCTCACCGGTGCAGAAGTGTCCGTGACCTTCGCCAACGTCACCGTGCACATCCTGGGCCTGGGTTTCGACCACGCCAATCCGGCGCTGATCGAAGGCCTGCGCCACACCCGTGGCGGGCGCGAGCAGCGCGCGCGCGCCATGAGCGACGACCTCGCGCGCGTGGGCATCCCGGGCGTCTATGAAGGCGCGCTCAAATACGTCGGCAACCCGGAACTGATCTCACGCTCGCACTTCGCGCGCTACATCGTGGAGGCGGGCTACAGCACCGACACCAATGCCGTGTTCCGGAAATACCTGGCCGAAGGCAAACCCGGTTACGTACCGCACCGCTGGGCCACCCTGCGCGACGCCGTGGGCTGGATCACGGGTGCCGGAGGCGTGGCCGTGATCGCCCACCCCGGCCGCTACAACCTCACCGCCAATGAAGAATTCGCGCTCTTTTCCGAATTCAAGGCCCACGGTGGTCAGGGCGTGGAGGTGGTGACCGGCGCCCACGGGCCGGCAGACTATGTCAAATACGCGGGGTTCTGCAGCGAGTTCGACCTGCTCGCCTCACGCGGCAGCGACTTTCACAGCCCGACCGAAAGCCACACCGATCTGGGCAAGCTGCCCGACCTGCCGGGCAGCGTCACACCGGTGTGGGAGCAGCTCGCAGCGCGTTTCCACTGATGAGCGCCGCCGTTGCCCGACCCGGCGCGCAGGCCGCGCTGGGCATCACGTTCCTGGTGATGGCGGTGGCCTGCTTCGCGGTGCTGGACACCGCGGTCAAGTACGTCGGTGCCTTCGTGCCCATCCTGGTGGCGGTGTGGTTCCGCTACGTGTTCCAGGCCGTGGCCGTCAGCACCGTCATGCTCCCCATGCGCGGACGCAGCCTGCTGGCCACCCGGCACCCGCGCTTCCAGGTGCTGCGCGGCTGTCTGCTGCTGATGGTCAGCGTGCTGTCGTTCATCAGCGTGCAGTTCATGCCCGTGGGCGAATTCACCGCCTTCGTCATGACCACGCCGCTGGTTGTCACCCTGCTGGCGGCGCTGTTCCTGAAAGAGCGCGTCGCTCCGATGCGCTGGGCCCTGGTGGGTGGCGGTTTCGTGGGCGCCCTGCTGGTGGTCCAGCCGGGTGGTGACGTGATCGGCTGGGCCAGCCTGTTGCCGTTGCTGATGGTGGTCACCTACGCCTGGTTCCAGATCCTCACCAGCCAGATGGCACGCACTGAAGACCCGATGACCATGCACTTCTACACCGGCTGGGTGGGCGCACTGGTGGCCACTGCGATTCTGCCTCTGGTCTGGCAAACCATCCCGGACACCCACACCTTCGCCCTGCTCTGCCTGGTGGGCCTCATGGGCACGGTCGGCCACTTCCTGCTCATCCTCGCGTTCGCGCGCGCGCCCGCTTCCACACTCACGCCTTACCTGTACACCCAGATCGGGTTTGCCATGTTGTGCGGCTGGCTGGTGTTCAACCACATTCCGGGACGGCTGGAACTGACCGGCATCGTGCTCATCGTGGTCTGCGGTGCCACCGCCAGCTGGATCACCGCGCGCGAACACCGCCTGCCCGTGGAACCACCCGAGGCCTGAACCAGCGGTGCCGTGGTTGTGCCCACGGGCCGCGCACAATACGCACCATGTCCCAGTATTTCGAAGTCCATCCCGAGAACCCGCAACCCCGGCTGCTCAAGCAGGCGGTGCAACTGCTCGAACGGGGCGGCGTGCTGGCGGTACCCACCGACTCCAGCTACGCGCTGGTCTGCCACATTGATGACAAGGCTGCGGCCGACCGGCTGCGCCGCATCCGCCAGGTCGACGACAAACACCACCTGACACTGCTCTGCCGCGACCTGAGCGAGCTCGCCAGCTACGCCAAGGTGGACAACCGCCAGTACCGCTTGCTCAAGCAGGCCACACCCGGTCCTTACACCTTCATCCTCGAAGCCAGCAAAGAAGTACCGCGCCGACTGAGCCACCCCTCACGCAAGACGATTGGCCTGCGCGTGCCGGACCACAACGCTCTGCTGGCCTTGCTGGACCTGCACAACGGCCCCCTGCTGGCCACCACGCTGATCCCGCCCGGCGAGGCGCATCCCCTCAACGATGCGCAGGACATCCGCGACCGTTTCGAACACGATCTCGCTGGCGTCATCGATGCCGGGGCCTGTCCGCTCGAACCCACGACCGTCGTCGATCTCACGCCCATGGGCACGGGCGGAGAACCCGAGCTGGTGCGCGAAGGGCGCGGATCGCTGGCCATACTGGGTCTGTAAACCCGATACCTGCGCCGCGGGGCCCTGCAGCCACGGGCACCGCACCCCATCTGGGACAATAGGTCTTTTCCCGCCCAACGCCCCTCATGGATTTCGCCCAGATCATTCAAACCGTTGCCCTGTACGCCCTGCCGGTGCTGTTTGCCATCACGGTGCACGAAGCCGCTCACGGGTATGCGGCACGGCACTTCGGCGACAACACCGCCCACATGCTGGGCCGCATCACGCTCAACCCGCTCAAACACATCGACCCGGTCGGCACGATCGCGATGCCGCTGTTGCTGTACTTCGCCACCTCGGGCGCCTTCCTGTTTGGTTACGCCAAGCCAGTCCCGGTGAATTTCGGGCGCTTGCGCAACCCGAAACGCGACATGGTCTGGGTCGCCCTGGCCGGCCCTGGCGCCAACCTGGTGCAGGCGGTGATGTGGACCGTGGGCCTGTACCTGCTGGTGGCCGCCGGGGTGGAAGAACGCTTCTTCCTGGAAATGTGCCGCGCTGGCGTGCTGGTAAATCTGGTGATGTTTGCCTTCAACCTGTTTCCGCTGCCACCGCTGGACGGCGGGCGCATTCTGGTGGGCCTGCTGCCCAACCACCTCGCTTACCCGGTCTCGCGCGTCGAACCCTGGGGCTTCTTCATCGTGATGGCCCTGGTCATCACCGGCGTCGTGGGCAACCTCTGGCTGCGCCCACTCATGATGTTCACCGGTGGCGCGATCGAGTTGCTGCTGACGCCGCTGCGCTTCCTGCTGTTTTAATTTCAGATCTTCTTGTTCATGAGCACCCAACGCGTCCTCACCGGCATCACCACTTCGGGCACACCGCACCTGGGCAACTACGTGGGCGCCGTCCGCCCCACGGTGCGCGCCAGCCGCCTGGCCTCGGTTGAGAGTTTCTACTTCCTGGCCGACTACCATGCGCTGATCAAGGTCGGTGACCCAGCGCGCGTGCAGCGCTCCACGCTGGAGATCGCCGCCACCTGGCTGGCCTGCGGCCTGGACCCGGAGAAGGTCACGTTCTACCGCCAGTCCGACATCCCCGAGATCCCCGAACTCACCTGGCTGCTCACCTGCGTGACCGGCAAGGGCCTGCTCAACCGGGCCCACGCCTACAAGGCCTCGGTAGACAAGAACACCGCCAGCGGCGACGAGCCTGACAACGGGGTCACCGCCGGCCTCTTCATGTACCCGGTGCTGATGGCGGCCGACATTCTGATGTTCAACGCCCACCAGGTGCCGGTGGGCCGCGACCAGATCCAGCACATCGAGATGGCGCGCGACATCGCGTCAAGCTTCAACCACCTCTACGGCGAACATTTCACCCTGCCCGATGCGGCGATTGAAGACCACGTGGCCACCCTGCCCGGGCTCGACGGCCGCAAGATGAGCAAGAGCTACGACAACACCATTCCGCTGTTTGCGCCCAAAGAGCAGCTGCGCAAGCTCATCATGGGCATCGTCACCGACTCGCGCATGCCCGGCGAGCCCAAGGACACCCAGGGCTCGGCCCTGTTCCAGCTCTACCAGGCCTTTGCCAGCGCCGAAGAAACCACCGTGCTGGCCAAGGCCTACGCCGACGGCATTGCCTGGGGCGACGCCAAGCAGTTGCTGTTCGAACGCCTGGACCAGGAAATCGCCCCCATGCGCGCCATCTACGACGAGCTGATCCAGGACCCGGGAAAAATCGAGCGCACACTGCAAGCCGGTGCACACAAGGCGCGCGCCATCGCCACACCGTTCACTGCGCGGCTGCGCCATGCGGTGGGCCTTCGCCCCCTGGACAGCCGGCCGACCGCGACCAAGGCGACCAAAGCCTCTCGGGCAGCGGCACCCAGCTTCAAGCAATACCGGGAACAGGACGGCCTGTTCTATTTCAAGCTGCTCGACGCCCAAGGCCACCTGCTGCTGCAAAGCACCGGCTTTGCTTCGCCGCGGGAAGCGGCACAAACGGTCACCCGTTTGCAGCAGCAAGGTGCTAGAGCCATCGCCGAGCTGCAAAGCCAGTTGATCGTGGCGGCCGATCCGCAGGTGCTGGCACAAGCCCTCGGGTGGTTTTCAACACCAGCTGACTGACGCAGCCGACCGGGTTGCTCATTCCCGAACCTGCGACAATAGCAGCTTGGAGCGAACGCCCACCAGGCACGACCCCAACAAGGCAGCACACCGCGGTGTTTACCGAGTTCCCAACTTCATGGAACCCGGGCATCAAAAACTAAAAACAAGGTGTACAAAAGTGCGCTTTTTGCTATCGCCAAAAGCTGCCAATGCCGATATGCTGTCACTCTGAATACAAAACTTAAACAGCACATCCTGCCATGAGTATCTTTGTCATTGACGATCATCCGCTGATGCGCGAGGCAGTCGTCATGCTTCTGCGTCGTCTCCGGTCTTCCACCCAGGTGGTTGAACTGGAGCGACTGGCCACCGTGAGCAAGGCGATCGCTGAACACGGGGAGCCTGAGCTGGTCTGCCTCGACCTGAAGCTGCCCGACACCCACGGCGTTTCCGGTGTGCGCGAAGTGCGCCAGATGCTGCCCGACACTTCGCTGATCGTGCTGTCCGCGTCGCCAGCTTCCGACTACGAAGACCTGGCCCGGGAAGCGGGTGCCGATGCCTACGTCGAAAAATCGGCCGGTGCCGCCCAGATCGGCAAGGTGCTGCGCGAATTCCTGACCGAAGAACCCGAAGACGAAAACGCACCCACCATTCCTGAGAAGCTGTCCAAACGGCAGAAGCAGTTGCTCGTCATGCTGGACCGCGGATTGTCCAACCGCGACATCGCCGAACAACTGCAGATCAGCGAACACACCGTCAAGGTGCACCTGTGGCGCCTGTTCCGCCGCCTCAACGTCAAGAGCCGCTCTCAGGCCAGCCATCTGGCGCGCACCGCAGGCCTGCTCGACCTCTGAGCTTCGCTTGTATTCGCTGAAGCAACCTGCTTCAGCCGGAAGCCTGTGCCGCCGACCGCGGCACCACGATATCCGGCGTTGTCGCTGTCTCCAGCGCTGATTTCTGCGTGTACGCGGGCAGCAGCACACGGAACACACTGCCCCGTTCCGCTTCGGACGACAGCGCCAGCTGGTAACCCATCAGCGTGGTCAGCTTGGAAACGATGGTGAGACCCAGCCCCAGACTGTCTTCGGTTCCCTGGTGTTGCGACACCCTGAAGAACTCCTGAAAAATCGCTTGCTGGTGTTCGCGCGCAATCCCGACACCGGTATCCCAGACTTCAAAAACCAGAACGTCCTCCCGGCGCCTCAGGCCCAGCAACACGCCACCGCGCCGCGTGTGACGAAATGCGTTCGACAACAGGTTGCCCAGAATCCGGCGCAACACCACCGGATCGGCCCACAGGGTCGTGGGCTTGGCATAGGTCTTGAACTTGAGTGACTTGCCCGCCGCAACGGGCTCAAACTGCGTGGCCAGCTCGGCGAAGAGCTGCAGCACGTCGACGTTCTGCAAGCGCACCTTGTAGTTGCCGGCATCGATGCGTGTCAGGTCGAACAGCGAGTCAAACAACTCGTTGATGGCCCGGGTCGATTGCAGTATCCGCGGTGAGATATCGCGCGCCATCTCCGGCTCGGTGGCCAACCAGTCTGCGTACAGACTCAGGGCATGCACCGGCTGACGCAGATCGTGAGCAGCCGAGGCCAGAAACCGGTTCTTGGTCGCCACGGCCCGGATCGAAGCCCGCGTCTGCTGGGTCAGCGAATCGATCAGCTCCTGGTTGGAAAACTGCAGTTCGAAACTGGCGCGGTAGATCTGATGCAGGCGCTTCCCCGCCACCAGCAAAAGCCACCAGAACACCATCAACAAAACCATCAAAGCCAGGCTCTGCTCTACCACGGGCGCTGCGTCGGTTGCCCGCAGGGTGTTGAGCGCAAGGCCCAGGAAGACCGAGAGCACGAAAGCATGCACATACCGGCGAAACACCGGCAAATAGGCACTGAAGGCCGTCAGGGTGAGCAAGCCCTGCCCCAGGACCACGATGCCGCAGACGAACTGCGTCGCCGGACTGGCTTTCAGATAGCTCAACAACACCCCGCCGCCCCAGAGGAAGCCCATGACACCCCAGGTCCACTGGTAGCGCTCGACAAACGCCATGCGCTGCGGTCCTTCGGAGCTGTCGTAGCGCAACTGGTAGATCCCGATCAGACGGTAGCGGTAGACCAACATGGTCACCAAAAGTCCCGTCCAGATCAGCAAGGAAACAAAGTCCACCTCACCGGCCATCATGAAAATCAACACCGGCAGCGCCAGCGTCGCCGCCAGAAGCGATGGGACCATGTTGTCCATCAGGACACCGATCAGCTGGGCGTTCACCCACTGGTCTCTCACCTCGGGCGAAGCGGGCAGATGCTGGTGGGTCGCGGGTTGGGTGTCGACAAGCATGAATAACCACGAACAGACGGTGGACCATTGTCACACCGGAAGGCCTGAAAAATGCAGCGCCCGTCTCCTGCTAGAATACTGAGCTTCGACGCGGAGAGGTGGCAGAGTGGTCGAATGCACCGGATTCGAAATCCGGCGTACAGTTTCAACTGTACCGAGGGTTCGAATCCCTCCTTCTCCGCCACAGACTGGTTTCCGGACTTCCCGTGAAGTCCACAAGACCACCCACAAGCCCCGTACTCCGGGGCTTTTGTGTTTCTACGGCGCCCGCTCAGCCAGCGCCTTCATGGAGCACATCGAGGACACAAACAAAAGAAAATCCCCTTCACAGCCGCGCCGCGAGGGGATTTTTTTCTGGTGACTCAGCGCCCCAAGGGTGCTCAGCTGTCGTTGGCCAGCAGGCGGAAGCCTTTGCCGCGCATGCAGTGCGCCACCATGAGTTCCTGTTCCGATTTGGCAACCTTGTTCAGACCCACCTGAAAGCGGCACTCTGACAACTGGGTGTAGGTGTCATCCGAGGAGACGTTGGGCTTGGCCCAAAAAGGTTTTGAAGATGCACAACCCGCGAGCAACAGCACCGCGATCAGCATCCCTGCGTTCTTGATCATCAAAAATTCCTTGGAGAGTAAACAGGCGGGGGGAGCATATCAAACGCGCCATCCGCCTGTTCACGCCAGGGGCATATCGATCAGGCGGCTATGCCTGGATTGCCCTGCATGCCTTCCACTTTGGGGGTGTTGAGCTTGCGCGTGGTGATGGTTTTGTGGTTCTTGAAATAAGTCTCCATCACGTCCCAGATCGGCTCGCCCTTGGCACCTTCGGCCACTGGCGCCCAGCCGGCCACCTTGTAGGTCTTGCCCGCCTCGATGGTCTTGCCCTTGAGCATCATGTTGCTGATGCGCTTGCCCGAGCCGGCCTTGGGGTCGCAGGTGTAGGCCAGACCGCCCACACGCACCATGTCACCGCCCTGCTGGTAGTAGGGGTCGGGGTTGAACAGGTTGTCGCACACGTCTTCCAGCACGGTCTTGATGGTCTCGCCGCTCATTTCGGTGAGCGTGCTGGTCGGGTAGGTGATCGCCACCTGGTCCATCATGAGTTCGCGCGTGATCGCCTGGCCCGGCAGGATGGTGGTGCCCCAGCGGAAGCCAGGCGAGAACGCCATGTCGGCGCCCTTGACCTCCATCAGCGCGTCGACGATGAGCTGGTCCCACGAGCCGTTGAAGTTGCCACGGCGGTAAAGCAGTCCTTCGGACACGGCGAGCTTCTCGTCCAGTTTGGCCTTGTAGGGCGCGCGCACCTTGTCGATGTAAGTCTGCATTTCGGCGTCGGCCGGCAGCAGGTTGGCGAACACGGGCAGCAGCTTGTAGCGGAAGTCCTGCACCTTGCCGCCGCGCACGTCGAAGTCGAGCACGCCGAGGAACTTGCTGTTGGAGCCGGCGTTGGTCACCAGGGTCTGGCCCTTGGCGTTTTTCACCACGATGGGCGCGGGCATGCCGTCGTGCGTGTGGCCGCCGAGGATGGCGTCGATGCCGGTCACGCGCGAGGCCATCTTGATGTCCACGTCCATGCCGTTGTGCGAGATCACGACCACGGCCTGCGCGCCCTTGGAGCGCGCCTCGTCCACCATCTTCTGCATGTTCTCGTCCTGGATACCGAAGGTCCAGTTCGACACCATGTAACCGGGGTTGGCGATGGGCGTGTAGGGGAAGGCCTGCCCGATCACGGCCACCGGCACGCCGTTCATTTCCTTGATGACGTAAGGCTTGAACACCGGGTCACCGAAGTCGTTGGTCTTGACGTTCTGCGCCAGGAAGTCGAGCTTGCCGGCAAAGTCCTTCTCGACGATCTCCTGCACGCGCTTCTCACCCAACGTGAATTCCCAGTGCGGGCACATCGCGTTGACGCCGAGCAGCTTGCAGGCGTCGACCATGTCCTGGCCGTTGGTCCACAGCGCGGTGGCACTGCCCTGCCAGGTGTCGCCACCGTCGAGCAGCATGGCGTAGGGGCGGCTGGCGCGCATCTGCTTGATCAGCGTGGCCAGGTGCGCGAAGCCGCCGACCTTGCCGTAGGTCTTGGCAGCACTTTCGAAGTTCAGGTAGGTGAAGGCATGGGCCTCGGGGGTCCCGGGGCGGATCTTGAAGTGCTTGAGCAGGCTCTCGCCCACGATGTGCGGCGGGCGGCCCACGGCTTCGGCCACGCCCAGGTTCACGTTGGGCTCGCGGAAGTAGATCGGCATCAGCTGCGCATGGCAGTCGGTGAAGTGCAGGAAGCTGACATTGCCGAACTTGGGCAGGTCGTACATCGCCTGGCCCGCGCCGGGCTTGCCGGCCAGCACATCCTTGTGGTCCAGAGCCATGCCGCCCGCGCTGGCCACGGCGAGCACCTGCATGAATTCACGACGACTGAAGCTCATAAACATTCCTTAACAATTGATTGCTGATATTTGCGCCAAATTTTTTTGCCACCTCCCTGCTCCCGGTTCAACACCGGGAGCAGGCCGCACCACAGGTCAGGCGTCCTGTGGGCGTGGTTTCCTCTACTTGTTGACGGGCGATGCGGGGTCCAGCAACAGCGCCATCACGTCCTTGATGTTGTTTTCGCTCAGGATGCCCTTGTGGCCAGCGCGCGGCATTTGCGAGCAGGCGTTGTAGGCGCGCGCGTTCCACAGCTTGCCCCAGGTGTATTCCACAATCGCCTTGGCCGCCGGGCTGTTGGGATCGGTCACGCCGCGGGTCTTGCCGTAGTTGTACAGGCTTGGTCCCAGGTTGCCAAAGGAAATCTCTTCCTTGCTGATCTGGTGGCAGTTGTAGCAGTTGCCACCGTTGACGGTCTTGGCATCATCGGACCAGGTCAGGCCGCGTCCGCTCTGTGCAATTTTCTCGCCCGCCTTCCAGTCGCCCAGAAACTTGCCGTCGCTGGGCATCTTGACGGTCTTGAGTTCGGCGGCTTCGATGGCCTTGGTGGTTTTCTCGTCCAGGGGCTTGCCGGCCACGTCGGCCGCGCTGCACAGGCGGTTGGCTTCGTCCTGCTTGAGGTTGTCAAGGCTCACGATGCCTTTGGGCTGGAACGACGAGGCCACCACGGCGGCGGCGGCCTTGTCGTAGTCGTTGCCAGCGGGCGAAGCCGAGCAGGCGGCCAGCACCACGGCAACCAGGGGCAGAACGGCGTAGGTCATGGTTTTTTTCATGTCGTGGTCTCCTGATCAGCGCTTGATGGCCGGCACGATGGACTCGGCGCCTTTGGAATTGACGCCCATGTAGACGCCCAGAGCGATGGTGGCATCGCTGCCAAACTTGGGCTCGGGAAAGCGCTGCTGACGGTAACAGTCGTTCAGGCGGTGTTGCATGGACCACATCTGCGAATTGGACACGCGGTAGGCGGGCCAGGCTGCAAAGCCGATGCCGTCGCCGGGGTTCTTGGTCAGGTTGGGAAGGTCTTGCAGACGGATGCGTCCACCGTCGACGCCATGGCAGGATGAGCACGCGAAATCGTGCGGGCCGCCTCGCTGGAAAAACAGGCGCTTGCCCACTTCGTACATGGTCTTTTCCTGATCGGTGGCCTGAGGCAGGTTGAAGCGCATGCCCTTGGAAGCCGTGGCCACATAGGTGGTGATGGCAACCAGGTTGGCCTTCTCACCCTTGCCGAAAGGCGTCTTGGCGATGTCTTCGCCCTTGAAGCCTTGCAGGGTCTCCATGCAGGTGATGAGGCGGGTTTCCAGATCCTGAACGCGACCGGTGTCCTTGAAATACCGGGGCAGCTCGACGAAGGCCCCCTTGATGACCCCCGGACCCTTGCCCAGGTCACACTGTTCCAGCGAGGCGTTTTTCGGGCCACGCTTCTGTTTCCAGAGCTCTTCGCCCTTCATTTCGAACAGTTCGGCCGGATTGCCATCCTGCAGCATCTCACGGTACTTGGCGATGCCATCGAGCGCGGCATTGCCCTGGGCAGACGCTGCACCAGCACCCAAGGTCAGTGCGACAGCCACAAAGGCGCTGCGGTAAACCACGGCTTGTTTCATCAGGGGGTCTCCTTCTTTTGCAGTGAAAAATCAAAAAACGGCCAGCACCTTGCGTGGCTGGCCGTCTCTTGCCCGCGCCCTGTCAGGCGATGGCAGCTTCGTCGGTGCGGGAGTCGCCCTTGCTGTCGGTCCACTTCACCACGACTTTGTCACCCTTGGCGCCGCCCTTGAATTTGAAGGACAGGAAGGGGTTCTGCGACACGGAGCCGCTGAACATGGCCTTGAGCACGGTCTTGCCGGCGCTGGTGGCTTCCACATCCTTGATGAAGTGGGCGGGGATGAGGGCGCCGGCCGCGTCTTTGCGGGTACCGGGTTCCATGGGGTGGGACATGAGCACGCGAACGGTGGTTTCGTCGCCAGCGAGGGCGGCACGGATGCGCATCGGATCAGCCATGATGGACTCCTATCAATTCAAAAAAATATGGTTTGCGGGGTTGTGTGGTGTGAACTCGGTGCGATCAGCCGCCGCAGCCACCCAGCGTCACTTTGGTCTCTTTGGAAGCCGAGAACAGCTTGCCATCGGCCTTGACCACGGCCACCACGTTGGTGCTCTGGCCCATCTTCAGACGGGTCTGCACGTCGGCAGCGGTGCCGGCGGGGATCATGAACGCGCACGACAGCGGGGTCGGGTTCTTCTCGACGATGAGGTACATCTCGGTCGTGTTGGGCAGCTTGCTGGTGGCGCCGACGGGCACGACAGCGCCGTTCTCGGCGATGTCGGGCGACACCACGGAAACCTGGTCGCTGGCGGCAGCGGTACCACCGATGGCCTTGAGGGCATCTTCCAGGGTCTTGACCTGGAAGCTGGCGTGATCCACGGCGGCCTGGGCCTGGCTCTGGGTCACGAGGCCCAGGGCGATCAGGGAGGCGAACGCGCCGGTGGACTTGATGGCTGTGCGACGGGAACTGTTCATGGGGAACTCCTGAAAAAAAGTGGGGGTGAGTTTACTTATCGGGGGCACCGGCCAGCACCCAGGCGGCGAGCAGCTTGAGCTCGTCGTCTTTCAGTGCCGGCTGGGGCGGCATGGGCACAGGACCGTACAGGCCGGAACCGCCAGACTTGATGCGCGCTGCCACTGTGGCTTCGGCGTTGGCCTGACCCTTGTGCTTGGCGGCCACATCCTTGTAGGCGGGGCCCACCAGCTTCTTGTCCGCAGCATGGCAGGCCAGGCACGCGCTCTTGGAAGCGAGGGCCTTGGCGGCAGCAGCGTCCACGGCATAGGCACCTGCGGTGACGAGCAGGGCCGAAGCGGCGAGGACAACCTGTTTGAAATCCATCTTCATAGCTTAGGGTCTCCTTGGTAAAAAACGTATGGGGTTAACGATTAAATGCGCATATTTGGAGGGATGCGCGGAGCAGTCACCTCCGCGGCGAACGCAGCTGGGTTGTTTTCGGTTTATTTCGCGCCCTCCACAATCCACTTGGCGATGGTCTTGGCGTCGGCAGCCGAGAGCTGGTCCTGGGCCGGCATGGGCACGGCACCCCAGACACCCGAACCACCCGACTTGATCTTGCCTTCCAGGTAGGTTTCGGCGTCGGCCCTGCCCTTGTATTTGGCAGAGATTTCGTTGAAGCCAGGGCCAACGATCTTGCTCTTCAACCCGTGGCAGGCGGTGCAGGCATTGGTGTTCAGCATGCCTTTGGCATCCGCGCCGCCCGATGCCGTGCGGGCGGCCACCACCACCGGTGCCGCGGCAGACGAACCCACCAGGCCCTTGGGCGCGGGCTTGGTCGTGTCGGCGCCACGCACCGGGCCGATCACACGGTTCTGCTCCTGGATATTGCCGTGGGCATCGCGGGCAAAGTCCGGCAGGAAAGAGTGCACTTTGGGATCGACCGAGCAGTCCTTCATGCAGGCCACATTCTTCACGTCGCCCTTGCCATTCGCTTTCCACAGCGGCTCGTAGAACACCATGCCATTGCGGTTGGGCATCCGCTTTTGCACCTCGGCAATGTTCTTGTCGGTCAAGGTGAAGTCCGCCGGCACGACCTCGGCCAGGCTCAGCAGGTAGGCCGTCACGCCATAGACCTCGTTGGTGGTGAGCGTCTTGGGCGCGTTCCAGGGCATGGCGCGGTTGATGTAGTCCCAGATCGTGGAGACCGTGGCCACCTTCATGATGGTGGTCTTCTGGGGCGAGATGCTCTTGCCCTCTTCCAGACCCTTCACGCGGCCGTTCTTGATGTCGTCCTTGGTGGTGCCGCCGATGATGGGCGTGAACACTTCGTTGGACTCGCCGAAGCTGCCGTGGCAAGACGCACACTTGACTTCCCAGACCGCTTCGCCTTGCGAGACGCTGCCAGCACCGGCGGGCAGGCCTTTGAAGTCGGGTCGCACGTCGATGTCCCAGGCCTTCACCTCGGCGGGTGTGGCATCGCGACCCATGTTGTGCCACGGAGCGCTCTGCGCCAGGGCGGAACCGATGGTGAGCGCCGAGAGCGCCGCAGACACGACAACGGCTTTTGTCGAAAGTTTAAAAATGGATTTCATCAGTACACCTGCACGTTGGAGACTTCACCGTTTTCGGACACCAGCCAGCTCTGGATGGCGTTCTGGTGGTAGACAGACTTGGTGCCGCGCACGGCGCGCAGCTGGTTGATCTTGGGCTGTACATAACCCGTGCTGTCGACCGCGCGTGCCTGCAGGATGGCGGGCTTGCCGTCCCAGACCCAGTCGATGTTGAAGCGCGTCATGGCCTTGGGCACGATCGGTCCTTCCAGACGCGCGGTGCGCCAGTTGCGGCCACCGTCCACGCTCACGTCCACCCGCTTGATCGAGCCGCGGCCCGACCAGGCCAGGCCGGTCACGTTGTAGTAACCCTTGTCCAGCAGCGTCTGGCCGGCCGACGGTGTGGTGATGACCGACTTGCACTCCTGGATGCCGGTGTACTGGCGGTGCGTGCCGTCGGGCATGTGGTCGATGTAGTGCACGGCCTCGTCTTTGGTCGCGTACTTCTGGTCGCCCACTTCGATGCGGCGCAGGTACTTGACCCAGCTCACACCCTGGATGCCGGGCACCACGAGGCGCAGCGGATAACCGTTTTCAGGGCGCAGCATTTCGCCGTTCATGGCCCAGGCCACGATGCAATCGTCCATGGCGCGCTCGATGTCGATGGTGCGGGTCATGGAAGAACCGTCAGCACCCTCGGCCAGCACGTACTTGGCGGCCTTTTTGTCGTAGCCGCACATCTCCAGCAGCGTGGACAGCAGCACGCCGGTGAACTCGGAGCAACTGACCATGCCATGCGTGTATTGCACCGTGGGCACAGCCACATTGCCCCATTCGGTGGCGGAATTGGCGCCGCACTCGATGAAGTGGATGCGCGAAACGCTGGGCAGGCGCATCAGGTCGTCCATGGTGAAGACGCGCTGGCGCTTGACCAGGCCGTTGATCATCAGGCGGTGCTTGGAGGGATCGATATCCCACCAGCCCTGGTGGTGGCGCTCGAAGTGCAGGCCGCTGGGCGTGATGATGCCGAACAGGCCCTGCAGCGGCGTGAAGCTCACCGAAGCCTGGTCCACACGGGTCAGACCCGGACTCTGGCGGCGGCGCAGATTGGTTTCCCACTTGCTGGGCTTGCCGTAGCCGTCTTCCATAGCCACCGCCTGGCCCAGCCCGGTGCTGTGCTCGGGCAACTTCAGAATCGCTTCTTCACCGTCAGCTGCCATGGCACGGGTGGCCGCGCCCGCCGATGCGGCAACGCCGGCGCCCATGGCCAGTGCTTTGCCCATGAAGCTGCGGCGCGCCTTGCGCGCCTGTTCGAGCTTCTCGGGACTCAGAAAATTTTCGGGCGCGGGGATCACGCGTCCAATCACTTCGCTCAGGTCTTTAGACACTTGCTTTTTCCTTCTGGTTGGCGGGGGGATTGCGTTTGGCCCTGGTTTTGACCTTGGGGCTTTGGCGCGGGGTCATGTCTTCAACAAAATGGTTGAAACTTTCACGGGAAACGGATGCGCTGTCGGCTCGACCGGCCACCTGGGTCGACACCGTGCGACACAGCTCGATGTACATCGGGTCGGCCACCTTGTAAAAAATCTGGGTGCCCTCGCGGCGGCGCGACAGCATGCCGGCCTGGTACATCAGGCCGAGATGGCGGGACACATTGGCCTGCGCCAGCGCGGTCACCTTGATGATCTCGTTGACACACTTCTCCTGCTGGCACAGCGCGTGCAAGATGCGCAGCCGCGTAGGCTCGCCGAGCACGCTGAAATAGCGCGCCACGGACTCAAAAACCTCGTGCATGTCATCCACCGGTTTGTCTCCAGACTGGTTTGATTTCGATCAAACAACTATATGATTGAATGCCTATATACAGATTAGTGTAAACCCGAATCCTCGCATTTTTCTGACAAGTGGAGCCCCGCACCGAGCTCGAAAGCACGCGCCCGTTCAAAAGCCTCGCCGGCCAAAAAACCCTTACGGGTCACTGACTTATCGGTCCATATGCCGACCAAATCTGATAGGGTTTTTACGGTTTGGAGGGCCAGATCACGGTGCTAGGATCAACCATCTAAATATGCGGAAGTACTGATGCTTTGCGCCAGAAGCCCCTCTGCTACAGTTTTAGATGGTGTTTTTCCCAACCACTCTTCTGGAGGTGACGATGATCAAAACAATGAAATGGCTGGCTGTGGGTGCGCTGAGTGCAGCCGCTTTTGGGGCGCAGGCGGAAGTGAATCAGGTGCGCGTGTGGGCAGCGGCTTGTGCCAACTGCCACGGCACCATGGGCAAAGCCGAGACGGGCAATGAGTCGCTGGCCGGCAAGGACAAGGACGAACTGATCCAGAAGATGATGGACTTCAAGACCGGCCGCAAGCCCGCCACCATCATGCACCAGCTGACCAAGGGCTACTCCGACGAGCAGCTCCAGCAACTGGCCGCCTACTTCGCCAGCCTGAAAAAATAAGGAGCCCAACCATGCAACGTCGTCAATTTGTACAAACGCTGGGCGCCGGTTCGGCGGTCGCCGGTCTGGGTCTGCTGGGTGGCTGTGCCGCCGGGGGCGCCAGTGGCGCGAAGGTCATCGTCGTCGGGGGTGGCTATGGTGGCGCCACCGCCGCCAAATACGTGCGACTGTTCTCGGACTATGGGATCAACGTCACGCTGATCGAGCCGAATCCGGCTTTCGTCTCCTGCCCGATTTCCAACCTGGTGATCCAGGGCAGCAAGACCATCGCCGACATCACCACCCCATACGACAACCTGGAAAAGCGCCATGGCGTGAAAGTCGTGCGCGACATGGTCGCCAGTATCGATGCCGAGAAGCGCATGGTGAAACTCGCCGGCGGCGGCGAACTGCCCTACGACCGCCTGATCCTCTCGCCCGGTATCGACTTCATGTGGGACACCCTGCCTGGCATGGCCAAGCCCGGCGCGCAAGACAAGGTGCTGCACGCCTGGAAAGCCGGCGCCCAGACCGTGGCCCTGCGCAAGCAGCTCGAAGCCATGCCCGACGGTGGCGTGTACGCGCTCTCGATCCCGCTCGCACCGTACCGCTGCCCGCCAGGCCCCTACGAGCGCGCCTGCATGGTCGCCAACTACTTCAAGAAGGCCAAGCCCAAGAGCAAGGTCGTGATCTTCGACGCCAACGACGACATCCAGTCGAAGAAGGGCCTGTTCATGAAGGCCTGGAAGGATCACTACGACGGCATGATCGAGTACCGACCCAAGCACAAGGTAGTCGACGTGGACGCGGCCACCAACACGCTGAAGTTCGAATTCAACGACGACTTCAAGGCCGGTGTCGCCAACGTGGTGCCCAGCATGCGCGCTGGCGCCATCGCCGTCACCGCCGGCCTGGCCACCGCCAACAACCGCTGGTGCGAGGTCGACTTCCTCACCTTCGAATCGAAGGCCAGGAAGAACATCCACGTGCTGGGCGACTCGATCCAGATCGCGCCCGGCATGCCCAAGTCCGGCCACATGGCCAACCAGCACGGCAAGACCTGTGCCGCGGCCGTGGTGGCCCTGCTGGAAGGCAAGGAACCGCTCTCGCTGCCGATCTACGCCAACACCTGCTACAGCTTCGTGACCGACGAAGACGTGGTGCACGTGGCCAGCGTGCACCGGTACGACGCCGAGAAGAAGACCATGCTCACGGTGCCTGGCTCGGGCGGTGTGTCGGTGGCGGCCAGCGAACTCGAAGGCCGCTATGCCCACGCCTGGGCGCGCAACATCTGGGCGGACACCCTCGCCTGATGCCCCACAACGCCCTGGCGCCAAGCCGGGGCGTTTTTTTCGCACTCAAATATCAGCCAGAGGTTATGCAATGAAGGTTGCCAGACTCACCCTTTTCACCCAGGTAGCGGCTGCTGCGGCATTGCTGCTTGGCAGCAGCGCCGCTTGGTCCCAGGCAGACGAAGCCCGTGCCAAGAAGATCGCGGGAGGCTCCTGCTTCCTGTGCCACGGAGCGCAGGGCGAGTCCACCAGCGAGGTGTTCCCGCGTCTGGCCGGGCAACACGCCGAGTACATCGCCAAGCAGCTCACGGCTTTCAAGAGTGGCCAACGCAAGAGCACCGCCATGGTCGAGATGGTGAGCAAGCTCACGCCCGACGAAATGCTGGCGCTGGGCAAGTACTACGAGAAGATGTCGATCCCGCGCGAGGAGCCCAAGGACCCGCAACTCGCCGCCATGGGCCGCTACATCTTCCACAACGGCAACAAGTTCAGCGGCGTACCAGCCTGCGTGAACTGCCACGGTACCAACGCCGAGGGCGCAGCCAACCTGCCCCGACTGGCGACCCAGTTCTCAGGCTACATCCACACCCAGCTGAAATCGTTCAACAAACGCGACCGCACGAACGACAACGCGGTGATGCATGTGGTGGCGGAGAAGATGACGGAGCTGGAGATGGCGGCTGTTGCTGAGTACGTCAGCAGTAAATAAGGCTCCCCCCGCGCCGCGCTTGCAGCGCGTCACCCCCCAGGGGGCGATGCGCGTGGCCCGGCTAAGCCGGTTCCACCGCATCCTGGGTTGAGGTATTTCGCGCCGGAGGGGCTGTCGCTGTTCCCTCGCACTTTTCTCAGGCCACTTTGGCGGCCAGCTCGCCCTTGTCGTAGCGCTTCTGCATCGTCTCCAGGCTGTGCACCTGGGTGATCTTGCTGGCCATGCCGGCGGCACCGAAGGCCTCGTAGCGCGCGGCGCAGATCGCCTGCATCGCCTTGGTGGCTTCCTTGTAGAACTTGCGTGGGTCGAAGTTCTTGCGGTCTTCGGCCAGGTGCTTGCGGATCGCGCCGGTGCTGGCCATGCGCAGGTCGGTGTCGATGTTGACCTTGCGCACGCCGTTCTTGATGCCTTCGACGATCTCTTCCACCGGCACGCCGTAGGTGACGCCCATGTCGCCGCCGTACTGGTTGATGATGGCCAGCCAGTCCTCGGGCACGCTGGAGCTGCCATGCATCACCAGGTGCACGTTGGGAATGCGCTGGTGGATCTCTTTCACGCGGTCGATGCGCAACACCTTGCCGCTGGGCTTGCTGCTGAACTTGTAGGCCCCGTGGCTGGTGCCGATGGCGATGGCCAGCGCGTCCACCTGGGTCTTGCTCACGAAGTCCGCGGCTTCGTCGGGGTCGGTCAGCAGCATGGAGTGGTCCATCTCGCCTTCGGCGCCGTGGCCGTCTTCCTCGCCGGCCTTGCCGGTTTCGAGCGAACCCAGGCAACCGAGTTCACCTTCGACCGACACGCCGCAGGCGTGGGCCAGGTCCACCACCTGCTTGGTGGTGTTGACGTTGTACTCGTAGCTCGACGGCGTCTTGCCGTCGGCCAGCAGGCTGCCGTCCATCATCACCGAGCTGAAGCCCGACTGGATGGAGCGGAAGCAGATGGCGGGCGCGGCGCCGTGGTCCTGGTGCATGCAGACGGGGATGTGTGGGTACATCTCGATCGCGGCGGAAATCAGGTGGCGCAGGAAGGGCTCGCCCGCATACGAGCGCGCACCGGCCGAACCCTGCAGGATGACCGGGCTGTTCACCTTGTCTGCGGCCTGCATGATGGCCTGCACCTGCTCCATGTTGTTGACGTTGAAGGCCGGCAGGCCGTAGTTGTGTTCTGCCGCGTGGTCGAGCAGCTGGCGAAGGGAGATGAGGGCCATGGGGAATGTCCTTGGAAAGATGAGTTGAAGTCGGAAATCAGGGGGTCTCTGCTCTGCGCGCCAACACCTCGAAGGCCGGTAGCGTCTTGCCTTCCAGCACTTCGAGGAAGGCGCCGCCACCGGTGGAGATGTAGCCCACGTCTTTCTCGATGCCGTACTTGGCAATGGCCGCCAGGGTGTCGCCACCACCGGCGATGCTGAAGGCGCTGCTCTCGGCAATCGCGTGTGCGATCACCTTGGTACCGTTCTCGAAGGCGGCGAATTCGAACACGCCCACCGGGCCGTTCCAGACGATGGTGCCGGCCTTCTTGAGTTGTTCGGCCAGCAGCTGCGCGGTCTGCGGGCCGATGTCCAGGATCAGGTCGTCTTCGGCCACGTCGGTGGCGGCTTTCACCGTGGCCACGGCGTCGGGGCTGAAGCTCTTGGCGCAGACCACGTCGGTCGGGATCGGCACGGCCGCACCGCGCGCTTTCATGGCGTCGATCACGGCTTTGGCTTCGCCGATCAGGTCGGGCTCGGCCAGGCTCTTGCCGATCTTCAGACCAGCGGCGAGCATGAAGGTGTTGGCGATGCCGCCGCCGACGATCAGGCCATCCACGTTCTTGGCCAGGGCCTGCAGGATGGTGAGCTTGGTGCTGACCTTGCTGCCGGCAACGATGGCGATCAGCGGGCGCTTCGGGTTGGCGAGAGCCTTGCCGATCGCATCCATCTCGGCGGCGAGCAGCGGGCCGGCG